>NZ_JBJDQW010000003.1:0-1175628 GCF_044903645.1 Streptomyces sp. NPDC002176
CCGATTTCCTCGGTGCTTTCCAGTTCTTCGCTTTCGCGTTTCCCTTTCCGGCGGTTCCGACTCTATCAGATCCTTTCGGCGTCTGATTCCCAGTCGGAGGGGATTGCCTTGGGCTTTTCGGCTTTCGCCGTTCGGCCTTTCGACATTCACTACGTTAGTCGATCTCCGCTGCGACTCATAATCGAGTCCCGCGGAGTCGAATTCGGACGTGCGGGCACGCCGAAATCATCCCCGCCAGGGGAAGTCGTAGGTAGTGGGTGGCCGCTTCCGGCTGCAGGCGATTGCCGTACCCGGTTCAAGCGACTCGGGCTACATTACGCATCCCGCAAGGGCGCGTCAACGTGACCTGCGTCTCGGTGCATGGGCCCGGTAGGGGCTCACGGTGGGGTCGTCCGCGACCCAGAAGCGCCAGGGGTGGACTCCCCCGTCGCCGGCCACTCCGGTCCGCGGGCCGCTGCGTACCTGCTCGGGCGGGACGGGGGCGCCCGTGAGGACGCGGATCGGGGTGTCCGCCGGGGTACAGGCGTCGGTGCCGTCGAGGGAGCGGTCGACGTCCAGGGCGGTGGCCAGACGGGCCGGGCCCTTGGCCAGTTCCTTGTCGTTGCGGGCCGAAAGCCTGCGCTCGCGCGCCAGCTCGGCGCCCTCGACGATCTCGCCCGCGCGGAGCAGGACACCGCTCGCCGTGCCCTCGGGGCCGCAGACGAGGTTCATGCAGTGCCACATGCCGTAGGTGAAGTAGACGTACACATGGCCGGGCGGACCGAACATCACGTCGTTGCGGGGGGTGCGGCCGCGGTAGGCGTGCGAGCCGGGGTCGTTCGGGCCGTCGTACGCCTCCACCTCGGTGAGGCGCAGGGCTATCGGACCGTCGGGGGTGGTGCGGACGAGGAGGCGGCCGAGGAGGTCGGGGGCGACCTCCAGTACGGGACGGTCGAAGAACTCCCGAGGCAGTGGCGTACGGTCCGGGGGCGTGATCATGCCCTCCGAGGGTAGTGCAGCCGGGTCGTCGTCCCTGCGGAACCGGTCACGGCCGGTTCGCGTTGGTACGGGTCGAGGGTCCATTCCTAAAGGGAGAGTCAATGGCGTTCAAGAAGCTGCTCGCGAGCCTGGGGGCCGGGGGCGCGTCGGTCGAGACGGTGCTGACCGAGGTCAACGTGGTGCCCGGTGGGGTCGTCCAGGGCGAGGTCCGTATCCAGGGCGGCTCGGTCAACCAGAACATCGAGGGGCTGTCCGTGGGCCTCCAGGCCAGGGTCGAGGTGGAGGGCGGCGACCAGGAGTACAAGCAGGACGTCGAGTTCACCAAGGTGCGGCTCGGCGGGGCCTTCGAGCTCCAGGCCGGGGCGGTGCACGCGGTGCCGTTCGGGCTGGAGATCCCCTGGGAGACGCCCGTCACGGTGATCGAGGGGCAGGAGCTGCGCGGGATGCACATCGGGGTGACCACCGAGCTGCAGATCGCCCGCGCGGTGGACTCCTCCGACCTGGACCCGATCCGCGTGCACCCGCTGCCCGCGCAGAAGGCGCTGCTGGACGCCTTCATCCAGCTGGGCTTCCGCTTCAAGAACGCCGACATGGAGCGCGGCCACATCCGGGGCACCCGGCAGCAGCTGCCCTTCTACCAGGAGATCGAGTTCTACCCGCCGTCGCAGTACCGGGGCCTGAACCAGGTCGAGGTCAGCTTCGTCGCCGACGAGAACGCGATGGACGTCGTGCTGGAGATGGACAAGAGGCCGGGGCTGTTCAGCGAGGGCTCGGACACCTTCCGCTCCTTCCAGGTGGGCCTGCACGACTTCCACGCCACCGACTGGGCGGGTTACCTCAACCAGTGGCTGTCCGAGGTCGGCAGCAAGCGGAACTGGTTCTAGGGTCGGAACACGAACGAGAACGATCAGCAGGAGGTATCGACGTGACCGAGCTCAAGCGGCGGCCGCTCCCCCATGACTTCCATCCGCCCGTGCCGTCGTTCACGGTGACGAGCGAGGACATCACCGAGGGCGGGACGCTGAAGGACGCCCAGGTGCAGTCGGAGGGGAACACCTCTCCGCAGCTGAGCTGGTCCGGCTTCCCGCCGGAGACCAAGAGCTTCGCGGTGACCTGCTTCGACCCGGACGCGCCGACCGGCAGCGGGTTCTGGCACTGGGTGGTCTTCGACATCCCGGCGTCGGTGACGGAGCTGCCGGTGGGTGCGGGCAGCGGCGACTTCGCGGGGCTGCCCGAGGGCGCCGTCCAGGTGCGCAACGACTACGGCGACCCGGGGTTCGTCGGCGCCGCCCCGCCGCCCGACGACGGTCCGCACCGTTACGTGTTCACGGTGTACGCGGTGGACGAGGACAAGCTGAGTGTCGGCGCGGACGCCACTCCGGCGGTCGTCGGCTTCAATCTGCGCTTCCACGCGCTGGCACGTGCCCAGCTCATCGGGGAGTACGAGATTCCCGCGCGCGGCTGAGTGCCCCTTCCGTGTTTGCCCGCCCCTGGTCTTGGAATTGATCAGGGGCGGGCGCTTTTTATTTCGTTGTCCATCTCGTCGCGCCCGTCCAGAGTTGATCCAGGTCCGCCGGGGGTGCGGACAGGCGCACGGGAGGTGGGCGGGATGCGTGGCACGTTGGTCCTGAACGCGAGTTTCGAGCCGCTGTCGACGGTGACGGTGAACCGCGCCGTCGTGCTGGTGCTCCAGGACAAGGCGGTGGTGGAGCAGGCGCACCTCGGGCTGCGGATGCGCGGCACGGCGGTGGACATGCCCGCGCCGAGGGTGATCCGGCTGTGCAGATACGTAAGGGTGCCGTTCCGAAGACAAGCGCCATGGTCGAGGCGGGGTGTGCTGGTGCGGGACCGGCACCGCTGCGCGTACTGCGGGCGGGCGGCGAGCACGGTGGACCATGTGGTGCCGCGGGCGCAGGGCGGTGCGGACTCCTGGCTGAACACGGTGGCGTCCTGCGCGGAGGACAATCACCGCAAGGCCGACCGGACGCCGCAGCAGGCGGGGATGCCGTTGCTGCGGCAGCCCTTCGAGCCGACTCCGGCGGACGCGATGCTGCTGGCGCTGGGGTCGGCCGACTTCGCGGCGCTGCCGGAGTGGCTGGCGCCGCCCGCGGCCGCGTAGGCCGTACATGACAGTGCCGTACATGACAGTGGGGCCCGCTCTCCCTCGCCGGGAGTGCGGGCCCCGTGTCGTGGCCGGGTGGGCTTCAGTCGATGGTCGGCCGCTCGCGGCGGTCGGTGCCGGTGCCCGTGCCCTTGGTCTGCTGGGGTACGGCGCCGCCGCCCCCGCCCCCGCCGAAGTTGCCGAAGTTGCCCATGGCGCCGGAGAGGCCCTTGAGGGCATCGCCGATCTCGCTGGGGACGATCCAGAGCTTGTTGGCGTCGCCCTCGGCGATCTTCGGGAGCATCTGGAGGTACTGGTAGGAGAGCAGCTTCTGGTCCGGGTCGCCCGCGTGGATGGCCTCGAAGACGGTGCGGACGGCCTGGGCCTCGCCCTCGGCGCGGAGGGCCGCTGCCTTGGCCTCACCCTCGGCGCGCAGGATCTGGGACTGCTTCTCGCCCTCGGCGGTGAGGATGGCGGCCTGCCGGGTGCCTTCGGCGGTGAGGATGGCGGCGCGCTTGTCGCGGTCGGCGCGCATCTGCTTCTCCATCGAGTCCTGGATGGAGGTGGGTGGCTCGATGGCCTTCAGCTCGACGCGGTTGACGCGGATGCCCCACTTGCCGGTGGCCTCGTCGAGGACGCCGCGCAGGGCCGCGTTGATCTCCTCGCGGGAGGTCAGGGTCCGCTCCAGGTCCATGCCGCCGATGATGTTGCGCAGCGTGGTGACGGTGAGCTGCTCGATCGCCTGGATGTAGCTGGCGACCTCGTAGGTGGCGGCTCGGGCGTCGGTGACCTGGTAGTAGATGACGGTGTCGATGTTGACCACCAGGTTGTCCTGGGTGATCACCGGCTGGGGCGGGAACGGCACGACCTGTTCGCGCAGGTCGATGCGGTTGCGGATGGTGTCGATGAACGGGACGACGATGTTGAGGCCCGCGTTCAGGGTGCGGGTGTAGCGGCCGAAGCGCTCGACGATGGCCGCGCTGGCCTGTGGGATGACCTGGATGGTCTTGATCAGGGCGATGAAGACCAACACCACCAGAATGACCAGGACGATGATGACCGGTTCCATCGTGTTCCCCGTATCCCCTCTCCGCTTCGGTGCGCGCGGCGGCTGCCGTGGCTGTGAAGGATCTTGCCGGTCGAGTCTGCCAGACCGTCCGGCAAGTCGCGTGCTGTTCGGTTCAGTTGAGTCGTGCGAGGTCAGATGACGATCGCGGTGGCTCCCTCGATGTCCACGACGTCCACCTCCTGGCCGACGTCGTAGGCGCGGGCGGTGTCGAGGGCGCGGGCCGACCAGATCTCCCCGGCGAGCTTGACGCGTCCGCCCGCGCCGTCGACCCGTTCGAGGACGACGGCCTGTTTGCCCTTCAACGCGTCGATCCCGGTGGGCAGATGGGGGCGACGGCTGCCGTGGCGGGCCGCGATGGGGCGGACCACGGCGATGAGCGCGACGGAGACGATCACGAAGGCGAGGACCTGCACGACGATGCCGAAGCCGAGTGCGGCCGCGCCCGCGCCCACCAGGGCTCCGACGGCGAGCATGCCGAACTCGGGCATGGCGGTGACGACGAGCGGGATTCCGAGGGCCACGGCGACCACGAGCCACCACACCCAGGCGTCTATGGCGTTCACCCGGTCATGGTAGGTCCGGGAGCCGGGCCGCCGACAGGGTGCGAACGGACCGGTGGTGGCCGGAAGAAGTGGGTCAGCCCAGCGGGAGGCCGCGCGCGGTCCAGCGCTCGCCCGCCTGCTCGACGACGAGGGGGAGGCCGAAGCAGCGGGAGAGGTTGCGGGAGGTCAGTTCCAGCTCGATCGGTCCGGCGGCGAGCACCTTGCCCTGGCGGATCATGAGGACGTGGGTGAAGCCGGGGGCGATCTCCTCGACATGGTGGGTGACCATGATCATGGAGGGCGCGATGGGGTCGCGGGCGAGCCTGCCGAGGCGGCGGACGAGGTCCTCGCGGCCGCCGAGGTCGAGTCCGGCGGCGGGCTCGTCGAGGAGGAGCAGCTCGGGGTCGGTCATCAGGGCGCGGGCGATCAGGGTGCGCTTGCGCTCGCCCTCGGAGAGGGTGCCGAAGCGGCGGTCGAGGAAGTCGCTCATGCCGAGGCGGTCGAGGAAGGCGCGGGCGCGCTGCTCGTCGATGTCCTCGTACTCCTCCTGCCAGCCCGCGGTCATGCCGTAGGCGGCGGTGAGGACGGTCTGGAGGACGGTCTGGCTCTTGGCGAGCTTCTCGGCCATGGCGATGCCGGCCATGCCGATACGGGGGCGCAGTTCGAAGACGTCGACCTTGCCGAGGGTGTCGCCGAGGATGGTGGCGGTGCCCTTGGTGGGGAAGAGGTAGCTGGACGCGACGTTCAGGAGGGTGGTCTTGCCCGCGCCGTTCGGGCCGAGGATGACCCAGCGCTCACCCTCCTTGACCGACCAGGAGACCTGGTCCACCAGAGCCCGGCCCTCACGGACCACGGATACGTCCTGAAGCTCCAGAACATCGCTCATGAGCGCGTTGTCTCCCCTTGATCTGCGGCCGGTCCCGGCTGTCGCGTACGCCTGTGGCTGGGTCGCCGCGCCGATGGGCGCAGCCCATATGAAATCTACGCCACGAGTGCCCCGCTCCATTCCATCGGTCCGGTCCTTAGGGTGGGGGCATGCTCACGGAACCGCGTTCAGGACGCCTCGCCGCTTGGGGAAATGCCCTATTGGCCGGACTTGTCTCGCCGGATGACGCCGTAGTGGCCGCTGTCGGTGACGACGCGGTGCACCGGGTGGCGGGGCTGCCCGGGGAGAACGGGGTGGTGGGGCTCACGTTGGCGCTGGGCCGACTGCGGGCGCTCGGGGTGAGCGGACTGCGGGTGGCGCTGCCCGCGCCGGGGCATCCGCTGGGGCTGAGCGGTCCGCCGGAGTTCAACGCGCGGGCGCTGGCCGCCGGGGAGGCGGTGCTCTGCACCGGAGCCGCCTTCGGGCTGGTGCCGGAGGTCACGGAGGCGGGTCCGGCGGGCGATGTGCACGTGGAGGTGGTGTGGCACGTGCTGCCGGTACGGGAGGCGCCGCCCGCCGATGTGCCCTCGCTCGGTGAGGCGGAACGGGAGCTGGCGGAGGCGCTGCGGGAGGCCACCGAAGTGCTGTCCCGGCTGGACGTGGCCGGTTCGGGGCCGGTGGCCGCCGCGGCGATCGACGCGTACCGGGCGCGGGCCGAGCGGGACGGGGAGGTGCTGGCGCCGGGGTATCCGCCGCGTGCGGCACGGGTGTTGGAGCTGGCGGGGCGGGTGGGGCTGCTGGTCTCGCTGGCTCAGGAGCGGGGGCACGGGGGTGCGGTGAGCGCCTCGGAGATGGCCTCGCGCGCCGAGGCGTTGCGCCCGGTGGAGCGGACGGCCCGGCGGGCGCGGGTAGCGGCGTACAACTCGGTGGTGGAGGAGCGGGAGCGGCGCTGACGTCCCGGCTCAGTCGGTCATGCCGTGCCGTACGGCCCACAGGGCGGCCTGGGTGCGGTCGGCGAGGTCGAGTTTCATCAGGATGTTGGAGACGTGCGTCTTGACGGTCTTCTCGGAGAGGACGAGGGCGCGGGCTATCTCCCGGTTGGAGCGGCCGTCGGCGATGAGGCCGAGCACCTCGCGCTCCCGCTCGGTGAGTGAGCCTCCTCTCCCCTGGCCCGTGTTGGCCTCTTCCTGGGTGAGGAGGGCGTCGGCCACCTCGGGCTGGAGCAGGATGTGTCCGGCGTGCACGGAGCGGATGGCGGCGGCGAGGGCGTCGGGGTCCACGTCCTTGTAGACGTATCCGACGGCGCCCGCGCGCAGGGCCGGGACGACGGTACGGCGCTCGGTGAAGCTGG
The DNA here is from genome assembly GCF_044903645.1 of Streptomyces sp. NPDC002176. Classification (NCBI taxonomy): domain Bacteria; kingdom Bacillati; phylum Actinomycetota; class Actinomycetes; order Kitasatosporales; family Streptomycetaceae; genus Streptomyces; species Streptomyces sp. NPDC002176. Next base: position 6,907 of record NZ_JBJDQW010000003.1, read on the forward strand.
TGACGATGAGTACGCGGGCGGGGTTGCCGAGTTCGCGGAGCCCGCGCAGGGCGTCGATGCCGTCGGTGCCGGGCATCTTGACGTCCATCAGGACGACGGCGGGCCTCAGTTCCTCGGCGCGGGCGACTCCCTCGGCGCCGTCGGCGGCCTCGCCGACGACCTCGATGTCGTCCTGTACCTCCAGGAAGGTGCGCAGGCCGCGGCGGACGACCTGGTGGTCGTCGACGAGCAGCACCCTGATCGGGTCAGCCACCGGGCACCTCCATCTCTATCTCCGTGCCCTTGCCGGGCGCCGATTCGACGGTGAGTGTGCCGCCCGCGCCGCTCGCCCGGTCCCGCATGGAGACCAGGCCGAGGTGGCGTCCGGCGCGGCGGACGGCGGTGGGGTCGAAGCCGCGGCCGTCGTCGGTGACGCGGAGGAGGGCTCCGCGGCCGCGTCGTTCCACGTCGACATGGACGTGTGCGGCGCCGGAGTGGCGCAGGGCGTTGTGGAGGGCTTCCTGGGCGACGCGCAGCAGGGCTTCCTCCTGGGCGGCGGGCAGGGCGCGCAGGCCGTGGCCGGTGAAGGTGACGCGGGCGGTGTGGGCGCGGTCGAGGACCTGGATCTGGGTGCGCAGGGTGGCGAGGAGGCCGTCCTCGTCCAGGGCGGCGGGGCGCAACTCGACGACCGCGGCGCGTAGTTCGTCGACGGCTTCGGCGGCGAGGGCGGCGACCTGGTGGAGTTCTTCCTTGGCGCGGGCGGGGTCGCGGTCGACGAGGGCGGTGGCGGCCTGGGCGGTGAGGCGCAGCGAGAACAGCTTCTGGCTCACGGCGTCGTGGAGTTCGTGGGCGAGGCGGGAGCGTTCCTCCGCGATGGTCAGCTCGCGGCTGCGTTCGTAGAGGCGGGCGTTGGTGAGGGCGATGGCGGCGTGCTGGGCGAGGATGCCGAGCAACGACTGGTCCTCCTCGGTGAAGCCGCAACCGCCTTGTGGTCGGGGGCAGTTCTTGTTGGCGAGGAAGAGGGCGCCGATGATCTCGTCCCCGTCCCGGATGGGCAGGCCGAGGAAGTCGGTGAGTTCGGGGTGGGCGTCCGGCCAGCCCTCGAAGCGGGGGTCCTCGCGTACGTCGCCCAGGCGCACCGGGCGGCCCTCGCGCAGCATGGCGGCGAGGATGCCGTGCTGGCGGGGCAGCGGGCCGATGGCCTTCCACTGCGCGTCGCTGACGCCGTCGACGACGAACTGGGCGAAGCCCCCGTGGTCGTCGGGGACGCCGAGGGCCGCGTACTGGGCGTCGAGCAGTTCGCGGGCGGAGGCGACGATCGTCTTGAGGACGTCGCGCACCTCCAGATGTCTGCTCATGGCCAGCAGCGCGGAGCTCACCGCGGCGAGACCGGACCGGGGACCTTGACTCATGCCCTCACGGTACCGGCGTGGCGCAGGCGGGCGTCACGAGGAGGTACAACGCGCGCGCGGGCGGGCGGGCACGCACAGACAGAGGGTGTCCGGGGGGTTTGCTAACGCAGAGAAGCACCCGATGACCCCCGCGTAACATCAGGCCCGTACCGGTGTGAGCCCTCGCATAGGGCGCACATCACTTACGAACGGACATAGGAGACAGAGCACCCCCGAATGAACGGGGCGGATATGCTGATCTGTCCTGTTTTACGTGGACCTGATCCACTACCCGGCTTCGTACGTCACATCATTGCCAGGGCATTTTGCGGCCGCTAAGAATTGCTCCTGTCGCTCAGCGCCGCGGTTCACCCCGCAGCGTTCGTGCTGGAGGAACCGATTCCCCCGGCGGACGCGAGAGCGACCTCCGCGCAAACGAAGAGGTCCATCAAGCCATGCCCAAGAACGCCCTGCATCGTCGTCTCAGTCGCCCGCTCGAGAAGTTCTCCGCGCTGAACAAGCAGCACAAGATCGCCATCGCGGGTGTCAGCACCCTCGGTGCCGCCGCCATCGCCCTGTCCGCCGTTCCCGGCGGTGCCACGACCGTGGCCGGTGGCACCCCGGCCGTGGCCGCCAAGCAGGTGGCCGCCGAGCAGAGCCAGACCCGCGACCTGCACGACACGCTCAGCAGCCCGCTGACGAGCGACAAGGTCAAGCTCGACGCCATCAAGGCCAAGCAGAAGGCCGCTGCCGAGCAGAAGGCCGACGCCGCTGCCAAGCAGCAGGCCGCCGACGCCGCGAAGAAGAAGGCCGCCGCCGAGCGCAAGGCCGCCGAGTCGCGCTCCGCCAAGAAGGCCGCCGACCGGTCCGCGAAGCGTCCCCAGATGGAGACGGTCTCCGCGAAGACCTACAAGAACAACCTCGACGGCTGGATCCGCCAGTCGCTCGACATCATGCACGCCAAGGGCATCCCGGGCAGCTACCACGGGCTGCACAAGAACATCATGCGTGAGTCCTCGGGCAACCCCCGTGCCATCAACGGCTGGGACATCAACGCCATCAACGGCGTCCCGTCCAAGGGTCTGCTCCAGGTGATCCCGCCGACGTTCGCCACGTACCACGTCAAGGGCACCTCGCACGACATCTACGACCCGGTCGCCAACATCACCGCCGCCGCCAACTACGCGGCGCACCGGTACGGCTCGATCGACAACGTGAACAGCGCGTACTGAGGTCGGCGCGGACCTCTGAGACGACGCGGAAGGGCGGCACCCGAACGGGGTGCCGCCCTTCACGTGACTCGTCGCCGAGCGAGCGCCGCTACTTGCGCATGACCTCCGGCTCGTGCCGTCGCAGGAAGCGCGAGACGAGGAAGCCGCAGGCCACCCCGAGCGCGATCAACGCGACCATGTCCAGGCTCCAGGCCGCCGCCGAGTGGTTCCACAGCGGGTCGGTACTGGTCGGGTCGTCGCTGTTCGGCGCGATGTCGTTGAAGTCCAGCGTGGCCCCGGCCCCGGCCACCGCCCAGCGGGACGGCATCAGGTACGAGAACTCGTTGACACCGGGCGTGCCGTGCAGGGTGAACAGGCAGCCGGTGAACACGACCTGGATGATCGCGAACATCACCAGCAGCGGCATGGTCTTCTCCGCGGTCCGCACCAGCGACGAGATGACCAGGCCGAACATCATCGAAGTGAAGCCCAGCGCCATGATCGGCAGGCACAGCTCGAACAGCGTCGAGCCGCCGAAGACGACTCCCCGGTCCGGGATCTCCCGGCTGGCGAAGCCGATCAGGCCCACCATCAGGCCCTGGAGCACCGTGACGGCGCCCAGGACGACCACCTTCGACATCAGGTAGGCCGAGCGGGACAGGCCGGTCGCGCGCTCCCGTTCGTAGATCACCCGCTCCTTGATCAGCTCGCGGACCGAGTTCGCCGCGCCCGCGAAGCAGGCGCCGACCGCGAGGATCAGCAGGACGGTCGTCGCCGTGCCGTTCGGTACGTGCAGGCCGGTCCTGGGGTTGACCGGGTTGACCAGCAGCCCCTTCTCGTGGTCGATCAGCAGGCTGACCGCGCCGAGCACGGCCGGGAGGATCACCGTCAGCGCCAGGAAGCCGCGGTCGGAGCCGATGACCGCCACGTACCGTCTGACCAGCGTGAACAGCTGGGAGCCCCAGCTCTGCGGCTTGGGCGGCTTGACCGCCTGCGGCGGGGGCGCGGTGACGGACTGCGCGGCGACCGCGTCGAGGTCGGCGGCGTACATCTGGTAGTGCTGCGAGCCCTTCCAGCGGCCCGCCCAGTCGTAGTCGCGGTAGTTCTCGAAGGCGGAGAAGACGTCGGCCCAGGTGTCGTAGCCGAAGAAGTTCAGCGCCTCCTCCGGCGGGCCGAAGTAGGCCACCGCGCCGCCCGGCGCCATCACCAGCAGCTTGTCGCACAGGGCCAGCTCGGCGACGGAGTGTGTGACGACCAGGACCGTGCGGCCGTCGTCGGCGAGGCCGCGCAGCAGCTGCATGACATCGCGGTCCATGCCCGGGTCGAGGCCCGAGGTCGGCTCGTCCAGGAAGATCAGCGACGGCTTGGTCAGCAGCTCCAGGGCGACCGAGACGCGCTTGCGCTGGCCGCCGGAGAGCGACGTGATCTTCTTGTCCTTGTGGATGTCGAGCTTCAGCTCGCGCAGCACCTCGTCGATGCGGGCGTCGCGCTCGGCGGGCGTGGTGTCGGCGGGGAAGCGCAGCTTGGCCGCGTACTTCAGCGCCTTCCGGACGCTCAGCTCCTTGTGCAGGATGTCGTCCTGCGGGACCAGGCCGATGCGCTGGCGCAGCTCGGCGAACTGCTTGTACAGGTTCCGGTTGTCGTAGAGCACCTCGCCCTCGTTGGCGGGGCGGTAGCCGGTGAGCGCCTTGAGCAGGGTGGACTTGCCGGAGCCGGACGGGCCGATGACCGCGATCAGGGACTTCTCGGGGGCGCCGAAGGACACGTCCCGCAGGATCTGCTTGCCGCCGTCGACCGTGACGGTGAGGTGGCGGGCGGAGAAGGACACCTCACCGGTGTCGACGAACTCCTCGAGCCGGTCGCCGACGATCCGGAACGCCGAGTGGCCGACACCGACGATGTCGTCCGGGCCGAGGACCGCGGTGCCGCCCTTGGCGATCGGCTGGCCGTTGACGTACGTGCCGTTGTGGGAGCCGAGGTCGCGGATCTCGAAGCGGCCCTCGGGCGTCGTCTGGAACTCGGCGTGGTGCCGGGAGACCTGGAGGTCGGAGACGACGAGGTCGTTGTCCAGCGAACGGCCGATGCGCATCACGCGGCCGAGGGCGAACTGGTGGAACGTGGTCGGGCTGCGGTCGCCGTGGGCGGGCTGCTCCGGCGTACCGGGGGCGCCGCCCTGCTGGTGCGGGAAGGCGGGGGTCTGCTGCGGGCCGCTCTGCCACTCGGCGCCGTGCGGGTGCGCGGGCTGCTGCGGCTGCGCGGCCTGCGGTACGGCCTGCGTCGCCTGGGCCCAGGCCGCGGACTGGGCGGCGTACGGCGCGGCCTGCGCGGCGCCGGGCGCGGTCAGGGCCAGCCGCGGGCCGTCGGTCGCGTTGCCGAGGTGCACGTCGGTGCCGGGCCCCAGCTCCGTCTGTCCGACGCGGTGCCCCCGCACGAAGGTGCCGTTGGTGCTGCCGTGGTCCTCGATGACCCAGCTGTGCCCGTTGAAACGGACCGTGGCGTGTCGCCAGGACACCCTGGCGTCGTCGAAGACGATGTCGCCCTGCGGATCACGTCCGAGGGCGTAGGACCGGGACGGATCGAGCGTCCAGGTCTGTCCGTTTGTTTCCAGTACGAGTTCCGGCACTCCATGCCCCACTGAGTTGTCCCCCGAATTACCCCCGACACGGGGAGTCTAGGGATGTCGAACATCGTGGGGAACTATTCCAGGCGCGGGCCCCCAACTGGTAGTCGGGCGTGTGTGCGCACGGGAGTTGAGGGGCGGATACCGGTGCGGAGGGGGCCAATTGACCGCGAGCGGGACGGACCGGGGTGCTGTCCGGTTGGCGGACCTGTCGGGCGGGGGTTCGTGGGGGCCGGATACGGTGGTGGGACCATGAGCGCTTCGCAGATCGCCGCTTCGCGGACCGGTGAGATCCCCACTCTTCTTGTCAAGATCTTCGGCAAGGACCGGCCGGGCATCACGGCCGGGCTGTTCGACACCCTTGCCGCCTTCCAGGTCGACGTGGTCGACATCGAGCAGGTCGTGACCCGGGGCAGGCTGGTGCTGTGCGCGCTGGTCACCCAGCCCGCCGACGGACTGGAGGGTGATCTCCGGTCGACCGTGCACAGCTGGGCCGAGTCGATGAAGATGCAGGCCGAGATCATCTCGGGGCACGGCGACAACCGTCCGCGCGGTGTCGGCCGCTCGCTGGTGACGGTGCTCGGGCATCCGCTGACCGCCGAGTCGACGGCCGCCATCGCGGCGCGGATCGCCAAGGCGGGCGGCAACATCGACCGTATCTTCCGGCTCGCCAAGTACCCGGTGACGGCGGTGGAGTTCGCCGTGTCCGGAGTGGAGACGGCGCCGCTGCGGACCGCGCTGGCGGCGAGTGCCTCGGCGCTCGGAGTCGATATCGCCGTGGTCTCGGCGGGCCTGCACCGGCGGGCGCAGCGGCTGGTGGTCATGGACGTGGACTCGACCCTGATCCAGGACGAGGTCATCGAGATGTTCGCCGCGCACGCGGGCTGTGAGGCCGAGGTCGCCGCCGTGACGGAGGCGGCGATGCGCGGGGAGCTGGACTTCGAGCAGTCGCTGCACGCGCGGGTGGCCCTGCTGAAGGGGCTGGACGCCTCGGTGGTGGACAAGGTCCGCGAGGAGGTCCGGCTGACGCCGGGCGCGCGGACGCTGATCCGCACGCTGAAGCGGCTGGGCTACCAGGTCGGGGTGGTCTCCGGTGGCTTCACCCAGGTCACGGACGCGCTGCGGGAACGGCTGGGGCTGGACTTCGCGCACGCCAACACGCTGGAGATCGTCGACGGGAAGCTGACCGGCCGGGTCACCGGTGAGGTCGTGGACCGCGCGGGCAAGGCGCGGCTGCTGCGCCGGTTCGCGGCGGAGGCGGGGGTGCCGCTGTCGCAGACGGTGGCGATCGGTGACGGCGCCAATGACCTGGACATGCTGAACGCGGCGGGTCTGGGCGTGGCCTTCAACGCCAAGCCGGTGGTCCGCGAGGCCGCGCACACGGCGGTGAACTTCCCCTTCCTCGACACCGTGCTCTATCTGCTGGGCGTCAGCCGCGAAGAGGTCGAGGCGGCCCAGACGCACGACGAGGACTGAGCGGGGAGAAACGAGAGAAAAAGGGCCCGGAGCCGTCGTGGTTCCGGGCCCTGCCGCATGTCCGCGCAGGTCACTCGGAGGGCGCCCAGTAGTCCACCAGCGTCGCCTTGCCCGGCTCCAGGTCCTTCCAGTCACCGTCGAAGGTCAGGACCGCGAAGGCGGAGGTGGGGAAGCCGCGCCGGTTCATCCGCTCCCGGGCGTCGCCCTCGGCGGTCCCGGCGAGGATCTCGGCCAGATGGTGCACACCGGGGTTGTGGCCGATGAGGATCACGCTGCGCGCGTCGTCCGGGGTCTCGTTCAGCACGGCGATCAGCTCGCCGGGCGAGGCTTCGTAGACCCGGTCCTCATAGACGGTTTTCGGCCGGTGATCCAGTTCGTGCACGGCGAGCTTCCAGGTCTCGCGGGTGCGCACCGCGGTGGAGCAGATGGCCAGATCGAAGGGGATACCGGTGTCGCCCAGCCTGCTGCCCGCGACGGGGGCGTCCGTGCGGCCCCGGTCGGCGAGCGGGCGCTCATGGTCGGAAACCTGGGGCCAGTCGGCTTTCGCATGGCGGAAGAGGACGATCCTGCGGGGTTCAGCGACGCTCATGTCACCCAGCTTCGCATGAAACAGGCCACCTGGCGCAGGGAGTTGACATGCGGATTCACCGGTACGAGCGGGTCGCCGGCTCAGTGCGCGACAAGCTGCCGGGCGCGCTCCAGTATGTGCGCGAGCGCGGGGTCGCCGCTCGCCGCGTGGGCGTCCGACGGGTTCATGATGAGCAGCAGGAGCGCGACGAAGGCGAGTGTCGGCAGCGCCAGCGCCCACCAGGGCAGCCGGGCGGCGGCACCGGCGGGGTGGGGCCGGGTGTGGGCGGGTACCGGCATGGTCGCCTCCGTGGCTCGTCGGGCCGTCCGGGAACCGCTCTCCCGGTACACCTCGAAGCTACGCGGTCACCGGCGGTCAACCCATCCGGGCTTCCACCCACTTGACCCTGATCCCCGCCCCCTAGGGGATGGTGGGGAAAGCCCCCGCCCCACCGCCTCGGGCGGCTGCGATCAGGAGGGGGCGAGCAGCATCGCGACGATGCCGATGACGACGAAGATGGCGAAGAACGAGCCGAAGACGATCAGCATCTTCTTCTGGCCGTTCTGGGGGTTCGGGTCGAGCACAGGCTGCATGCGGCCAGTGTCCCACCCTCGCCCGGGCCCCGGCCCGCCGCCCCCGCCGCCCCCGGCGTCAGCGCCCCGCCTCGTCCTCCACGATCCGGTCCCGTCCGGCGAGGAATCCGACGGCCATCTGCGGCAGCATCAGCGCCGCCATGAGCGCGATCGGCACGCCCCAGCCCCCGGTGCGCTGGTAGAGCACGCCGACCAGCAGCGGGCCGGGGATGGAGAGCAGGTACCCGGTGCTCTGGGCGAACGCGGACAGCTGGGCCACGCCCGGACCGGTGCGGGCCCGCATGCCGACCATGGTGAGCGCGAGCGGGAAGGCGCAGTTGGCCACGCCGAGCAGGACCGCCCAGGCCCAGGCCCCGGCGGCGGGGGCGAGGTACAGCCCGGCGTAGCCCGCGAGGCCGCAGACGCCGAGGGCCAGCACGATGGGCCCCTGGTGGGGCAGCCGGGTCGCCAGGCGCGGGATGACGAAGGCCAGCGGGACGCTCATGACCATGGTGACCGCGAGCAGCACGCCCGCCGTACCGGCCGGGACCCCGGCGTCGCGGAAGATCTGCGGCATCCAGCCCATGGTGATGTACGCGGCGGTGGCCTGGAGGCCGAAGAAGACGGCGAGTGCCCAGGCGGTGCGGCTGCGGGCGATCCGGAGCCGGGGTGCCGCCTCCGCGCCCGGAACCGGCACCGGTGCGGGCACCCGCTCGCGGACCAGCGGCAGCCAGGGCAGCACGGCGACGCCCGCGAGGATCGCCCACACGGCGAGCCCGGACTGCCAGCGGCCGCCGAGGGCGCCGGTCAGGGGCACGGTGACGGCGGCTGCGAGGGAGGTGCCGAGGGCCAGTGCCATCGAGTACAGGCCGGTCATGGTGCCGACGCGGTCCGGGAACCAGCGCTTGACGATGACCGGCATCAGCACGTTGCTCACCGCGATGCCCATCAGGGCGAGCGCGCTGGCGGCCAGGAACCCGGCGGTGCTGCCGATGTAGGGCCGGATCAGCAGACCGGCGGTGATGGCGGTCATGCCCGCGCAGACCACCGCGCCGGGCCCGAAGCGGCGGGCGAGGCGGGGTGCGGTGGCGCCGAAGACGGCGAAGCACAGCGGGGGCACGGAGGTGAGCAGTCCGGCGACGCCGCCGCTCATGCCGAGCCCGTCGCGGACCTCCTCCAGGAGCGCGCCCAGGCTGGTGATGGCCGGGCGGAGGTTGACGGCGGCCAGCACGATGCCGACGACGACCAGCCGCACGGCCCAGACGGGCGGCGCCGTGGCGGTGGTCGGTACGGGGATCTCGGTGTCGGGGCGGTGCGGAACCGTCCGGGTCTCCTCAGCCATGAGACCCATCATAGAATCATGGGATGATTGGTTGTCCATTCCGGAGCCGACTCCGTACGGGGCGCCCCGGTCCGGCCGGTTCGTGCGGGCCGGAACCCACATGCCAAGGTGAGCCATGCCTCTGAGCCACCCGCGCCGTTCGGCGCTGTCCGAACAGGTCATCGCCGAGCTGCGCGCCCAGATCACGTCCGGCGAGTGGCCGGTCGGCTCCCGCATCCCGACCGAGCCGGAGCTGGTCGAGCAGCTGGGTGTGGCCCGCAACACCGTCCGCGAGGCGGTACGGGCGCTCGCGCACAATGGTCTGCTGGACATCCGCCAGGGCTCCGGCACCTATGTGGTCGCCACCAGCGAGCTGGCCGGGGTGATGCACCGCAGGTTCGCCGACGCCGATCCCCGGCACATCGCGGAGCTGCGGTCCACGCTGGAGTCGTCGGCGGCGAAGCTGGCGGCGGAACGGCGTACCGAGAAGGACCTGAAGCAGCTGGACGCGCTGCTGACCCGGCGCGAGGAGGCGTGGGAGGCCGGGGAGGCGGAGGCGTTCGTGGCGGCCGACGCCACCTTCCACCTGGCCGTGGTGTCCGCGTCGCACAACGACGTGATGACGGCGATGTACGCGGACCTCGGCGAGGTGCTGCGGGACTGGCTGCGCGCGGACGTGGGCGCCGACCTGGAGCAGCGCTCGTACATGGACCACGCCCGGCTGGTGGACGCGATCCGTACCGGGGACGCGCGGGCGGCGGCCGTCGAGGCGGCGAGCTACCCCTTCCAGTGCCGTCCGGAGCGGTTCAGCCCGCCTTCTGGTGGCTGATCCACACCACCCGGATCTCCTTCCAGCACCGGCCGGTCAGCTTCACGGTCATGGCGGGCCCGGCCGCCACCGGCGCGCTGTCGGTGTCGATGTCCCACCAGCGGGCGCACTCGATGTGCAGCCGTACCCGGTCGATGTGCACGTAGGGGTTGTGGCAGTGGGCCACGACCTCGGAGCCGTCCACCTTGGTCCGGCAGGACGCGCCGAAGAGGTCGGGGGCGTGCGGCTTGCCGTCACCGGCGCGGGCCACTCCGCCGGGCAGAGCGAGGACCAGTGCCGCGGCCGCGGTCACCGGGGTCAGGCTGCGGGGAAGACGCACGTAGGGGGACCTCCTCGGCCGGCGCTGCGGAGGGGACGCGTACTACGAGGGTGCGTCGCCGGAGCCGGGTCGGCCCGGCCGGGGACCCGTACGGGTGAGGCCCGCACCCCCATTGAGGGGTACGGGCCTCGCGCGTGCGGTGTCGGTCAGGCGCCGATGGCGTGCAGACCGCCGTCGACGTGGATGATCTCGCCGGTGGTCTTCGGGAACCAGTCGCTGAGCAGGGCGACGATGCCCTTGCCCGCGGGCTCCGGGTCCTTCAGGTCCCACTCCAGCGGGGAGCGGCTGTCCCACACGGCGGCCAGGTCGGAGAAGCCCGGGATGGACTTCGCGGCCATGGAGCCGAGCGGGCCCGCGGAGACGAGGTTGCAGCGGATGTTCTGCTTGCCCAGGTCACGCGCCATGTAGCGGCTGGTGGCCTCCAGGGCGGCCTTGGCCGGGCCCATCCAGTCGTACTGCGGCCAGGCGTACTGCGCGTCGAAGGTGAGGCCGACGACCGAGCCGCCGTTCTGCATCAGCGGCAGGCACGCCATGGTCAGCGACTTCAGCGAGAAGGCGGAGACGTGCATGGCGGTGGCGACCGACTCGAACGGCGTGTTCAGGAAGTTGCCGCCGAGCGCGTCCTGCGGGGCGAAGCCGATGGAGTGGACGACACCGTCCAGGCCGCCCAGCTCCTCGCCGACGATGTCGGCCAGGCGCGCGAGGTGCTCCTCGTTGGTGACGTCCAGCTCGATGACCTTGGCGGGCTTCGGCAGCTTCTTGGCGATGCGCTCGGTCAGCGTGGGGCGCGGGAACGCGGTCAGGATGATCTCCGCGCCCTGCTCCTGGGCCAGCCGGGCCGCGTGGAAGGCGATGGAGGCTTCCGTCAGCACACCCGTGATCAGGATGCGCTTGCCCTCGAGAATTCCGCTCATGGTGTTCAGTGACCCATTCCCAGTCCGCCGTCAACGGGAATGACGGCTCCAGTGATGTACGAGGCGTCGTCCGAGGCGAGGAACTTCACCGCCGCGGCGACCTCCTCCGGCTCGGCGTACCGGCCGAGCGGCACCTGCGACACGATGCCCTTGCGCTGCTCGTCGTTGAGCGCCTTGGTCATGTCCGTGTCGACGAAGCCGGGTGCGACGACGTTGAAGGTGATGTTGCGCGAGCCCAGCTCACGGGCGAGGGAGCGCGCGAAGCCGACCAGCGCGGCCTTCGAGGCGGCGTAGTTCGCCTGCCCCGCCGAACCGAGCAGACCGACCACCGAGGAGATCAGGACGACGCGGCCCTTCTTGGCCCGCAGCATGCCCCGGTTGGCACGCTTGACGACCCGGAAGGTGCCGGTGAGGTTGGTGTCGATGACCGAGGTGAAGTCCTCCTCGGACATGCGCATCAGCAGCTGGTCCTTGGTGACGCCCGCGTTGGCGATCAGGACCTCGACGGGGCCGTGCCGCTCCTCGATCTCCTTGTACGCCTGCTCGACCTGCTCGGCGTCGGTGATGTCGCACTTGACGGCGAGGAAGCCCGCCGGGGGCTCGCCCGAGCGGTACGTGATGGCGACCTTGTCGCCTGCGTCGGCGAAAGCGCGGGCGATGGCGAGGCCGATGCCCCGGTTGCCTCCGGTGACGAGAACCGAGCGGCTCAACGGATCACCCTTTCGTTAGCGGTCTGCAGCGTTCCGACAATCCGCCCGGACGCCCTGCTGAGGGGCGGGAGAGGCGGCTTCCCCGAAAACCTATCGGTCCGGCCACGACCACGGACAATCGGGCACCGACAGTGACACATCCCTGCTCCTGTCGGATTCCTACAGATCAGGACCCGCCGGTCGCGCACTCCGCCCACACCGTCTTGCCCGGGCCCGTGCGGGGGCTCGTGCCCCAGCGGGTGGCTGCCGCCTCGATCAGGAGGAGGCCGCGGCCCCCCTCGGCGGTGGGGTCCGGGGCCGGGAGTTTCGGGTGGTCGGGGTGGGTGTCGGAGACCTCCACGCGTACGTGGTCGGCCTCGCGGTGGAGGCGGAGCTCGAAGTCCCTTCCGGGTACGCGGCCGTGCAGTACCGCGTTCGCTGCGAGTTCGGCGACGACGAGGGCGACGGTTTCCGAGGCGGGGCTGCCGTACGGGTGCCCCCAGCGGTCCATCTGGTGCACGGCCAGCATCCGCGCGAGGCGCGCACCCCGCCTGGTGGCGGAGAAACGCTGAGCGAACGTACGTACGGTGACTGCCTCTTGGGCGGGTGAGGACGACATACGTCCAGCGTGAGGAGTCTGTCGGCTTCACCAACAGGAACGAAGCCCATACAACTCCGCTTGTATCAGTGCACACTCTGGACTGGGTGGGTCACTCCCCGTGACGCTGCTCGGATTGAATGGAGGCTGAGATGACGGCGGACCAGGGTGGGGGCAATGTCGAGATCGAACCTTCCGAGAGCCTCAAAACCTTCGGTGCGGTGCTGAAGTCGCTGCGGGAACTGGCTGATCTGACACAGGACGATTTCGCGAAGCGGGTGGGGTACTCGGTCGCGTACATCGCCAAGATCGAGCAGGGGAAGCGGTTCCCGCCCACGGATCTACCAGGGCGGGCGGAGGAGGCCCTGGGACCGCTGGCGTCCAAAGTACTTACAGATGCGGCGAAGACCCTGACGAGACGGGCGGGCCTCGCTTCCTGGTTCCAACAGTGGGCGGGGATCGAGGAGGAGGCAGCCACCTTGTACGCGTACGAATGCCGTGCAGTACCGGGACTGTTGCAGCCGGAGACGTACATCAGGGCGTTGTTCGACCGTCGATTGCCCCCCACTACCCAGGAGCAGGTCGACTACTACGTGAAAGCTCGGCTGGACCGGCAACTGCTCATCTCCACCCGGCCCACCACCGAGTTCGGCTTCGTCATCGAACAGTGCATCCTTGATCGGCGCATGGGGGGCCGCGAGGTGACGAAGCAGGTCATCGACCATCTCCTCGAGATGGGTGCCCGACGTAATGTCGCGATCCAGATCATGCCCAGGGTCCAGGAAGACCACGCTGGAATCGAGGGCACGATGTACCTGGCCGAGACTCCCGCCAACCAGTGGCTCGCTTACACGGAAGGGCAGCGGTCGAACAATCTGATCCCCACGCCAAAAGACGTAAGCATGTTGCTTCAGCGCTACGGCAAGTTACGTTCCCAGGCATTGGACTGCCGGGCTACCGTGGAGCTACTGGAACAAATGCGAGGAGCGCTATGAGCACCACCGATGAGTCGGCGTGGTTCAAGAGCAGCTACAGCGACACCCATGGCGGCAACTGCGTCGAAGTAGCCATGCGCCCAAAGACGGTCCACATCCGTGACTCCAAGGACAAGCGCATCCAGCCCCTCACCATCACGCCGGAGGCATGGGTCGCGTTCACTGAAGCCCCGCAAGGCTGAGGTCCACCGCCCTCGCTGAGTCCTGGATCGACTCCGGTCGGCTCGCCCCCGGTATCGGGATCACCGCCGGGGAGCGGCTCAGCAGCCACGCCAAGACGACCCGCTGCACACTGACCCCCTGTTCGGCGGCTATGCGGTGGAAGATCGTACCCGTGGAGGTCGAACCCGACGGGCCGTCCAGCGCGCTGCGCGAGATGCCGCCCAGGGGGCTCCACGGCAGGAAGGCCAGTCCGAGCCGGGTGCTGAGTTCGAGGGTGGGCTCCAAGTCCCGTACCGCGGGCGAGTACTGGTTCTGCACGGAGACCAGCCCGTCGCCGAGGATGGCGTGGGCCTCGTGGATCTGGTCCGTGGTCACGTTGGAGATCCCCGCGCAGCGGATCGTGCCCGCGTCGAGCAGGTCGCGCAGCGCGCCCACGGACTCCGCCCAGGGCACCGCGGGATCGGGCTTGTGGAGCTGGTAGAGGCCGATCGCGTCCCCGCCCAACCGCCTGAGCGAGGCTTCCGCGGCGGCCTTGAGATACGCGGGCGCGCCGTTCACCGTCCAGCCGCCGTCGCCCGAGCGGCCGCGGCCTCCCTTGGTGGCGACCAGGATGTGCGAGGTGTCGCCGCCGTAGCGGGAGAGGGCGCGGGCGACGAGGAGTTCGTTGTGGCCACGCTCGTCCGCGTGCCAGTAGTAGCTGTCGGCGGTGTCGATGAGGGTGACGCCCGCGTCGAGGGCGGCGTGGACGGTCGCGACGGCGCGGTCCTCGTCCGGGCGGTGCTCGATGGACAGCGGCATCGCGCCGAGGCCGATCGCGCTGACCTCGGTGTTTCCCAGGCGGCGGTACTTCATAGGGGTGTCCTCCCGTACGGGTCAGAGGGCTTCGGTCACCGCTGCGGGCAGCCACTCGGCGGTGTGGGAGAAGGTGAACCCCAGCCGTTTCGCGCGGGCGTTGCTCATGGCGTAGTGGCGGTCGAAGGAGAAGGGTGAGGCCGCCTCGCCCGGGGCGGCGGTCCGGTACGTCGGCTCCCGGCCGACCCGCGCGCCGATCACCGCGCTCAGCTCGCGCGCGTCGAACAAACCGTCCGAGCAGGCGTTCAGCGGGCCGGTGTGGTCCGTGCACATGGCCGCCCACCACACCACTTCCGCCAGTTCCTGGTAGTGGACGAACACGGAGGGCAGCACCATGGGGTGCACCACCACCGGCCTGCCCTCGGTGACGCGCTCCACGTAGTGGGCCAGTCGGCCGGTGAACTCCTCCGCGCCGCCACCGAGCACATGTGCGGCGCGCACGGAGGCGAACGCGAACCCGGCGTGCCGGGTGAACGCGGCCTCCGCCTGACGCTTGCCCTCGGCGTAGTGCGCCTCCAGGTAGGCGGCGTCGTGCCAGGGCAGGTCCGTACGCACGGGCCAGGCGGCGGGGTCGACGGCCTCCTCCGGCACCGGCGTGCCGGGCGGGAGGGCGGGCAGCTCGGCGGTCGCGGGGTCGTAGACCTCGATGGTGGACGTCATCACGTACCGGCTGGTGCGGCCCCGGAAGGCGCGCACGGCGGCGAGGGCTTGCACCGGGGTGTAGCAGACCTGGTCGACGACCACGTCGAAGGTGCGTGCGGCGAGGGCGGCGGTGAGGGCACTCTCGTCGTCGCGGTCGAGGACGAGGTGCTCGACGCCGTCGGGCGGCCGGGTGGAACCACGGTTGATCACCGTGACGTGGTGTCCAGCGGCCAGTGCCCGCTGGACCAGGAGTTTGCCGAAGTACCGGTTTCCGCCGATGACGCAGATCCTTTGCATGCCCTGATCCTGGGCGCCTAAAGTCCCCAGCAGAAGTGGTGACTTGGTGCATACGTATGAAGGATCACTGTTGATCGACGTACAGCGGTTGCGCGTGCTGCGGGCGGTGGCGGAGCACGGCAGTTTCAACCGGGCGGCGACCGCCCTGCGCCTGACCCCCTCGGCCGTCTCCCAGCATGTCGCGGCCCTGGAGCGCAGCCTCGGCACGCGGGTCGTGGAGCGCAGCACCCGAGGGGTGACCCTCACCCCGGCCGGGCACATCATGGTGGGCGCCGCCGAGTCGGTGGCCGCCGAACTGACGCACGCCAGGCGGGAGGTCGACCGGCTGGGCACCGGCCGTACCCAGTTCACCGTCGCCACCTTCACCAGCGGGGGCCGCCTCCTGCTGCCCGGCGCCCTCGCCCGGCTGACGGCCGCCCATCCCGGCACCGTGGTCCATGTCCGCGAGGCCGAACCCGAGGAGGCCCTGCGCCTGGTCCGGCAGGGCGCCGTGGACGCCGCCGTCGCCTACCACTTCGACGGCCCGCTGCCCGGCGAACCGGGCCGGAGGACCCCGGTGGAGTGGACCGCGCTGCTGGCGGACCCCCTGCACATGGTCCTCCCCGAGGCGCATCCCCTGGCCGGGCGCCGGGCGCTCGACATCGCCGAGCTGGCCGAGGAGCCCTGGGTGCTCGGCTGCCTCAAGACCGAGGCGTACCTGCGCCGGTACGCGGACCGGGCGGGTTTCACACCGGAGGTGCGCGGCACGACGACCGACTACTTCTTCGCCTGCTCGCTCGTCGCGGCGGGCCTGGGCGTCTCCCTGATCCCGTCCATCGCCCTGGCCCCGCCGCCGCCCGGGGTGCGTGTCGTCCCGGTCTCCCCTCCGGGGCCCGCTCGGCACATCGGCGTCGCCGTGCCACGGGGCCGCGGCGACCACCCTTACGTGACGACCCTGGTCGGGGCGCTGCGGGACGAGGCCGCGGCGGTACGCACTATCGTGCCCCCATGCCCGGTGATCTGATCCGCATCGTCTCCCGCAACTCCCCCATGGCGCTCGCCCAAGTAGAGCGCGTGCAAGCCGAGTTGGCCGTACTCCACCCCCACGTCCGTACCGAGGTGCTGCCGGTCACGACCACCGGGGACCGCTGGATGGGTGACCTCGCCCAGGTCGAGGGCAAGGGGGCCTTCACCAAGGAGGTGGACGCCGCCCTGCTCAGGGGCGACGCCGACCTCGCCGTGCACTGCATGAAGGACGTCCCCGGCGACCGCCCCATCCCGGCGGGGACCCTCTTCGCCGCCCACCTCGCACGGGACGACATCCGGGACGCCCTGGTCGACCCGCGGGGCCGCACCCTGGACCAGCTCCCGGCCGGGACCCGCATCGGCACCTCCTCCGTGCGCCGTGTCGCACAACTCGCCGCCTCCCACCCGCAGCTGGACTGCGTGCCGATCCGGGGCAACGCCAACAAGCGGCTGGAGAAGATGGCGGCCGGGGACGCGGACGCGCTGATCCTCGCCGTGTCCGGGCTGGAGCGCATCGGCCGGATGGACGCCGTCAGCGAGATCCTGACGCTGGAGACCATGCTCCCGCCGATCGGCGCGGGCGTCCTCGCCCTGCAGTGCCGGGAGGACGACACCGAGACGGTCGACCTCGTCAGCGGCCTCGGCGACCCGGCCACCCACCGCGAGACCACCGCCGAGCGGATGCTGCTGC
Organism: Streptomyces sp. NPDC002176; assembly: GCF_044903645.1. Taxonomy (NCBI): domain Bacteria; kingdom Bacillati; phylum Actinomycetota; class Actinomycetes; order Kitasatosporales; family Streptomycetaceae; genus Streptomyces; species Streptomyces sp. NPDC002176. The sequence goes on from NZ_JBJDQW010000003.1 coordinate 24,038, forward strand.
ACGTCCTCCAGGGACACTGCAACTCGCCGATCGCTGGGTACGCCCGGACCGAGCGGAACGGCGAACTCTCGCTGCGCGCCGCCGTGTTCACGCCCGACGGCAAGACCGTCCTCAACGCGCACGAATGGGCGGGGCGCCTCGACCCCGCCACCCTCGGCACCTCCGTCGCCGTCGCCCTGCTCCGGCAGGGCGCGCGGGAACTCATCGACGGCATCGCCCACTGAGACCGCCGGGGCCCGCCTCCGGAGCGACGTATCCTCCTGAGCACCCCACCCCGTGCAGGAGGAACCCACTCGTGGCTCAACAGATCGACCCCTCCTTCCTGGCGCTCCCCCTAAGGGCCCTCGCCGATGCCGCGCTGGCGCGGGCGCGGGCCCTCGGTGCCGAACACGCCGACTTCCGGCTGGAGCGGGTGCGCAGCGCGTCCTGGCGGCTGCGGGACGGGCGGCCCGCCGGGTCCTCGGACACCACCGACCTGGGGTACGCGGTCAGGGTCGTGCACGGGGGCAGCTGGGGGTTCGCCTCAGGGGTGGACCTGACCATGAACGGCGCCGCGAAGGTCGCCTCGCAGGCCGTGGCGATGGCCAAGCTGTCCGCACAGGTGATCAAGGCGGCCGGTTCCGAGGAACGGGTCGAGCTGGCCGACGAGCCCGTGCACGCCGACAAGACCTGGGTCTCCTCGTACGAGATCGACCCCTTCACCGTGCCGGACGAGGAGAAGTCCGCGCTGCTCGCCGACTGGAGCGGGCGGCTGCTGGCCGCGCAGGGCGTCGCCCATGTGGACGCCTCGCTCACCACCGTCCACGAGAACAAGTTCTACGCCGACACCGCGGGCACCGTCACCACCCAGCAGCGCGTCCGGCTGCACCCCGAGCTGACGGCCGTCTCGGTGGACAGCTCCAGCGGCGAGTTCGACTCCATGCGCACGCTCGCCCCGCCCACCGGCCGGGGCTGGGAGTACCTGACCGGCACCGGCTGGGACTGGGACACCGAACTCGAACAGATCCCTGAGCTGCTGGCCGAGAAGATGCGCGCCCCGAGCGTGGAGCCGGGCCTGTACGACCTGGTCGTCGACCCCTCCAACCTGTGGCTGACCATCCACGAGTCCATCGGCCACGCCACCGAGCTGGACCGCGCCCTCGGCTACGAGGCCGCCTACGCGGGCACCTCGTTCGCCACCTTCGACCAGCTCGGCAAGCTCAAGTACGGCTCCGAGCTGATGAACGTCACCGGCGACCGCACCGCCGAGCACGGCCTGGCGACCATCGGCTACGACGACGAGGGCGTGGCCGCGCAGTCCTGGGACCTGGTGCGGGGCGGCACCCTCACCGGGTACCAACTCGACCGCCGTATCGCCCGGTTGACCGGCTTCGAGCGCTCCAACGGGTGCGCCTTCGCGGACTCCCCCGGCCATGTCCCGGTCCAGCGCATGGCCAATGTGTCGCTGCGGCCGGACCCCGCCGGGCTGTCCACCGAGGGGCTGATCGGGGGCATCGACCGGGGCATCTACGTGGTCGGCGACCGGTCCTGGTCGATCGACATGCAGCGCTACAACTTCCAGTTCACCGGGCAGCGCTTCTTCCGGATCGAGAACGGGCGGATCACCGGGCAGCTCCGGGACGTCGCCTACCAGGCCAACACCACCGACTTCTGGGGCTCGATGGCCGCCGTCGGCGGTCCGCAGACCTACGTCCTCGGCGGCGCCTTCAACTGCGGCAAGGCCCAGCCCGGCCAGGTCGCCGCCGTCTCCCACGGCTGCCCCTCCGCCCTGTTCCGGGGCGTCAACATCCTCAACACCACGCAGGAGGCCGGGCGATGAGCGCGCGGAGCAGCAAGCCGTACGAGATCGTCGAGCAGGCCCTCGCGCTGTCCCGGTCGGACGGGTGTGTCGTCATCGCGGACGAGGAGTCGAGCGCCAACCTGCGCTGGGCGGGCAACGCGCTGACCACCAACGGCGTGACCCGTGGCCGTACCCTCACCGTGATCGCCACCGTGGACGGGCAGCAGGGCACCGCCTCCGGGGTGGTCTCGCGGTCGGCGGTGACGGCGGCCGAGCTGGAGCCGCTGGTGCGGGCCGCCGAGGCCGCCGCGCGGGCGGCCGGACCCGCCGAGGACGCGCAGCCGCTGGTCAGCGGGGTGCCGGAGTCCCCGGACTTCCGCGACGCGCCCGCCGAGACCTCCTCCGCCGTCTTCACCGACTTCGCCCCGGCGCTCGGCGAGGCGTTCGCCCGCGCCCGGGCCGGTGGCCGCGAGCTGTACGGCTTCGCCAGCCACGAGACCGTCTCCACCTACCTGGGCACCTCCACCGGGCTGCGCCTGAGGCACGACCAGCCGACCGGCACCCTGGAGCTGAACGCCAAGTCCCCCGACCACACCCGCTCGGCCTGGGCCGGTCGGTCCACCCGTGACTTCAAGGACGTCGATCCGGGCGCCCTGGACACCGAGCTGGCCGAGCGGCTCGGCTGGGCGGAGCGCCGCGTGGAGCTGCCCGCCGGGCGGTACGAGACGCTGCTGCCGCCGTCCGCCGTGGCCGACCTGCTGATCTACCAGCTCTGGTCCGCCTCCGGCCGGGACGCCGCCGAGGGGCGCACGGTGTTCTCCAAGCCGGGCGGCGGCACCCGTACCGGCGAGCGGCTCAGCGAGCTGCCGCTGACCCTGCGCAGCGACCCCGACGAGCCGGGCCTCGGCTGCGCGCCCTTCGTCGTCGCGCACGCCTCCGGCGGCGACCGCTCGGTCTTCGACAACGGGCTGCCGGTACGCGCCACCGACTGGATCAAGGACGGTGTCCTCGACCACCTCACCACCACCCGGCACAGCGCGGCCCTGACCGGGCTGCCGCTCGCCCCGGCGCTGGACAACCTGATCCTGGACGGCGGCGGCGACCGCTCGCTCGCGGAAATGGTCGCGGACACCGAGCGCGGCCTGCTGCTGACCTGCCTCTGGTACATCCGCGAGGTCGACCCGGCGACCCTGCTGCTCACCGGCCTGACCCGCGACGGCGTCTACCTGGTGGAGAACGGCGAGGTCACCGGCCAGGTGAACAACTTCCGGTTCAACGAGTCACCGCTCGGCGTGCTCGGCCGGGCCACCGAGGCGGGCCGCACCGAGCAGACCCTGCCCCGTGAGTGGAGTGACTGGTTCACCCGGGCCGCGATGCCCGCGCTCCGCGTCCCGGAATTCAATATGAGCTCTGTCAGCCAGGGCGTATAACCTCGTACTCGGCTGTCACCCGACCGCCGCATGATCATCGAGGAGACGCGAGAACCGTGACGGACATCGTCGACGAACTGAAGTGGCGTGGGCTGATCGCCCTCTCCACCGACGAGGACGCATTGCGCAAGGCGTTCGCGGACGGTCCTGTCACGTTCTATTGCGGCTTCGACCCGACCGCGCCCAGCCTGCACCTCGGCAATCTGGTCCAGATCCTGACCATGCGCCGCATCCAGAACGCGGGCCACCGCCCGCTGGGCCTGGTCGGCGGCGCCACCGGTCTGATCGGCGACCCCAAGCCCACCGCCGAGCGCACGCTGAACGCGCCGGAGATCGTCGGCCAGTGGGTGGAGCGGCTGCGCGCGCAGATCCAGCCGCTGCTGGACTTCGAGGGCCCGAACGCGGCCGTCATGGTCAACAACCTGGACTGGACCCAGGGGATGTCGGCCATCGAGTTCCTGCGGGACATCGGCAAGCACTTCCGGGTCAACAAGATGATCGCCAAGGAGGCCGTCTCCCGTCGGCTGAACTCCGACGCGGGCATCAGCTACACCGAGTTCAGCTACCAGATCCTCCAGGGCATGGACTTCCTGGAGCTGTACCGGCGGTACGGCTGCACGCTCCAGACCGGCGGCAGCGACCAGTGGGGCAACCTCACCTCGGGCACCGACCTGATCCACCGGACCGAGCCGGACGCCGTCGTCCACGCGCTGGGCACCCCGCTGATCACCAAGGCGGACGGCACCAAGTTCGGCAAGACCGAGTCCGGCACCGTCTGGCTCGACGCGGAAATGACCACGCCGTACGCGTTCTACCAGTTCTGGCTGAACGCGGACGACCGGGACGTCTCCAAGTTCCTGCGGATCTTCAGCTTCAAGTCCCGCGAGGAGATCGAGGAGCTGGAGCGGCTGACCGAGGAGCGTCCGCAGGCCCGTGCGGCGCAGCGCGCGCTCGCGGAGGAACTGACGACGCTGGTGCACGGCGCGGAGCAGACCGCCGCCGTGGTCGCCGCGTCCAAGGCGCTGTTCGGCCAGGGCGAGCTGGCGGAGCTGGACGAGCGCACGCTCGCCGCCGCGCTGTCCGAGCTGCCGAATGTCCAGGTCGCGGAGCTGGGCCCGGTGGTGGACCTGCTCGCCGAGGTGGGCCTGGTCGCCAGCAAGTCGGCCGCGCGCCGCACGGTGAAGGAGGGCGGGGCCTACGTGAACAACGTCAAGGTCGCGGCCGAGGACGCCGTACCGGCCGCCGAGGAGCTGCTGCACGGGCGCTGGCTGGTGCTGCGCCGGGGCAAGAAGAACCTGGCCGCGGTCGAGGTCACGGGCGCCTGACAGCGGGAGAGGGCGGCTTCCCTGCACGGGGAGGCCGCCCTCTGTCCGTCGTTCGTCGTGGGTCACACCCGTTCGTCGTACTTGCGCTTGCGGCGCTTGCCGAGGGTCGCGGTGTAGAGCATGTCGACGAAGAACACGATGATGATCGCCGCCACGAGCTGGAAGATGTGCCTGCTCCAGTCGATGCCGCGCGTCTCCGCCACCCCCAGTCCGCGCGCGATGGCGTTGCCCGCCAGGGCGCCCAGGATGCCGCAGATGGTGGTCAGCCACAGGGGGCTGTGCTGCTTGCCGGGGATGATCGCCTTGGCGAGCAGGCCCAGCACGAATCCCACGATGATCGCCCACAGCCAGCCCATGGCGGCCTCCTCGTCCGGTCCGACCTGATCGATCTGATCGTCCCGGCCAGTCTGGGCGCGCCCTCGGCGCCCCGCATGCCGGGCGCACCCGGATGGTGGGTGTTCCCGCAGGCCGGGCGGCGCCCCGGTATCGAGCGCGGCGCCATGGCGGCGTACCGTGGGGTGGGTGTCCCGGTCCGGTTCCCCGACGGGCCCGGACGCGGCTTCGGGCCGGGGATGGTCCCATGCGGGCGGATGGTGGACTGATGGGCAAGCAGCAGCGTGGCGAGGTTTTCCGGATCACCGGCGCGCGGACCGGGCTGGCCGAGGATGTGCGGGGTCGGCAGCGGCGGTACGTCATCTCCATGTCGGTCCGGACGGTGTCGGTGATCCTGGCCGCCTCGCTGTGGAACGTGGAGCGGTACGTCGCCATCGTGGCGCTGGTGCTGGGCGCGCTGCTGCCGTACGTCGCCGTAGTGATCGCAAACGCGGGCCGGGAACGGCCGCAGTCGCTGCCGTCGACGTTCGTCGCCATGCCCTCCAAGCCGATGATCACACCGCCGCGTGACGAGGAGTCCGGGGCGCGGACGGAATCCGGCCCATGGCAGGAGTCAACGGAGCCGGGGGCGGAGTCTCGCGGGAAACGTTCCGACCGAGCCTGAGCAGCGTGGGAGCGGAAAAAGCGGAAGACGACTTCCCGCCAAGCTCAAGAAAAGCTCAGATCAATCATGCTGTTCCTGTGCCGGTCGGCCAGTCCTGCGTGACATACTGCGTACGCGCTCCGCATCCCCCGTCGGAGCGACAGACCGACGCCGGGCAGCTCCCCCCGTGGCTGCTCGGCGTCGCCTTGTTCGCGGTCGTTTCCGCGTGAATTCCCTCTGCGAGAATCTCCTCTGTGAGTGAGACACCGATCTGTTCCGCGAAGGGCTGCCGAGCCGACGCCGTGTGGGTGCTGGCGTGGAACAACCCGAAGATCCACACCCCCGAGCGGCGCAAGACCTGGATCGCCTGCGAGGAACACCGCGAGCATCTGTCGCAGTTCCTCGGCGTCCGGGGCTTCCTGAAGGACGTCGTCGCGCTGAAGGACTGGGAGGAGCCGGGCGCCTGACGGGTCCGGCTCAGCCGCCGATCGCGGACATCGGGCGGTCCGGCTGCACGAACGAGGGGTCGTCCAGGCCCGCGCCCGCCTTCTTGCCCCACATCGCCTTGCGCCACAGCTCGGCGATCTCCTCGTCCGGGGCGCCGGAGCGCAGCAGGGCGCGCAGGTCGGTCTCCTCGGTGGCGAACAGACAGGTGCGTATCTGCCCGTCGGCGGTGAGCCGGGTGCGGTCGCAGGCCGCGCAGAACGGGCGGGTCACCGAGGCGATCACGCCGACCCGCTGCGGGCCGCCGTCCACCAGCCAGCGTTCCGCCGGGGCCGAACCACGTTCGCCCGCGCCCTCGTCGGTCAGCTCGAAGCGGGTGCGCAGGGACGCCAGGATGTCCTGGGCGGTGACCATGCCGTCGCGCTTCCAGCCGTGCTGGGCGTCCAGCGGCATCTGCTCGATGAACCGCAGTTCGTAGGCGTGCTCCAGCGCCCAGGCCAGCAGGTCGGGGGCCTCGTCGGCATTCAGGCCCGGCATCAGCACGGAGTTGACCTTGACCGGGGTGAGACCGGCGTCGGCGGCGGCCTGGAGGCCGTCCAGCACGTCCTGGTGGCGGTTGCGCCGGGTGAGGGTCTTGAAGACGTCGGGGCGCAGGGTGTCCAGGGAGACGTTGACCCGGTCCAGGCCCGCCTGCTTCAGTGCGGCGGCGGTGCGCTTGAGGCCGATGCCGTTGGTGGTGATGGACATCTGGGGGCGCGGCTCCAGGGCCGCAACACGCTCCACGATGCCGACCAGGCCGGGGCGGAGCAGGGGCTCGCCGCCGGTGAAGCGGACCTCCTCGATACCGAGATGGCGCACCGCGAGGTCGATGAGGCGGACGATCTCGTCGTCCGTGAGCAGGTCGGGCTTGGCCAGCCACTGCAGTCCCTCTTCAGGCATGCAGTAGGTGCAGCGCAGATTGCACCGGTCGGTCAGCGAAACCCTCAGGTCGGTGGCCACTCGGCCGTAGGTGTCGATGAGCACGTGGGCCCCCTCCCTCGTTCTCCGGACCGCTTTTTCCCTGTCACCTGCGAGCCTACGCGAGACCTCGGACATCGACAGCCGCGCGCTTGCCCGCAGGCCCCTCCCTCTCCGCGCACGGACACGGCCGCGCCGCGCGGGGGTGCTCCCGCGCGGCGCGGCCGTGAGGTGTCCTCGGCGGGCGGCTCAGTGCGCCCCGGTGCCGGTCAGGGACCGTACCTCCAGCTCGGCGTACTTCTGCGCGTCCGGGACCTCCTTGGACAGCAGGGTGCCGACGGCGCCCAGCAGGAAGCCGACCGGGATCGAGATGATGCCGGGGTTCTCCAGCGGGAACCAGTGGAAGTCGGCGTCGGGGAACATCGAGGTGGGCTTGCCGGAGACGACCGGGGAGAACAGCACCAGGCCGACCGCGGTGACCAGGCCGCCGTAGATCGACCACAGGGCTCCGGAGGTGGTGAACCGCTTCCAGAACAGGCTGTAGAGGATCGTCGGCAGGTTCGCCGACGCGGCGACCGCGAAGGCCAGCGCGACCAGTCCGGCCACGTTCAGGTCGCGGGCGAGCGCGCCGAGCACGATGGAGACGGCGCCGATGCCGACGGTGGCCCAGCGGGCGGCGCGCAGCTCCTGCTTCTCGGTGGCCCGGCCCTTCTTGATCACGTTGGCGTAGATGTCGTGGGCGAAGGACGAGGAGGAGGCCAGGGTGAGGCCCGCGACGACCGCGAGGATCGTGGCGAAGGCGACGGCGGAGATGCTGGCCAGCAGGATGGCGCCCCAGTTGGAGTCCACTCCCCCGAGGTGCAGGGCGAGCAGCGGGGCCGCGGTGTTGCCCGCCTTGTTGGAGGCGATGATCTCCTCGGGCTTGATCAGCGCGGCGGCGCCGAAGCCGAGGGCGAGGGTCATCAGATAGAAGGCGCCGATCAGGCCGATGGCCCAGATGACGGACTTCCGGGCGGCCTTGGCGGTGGGGACCGTGTAGAAGCGGATGAGGATGTGCGGCAGGCCCGCGGTGCCGAGCACCAGGGCGATGCCGAGGGAGATGAAGTCCAGCTTGGAGGTGCCGGTGGCGCCGTACTTCAGGCCGGGCTCCAGGAAGGCCGCGCCCTTGCCGCTGTTGTCCGCGGCGCTGCCCAGCAGGTCGGAGACGTTGAAGTCGAACTTGAGCAGCACCAGGAAGGTCAGCAGCAGGGCGCCCGCGATGAGGAGGACCGCCTTGACCATCTGGACCCAGGTGGTGCCCTTCATGCCGCCGATGGTGACGTACACGATCATCAGCACGCCGACCAGCGCGACGATGCCGATCTTGCCGCTGTCGCTGGTGATGCCGAGCAGCAGCGAGACCAGGACACCGGCGCCCGCCATCTGCGCGAGCAGGTAGAAGATCGACACCACGATGGTGGAGGTGCCCGCGGCGGTGCGCACCGGGCGCTGGCGCATCCGGTAGGCCAGCACATCGCCCATGGTGTAGCGGCCGGAGTTGCGCAGCGGCTCGGCGACCAGGAGCAGGGCGACCAGCCAGGCGACCAGGAAGCCGATGGAGTACAGGAAGCCGTCGTAGCCGAAGAGGGCGATGGCGCCCGCGATGCCGAGGAAGGACGCGGCGGACATGTAGTCGCCGGAGACGGCCAGTCCGTTCTGGAAGCCGGTGAACTGGCGGCCGCCCGCGTAGAAGTCGGCGGCGTCCTTGGTCTGACGGCCCGCCCAGACGGTGATGACGAGGGTCGCGGCGACGAACACCGCGAACAGGGAGATGATCAGCCCTCTGTGCTCACTGGCCTCACCGGCCGCGAGCAGGGTGTGCTGAGCGGGGATCATGTGCTGAGCGCCGGTCATGCGCCGCCCTCCATCCGGGACTTGATGGCCGCGGCCTTGGGGTCGAGCTTGGCGGCGGCGTGCCGCGCGTACCACCAGGCGATGAGGAACGTGGTGAGGAACTGGGCGAGGCCCAGTACGAGGGCCACGTTGATGTTGCCCACGACCTTGGTGCCCATGAAGCCGCCCGCGTAGCAGGAGAGCAGCACGTAGAGCAGGTACCAGGCGATGAAGGCGATCGTCAGCGGGAAGGCGAACGAGCGGTGGGCGCGGCGCAGTTCACCGAACTCCGCGCTCGCCTGCGCCTCGGTGAACTCCTCGGGGGAAGGAAGTGGGTGGTTCGCGGGGGGCGGTGTCTCGGTCGCCACTTAAGGTCTCCTCGCGTCACGGACGGGCGGTTGCCGACCTCACTGGAACGGAGATCACGTTACCGGGCGTCAACGCGCGACTCCCCGTGGTGATCTTCCGGGGGGCGCGATCCGGCCGTGCCCCCTCGTTGACGCACACGGCCCGGCGCGTACGCCGGTTCACACGGGTCCGGCCCTTTCGGAGATCCGCGCCACCGGGATAGCTTCACCTTGTTCCACCCGTCATGTACCTGCCCGAGCGCCACCCGTGCCTCGGGCGGTTTCGTTTCCGGATGATGTGGAGATCCCATGGCTCATCTGCGCTCCCGGCGCCGGTTCGCGCCGGCCGTCCCGGTCGTGCTGTCGCTGACCGCCTCGCTCGGCTTCCTGCCGACGGCTGCCTCGGCGACCCCGTCCACGGCCCTGACGACGCGGGCGGCGGAGGGTTCCGGCACCACGTACGACGGCCCGAACCTGTCCTACGTGGTCAACACGAGAACGGACCATCGCACGATCGAGTCGGTGCGCCGCGCGATAGGACGCGAGGGCGGCACCGTCGTGGCCAGTTATGACCGTATCGGCGTGATCGTGGCGCACTCCGCGAACCCCGACTTCGCCACGTCGATCCGCAAGGTGTCCGGTGTCTCCTCGGCCGGGGCCACCCGTAACGCGCCGCTGCCCGCGCAGTCCACCACCGACGTGGGCACGCCGAAGCCGCTGACGGCGGCGGAGCTGTCGAAGGCCAAGGCGGTCGACGGGCAGGACCCGTTGGAGCCGCTGCAGTGGGACCTGCCCGCCATCAAGGCGGACAAGGCCCATGAGAAGACGCTCGGCAGCAGCAAGGTGACGGTCGCCGTCATCGACACCGGCGTGGACGACACCCACCCGGACATCGCGCCCAACTTCGACCGGGCCGCGTCCGTCAACTGCGTCTCCGGCGCGCCGGACACCACGGACGGCGCCTGGCGTCCGAGCGCGTCGGAGTCCCCGCACGGCACGCATGTCGCGGGTGAGATAGCGGGCGCCAAGAACGGCGTCGGCATCACGGGCGTGGCGCCGGGCGTGAAGGTCTCGGGCATCAAGGTGGGCAACCCGGACGGCTACTTCTACACCGAGGCCGTGGTCTGCGGCTTCATGTGGGCGGCCGAGCACCACGTGGACGTCACCAACAACAGCTATTACACCGACCCGTGGTACTTCAACTGCACCGGCGACCCGGACCAGAAGGCCCTGGTGGACGCCATCACGCGGGCGACGCGGTACGCGGAGGGCAAGGGCACGGTCAACGTCGCGGCGGCAGGCAACGAGAACTACGACTTCGCCGCCGACTCGATCACCGACTCCTCCTCCCCCAACGACGGCACCCCCTCGGACCGGACCGTCGACCCGCGCAAGTGCTTCGACATACCCACCCAGCTCCCGGGTGTGGTGACGGTCGCGGCGACCGGCGCGAAGGGCGTCAAGTCGTCGTTCTCCAACTACGGCCTCGGCACCATCGACATCGCGGCCCCCGGCGGCGACTCGACCGCCTACCAGACCCCCGCCCCGCCCGCCGTCAGCGGCCTCATCCTGGGCCCGCTGCCCGGCGGCAAGTGGGGCTACATGGCCGGTACCTCGATGGCCTCGCCACACGTCGCGGGCGTCGCCGCGCTGATCAAGTCGGTCCACCCGCACGCCCCCGCCGCCGTGGTGAAGGCGCTGCTGTACGCGGAGGCGACCGCCACACCGTGCACCGACCCGTACGACATCAACGGTGACGGCAAGGTCGACGCGGTGTGCGAGGGCACGAAGAACCGCAACGGCTTCTACGGCTGGGGCACCGCGGACGCGCTGGCGGCGGTGACCCACTAAGGGCGCCTCCTTGTCGGGTCCGGGCGGCTGATGCATAGTGCAGCGATGATCGATCAGATGATCAAGTCCGCCTGGATCGCGCTCGGTGGCGATCGCGAGCTGCTCTCCCGGCTGGTCTGTGTGGAGCGGCCGGGGGCCATGGCTGCCCGTCTGCCCGTGCAGCGGCTGGCGCGTGCGTGCGTGGGTGCGTGTGCGCTGGCCGCCGCCGAGCTGGGCGCGTTGCGGGCCGGGCTCGGTACCGTGCCGCGCGCCGTGGTGGACGACGGCGCGGTGGCCACCGCCTTCCACAGCGAGCGGGTGCTGCGGATCGACGGCCGCGCACCGGTCAACTTCGCGCCGCTGTCGCGCTGGTGGCGGGCGTCGTACGGCTGGGTGCGCACCCACGCCAACTACCCGCACCACCGGCACCGCCTCCTCGACGCGCTGGGCCTGCCCGACGGGGCCACCCCCGAGGAGGTGGAGCGGCTGCTCCTCAAGCGCTCCGCCCTGGAGATCGAGGAGACGGTGTACGCCGCCGGTGGCCTGGCCGTCGCCCTGCGCACCCCCGGCCAGTGGGCGGCTCATCCGCAGGCCGCCGCGGTGGCCGAGCGCCCCCTGGTGGAGCGCGCCCCGATCGGCGCGGCCTCGGGGCGTGAACTCCCGCCCCTGGAGCGGAAATCCGCACCCCTCCTGCCCGCCGCCGGGCTGCGCGTGTTGGACCTCACCCGCGTCCTCGCCGGTCCCGTCGCCACCCGCACCCTCGCGCTGCTCGGCGCCGACGTGCTGCGCGTGGACGCACCCGAACTGCCCGAACTCGCCGACCAGCACGCGGACACGGGCTTCGGCAAGCGATCGGCCACCCTTGAACTCGGCGCGGACAGCGCGGTGTTGGAAGAGCTGCTGGCCTCCGCCGACGTGGTCGTCACCGGCTACCGCCCCGGCGCCCTCGACCGCTTCGGCCTCTCCGCCGAGGCACTGGCCGAGCGGCACCCCGGCCTGATCGTCGCCGAGATCTCGGCGTGGGGCGCGTACGGGCCCTGGGGCGAGCGGCGCGGCTTCGACAGCCTCGTCCAGGTGGCGACCGGCATCGCGGCCACCGAGGGCTCGACCATGGAGCCCGGTGCGCTGCCCGCGCAGGCCCTGGACCACGGCTCGGGCTATCTGATGGCGGCGGGCATCCTGCGGGCCCTGGGCGAACGGTCCCGCGACGGCCAGGGCCGCCTGGTGCGCCTCGCGCTCGCCCGGACCGCGCACTGGCTGACCGACGACGCCGGACGGGACCCGCGCCCGGGCGGCCAGAAGTACGAGGGCCCGGACGCGTGGCTGGCCGAACGGGACAGCCCTCTCGGGCGGTTGCGGTACGCGCGGCCCCCGGTGTCGTTCACCGGGGGGCCGACGGACTGGGCCGCGCCGCCGGTCCCCTGGGGGTCGAGCGCGGCCGTGTGGCGCTGACCGTTCAGTCGTTGGTGACGAGGACCTTCAGGGCCGTGCGCTCGTCCATCGCCTTGTAGCCGTCCGGGACGCCCTCGATGTCGACGGTCATGTCGAACACCGGGGAGGGGTCGATGGTGCCGTCCAGGACGTCGGGGAGCAGCTCGGGGATGTAGGTGCGGACCGGGGCGACACCGCCGCGCAGGGCGATGTTGCGGTCGAACATGACGCTGAGGTCCAAGCCGGTGCCGCTGCCGTGGGGGACGCCGACGAAGCCGATGGCGCCGCCGTCGCGGGTGATGTTGACGGCCGTGTTCATGGACTGCTCGGTGCCGACCGCCTCGACGACGGCGTGCGCGCCCTGGCCCCGGGTCAGCTCGCGGACGGCCGCGACGGCTTCCGCGCCGCGCGCGGCGACGACGTCGGTGGCGCCGAAGCGGCGGGCGATGTCGGTGCGCGCCTCGTGGCGGCCGAGGGCGATGATCCGCTCGGCGCCGAGCCGCTTGGCGGCCAGTACCGCGCACAGGCCGACCGCGCCGTCACCGACGACGGCGACCGTGGCGCCGGGGCGGGCGCCCGCGCCGAGGGCGGCGTGGTGGCCGGTGCCGAGCACGTCGGACAGGGTGAGCAGGCCGGTGAGGAGGTGGTCGTCGGAGGCCGCCTCCTTGGGCAGCTTGACCAGGGTGCCGTCGGCGAACGGCACCCGCACGGCCTCGCCCTGGCCGCCGTCGTAGCCGACGGAGCCCCAGAAGCCGCCGTGCACGCAGGACGTGGTCAGGCCCTCGGCGCAGTACTCGCAGGTGCCGTCGGACCACATGAACGGCGCGACCACGAGGTCCCCGCGCTTCAGGGTGCCCACCTCGGAGCCGGTCTCCTCCACGACACCGAGGAACTCGTGCCCGATCCGCTGCCCCGGCTGCCGGGCCGCCTCGCCCCGGTAAGCCCACAGGTCGCTGCCGCAGATGCAGGCGCGCAGCACCCGTACGACGGCGTCGGTGGGCAGCTGCACGATCGGCTCGGGCACGTCCGCCACACGCATGTCGTACGGGGCGTGGATGGTGGTGGCGCGCATGGCGGAGGTCCTTCTCGTGCAGGGAGGCGGGTGCGCCCGGACGTCGCCCGAGCGCACCAACGGTACGCCGTCGCGGGGGCACCGTGCGCCGCGAGGGCCCCCGGACCAGGGGGGACGTCCTCAAGGGCGGTTCCCCGTACCGCTCTTGAGGACGTACACCCATGCGAGGCGCAACCCGGCCGGTGGGTGCGAGCCCCTGGGCGGCCCGGCTGTCGGTGGTGACCCGTATCCTCATTGACCATGCTCGAAGACCCCGCGACCGCAGTGTCCTCGCCCACCCCGTGGCCGACCGTGTATCCGAAGGGATACGCGGTCGTCGACGTCGAGACCACCGGGCTGGCCCGCGACGACCGGATCATCTCGGCGGCCGTGTACCGGCTGGACGCGCGCGGCGAGGTCGAGGACCACTGGTACACGCTGGTCAACCCCGAGCGCGACCCGGGCCCGGTGTGGATACACGGGCTGACGAGCGACGTGCTCGAAGGCGCCCCGCTCTTCGCGGAGGTGGCGGAGGAGTTCGCGGCCCGGCTGGCGGACCGGGTGCTGGTCGCGCACAACGCGGTCTTCGACTGGCAGATGATCGCGCGGGAGTACGCGCGCGCCCGGCGCGAGCCGCCGGTGCGGCAGCGGCTGTGCACCATCGCGCTCTCCAAGGAGCTGCGGCTGCCGCTGCCCAACTTCAAGCTGGAGTCGCTGGCCGCGCACTTCGGGGTGGTGCAGCAGCGCGCCCACCACGCGCTGGACGACGCGCGGGTGCTGGCCGAGGCGTTCCGGCCGAGCCTCAGGGCGGCCGCCGCGAACGAGGTGCGGCTGCCGCTGCTGGAGTGCCGTCCGCTCACCGAGTGGTCGGACGCCCCGGTCATCGGCCGCCAGGCGACCAGCTCCTACGGCGGCGGACGCGGCCCCGGCTGGCGCCCGGCCCGCAAGCGGCCCGCCTGCCCGCACCCCAACCCTGGCCGGTACGAACCGGGCAAACGTCTCAAGCAGGGCATGCGGGTGGCCTTTTCGGGTGACACCTCCACCGAGCGCGAGCTGCTGGAGGACCGGGCGACCGACGCCGGGCTGCACGTGGCCACCAGCCTGTCCCGGCTGACCAGCCTGCTGGTCACCAACGACCCCGACTCGGGCACCTCCAAGACGGCCAAGGCCCGCCAGTTCGGCACCCCGGTCATCGACGAGGCGGCCTTCGGGCAACTACTGCGCGATGTCGAGGACGCCGACTGAGAGCCGTACACACGGGTGATTCCCCGCGATTCGCGCCCGTGCCCGCTCGCCCGGCGGCCGGGTACGGCTCACCCTGAGGCGCATGGCGAGATGCGAAGTTTGCGGCAATGACTACGGAATGACCTTCGAGGTCCACGCACAGGGCGCGGTGCACGTCTTCGACTGCTTCTCCTGTGCCATCCACCGCATGGCACCGATCTGCGAGCACTGCCGGGTGCAGATCATCGGCCAGGGCGTCGAGGTGGAGGGCCACTGGTACTGCGGCGCCCACTGCGCCCGCGCCGAGGGGAAGGCGGGGGTGGTGGACCGGGTCTGACCCGGTACCCGCCCGAATGCGCCCCACGGCCCGGAGGTACCGTCGTGGGGTGCACCGCTACCGCTTCCTGCTCACCCGCCAGTGGGTGATCCTCACCCTCGTCGTGATCGCGCTGATTCCGACGATGATCAGGCTCGGTATCTGGCAGCACCACCGGTACGAGGAACGCACCGCCCGCAACAATCTGGTCGCGCGGGCCCTGCACGCCACCCCGGTGCCCGTGGAACGGCTCGCCGCCCCCGGCCGCGCCGTCACCCACAGCGACAAGTACCGCACCGTCACCGCGACCGGCACCTTCGACACCGCCCACGAGGAGGTCGTCCGGCGCCGCACCAACGCCGACGACGAGGTGGGCTTCCACGTCCTGACCCCGCTGAAGCTGACCGACGGCCGGGTGCTGCTGGTCAACCGGGGCTGGATTCCGGCGAACGGGGCCCAGACCGAGTTCCCGAAGGTCCCCGCGCCCCCGGCCGGGAAGGTCACGATCACCGGACGGCTGAAGGCCGACGAGACCACCGCGGCGAGCGGCATCAAACAGCTCGCGGGGCTGCCCGACCGGCAGGTCATGCTGATCGACAGCGCGGACCAGGCGAAGCGGCTCGGCACCCAGGTGCTCGGCGGCTACGTCGAGCAGACCGCGCCGGAGCCCAAGGGGAACACCCCGGAGCAGATCTCCAGCCCGGGCAAGGAAGACGCCCCGCTGAACTACGCGTACATGATCCAGTGGTGGCTGTTCGCCGCCGCCGTGCCCGTCGGCTGGTGGTTCCTGGTCCGGCGCGAGCTGCGCGACCGGGCGGCGGCCGCGGCACCGGAGAGCCCGGCCGAGGCGGAACCCGCCGCCGTGTGACCTTGCCGTCACTCCCCCGGCGCACCACCTGATTGGCCGTCAGGCCAGACGGGGAATCGCCATCCCGTGACCCCGCGCATCGAGGACTACGCCGTCATCGGCGACGAGCAGACCGCCGCCCTGGTGGGCCGGGACGGCTCGATCGACTGGCTCTGCCTGCCCCGCTTCGACTCCGGCGCCTGCTTCGCCCGGCTGCTGGGCGACGAGGACAACGGCTACTGGCGGATCGCGCCGAAGGGCGCGGACACCTGCACCCGCCGCGCCTACCGCCCCGACACCCTCGTCCTGGACACCGAGTGGGACACCCCCGAGGGCACGCTGCGCGTCACCGACCTGATGCCGCAGCGCGAGAAGGTCCCGGACGTCGTACGGATCGTGGAGGGGGTCAGCGGGCGCGTCACCGTGCGCAGCACGCTCCGGCTGCGCTTCGACCACGGCTCCATCGTGCCGTGGATGCGCCGCGCGGACGGGCACCGGGTGGCCGTCGCGGGCCCGGACTCCACCTGGCTGCGCTCCGAGCCGCATGTCCGGACCTGGGGCGAGGACCTCGGCACCCACTCGGAGTTCACCGTGGCCGAGGGCGAGCGGGTGGCGTTCGTGCTCACCTGGCACCCCTCGCACCAGCCGCGCCCCCGGCTGATCGACCCGTACAAGGCGCTCAGCTCCAGCGTCCGGGACTGGCGGCGCTGGACCGGCCGCTGCCGCTACGACGGGCCGTACCGGGACACCGTGGTCCGCTCGCTGATCACCCTGAAGGCGCTCACCTACCGGCCCACCGGCGGCATCGTCGCGGCGGCCACCACCTCGCTGCCGGAGTGGCTGGGCGGGGTGCGCAACTGGGACTACCGCTACTGCTGGCTGCGCGACTCCACCCTCACCCTGAACGTGCTGCTCGCCGCGGGCTACCACGAGGAGGCCGAGGCATGGCGCGACTGGCTGCTGCGGGCGGTCGCGGGCAGCCCCGAGGACCTGCAGATCATGTACGGCGTCGCGGGCGAGCGCAGGCTGCCGGAGACCGAGCTGCCCTGGCTCGCCGGGTTCGCGGGCTCGGCCCCGGTCCGCGTCGGCAACAGCGCGGTGGACCAGCTCCAGCTGGACGTGTACGGCGAGGTGATGGACTCCCTGTGGCTGGCCCGCCGGTCGGGGCTGTCGGCCCGGCCGCACATGTGGGCCCTGCAGTGCGCGCTGATCGACTTCCTCGACGAACAGTGGCGGCAGCCGGACGAGGGGCTGTGGGAGGTGCGCGGCGGACGGCGGCAGTTCACGCACTCCAAGGTGATGGCGTGGGTGGCGGTGGACCGCGCCGTACGCACCCTGGAGGAGCACCCCGAACTGGAGGGCGACCTGACCGGCTGGCGGGCGCTGCGCGACGAGATCCACGACGAGGTGTGCGCCAAGGGCTACGACCCGGAGCGCAACACCTTCACCCAGTACTACGGCTCGCGCGAGCTGGACGCCTCGCTGCTGCTGATCCCGCGCGTGGGCTTCCTGCCCCCGGAGGACCCACGGGTAATCGGCACGGTCGACGCGATCGCCGCCGACCTGGGCGACGGGGGTTTCGTGCGCCGCTACGACACCGAGAACCCCCAGGGTCCGGTGGTCGACGGGCTGCCCGAGGGCGAGGGCGCCTTCCTCGCCTGCTCCTTCTGGCTGGCCGACGCCCTGCACCTGACCGGCCGCACCGACGACGCCCGCGCGCTGTTCGAGAAGCTGGCGGGGCTGGTCAACGACGTGGGTCTGCTGGCCGAGGAGTACGACCCGGTGGCCGGGCGCCAGCTGGGCAACTTTCCGCAGGCGTTCAGCCATATCGCGCTGGTGAACACCGCCTTCACGCTGTTCGGCACCGAGGAGGCAGGATAGGAGCATGGATCTTGGACTGAAGGACCGGGTGTACATCGTCACCGGCGCCTCGCGCGGCCTCGGCAACGCCGCCGCGCGGCAGCTCGTCGCGGACGGGGCGAAGGTGGTCGTCACCGGCCGGGACGAGCAGCGGGTGGCGGACGCCGCCGCCGAACTGGGCCCGGACGCGGTGGGCGTGGCCGTCGGCAACGCCGAGGCGGACGCCCCGGAGCGGCTGATCGCCCTGGCCCGTGAGCGCTTCGGGCGTTTCGACGGCATCCTCATCAGCGTCGGCGGCCCGCCGCCCGGCTTCGTCGCGGACAACACCGACGAGCAGTGGCGGGACGCGTTCGAGTCGGTGTTCCTCGGCGCGGTGCGCCTCGCCCGCGCGGCGGCGGCCGAGCTGGAGCCGGGCGGGGTCATCGGGTTCGTGCTGTCGGGTTCGGTGCACGAGCCGATCGCGGGGCTGACCGTCTCCAACGGACTGCGGCCGGGCCTGGCCGGGTTCGCCAAGTCCCTCGCCGACGAGCTGGGCCCGCGCGGCATCCGCGTCGTCGGTGTGCTCCCGGCCCGTATCGACACCGACCGGGTGCGCGAGCTGGACTCGATGTCCGCCGACCCGGTGGCCACCAGGGCGGCCAACGAGTCCCGCATCCCGCTGCGCCGCTACGGCACGCCGGACGAGTTCGGACGGGTGGCCGCGTTCCTGCTGTCCCCGGCCGCTTCCTATCTGACGGGCGTCATGCTGCCGGTCGACGGGGGCATGCGGCACGGGTTCTAGAGCCGTCAGCTCACCCGGTCCGCCTTGTGCTTGACCCTCTTGAGCCGCACCTCGGTGGGCAGCGACTCCAGCCCCGCCGAGTCGCGGGCGGCGGTCAGCGGGCGGGCGCTGAAGTCGGCCAGGGTGGCGGCCGGGGACGCGTCGGGTTCCAGCCGGAGCCCGGCGCGCAGCGTCGGGGACGTACGGCCGCCGGCCAGATGGGTGTCGGCCCCGGCCACGCCCGGTCGGCGGGCCGCGTCGTCCGCGAGCGCGGACCGCAGCGCTCCGCCGCGCACCAGCGCGCCCCTGCCGTCGCCGGTGTCGATCAGGATCTCGGACAGGCTGCGCCTGCGCAGCACCGACAGCAGCCACCACAGCCCGATCAGCAGCAGGACGGCGAGCAGCGCGATCAGCGCGGGCCACCACCAGTCCTGGTCCCGCCAGGCGGTGCGCTCGGCCCGGCTGAGCAGCACGTCGTGCCGCCCGGAGTGCGGCCACCAGGAGGGTGACGGCGCGCCGAGGCCGACGGCCAGCACCGACCCGCCCAGCACGAACAGCACCAGTCCGGCGAGCGCCAGCAGAACACGGTTGACGGCTCCTGAACGCATGCCGCTCATCCCTTCTTCCCGGGTCCCCGGAGGCGTACCGACAGCTTGGGGCGCCGGGTCATGCCGAGGTCGGTCACGGCACCGGCCAGTGCCTCGTCCAGGTCACCGCGGACCTCGGCGGGGTCGCGGAAGTGCGAGATCACCCGTACGTCGGCCCGGCGGCGGCGCATCTTCACCCGCGCCTCGCGCACCCCGGAGACCGTGACGGCCCGGTCGCGCAACACCTGGGCGGCCGCGTCACGAGTGAGCGCGGCGCGTACGTCGTAGCGCGGGCGGAGCATCGGCAGCAGTTGGCGCAGGCCGGGGGTGAGGGCGAGCAGGATCAGCCAGAGGCCGACGGCGGTGACGAAGGCGGCGCCCGCGAGTACCGGGATGTAGTCGAGGGGTTGTTCGGCCAGCTGGCGGGCGAGTTCGCGGCGCCAGTACATCGCGGGGTGCCCGGTGCGGACGGCGACGATGTCGTACAGCAGCAGCCCGGCGCCGCCCAGCGTGAGCAGGGCGATGATCGCCGAGGGGACGCGGCGGGCCGACCAGAAACGGCCGCTGCCCTTGGCGTCCGGGGACAGGGCGGGTTCCTCGGCGGGCCGCGGGAGATGCTTCTCGATGTCGACCACGGGCATCGGCCGGGTCGTGTCCTGCGGGGGCTCGCTCATGCCGTCCTCCCCTGCAGCTCACCGGGCAGCCGCAGCCGCTCGACCTCGACGACCACCTCCGGCACCTCCATGTTGGCCAGCGTGCCCACCCGCTCGGTGACCCGGCGGCGTACGGCGGCACAGCGGGCGCCGATGTCGCCGGGGTACTCGAGTTCCAGGACGACGCGCACCCGGGCCGTGGCGAACGGGCTGTCCTCCACCGGGCCGGTGCCGCGCGCCCGGGGACGGACGTTGACCGTGGTGTGCGGGGCCTTGATGTTCCGGGGCAGGGGGGCGATCGCCTCGCGGGCGGCCCGCGCGGCGATCTTGGCGACGACCCGGTCCGCGATCCGGGTGAACCCGCGCTCGCCCGGCGGGGTGCGGTCCGGGACGACCGGCGCCGCCGCGCCGGTGTCCGTGCTCATCGCGGTCACCGGCGCCAGTCGCGCCGGTCGCCGCCGGAGCGGAACCGGTCGTCCCGGCGGGTGCGGTCGTCACGGCGGCGGAAGAAGTCGCCGAGTTCCAGTTCGCCGTCCACGAAGCGCCCGGCGAAGAATCCGACGGCCCCGAGGGCCGCCACCAGCACGAAGGCCCCGAAGCCGCCGTAGAACCCGGCGAAGCCCAGCGCCATTCCGGCAATCATGCCGACTGCTGCCATGCTCATCTCTGCAGCGCTCCTTCAAGCGAGTCGGCTCGTCCGACCGAGTGATGTCAGCCGGTCCGGCCTCTTTCTCCGAGTACCCCCCAACTCACTGGATACGAGGCTGCTCCGGCTCCTGGTCCTCCTCCTCATCGGGGAGGTGGACGTCGCTGACCGCGATGTTGACCTCGACGACCTCGAGGCTGGTCATGCGCTCCACGGCGGCGATCACGTTCTCACGTACCGCGCGGGAGACGTCCCCGATCGGGAAGCCGTACTCGACGACGATCTCCAGGTCGAGCGCGGTCTGCACCTCGCCGACCTCGGCCTTCACGCCTCGGGTCACGGTCTTGCCGCCGCCGGGCACCCGGTCGCGCATGGCGCCGATGGTGCGGGAGATCCCGCTGCCCATGGCGTACACGCCGACCGCGTCGCGTGCCGCCATTCCGGCGATCTTCTCGACGACGCCGTCCGCGATCGTGGTGCGGCCTCTGGTCGCCGGGTCGCCGCCGCCGGGCCGGTTCTGCCTGCGCGCGGAGGTCTGCGGCTCGTTCTCGCCGCCGTGGGTTGCCATCTCGCTCATCGCCACTGCTCCCCTTTTCGGTCGTCGTTCTCCGACCACCGTAAGCACGCCTGCGCCGTCGCGCGCCGTGGAGAGGGCAGGGTGGAGGAATGACGGCGGACTGGACACAGGCGGTACGGCAGCGACTGGCGCCCGGCAGACTGCTGCCGCTCGGCGGCAGCAGGGACGGCGCGTGGATGACGGAGCGGGCGGCCGTCTCGGTGCTGGGCGAGGCGGCGGCGGCCGAGGTGCCGGGGGCCCGGCTGGGCACGTTGCGGATCGGTCCGGGCGATCCTCGGGAGGTGCGCGAGCCGGTCGTACCGGCCCCGCCGAGCGCGCTGTGGCCGGGGCCGCTGCGGGTGACGGCGGACTTCGCGGCGGTCGGCGACCGGCCGCTGCCGGTGACGGCGGACCGGCTGCGGGCGGCGCTGACGACGGCGGCGGACCGGCTGGGGCTGACGGTGACGGAGGTGGACCTGCGGGTGACGGACCTGCTGGAGCCGCCCGTCGCACCGGCCCCGCCCGCCCCGGCGCAGCGCCCCCCGGACGCCGAGCGGACCACCGACCCGGACGAGGCGCTGGTGGCCGCGGCCGTGCTCACGGTGACCGGCGTGACCCGGCTGACGGCGGCCTTCGGCGACCGCGGCCACGCGGTACGGGTCGAGCGGCGCGAGTCGGACGCGGCGCTCCCGCACCGGCACGTGTACGTGGAACTGGCCACGGACTCCGGCCACCGGGCCACGGAGGTGGCCCAGCGGGTGCGGGCGGCGGTGCGGGAGACGCTGGAGGACCGCCCGACGGTGGCGGTCCTGGTGACCGGCGTGGAGTGAGCGCGAGACCCTCGGGGGCGGTGCGCTCAGTCCCCGATGCCCGCGAGGTCCCGCAGGCGGCGGGCCTGGGCGGCGCGCTCGGCGACGACCTGCTCGTCGAAGGAGCGGCCGACGGCACCGCGCAGCAGCGCCTTGGTCTCCACCACGGCATCGCGCGGCGCGGCCAGCACCGCGGCGGCCAGGTCGTGCGCGGCACCGTCGAGTTCGGCGGCGGACACGGCGACGCTGGCCAGGCCGGAGACGACCGCCTCCTCGGCGTGCACGAAGCGGCCGGTGACACAGATCTCCAGCGCGCGGGCGTAGCCGACGAGGCCGACCAGCGGGTGGGTGCCGGTGAGGTCGGGGACCAGACCGAGGCTGGTCTCGCGCATGGCGAACTGCACGTCGTCGGCGACGACGCGCAGGTCACAGGCGAGGGCCAGCTGGAACCCGGCGCCGATGGCGTGTCCCTGCACGGCGGCGATGGACACGATGTCGTTGCGCCGCCACCAGGTGAACGCCTCCTGGTACGCGGCGATGGCGGAGTCGACCCCGGCGTCGTCACGGCGTGCGAGATCGATGAAGGTCGGCTCGCCCTCGATCCCCTCCGGGGTGAACATCTGCCGGTCCAGCCCGGCGGAGAAGGACTTGCCCTCGCCGCGCAGCACGACGACCCGGACGGAGCCCGGCAACGCCCGGCCCGCCTCGGCCAGTGCCCGCCACAGAGCGGGGCTCTGCGCGTTGCGCTTGGCCGGGTTGGTCAGGGTCACCGTGGCGAGCGCGTCGTCGACGGTGAGCCGTACCCCGTCCTTGTCGAGAACAGGAGTGAGGTCCTGGTCGGGCGAAGCCATGGGGCGCCTCCGATGGGTGCGGTCATCGCGCGGGGCCGTACGGCACCGCGAAGTGACTGCACAGTAACCACCCGGACGATCACAGGACCGACCGGGTGGCCACCATCAAAGCCGATGGACCGCCCGGAGTCAGGACGACGCGGCCTTCTTGCCCCGCGTCGCACCGCCACGCCCACGGAGCGTGACGCCCGACTCGCTGAGCATCCGGTGCACAAAGCCATACGAGCGACCGGTCTCCTCGGCCAGCGCCCGGATGCTCGCACCGGAGTCGTACTTTTTCTTCAGGTCTGCCGCGAGCTTGTCGCGCGCGGCGCCGGTTACCCGGCTGCCCTTCTTCAGAGTCTCGGCCACCCGTGCCTCCTCGTGGGAAGTGCGCTCTGGTCTTCTCATGATCACCCCTTCTCGGCGGGTTGGCCACCCATTCGGCAAGGTCCGTGAGACGAGGTTGTGACGACAGGAGCGGGTCCCCACATACGGAATCGCTGATTCCGAAGCTGCGCGCGCGTACCGCCGAACGGGTGGAATCGGGAAGTCCCAGGTCAGAGACGTAGAACGGCCGGTCCCCCGGTACCACTCGGGTACAGGGGGACCGGCCGCGAAATCCGTGTAGGACACACCTCGGTATGAGGAGATCTCACTCAGATGGTGGATCACCGCTGGGCCGAATGATCCGGTCGGGGTGGATCACCCGGCCTCCGGGCGCGCCGAGGAGGGTTCTACAGGGGGCCTACGAGGTCAGGCGAGGGCCACCAGATCGGCGTACCCGGCGCCCCACAGGTCCTCCACGCCGTCCGGGAGCAGGATGATCCGCTCCGGCTGGAGCGCCTCCACGGCGCCCTCGTCGTGGGTGACCAGGACGACCGCGCCCTTGTAGGTGCGCAGGGCGCCGAGGATCTCCTCGCGGCTGGCGGGGTCGAGGTTGTTGGTGGGCTCGTCCAGCAGCAGCACGTTGGCCGAGGAGACGACCAGGGTGGCCAGCGCGAGGCGGGTCTTCTCGCCGCCGGAGAGGACCCCGGCGGGCTTGTCCACGTCGTCGCCGGAGAAGAGGAACGAGCCGAGCGTCTTGCGGACCTCGACCAGGTCCAGGTCCGGCGCGGCCGAGCGCATGTTCTCCAGGACCGTGCGCTCGGGGTCCAGGGTCTCGTGCTCCTGGGCGTAGTAGCCGAGCTTGAGGCCGTGGCCGGGGACGACCGAGCCGGTGTCGGGCTGCTCCGCGCCGCCGAGGAGGCGCAGCAGGGTGGTCTTGCCCGCGCCGTTGAGGCCGAGGATGACGACGCGCGAGCCCTTGTCGATGGCCAGGTCGACGTCGGTGAAGATCTCCAGCGAGCCGTACGACTTCGACAGGCCCTCCGCCATCAGCGGGGTCTTGCCGCAGGGGGCGGGCTCGGGGAAGCGGAGCTTGGCGACCTTGTCGGACTGGCGGACCGCCTCCAGGCCGGAGAGCAGCTTGTCGGCGCGCTTGGCCATGTTCTGCGCGGCGACCGTCTTGGTGGCCTTGGCGCGCATCTTGTCGGCCTGCGTGTGCAGGGCGGCGGCCTTCTTCTCGGCGTTCTGCCGCTCGCGCTTGCGGCGCTTCTCGTCGGCCTCGCGCTGCTGCTGGTAGAGCTTCCAGCCCATGTTGTAGACGTCGATCTGGGCGCGGTTGGCGTCCAGGTAGAACACCTTGTTGACGACCGTCTCGACCAGGTCGACGTCGTGGGAGATCACGATGAAGCCGCCGCGGTAGGTCTTGAGGTAGTCCCGCAGCCAGACGATCGAGTCGGCGTCGAGGTGGTTGGTCGGCTCGTCGAGCAGCAGGGTGTCGGCGTCCGAGAACAGGATGCGGGCCAGCTCGATACGGCGGCGCTGACCACCGGAGAGGGTGTGCAGCGGCTGGCCGAGCGCGCGGTCGGGCAGGTTGAGGGCGGCGGCGATGGTCGCGGCCTCGGCCTCGGCGGAGTACCCGCCCTTGGTGAGGAACTCGGTCTCCTGGCGCTCGTACTGGCGCAGGGCCTTCTCGCGGGTGGCGCCGGAGCCGTTGGCGATGCGCTGCTCGTTCTCGCGCATCTTGCGGATCAGGACGTCGAGGCCGCGGGCGGAGAGGATGCGGTCGCGGCCGAGAACGTCGAGGTCGCCGGTGCGGGGGTCCTGCGGCAGGTAGCCGACCTCGCCGGAGCGGGTGATGGTGCCGCCGGCGGGGACGCCGTCACCGGCGAGGCACTTGGTGAGGGTGGTCTTGCCTGCGCCGTTGCGGCCGACGAGGCCGATGCGGTCGCCCTTGGCGACCCGGAAGGTGGCGTTCTCGATGAGGACGCGCGCACCGGCGCGCAGCTCGATACCGGAGGCGGAGATCACGGACATACTCCTGGGCGTACGTGGTTGACGGATGGGCGGCTGTCGAGGGCGTTCCCGCCGTCTAATGCGCGAGGAGAATGGCCATGGGG
The DNA here is from genome assembly GCF_044903645.1 of Streptomyces sp. NPDC002176. Taxonomy (NCBI): domain Bacteria; kingdom Bacillati; phylum Actinomycetota; class Actinomycetes; order Kitasatosporales; family Streptomycetaceae; genus Streptomyces; species Streptomyces sp. NPDC002176. The sequence goes on from NZ_JBJDQW010000003.1 coordinate 49,013, forward strand.
CCCAGTCTAACGGGGGCGGGCAAGCCCTTTTCCTGCCTCGGGTGGCGGGGTGCGGGGCGTCTCGGGGTAGGAATGCCGCCAGGACCGCGGGACGGGCGTGGCGCCATGGACGGAGAGTGACGGGCTGTGCAGTTCGACGACGACGCGAATCTGGACACCTCCGAGGTGCGGGACGTGCGCGGGAGCCGGGTGCCGGGCGGCCGGGCGACGATCGGCGGCGGTGTCGTCGGGCTGGTCGGGCTGCTGCTGGCGCTGTTCCTGGGCGTCGGCCCGGACCAGCTCGGGCTCTCCTCGGGCGGTGACGAGGCGGCGTCCCAGCCCTCGTCGCTGGGCGAGGTGCAGCAGGAGTGCCGGACCGGCCGGGACGCGAACACCCGGGAGGACTGCCGGGCGGTCGCGGTGGTCAACAGTGTGCAGGACTACTGGTCGGGCGAGTTCCGGCAGCGGGGGGAGCGGTACACCCCGGCGCAGACGTACTTCTTCAGCGGGCAGATCCGTACGGCCTGCGGGGCGGCGACGGCCGCCGTGGGGCCGTTCTACTGCCCCGGTGACCAGCGGGTCTATCTGGACCTGAGCTTCTTCGACGAGCTGCGCACGAAGTTCGGGGCGAGCGGCGGCCCGTTCGCGCAGGCGTACGTCATCGCGCACGAGTACGGCCATCATGTGCAGGACCTGATGGGCACGCTGGGCCGCAGCCAGGACGGGCTGACCGGCGAGAACAGCAACTCGGTGCGGGTCGAACTGCAGGCGGACTGCTACGCCGGGGTGTGGGCGCACCACGCGACGACGACGCCGGACGAGTCGACGGGACGGCCGCTGATCACCAGCCTGACCCCGGCGGACATCAAGGACGGGCTGAACGCGGCGGCCGCGGTGGGCGACGACCGTATCCAGGAGGAGTTCCAGGGGAAGGTCACCCCGGAGACCTGGACGCACGGTTCCTCGCTGCAGCGCCAGCAGTGGTTCGACCAGGGGTACCGGACGGGCGATCCGGACCGGTGCAATACGTTCGGCTGAGGCTTCGGCCGAGGCGTTGTCAGTGGTCGCTGCCAGACTGAGGGGACGAAGCGGGACGGAACCGTTCACGAGGGAGTGACCGGCATGGCGGACACGAGTGGGCGCCCGAGTGTGTACCCGACGCTGCTGTACGCGGACGCGCGGGCGGCCATCGCCCAGCTGACGGGGGCGCTGGGCTTCACCGAGCTGGCGGTGTACGAGTCGGAGGACGGCACGGTGCTGCACGCCGAGCTGACCCAGGGGAACGGGGCGGTGATGCTGGGGTCCAAGGGGCGGGGCGGCATGTTCGACGAGACGATGCGCGGCGCGGGCCCGGCGGGGACGTACGTGGTCCTGGGTGACGCGGCCGACGTGGACGCCCATCACCGGCGTGCGGTGGAGCACGGCGTGGAGATCCTGATGCCCCCGACGGACCAGGACTACGGCTCGCGGGACTACATGGCGCGGGACGCCGAGGGCAACGTCTGGAGCTTCGGGACGTACGCCCCCGCGTTGACTCCCTGAGCGGCGGGGGCGCTGCGGCGGGCCGCGCTCAGCCTCCGGTGTGCACCTGGAAGGCGGCGCGGCGTACGGCCTTGGCGAGGGCGGGGTCGGGGTGGGCGGCGGCGAGCGCCACCAGGACCTGCACGGTGCGCGGGTGGCCGACGGCGCGGACCTCCTCCAGCAGGGCGGGGACGGTGGGCTGGACCGCCGCCTCCAGGTGCCGGACGAGCATGTCGGTCTCGCCGTGGTCGGCGACGGCGGCGGCGGTGTCGACCCAGAGCCAGGTGGCTTCCTCGCGGGTGAGGACCTCGTGGGCGTCCTCCGGGTCGACGCCGTCGTACTCGGCGAGCCACAGCAGGGCGTAGGGGCGCAGCGCCGGTTCGGCGACGACGGCGCGTACGTCGTGCTCGGCGGGGGCGCCGACCACGCGGAGCGCCTCGAAGGCGAGGCCGCGCAGCAGGGCGTCGTCGCCGCGGGCGGCGGCCAGCAGCTGGCCGACGGCGCCGCCGACCGTGCGGGCGGCGAGCCAGGCGCGGTATTCGGCGCGGGCGGCGTTGGGGCGGAGCTGGGCGCAGCCGCGGAGCATGTCCTCGGCGGACTGCTCGATGTTCCCGGCGGGGCTCTGCGCGGCGACGCAGATCTGCTCCAGCTTGACCCAGACCGCCCAGCTGCCGAGGGGGGTGAGGGTGGCGTGGCCGTCGCCGTGGGTGAGGGCGCCGACGGCGGCGAGCGCTTCGACGGCCCAGTCGAGGAGGGGGGCGAGGGGGACGTCCGGGGCGGGGGCGGTGAGGACGGGGGCCTCGACGGCGCCGGGGGCGTAGGTGATCTCGCAGCGTTCGGTGCGCAGTTCGGTGACCCGCTGCTGGAGCAGGTCGAGCAGCTGCTCGGCGGGGACGGGCCCGGCGGAGAGCTGGAGGAAGGAGAGGACCTGGGGCATCGCCGAGACGACCTCGGCGACGGTGGCCGCCTCGTGGCCGTGCGGTTCGGGGCAGGCCAGCGACCAGGCGTCGAAGAGGGCGACCCAGCCGCGCAGTACGGCGCTGTCGTCGCGGTCCCAGGCGCGCAGCCGCCAGCCGGGGCGGGCGCTGTCGCCGTGCACCTCGACCAGGCCGGAGAGGCGGGCGGTGTCCCAGTCGGCGCGGATCTGCGCGGTGGTGAGGCCGAGGTCGGCGGCGGCGCGGTCGGCGGTCGCCTCGGAGAGGGTGGCCTTGCCGTCGGCGGTGGCGGCGTCGCTGCCGGGCCCGAGGGCGCGGTCGGCCCAGCGGGCCACGCGGACCGCCCCGGCGAGGACGGTCCGGGCGAGTCTCGCCAGTTCGGCGGGGGCCGGTGTGCCCTCGGGCGGCCGGGGCGCGGCGCGGCGCACGCGCCGCTGGTTCACAGCTCTGGGGGCGGCGGCCAGGGGTCGCGGTCGGACGAGTCGAAGCCTGGAGTCGCGCGGGATACGGGACGTCACGGGTGCAGTCTTCCGGTTGACGGTCCGAAAACCCAAACGGGATGTCACAGCGGGCAACACAGAGGGCCAAGGCAGCTGCCTCGCGGCGCGTCGGCCAGGGTCCCGGCGGGCGCGTCCCGTTCGGCCGAAACCCGCCGGGGAACCGGGGCTTCCGGCTTGGGTCCGCACGTCCGGAGGGCTACAGCAGCGGGGTCAGGAAGCGGCGGAGCAGGTCCTCGTAGGCCGTGGGGTCCGCGTTCCACATGGCGCCGTGGGGGGCCTTGGGGACGGGGTGGAGGGAGATGAGGCCGGGCTGGCGGGCGGCCAGGCGGCGGGAGTCCGCCCAGGGGGCGATCGTGTCGTCCGGGCCGTGGATGATCAGGGTGGGGACCTCGAGGGGTTCCACGCCCGCGGCCTGGCGGGCGGTGCGCATCCCGGCGCGGCCCTGGGCGGCGCGTACCGCCAGCGGCAGCAGGGGGCCGGGGACGTGGCGGGCGTGGGCCAGGGCGCGGAGGGTGGCCTCCCAGCCGAGGACGGGCGAGTCGAGGATCAGCCCGGCGACGCGGTCCCGTACGGAGGAGCGTTCGGCGGCGTGCAGGGCCATCGTGGCGCCGGTGGACCAGCCGAGGAGGACGACCCGGCGGGCGCCGTAGCGGACGGCGTAGCGGATCGCGGCGTCCACGTCCCGCCACTCGGTCTCGCCGAGGTGGCTGAGGCCGTCCGGGGAGCGCGGTGCGCCGAGGTCGCCCCGGTAGGCGAGGGCGAGCACGGGCAGCCCGAGGGCGTGGAGTATCCCCATGACGTTGAGGGTCTGCTCGCGGGTGGTGCCCAGACCGTGCACGGCGATCACCCAGGTGTCCCGGGGTCCCGGCACGAACCAGGCGGGGAGCGGGCCGAGTTCGCCGGGGATGTCGATGTCGGCGTACTCGAGGCCGAGGGCGGAGCCGGGGTCACCCACGTAGGCGTTGGGGGTGAGCCAGGCGGAGTCGCCGGGGGTGAGGGTCCCGTGGGTGAGGCGTTCGAGGGCGCGGACGACCGTGTCGGCGCTCTGCTCGGCCCCTTCCAGCACCGGTCCGACGACGGCGTGCGAGCCGTGGCCCGCGAGGCCGTAGACGCCGGGGCGGCGGGAGGCGAGGCCGCGGGTGAGGGTGATCCGGCCGCCCTCCACGCCGTGCACGGTGAGCCGGGGTTCGGTGGGCAGCGGGCGGCCGGGCGGCAGCTTCAGCGCGGCACCGCTGGCCAGTCTGCCGACGGCCACGGACGCGGCGCCCGCGGCCAGCACGGCACCGATCGCGGCGGCGACTACGTGGACTTTGCGCACCCGTCCAGTGTCGGGGGCGGGGCCGGTACCGGCCAGTGGAGCACCCCGCTCAGCGCTGCCCGTACCCCCGCAGCCGCTCCCCCGCCTCGGTCAGCTCCGCCTCCGTCAGCAGGGCCGGGGTCAGGCCCGGCACCGAGGACGCCGTGAGCCAGACGCGGCACATCCACTCCAGCTGGGCGGTGCGGTCGTAGGCGCGGTCCAGGGTGTCCCCGTAGGTGAGCGTGCCGTGGTTGCGCAGGAGGCAGCCGGAGCGGTCCTCGAGGGCGCGCAGCATGTGGGCGGCGAGTTCGGGGGTGCCGTAGGCGGCGTAGGGGGCGACCCGTACGGGGCCGCCGAGGGCGCAGGTCATGTAGTGGATCGCGGGCAGCTCGGTGACGAGGGTGGAGACGGCGGTGGCGTGCACGGCGTGGGTGTGGACGACCGCGCGGGCTTCGGTGGTGCGGTACACCGCGAGGTGCATGGGGAGTTCGCTGGTCGGCACCAGGGACCCGAGCACCTGGCGGCCGGAGAGGTCGACGCCGGTGATGTCGGCGGGGGTGAGCCGGTCGTAGGGCACGCCCGAGGGGGTGACCAGCACGGTGTCGCCCACCCGGGCGGAGACGTTGCCCGAGGTGCCGACGACCAGTCCGTCGGTGACGGTGCGCCGGGCGGTGGCCACCAGCTCCGCCCAGGTCCGCGCCTCGTCGCCGTCCGCGTGCCGCCGCTGTTCCGCCATGCGGCGATCCTGCCAGCCGGGGGCCGAGGGCGTGCCCGCTTCCACCCCCTTCACGCGCCTCCGAACGAGCGAAACCGATCAGAAACGCCAGGAATAGTCACACTTCTGCTGGTCCTCCGGCTTTCACTGATCCCTCTTGCCCGCTGGACCACGTTTCGCCGGGGGACCGCATGGCCCGTGACCGCTTCTCGACCCGTCGCCGCGCGGGCGTCCTCGCCGCGGCCCTCTCGGCCCTCACCCTCACCGGGGCCCTGACCGCCGCCCACGCCCCGCTCGCCGCCGAGCCCCACCCGCGCGGGACCCAGCCGCGGGGGCACGACGTGTCCTCCCACCAGAAGCGCGTCGACTGGTGGTCGGCCCGCGCCGAGGGCGCCCGGTTCGTGTACGTGAAGGCGACCGAGTCCACGACCTACCGCAACCCCTACTTCACCGGCCAGTACAACGGCGCGCGCCGGGCCGGACTGATCCGGGGCGCCTATCACTTCGCCCTGCCGAACCGTTCCTCCGGCGCCGCGCAGGCCGCGTACTTCGTCCGGCACGGCGGCGGCTGGCGGGCCGACGGGGTGACGCTGCCGCCCGCGCTCGACATCGAGTACAACCCGTACGACAAGCACCACAAGTGCTACGGGCTGAGCCGGAAGCGGATGGTGCGCTGGATCAGGTCCTTCAGCGACGAGGTCCGCCGGGAGACCGGGCGCCGTCCGGTCCTCTACACCACCGCCCACTGGTGGGCCGCCTGCACCGGCGACAGCCGCGCCTTCTCCGACGACCACGCCCTGTGGATCGCCAGCCATGGTTCGTCCGGCCCCGGCAGACTGCCCGGCGGCTGGCGGTACTGGACGTTCTGGCAGCACGGCACCAAGGGACGACTGCCGGGTGACCAGGATCTCTTCGGCGGCTCCGCGACCCGGCTGCGAGCCTTCGCGCGCGGGCGCTGAACGGCCCCCGGAGAGCGGCCGGACGGCCCCCGGAATCCGGCGTCCCGCTTCCGGCACCAAGGCGCCCGTCCCAGTTCACCTTCCGTTCATCCAGGTTCCCTACGTTCATGCTGCCAACGACCTCGAACGATTGCCTGGGTAAATGGAAAGCTTCTCGCTGATCCTCGCGATAGTGGTGATAACCGCACTCGCGTTCGATTTCACGAACGGTTTCCACGACACCGCCAACGCGATGGCCACCACCATCTCGACCGGCGCTCTCAAGCCCAAGGTCGCGGTGGCCATGTCCGCCGCGCTCAACCTGGTGGGCGCTTTCCTCTCGGTGGAGGTCGCCAACACGATCTCCAAGGGTCTCGTCGACGAGACCGGCATCCGTCCCGAGGTCATCTTCGCGGCCCTGACCGGCGCGATCCTCTGGAACCTGCTGACCTGGCTGGTGGGCCTGCCCTCGAGTTCCTCGCACGCCCTGATGGGCGGCCTCGTCGGTGCCACCGTCGCCTCGGCGGGCTTCGGCGCCGTCCACGGCGACATGCTGGTCACCAAGGTGCTGCTCCCCGCGGTCGCCGCGCCGATCGTGGCGGGTCTCGCCACGATGCTCGCCACCCGCCTCTCCTACCGCATCGGCGGCCAGGGCGACGGCGAGGCCACCCGCAAGGGCTACCGCGCGGGCCAGATCGCCTCGGCCGGCCTGGTCTCCCTGGCGCACGGCACCAACGACGCGCAGAAGACCATGGGCATCATCACCCTCGCGCTGATCGCGGGCGGCGCCCTCTCCCCCGGCTCCAACCCTCCCACCTGGGTGATCCTCTCCGCCGGTCTGGCCATCGCGCTCGGCACCTACATCGGCGGCTGGCGCATCATCCGCACCATGGGCAAGGGTCTGACCGACCTGGAGCCCCGTCAGGGCTTCGCCGCGCAGACCAGCGCCGCGACCGCCATCCTGGCCTCCTCGCACCTCGGTTTCTCCCTCTCCACCACCCATGTCGTCTCCGGCTCGGTGATGGGCGCGGGCCTCGGCCGCAAGGGCGGTGTGGTCCGCTGGTCCACCGCCACCCGGATGTTCGTCGCCTGGGCGCTGACCCTGCCCGCCGCCGCACTGGTCGGCGCGGGCGCCGAGGCCGTAACCGGCCTGGGCGACTGGGGCACCGGGCTCGTCGCGCTCTTCCTGATCGGCTCCAGCTTCGCCATCTGGAAGATCTCCCGCCGCGAGGTCATCGACCACACCCACGTCACCGCCGAGGAGTACACCGAGCCCGCCGGTGTGGTGACCACCGCGATGGCCATGGTCACGCCGCCCCCCGTGGGCATCGTCGCGGACGACCTGACGGCCACCATCCCGGCCGCCACCGCCGAGTCCCGCACGACCGAGCACACCCCCGCCACCACCGCGCCGTCCGCCCGGGTCTGACCACCCGGCAACTGGAGGAACATCCCCATGAAGATCGACTGGGCGGCCCTCGGCTCCGTCTTCGGCGTCAGCCTCGTGGTCACGGTGGCCCTGGTGAGCCTGTTCACCCTGGGCGTCAGCGGCTTGGCCCGCCGCGAGCGCGCCGCCGCCACGGGCGGCTCGGCCCCGCTCGCGGTGACCGGCGCCTACGCCTGCTTCGCCGCCTGCGCGGCGGCGGTGGCCTACGGCTTCTACCTGATCGTCGCCTAGCACCCGCGTCCCGGTGAGGCCCCCGCACGGCATGTGCCGCGCGGGGGCCTTCCGCTGTTCCCACCGGTGCCGGTGTGGGGCTCCACACACTCTTCTCCCGCAGGTCACAGGCAGGTTGACGGCCCTTCCGGGCACGTGGTGGACTTCGCGGGCCATGTACGGCGACAGCAGAGGAAGCCGGTGCGAATCCGGCGCGGTCCCGCCACTGTCACCGGGGAGAAGTCCCCGGGAGCCAGGAACTCTCGTCGCCGGTCTCGTCGAACCAGGGCGTGGACACCCTGAGTGAGGACTACCGTGATGCCCGGCCGTCGCCCGAGAACCCGCACCAGGAACACCGGCACGCCCACGGCGAGCTAGCCGATGGGCGCCGATCGCTCGTACGCGTACGGTGCCGCCGCCGGACTCCTCGGTGATCTCCTCCTGGGCGATCCCCACCGCATGCACCCCGTCGCCGCCTTCGGGCGGGCCGCCGGGCGCGTGGAGCGCGCGCTGTGGCACGACCACCGCGGCTGGGGCACGCTGCACACCCTGGTGTGCGCCGGAGGCGCCACCGCGCTCGGAGCCGTGGCCGCACGCGCCGTACGCCCCTCCTTCACCGGCTCCGCCGCGCTGACGGCCGCCGCCACCTGGGCCGTCGTCGGCGGTACGTCGCTCGCCCGCGAGGCGTCCACCGTCGGCCGCGCCCTGGAGCGCGGCGACCTGACGGCCGCGCGGGCCCGGCTGCCGCATCTGTGCGGCCGCGACCCGCAGGCGCTGGACGCCGACGCGATCGCGCGCGCCGTCGTGGAGTCGGTCGCGGAGAACACCTCCGACGCCGTGGTGGGCGCCCTGGTGTGGGGCGCGCTCGCCGGAGTGCCGGGGCTGCTCGGCTTCCGGGCCGTGAACACGCTGGACGCGATGGTCGGGCACAAGTCGCCCCGGCTGCGCCGCTTCGGCTGGGCCTCCGCCCGGCTGGACGACGTGGCGGGCTGGCCGGGCGCCCGGCTGACCGCCGTACTGGCCGTGCTCGCCGGGGACGACCCGCGCGGGGCGGTACGGGCCTGGCGGGCGGACGCGCATCGGCATCCGAGCCCCAACGCGGGCCCGGTGGAAGCCTCGTTCGCGGGCGCGCTCGGCGTCCGGCTGGGCGGCACCCTCTCCTACGGCGGCCGGGTCGAGCACCGGCCGGTACTCAACGGCACCGGGCGGCCGGTGCAGGTCGCCGACATCGGGCGGGCCGTACGGCTCTCCCGCCGGGTCGGCATGCTCGCGCTCGGCGTCACCGTCGCCGCGCGCCTCATCGGAAGGGGGCGGGGCAGGTGAGCGGTGGTCTGCTGGTCGCGGGGACGACGTCCGACGCGGGCAAGAGCGTCGTGACGGCCGGGATCTGCCGGTGGCTGGTCCGGCAGGGCGTCAAGGTGGCGCCGTTCAAGGGGCAGAACATGTCCCTCAACTCCTTCGTGACCCGGGAGGGCGCGGAGATCGGGCGGGCGCAGGCCATGCAGGCGCAGGCGTGCCGCACCGAGCCGACCGCGCTGATGAATCCCGTACTGCTCAAGCCCGGTGGCGAGCGCAGCAGCCAAGTGGTGCTGCTGGGCAGGCCGGTGGGCGAGCTGAGTGCGCGCGGCTATCACGGCGGGCGTCAACAGGCTTTGCTGGGAACGGTGTTGGAGTGCTTGGAGGAGTTGCGGGGCACGTATGACGCGGTGATCTGTGAGGGCGCGGGTTCGCCCGCCGAGATCAACCTTCGGCGCACCGACATCGTCAACATGGGCGTCGCGCGGGGCGCCGGGCTGCCCGTGCTCGTCGTCGGCGACATCGACCGGGGCGGGGTGTTCGCCTCCTTCTTCGGCACCGTCGCCCTGCTCTCCCCCGAGGACCAGGCGCTGATCGCCGGGTTCCTGGTCAACAAGTTCCGCGGCGATGTCTCGCTGCTGGAACCGGGCCTGGACATGCTGCGCGGCCTCACCGGACGGCACACCTACGGGGTGCTGCCGTTCCGGCACGGGCTCGGCATCGACGAGGAGGACGGACTCAGGGTCTCCCTGCGCGGGACCGTACGGGAGTCGGCCGTCGCTCCCCCGCACGGCGAGGACGTGCTGCGGGTCGCCGTGTGCGCCGTCCCGCTGATGTCCAACTTCACCGACGTGGACGCCCTCGCCGCCGAACCCGGCGTGGTCGTCCGCTTCGTGGACCGGCCCGAGGAACTGGCCGACGCCGACCTCGTGGTGGTGCCGGGCACGCGCGGCACCGTACGGGCGCTCGAGTGGCTGCGCGAGCGGGGCCTCGCGGACGCGTTGGTGCGCCGGGCCGCCGAGGGGCGTCCGGTGCTCGGGATCTGCGGCGGCTTCCAGCTGCTCGGCAAGCACATCGAGGACGACGTCGAGTCACGCGCCGGAAGCGTGCCGGGGCTCGGACTGCTCCCGGTGCGGGTGCGGTTCCACCCCGAGAAGACCCTCGCCCGGCCCGTCGGGGAAGCCCTCGGTGAGCCCGTCGAGGGGTACGAGATCCATCACGGGGTCGCCGAGGTGCTGGGCGGGGACGCCTTCCTGGACGGCTGCCGCACCGGCCAGGTCTGGGGCACCCACTGGCACGGCTCGCTGGAGTCGGACGGCTTCCGGCGCGCCTTCCTGCGCGAGGTCGCCGCCGCCTCCGGGCGCCGCTTCGTCCCGGCCCCCGACACGTCCTTCGCCGCGCTGCGCGAGGAGCAGCTCGACCTGCTCGGCGACCTGATCGAACACCACGCGGACACGGACGCGCTCTGGCGGCTCATCGAGTCGGGCGCGCCCGCAGGACTGCCCTTCATTCCACCGGGAGCGCCCGCATGACCACAGTGTTGTTGCTGTCGACCGCCGACACGGATCTGCTGGCCGCCCGCGCCAGCGGCGCCGACTACCGGATCGGCAACCCGTCCCGCGTCGACGCGGCCGCCGACCTGCCCGCCCTCCTGGACGGCGCGGACCTCGCGGTCGTCCGGCTGCTGGGCGGCAAGCGGGCCTGGGAGGACGGGCTCGCCGCGCTGAAGGCGTCCGGGGTGCCGACGGTGCTACTGGGCGGCGAGAGCGTGCCGGACGCCGAGCTGATGGCCGAGTCGACCGCCCCGGCCGGGGTCGTCGCGGAGGCGCTGCGCTATCTGGTCGAGGGCGGCCCGGCGAACCTGCTGGAGCTGTCCCGGTTCCTCTCCGACACCGTCCTGCTGACCGGCGAGGGCTTCGAAGAGCCGCACCGGATGCCGGAGTTCGGGCTCCACGGCACCTACGAGCAGCGGCCCGGCCGACCCACCGTGGGCGTGCTCTTCTACCGGGCCCATGAACTCAGCGGCAACACCGCCTTCGTGGACACCCTCTGCGCGGCCATCGAGGAACGCGGCGCCAACGCCCTTCCGGTGTACTGCGGTTCGCTGCGCGACGCGGACGCCGGGCTGTACGAGCTGCTGGGCCGGGCCGACGCCCTGGTCGCCACCGTCCTCGCGGCCGGTGGTGCGCACGCCTCGGCAGCCTCGGCGGGCGGCGACGAGGAGGCGTGGGACATCGGCGCCCTCGCGGACCTGAACGTGCCCGTACTGCAGGGCCTTTGTCTCACCTCCACGCGGGCCGCCTGGGACGCCTCGGACGCGGCCCTGTCCCCCATGGACGCCGCGATGCAGGTCGCCATCCCGGAGTTCGACGGCCGCCTCATCACCGTGCCCTTCTCCTTCAAGGAGCCTGGCCCGGACGAGGTCCCGGTCTACGTCGCCGACCCCGAGCGCGCGGCACGGGTCGCCGGGATCGCCGTACGGCACGCGGTACTTCGGCACAAGCCGAACGCGGAGAAGCGGATCGCGCTGGTCTTCACCGCCTACCCGACCAAGCACTCCCGCGTCGGCAACGCCGTCGGCCTGGACACCCCCGCCTCGGCGGTCCGGGTGCTGGACGCGCTGCGCGGCGCCGGGTACGGGGTGAGCGAATACCCGTCCGAGGGCGACGAGTTGATCCACCGGCTGATCGCGGCAGGCGGTCACGACGTGGAGTGGCTGACCGAGGAGCAGCTCGCCGCCGCGCCCGCCCGGGTGCCGCTCGCGGACTACCGGGCCTGGTTCGACACCCTCGACCCCGAGCTGCGGGACGCCATGCTGGAGGCGTGGGGCGAGCCGCCGGGCAACCTGTACGTGGACGGCGACGACATCGTGCTCGCCTCGCTCCAGTTCGGGAACGTCGTCGTGATGATCCAGCCGCCGCGCGGCTTCGGCGAGAACCCCATCGCCATCTACCACGACCCCGACATGCCGCCCTCGCACCACTACCTGGCCGCCTACCGCTGGCTGGAGAACAGCTTCGGCGCCGACGCGGTCGTCCACATGGGCAAGCACGGCACGATGGAGTGGCTGCCGGGCAAGGGCCTCGGCCTCTCGCGTGGCTGCGCCCCCGACGCCGTCCTCGGTGAACTCCCGCTGATCTACCCGTTCATCGTCAACGACCCCGGCGAGGGCACCCAGGCCAAGCGACGCGGGCACGCCACGGTCGTCGACCACCTGGTGCCGCCGATGGCCCGCGCCGACACCTACGGCGACCTCGCCAAGCTGGAACAGCTGCTGGACGAGTACGCGCTCGTCTCCGACCTGGACCCGACCAAGGCCCCGGCCGTACGCGCCCAGATCTGGACCCTGGTCAAGGCCGCCGAGCTGCACCACGACCTGCATGTGGACGAGCAGCCGGAGGACGACGACTTCGACTCGTTCGTCATGCACATCGACGGCTATCTCTGCGAGATCAAGGACGTGCAGATCCGCGACGGACTGCACATCCTGGGCGGCGGCCCCGAGGGCGAGGCCCGCGTCAACCTCGTCCTCGCCGTGCTGCGCGCCTCCCAGGTGTGGGGCGGCCAGGCCAACGCCCTGCCGGGGCTGCGGGCCGCGCTGGCCGAGCATTTCGGGCTGGTTGAGAAGGAGTTGCTGGCCGAGCCGGGCGCCCCGGTGAAGGTGCCGGTGGAGCTGACCGACCTGGCCGAGGGCCCGGCACGCACCGGCGCCGACGCGATCGACCTGCTGGAGAAGCTGTGCCGGGGCATCGCCGAGAGCATGGAGGCGCGGGACTGGGACCGGGCGGCCGTACCGGCGGTACTGGACGAGGTACTCGGCTTCGAACTGGCGGACGCCACAGCGGTGTTGGAGTTCGCCTGCACGGAGGTCGTGCCCCGGCTCGCCCGGACCACCGACGAGATCGGGCACATCCTCCACGCGCTGAACGGCGGTTACGTCCCGGCGGGGCCCTCCGGGTCGCCCACGCGGGGTCTGGTCAACGTGCTGCCGACCGGGCGCAACTTCTACTCCGTCGACCCCAAGGCGATCCCGTCCCGACTGAGTTGGGAGGTCGGGCAGTCGCTCGCGGACTCGCTGGTGCAGCGGTATCTCGCCGACACCGGGGAGTACCCGAAGTCGGTGGGCCTCACCGTGTGGGGCACCTCCGCCATGCGCACCCAGGGCGACGACATCGCGGAGATCCTCGCGCTGCTGGGCTGCCGCCCGGTGTGGGACGACGCCTCGCGGCGGGTCACCGGCTTCGAGATCGTGCCGCTCGCCGAGCTGGGGCGCCCGCGCATCGACGTCACCGTCCGGATCTCCGGCTTCTTTCGGGACGCGTTCCCGCACGTGGTCGGCCTGATCGACGACGCGGTGCGCGCGGTGGCCGAGCTGGACGAGCCCGGCGAGTCCAACTACGTCCGCGCCCACGTCGAGGAGGACACCGCCGAGCACGGCGACCGCCGCCGCGCCACGGCCCGCGTCTTCGGCTCCAAGCCGGGCGCCTACGGCGCGGGCCTGCTCCCCCTGATCGACGCCCGCAACTGGCGCTCCGACGCGGACCTCGCCGAGGTGTACGCGGTCTGGGGCGGCTACGCCTACGGGCGCGGGCTCGACGGGCGCGCGGCGCGGGGGGACATGGAGACGGCGTTCAAGCGGATCGCGGTGGCGGCGAAGAACGTCGACACCAGGGAGCATGACATCGCGGACGCCGACGACTACTTCCAGTATCACGGAGGCATGGTGGCGATGGTCCGCCACCTGACCGGCACCAGCCCCGAGGCGTACGTGGGCGACTCGGCCGTCCCCGACCAGGTCAAGACCCGCACCCTCGGCGAGGAGACCCACCGCGTCTTCCGCGCCCGCGTGGTCAACCCCCGCTGGATGAGCGCGATGAGAAGGCACGGCTACAAGGGCGCCTTCGAGATGGCGGCGACCGTGGACTACCTCTTCGGGTACGACGCCACGGCGGGCGTGGTGGACGACTGGATGTACGAGAAGTTGTCGGCCGAGTACGTCTTCGACCCGGAGAACCAGGACTTCATGAAGAAGTCCAACCCGTGGGCCCTGCGCGGCATCACCGAGCGCCTGCTGGAGGCGGCGGACCGGGGGCTGTGGGCGGAGCCGGACCAGGAGACCTTGGAGCGGCTCCGGGCGACGTATCTGGAACTCGAGGGAGAGCTGGAGGGAGACGAGTGAGCACGCGATTCCCGTTCACCGCGGTGGTCGGGCAGCAGGATCTGCAACTGGCCCTGCTGCTCAACGCCGTCGCGCCGAACATCGGCGGGGTGCTCGTGCGGGGCGAGAAGGGCACCGCCAAGAGCACCGCCGTGCGGGCGCTGGCGGCGCTGCTGCCCGAGGTCGAGGTGGTCGCCGGATGCCGGTTCTCCTGTGACCCGGCCTCGCCCGACCCGACCTGCCCGGACGGGCCGCACACGGTGGCGGCGGCCGAGGCGCGGGACGCGCGGATGGTCGAGCTGCCGGTCGGCGCGTCCGAGGACCGGCTGGTCGGCGCCCTCGACATCGAGCGGGCGCTCGCGGAGGGGGTCAAGGCGTTCGAACCCGGACTGCTGGCCGCCGCCAACCGGGGCATCCTCTACGTCGACGAAGTGAACCTGCTGCACGACCACTTGGTGGACGTGCTGCTGGACGCGGCGGCAATGGGCGCCTCGTACGTCGAGCGCGAGGGGGTCTCCGTACGGCATGCCGCGCGGTTCCTGCTCGTCGGGACGATGAACCCCGAAGAGGGCGAGCTGCGGCCGCAGTTGCTCGACCGGTTCGGGCTGACGGTCGAGGTCGCGGCCTCGCGGGAGCCGGATCAGCGGGTGGAGGTCGTGCGGCGCAGGCTGGCGTACGACGACGATCCGGCCGGGTTCGCGGCGCGCTGGGCGGACGAGGAGAGCGCGGTACGGCAACGCATCGTCGCGGCACGGGAGTTGCTGCCCAAGGTGCGGCTGGGCGACGGGGCGCTGAAGCAGATCGCGGCGACCTGCGCGGCGTTCGAGGTGGACGGTATGCGCGCCGACATCGTGATGGCGCGTACCGCGACCGCGCTGGCCGCGTGGGACGGGCGGAGCGATGTGCTCGCCGAGGACGTGCGGCAGGCCGCGCTGCTGGCGCTGCCGCACCGACGGCGGCGCAACCCCTTCGACGCGCCGGGGCTGGACGAGGACAAGCTCGACCAGACGCTGGAGGAGTCGGCCGGGGACGACGACGATCCCGACCCCGGCCCGGACGGGCCTGGTGGGGGCGGGCAGCCGTCGCCCGAGGAGGGTCCGCAAGGCGGGGACGCCGGTGCGCAGCCCGAGGCCGGGGAGGGCGGGGAGCCGCAGCCGTCCGCCGGGGGTGCGGGTGAGCAGGCGCCCGCGCGGGCCGCGGAGCCGTTCCGCACCAAGGCGTTGACCGTGCCCGGTGTCGGGGCGGGTGCGGCCGGGCGGCGTTCGCGGGCGCGGACCGAGCGCGGGCGGACCACCGGCGCGCTGCGGCCGCGCGGGGCGCTGACCAAGCTGCATCTGGCGGCCACCGTACGGGCCGCGGCTCCGCATCAGCGGGCGCGGGGCCGGTCGGGGCCGGGGCTGGTGCTGCGCCGGGACGATCTGCGGCAGGCGGCGCGGGAGGGGCGCGAGGGGAACCTCGTGCTGTTCGTGGTGGACGCCTCCGGTTCGATGGCCGCGCGGCAGCGGATGAGCGCGGTGAAGGGTGCCGTGCTGTCGCTGCTGCTCGACGCCTACCAGCGGCGGGACAAGGTCGGTCTGGTGACCTTCCGGGGTACGGCCGCCGAGGTGGCGCTGCCGCCGACCTCGTCGGTGGACGCGGCGGCGGCTCGGCTGGAGTCGCTGCCGACGGGCGGCCGTACGCCGCTGGCGGCGGGGCTGCTGAAGGCGCACGACGTGCTGCGGGTGGAGCGGCTGCGGGACCCGTCCCGGCGGGCGCTGCTGGTGGTGGTGACGGACGGCCGGGCGACCGGTGGTCCGGAGCCGGTGGCGCTGGCGGGGCGGGCGGCGCGGCTGTTCGGCGCGGAGTCGGTGGCCTCGGTGGTCGTGGACTGCGAGTCGGGGCCGGTACGGCTGGGGCTCGCGGGGCGGCTCGCGGAGGAGCTGGGGGGTACGGCGGTGACGCTGGACGAGCTGCGGGCGGACGCCATCGCCGGGCTGGTCAGGGATGTGCGGGGGACGACTTCGAGGAGGGCCGCGTAGTGCCGCAGGGACAGCCGAGTGTGGTGCCGGACGACGGGTTGACGACACGGCAGCGGCGCAATCGTCCGCTGGTGGTCGTGCACACCGGGATCGGGAAGGGCAAGTCGACGGCCGCGTTCGGGCTGGCGCTGCGGGCCTGGAACCAGGGGTGGCCGATCGGGGTGTTCCAGTTCGTCAAGTCGGCGAAGTGGAAGGTCGGCGAGGAGAACGCGCTGCGGGTGCTCGGTGCCTCCGGCGAGGGCGGGTCCGTCGACTGGCACAAGATGGGCGAGGGCTGGTCCTGGGTGCAGCGGGACGCCCAGCTCGACAACGAGGAGAAGGCGCGGGAGGGGTGGGCGCAGGTCAAGCGGGACCTGGCCGCCGAGACGTACCGGCTCTACGTGCTGGACGAGTTCGCCTACCCGATGCACTGGGGGTGGGTGGACACGGAGGAGGTCGTCTCGGTGCTGCGGGCCCGGCCGGGGAATCAGCATGTGGTGATCACCGGGCGCAACGCGCCAGCTCCGCTGGTGGAGTTCGCGGATCTGGTGACCGACATGTCCAAGGTGAAGCACCCCATGGACGCCGGGCAGAAGGGGCAGAGGGGCATCGAGTGGTGATGTCCGTTCCCCGGCTGGTCATCGCCGCGCCCTCGTCGGGCAGCGGGAAGACCACCGTCGCCACGGGGCTGATGGCCGCGTTCGCCGCGCGGGGGCTTGCCGTGTCTCCGCACAAGGTGGGGCCGGACTACATCGATCCCGGGTATCACGCGCTGGCCACCGGGCGGGTGGGGCGGAATCTCGACGCGTACCTGTGCGGGACCGAGCTGGTCGCTCCGCTGTTCGCGCATGGGGCTCGGGGGTGCGATCTCGCTGTCGTCGAGGGGGTGATGGGGCTGTACGACGGGGCCGCGGGGCAGGGGGAGCTGGCGTCCACGGCACAGGTCGCCAAGTTGCTGCGGGCGCTGGTGGTGTTGGTCGTGGACGCGTCGTCGCAGTCTCGGTCGGTGGCTGCCTTGGTGCATGGGTTCGCGTCCTGGGACACCGGGGTGCGGATCGGGGGTGTGATCCTCAACAAGGTGGGGTCGTCTCGGCATGAGGCGCTGCTGCGGGAGGCTCTTGATGAGGCGGGGGTGCCTGTGCTTGGCGCGCTGCGGCGGGCCTCGCGGGTGGCTACGCCGTCTCGGCATCTGGGGTTGGTGCCTGTCGCTGAGCGGGGCGCTGACGCTGTGGCTGCGGTGGCGGCGATGGGGGCGCAGGTTGCTGCCGGGTGTGATCTGGATGCGCTGATGGCGCTGGCGCGTGGTGCGGGGGCGTTGTCGGGTGGCGGGTGGTCTGCGGCTGAGGCTCTTTCTTTGCCCACCCACGACCGCCCGTCTCGGTTGGCTGAGAGGCCGGGCGACGACAACGACGCTGTACGTCAACGGCCCGTCGTTGCCCTCGCCGGTGGGCCCGCGTTCAGCTTCTCCTATGCCGAGCACGCCGAGTTGCTCGATGCCGCCGGGGCCGACGTCGTCACCTTTGACCCTCTGCGGGACGAGCGGTTGCCCGAGGGGACTCGGGGGCTCGTCGTTGGTGGGGGGTTCCCCGAGGTCTACGCGAGTGAGCTGGGGGCCAATGACGCGCTGCGCAAGGAGATCGCGGAGCTGGCCCTCAGCGGGGCGCCCGTGGCCGCTGAGTGTGCCGGGTTGCTCTACCTGTGCCGGGAACTCGACGGGACTCCCATGTGCGGGGTGCTGGACGCGGACGCGCGGATGGGCGAGCGGCTGACGCTCGGGTACCGGGATGCCGTGGCCGTCGGGGACAGCGTGCTGGCGGTGGCCGGGACGCGGATGCGGGGGCACGAGTTTCATCGGACCGTCGTGGAGCCGGGGGCCGGGGAGGCGCCCGCGTGGGGGGTCGTGGCGCCCGCTCGGCGGGTGGAGGGGTTCGTGCAAGGGGGCGTGCACGCGAGTTATCTGCATACCCACTGGGCGTCGGAGCCCGGTGTGGCCCGGAGGTTCACGGAGAGGTGCCGGACGTCATGAGCAGCAGGCTGGTCGGGGTCGGAGTGGGTCCCGGGGACCCGGAACTGGTGACCGTGAAGGGCGTCAACGCGCTGCGGGCCGCCGATGTGGTCGTCGTACCGGTGATGGACACCATGGAGCGGGGCCGGGCCGAGGCGACGGTGCTGCACCATGTGTCCGGCGAGAAGATCGTCCGGGTGGTGTTCGCGCTGAACGAGCGGACGGACCGGGCGCGCCGGGAGGCCGCGTGGGACGCGGCGGGCGCGCGGGTCGCCGAACTGCTGCGGGAGCACGCGTACGTGGCGTTCGCGACCATCGGCGATCCCAACGTGTACTCGACCTTCACCTACCTCGCGCAGACGCTGAAGGAGCTGGTGCCGGGGCTGGTCGTGGAGACGGTGCCCGGTATCACCGCGATGCAGGATCTGGCGGCGAGGTCGGGCGCGGTGCTGACCGAGGGCACCGAGCCGTTGACGCTGGTGCCGGTGACGGCGGGCGCGCAGGCGCTGAAGGAGGCGCTGGCGGGTCCGGGGACCGTGGTGGCGTACAAGTTCGGGCGGCGCGCGGCCGAGGTGGCCGAGGCGCTGCGGGAGGCCGGGCGGCTTCAGGACGCGGTGTGGGGGTCGGCGCTGGGGCTGCCGGAGGAGTCGGTGCGGCCCGCCGCCGAGCTGGACGGGGACGCGCTGCCGTATCTGTCGACGCTCATAGCGCCGCCCCGGCGCGAGGGCGGCCGGGGCGGGAAGCTGTGACGGGGTCGATCGCGGGGTCAGCCGCCGGAGAGGCCGACCACCAGCCAGATGAAGGCGGCGCCCGCGACGGTGCACAGCACGGTGGAGCGGGCCGGGTGGTCGTGGTGGGCCTCGGGGAGGATCTCGGCGGCGGCGAGGTAGAGCAGCGCGCCGCCGAAGAGGCCGAGGTAGCCGCCGAGCAGCGGTTCGGGGATGTGCACGAACATCGTCGACAGCGCGCCCAGCATCGGCGCGCAGGCGTCGGCCACCAGCATGGCCACGGCCCGGCGGCGGGCGTTGCCGTAGAGGCTGGTGATGGTGAAGGTGTTGAAGCCGTCGGCGAAGTCGTGCGCGATCACGGCGAGGGCGACGGACAGGCCCATGCCGCCGCCGATCTGGAAGGCGGCGCCGATCGCGACGCCGTCCATGAAGCTGTGTCCGACCATCGCGGCGGCCGCGGTGAGGCCCACCTCGGGCGCCCGGTGGGTGTGCTCGGCCGCGCCGTGCGCCGCCTGGCGTCCGGCGAGGAGACGTTCCACCAGATGGGCGAGGAGGAACCCGGCGACGAACAGTACGAGCGCCGCGGGAACGCCGAACCACCGTTGACCGGCCGCCTCCAGCGCCTCGGGGAGCAGGTCGAGGCCGACCACGCCCAGCATCAGGCCGCCGGCCAGGCCCAGGACAAGGTGGCGACGGTCGGTCACGCGCTGTGCCGTCCAGCCGCCGGCCAGCGTCATCAGGAACGCGCCGAGCGCGACAAGGACCGCCATACGCCCTTGCTATCCGATGCGGGGCCCTGTGCGCACATCCAGCGGCCCGCAAACCTCGCCAGACCCTGACATTCACCCCAGTTTCCACCGCCCCACCCGGACCACGACCACGCGCGTCCGGGCTTCCCTCAGGAGAGGACCCTTCCCATGGCCGATGCCCCCACCGGCAAGGTGACGTTCGTCGGTGCCGGGCCCGGTGCCGCCGATCTGCTGACGTTCCGCGCGGCCCGCGCGATCGCGGAGGCGGACGTGGTGATCTGGGCGGCCAGCCTGGTCCGCGCCGAGGTGCTGGAGCACGCCCGCGCGGACGCGGAGATCCTCGACTCGGCGGCGCTGTCCCTGGAGGACGTGGTGGCCGTCTACCGGCGCGCCCACGCGGAGGGGCTCAAGGTCGCGCGGGTGCACTCCGGCGATCCCTCGCTGTGGGGCGGTACGCAGGAGCAGCTGGACCGGTGCGCGGAGGTCGGGATCGCCACGGAGATCGTGCCGGGAGTGTCGTCGTTCTCGGCGGTGGCCGCGCTGGCCGGGCGGGAGCTGACCATCCCGGAGGTGGCCCAGTCGGTGATCCTGACCCGGCTCGGCGGGGGCAAGACGCCGATGCCGCCCGGTGAGGAGGTGCGCGAGTTCGCCCGGCACGGCACCACGATGGCGGTGTTCCTGTCGGCGGCGCGCAGCGGCCAGCTGGTGCACGAGCTGCTGGAGGGCGGCTATCCGACGTCCACCCCGGTCGTGGTCGCCCATCAGGTGACCTGGCCGGAGGAGCTGGTGGTGCGGTGCACGATCGGCACGCTGGAGGAGACGGTCAAGGAGCACAAGCTGTGGAAGCACACGCTGTTCCTGGTCGGCGCGGCGCTGGACGCGCACGGCACCCGCTCGCACCTCTACCACCCCGGCCACTTCCACGGCTTCCGCAGGGCCGACCCGGAGGCGCGGCGGGCGCTGCGTGAGCGGGGGGCGAGCAGTTGATCACGGTCGTCGGCGCGGGGACCGGCACCCCGGTCCCGCCGGACGCGCTCGCCGGGGCCGCGCTGGTCGTCGGCGGGCGGCGTCATCTGGACGCGGCGCCGGTGCCCGAGGGCGCGGCACGGATGGTGCTCGGCCCGCTGGCGCCCGCCCTGGACGCGATCGAGGAGTGCGTGGCCGGGGAGCGGCCGGTGGTGGTGCTGGCGTCGGGTGATCCGGGGTTCTTCGGGATCGTGCGGGTGCTGGCGGAACGCTTCGGCGCCGGGCTGCTCGATGTGCGGCCGGGGGTGTCCTCGGTGGCGGGTGCCTTCGCGCGGCTGGGGCTGACCTGGGACGACGCGGTCGTGGTGAGCGCGCACGGGCGGGACCTGCGTACGGCGGTCCATGTCTGCCGGGCGCGCCCGAAGGTCGCCGTGCTGACCGGTCCGGGCTCGGGTCCGGCCGAGCTGGGTGCCCGGCTGGACGGTACCGGCCGGGTGCTGGTCGTGGTGAGCGCGCTCGGTGATCCGGAGCGGGAGCGGGTGGAGCGGGTGACGCCCGCCGAGGCCGCCGCGCGGGACTGGGGTCCTGCGGTGAGTGTGGTGCTGTGCCTGGACGAGGCGCGTACGGCGGAGGGTCCGCGCACGGTCGCCGGGGCGGGTGCCGGGCCCGCCCGATGGGCGCTCGCGGAGAGCGAGTTCGCGCACCGGGACTCGATGATCACCAAGTTCGAGGTGCGGGCGCTGGCGCTGGCCCGGCTCGGGCCGCGCCTGGGCGACCTGGTGTGGGACGTGGGCGCGGGTTCGGGTTCGGTGGCCGTGGAGTGCGCGCGGCTCGGCGCGGCCGTGACCGCCGTGGAGAAGACCGAGGACGGCGCCGGGCGGGTACGGGCCAACGCCCGCGCCCATGGCGTCGATGTGAGCGTGGTGCACGGCACCGCACCGGAGGCGCTGGCCGGTCTTGACGAGCCCGACGCGGTGTTCGTGGGCGGTGGCGGGCGTGATCTGCCCGCCGTGGTCGGCGTCTGCGCGGAGCGGGCGCGGCGGACGGTCGTGGTGGCCGTGGCCGCGCTGGACCGGGTCGGCGCGGTGCGCGCGGCGCTGACCGGGGCCGGGCTGAGCTGTGACGGGGTGCTGTTGCAGTCGTCGCGGCTGGCACCGCTGCCGGGTGATGTGACCCGGCTGGCGGCAGGCAACCCCGTTTTCCTGCTGTGGGGCGACCGCCTCCCGGCACGGAGTGAAGGAGGAGTCCAGTGATCGGCCTGATTTCCGCCACCGCGGCGGGGGCGGTGGCCCGCGACCGGCTGGCCGCGGCCTGGCCGGACCGTACGCGGGTGTACGAGGGCCCGGCCGGGGAGGCCGTACGGGCGGCGTTCGCGGAGTGCGAGCAGCTGGTGTGCTTCCTGGCCACCGGCGCCACGGTCCGGCTGCTGGCCCCGCTGCTCGGGGACAAGGCGGCCGATCCGGGTGTGGTGTGCGTGGACGAGGGCGGCCGGTTCGCGGTGTCGCTGGTCGGCGGGCACGGTGGCGGCGCCAATGAACTGGCCTACGAGGTGGCCGAGTTGCTGGGTGCGGAGCCCGTGGTGACGACGGCGACGGACGCGGTGGGTCTGGTCGGGCTGGACACGCTCGGGCTGCCGGTCGAGGGCGCGGTCGCGGCGGTGTCGCGGGCTCTGCTGGACGGTGAACCGGTGGCGCTGGAGGCAGAGTTGGCCTGGCCGCTGCCTCCGGTGCCGTTCGCCGGACAGGGCGCGTACACGGTGCGGTTGACCGACCGGGCCGTACAACCCGGCCCGCAGGAGGTGCTGTTGCGGCCACCGTCCCTCGTGGTCGGCGTCGGCGCGTCCAAGGGGGCGCCCGTCGATGAGGTGCTCGGGCTGATCGAGGAGGCGCTGCGCGAGGCGGGGCTCTCGGTGCGCTCGGTCGCCGAACTCGCCACGGTGGACGCCAAGTCGGAGGAGCCCGGCATCGTGGCCGCCGCCGAGCGGCTGGGCGTGCCCCTGGTGACGTACCCGGCGGACGAACTGGCCGCCGTGTCCGTGCCGAACCCCTCCGACGCGCCCCTCGCGGCGGTCGGCACCCCGTCCGTGGCGGAGGCCGCCGCGCTCAGGCGGGGCGGCGAACTCCTCGTACCGAAGCGGAAGTCGGGGGCATCGCCCGCGATGGCGACCTGTGCGGTGGTCCGGCGTCCCGGCCGGGGTCGGCTCGCGGTGGTCGGGATCGGGCCCGGCGCCCGCGACCTGGTGACGCCGCGCGCGGCCGCCGAACTGCGGCGCGCCTCGGTGCTGGTGGGCCTGGACCAGTACGTCGACCAGATCCGCGACCTGATCCGGCCCGGCACCCGGGTGCTGGAGTCGGGGCTCGGCGCGGAGGAGGAGCGGGCCCGTACGGCGGTCGCGGAGGCCCGTCAGGGGCACGCGGTGGCGCTGATCGGCAGCGGGGACGCGGGCGTGTACGCCATGGCCTCCCCCGCGCTCGCGGAGGCGTCCGACGACATCGACGTGGTGGGCGTGCCCGGTGTCACCGCCGCGCTCGCGGCCGGGGCCGTGCTGGGGGCGCCACTGGGCCACGACCACGTCTCGATCAGCCTCTCCGACCTGCACACCCCGTGGGAGGTCATCGAGCGCCGGGTGCGCGCGGCCGCCGAGGCGGACATCGTGGTGACCTTCTACAACCCCCGCTCGCGCGGCCGGGACTGGCAGCTCCCCAAGGCGCTCGCCGTCCTCGCCGGGCACCGGGAGCCGGAGACGCCGGTCGGCGTGGTGCGCAACGCCTCCCGGCCGGACGAATCCGTACGGCTGACCACGCTCGCCGCACTCGACCCGGCGACCGTCGACATGATGACCGTGGTCACCGTCGGCAACACCGCCACCCGGAACATCGCCGGGCGCATGGTGACCCCGCGCGGCTACCGCTGGCAGCACACCCCCGAGGAGGCCCGGTGAGCCCTGCGACCAGCATGGCCACCGCCCCCGACACCCCCTTGTACCGACCGACGTACCCCGAGGAGAAACCGTGACCACCCAGCCGCCCGCCCTGCTCATCGCCGGACACGGCACCCGTGACGAGGCCGGAGCCGAGGCGTTCCGGGACTTCGTGAAGGAGCTGGGCCGCCGCCACCCCGAACTGCCCGTCGCGGGCGGCTTCATCGAGCTGTCCCCGCCCCCGCTGGGCGAGGCCGTCACCGAGCTGGTCGAGCGGGGCGTCCGCCGCTTCGCCGCCGTACCGCTGATGCTGGTGTCCGCCGGGCACGCCAAGGGCGACATCCCGGCGGCGCTGGCCCGCGAGAAGGAGCGCCATCCGGGCGTCACCTACACCTACGGCCGCCCCCTCGGCCCGCACCCCGCCCTGCTGCGGGTGCTGGAACGGCGGCTGGACGAAGCCCTCGGGGACACCGCCCGGGAGGACGTGACCGTGCTGCTGGTCGGGCGCGGCTCCACCGACCCGGACGCCAACGCCGAGGTCTGCAAGGCGGCCCGGCTGCTGTGGGAGGGGCGCGGCTACGCCGGGGTGGAGACGGCTTTCGTGTCGCTGGCGGCGCCGGACGTGCCGAGCGGCCTGGACCGGTGTGCCCGGCTCGGGGCGCGGCGGATCGTCGTGCTGCCGTACTTCCTGTTCACCGGCATCCTGCCGGAGCGGGTGCGGCGGCAGACCGAGGAGTGGGCGGCCGCGCACCCGGAGACGGAGGTGCGGTCGGCGGACGTGATCGGCCCCGAGCCGGAGCTGCTGGACCTGGTGATGGAGCGGTACGCGGAGGCGGTGGCCGGTGATCTGCGGATGAACTGCGACTCGTGCGTGTACCGGATCGCGCTGCCGGGCTTCGAGGACAAGGTGGGCCTGCCTCAGCAGCCGCACTTCCACCCGGACGACGACGGCCACGGACACGGGCACGGGCACCACCACGGCGGCCACACCCACAGCCATGCCCACTGACGCCGGGCCCGATCTGCGCCACCACGGGGACGCCGAGGTCCGGGACGCCGGGGCAGACCTGGTGGACCTCGCCGTCAACGTCCGTGCGGACACGCCCCCGCGCTGGCTGCGCGAGGAGATCGCCGCCTCGCTGTCCGGTCTCGCGGCCTACCCGGACGGGCGGGCAGCGCGGGCGGCGGTGGCGGAACGGCACGGGCTGCCGGTGGAGCGGGTGCTGCTGACAGCGGGCGCGGCGGAGGCGTTCGTGCTGCTGGCCCGCGCGCTGGAGGTGCGGCGGCCGGTGGTGGTGCATCCGCAGTTCACCGAGCCGGAGGCGGCGCTGCGGGACGCGGGGCACGCGGTGGAGCGGGTGCTGCTGAGCGCGCGGGACGGCTTCCGGCTGGACCCGGCGGCGGTGCCCGAGGACGCGGACCTGGTGATCGTCGGCAACCCGACCAACCCCACCTCGGTGCTCCACCCGGCCGAGGTACTCACCCAACTGGCCCGACCAGGGCGGACGTTGGTCGTGGACGAGGCGTTCATGGACGCGGTGCCGGGTGAGCGGGAGGCGCTGGCCGGGCGGACGGACGTGCCGGGTCTGGTCGTGCTGCGCAGCCTCACCAAGACCTGGGGCCTGGCCGGGCTCCGGGTCGGCTACGTCCTCGCGCCCCCGGAGACGGTCACCGCCCTGGAACGCGCCCAGCCCCTGTGGCCGGTGTCCACTCCGGCCCTGGCCGCGACCCGGGCCTGCGTGGCCCCCCGCGCCCTCGCCGAGGCGGCCCACGCGGCCCACCGCACGGCCGCCGACCGCACCCATCTCCTCGCCGGACTGGCCGAGTTGACCCCGTACGGCCTCAAGGTCACCGGCCCCGCCGAGGCCCCCTTCGTCCTCCTGGAGGTACCGGACGCCGCGCGCGTCCGGCACCGCCTGCGCGAGCTGGGCTACGCGGTCCGCCGCGGCGACACCTTCCCCGGCCTGGGCCCGGACTGGCTCCGGGTGGCGGTCCGGGACCGGGTGACGATGGCGGGCTTCGTGGCGGCGCTGGGCAAGGTGCTGGCTCAGGAGGACTGAGGCGCCCACGGCCGCAGCTTCTCCGGGTTGCGGATCACCCAGATACGGGTGACGCGGTCGCCGTCGAGCTCGAAGGCGGCGACGGTGACCACGGCGCCGTCGCGGCAAGCCACCAGGCCGGGCAGGCCGTTGACCGAGCGTTCCAGGAGTTCGAGGCCGGGAGCCCGGTCCGCGATGGCGGCCATGTACCGGGCGATGCGCGGGCCGCCCTCGACCGGGCGCAGGACGGTGCCGACCATGCCGCCACCGTCGGCGGTCATCACGGCGGCCGGGTCGAGGAGGCCGACGAGAGCGGCGATGTCCTTGCTCTCCCACGCCTCCTTCACCCGCCGCACCACGTCGGCCCGTACCGGCGCCGGAGCCCGCGCGGCGCTCACCCGCCGCCGGGCGGAGGCCGCCAACTGCTTGCAGGCCGCCGGGGTCCGGCCGAGCACCTCCGCGATCTCCGCGAACGGGTACCGGAAGACGTCGTGCAGCACGAACGCCACCCGCTCGGCCGGTGTCATCGACTCCAGGACGACCAGGAACGCCATCGCCACCGACTCGTCCCGCACGATCAGGTCGGCGGGGTCGGCGTCGCCCGTACCGTCCCACTCGGCGCGGTCGGGCAGCGGCTCGGGCAGCCAGGCACCGACGTAACGCTCGCGGCGGGCCCGCGCCGAGCCGAGCAGGTCCAGGCAGATCCGGCCGGTCACCGTGGTCAGCCAGGCGCCGGGTGACAGGATCTCCGCCCGGCGCCCGTCGGGGAGCCCGTACCAGCGCGTGTACGCGTCCTGCACGGCGTCCTCGGCCTCGGTCACCGAGCCGAGCAACCGGTAGGCCACGTTGAGCAGTTGGCGCCGTTCCGCCCGGTCCTCCACCGTCCCCATGCCGCCCCCTCGCCTTACCTTTCGCAGGCCCGCGTCGTCGGACGGGTGAGACCTTATCGAGCTGCTGCCCGACGGGCGGAAAAGGGGACCGTGACATGGCCACTCAGGTGACGACCACGACGGACGCGCGACGCGACGGCTCCACGTTCCTCCGCGTCGCCCTAGCCCTCCAGACGCTGACCATCTTCCTCCAGGCCGTCTCCGCCGGGCTGCTGCTCACCACCTCCTACGGCGAGACGCTGCACGGCATCGGCGCCCGCGTGATGTACGGGGCGTCGATGCTGTACGTGCTCGCGGCGGTGCTGGCGTGGAAGCCGGGCGGCGGCTCCACGCGGCCCATCTGGCACGCCTCGGGCTTCCTCGCGCTCGCCTCGGTCCAGGTCGTGCTGGGCATCGCCCATGTACCGTCGGTCCATCTCCCGCTGGGCGTGCTGATGTTCGGTCTGAGCCTGCTGGCGCTGGTCCGGCGGTGAGATCCCTGGCGGGCCCCGTCAGCCCCGGCGCCTGCGGGCCACCGTCACCGCTCCGCCGCCCAGCAGGAGCAAGGCCAGCGCGCCGCCCGCGATGTACGGAGTGGTGGAACTGCCGCCCGTCTCGGCGAGGTTGCTCTGGGTGCCCTGGGGTGCGACCCGGGGCGCGGGGGCCTCGCTGGACTGCTCCGGCTCGGATGCGGCGGACTCGGGGGCCTCGGCGGACTCGGTCGGCTCGCTGGGAGTCGGCTCCTCCTCCCCCGCCGGTGTCTCACAACTCGCTTCCGCCAGCGTCACCGTGCCCGTCACCTCGGCCACGTTCAGCCGGAGCGGGTTGACCGAGACCTTGAGCCGGAGCGCGGTGGCGGCGGCCGTGCTGGAGGTGGTGCGCCGCTCGGCGAGGTCGAGGCGGACCTCGCCGACGCCGGGTACCCGTACCTCGGTGGGGCCGCCCGCGGTGAGGGTGGTGCGCTTGCCGAGCACGGTGACGGCGCCGAGCACGTTCGCCTCGACCTCGGGCTCCGCTCCGGCCGCGCAGGTGGCGCGGGCGGTGACCGTGCCGACCTCGATCAGGGAGAGCAGCGGCAGACCGGGCACGTGCAGCCGAGCGTCGGTCAGCCGGACCATGCCCTCGGCGCGCTCCTCGGTGGCGGTGGCGCTGGCCGAGGCGACGTCGGCGCGCAGCACGGAGAAGGGGCGGCCGCCGTTGACCCCGTCGAGCCGGGCCGACAGGGCCGTGCGGTCGGCGTCGCCCGGTGCCTGGACCTCGTTGAGGGAGAGAGTGAGCGGGACGTCGGCGGTGTGGTGGAGCAGGGACACGTCGAGTCCGGTGCGCAGTACGGCGGCGGAGGCGCGTCCGTGGTCGCCGGTGGCGTGCGCCGGGCGCACACTCAGCAGCAGGGGCGCCGCGGTGAGGGCGGCGGCCGTCGCCACGGCGGCGAGACGGCGTGCGGGCATGCGGAAGTTGTCGCTGTTCAAGACGGTGGGACCCCCAGGAGAAACGTGCTCGGGACACGCCAACCCTTACGCACTGTGGGTGAACGGTCAGCGATCCTGGGTTACTTCACTCCATCGTGGGGTTTCCGCCCCCGCATTCGATTAAGCGGGCACGCCCGTTCGCCCCGCCTACTGCACGACCAGCCCGTTCAGCACCACCCGGCGGGGCGCCGCGAGCACCCGTACGTCGGCGCGCGGGTCGGAGTCGTAGACCACCAGGTCGGCCGGGGCGCCCTCCTCCAGGCCGGGGCGGCCCAGCCAGGCGCGGGCGGCCCAGCTGGTGGCGGCCAGCGCCTCGACGGGCGGGATGCCCGCGGTGACCAGTTCCGCCACCTCGGCCGCGACCAGCCCGTGCGGCAGCGAGCCGCCCGCGTCGGTGCCGACGTATACCGGGATGCCCGCGTCATAGGCGTCGCGCACAGTGTCGTAGCGCCGCTCATGGAGGCGTCGCATATGTGCCGACCAGTGGGGGTACCGCTTCTCGCCGCCCGCCGCCAGGTCCGGGAAGGTGGCGATGTTGACCAGGGTCGGCACGATGGCGACCCCGCGTTCCGCGAACAGCGGGATCAGCTCGGGGGTGAGGCCGGTGGCGTGCTCGATGCAGTCGATGCCCGATTCGACCAGGTCGCGCAGCGAACTCTCCGCGAAACAGTGCGCGGTGACCCGCGCGCCCAGCCGGTGCGCCTCCGCGATGCCCGCCTCCACCGCCTCGCGCGGCCAGCAGGGCGCCAGGTCGCCGACGCCCCGGTCGATCCAGTCGCCGACCAGCTTGACCCAGCCGTCACCGCGCCGCGCCTCCTGGCCGACGTAGGCGACGAGGTCGGCGGGCTCGATCTCGTGGGCGTAGCCCCGGATGTAGCGGCGGGTGCGGGCGATGTGCCGTCCGGCGCGGATGATCTTGGGAAGGTCGTCGCGGTCGTCGACCCAGCGGGTGTCGGAGGGCGAACCGGCGTCCCGGATCAGCAGGGCACCGGCCTCGCGGTCGGTGAGGGCCTGCTTCTCGGCGGTGTCCGCGTCGACCGGGCCATGCGCGCCGAGGCCGACATGGCAGTGGGCGTCGACCAGACCGGGCAGCGCCCAGCCCGCCACGGTCGTGACGTCATCGGCACCGGCGGGGCGGTCGTAGGTGACGCGGCCGCCGACCACCCACAGCTCGTCGCGGACGTCGTCGGGCCCGGCCAGGACCCGCCCCTTCACGTGCAGCACCGCGTGATCGCTCATGCACCGCACCTTAGTGACGGGTCCCCGCGCCTTGAAGCCCCGGCTACTTCTCCGTCTTGCCCGGTGCGTCGTCGACCTCGGCCATCGCCGGGTCCAGGACGCGGGAGAGGAAGTGCCGTGTCCGCTCGTTCTTCGGGTTCCCGATGACCTCCTCCGGGGTGCCCTGCTCGACGATGACGCCGCCGTCCATGAAGACGACCCGGTCCGCGACCTCGCGGGCGAAGGTCATCTCATGGGTGACGACCATCATCGTCATGCCCTCCTCGGCGAGCCCTCGCATCACCGCGAGCACGTCACCGACCAGCTCGGGGTCGAGCGCGGAGGTCGGCTCGTCGAAGAGCATCACCTCGGGGCCCATGGCGAGCGAGCGGGCGATGGCCACGCGCTGCTGCTGGCCGCCGGAGAGGGCGGACGGGTAGGCGTGCGCCTTGTCGGAGAGCCCGACCCGGGCCAGGTTCTCCGCCGCGACCTTCTCCGCCGCCGCCTTGTCGCGCCCGAGCACCCGGCGCTGGGGCAGCGTGAGGTTCTCGGTGACATCGAGGTGCGGGAACAGGTTGAACTGCTGGAACACCATGCCGATACGGCGGCGTACGGCGTCGATGTCCACGTCCGGGTCGGTCAGCTCGGTGCCGCCGACCACGATCGTGCCCTGCTGGGGTTCCTCCAGCAGGTTGACGCAGCGCAGCAGCGTGGACTTGCCGGAGCCGGACGGCCCGATGACGCAGACCACCTCGCCCTGGCCGATCTCCAGGTCGATGCCGCGCAGGACGTGGTTGTCGCCGAAGGACTTGTGCAGCCCCTCGACGCGGATCTCGGGGGTGCTCACCGGATCGCCTCCTGGGACTTGGACTCCATCCGCCGGACGACGAAGCCGAGCGGGATGGTGACCAGCAGATAGCACAGGCCGGCCACCAGGATGGGAGTGGAGTTGGCGGTGGTGCTGGCCAGGTCGTTGCCGAACTTGGACAGTTCGCGCTCCTCCAGCGTGACACCGAGGAACAGCACCAGCGAGGAGTCCTTGAACAGCAGGACGAGTTCGTTGGTGAGCGGGGGCAGGATGATCCGGAACGCCTGCGGGATGACGATGGAGATCATGGCCCGCGCGGGCGAGAAGCCCAGCGAACGCGCCGCCTCCATCTGTCCCTTGGGCACCGCCTGGATGCCCGCCCGGATCGTCTCGGCCATGTAGGCGGCCGAGACCAGGCCGAGGGCGACCGCGACCTTGCCGTAGGTGCCGCCCGGGTACTGCACGTCCGGGAAGGCCAGCGGGACGCCGACGCCGACGAAGATGAAGATCAGCAGGGCGGGCAGGCCCCGGAAGATCTCGATGTAGATCCCGGCGAGCCAGCGGTACGGCCCCACGGAGGACAGCCGCATCAGGGCGACGACGATGCCCAGCACGAGTCCGACCACGAAGCCGGACAGCGTGTAGAGCACGGTGTTCTTCAGCGCCAGCGTGATGATGTCCGGGAACATCTGCTCGGCGATGGGCAGTTGCGCGAACTGGTTCTTCAGCCGTCCCCAGTCCGCGGAGAACGCGAAGGCGAGGACGGCGGCGACGAAGACGACGTACTGCGCGCCGCGCGAGAGCCTGCGCCGCTGCCTGCGGGTCAGGCCCTTCTTACGGGGCTGGATGCGGGTGTCCGTGTCGGCCATGGGGTCAGGAGCTCGCGGAGGGGGAGGCGGCGGACGGGTCGTACGGGCCGATCCACTTCTCGTAGATCTTCTTGTACTCGCCGTCGGACTTGGCGCGGGCCAGCGCCTTGTCGATGGCGTCCTTCAGGGCGGTGTTGCCCTTCTTCACCGTGAAGCCGTACTGCTCGCCGGTGTTGATGTTGTCCACCACCTGGAAGGCGGAGGCGTTGGCCTTGTCCTTCAGCCAGCCCTGGACCACCGGGTAGTCGATGACCACGGCCTGGACCTGGCCGGTGCGCAGGCCGTTGAGGACCGCGTCCGAGGAGTGGAAGGAGACCGGGTCGAGGCCCTTGCTCTTGGCGAGGTCCTCACCGGTGGTCTGCGCCTGGGCGCCGAGCTTCTTGCCCTTGAGGTCGGCGAGCGACTTGATGCCGCTCTTCTTGTTGACCAGGACGGCCTGGGTGGCCTCGAAGTACGGGTCGGAGAAGTCGACGTTCTTCTTGCGCTCGTCGGTGATCGTCATGCCCGCCGCGGCCAGGTCGCACTGGCCGGAGTTGAGGAAGGCGCCGGTCTTGAAGTTCTCGAACGGCGTGTCCACGATCTTCTGCTTGACGCCCAGGTCCTTGGCGACCAGGTCGATCAGGGAGACGTCGAAGCCCTGCACCTTGCCGTCGACCACCGACTGGAACGGCGGGTAGGGCAGGTGGGTGCAGACGGTCAGCGCTCCGCCGTTGGCGAGGTGGACCCCCTTGACGGTGGTCTTCCCGCCCCCGGCGCCGGAGGAGCAGCCGGCGACGAGCGCGATCGCGGCCGCCGCGGTGATGGCTGCCAGCACACGGGGCCGGCGCTGAAGGAGGGTCTTCATGGGGGGAATCTCCCGATCGGGGGAACTGTGGGTTCCGATTATAAGGAGAGGTTTGGGCCTCTCAAATCAAACTGATGGCTTCGCGGCCGTCCAGCCTAAGATGTCGCCGGTCAAAACGGCACGGAGGCCGCCAGTTACCCTCGTCACCGTCGGCTGACGGCCGGCCTCGTGGACCCCGTGAGCGAAGAAGGCACCCGCCGTGACCCATCCCCTCCTCGACCTGCCCCCGCTGACCGCCGCGCGGTTCGCCGCCATCGAGGACCGGGTGGCCCGGCTGCTGGACACCCGGCAGGACGTGCTGATCACCCAGGGCGAGGCGCTGCTGCCGCTGGAGGGCGCGATCCGCGCCGCCGCCGGTCCGGGCACGGTCGCGCTGAACGTGATCACCGGCCCGTACGGCCAGACCTTCGGCGACTGGCTGCGCGACTCCGGCGCGACCGTGCACGACCTCGTGGTGCCGTTCGACTCGGCGGTCACCGCGGACCAGGTCCGGGCGGCGTTCGCCGAGCACCCGGAGATCGACTTCGTCTCCCTGGTGCACGCGGAGGCGGCCACCGGCAACACCAACCCGGTCGCGGAGATCGGCGAGGCGGTACGGGAGCAGGGCGCCCTCTTCTACCTGGACGCGGTGGCCTCGGTCGGCGCCGAGCCGGTGCTGCCGGACGCGTGGGGCGTGGACCTGTGTGTGATCGGCGCCCAGAAGGCGATGGGCGGGCCCGCCGGGGTGTCCGCGATCTCGGTGAGCGAGCGGGCCTGGCAGCGGATGGCCGCCAACCCGGACGCGCCGCGCCGCTCCTACCTGTCCCTGCTGGACTGGAAGGAGCGCTGGATCGACGGCGGCCGCAAGGCGCTGCCGCACGCCCCGGCGCAGCTGGAGATGCTGGCGCTGGACGCCTGTGTCGAGCGGATCGAGGCGGACGGCCTGGACACGGTGATGGCCCGGCACCGCGATCTCGCGCGGGCGACGCGGGCCGGGGCGATCGCCCTGGGTGGCGGCCTGGAGCCGTATGTGCGCGAGGAGCGGGACGCGGCGCCGGTGGCGACCACGCTGCGGGTGCCGCCGGGCACGGTGGCCTCGGAGCTGGTGGCGCGGGCGCTGGAGGGCGACCCGGCGCTGCCGGTGGCCGCCGGTGGCGGGGCGCTGGCCACGGAGATGATCCGGGTGAACCACTACGGGACCGACGCCACGCCGCTGGTGGTGCGCCGGGCTCTCGTGGCGCTGGGCGCGGCGATGGCCCGGCAGGGGCTGACGGTGGACCTGGAGGCGGCCGCGGCGGCGGTGGACGAGATCCTGCTCTGACCCCCGGCACCGACGAGCGGCCCGCGCGAATTCGCGCGGGCCGTTTTCTTTTCCAGCCTCACATACATGCGCCCTGAATTCCCCGTCAATTCAATTGATCTGGCTCTGCCATAATCTCCTGCCCTGTTTTTGCAGAGCTAAACAACCTCGGTTTCCGGCAGGTTTCCATCCTGTGACACACTCCACACAGGAAGCCTTTTGTCCCCTTTTTTCATAGGGCAAAGCCGACATATACCCCTACCGCGCAGGCCAAACGAAGATCGCCCCCGTGCATTTCGCAATTCACCTCGCTAAATTCAGGCCGCATGACTTCCGCATCCGCCGACCTGCTCATCGACAGACCCGCGGTGACCGACGGCGCCGCACTCTGGCGTCTCGCCAAGGACTCGAAAACGCTCGACCTGAACTCCTCGTACAGCTATCTGCTGTGGTGCCGGGACTTCGCCGCCACCTCGGCGGTGGCCCGGGGCCCCGAGGGCGAGCCCGTCGGGTTCGTCACCGGCTACGTCCGCCCGGACCGCCCGCACACCCTGCTCGTCTGGCAGGTCGCCGTGGACGGCTCCCAGCGCGGCAAGGGCATCGCCGCCGCGCTGCTGGACGGGCTGACCGCGCGGCTCGCCGCCGAGCAGGGCGTCACGGATGTGGAGACGACCATCACCCCCGGCAACACCGCCTCCGAGCGGCTGTTCACCTCGTTCGCCGAGCGCCACGGCGCCGAACTGACCCGCGAGGTGCTGTTCGGTGAGGAGCTGTTCCCGGACGGCCCGCACGACCCCGAAGTGCTGTACCGCATAGGCCCGCTGACCCACGTCCCGGCGCACTGACGTCCCCCGAGGAGCGAATCACCGTGACCATCACCCAGCCCGACCTGAGCGTCTTCGAGACCGTGGAGTCCGAGGTCCGCAGCTACTGCCGCGGCTGGCCCGTCGTGTTCGACCAGGCGCGGGGCAGCAGGATGTACGACGAGGACGGCCATGCCTACCTCGACTTCTTCGCCGGGGCCGGCTCACTCAACTACGGCCACAACAACCCGGTACTGAAACGGGCGCTGATCGACTATCTGTCCCGCGACGGGGTGACCCACGGGCTCGACATGTCGACCACGGCCAAGCGGACCTTCCTCCAGACCTTCCAGGACCTGGTGCTCCGGCCGCGCGACCTGCCGTACAAGGTCATGTTCCCGGGCCCGACGGGCACCAACGCGGTGGAGTCCGCGCTGAAGCTGGCCCGGAAGGTGAAGGGCCGCGAGGCGATCGTGTCCTTCACCAACGCCTTCCACGGCATGTCGCTGGGCTCGCTGGCCGTCACCGGCAACGCCTTCAAGCGGGCCGGGGCCGGTGTCCCGCTGGTGCACGGCACCCCGATGCCGTTCGACAACTACTTCGACGGCACCGTGCCGGACTTCCTGTGGTTCGAGCGGCTGCTGGAGGACCAGGGCTCGGGTCTGAACAAGCCCGCCGCGGTGATCGTGGAGACCGTGCAGGGCGAGGGCGGCATCAACGTGGCCCGGCCCGAGTGGCTGCGCGCGCTGAAGGAGCTGTGCGAGCGGCAGGACATGCTGCTGATCGTCGACGACATCCAGATGGGCTGCGGCCGTACCGGGGCGTTCTTCTCGTTCGAGGAGTCCGGCATCACCCCGGACATCGTCACGGTGTCCAAGTCGATCTCCGGCTACGGGCTGCCGATGTCGCTGTGCCTGTTCAAGCCGGAGCTGGACATCTGGGAGCCGGGCGAGCACAACGGCACGTTCCGCGGCAACAACCCGGCGTTCGTCACCGCCACGGCCGCGCTGGAGACGTACTGGGCCGACGGCGCCGCGATGGAGAAGCAGACCCGCGCGCGCGGTGAGCAGGTCGAGCGCGAGCTGATCTCCATCACCGAGGAGAACCTCGCCGACGTCAAGGAGTACCGCGGCCGCGGGCTGGTGTGGGGCCTGGAGTTCCACCGCCCCGACCGTGCCTCCCAGGTCGCCAAGCGCGCCTTCGAGCTGGGGCTGCTGATCGAGACGTCCGGCCCGCAGGGCGAGGTCGTCAAGCTGCTGCCCGCGCTGACCATCACCCCGGAGGAGTTGGACGAGGGGCTGAGCATCCTCGCCCGCGCCGTACGCGAGACCGCCTGACCAGAGCAAGACCGCTTGACCGCCTGACCGGCTGGCAAAGAGGAGGAGACACCGTGATCGTCCGTTCGTTCAAGGACATCGAGGGCACCGACCGGCATGTGAAGGCCAAATCGGGTACCTGGGAGAGCAAGCGCATCGTGCTCGCCAAGGAGCGGGTCGGCTTCTCCCTGCACGAGACGGTCCTGTACGCCGGGACCGAGACGTCCATGTGGTACGCC
Source organism: Streptomyces sp. NPDC002176 (assembly GCF_044903645.1). Lineage (NCBI taxonomy): Bacteria > Bacillati > Actinomycetota > Actinomycetes > Kitasatosporales > Streptomycetaceae > Streptomyces > Streptomyces sp. NPDC002176. Next base: position 84,127 of record NZ_JBJDQW010000003.1, read on the forward strand.
AACCACATCGAGGCCGTCGTCTGCACCGAGGGCGAGGCCGAGCTGACCGACCACGAGGACGGGCAGGTGTACACCATCACGCCCGGCACCATGTACCTGCTGAACGGGCACGAGCGGCACACGCTGCGGGTGAAGGAGGACTTCCGCTGCCTCTGCGTGTTCAACCCGCCCGTGACCGGCCGGGAGGACCACGACGAGAACGGCGTCTACCCGCTGCTCACCGAGCCCGAGGAGGTGTGAGAGAACCATGACCACGCTCACCACCACGCCCACCGACCTGTACCCGAGCCGGGGCGCGACCGAGGTCCGCGTGCCACGCCAGGACCCGGTCGTCTGGGGCGCCCCGGACACGCCCGGCCCGATCCAGGCGGCCGAGCTGGAGGGGTTCGAGCGGGACGGCTTCCTCACCGTCGACCAGATCATCACCCCCGCCGAGGTGCAGGTCTACCGGCGGGAGCTGGACCGGCTGGTCGGCGACCCGGCGATCCGGGCCGACGAGCGCTCGATCGTGGAGCCGCAGTCCGGGGAGATCCGCTCGGTCTTCGAGGTGCACCGGCTCAGCGAGCTGTTCGCCAACCTGGTGCACGACGAGCGGGTGGTCGGCCGGGCGCGGCAGATCCTCGGCTCGGAGGTCTACGTCCACCAGTCGCGGATCAACGTCAAGCCCGGTTTCGGCGCCAGCGGCTTCTACTGGCACTCGGACTTCGAGACCTGGCACGCCGAGGACGGCCTGCCCAACATGCGTACGGTGTCCGTCTCGATCGCGCTGACCGAGAACCACGACACCAACGGCGGCCTCATGATCATGCCGGGGTCGCACAAGACGTATCTGGGCTGTGCGGGCGCCACCCCGAAGGACAACTACAAGAAGTCGCTCCAGATGCAGGACGCGGGCACCCCGTCCGACGAGGCGCTGACCGACCTGGCAAGTGAGCACGGCATCCGCCTGTTCACCGGCGCGGCGGGCTCGGCCACCTGGTTCGACTGCAACTGCATGCACGGCTCCGGCGACAACATCACGCCGTTCCCGCGCAGCAACGTCTTCATCGTGTTCAACAGTGTGGAGAACACGGCGGTGGAGCCGTTCGCGGCGCCGGTGCGCAGGCCGGAGTTCATCGGGGCGCGGGACTTCACCCCGGTGCGGTAGCGCGCCTCACCCCCGATCACCGGGCCGGTGCCTCTTCGTGTGGGACGGGAGGCATCGGCCCGGTCATGTCTATGCCCATGTCCGGGTCTGGTTCAGCCGGAGAGCGCGTCCAGCAGGCGGTCGACGTCCGCCTCGGTGTTGTAGAGGTGGAAGGCCGCGCGCAGGTTGCCCGCCCGGTCGGACACCTCGATACCGGCCCGGCTCAGCTCCGGCTGCCGTGAGCCGAGCCCCGGCACCGAGACGATCGCGGAGCCCTGCGCGGGCAGCGCCTCGTGGCCGAGCGCGGTGAGCCCGGCCCGGTAGCGGTCGGCCAGGGCGGTGTCGTGGGCGTGGATCGCGGGCACGCCCAGCTCCTCGATCAGCTCCAGGGAGCGGCGCAGCGCCGGGTAGCAGAACAGGGCCGGGCTGAGGTCGAACCGCCGTGCGGAGTGGGCGAGTTCGGTGACGGGGCCGTAGCAGCTGTCCCAGGGCCGCTCGCCCGCTACCCAGCCCGCCAGCAGCGGGGTGAGGCCGCCGAAGTCCTCGGGCAGGACGAGGAAGGCGACGCCGTGCGGGCCGAGCAGCCACTTGTAGGCCACGGCCGCGGTGAAGTCCCAGTCCCCCGCGTCCATCGGCAGCCAGCCCGCCGCCTGGGAGAAGTCGACGTAGGTGCGGGTGCCGTGGGTGCGGGCGGCCTCGCGCAGCGCGGGGAGGTCGGCCACCTTGCCGTCTGCGGACTGGGCCGCGCTGACGGCGACGAGCGCGGTGCCGGGCCGGACCGAGTCGGCGATCCGCTCCACGGGCACCGCGCGCACCTTGAGGTCGCCCCGGACGTGGAACGGGTTGGGCACGGAGGAGAAGTCGTCCTCGGCGGTGAGGACTTCGGCGCCCGGGGGCAGCGAGGCGGCGATCACCCCGCCGTGCGCGGCGACCGAGGCGCCGAGCGCGACCCGCTCGACGGGGACCCGGGCGAGCCGGGCGAAGGCGGCCCGGCACGCCTCCGCGTCGTCGTAGAGCGTGGTCAGCGGCTCGCCTTGGACGCGCAGCAGCGCCGCGTCGTGCAGGGCGGTGACGGCGCGGGTGGGCAGCAGCCCGTTGCTCGCGGTGTTGAGGAAGGTGCCGACCGGGGCGAACTCGGCGCGGACGAGGCTCTCGAACGTCTCCGTGGTCTCCATGGCTCCACTGTGCGGCGCCCGGGTGCCGTCGTCCATCACGCGTCTCTACAGGGTGTCTCCAAGCAACCCTTATGCGTCAGCCCTGCTGGGGCACCGCGCAGCCGTCCGGGCCACAGCTCCCGGCGTCGTCCTGGGCGAGGGTCTTCAGCGGGGAGCGGTCGCCCCACGCCTGGGCGAGGGCCTGGGTGAAGACCTCGGCGGGCTGGGCGCCGGAGACGCCGTACGTCCGGTCGAGGACGAAGAAGGGGACGCCGTTGGCGCCGAGCTCGGCCGCCTCGCGCTCGTCGGCGCGGACCTCGTCGGCGTACGCGGTGGGGTCGGCGAGGACCGCGCGGGTGGCGTCGGCGTCCAGGCCCGCCTCGGTCGCCAGCGCCACCAGGTGGTCGTCGCCGCCGGTGAACACCGACTGCTCGTCGGCGAAGTTGGCCCGGTACAGGCGGTCCAGCAGCGCTTCCTGGCTGCCCTGCTCCTTGGCGAAGTGCAGCAGGCGGTGCAGGTCGAAGGTGCTGCCGTGGTCGCGGCCTCGGGTGCGGTAGTCGAGCCCCTCGGCGGCGGCCTGGGTGCCGAGGTTGTCCTCCCCGGCCTCGGCCTGCGCCGCGCTCATGCCGTACTTCCGGGTGAGCATGTCGATCACCGGCTGTACGTCGCCCTTGGCCCGGCCGGGGTCCAGCTCGAAGGAGCGGTGCACGACCTCGACCTCGTCCCGGTGCGGGAACGCGGCGAGCGCCTTCTCGAAGCGTGCCTTGCCGACGTAGCACCAGGGACAGGCGATGTCGGACCAGATCTCGACGCGCATCTTCAGGACTCTCTTCTCGCTCGTACCGGACGGGGACTCTCTCCGTCCGATACGTGAACATTCAAACAGCTCGGTTCATTCCCCCGGCGGGGTCCAGCGCAGGAACAGGTGGTGGTCGTCCTCGGCGGGCGGCTTCGCCGGATCGGGGACCCAGCCCTGGCGGGCGTAGAACGCCTGGGCGCGCCGGTTGTCCACGTGCACGTCGAGCACGGCGGCCCGCTTGCCCCCGGCCAGCCACCGTTCGACGCAGGCGGCGTGCAGGGCGGCGCCGAGGCCCGCGCGCCAGTGGTCCGGCGCCACATGGAACTGGTACAGCTTCACCGTGTCCGGGGGCTCGCCCTCCGGGGCGCGGAAGGAGGCGATGGCGACGATCTCCCCGTCCCGCACCCCGCACAGCACCTCCCCGTCCGGCCGCTCGATGGAGCCCCGCCAGGCGTCCGTCCAGTCGAAGTCCGCCGGAGGCAGCCCGTCCGGGTAGTAGGTCGCCCGGGCCCGCGCGTGCAGGGCGGCGATGATCCCGGCCTCCCCGGGTTCGGCCGGACGGATCACCAGGGCGCCTGCCGTCTCGTCACTGATCATGAGGATGTAGACGCCTGTGCCGTCCGCGCGGTTCAGCTCCCGTCGCGCAGGTCCGTGGGCCAGGTGGGGCGGAATTCCAGGTGGTCGTACGTCACCACACAGCCCTCCCCCAGCGGGGACTGGGTCATGAAGCCGATCAGGGCGGCGCCGGTCTCCTTCTCGTCGCCGAGGGTGAACAGGCGGACGAAGGTCCAGCGTGCGCCGTCGCGGGAGGCGTGGAAGGCCAGGGCGCGGCCGGTGCGGCTCACCCGGAGCCAGACGGAACTGCCGGGCACGGTGAAGGAGTTGGCGTCGTCGGAGTGGCCCCGGGTGACCACCGTGCAGATGGTGGGCACGTCCGGGGAGTTCTCCAGGCAGAGCTTGGCCCAGTGCCGGTCGCCGACGTGGACGTAGAGCACCCCGGCGTCGAAGGCCGCGTTGAAGCCGACCGTGACGCGGGCGATCAGCTGGAAGTCGCCCTCGGGCGAGCCGAGCAGCCGGGGCGCGTCGGCAGCCGGGTCCAGCGCCTCCCCGGTCGGCGTGACGAACCGGTCCTGCCGGGGCCCGGCCCAGCCGGTGAGCACCCCCTTCTCGTAGGACCAGTGCCCGTCCGGGCCGTACGTCCGCAAGGGGAAGGGGAGTTCGGGAAGCTCTATGTCCATCGGGCGATTCTCGCAGCCTGTTCGCGTCAGCGTTCGAGCACTCCGTCGTAACGCCGGGGCAGCCGCAGCGGGTTGTCGTCGCGCAGCTCGGGCGGGAGCAGCGGCTCGGGGGTGTTCTGGTACGCGACCGGGCGCAGCCAGCGTTCGACGGCGGTGCCGCCGACCGAGGTGGAGGTGGAGGTGGTGGCGGGGTACGGGCCGCCGTGGTGCTGGGCCGGGGCCACCGCGACCCCGGTCGGCCAGCCGTCCACCAGGACCCGGCCCGCCAGCGGGGTCAGCCGGGCCAGCAGCGCGGCCGCGTCCCCCTCCCCCGCCGCCTCGGCCGGGGAGAGCTGCACGGTCGCGGTGAGACTGCCCGGCAGCCGCTCCAGTACGGCGGTCAGCTCGTCCTCGCCGGTGTAGCGGGCGACCACGGTGACCGGGCCGAAGCACTCCTCCAGCAGCGCCGCGTGCGCGCCCTCGGTGAGCCGCGCGGCGGGGACGGTGAGGAAGCCCGCGCTCACCGTGTGCGCCCCGGCCGCGCCCGGCGTGACGGGCGAGTCCACGTCGGGCAGGGCCGTGCGCTCGCCGACGCCCGCGAGGAAGGCGTCCCGCATCCGGTGGTCGAGCAGCACACCGGGCTCGGTATCGCTGACGGCGTCCATGAGCGCCTTGACCAGGCCGTCGCCGTGCGCCCCGGACGGCACCAGCACCAGGCCGGGCTTCACACAGAACTGGCCGACGCCGAGGGTCATGGAGGCGGCGAGTCCGGCGCCGATGTCCTGGGCACGCTCGGCGGCCGCGTCCTCGGTGACCACGACCGGGTTGAGCGAGCCGAGTTCGCCGTGGAACGGGATCGGCACCGGGCGCGCGGCGGCCGCGTCGAACAGGGCCCGCCCGCCGCGCACCGACCCGGTGAAGCCCGCGGCGGCGACCAGCGGGTGCCGGATGAGGTCGACTCCGGCCGTGAAGCCGTGCACCAGGCCGACCACGCCCGCGGGCAGTCCGTGCGCGGTGGCGGCCCGGCGCAGCACCTTGGCGACCAGCTCGGACAGCGCCGGGTGGTCGGGGTGGGCCTTGACCACGACCGGGCAGCCCGCGGCGAGCGCGCTCGCGCTGTCGCCGCCCGCGACGGAGAAGGCGAAGGGGAAGTTGGAGGCGGCGTAGACGGCCACCACACCGAGCGGGATCTTCCAGCGGCGCAGGTCCGGCACGGGCGGGGTGGCGGCGGGGTCGGGGTGGTCGATGACGACGTCCAGGAAGGCGCCCTCGTCGACCAGGTCGGCGAAGGCCCGCAACTGGTAGGCGGTGCGGGCGAGTTCGCCGGTGAGCCGGACGGGACCGAGGGCGCTCTCGGCGTCGGCGACCTCGATCAGCAGCGCGCTGACCGCCTCCAGACCGGTGGCCGCCTCGCGGAGGAAGGCGGCGCGCACGGCGCGGTCCGCGAGGGCGCCGCGCGCGGCGTGCGCCTCCCGGACGGTGGCGTCCACCTCGTCGGCGGTGGCTTCCACCGCGACCTGCTCCCGGTGCTTCCCCGTACGCGGGTCGACACTCCAGACTGGTGCTGCTGTCACCGCGGTTCCCTCCGGACAAGGCCGTACTGCCGGGATTCGGCCATCGGCTCGTTCGATATGCTGAACGCTGTCTCTGATGGTGAATGAGCTGCTCGGAGACTATAGGCCGGGGGCTTCCTTAACCAGGGCCACGGCCTCCGGGCACCGGCCGAGCGAAGGGTCCAGAAGCGATGACTGCAGCCGAGGCGGCGGGCGGGGCGCAGGTCAAGTCCGCGGTGCGGACGGTGGAGTTGCTGGAGTACTTCGCGGGGCGGCCCGGCATGCACTCCCTGGCGGACGTGCAGGAGGCCGTGGGCTACCCCAAGTCCAGCCTGTACATGCTGCTGCGCACCCTGGTGGAGCTGGGCTGGGTGGAGACGGACGCGACCGGCACCCGGTACGGCATCGGGGTACGGGCGCTGCTGGTCGGCACCTCCTACATCGACGGCGACGAGGTGGTCGCGGCGGCCCGGCCCGCGCTGGACCGGCTCGCGGACGACACCACGGAGACCATCCACCTGGCCCGGCTGGACGGCACCAACGTGGTCTATCTCGCCACCCGCCAGTCCCAGCACTACCTGCGCCCCTTCACCCGCGTCGGCCGTCGGCTGCCCGCGCACTCGACCTCGCTGGGCAAGGCGCTGCTCGCCACGCACACCGACGACCAGGTGCGGGCGCTGCTGCCGGAGAAGCTGCCCGCGCTCACCGAGCACACGGTGACCGACCGGGAGGAGCTGATCGCCGAGCTGCACCGCGTCCGCGAGCAGGGCTATGCCGTGGACCGCGAGGAGAACACCCTCGGCCTGCGCTGCTTCGGCGTCGCCGTGCCGTACCGCACCCCGGCCCGCGACGCCGTCAGCTGCTCGGTGCCGGTGGCCCGGCTGACCCCGGCGCACGAGCAGATGATCAAGGACGCGCTGCTGGACGCGCGGGACCGGCTGACGCTGGCGACTCGGCGGCTGTGAGCGGGCGGCGCGCACACGGCATCGGCACGGTCGGCACTGAAAATCTGAACATGTGATGAGAACCGTGTCCGGGCGGGAACGGAACCGGTCGTCCTGATCGTCTTCCCCTGCGCCATGAACAAGACCATCAGGCGCGCCGCCGTCTTCTCCCTGCTGCTCGTGCTCGCCCTGCTGCTCCGGGCGACCTGGGTGCAGTTCTACGACGGCAAGGCCCTCGCGGACTCCCCCGACAACCGCCGGAACGCCATCGGCACCTACTCCCGGCCGCTCGGCGACATCGTCGTGGCCGGGAAGCCGGTCACCGGGTCGGGCCGGGTGAGCAAGGGCGACCTCGCGTACCAGCGGACGTACACCGACGGCTCGCTGTACGCGGCGGTCACCGGCTACGCCTCGCAGGCGTACGCCCCCACCCAGCTGGAGGGCGTCTACGCCGACGTGCTCAACGGCACGGACACCCGGCTGCGCACCGTGATGGACACCGTCACCGGACGGCGGGCCGACCCGGGCAACGTCATCACCACGATCGACCCGGCCGTGCAGAAGGCCGGCGCCCGGGCGCTGGGCGGCAACACGGGCGGCGCCGTGGCGATCGACCCGAAGACCGGCAAGATCCTCGCCATGGTCTCGACGCCGTCCTACGACCCCTCGGCGCTGACCTCCGCGAACACGGCGGGGACGGCCTGGGAGCGGCTCACCAAGGACAAGGAGAAGCCGCTCGTCAACCGCGCGATGCGCCAGCCGCTGCCGCCCGGCTCGACGTTCAAGCTGGTCGTCGCCGCGGCCGCGCTGGAGAACGGGCTGTACACGGACGTGGACCAGCGCACCGAGAGCCCCGCCCCCTACACCCCGCCGGGCACCACCCGCGAGCTGCCGAACGAGAACACCGCGGCGCCCTGCGCGAACGCCTCGATCCGGGTCGCCCTCCAGTACTCGTGCAACAACGTCTTCGGCAAGCTGGCCGTCGACCTCGGCCAGGACAAGGTGCGGGCCATGGCCGAGAAGTTCGGCTTCGACGACGACGAGCTGGACATCCCGGTGCGGGCCTACCAGAGCGTGTATCCGGCCCACATGGACAAGGCGCTGACCGCGCTGTCGGGCATCGGCCAGTACGACGTCACCGCCACCCCGCTCCAGATGGCCATGGTGTCCTCCGCCATAGCGAACGGCGGGGAGCTGGTCGCGCCCCATATGGTGTCGCAGCTCACCAGTGGCGACGGCACGGTGTTGCAGGACTTCGGGGACGCCGACCGCAAGCGGATCGTCAGCGCCCGTACCGCCGAGCAGCTCCAGTCCGCGATGCAGACGGTGGTCCGGGACGGCACCGGCCGCAACGCGCTGATCGACGGGGTCACGGTCGGCGGCAAGACCGGCACCGCCCAGCACGGCCCGAACAACAGCGAGACGCCGTACGCCTGGTTCACCGCGTACGGCAAGTCGGACAGCACGGGCCAGGAGGTCGCGGTCGCGGTGATGGTCGAGCAGTCCAGCGCGGCCCGCTCCGAGGTCAGCGGCAACGGCCTAGCGGCTCCGGTGGCCCGGACGATGATGGCGGCGGCGCTCAAGCGGAGCTGAGCGCCGCCGGGGCATCAGGGTTGGTCGGGCCGCGTCAGGAGACGAAGTACGTCGGGTTGGGCAGCTTGTACGTGCGGTCGGCGTAGCCGCCGTCCAGGTCGGAGTACTGGTCGCCGAAGTTGGCGATGATCTCGTACCCGAGGTCCTGTTCGATGTGCTTGCGGGTGCCGCCCTTGTACTGGACGGTGGTGCAGGTCCAGGCCCCCGGCGTGGCGCAACCGGACAGGTAGGCGGGCGGGTTGGCCTTGTCCTTGAGGAACATGTGCCCGGCGTCCAGGTTGACGTCGGCGCCGACCTTCTTCAGGTTCTCCACGGCACCGGCGCGCTGGGACTCGCTCAGGCCGGAGTTGTAGAACACCGTGACACCCTTGGCGGTGGCGTACCGCACCAGCTCCGGGCTGCCGAACACCTCGGGACGGTCGGCGCGGTTCACGTAGTCGTTCCAGGTGGCGGAGTCGTACGTGTAGTTGTAGCGCTTCTCGTAGTCGAGGCTGAGCAGCAGGGTGTCGTCGATGTCGAACACCACGGCCGGCTTCTCACCCCGGTGGTGGGCCTTGCGGGCCGCCTTGTCGATGTACCGCTTGGCGTCGGCGTCGATCCGCGCCAGGTCCTTGGCGTACGGACTGGTCGGCGACGCCTGGTACTTGCCCGCGCTGTCGGCGGTGGTGCCGTAGTAGGTGTCGATGTCCTTGACCAGGAGCCCGATGTTGTAGGGCTCGTGGGTGGAGTTCGCCGTCGACTGCCCGGCGGTGGCCGCACCGGCGCCGTACAGGGCACCACCGGCGAGCGCACAGGCGGCGGTGGCGGCCGCGATCCGCAGTGATTTATGCATGACAGGTGTTCTACGCGCGTCATCGCACCCGCGCGACGGACGTTGCAGGATCGAGATCAAGCCAGGCCCTGCGGGGCTTGGGCGGGGTCACCCGGGAGGTGGGCCGAGAGGGCCGGGGAGTGGTGCCGACGGGCGCTGGTCAGGCGGGCCCTACGCCCGCCACTCCGGGTCGCGGCCGCTCAGGCCCACCGCTCGGGCCAGCAGGGGAGCCTCCGGTGGGACCGGGATCACCGGGCCGAAGATGCCGCCGCCCCCGTCGGATTCCTCGGCGGCGGCCAGGAGGAAGCCGTACGCCGAGGCGAGGGCGGGGAGGTCGGGGGTGTAGGGGAGGTCGAGGGCGCGGGCCAGGTCCCAGCCGTGGATGACCAGTTCGTCGGCGGCGACGGCGCCCGCGATCTCGCCGGGGAGGTCCACTCCCCCGGCGCGGGTCTGCCCGGTCCAGGCGGCCGGGTCGCGCCAGGCGTCGGCGAGTTCGTCGAGCGCCTTGGACAGGTCGGCGCGCCAGCCAGGGCCGATGTCGGGGACGGTGGCGTCGGGGTCGGTGTCGGTCGTGGCGCCGAGGTCCTTGCGGGCGGCGTCCCGGAAGGCGAGGGACAGGTGCAGCAGATGCCCCAGCAGGTTCCGTACCGAGAGATCGGGACACGGCGTGGGCGCCGACAGCTGCTCGTCGGTCACGGCCTCGGCGAGCCGGGCCACGATCCGGGCCTGCGGTCCGAGATCCAGGGTCGGGTCGGTCATGTCGGTCTCCTCGCGGGTGCGCACCGGGGGTACGAAGGGGTGACCGGCCGACGATCCGGAACTCATCGGCGCCCGGCCCCCTCACCACCCCTCGAGCCCCTCCCGCACCGCCGCCAGGTCCGCGTCCGAGGCCAGGCCCGCGTGGTAGAGCCGTAGCTCGTTCGCCCCGTCATCCCGCGCACGGGCCGCGTCGGCGGCGAGGCGTCCGGGGGCTCCGCCCATGCCCGAGACCACCGTGAGATTGGCCGCCAGGACCGTGTCCACGTGCGCGTGCCGGGCGAAGGGTGCCAGGCGGTGTGTGCCGTCCACACAGGGGACGACCACACCGTCCGCCGCCGAGAGTATGTGGGCCGGGTCCACCCCGGCGTTGGCGCCGCAGTGGTGGGAGACCGGGTCCGCGTGCAGGAGTACCCGGAAGCCCTTCGGGGCCGCCGCCCGGACCGCCGCGACCGCCTCCTCCTGGAGGGTGCGGGCCACCGTCTCCCGCCACGCGAGTGTCGCGGCCGCGGCCTCCGCGCCGAGCCCCCGCTCCACGTCCCCCCAGTCGTCGTCCTTGGCCGCACCCCGCCACACCGGCTCCAGCGCGGCCCGTGCAGCCGCGGCCAACTCCTCCGCGTCCAGACCCTGTTCGCCGTACCCCGCCCGGCAGACCGGGCAGAAGCAGAGGGACATCAGGTACTGCCCGGCCTCCCCCAGGCCCACCCCGCCCGTCTTGTCGTGGGCGTGCAGGTGCTGGAGGCCGTACCAGCCGAGGGACTCCAGTTCGGTGCCGCTCGCACCGGGGCGTACGGCGGCCTCGGCGGCCAGAGTGATCAGGTAGGCACGGGTGGCGGGCTGGGCTATGCAGGGAGCCCAGGGGTAGCGGTCGCCGTAGGCGTTGACGACCGAGGTGTGCGGATGTTCCGCGCCCAGGCGGGAGTTGTGCGCGAGGACGACCCAGCTGTGCACCTCGAGACCGGCGGCGGCGAGCGCGGCCGCGGCCTCGCCGAAGGCGTCGCCGGGGGCCCAGTCACCGGCCGGGTGGGGCCGGAGGTCGTGGCGGGCCCACCGCTCGTCCGGCGGGTACAGCACGGCCGCGTACTCGGCGGTGACGATCCGGTGGCGTGGATGGCGCGGGGTGAGCGCGCGGGTGGAGTGGTAGGCGGCGGCCAGGGTCACCTGGTCCACCCCCAGGGAGGCGATCCGACCAGGGGCCCCTGGGTCGCCGTTGACGTCCCAGGGGTAGACGAACGCCGACGCCCGCACGTTTCCTCCTCCGGCGGCCCGACCGCACCACCAGGCAGCAGGCTGACCGGCGTCCGCATGCGTGAACGCTACGAGCCCCCGCCGGAGCGGTCAAGGTCATGCGCACCCCGTATCCACCAGCCAATTGACCGCATCCCTCAACCCACTTGACCCACCCAGGCCCCCTCTCTAACTTCACCAAGTATGTGAACGAGCCCCCACGGCCGGACCACGCGAGGAGACCCCACATGCCCGCCCCCCGCACCCTCCTGCTCACCGGCGCCGCTGGCGGCCTGGGCACCCTGATGCGCTCCCTGCTCCCGGCCCACGGCTACGACCTCCGCCTCCTCGACAGCCGTCCCGTCCCCGACGCCCCGGACGCCGTCACCGCCGACCTCGCCGACCTGGACGCGCTGCGCGAGGCGGTACGCGGCACGGACGCGGTGCTGCACCTCGCGGGCATCTCCCTGGAAGCCCCGTTCGAAAAGATCCTGAAGGCCAACATCGAGGGCACGTACCACCTCTACGAGGCCGCCCGCCTCGAAGGCGTCCCCCGCGTGGTCTTCGCCTCCTCCAACCACGCCGTCGGCCACACCCCCGTACCGGCCCCGGACGATCCCCGTATCCCGGTGGACATCCCGCACCGCCCGGACACCTTCTACGGCCTCTCCAAGTGCTTCGGCGAGGACCTGGCCCAGCTCTACTGGGACCGGCACGGCATCGAGACCGTCTCCGTGCGCATCGGCTCCTGCTTCCCGGAGCCGACCAGCGTGCGGATGCTCTCGATCTGGCTGAGCCCCGCCGACGCGGCCCGCCTCTTCCACGCGGCCCTGACCGCCGAGGGCGTCGGCCACACCGTCGCCTACGGCTCCTCCGCCAACACCCGCCTGTGGTGGGACCTCACCTCAGCGCGGGCCCTCGGCTACACCCCCGAGGACGACTCGGAGCCGTACGCGGAGAAGCTCATCGCCGAACAGGGCGGACTCGACCCCGCGAACCCGGCCCACGACCGCCTCGGCGGGCACTTCCTCACCGACCCGCCGATCTGGCCGTACTGACCACCCCACCGGCGGCCCCACGGCCGAAAACGATCGCTCATGAACGCGGGCGGGCACCAAACGGGCCCGCCCGCGGGTCTGTTCGGGCACGCGTCATGCCCGCTCCCACCGCGCACCCCGCTGCCGCGCAGGTCCGGGGCGGGTCCGACGGGATGTGATCGGGCACACACGGGCAGGATCGGGCATCGAACAGACCTGGTCAGCGCCGCAAGTCCGCTGTAGAACTTCCCCCAGGGCCCGAACGGGCATCCCAGCAGGCATCTCAATGACGAGAGCGGGTGACGACATGAACACCAGGACGGCCGAGGAACGCCAACGCGAGATCGTGCGCGCGGCCCGGGCCACCGGTTCCGTCGACGTCACCGCGCTCGCCGTCGAGCTGGGCGTGGCCAAGGAGACCATCCGGCGCGATCTGCGCGCGCTGGAGGACCACGGGCTGGTCCGCCGTACCCATGGCGGTGCCTACCCGGTGGAGAGCGCCGCCTTCGAGACCACGCTCGCCTTCCGCGCCACCAGCCACGTACCCGAGAAGCGCAGGATCGCGGCCGCCGCGGCCGAACTGCTCGGGGACGCGGAGACGGTCTTCGTCGACGAGGGCTTCACCCCCCAGCTCATCGCCGAGGCCCTGCCGACCGGCCGGGCGCTGACCGTGGTGACCGCCTCGCTGCCCGTCGCGGGCGCCCTGGCGGAGGCCGAGAACGTGTCGGTCCTGCTGCTGGGCGGCCGGGTCCGGTCGGGCACCCTCGCCACCGTCGACCACTGGACGACCAAGATGCTGGCCGGTTTCGTGGTGGACCTCGCCTACCTCGGCGCCAACGGCATCTCCCGCGAATACGGGCTGACCACGCCCGACCCCGCCGTCAGCGAGGTCAAGGCGCAGGCCATCCGGGCCGCCCGGCGCACGGTGTTCGCGGGCGTCCACACCAAGTTCGGGGCGGTCAGCTTCTGCCGGTTCGCCGAGATCGGCGCGCTGGACGCGATCGTCACGAGCACCCAGCTCCCGGCCGCCGAGGCCCACCGCTACTCGCTCCAGGGCCCACAGGTCATCCGCGTCTGACCCCGGGCCACCCCGTACCGCCGCACCCGCCCCGCACATCACCTCACACCACCCGGCCGTCCGCCGCGCCCACGGCGAGCCGCACGGTCGGTCGGCCCGTCACACCCCACGCACCACCAGCACCACCTGAACCACTCGCACCACCCGCACCATCCGCATCACCCGCATCACCCGCATCACCCGCATCACCCGCATCACCCGCACCACCCGCACCACCAGAGCCGCCCGCCCCACCGACCTTCCGCTTTCCGGGACCGACCAGCGATCAGGAGCACCCTTCATGCCAACCCAGAGCCGACGTACGTCACGCGTCCTCCTCGCCGCCTGCGCCGCGGGAGCGCTCATCAGCCCCCTCCTGACCGGCTGCGCGGGAGCGGGCGGCGCGGGCGGCGGTGGATCGGCGAGCCACTCCATCAACGTCCTGATGGTGAACAACCCGCAGATGGTGGAGCTGCAGAAGCTCACCGCCGCCAACTTCACCAAGCAGACCGGCATCAAGGTGAACTTCACCGTCCTGCCGGAAAACGATGTCAGAGACAAGATCAGCCAGGACTTCGCCAACCAGGCGGGCCAGTACGACGTCGCCACCCTGAGCAACTACGAGATCCCGATCTACGCCAAGAACGGCTGGCTCCACCCCGTGGACAGCTACGTCAAGAGCGACACCGCCTTCGACCAGAAGGACATCCTCGCCCCGATGACGCAGGCGCTGACCGGCGCGGACGGCAAGCTCTACGGCGAGCCCTTCTACGGCGAGTCGTCCTTCCTGATGTACCGCAAGGACGTCCTGGCGAAGAAGAAGCTGACGATGCCGGCCCACCCCACCTGGCAGCAGGTGGCCGACATCGCGGCGAAGGCGGACGGCGCCGAGCCCGGCATGAAGGGCGTCTGTCTGCGCGGCCTGCCCGGCTGGGGCGAGGTCATCGCCCCGCTGAGCACGGTGGTCAACACCTTCGGCGGCACCTGGTTCGACAAGGACTGGAACGCGCGGCTCGACTCCCCCGAGTTCAAGAAGGCCACGCAGTTCTACGTGGACCTGGTGCGCAAGCACGGTGAGTCCGGCGCCGCCCAGTCCGGCTACGCCGAGTGCCTGAACAACATGACCCAGGGCAAGACGGCGATGTGGTACGACGCCACGGCGGGCGCGGGCTCGCTGGAGGCCGCCGGTTCCCCGGTCAAGGGCAAGATCGGCTATGTGTCGGCCCCGGTCGAGAAGACCAAGAGCTCCGGCTGGCTCTACACCTGGGCGTGGGGCATCCAGAAGGCGTCCAAGCAGCCCGACGACGCCTGGAAGTTCATCTCCTGGGCGTCCGGCAAGGGCTACGAGAACCTCGTCGGCAAGAGCGCGGGCTGGTCGAACGTGCCCGCGGGCAAGCGCGCGTCCACCTATGAGATCCCGGAGTACACCAAGGAGGCGGGCGCCTTCGCGGACGTCACCAGGGACGCCATCGCGAGCGCCGAGCCGAAGAACCCGGGCGTGCAGCCCCGGCCCGCGCCCGGCATCCAGTTCGTGGGCATCCCCGAGTTCACCGACCTGGGCACCAAGGTCGCCCAGGAGATCAGCACCGCCATCGCGGGCCGTCAGTCCGTGGACAGCGCGCTGAAGAAGTCGCAGTCGTACGCCGAGGCCGTCGGCAAGAAGTACCGGAAGTAAGAAGTACGAGGACATGACCGTAACGACATCGGCCCCCGTCGCCGCCGCCCCCGCGCGGCGGTCGGCCGGGCCCTCGAACCGTATGCGCGGCTGGGCCACCCGCGCCCCGCTGCTGCCCGCCCTGATCTTCATGATCGCCGTCACGCAGTTGCCGTTCGTGGCGACCCTGGTGATCTCGTTCTTCCAGTGGAACGCGCTCTACCCGGACGACCGCCACTTCACCGGGCTGTCCAACTACGCCGACGTCCTCAGCACGTCCGAGCTGCGCCAGTCGGTGTGGACGACCGTCGTGCTGACCGTCTCCGTGGTGCTGGTCAGCCTGGTGCTCGGGCTGGTCCTGGCGCTGCTGCTGAACCGCCGCTTCCGCGGCCGGGGTGCCGTGCGCACCATGCTCATCGCGCCCTTCCTGCTGGTGCCGGTCGCGTCCGCCCTGCTGTGGAAGCACGTGCTGTTCAATCCCGAGTACGGCCTCTTCAACGGTGTCCTGCACTGGCTCGGCGGAAGCGGCGCGCCGCAGCCGGACTGGATCTCCGAGATGCCGCTGGCGGCGGTCGCCGCCTCGCTGGTGTGGCAGTGGACGCCGTTCATGATGCTGATCCTGCTGGCCGGACTGCAGAGCCGCGACTCGCAGCTGATCGAGGCGGCGGGGATGGACGGCGCGAACGGCTGGCAGGTGTTCGTCCACATCACCCTTCCGCATCTGCGCCGCTACCTCGAACTGGGCGTGCTCCTCGGTTCGATCTACATCGTGCAGAACTTCGACGCGGTGTTCACCATCACCTCCGGCGGCCTGGGCACCGCGAACCTGCCGTACACCGTCTACCAGACCTTCTACCAGGCGCACGAGAACGGCCTGGCGTCCGCCGCCGGTGTCCTCGTCGTCATCGGCTCGATCGTCATCGCGACCTTCGCCCTGCGCGTCGTGTCGTCCCTGTTCCGTGAGGAGGCCACCCGCGCATGACGACCTCCGTCACCGCTCCCGCGCGCCGGACCCGCTCCGGCCCCGGCGCCAAGGGCGCCGCCCTGTCCGCGGTCGCCTGGCTGGCCGGGCTGCTGTTCGTGCTGCCTCTGCTGTGGATGACGCTCACGTCCTTCCACTCCGAGGCGGACGCCGCGACCAACCCGCCCTCCCTCGCCGCCTCGCTCACCCTGGACAGCTACCGCGACTTCTTCGGCGTGGCGGGCGGGGCGAGCCCCTGGCCCGCGCTGATCAACTCGACGATGGCGTCCGTGGTGTCCACCGTGCTGACGCTGGTGCTGGCGCTGCCCGCCGCGTACGCGCTGTCCATCCGGCCGGTGAAGAAGTGGACCGACGTCCTGTTCTTCTTCCTGTCCACCAAGATGCTGCCGGCCGTGGCGGGCCTGCTGCCGATCTACCTGTTCGCCAAGGACACCGGGCTGCTGGACAACATCTGGGCGCTGATCGTGCTCTACACGTCCATGAACCTGCCGATCGCGGTGTGGATGATGCAGTCCTTCCTTTCCGAGGTACCGGTCGCGATCATCGAGGCGGCGCAGATCGACGGGGCCCGGCTGCCCACGGTGCTGGGCCGCGTGGTGGCGCCGATCGCCCTTCCGGGCATCGCGGCGACCGCCCTGATCTGCTTCATCTTCAGCTGGAACGAGCTGATGTTCGCCCGGGTGCTGACCGGTGTGGTCGCGCAGACCGCCCCGGTCTTCCTGACCAGTTTCATCACCAGCCAGGGCCTGTTCCTGGCCAAGGTGTGCGCCGCGTCGCTCGTCATCTCCCTGCCGGTACTCGCCGCGGGGTTCGCCGCCCAGGACAAGCTGGTCCAGGGTCTGTCGTTGGGAGCCGTGAAATGAAGGCCGCCGTCATCGAGTCCGTGGGCCGCGCCGTCGTCACCGAGGTCCCCGACCCGACGCCGGGTCCGCGCGACGTGGTCGTGGAGGTCGCCGCCTGCGGGATCTGCGGTACCGATCTGCACATCCTCCAGGGCGAGTTCGCGCCCAAGCTGCCGATCGTGCCGGGCCACGAGTTCGCGGGCCAGGTCGTCGGGATCGGCAGCCTGGTCACCGAGGTCGCGGTCGGCGACCAGGTCGCGGTGGACCCGTCCCTGTACTGCTACGAGTGCCGCTTCTGCCGCGACGGCCACAACAACATGTGCGAGCGCTGGGCCGCGATCGGTGTCACCACGGCCGGTGGCGCCGCCCAGTACGCGGTCGCGCCCGTGGCCAACTGCGTGAAGCTCCCCGAGCACGTCCGCCCGCAGGACGCGGCCCTCATCGAGCCGCTGTCCTGCGCGGTACGCGGCTACGACATCCTCAACTCCCGCCTCGGCGCGCACGTCCTGATCTACGGGTCCGGCACCATGGGCCTGATGATGCTGGAGCTGGCCAAGCGCACGGGAGCGGCGAGCGTCGACATGGTCGACATCAACCCGGCCCGGCTGGAGACGGCCAAGCTGCTCGGCGTCTCGGGCTCGGCGGCGAACGCGGACGAGCTGGACCGGCCGCAGGGCTGGGAGGTCGTGATCGACGCGACCGGCAACGCGGCGGCGATCCAGGACGGCCTGGGCCGGGTGGCCAAGGCGGGCACCTACCTCCAGTTCGGCGTGGCCGACTACGCGACGCGGGTGACGATCGACCCGTACCGCATCTACAACCAGGAGATCACCATCACCGGCTCCATGGCGGTGCTGCACAGCTTCGAGCGGGCGGCGGAGCTGTTCGCGAACGGCGTCCTGAACCCGGACGTGTTCATCAGCGACCGGATCGCGCTGGAGAACTACCCGCAGGCGCTGGAGCAGTTCGCGGCGGGCGTCGGCCGCAAGATCGTCGTGACCCCCTGAGCCGTGTCTCTCCCGGCGCCCTGACCCGAACGGGGGTCTCGGCGCCGGGTAAGGGAACGGCAAAGTGATGTCGTTCGTTCACCCGGCATGACCGCTATGACCCCTGGCTCCAACGTCCCGCTTCCGGCCGCCCGTGTGACGGTGGACGTGGCCGCACCGGTGCGGCTCGACGTGTCGGGCCTGCTGCTCACCGCCGACGGCAAGGTGCGCTCCGACGACGACTTCATCTTCTACAACCAGCCGGCCGGGCCCGGCGTGACCTACCGCTCGGGCGGCGGGTCCGCGCCGGACGCGATCGTGGTCGACACGGCCGCGGTGCCGCCGGACATCGAGAAGATCGTCGTCACCGCGAGCCCGGACGCGGCGGGCCAGACCTTCCAGGGCATCGAGCCGACGGCCACGATCCGCGACACGGACGGCGGCGCGGTCGTCGCCTCCTTCACCCCGCCCGGCCTCGGCGCCGAGACGGCCCTCGTGGTCGTGGAGATCTACCGGCGCAACGGCCAGTGGAAGGCCCGCGCGGTCGGCCAGGGATACGCGAACGGCCTGGCGGGCATCGCCACGGACTTCGGAGTGACGGTGGAGGAGCCGCCCCAGCCGGTATCCACACCCCCGGCTCCGGCCCCGGGCGCGGGCAAGATCAACTTGGACAAGGGCCGGGTGAACCTCCAGAAGAACCAGACAGTCTCCCTGGTCAAGGGCGGCGCCCCCCTTCTCTCCCGCGTCCAGATGGGCCTCGGCTGGGAGCCCGCCTACCGCGGCAAGGACATCGACCTCGACGCCTCGGTCATCGCCTACGGCCCCCAGCGCAACGCCATCGACAGCTGCTACTTCGGCAAGCTCTCCATCCTCAACGGCGCCATCAAGCACTCCGGCGACAACCTCACCGGCGAGGGCGGCGGCGACGACGAGGTCATCACGGTCGACCTCGGCCGCATCCCCCCGGAGGTCACCGGCCTGGTCTTCACCGTGAACTCCTTCTCCGGCCAGAAGTTCACCGAGGTCGCCAAGGCCTACTGCCGCCTCATCGACCCCACCACCGACGAAGAACTGGCCCGCTTCGACCTGACCTCGGCGGAGCCGCAGACGGGGGTCCTGATGGCCAAGTTGATCCGCCAGTACTCCGGCGAGTGGGACATGACCGCCCTGGGCGACTTCGTGAAGGCCCGCACGGTCAGGAACATGGTGAAGCCGGGGGCACAGGCGCTGTGACAGAGGTCTAGGCCGCGTGGCCGGGTCCCGTCACCGGTGCCCCGGCTTCGTAAAGAGCCAGCAGGTCCGCCGTGGTCCGGGCCTCCGCCGCCAGCAGTGGTGCCCGTACCGGGCCCGCTGGAAGGTTCAGCGCGTTGAGCAGGGCCTTCACCGTCACCGTGCCCGGGAGGTCCGAGGCCATCAGCGCCTCGATCAACGGGGTGACGCGGGACTGGAGTTCAGCGGCCAGCGCTGTGTCTTCCGCGTCGAATGCCGCAAGGATTCCCGCCACTTCCTCCGGCACCACATTGGCGATCGTGCTCACGCAGCCGGAGGCGCCTACCGCGTACAGCGGGAGGATGTGTTCGTCGCAGCCCGCGTAGTACGCCAAGTCGGTTTCCGCGAGGACCCTTTGGGTGCCGAGAAAGTCGTAGGAGCAGTCCTTCACGGCGATGATGTGCGGGTGTTCCGCCAGGCGGATTATCGTCTCAGGGGCGATGCGGGTGGCTGTGCGGCCCGGGATGTCGTACAGCATCAGGGGGAGGCCGCTCGCGTCCGCGATCTGGCGGAAGTGGGCCTCGATCGCGGCCTGTTGGGGGCGGCTGTAGTACGGGGTGACGACGAGGGCCGCGTCGGCGCCCGCCTTCTCGGCGGCGAGGGTGAGTTCGATGGTGTGGCGGGTGTCCGCCGTGCCGACGCCCGCGACCAGCGGGACGGCGGGGCCCACCGCGGAGCGGACCGCCGCGATCAGCTCGCGCTTCTCCGCGTCCGTGGTGGTGGGCGACTCGCCCGTGGTGCCGTTCAGGACCAGCCCGTCGCAGCCACCGGCCACGAGACGGGTGGCCAGGCGGGCCGCCCCGTCCACGTCGAGCGTGCCGGCCGACGTGAACGGGGTGACCATCGCGCAGAGCGTGCGGCCGAAGGGTGCGTTCCGTTGCCTCATGGTCGTAGTCTCGACACCACGACCGTGAAGCTCCACTTAAATCTGCTACGAGGTGTAGATAAGCAGACCTGAAAGGTTAGGGGCGGAAGCGCAGCACCTGCGGGTCGTGGTCGCTGATCTGGTCGTGGAACTCCGAGTTGATGTGCACGCTGTCGTAGTCGAAAGACCCGCGCCGGATCGCCTTGCTGATCAGGATCTGGTCGAGCACCTGCGCGTTGCCCTGGTAGTCGTAGGTGTAACGCTCGCTGCGCGGCAGCGACTTGATCGCCGACCAGAGCTGCCCGTCACCCTCCAGGATCTTCGCGGTGTCGGAGAACTCGAAGTCGTTCATGTCCCCGAGCGCGATGACGTCCGCGTTCTTCTCGGCGCCCAGCAGGGACTTCACGAAGGTGTTGACCTCCGTCGCCTGCGCGTGTCGCTGCGTCTCCGAGCTGCGGACCACCGGCTGATACTGGCCGGTCAACGGCTGGTCGCCGCCCTTGGAGTTGAGGTGGTTGGCGATCACGAAGACCGTCCGGCCCTGGAAGACGAACTCCCCGGCCAGCGGCTTGCGGCTGTTGGCCCAGGCGGCGTTCGCCGGGTCGATCCGGCCGGGCGACACCGTCAGGCGGGCCTTGCCGTGCTCCTTGACGACGCCGACCGCCGTGGTGGAGTCGCCGCCCGCGCGGTCGGTGAACGACACCCGCTCGGGGTTGAAGAGGAACACCTGCCGGATGTTGCCGCCCGGCTCACCGCCGTCCTGCTTGTCGACGGGGTCGATGGAGCGCCAGTCGTAGCGCGGACCGCCCGCCGCGACGATGGCGTCGATCAGCTTGTTGACCGTCGCGGACGCGCCGACCGTGCCGTCGTCGGTGGCACCGTTGTCGTCCTGGATCTCCTCCAGGGAGACGATGTCGGGCGAGCGCAGGTTGTTCACGATCGCGGACGCGTGCGCGTCGAAGGTGGCGTCGGACGGGTCGAGGTTCTCGACGTTGTACGTCGCCACCGCCAGCTCGCCGGACGCCTGCTTGCGCGTCGTCTCCCGCTCCAGACCGCCGCTCTCCAGCGTGCCGAGGGCGCTCGCCACCAGCGTGTAGCCGCCGAACTGGTTGAAGTCCAGCGGGCCGGTGGTGGTACCGGCGAGGGTGTCGCCGACGTTCGCCTTCGGGAAGTCCGCCGTCGCGCCGAGGGACTGGATCTGGAGGCGGCCGGTGTTCTGCGCGTCGTAGGAGCCGTACAGGGTGCCGCCCCGCTCGGTGCGGTGCTCCTTCGGCTTCACAGTGACCCACAGCTCGCTGTACGGGTCGGTGCCGGTGACCACGCGCGCGTCGCTGACCTGGACGTTCATACCCTCCAGCGACTCGTAGTAGTCGAGGGCGTAGGTCGCGGGGGCGAGCGGCAGGGCGTTGATGGAGTTGTTCGCGGCCGGGTCACCCGCCGGGGCGTATCGTTCCGGCACCGCGCGCTTGGTGATCACGACCGGCGCCGGGACCGCGTTGCCGGCGGAGACGGTGGTGACGACGGGCTTGGTGATCTCGGTGACCGACTGGTTGCCCGAGGCGGTGCCGCCCGGCACGTACTCCGAGACGGTGCCGGTGACGGTGACCGAGTCGCCCACCGCGGCCTTCGGCGTGGAGCTGGTGAAGACGAAGACGCCCTCACTGGTGGCCGGGTCGGCGTCCGGGTTCGGGTCCTGGAGCCAGAAGCCCTTGGACGAACCGTAGGTGCGTACGGCGGTGACGACGCCGGGCACGTCGGCGACCTGCTTGCCCGCGTACGGCGAGAGGCGGGTGGTGCCCTGGATGTCATGGACGCGCACCGAGTCGGCGTGCGCGGGCGAGGTGGCGACGACGGCGGACGCGGCGCCGCACACGGCGGCGACGGTGAGCGCGGCGAGACGCGCGGAAGTCCTGCTCGGCAAGGGGATTCCTCCGGGAACGTGACGGAACGCCGGGACGGGAATGCACGTAGGCGTGTGGGGCTCGTCGCCCTCTGTGACACGCGTAGAGCCGAGTGAACAGTTGTCCCCCCACCTCTACGCGCGTCAATCTCCTGCCTGGCGGCTGGAGTTGTCAAGGTTTCGGCCACGTACGAGGGGTGGCCGGGGCCGGAACCGGGCGACCCGCGGCCAAAGCCGTCTAGGCTGAGCGGTTGAGTGCTTTCCCGGTCCGAGGAGAACCAGCCGATGTCAGACAGCTCCCCCCTGCCGCCCGTACGGCTGCGTCCCGAAGCGGAGCTGGCGCGTGCCGCGCTGTCCACCCCGCTGCTCTCCCGAGCCGCCCGGCTCGCCCGCTGGGCGGGCCCGGAGACCCGAGTCGACGCGGGCGGGAGCCTGGTCGAGGAGCAGCTGCCCGCGGCGGCCGAGCTGCTCGCGCTGACCGGGGACGACGCCGTCGCGTACGCCGCCGAGGCATGGCGGGTGGCGGTGGACACCGGCCTGGTCGAGATCACCGACGAGGAGGCCGGGACCGTGGCCCCCGGCGCCGACCTGGCCCTGCTGACCGGCGCCCCGCACGACGTGCTGACGCTCTGGCTCGCCGCGCTGGACACGGTCGTCGCGGACGCCGGGGTGCCCGACCTGGACGGGCTGGCCGCGGCCCTGGAAGAGGGCGGCGAGATCGATTTCTCGTCACTCGACTGGGACCCCGAGGGCGAGGCGGAACTGCTCGACGGCGTGCTCGGCAACCTCTATCTGCTGACCGTCGGCGAGGACGGCCCCGACGAGAGCCCGGTGCCGCTGCCCGCGCTGGCCGCCTCCGTCATCGTCCCCGAGGACCTGGACGAGCCCAGCAACGACGTGCTGGAGCAGATCTCCGACACGATGATGAAGCTGGACGACCAGTTCCGGATGCTGGAGCCGATCGGCCTGGTGGAGTACCAGCCGGTGGACGAGGAGCTGATGGCAGGCGCGGAGGAGGAGCCCGCCGAGCCGGTCGACGAGGACGACATCGCCCGCTACGGCATGGTCCGGCTCACCCCGCTCGGCCTGTACGGCCTGCGCGCGCGGCTGCTGGAGGCCGGGTTCGAGGCCCCGGCCGTGGGCGAGCTGGCCGACAAGGGCGCGGACGCGCTGCTCGACGGCACCGCGTCGTACGGGGAGTTCGCCGCGCGCGCCGAGACCGAGCAGTGGCTCGGGGAGCGCGAACCCCTCGCCGCCGCGCGGGAGTTGCTGGCGGCGGCGCGGGGTGCGGACGCCGGGGCGCCGCTGCGTCGGCTGCGCTGCCAGCAGGCGCTGTCCCTGGTCGGCATGGTGGCCGAGCCCGCGCTGCGGGAGGTGCTGGACGACCCCGAGCTGGGCGGTCTGGCCCGGGTCTGGCTGAGCGAGCGGGGCGCGCCGGACGTGCCCCCGCCCTCGCAGGACCTGGTGTTCTGGCTGACCGTCGACACGATCGCCGCGCAGCTCCAGGCGGAGGGCAACTCCGAGGAGCTGCAGGCGCTGGTGGAGGGGCTGGCCGAGCAGCACAGCGGGTTCTTCTCGGCCGCCTGGCGGGTGGAGCACCCGGCGACCCCGGACGTGCTGGAGGCGATGGGGCGGCTGCACCCGGACAAGCGGGTGGCCAAGGAGGCGCGGAAGGCCGCGTTCAAGGCGAGGTCGCAGCAGCAGGGGAACTGAGTCCCACGGGTGTACGGCAGCGGTGTCCTGAGCGCGGTGCGGTGTTCAACTGCCGTTCAGCGGGGGGCGGGAGCGTGTCGGCCGAACGAGGCCGCGCCACCCTCGCCCTCCGCCACGGGCATCCCGACCGTCACAGGAGACACCATGTCACTCACCCGCAGGGACTTCGCCAGGACGACGGCGGTCACCGGTGCCGGGGTCGTGCTCGCGGGCAGCGTCGGCGCCCTCGCCACCGCCCCGCAGGCCCTCGCCGCCACGGACCTCGACGGCGCGGAGGACGCGCACGGCCACCCCGGCATCGGCTACGGCCCGCTGATCTCCGACCCGGACGGCATCCTCGCGCTCCCGGCGGGCTTCTCGTACCGCGTGGTGACGTACAGCGGCCGTACCCGCCTGGAGTCGGGCGAGTCGACCCCGTCGAACCACGACGGCACGGCGGCGTTCGCGGGCCCGCGCGGTTCCGTGCTCCTGGTCAACAACCATGAGCTGAAGGGCCCGCGCGCCAGCTGGGCGCACCCGGTGCCGCTGACCGAGGGCCTGGTGTACGACCCGGCGGCCTCGGGTGGCTGCACGGTGGTGGAGGTCCGCCGGGACCAGGTCGCCGAGTGGGTGGGCATCGCCGGTACGTCGACCAACTGCGCGGGCGGCAGCACGCCTTGGGGCACCTGGCTGACCTGCGAGGAGACCGAGGACCGGGCCGGGCAGGACGGCATGACCAAGGACCACGGCTACGTCTTCGAGGTCGACCCCGCGGACAGCCGGGCAAACCATTCTCCGAAGCCCCTGAAGGCACTGGGCCGTTACGCCCACGAGGCGGTGGTGACCGACCCGAAGCGGGGCCACCTCTTCCTCACCGAGGACGCCTCCGGCCCCAACGGCCTCTTCTACCGCTGGACCCCGCCGCAGGGCTTCCACCACGGCCGGGGCCGACTGCGCACCCTCGCGGACGACGCGGGCCTCCTCCAGGCGTTCCGCTGCTTCGACTCCGCCGGCCGCTTCGTGGACGACCTCTCCCGCGCGACCCGCACCGGCACGGTGTACGGCGTGGACTGGGTCGACGTCCCCGACCGTGACGCGCGCACGGTCCCGGTCCGCAAGCAGTTCACCGACGGCCAGGTGACGCGGGCCCGCAAGCTGGAGGGGATGTGGTGGGGCGACGGCGGGGTCTACGTCGTCTCGTCCTACGCCCGCGAGGAGAGCCCGGTCCAGCACGACGGCCAGGTCTGGTTCTACGACCCCCGCCGCCGCACCCTGACCCTGAAGGTGCTGTTGGGCACCGGGGCTGGGTTCGACGGCCCGGACAACATCACCGTCTCCCCCTACGGCGGCCTGATCATCGCCGAGGACGGCGAGGGCGAACAGCACCTCTTCGGCGCGACCGACACCGGCCGCACGTACCCGATCGCCCGCAACGAACTGAACATCGGCAGCGATTCCGCCCCCGCCTACAGCGAGTTCACCGGCGTCACCTTCTCCCCCGACGGCCACACCCTCTTCGCCAACATCCAGGAACCCGGCATCATGCTGGCGATCACGGGCCCATGGAAGCGGCAACGCCGCGGCTAAACTCTGCGGGCACGCACCCCCGCCCGACAGAAAGCACAGCCCATGCGGGCAGACGCCCGACGCAACCACGCCCGCCTCCTGAACGCCGCCGCCTCAGCTTTCGCCGAACACGGCGAGGGCGCCTCCCTGGACGACATCGCGAAACGGGCCGGGGTCGGCTCGGGCACGCTGTACCGCCACTTCCCGACGCGGCGGGCGCTGCTGGAGGCGGCGTACGCGGCGCGGATCGAGGCACTGGGCGAGCGGGGCGAGGAATTGTCACGCATGTTGCCCCCAGGTGAGGCCCTGACGGCATGGCTGCACGAGTTGTGCGTGGCGACGATCCAGGTCCGGGGCCTCAAGTCCCTCCTGGGCACAGCCGCAACCGACACCCCCCTGACCACCTGCGGCACGCTGGTGAAGTCCACGGCAACGATCCTCCTGACAGCCGCCCAATCAGAAGGCACCCTCCGCCCCGACCTCACCCCCACAGACCTCCTCCGCCTGACCCACGGGGTGGCTACGGCGGCGGAGCTGGGGGGCGGGGAGGCGCGGGAGATCGAGCGGTATCTGGGGTGGCTGTTGGACGGGATTGGCGTCAACGGAGATTAGGGAACGGTTTTCACGCGGGCACCGCGTCCTCGGACTCTGCCATCTTTCGCGTGCCCCAGTGCGTTGTCCGGGCCTGAGTCAGCGCCCAGTACATCGCGGGCTTGATCAGCAGCAGGTTCACCAGCGACACCAGCGGCGTCAGCAGGAGCCACGCGAGGAGCTTTCGCCGGGCGCCGAGCTCGGGCCGCAGCGCGGCGTACATGCCCGTCTGGGCGTAGGTCAGGATGACCCAGTAGCCCAAGCCGTACAGGAACATCACTTTGCTGCCCGTGTAGTGCGGGATCACGAACAGAACCCAGACGTAGAACACCGGCGAGAGCGCGGTGACCACCAGGCCGTACAACCGGAAGAACAGCGGGGCCGCCGAGAAGTTTGTCAGCTCCCATCCCACGTACTTCCAGTACGACTTGAACCACCGCACCCGCTGGGTCCACAACTCGCTCAAGTCCTCAGGCATCGCGCTGTACACCCATGCCTCGTTCACCGCGACGACCTGGCCGTGCTGGAGCGCGTAGTGCGTCAGGCGACGGTCGTCGCCGGCCGTGCCGGAGGTCACGTAGTCCTCCAGGTTGGCCAGCACGAACTCCTTGCGATACAGGCCGAGAATGCCCGAGGTGGGCGCCACAGCACCGAGCTGGGACCGCGCCATCCGCGTGACCAGGCACCACGTCACGATCTCCACGTCGATGACGCGGGTGAGCAGGTTGGCGGTCCGGTTGCGGACCAAGGTCAGCCCGGTGGCCGCCTGGACTCGCAAGTCCGACATGGCCTTCATGCAGTGCCACAACGCGTTCTCGTGCAGCACGGAGTCCGAGTCCACGGTGAGGATGAAGTCGTAGGACTCCGGATCCACCTGTCGCAGCACGTTGACCTGGGCTTCACGCTTGCCCGCGTTGTCCTGCCGGTGCCAGGTCACCAGCGGGTGACTGAACGGCACCACCGGCTCGCGAGATCCGTCGTCGATCACGTGGATCTGCTCAGGGGGCCGCACCTGGTCGATCAGGCCCCACACGGTGGCGTAGAGGGCTTCCTGCGGCTCGTTGTAGGCCGGCACGATGGCCAAGACCCGCCCGGAGGCGACCGGAAGGTGGGTGAAACTACGCCCCTTCGCGGCCGCTCCCAGCGAGTACAGGAGAACCACCGTCACCGCGCAGTAGAAGACCAGCACGGCATCCCAGGACTGGGCGCTCCACACGAAGTGGTAGACGAGGGTCCAGGCCGTGGCCGCCACGACAGCGGCCACAGACAACATCACCTGCGCCCTGGAGCGCCCCTCGACGGCCCAGGAGTGCTTGCGGTGGCTCCCCATGCCCTCAGCCCTGCATCCTGCGGCCGCGGGTGCCCCAGCGGTACGCGAACGCGCCGATGAGGACGGACGCGACCACAGCCGTGACGATCCATCCGAGAGTGATCGTCGTCCCGAAGAGCGTGATCGCACCGACGCCAGTTCTGGCGAGCGCCCCTTCGTCGTATCCCATGCTTCCCCTCCCGTGGCTCTCAGAGCCTTTCGATACGAGATGCCAGGGGCATGCCGCCCCTGATGCCCAGCACGCACACCCGGCTGGGCGACGGGCTTCTACAGCCGCTCGATGTGGTCGGCGGCCGGCATGACACCCCGGGTGTCGAGGACGTATGCCGCCTCGGCGGCAAGCTGGTCCAGGTCGAACTCGCCGTGGGGCGTGAGCACGACCACAGCGTCGTAGTCGGCCACGCTGAGGTTGCTTCCTTCTGCGGCGAAGGGGACGCCTTGGTGGCCGCCATCCCGCAGGTAGGGATCGATCACGGTGACGTCCGCTCCCATGGCACGCAGCCGGTCGATGACCTGCACGGCCGGCGACTGGCGGGCGTCAGCGGTACCGGGCTTGTAGGCGGCGCCGAGGGCGAGAATGCGGGCGCCATGGATGCTGCGGCGGAAGCGGCGACTGAGGGAGTCCTGCAAGCGGCGCACGACGTAATCGGGCTGGCTTTCGTTGATGTCCTGAGCCAGTTCGATGAGCCGGAAGGTCTGCCCGTGCTGGGACTTGACGTGGTGGCTGAGGTAGACCGGGTCGATGGGCAGGCAATGTCCGCCAACTCCGGGACCAGGCAGGAATTTCGTGAAGCCGAACGGCTTGGTCGCAGCCAGGTCGAGGGTGTTCCACACGTCGACGCCGAGTATGTGCGCCATCCGAGAAAGCTCGTTGACCAGGGCGATATTGACGTGCCGATAGGTGTTCTCGAACACCTTGGCCAGTTCGGCCTCTTCCAGACCGGAGGCCGGCACCGTGACCTCGGTGACGGAGTCGTAGAACGCCTTCACGCGCTCCAGGCAAGCGTCGGTGAGACCAGCCACGATCTTGGGCGTGTTCTCCAGCCTCCACTCGGCGTTACCCGGGTCGATCCGCTCGGGGCTGAACCCGACATGGAAGTCTTGGCCTGCCACAAGGCCGGAGCCCTCCTCCAACAGCGGGACGAGCACGTCGCGGGTGGTCCCGGGGTGTGTGGTCGACTCCAAGACCACTGTGGCACCAGGCTCCAGCCATGCGGCCAGGGTGCGGCCGGCCTCGCGCACACAGCTGAGGTCAGGGGTACGGTCGGTGAGCGGTGTCGGCACCGTGATGACCGCGACGTCGAAACCCTTGAGCTTCTTCGAATCCGAGCTCGGGGTGTAGGCCCCCGATCTCAGCACGTCTTGCAGACGGATCGAGTCGATGTCCTCGATGTAGGACGAGCCGGCGGCCAGGCTCTCGCAGCGGTGTTGGTCCGGTTCATAGCCAGTCACGATGTGGCCGGCCTCGGCGGCCTGCAGGGCCAGAGGCAGGCCGACATAGCCCTGCCCGAGCACGCAAATGTGCATGGTGGTTCCCCTCCCCTTGATCCGGCTCGCGCATATGCGGACCGGAAAGCAACGCCCCTGAAGTGCGGCGACCTGTTCCTGAATCAGGCAGCCGCGGCGTCGGGTACTGCAGTGGATTGCGACGCGGAGGCGCATTGCCCCCTGAGATGCGGTCGGCGTTCCTCTTGAGTCACCGCTGGATCAACGACCCGTCCAGGTCCCCTACCCAGACGTGCGCAAGGGGCGCACAGCGATCTTCACAATTCCCCCTCGTTCGTGAAGCTTAAGCGTTCAATAAGGGAAGGGTGCACGCAAGTCAACTTTGCCAACTCGTAACCTATGAATTGCCTCTGAGTCACCTACGGGTCTGCCGCACGATCGGGTGACACCTGAACTGGCGTGCCTTGTGGGGCGGGTGGGAAGGATGTCGCTGTGTCCCATGCCTTATCCGGAAGAGATCAGGGAACTTACAAGGCGGCTGTCTCCCTCAACGCACGAGCGCCCTCCCGGGCCGCCATGGGGCGTTGGAAGGGCGCTCGTTGGTGACCAGCGCTGACAACTGGCGACAGCTACGCCGCAGTTCAGAGCGTTGATCCGGCAGGCGGCCGCAAGTCACGGCCGACGACGCTCAGTTGTGGCTGTGCAGAATGTCGTTCAACCCGCCCCACACAGCATTGTTGGGCCGAGCCTCCACCGCCCCCGTCACCGAGTTCCGGCGGAACAGGATGTTGGAGGCGCCCGAGAGGTCGCGGGCCTTCACGATCTGGCCGTCGGGCATCGTCACGCGGGTGCCTGCCGTGACGTAGAGGCCCGCTTCGACCACGCACTCGTCGCCCAGGGCGATGCCGACGCCGGCTTCCGCGCCGACCAGGCACCGCTCGCCGATGGCGATGATGACGTTGCCGCCGCCGGAGAGGGTGCCCATGGTGGAGGCGCCGCCGCCGATGTCGGAGCCGTCGCCGACGACGACGCCCGCGGAGATGCGGCCCTCGACCATGGAGGTGCCGAGGGTGCCCGCGTTGAAGTTGACGAAGCCCTCGTGCATGACCGTGGTGCCCTCGGCGAGGTGCGCGCCGAGGCGGACGCGGTCGGCGTCGGCGATGCGGACGCCCTTGGGGGCGACGTAGTCCGTCATGCGGGGGAACTTGTCGATCGAGGTGACCTGGAGGTGCAGGCCGTCGGCGCGGGCGTTCAGCCGTACCTTCTCGATGTCGTCCACCGCGACCGGGCCGAGCGAGGTCCAGGCGACGTTGGCGAGGTGGCCGAAGATGCCGTCCAGGCTCTGGCCGTGCGGCTTGACCAGGCGGTGCGAGAGCAGGTGCAGGCGCAGGTAGACGTCGTGCGCGTCGAGCGGCTTCTCGTCCAGCGAGGCGATGACCGTACGGACCGCCACCACCTCGACGCCCCGCCGGGCGTCCGGGCCGAGCGCGGAGACCGCGTTGTCGCCCAGGAATTCGGCGGCCCGGTCGGCCGAGAGGCGCTCGCTGCCGGACGGGCCCGGCTCGGCGACCAGCTCGGGCGCCGGGAACCAGGTGTCGAGAACGGTGCCGTCGGCGGCGAGGGTGGCGAGGCCAGCGGCGACGGCGCCGGTGGTACGGGTTGCAGTGTCGGTCATGCGGAAAACCTAACGTGGAAGCGGGTAGCGGGCCTAACCGGTGCGGCGCGCCGGGTACACGAAGACGGCGATGCCCGAGGGCACCGCCGCCTCATGCAGAAAACCAAGCCTCAGACGTTGAACCCCAGCGCCCGCAGCTGCTCGCGGCCGTCGTCGGTGATCTTGTCCGGGCCCCACGGGGGCATCCAGACCCAGTTGATGCGGAGCTCGTTGACCAGGCCGTCGGTGACGGACTTGGCCTGGTCCTCGATGACGTCCGTCAGCGGGCAGGCCGCGGAGGTCAGGGTCATGTCGATCGTGGCGATGTTCGCGTCGTCGACGTGAATGCCGTAGATCAGACCGAGGTTGACGACGTCGATGCCCAGCTCGGGGTCGACGACGTCCATCAGGGCCTCGCGGAGTTCTTCCTCCGAGACCGGTTTCATCTCAGCGGTGTCGGTCATGCCGTCTTCCTTTCGGCGTCCGCGCCGGCCTCGCCCAGGGCCTGGGCCGTCGCGTCCTTCCACGCCATCCAGCTCAGGAGGGCGCACTTGACCCGCGCGGGGTACTTGGAGACACCGGCGAACGCGACCGCGTCCTCCAGCACCTCCTCCATCGCGTCGTCGGGCTCGATCCGGCCCTTGGACTGCATCAGCTCCAGGAAGGTCTCCTGGATCTTCTGCGCCTCGGGCAGGTCCTTGCCCACCAGCAGTTCGTTCAGCACGGACGCCGAGGCCTGGCTGATGGAACAGCCCTGGCCCTCGTACGAGACGTCCGCGATCTTGCTCCCGTCGTACTTCACCCGGAGGGTGATCTCGTCGCCGCACGTCGGGTTCACGTGGTGCACCTCGGCGTCGCCGTCCCTCAGACCACGCCCGTGCGGGTTCTTGTAGTGGTCCAGGATGACTTCCTGGTACATCGAGTCCAGCTTCACGGTGTCAGCCCACGCCTCTCAGCCGAAGAAGTTCCGTACGTGCTCCAGCCCCTCGACCAGTGCGTCGATCTCGCCGGGCGTGGAGTACAGGTAGAACGACGCCCGGGTGGTCGCCGGAATTCCGTACCGCAGGCAGACGGGCCGCGCGCAGTGGTGGCCGACGCGGACGGCGATGCCCTGCTCGTCGAGGACCTGGCCCACGTCGTGCGGGTGGATGTCGCCGAGCGCGAAGGAGATCGCCGCACCGCGGTCCTCGGACGTGGAGGGGCCGATGATGCGCAGGTCGGGGACCTCGCCCAGCCGCTTCACCGCGTACTCGGTGAGCGCGTGCTCATGGGCGAGGATCTTGTCCATGCCGATCGAGTTCAGGTAGTCGATGGCCGCGCCGAGTCCGACCGCCTGGGCGATCGGCGGGGTGCCCGCCTCGAACTTGTGCGGGGCGGGCGCGTAGGTCGAGGAGTGCATCGACACCGTCTCGATCATCTCGCCGCCGCCGAGGAACGGGGGCAGGTCCTCCAGGAGTTCCTGGCGGCCCCAGAGCACCCCGATGCCGGTCGGGCCGCACATCTTGTGGCCGGTGAAGGCCACGAAGTCGGCGCCGAGCGCCTGTACGTCCAGCGGCATGTGCGGAGCGGCCTGCGAGGCGTCGACGCAGACCAGCGCGCCGACCTCCTGGGCGCGGCGCACGATCGCCTCGACCGGGTTGACCGTGCCCAGGATGTTGGAGACCAGCACGAAGGAGACGATCTTCGTCTTCTCGGTGATGATCTCGTCGATGTTGGACAGGTCGAGGCGGCCGTCGTCGGTGAGGCCGAACCACTTCAGCTTCGCGCCGGTGCGCTGCGCGAGCAGCTGCCACGGCACGATGTTGGAGTGGTGCTCCATCTCCGTGATGACGATCTCGGTCTCGTGGTCGACCCGGTAGGGCTCGTCGGCCCAGCCGAGCATGTTGGCCACGAGGTTGAGCGACTCGGAGGCGTTCTTGGTGAAGATCACCTCGTCGCGGCTGGGCGCGTTGATGAAGTCGGCGACCTTGTCACGCGCGCCCTCGTACAGCGCCGTGGCCTCCTCCGCGAGGACGTGCACGCCGCGGTGGACGTTGGCGTTGTAGCGCTCGTAGTACTCGCTCAGGGCGTCCAGCACCTGGCGCGGCTTCTGCGAGGTCGCCGCGTTGTCCAGGTACACGAGCTTCCGGCCGTCGTGGACCTGTCGGTCCAGGATGGGGAAGTCCTTGCGGATCGCCTCGGTGTCGAGGAGGCCCGGCAGCTCTGTCACGCGGATACGCCACCCTTCGTGTATGCCTCGTAGCCCTCGTTCTCCAGCTTGTCGGCCAGCTCGGGGCCGCCGGACTCGACGATGCGGCCGCCGGAGAACACGTGGACGAAGTCCGGCTTGATGTAGCGCAGGATGCGCGTGTAGTGCGTGATCAGCAGGGTGCCGGTCTCGCCGGTCTCGCGGACGCGGTTGACGCCCTCGGAGACGATGCGCAGGGCGTCCACGTCGAGGCCGGAGTCGGTCTCGTCGAGGATGGCGACCTGCGGCTTGAGCAGTTCGAGCTGGAGGATCTCGTGGCGCTTCTTCTCACCGCCGGAGAAGCCCTCGTTGACGTTGCGCTCGGCGAAGGAGGGGTCCATGTGGAGCCGCTCCATGTTCTCCTTGACCTCCTTCACCCAGGTGCGCAGCTTGGGGGCCTCGCCGCGGATGGCGGTGGCGGAGGTGCGCAGGAAGTTGGAGACGGAGACGCCGGGGACCTCGACCGGGTACTGCATGGCGAGGAACAGGCCGGCGCGGGCGCGCTCGTCGACCGACATGGCGAGGACGTCCTCGCCGTCGAGGGTGACGGTGCCGCTGGTGATCGTGTACTTCGGGTGACCCGCGAGCGAGTAGGCGAGGGTCGACTTGCCGGAGCCGTTGGGGCCCATGATGGCGTGCGTCTCGCCCTGCTTCACGGTGAGGTCGACGCCCTTGAGGATCTCCTTCGTGGCGTTGTCGGCCTCGACGGTGACGTGCAGGTCTCGGATTTCAAGCGTTGCCATGGGTGCCTCAGGACTCCTGGGTGAGGGAGACGAGTACGTCGTCCCCTTCGATCTTTACGGGGTATACGGGGACGGGGCGCGTCGCGGGCGGGCCGGACGGCTTGCCGCTGCGGAGGTCGAAGCAGGAGCCGTGCAGCCAGCACTCGATCTGCCCGTCCTCCACTTCGCCCTCGGAGAGGGAGACGTTCGCGTGCGAGCAGATGTCGTAGATCGCGTACACCTCGCCCTCGGTCTTCACGACCGAGACCGGCGTGCCGTCGAGTTCCACCCGCTTGGGGGTGTCCTCCGACAGTTCGCTCAGTCCGCAGGCGCGCTGGAAGGTCGTCGTCATGCGACCGCGGCCTCCAGCTCCTCCTCGATCCTGACGAGCAGGCGCTCCTCGATGTCGGGGAGACCGATCTGCTGGACCAGCTCGGCGAAGAAGCCGCGGACCACGAGACGGCGGGCCTCGTACTCCGGGATGCCGCGGGCCATCAGGTAGAAGAGCTGCTCGTCGTCGAAGCGGCCGGTGGTGGAGGCGTGGCCCGCGCCGACGATCTCGCCGGTCTCGATCTCCAGGTTGGGGACCGAGTCGACGCGCGAGCCGTCGGTGAGGACCAGGTTGCGGTTCATCTCGTAGGTGTCGGTGCCCTCGGCCTTGGCCTCGATGAGCACGTCACCGATCCAGACCGCGTGCGCGCCCTCGCCCTGCAGCGCGCCCTTGTACACGACGTGGGACTTGCAGTGCGGGGTGTTGTGGTCGACCAGGAGGCGGTGCTCCTGGTGCTGCCCGGCGTCGGTGAAGTACAGGCCGAACAGCTCGGCCTCGCCGCCGGGGCCCGCGTAGGTGACGCGCGGGTGCAGGCGGACGACGTCGCCGCCGAAGGTGACGACCACGGACTTGAAGGAGGCGTCGCGGCCGACGAGGGCGTTGTGCTGGGCCACGTGCACGGCCTTGTCGTCCCAGTCCTGGACGGAGACGACGGTCAGCTTGGCGCCGTCGCCGAGCACGTAGTCGACGTTGGCGGCGAGCACGGCGTCACCGGTGTGGTCGATGACGACGAGGGCCTCGGCGAAGGCGCCCAGCTCGATCACCTGGTGGCCGTAGGCGGTGCCGCCCTCGCCGTGCACCGCGATGCGGATCGGCTCGGTGAGGACGGTCTCCTTGGGCACGGTGACGACCGACGCCTGCTCGAAGGCGGAGTATGCCTGGGCGGCGACACGGTCGACCGGGGTGCCGGCCTTGCCGAGCCGGGCGTCGTCACGGCCGACGTTCTCGACAATGACGCCCTCGGGGGCCTCGATGGCGACCTTCAGGCCCTCGCTGGCGACCGCGGTGCCGTCGTGCAGGCCGCGCAGGCGCTCCAGCGGGGTGAACCGCCACTCCTCCTCACGGCCGTGCGGGACAGGGAAGTCCGCGACGTCGAAGGAGGGGGGCGCGCTCATGCGCGTGGCGACGGTCGACTCGGCGGCGACCGCGATCGAGCCCGAGGTGGTCGAACCCACGGGGATGTTCTGAGCCTCAGCCATGGCTGTCGTAGTGCTCGCTTTCCTTTGCGTATGTGGCTTGACGGGGTGCGGGGCGGCGGGTCAGCCGACCGCGCCCTCCATCTGCAGCTCGATCAGCCGGTTGAGCTCCAGGGCGTACTCCATGGGCAGCTCCTTGGCGATGGGCTCGACGAAGCCGCGCACGATCATCGCCATCGCCTCGTCCTCGGAGAGACCGCGGCTCATCAGGTAGAAGAGCTGGTCCTCGGAGACCTTGGAGACGGTCGCCTCGTGCCCCATGGAGACGTCGTCCTCGCGGACGTCGACGTAGGGGTAGGTGTCGGAGCGGGAGATCGTGTCGACGAGCAGCGCGTCGCACAGCACGTTGGACTTCGATCCGGCCGCGCCCTCGCCGATCTCGATGAGACCGCGGTAGGAGGTACGGCCGCCGCCGCGCGCCACCGACTTGGAGACGATGTTGGACGACGTGTTCGGCGCCATGTGGACCATCTTGGCGCCCGCGTCCTGGTGCTGGCCCTCGCCCGCGAAGGCGATGGAGAGGGTCTCGCCCTTGGCGTGCTCGCCCATCAGGTAGACGGCCGGGTACTTCATGGTCACCTTGGAGCCGATGTTGCCGTCGACCCACTCCATGGTGGCGCCCTCGTAGGCGACGGCGCGCTTGGTGACCAGGTTGTAGACGTTGTTCGACCAGTTCTGGATGGTCGTGTAACGGCAGCGGGCGCCCTTCTTGACGATGATCTCGACGACCGCGGAGTGCAGCGAGTCCGACTTGTAGATCGGCGCGGTGCAGCCCTCGACGTAGTGGACGTAGGCGTCCTCGTCGACGATGATCAGCGTCCGCTCGAACTGGCCCATGTTCTCGGTGTTGATCCGGAAGTAGGCCTGGAGCGGGATCTCCACGTGCACGCCCTTCGGCACGTAGATGAAGGAGCCGCCGGACCACACGGCCGTGTTCAGCGACGCGAACTTGTTGTCGCCGACCGGGATGACCGTGCCGAAGTACTCCTTGAAGAGCTCGGGGTGCTCCTTCAGGGCGGTGTCGGTGTCGAGGAAGATGACGCCCTGCTCCTCCAGGTCCTCACGGATCTGGTGGTAGACGACCTCCGACTCGTACTGGGCGGCGACACCGGCGACGAGGCGCTGCTTCTCGGCCTCGGGGATGCCCAGCTTGTCGTAGGTGTTCTTGATGTCCTCGGGCAGGTCCTCCCAGGACTCCGCCTGCTTCTCCGTGGAACGCACGAAGTACTTGATGTTGTCGAAGTCGATGCCCGACAGGTCCGAGCCCCAGTTGGGCATGGGCTTCTTCTCGAACAGCTTCAGGCCCTTGAGGCGGAGCTTGGTCATCCACTCCGGCTCGGACTTCTTGTCCGAGATGTCGCGGACGACGGCCTCGCTCAGGCCGCGCTTGGCCGAGGCGCCGGCTACGTCGGAGTCGGCCCAGCCGTATTCGTACTTGCCCAGACCCTCGAGTTCGGGGTGGGCAGTCTCCGTGGGGAGCGTCATGCGGGGTTCCTCCCGGCCGTGCTTGCGTGGTGGCTCTGATCGGACTTGTCGGTCTTGTCAGTCTTGGAAATCTTGGGGATGAACGTCGTACAGACGCCGTCGCCGTGGGCGATGGTCGCCAGTCGCTGGACGTGGGTTCCCAGCAGTTCGGCGAAGAACTCCGTCTCCGCCTCGCACAGCTGGGGGAACCGCTCGGCGACGTGGGCGACCGGACAGTGGTGCTGGCACAGCTGCTCGCCCTGTTGCGGGAGGGGGGCACTGCGTGCCGTAGCAGCGTACCCGTCCGCGGTCAAGGCCCTGGCGAGGGCCTCGGCGCGGCGGTCGGGTTCGACTCCCTCGACGGCCGCGCGGTAGGTGTCGGCCTGGGCGGCGATGCGGGCGCGGGCGAAGGCCGTGACGGCCTCGTCCCCGCCCTCGCGCTCGGCGATCCAGCGCAGGGCGTCGACGGCGAGCTGGTCGTAGGACTGGTCGAAGGCGTCCCGGCCGCAGGCGGTCAGGGCGAAGACCTTGGCGGGGCGGCCGCGCGTGCGGGCGCCGTACACCCGCTGCTCGCGGGCCTGCACGATGTCGTCGGCGGCCAGCGCGTCCAGATGCCGTCGTACGGCGGCCTGGGTCAGACCGAGCCGGCCGGCCAGTTCGGCGACGGTCGAGGGTCCGTGGTCCAGGATGGACCGCGCGACCCGGTTGCGCGTCGAACGCTCACCGGTCGCAAGCTCCTCGTGGGTGCCCATGGGGGTCTCCCGAGCCTCGCCGACGTTTTTCACAACGCTATTGTTGCGTAATTCCTCGGAGCCTGACAAGCCGGGCCGGGGTCCGCCGACGGTGCCCTGCGTCACTTAGGTCCACCTAACCTGACCTGCGGAAACGATCTCCCGGGCGATCACCGCGGACCCTCTCACCAGGCAAAACCGCTGGCGCCCGGGGCCCCCGCCGGGCAGACTCCGCGCCATGCCGACCCCCGTCCCGAACGGCCCCCTGATCACCCGCGAAACCCTCGCCGAGCAGCTCGATCACCTCGGTGTCAAGCCCGGCGAAACAATCCTCGCGCACTCCTCGCTGAGTTCCCTCGGCTGGGTGAACGGCGGCGCCGTCGCCGTCGTCCAAGGGCTCCTCGACGCCCTCGGGCCGGACGGCACCCTGGTGGTCCCCACCCAGTCCGCCGACCTCTCCGACCCCGAGCTGTGGCACGCGCCCCCGGTGCCGCCCGAGTGGTGGGAGACGGTACGGGCCACCATGCCCCGCTACGACCCCCGGACCACCCCCTCACGCGGGGTCGGCGTGATCCCGGAGACCGTCCGCACCTGGCCCGGCGCCCGGCGCAGCGCCCACCCGCACACCTCCTTCGCCGCGCTCGGCCCGCGCGCCGCCGAGATCACCGAGGCCCACGCCCTGGACTGCCGCCTGGGTGAGCGCAGCCCGCTGGCCCGGCTGGAGCGGCTCGGCGCCCGGGTGCTGCTGCTCGGCGCGGGCTACGCCGCCTGCACCAGCTTCCACCTGGCCGAATACCGGATACCCGCGCCGCTGGTGGCGGTCGGACGGCCCGGCCCCGGCGGCTGGGAGACGGTGACGGAGGTGTCCATCACCTCCGACCGCTTCGACGAGCTGGGCCATGACTTCGAGCGGGACCGCCCGGTGCTGCGGGGCCGGGTCGGCGCGGCCGAGGCCCGGCTGTTCCCGGTCGCGGACGCGGTGGCCTACGCCGAGCGGTGGCTCCCGCTGCACCGGCCCCGCGAGGCCGATTTGCAGCACCCCCGCGCCTGAGCCCCGCCACGCCTCCCTAGACTCTGGACCCATGCGAAGTGAGCCCGTGGTCCAGGTCCAGGCCCTGGTGAAGCGGTACGGCCAGAAGACCGCGGTGGACGGCCTCGACCTGGAGGCCCGGCCGGGCGTGACCGCCGTACTCGGTCCCAACGGCGCCGGTAAGACGACCACGGTCGAGACCTGCGAGGGGTACCGGAGGCCGGACTCCGGCACGGTGCGCGTCCTGGGCCTCGACCCGGTGCGGGACTCCGCCGCCCTGCGTCCCCGGGTCGGGGTGATGCTCCAGTCCGGCGGCGTCTACTCCGGCGCCCGCGCCGACGAGATGCTGCGCCATGTCGCCAAGCTGCACGCGCACCCGCTCGACGTGGACGCCCTGATCGAGCGCCTCGGGCTCGGCTCCTGCGGCCGGACCTCCTACCGGCGCCTGTCCGGCGGCCAGCAGCAGCGCCTCGCGCTCGCCATGGCGGTCGTGGGCCGCCCCGAGCTGGTCTTCCTGGACGAGCCGACCGCGGGCCTGGACCCGCAGGCCCGCCGCGCCACCTGGGACCTCGTCCGGGACCTGCGCGCCGACGGCGTCTCGGTGATCCTCACCACCCACCACATGGACGAGGCCGAGCAGCTCGCCGACGACGTGGCGATCATCGACGGCGGCCGGGTCATCGCCCAGGGCTCGCCCGAGGAGCTGTGCCGGGACGGCGCCGAGAACACCCTGCGCTTCAGCGGGCGCCCCGGACTGGACGTCGCCTCGCTGCTCAAGGCGCTCCCGGCCGACTGCACGGCCGACGAGCTGACACCGGGCGGCTACCGGGTGACCGGCAAGATAGACCCGCAGCTGCTCGCCACGGTGACCTCCTGGTGCGCACAGCATGGAGTGATGCCGGACCGGATCTCGGTCGAGCGGCACACCCTCGAAGACGTCTTCCTGGAACTGACCGGCAAGGAGCTGCGCTCATGACGACCGCGCCGGGCACGTACGCCCCGAGGCCCGGAGCGGCGCCGCTCCCCCGCATGATCGCCGCGCAGGCCGCGCTGGAGACGCGGATGCTGCTGCGCAACGGCGAGCAGCTGCTGCTGACCGTGGTGATCCCGACGCTGCTGCTGGTGCTGTTCAGCTCGGTGGACATCGTGGACACCGGGTCCGGCAAGGCGGTGGACTTCCTCGCGCCCGGCATCCTGGCGCTCGCCGTGATGTCCACCGCGTTCACCGGGCAGGCCATCGCCACCGGGTTCGAGCGCCGCTACGGCGTGCTGAAGCGGCTGGCCTCCTCGCCGCTGCCGCGCTGGGGGCTGATGACCGCGAAGACGGTCGCGGTGCTGGTCACCGAGGTGCTCCAGGTGATCCTGCTGACGGTCATCGCCTTCGCGCTGGGCTGGTCCCCGCACGGCAACCCGGCCGCCGTACTGCTCCTGCTGGTGCTGGGCACGGCCGCGTTCTCCGGGCTCGGGCTGCTGATGGCGGGCACCCTGAAGGCGGAGGCCACGCTGGCCGCGGCCAACCTGGTCTTCCTGCTGCTGCTGGTCGGCGGCGGGGTGATCGTGCCGCTGGAGAAGTTCGGCTCGGCCGGGCAGCACGTGCTCGGGCTGCTGCCGATCTCCGCGCTCTCCGACGGTCTGCGGGACGTGCTCCAGCACGGTGCCGGGATGCCCTGGGGCGACCTGGCGATCCTCGCGGTGTGGGCGGTCGTGGGGCTCGCGGCGGCGGGCAAGTTCTTCCGCTGGGAGTAGGTCCCCGCGCGACTCGGGACGGCCCCCTCGTGAAAGCGTGCACAAGCGGCGCCTTACGATGGTGCGCGTGCCAAAGCTGACCCCCGCCGACGCCGCGGCGGCCCTCCGCAACCCGCTCGCCTTCATCGCCGACCGCTGGACCCCGGACCCCCGGACCGTACGCCGGGCGGCGCTCGCCGCTCTCGTGATGTCGGTGGTCATCGTGGTCACCGGCGGCGCGGTGCGCCTGACCGGCTCCGGACTGGGCTGCCCGACCTGGCCCACCTGCACCGACGACTCGCTGACCACCACCCGCGCCATGGGCGTGCACGGTGTCATCGAGTTCGGCAACCGCATGCTGACCTACGTGCTGTGCGCGGCCGTCGGCTGGGCGATCATCGCCGCCCGCTCGCAGAAGCCGTGGCGGCGCGGCCTGACCCGGCTGGGCTGGGCGCAGTTCTGGGTGGTCATGGGCAACGCGGTGCTCGGCGGCATCGTCGTGCTGGTCGGCCTGAACCCGTACACCGTGGCGGCGCACTTCCTGCTGTCCACGGCGCTGATCACCGTGGCCACGGTGATGTGGCAGCGCACCCGTGAGGGTGACGCGGAGCCGCGTCCGCTGGTCGGCGGGGCGGTACGGCAGCTGGTGTGGGTCCTGGTGGCCGCGTCCGCGCTGCTGATCGCGGTCGGCACGGTGGTGACCGGCTCCGGTCCGCACGCGGGCGACTCCTCCGAGGTGGCGCGCATCCCGCTGGACTGGGAGATGATCGCCAAGCTGCACGCGGTGCTGGCGTGGATCGTGGTGACGCTGACCTTCGCCCTGTGGTTCGTCCTCAAGGCGGTGGACGCCCCGAAGGTCCCCCTGTCCCGCACCCGTGACCTGTTCCTGATCCTGCTGGGCCAGGGCGTCATCGGCTACATCCAGTACTTCACCCACCTCCCCGAGGCACTGGTCGCCCTCCACATGCTCGGCTCCTGCCTCATGTGGATCGCCACACTGCGCGTCCTCCTCTCCCTCCGCGAGCGCCCCGAGGCCCTGACCCACGTCCCGGGCCCGGCGACCGAGGTCTCGGTGGGCACGTCCGCCTGACTCAGCGGTATCCGGCGACCAGGGCGTCGATGGCGGGCCCGAGGTAGGCGCGGGTCAGCCGGGCCCTGCGGTCCGGCGACGGCCCCGGGCCCTGTTCCCCGTAGCGCCGCCGGGTGACGTCCTCGACGACCTCACCCGGCGCCCCCAGCGCGTGCAGCTCGGTGAGCGCCTGCCGCTTGGAGATCAGCCGCCCCTCGCGCGCGGTGACGGTGGCACGGGCGAAGGTCAGCAGGCCGAGGTCGACCCAGATGTCCTGCTTCCAGAGCCGCTCCATGTCCAGCGTCGGGCGCCAGGTGTCCCGCTGGTCGGCCACGACGAAGTCCCGCAGCTCCCGGTCCGGCACCGGCGGCAGATACGTGGCGGGCGGCACCCCGTGCAGCACCCGCCCGAACTCGTGCAGTTCCCTCCGGGTCACCGGGGTGACCGGGCGCCGTCTGACCTCGTCGTGCGCCCAGGTCATATGTGACCGCGCCGGATCGGTCGCGGTGCGCGGGGTCAGGTACGAGCAGTGCAGCTTGCCCGCCAGGGGTTCGGCGCGCAGCCGTTGGTGCAGCACGATCAACCGGCGTACGGCGGCCGGGATCAGCGGGCCGGGCAGGACCGCGATCAGGTCCAGGTCGCTGCGGCCCTCCTGGTAGTCCCCGCCGCCCAGGGAGCCATGGGCCCAGACGGCGAGCGGGCGGAAGGGGGTCAGGTCGTCCAGGAAGCGGGCGAGGAGCGCTTCGGTCGGCATGAGGCGAGTGTCGGGGACGCGGGGCCGGTCGTACAGGGTCTCAGCGCAGCCCGTACACCCGGTGGGCGTTGTCCGCCGCGAGGAGGTGGGCCACGCGGCGGGCGTCCGTGGCGGACCAGGCGCCCTCGGTGACCCAGGTGCCGAGCACCCGGTTCAGGGCTTCGCGGAAGAGGTGGGCGCCGACGACGTGCAGCTCGGGGAGGGACTGGGCGCCGGTGGAGAAGAGGATCTTGCCGAAGGGGGCGAGTTCCAGGATGTCCGCGAGAACCGTGGCCGCGCGGGCCCCGGTGCGGGCGAGCGCGGCGCCGGAGTCGGCGTAGACGTGCGGGTGGGCGGCGGCCAGCCGGGCGGCGTGGCGGTGGTGGAAGTGGCCGGGCAGCAGGACCAGGTCGGTGCCGAGCCCCGCGGTGGCCCGTACGAAGCCGGTGAGCGGGGCGGGGTCCTCGGGACCGGCATGCAGCTGGAGCGGGCGGCCGGTGGCGACCGCCGTCCACAGCAGGTGGCCCAGCAGTACGGGGTCGGTCGGCTCCACACCCACCCGCCGTCCGGCCAGCCAGCGCGCGACGGCGGCCCTTACCGCGGCGGGACCCGGTGGTTCGGGGGCGAGGGCCGGACCCCCGTCGGCGAGCGGGGCCGTGGCCGCGAAGGCGACGGCGTGCGTGGCGGCCCCGTGCACCGATTCGGCCAGATTGGCGAGGAACGAGACGACGGTCCCGGAGGTGTCGGCGACCTGCGCGGCCAGCGGCTCCAGCCGGACCACCTCGCGCGCCTCCGCGTCCCCCGCGGCGGCCATCTCCTCGGGCCCGGTGAGATCGTCGGGCAGCCCGCTGGAGACCAGGTAGGTGGTGATCCCGGACCCGCGCAACAGCCTGCGCCCCGCCTCCAGCACCCCCAGCTCACGGCGCCGGGCCAGATAGCGGGCGGGCGGACAGTGCGGCTCCAGACCCAGCAGCGGCGGACACCAGCGCCGCACCGCGAACCCCGTCTGCGTGTCGAAGAGCGTGGTCCCCGGCGCCGCCCCCTGCCCCAGCCGCGCCTCGAACGTCCCGAGCCCCAACTCGGTCCGAAGCACCCCATGGCAGTACTGATCCACGAGCATGGGCGTGTCGATCATCGAGGCTCCCGTGACGGTGTGCTGCTTGACCGTCCTAACGGAGCGAACGAGGTTCAGGTGGCGCGAGCCAACCTAGAGGGGCGCGGGGCCCTGTCTGATCTGCGGCTCCGCCGCGCGGGCGCGACCAGCCACGACGGCGGGTCACCCTGCAACGAACCGACACCCCGCACCCCGGACTCAGATCTGAATCCCGGCCATCCGCTTCCACTCGTACGACGAGGTACGGATCTTCGCCGCGAACTCCCCGTCGAACTCGTCCTGAAGCGCGACCCCGGCCTTCTCCACCGCCCGGCGCCCGATCTCCACGCTGGGAGCGACGAGGTTGCCCCACTCGCCGTCCTCGCCCACGAGGGCGATACGAGCGCCCCGCTCCCCCATGTACGCCACGTTCCCCTCGGCCCCGCCGTGCGCCTTGGCGAACGTACCGATCTGGTGGGCGAGCCGCTTCACCTGGCGCTCGCTCTTCGCGTCAACCTGCTCCGTGTCAGCCATGACCAGGATGCTACCGACGAGTAGGCAAAAGGGCGACGTGAGAGGCGCCTCAGCGGAGGAAGGGGTCCACCGCGACGGCGACGAAGAGGATGGAGACGTAGGTGATCGACCAGTGGAACAGCCGCATCTCCTTGAGCTTGGCTCCCGACACCTCGGCCTTGGCCCGGTTCTGCAGGCCGTGCGCCTCCCAGAGCCAGAAGCCGCCGGACGCGAGGGCGACCACGGTGTAGAACCAGCCGGTGTAGCCGAGCGGCTGGAGCAGCAGGGAGACGGCGACCATCACCCAGCTGTAGATCACGATCTGCCGGGCGACCACCTTGTTGGAGGCGATGACGGGCAGCATCGGCACGCCCACGCGGGCGTAGTCGTCCTTGACCTTCATGGAGAGCGGCCAGTAGTGCGGCGGCGTCCAGAAGAACATCACGAGGAAGAGGATGACGGGCGCCCAGGACATCGAGTTCGTGACCGAGGACCAGCCGATCAGCACCGGCAGACAGCCCGCAATACCGCCCCAGACGATGTTCTGCGAGGTACGCCGCTTGAGGATCATCGTGTAGACGACGACATAGAAGAGGAGCGCACCGAGTGACAGCCAGGCGGACAGCCAGTTGACGGTGAGCCCGAACAGCAGCGTCGAGACGACCGCCAGGCTGATGCCGAAGGCCAGGCACTCGCGCGGGCTGACCAGGCCGGTCACCAGCGGCCGCTGCGAGGTGCGGTCCATCAGCGCGTCGATGTCCCGGTCGATGTACATGTTGAGCGCGTTGGCGCCGCCCGCGGAGAGATAGCCGCCGACACAGGTGAGCAGCACCAGACCGAGGTCGGGCACCCCCTGCTGGGCCAGGAACATCACCGGGACCGTGGTGATGAGCAGCAGCTCGATGATCCGCGGCTTGGTCAGCGCCACGAAGCCCTTGACACGGGCTCCGAACGACCGGTTGACCGGGCTCCGGCTCGTATCGGGACCGGCCTCCCCCAGAGCCTCAAGGGCCTGGGAAGTGCCCACAGGACGGGATTCGACGGCCGTCACGCACACCCCTGACAGAGACATCAAGCGAGCGTTCCCGTGTGAAAGCGGGGTAAAGGCTCGCGCGTACCACGCCACTTTAGACGTTGCCCATATCCGGTTTTTCGCCGGGGTCGGCTCGTGTTGGCGCCCCTGGCGACACACCGCCCGTCCGAGGTCTTCCGGGGCTCGGTTGAGCACTCGGACGAGCGGCTCCGTATTCATGTGCCAAGCGGCTTCCGGGCCGGTCGGGAGGCGGATCGGGATGAGTCCCGGCAGTCTGGAATGACTCGAAAAAACGCACGTCCCCTCGGGGGTAGGCTCGACAACGGCCGGTGGACACCAGTGCACCGGCGGCCGGCGGGCGCCACGCGCCGCGAACCGGCGAACGACATGTGGAGAGGAGCCCTGACCCAGGGTGAGCACCAAGCCGACCACCACAGACCTTGAGTGGACCGAGCTGGACCAGCGGGCCGTGGACACCGCCCGGGTTCTGGCCGCCGACGCCGTACAGAAGGTCGGCAACGGCCATCCCGGCACGGCGATGAGCCTGGCCCCGGCCGCCTACACCCTCTTCCAGAAGGTGATGCGGCACGACCCGGCCGACCCGCAGTGGGTGGGCCGCGACCGCTTCGTGCTGTCCGCCGGTCACTCGTCCCTGACCCTCTACACGCAGCTCTACCTGGCCGGCTTCGGCCTGGAGCTGGACGACCTGAAGTCCTTCCGCACCTGGGGCTCGAAGACACCGGGTCACCCGGAGTACGGGCACACCAAGGGCGTCGAGACCACCACCGGCCCGCTG
The DNA here is from genome assembly GCF_044903645.1 of Streptomyces sp. NPDC002176. Classification (NCBI taxonomy): domain Bacteria; kingdom Bacillati; phylum Actinomycetota; class Actinomycetes; order Kitasatosporales; family Streptomycetaceae; genus Streptomyces; species Streptomyces sp. NPDC002176. The sequence continues at coordinate 128,841 of NZ_JBJDQW010000003.1, forward strand.
GGCCAGGGTGTGGCCAACGCGGTGGGCATGGCGATGTCGTCCCGCTTCGAGCGGGGCCTGTTCGACCCCGACGCGCCCGAGGGCACGTCCCCGTTCGACCACTACATCTACTGCATCGCCGGTGACGGCTGCCTGCAGGAGGGCATCTCCTCCGAGGCGTCCTCGCTCGCGGGCCACCAGCAGCTCGGCAACCTGATCCTGCTGTGGGACGACAACCACATCTCGATCGAGGGCGACACCGAGACCGCCGTGTCCGAGGACACGATGAAGCGGTACGAGGCGTACGGCTGGCACGTCCAGCGTGTCGAGCCCAAGGCCGACGGCGACCTCGACCCGGCGGCGATCTACGCGGCGATCGAGAAGGCCAAGGCGGTCACCGACCGGCCGTCCTTCATCGCCATGCGCTCGATCATCGCCTGGCCCGCCCCGAACGCCCAGGACACCGAGGCCGCGCACGGCTCGGCGCTCGGTGACGACGAGGTGGCGGCCACCAAGCGCGTCCTCGGCTTCGACGAGGCGCAGAGCTTCGCCGTCGCCGACGAGGTCCTCGACCACACCCGCGGCGCCCTGGAGCGCGGGCGTCAGGCCAAGGCGGAGTGGGAGAAGGGCTTCCAGGTCTGGCGCGAGAACAACGCGGACCGCGCGGCCGAGTTCGACCGCATCAGCGAGGGCGAGCTGCCCACCGGCTGGGAGCTGAAGATCCCGGTGTTCGAGACCGGCAAGAGCGTGGCCACCCGTGCCGCCTCCGGCAAGGTCCTCCAGGCGCTGGGCCCGGTCATCCCCGAGCTGTGGGGCGGCTCCGCCGACCTCGCCGGGTCGAACAACACGACCATCGACAAGGACAGCTCCTTCCTCCCGGCGGGCAACCCGCTGCCGGAGGCGAACCCGTACGGCCGCACGATCCACTTCGGCATCCGTGAGTTCGCCATGGCCGCCGAGATGAACGGCATCACCCTGGCCGGGAACACCCGGGTCTACGGCGGCACGTTCCTCGTCTTCTCCGACTACATGCGCAACGCCGTCCGGCTGTCGGCGCTGATGCACCTGCCGGTGACGTACGTGTGGACGCACGACTCGATCGGTCTCGGCGAGGACGGCCCGACCCACCAGCCGGTGGAGCACCTGGCCGCGCTGCGCGCGATCCCCGGTCTGAACGTGGTCCGCCCGGCGGACGCCAACGAGACCGCCATCGCCTGGCGCGAGGTCCTCAAGCGCTGGACCAAGGAGTTCGGCAAGGGCGCCCCGACCGGCCTGGTGCTCAGCCGCCAGGGCCTGCCGACGTACGAGCCGAACGAGGACGCCGCCCGTGGCGGTTACGTCCTGTTCGAGGCCGAGGGTGGCGAGCCCGAGGTGATCCTGATCGCCACCGGTTCCGAGGTGCACGTCGCCGTGGAGGCGCGCGAGCAGCTCCAGGCCGGGGGTGTGCCGACCCGCGTGGTCTCGATGCCGTCGGTCGAGTGGTTCGAGGAGCAGGACCAGGGGTACCGGGATTCCGTGCTGCCGCCGTCGGTCAAGGCCCGCGTCGCCGTCGAGGCGGGCATCGGTCTGACCTGGCACAAGTACGTGGGTGACGCCGGCCGCATCGTTTCGCTGGAGCACTTCGGCGCGTCCGCGGACGGCAAGGTCCTGTTCCGCGAGTACGGCTTCACTCCGGAGAACGTGGCCGACAAGGCGCGGGAATCCCTCGCCGCCACGCAGCGCTGACGCCCGTAAACGACACGTAGGAGATGCAATTTCCATGACAGACGCACTGAAGCGCCTCTCCGAGGAAGGCGTGGCGATCTGGCTGGACGACCTGTCGCGCAAGCGGATCACGTCCGGCAACCTCGCCGAGCTGATCGACCAGCAGCACGTCGTGGGCGTCACCACCAACCCCACGATCTTCCAGAAGGCGATCTCGCAGGGCGACGGCTACGACCAGCAGCTGACCGACCTCGCCGCGCGTGAGGTCACGGTCGAAGAGGCCATCCGCATGATCACGACGGCGGACGTCCGGGACGCCGCCGACATCCTGCGCCCGGTCTTCGACGCGACCGACGGCAAGGACGGCCGGGTCTCCATCGAGGTCGACCCGCGGCTCGCGCACAACACGCGCGCCACGGTCGCCGAGGCCCGTCAGCTGGCGTGGCTGGTGGACCGCCCGAACACCCTGATCAAGATCCCGGCGACCGAGGCGGGCCTGCCCGCCATCGCGGAGACGATCGGCAACGGCATCAGCGTCAACGTCACGCTGATCTTCTCCCTCGAGCGCTACCGCAAGGTCATGGACGCGTACCTGGCGGGCCTGGAGAAGGCCAAGGAGCGCGGCCTGGACCTGTCCAAGATCCACTCGGTGGCGTCCTTCTTCGTGTCCCGCGTGGACTCCGAGATCGACAAGCGGCTGAAGGCCGTCGGCACCGACGAGGCGAAGGCGCTGCTCGGCAAGGCCGCCGTCGCCAACGCGCGCCTCGCCTACCAGGCGTACGAGGAGGTCTTCTCCTCCGACCGCTGGAAGGCGCTGGAGAAGGCGGGCGCCAACAAGCAGCGTCCGCTGTGGGCGTCGACCGGTGTGAAGGACCCGGCGTACTCGGACACGATGTACGTCACCGACCTGGTCGCGCCGAACACGGTCAACACCATGCCGGAGGCCACCCTGGAGGCCACCGAGGACCACGGTGAGATCACCGGCGACACGGTGTCCGGCACCTACGAGCAGGCGCGCGCCGACCTCGACGCGATCGAGGCTCTCGGCATCTCCTACGACGACGTCGTGCAGGTGCTGGAGGACGAGGGCGTGGACAAGTTCGAGGGGTCCTGGAACGACCTGCTCAAGTCGACCGAGGCGGAGCTGAAGCGCCTCGCCCCCTCGGAGGGCTGATTTGTCACCCCTCAACGGTTCCGGAGCGAACCCGCTTCGTGATCCCGCGGACCGACGGCTCCCGCGCATCGCGGGGCCGTCGGGCCTGGTGATCTTCGGCGTCACCGGCGACCTGTCCCGCAAGAAGCTGATGCCGGCCGTCTACGACCTGGCCAACCGCGGCCTGCTGCCGCCGGGCTTCTCCCTGGTGGGCTTCGCCCGCCGCGACTGGGAGCACGAGGACTTCGCGCAGGTCGTGCACGACGCGGTCAAGGAACACGCCCGTACGCCGTTCCGCGAGGAGGTCTGGCAGCAGCTCATCCAGGGGATGCGCTTCGTCCAGGGCACCTTCGACGACGACGAGTCCTTCGAGCGGCTGCGCACGACCATCGACGAGCTGGACAAGGCCCAGGGCACGAGCGGCAACTTCGCGTTCTACCTGTCGGTGCCGCCCAGCTCCTTCCCGGTGGTCATCCAGCAGCTCAAGAAGCACGGCCTGACCGACCAGAGCAAGGGCTCCTGGCGGCGCGCGGTCATCGAGAAGCCGTTCGGCCACGACCTGGAGTCCGCCGAGGACCTCAACAAGGTCGTGCACGAGGTGTTCGAGCCGGACCAGGTGTTCCGGATCGACCACTATCTCGGCAAGGAGACCGTCCAGAACATCCTGGCGCTCCGCTTCGCCAACCAGATGTTCGAGCCGATCTGGAACCGGTCCTACGTGGACCATGTGCAGATCACGATGGCCGAGGACATCGGCGTCGGCGGCCGCGCCGGGTACTACGACGGCATCGGCGCCGCCCGTGACGTGATCCAGAACCACCTGCTCCAGCTGCTCGCGCTCACCGCGATGGAGGAGCCCTCCTCCTTCGACGCGGACGCGCTGGCGGCGGAGAAGACCAAGGTGCTCGGTGCCGTACGGCTGCCGAAGGATCTGGGCGAGCACACGGTGCGCGGCCAGTACGCCTCCGGCTGGCAGGGCGGCGAGAAGGTCACCGGCTACCTCGAAGAGGACGGCATCGACCCCAAGTCGAAGACCGACACCTACGCGGCGCTGAAGCTGGAGATCGACAACCGCCGCTGGGCGGGCGTCCCCTTCTATCTGCGCACCGGCAAGCGGCTGGGCCGCCGGGTCACCGAGATCGCGGTGGTCTTCCAGCGGGCGCCGCACTCCCCGTTCGACCACACGGCGACCGAGGAGCTGGGCCAGAACGCGATCGTCATCCGCGTCCAGCCCGACGAGGGCATCACGGTCCGCTTCGGCTCCAAGGTGCCCGGCACCTCGATGGAGATCCGGGACGTGTCGATGGACTTCGCGTACGGCGAGTCATTCACCGAGTCCAGCCCTGAGGCGTACGAGCGGCTCATCCTCGATGTGCTGCTGGGCGACGCCAACCTCTTCCCGCGCACGGAGGAGGTCGAGCTGTCCTGGAAGATCCTCGACCCGGTCGAGGAGTACTGGGACGAGCACGGGCGGCCCGCGCAGTACAAGTCGGGCACCTGGGGTCCGGCCGAGGCGGACGAGATGCTCGCACGAGACGGACGGAGCTGGCGCCGGCCATGAAGATAGACCTGACCGACACCACCGCCGGTGAGATCAACAAGGCGCTGATCGAGGGCCGCCGCGCCATCGGCACGCCCGCCGTGGGCATGGTGCTGACCCTCGTCATCGTCACCGACGAGGAGAACGCCTACGACGCGCTGCGGGCGGCGAGCGACGCCTCGCGGGAGCACCCCTCGCGCACGCTGGTGGTCATCCGGCGTGTCTCGCGCACCCCGCGCGACCGCACCGGCTCCCGGCTGGACGCCGAGGTCCGGGTGGGCGCGGAGGCGGGCACCGGCGAGACGGCCGTACTGCGGCTGTACGGCGAGGTGTCCGACCACGCCGACTCGGTGGTGCTGCCGCTGCTGCTCCCGGACGCCCCGGTGGTCGTCTGGTGGCCGGTGCGCGCCCCGCTGCATCCCGCCGAGGACCCGCTGGGCGCGCTGGCGCAGCGCCGGGTCACCGACACCTACGCGGCCGAGCAGCCGGTGCGTGAGCTGGCGGCGCGCGCCGAGTCGTACACGCCGGGTGACACCGACCTGGCCTGGACGCGGATCACGCCGTGGCGTTCGATGCTGGCGGCGGCCCTGGACCAGGTGGACTGCGAGGTGCGGTCCGTCGAGGTCGAGGGCGAGGAGTTCAACCCGAGCTGCGAGCTGCTGGCGATGTGGCTGGCGGACCGGCTGAGCGTGCCGGTGCGGCGTTCGCTGTCCTCGGGGCCGGGTCTGACGGCGGTCCGGATGGAGACGACGTGCGGGCCGGTCGTGCTGGACCGGGCGGACGGTTCGCTGGCGAACCTGTCCATCAAGGGCCAGCCGGGCCGTGCGGTGGCGCTGCAGCGCCGGGACACCGCCGAGCTGATCGCGGAGGAACTCCGCAGGCTCGACCCGGACGACACCTACGCGGCGGCCCTGCGCTACGGCGTGGAGCGGCTGGCGATGGGCGCGGACGCGGTGGCGGCGCTGAGTGGCACCCCGGAGGAGCCCGCCGCCGAGGCGGCTGCCACCGAGGTGGCCGTGGCCGAGGCCGAGGCGGGTACCGAGGAGGGCGCGGCCGAGCGGCCGACCCCGAATTCCCTCGCGAGGAAGGCGGCGTCGAAGTGAGCACTCCGCAACTGGTCGTGCACCGCGACAAGGAACTGATGGCCGAGGCGGCCGCCGCGCGGCTGATCACCAAGATCGTGGACGCGCAGGCGTCGCGCGGTCATGCCTCGGTGGTCCTCACCGGTGGCCGTAACGGCAACGGTCTGCTGGCCGCGCTGGCCAAGGCACCGGCGCGGGACGCCATCGACTGGGGTCGCCTCGACCTGTGGTGGGGCGACGAGCGTTACCTCCCCGAGGGCGACCCGGACCGCAACTACACGCAGGCCCGCGAGGCCCTGCTGGACTCCGTACCGCTGGACCCGGCGCGCGTGCACCCGATGCCCGCCTCCGACGGGCCCTACGGCGCGGACGTGGACGCGGCGGCCGGGGCGTACGCGGCGGAGCTGGCCAAGGCGGCCGGTCCCGAGGACCACGCCGAGGTGCCGGAGTTCGACGTGCTGCTGCTGGGCGTCGGCCCGGACACGCATGTGGCGTCGCTCTTCCCGGAGCTGCCCGCGGTGCGGGAGACCGAGCGCACGGTGGTGGGTGTGCACGGCGCGCCCAAGCCGCCGCCGACCCGGACCTCCCTGACGCTGCCCGCGATCCGCGCGGCGCGTGAGGTGTGGCTGCTGGCGGCGGGCGAGGACAAGGCCGAGGCGGTGGCGATCGCGCTGTCCGGCGCGGGCGAGGTGCAGGCCCCGGCGGCCGGTGCCCAGGGCCGGGCGCGCACGCTGTGGCTGCTGGACTCGGCCGCGGCGTCGGATCTGCCGCGTTCGATGTATCCGCCCGCTTCACCGTGAGCTGAGCGCGGGTGAGGGGGCGGCGGGGTTTTCCCGTCGCCCCCTTGTCCGTGTCAGCGGACGGCGCTCACCTGGTCCGGGCCGCCCTGGAGCCGTCCCGCGCGGCGGAGTTCCGCGATGTCGGCGGCGAGCCGGTCGCGGATGTCCTTGCCGGTGCGCCGCCAGCCGAAGAACTCGCAGGTCTGCTTGATGAGTTCGTCCTCGGTCATGCCGGGGCACTCGGCGGCCAGTTCGCGCAGGGCCACATGGCGTTCGCCGGGCGCGATGTGCACGACCTTGCGGGGTGTGTCGCCCTCGCGGGGGTGACGGGCCTTCAGCGGGCCGGGGTCGGCGAGCGTGTAGAAGCCGTCGTCCGAGGCGATCCCGCGGGAGCGCACCAGGGTGTCGGCGACCGCGCGGACGTTGTCCCGGATGCGGCTGCCCGCCCGGCCGACGCCCCAGGCTTCCCGCGCCCGCTGCACCAACAGGTCCTCATGGACGGGCCCTTCGGCCTCGACGATCCGGGCCAGCACCTCGCTCAGCGCGGGCCGGGCCTCGGGGGTGTGCAGTTCGTGGCGCGGGGCGACGGTGACGATGCCGGGGGCGTACGGCGCGCTCCAATCGCGCCCGGTGCCGGGGTCGACGGGGACGCGCTCCAGCGGGGCTTCGACGGGCTCGGTCCGCTGCTCGGGCACCGTGGCGACGGGCGCCGGGCCGGTCACCGTGGTCAACGGGCCGCTGGCGACGGCCTGTTCGACGGCCTCGCGCAGCCTGAGCTCGGCCGCCGCGCGGCCCCGGTACCAGTCGGTGCCCCAGATGCGGTGCAGCCGCCAGCCGAGCCCGTTCAGCACCTGCTCGCGCAGCCGGTCCCGGTCGCGGGCGGCCTTGGAGGAGTGGTACATCGCGCCGTCGCACTCGATGCCGAGGGCGTACGCGCCGGGCAGTTCGGGGTGGCGTACGCCGAGGTCGATGCGGTACCCGGCGACGCCGACCTGCGGCTGGACCCGGTAGCCCCAGTCGCGCAGCACGGCGAGGACGGACTCCTCGAAGGGGCTGTCGGGTTCGGCGTCGGACTGGACCACGTCACGGGCGAGGACGGCGGGCCCGTTCTCGGCGTACTCCAGGTAGCGCTTGAGGTACTGCACGCTCTCGTTGGGGCTGTCGGCCAGGCTGGTGCCCCGGAAGGAGGAGACGACCTCCATGCGGAAGCGGGCGCGGGTGACCGCCACGTTGAGGCGCCGCCAGCCGCCGTTCTTGTTGATCGGGCCGAAGTTGAGGCCGAGGCGGCCGTGGTCGTCGGGGCCGTAGCCGATCGACATGATCATCACATCGCGCTCGTCGCCCTGCACCGACTCCAGGTTCTTCACGAAGAACCCGTCGAGCCGGTCCTCGGTGAAGCAGTGGTCGAGGTCGGGCCGGGTGAGCCGGGCCTGCTGCACGGCCAGGTCGATCGCGGACGCCTGTGCCTGGGAGAGGGCGACCACGCCGAGGGTCTTGCCGGGCCGGGTGTCGAAGTGGTGCAGCACCCGCCGGGCCACGAACTCGGCCTCGGCCTGGTTGTCCCGGCGTCCGCCCCGGTCGTAGACACCGTCGGCGGCCAGGAAGGCCACGCCCACGTCCTCGCCCTCGGCCACCGCGCCGGGGAAGGTGATCATCGAGTTGGCGTAGAACTCGCGGTTGCTGAAGGTGATCAGGTTCTCGTGGCGGCTGCGGTAGTGCCATCGCAAGGGGAGTTCGCGCATCGCGCCCGCCTTGCAGGCGTGCAGCAGGGACTCGAAGGAATCGGGCAGGTCGTCGGCGTACTCGTCGGAGTCGTCGTCGACCGAGGAGTCGAAGAACGAGGTCGGCGGGAGCTGCTTGTCGTCACCGGCGACGATCAGGGTGCGGCCCCGGTAGACGCAGTTGACCGCGTCGCTCGGCCGTACCTGGGACGCCTCGTCGAACACCACCACGTCGAAGTGGAAGTCCGGGGGGAGGAACTGGCTGACGGTCAGCGGGCTCATCATGAAGCAGGGCTTGACCGCCTGGACGACCTCGCGGGTACGGCCGAGGAGTTCGCGCACCGGCATGTGCCGGGTCTTCTTCTCCGCCTCCCGGACGATGACGGCGCCGCCGCCCCCGGCGAAGTTGCGCGGGCGCCGCTTGTTGCACGCCTCCGTCACCGCGCCGCCCGCCGCGGCGACCAGTCGCAGATCGGCGGCGCGGAAGTCGGCCACGCGGGTGTCCAGGTCCTCGGAGCGGGTGCTGCGCAGCCGGGGGTCGGTGGCGAGCAGGTCGTCGGCCCAGGCGCGCAGCACCGCCTGTTCGGCGACCTCGGGCAGCCGCTCCGGGTCGAGTCCGCGCTCGGCGGCACTGGCCACCAGGGCGTCGGCGCCGTGCCGGGCGAGTACGGCGACGCCGCCGAGGTGGGTGTGCCAGACCTCGGGGCCCTGCGGGTCGTTCAGCAGGGCGTCGATCGCCTGTCCGGCCTGGTCGAGGGGGCCGAGCAGGGCGGGTGAGAGCTGGGTGCGGCGGGCCGGGCCGAACTGGTCGAGCAGCTCGGTGACGGCTGCGTTCCAGCGTTCGGCGCGGGCGGTGGCGGCGGCGCACCAGGCGGCGAGCGCGCTCCGGATCTGGTCGGCGAGCAGCGCGGGCAGCGGATCGGGGTCGGCGTCGGCGGCGAGGCGGTCGGCGAGCAGGGCGGACCGCTCGGCCGGGGCGCCGAGCACGGCGACGCGGTCGGCGGTGGCCAGGGCCCGGTCCGTGTCGGCGCAGGCCGGGAGGGTGCGCGGGGTGTACGGGCCGAGGAGTTCGCGGTGGGCCTCGGTGAGCCGGGCGACCTCGGCGGCGGCCCGGTGCCAGGCGAGGGCGTGCTCCAGCCTGCCGAGGAGGGTCTTGTCCCAGGTGCCGGTGCGGGTGAGTCCGGTGAGCTTCTCGCGGTCCGCCTTGTACTGCGCGGAGAAGCGGGCCATCAGGCCCTTGTGCTGCTCCCCGAACCGGGCGACCAGCGCGGGGAGTTCGGGCTCCGCGAGCAACTGCTCCCCGAACACGTCGGCGGCGGCCGCGCGGGCCCGCTCCTCGGCGTCCAGGGCGGAACGCAGTTCACCGGCGGCGGTGTGGGCGCGGCGCAGTGTCCCGGCGTCGAACCAGTCGCGCGGCGGGCGGTGTCCGGCGGTGGTGAGCGCGGCCAGCTCGCACAGGGCGAACGCGGCGTCGGGCCGGTCCGGCTTGGGCATGCCGAAGAGGTCCGCGAGCTGGGCGGTCTGGGCGGTGATGTCGTCGGGCAGCGCGCCGTCGGCCGACCCGGTGGTGCCCAGGCTCGCGCTCAGGGTACGGACGAGCTGCTGGAGTTCGCGGACCGTGCGGGGTTCGTCCACGGTGACGGCGAACGGACGGCGGCCGGCGGCGGTGACCAGGGCGCCGAGGGCGTCGGCGGCCTCGGAGACGGCCTGGTGCGGGGCGGTGCCGGTGAGCCCGCGCCAGGCGAAGGCGTCGCCCTCGGCGGCGGGCCGCCAGGCGCGGGCGACGGTACCGGCGGCGGCCAGGAGGTCCTGGAGAGCGGCGGCGCTCAGGCCACGGGCGGCCATGGCGTTGCGGGCGCCGAGCGGGAGCTGCGGGGTCCCGGCCTGCTCCAGCAGGACCAGTCGGCCGAGTACGTCGTGCAGGGTGCGGCCGAGGGGGTCGCGGGTCTCGTTCATGGCGGCGGCGTAGGCGGACAGCTCCTCGCGCAGGGTGCGGGCCCGCTCCAGTTCGTGGGCGGCGGCGCCGGTGACGCGGGCCTCGGTGGTGAGCACCCGCGCGAGCTCGGTGGCCACCGCCTTCTTGCTGGTGTCACCGCTGTGCAGCGCCATGACGAAGTCACCGAGGCCGACCGCGCCCAGCCGGTTGCGTACGACGTCCAGCGCGGCGGCCTTCTCGCTGACGAACAGCACGCTGCGGCCCGCGTGCATGAGCGCGGCGATCAGGTTGGTGATGGTCTGGCTCTTGCCGGTGCCGGGCGGCCCGCTCATCACGAAGGACCGCCCGTCCAGCGCGGCGGCGACGCACTGCCGCTGGGAGGCGTCGGCGTCGAGCACCAGCGGGGTCCGCTCGGGCAGCTGGACCTCGTCGATACGGTCGAGGCCGGGCGGCTCGAAGTCGACCAGGTCGGCCGGGAGCCCGGCGTCGGGGCCGAGCGCGACGGCGCGGACCAGCGGGTGGGCGAGGATCTGCTCCTCGTTCTGCTGGAGGTCCTGGTACATCGCCTCGCGGTGGGAGGCGAACAGACCGAGCACCGCCCGCTCCTGGACCGCCCAGCCCTCCTGCCGGGCGATGGCCTTCCGGGCGGCGGCGAGGACGGCGGGCAGGTCGGCGGCGTCGGTGCCGGTGACGGGCGCCCAGTCGACGCCGAGCCGGTCCGCCTTCACGGCCAGCGCCGGGTTGTGGATGCGCTCCTGCCCCTCGGCCGGGTGCAGGCGGTACCGGCGGTCGCCGTCCCGGCGCAGCTCCACGGGGACGAGGAGCAGCGGGGCGGCGCTGCTCTCCTGGGCGCCGGGCTCACGCCAGTCGAGCATGCCGATGCCGAGCCAGAGCACCCAGAGGCCGTAGTCGTTGAACATCTGGGCCGACTTCTGGCGGAGTTGGTACAGCGAGCCGTCCAGGGCGGCCTGGGTGGTCTTCTGGGTGACCAGACCGGGCCGGGAACGCCGACCGGTGTTCCCGTCGCCCGCCTTGGCCAGTTGCACTCCGGGCTCCCGCTCGGTGACGGGGGCGAAGTCCCAGCCCTTGGCCAGCTCCGCGAGGAGGTCCGCCGGGTCCGGTACGGTGATCTCCAGGGTGGCGGTCCTGGTGTGCCGGAAGTTCAGCAGCCGGTTGCGGCCGCCCATGTCCAGCAGCGAGTTCCGCCATCCGTCGAGCACGGCCTTCAACAGGGTGTGCGGCTGATGGGCCATGTGGTGGGTACCTCCCGGAGCTGCGCAGGGGTGACCACCCTCTCCGGCCCCCCTGGAGGTATCTCCCTATCAGCTGTTTTCCGGCGCCACACCGAAGATCGACAACTTGATATGGATCTGTTGTGAAAGTGCGGGGGAACTCTTGTGCGATCGGGACGCTTCCGCTTGACCAGCGGCGCCGGAATCTCTCAGGGGGCGGACGCGGCGGCCCGATCCTGCCGCGCCCGCCTCACAGGCCGGTCAGCCGCCCATCTCCCGGTACTCGGCGACCAATGCCCGGGTCGACGGGTCGAGGCCGGGGACATCGGCGCCCTCGGTGAGGGCGGGCTCGATGCGCTTGGCGAGCACCTTGCCCAGCTCGACGCCCCACTGGTCGAAGGAGTCGATGTTCCAGACCGCGCCCTGCACGAACACCTTCTGTTCGTAGAGGGCGATGAGCTGGCCCAGCACGGACGGGGTCAGCTCGGGCGCCAGGATGGTGGTGGTCGGCCGCCCGCCCTGGAAGGTCTTGTGCGGGACCAACTCCTCCGGCACCCCCTCCTCCCGGACCTCTTCCTCGGTCTTGCCGAAGGCGAGCGCCTGGGTCTGGGCGAAGAAGTTGGCCATCAACAGGTCATGCTGCGCCTTGAGTTCGTCACTCAGCTCGTCCACGGGACGCGCGAAGCCGATGAAGTCGGCCGGGATCAGCTTCGTGCCCTGGTGGATCAACTGGTAGTAGGCGTGCTGCCCGTTGGTGCCGGGCGTACCCCACACCACCGGCCCGGTCTGCCACTCCACCGGAGTGCCGTCCTTCTGCACGGACTTGCCGTTGGACTCCATGTCCAACTGCTGCAAGTACGCCGTGAACTTCGACAGGTAGTGGCTGTACGGCAGCACCGCGTGCGACTGCGCGTCGAAGAAGTTCCCGTACCAGATCCCCAACAGACCCAGCAGCAGCGGCGCGTTCTCCTCCGCCGGAGCGGTACGGAAGTGCTCGTCCACGGTGTGGAAACCGTCCAGCAGCTCCCGGAACCGGTCCGGGCCGATCGCGATCATCAGCGACAGCCCGATCGCGGAATCGAACGAGTACCGGCCGCCGACCCAGTCCCAAAACTCGAACATGTTGTCCGCGTCGATACCGAACCCGGTGACCTTCTCCGCGTTCGTCGACAACGCCACGAAATGCTTCGCCACGGCCTTGTCGTCACCGAGCGCGTCCAGCAGCCAGGTGCGGGCCGACGTCGCGTTGGTGATCGTCTCGATCGTCGTGAACGTCTTCGACGCCACGATGAACAGCGTCTCCGCCGGGTCCAGATCCCGCACCGCCTCGTGCAGGTCCGCGCCGTCCACATTCGACACGAACCGCAGGGTCAGGCCACGGTCGGTGAAGGGACGCAGCGCCTCGAACGCCATCGCCGGACCGAGATCGGAACCGCCGATACCGATGTTGACGATGTTCTTGATCCGCTTGCCGGTGTGACCCGTCCACTCACCCGAGCGGACCCGGTCGGCGAACCCGGCCATCTTGTCCAGCACCGCGTGCACGGCCGGGACGACGTTCTCCCCGTCGACCTCGACCACCGCGTCCCGCGGGGCACGCAGCGCGGTGTGCAGCACCGCGCGGTCCTCGGTCGTGTTGATCCGGTCGCCACGGAACATCGCGTCCCGCTGCCCGAACACATCGGTGGCGACGGCCAGTTCACGCAGTAGCCGCAGCGCCTCGTCGTCCACGAGCTGCTTGCTGTAGTCGATGTAGAGGTCCCCGACCCGGACCGTGTACGTCCGCCCGCGCTCCGGGTCGGCGGCGAACAGCTCCCGCAGGCTCGTCCCGCCGAATCCCTCGCGGTGCTCCTCGAGAGCAACCCACTCGGGCGTCCGGTTCAGTGCCGTACGGCCTTCTGCGTTCATCTCCGGCTTCCGCCTTCCTCTCTGCGCCTGTCGCCTGTCCTGCCCCGTGTGCCCACTGCGGGACCAACCTAATTGATCACCTTGGGCAGGGACCGGTGGTGACACCGGTCCGCTTCTCGTCCTCCGATACGTCCGCCGAGCGCGCCGGTATCAGTGCGAGCACCGCCAGCGCGAAGAGGGCGGCGGTGCACAGGGCGGGGGCGTTGAGGCCGAGGGAACCGGCGGCGACCCCGCCGAGCAGGGCGCCCAGCGGGGCACCCCCGGTCGAGGCGGTGCGGAAGGCGGCCGAGATACGGCCGGTCATGGCGGCGGGGGCGCGCTCCTGCATCAGCGTCACCTGGTTGACGTTCCACACCATGCCCATCGCGCCGAGCAGCAGCAGTCCGACGACGAGCGCGGCCAACTCCCGGACGGAGCCCAGCAGGAGCAGCGCGCCGGTCTGCACCGTACCGCCCAGCAGCAGGGCCCGTACCCGGCCGAGGCGGCCCGCAAGACGCTGGGCCAGAAAGCCCCCGGCGATGCTGCCGACCGAGTAGGCGGTCATGACGGCCGCGTATCCCGTGTTCCCCGCGTGCAGCCAGCCGGTGACATGCAGGACGAGGGTGGCGATCAGGGCGCCCATGCCGATGTTGCACAGCAGGGTGGCTCCGCATATCGAGCGGAGCGCGCGGTCCCGCCAGAGGGCACGCAGCCCCTCCCCCACGTCGGCGCGGAGGGTGGCGCCGGGCGGGCGCGGTTCACGTGTTGGCGCCCCTATGCGCAGGGAGGCCACGAGCGCGGCGGCCAGGAGGTAGGTGACGGCGTCCGCCGCGTAGGGCAGGAACGCCCCGGCCGTCAGCAGCAGCGGCACGAGAGGTCCGCCGAGCAGGCCGCCCGCGAGCTGCTGACCGGTCATCAGGCGGGCGTTGGCGCTGCCCAGGGACTCCGGCCGGACCACTGAGGGCAGCAGGGCGGTGGCGGCGTTGTCGAACAGGGTCTGGAGGGCGGTGAGGGAGAAGGCGAGGACGATCAGCAGCGGGATCGAGGCGTGCCCCAGGGCCACCGCGAGGGCGAACGCGGCGACGAGCAGCCCCCGCGCCACGTCCACGCCCCACATCGCGCGCCGCTGGTCCACGCGGTCGGCCAGGGCGCCTCCCAGGAGTCCGAACAGCAGCCAGGGCACATACCCGCAGGCGGTCACGGCGGCGACGGCCAGCGGGTCGTCGGTGAGCCGCACGGCGAGCAGGGGCAGCGCGGCCGTACGTAACGCGTCGCCGAAGCGGGAGAGCACGGCGGCGCTCCACAGCCGCCCGAATCCCCCGCGCCACGCGGGCGTTGCCGTCTCCACCACCTGAGCCGTCGTCATGGTCGTCCCCCTGAGTCGCAGTTACCTCACTCACAGTAGGGGGCACCACTGACAACGGGGTCCGACCAGGGGACGGGACAGCTCCGGCCGGACACCCTCTCGGGTCCCGGCCGGTGTCAACTCCTAGATCTCGCCCCGCAGTTTAGCGAGCGCCTCGGCGAGGATCGCCTCGCCGTCCGCGTCGCTGCGCCGCTCGCGCACATAGGCGAGGTGCGTCTTGTAGGGCTCGGTGCGCGGCGGGTCCGGCGGGTTGTCCCGGTCCTGACCGGCCGGGAAGCCGCAGCGCGGGCAGTCCCAGGTGTCGGGGACCTGCGCGTCGCTGGCGAAGCTCGGCTGGGTCTCGTGCCCGTTGGAGCACCAGAAGGAGATGCGCAGACGCGGGGCGGACTCGCCACGCTCGGCCTCGCCCATCGGCCCCGCACCGACCCGGCTTCCCCGGATCGCGTTGCCACTTGCCACGGTCGTAACTCCCTGCGTGATGGTGCCGCGAAGCAGGTCGGCCTATCGCTTCGCCGCGAGCGCCTCAGTTTACGTAAGGCCCAACGCGCGTCCAGTGATGGGAGGTACCGCCCCCGCCCAGACGCAAGCCCCATGATAGGCCGCGCTCGTGAGCGCGTACCGAACATGGGGCCTTACGTGTGGAATCTATGCACTTGTGGGACGTGCGGGGCATCGCGACTATACGCGCGGCCCCCGCCTCGGCGGTCCGGTCAGCCGCTCGACTTCATGAGCAGGCCGAGCACGATGATCGAGGCGAACCAGAGCACGGCGATCACGACCGTGATGCGGTCGAGGTTGCGCTCGGCGACCGAGGAGCCGCCCACGGAGGACTGCATGCCACCACCGAACATGTCGGAGAGGCCGCCGCCCTTCCCCTTGTGCATCAGCACCAGCAGCATCAGCAGCAGGCTGAAGACGATCAGGGCGATCGAGAACCCCAAAACCACGGCTGGACCAACTTCCTCGGATTCGGACGGACGGTTTGAGCTGGACGACGGGGGCACGGCACGATGGCCATGCCCCCGCAAGAGTACGACGTATCGCCGCTACCGCCTACTCGCGGACCGGATCACTGATCGCGGAACCGGACGATCTTGACGAACTCGTCCGTGTCCAGCGACGCGCCGCCCACCAGGGCACCGTCGATGTCCGGCTTGGCCATGATCTCGGCGACGTTGCCGGACTTCACCGAGCCGCCGTACTGGATGCGGATCTTGTCGGCGATGTCCTGGGAGTACAGCTCGGCGAGCTTGCCCCGGATCGCGCCGCAGACCTCCTGCGCGTCCTCGGAGCCGCAGACCTTGCCGGTGCCGATGGCCCACACGGGCTCGTAGGCGATCACGACGGTCTCGGCCTGCTCGGCCGGGACGTCCTTCAGACCGCCCTCGACCTGGGACAGGGTGTGGGCGACGTGGTTCCCGGCCTCGCGGACGTCCAGCTCCTCGCCGACGCACAGGATCGGGGTGAGGCCGTTCAGGAACGCGGCCTTGACCTTGGCGTTCACCACGTCGTCGGTCTCGTGGTGGTACTGGCGGCGCTCGGAGTGACCGGCGAGCACGTAGGAGCACTTCAGCTTGGCCAGCATCGGGCCGGAGATCTCGCCGGTGTAGGCGCCGGACTCGTGCTGGGAGATGTCCTGGGCGCCGTACTTGATCTTGAGCTTGTCGCCGTCGACCAGGGTCTGCACGGAGCGCAGGTCGGTGAAGGGCGGCAGGACGGCGACCTCGACGGCCTCGTAGTCCTTGTCGGCCAGGGCGAAGGCGAGCTTCTGGACGTGCGCGATGGCCTCGAGGTGGTTGAGGTTCATCTTCCAGTTGCCCGCCATGATCGGCGTGCGAGTGGTCATGCGGGGTCAGTCCTCCAGTGCGGCGAGGCCGGGGAGCGTCTTGCCCTCGAGGTATTCGAGGGAGGCGCCGCCGCCGGTCGAGATGTGGCCGAATGCGTTCTCGTCGAAACCGAGCGTACGCACCGCGGCGGCGGAGTCACCGCCGCCGACGACGGTGAAGCCGTCGGAGTCGACGAGGGCCTGGGCGACCGCCTTGGTGCCCTCGGCGTAGTCGGGGTGCTCGAAGACGCCCATCGGACCGTTCCAGAAGACGGTCTCGGCGTCGCCGAGCTTCGAGGCGTACAGCTCGCGGGTCTTCGGGCCGATGTCCAGGCCCTCCTGGTCGGCGGGGATCTTGTCCGCGTCGACCACGGTGTGCCGGGAGGGCGCCTTGGTCTTCAGGTCCGGGAACTCCGGGGAGACCAGGACGTCGACGGGCAGGACCAGCTCGACGCCGTTCTTCTCGGCGCGCTCCATGTACTCCTTGACGGCCGGGATCTGATCCTCCTGGAGGAGGGAGATGCCGACCTCGTGGCCCTGCGCTTTGAGGAAGGTGTAGGCCATGCCGCCGCCGATGAGCAGCCGGTCGGCCTTGCCGAGGAGCTCGTCGATGACGGCGAGCTTGTCGGAGACCTTGGCGCCGCCGAGGATGACGACGTAGGGGCGCTTGACGTCGTCGGTGAGCTTCTTCAGGACGCCGACCTCGCGGGCGATCAGGTACCCGGCGTAGTGCGGCAGCCGGGCCGGGAGGTCGTAGACCGAGGCGTGCTTGCGGTGCACGGCGCCGAAGCCGTCGCCCACGTACACATCGGCGAGGGCGGCCAGCTGGTCGGCGAACTCGCCGCGCTCGGTGTCGTCCTTGGAGGTCTCGCCGGGGTTGAAGCGCAGGTTCTCGATGACCGCGACCTGCCCGGGCTCCAGGCCGTCGACGGCGGCGTGGGCGGCGGGACCGACGGTGTCCTCGGCGAAGGCGACCGGGGCGCCGAGGAGTTCACCGAGGCGCTCCGCGACGGGGAGCAGCGAGAAGGCCGGGTCCGGGGCACCCTTGGGGCGGCCCAGGTGGGAGGCGACGACCACCTCGGCGCCCGCGTCCGCGAGGGCCTTGATGGTGGGCACGACGGCACGGATGCGGCCGTCGTCGGTGATGGTCCCGTCGGCCAGCGGCACGTTGAGGTCGGCGCGGACGAAGACCCGCTTGCCGCTCACGCCGTCGGCGAGAAGTTCGTCGATCGTCTTCATTGAGTGGACTCCTGAGGAGGGCTCGTGGTGCCCCTGATCGTAAGAGGGCGTGGTCCGTGCGTGAGACAGGGCCCGGACAGCGCGGCCGTGCGCTGCCCGAGCCCTGCTCTCACTTCGAGGTCCTGCTGTGTCGGATCAGAGCTGCTCGCCGACGAAGGTCGTCAGGTCCACGAGGCGGTTGGAGTAGCCCCACTCGTTGTCGTACCAGCCGAGGATCTTCACCGTGTTGCCGTCCTGGACCATGGTCAGGGACGAGTCGAAGGTGCAGGAGGCCGGGTCGCCGACGATGTCGGAGGAGACGATCTCGTCCTCGGTGTAGGAGAGGAAGCCCTTCAGGGAGCCGTCCTCGGACGCCTTCTTGAACGCGGCGTTGACCTCGTCCTTGGTGACCTCGCGCTGCAGCTCCACGACCAGGTCGGTGGCCGAGCCGGTCGGGACCGGGACGCGCATCGCGATGCCGTCGAGCTTGCCCTTGAGCTGCGGCAGGACCAGCGCGGTGGCCTTGGCGGCACCGGTGGTGGTCGGGATGATGTTCTCGGCGGCGGCACGGGCGCGACGCAGGTCCTTGTGCGGGAAGTCAAGGATGCGCTGGTCGTTGGTGTACGCGTGCACCGTGGTCATCAGGCCGCTGACGATGCCGAAGTTCTCGTCCAGGACCTTCGCCATCGGCGCCACACAGTTGGTGGTGCACGAGGCGTTGGAGATGACGTGGTCCTTCGCCGGGTCGTACTTGTCCTGGTTGACGCCCATGACGATGGTGATGTCCTCGTCCTTGGCCGGAGCCGAGATGAGGACCTTCTTGGCGCCACCGGCCAGGTGCTTGGCGGCGTCGTCGCGCTTGGTGAAGATGCCGGTCGACTCGATGACGATGTCGACGCCCAGCTCGCCCCACGGGATGTCGGCGGGGTTGCGCTCGGAGAGCACCTTGATGGTGTGGCCGTCGACCGTGATGGTGTCGTCGGTGTGCGTCACCTCGGCCTTGAGGCGGCCCAGGATGGTGTCGTACTTGAGCAGGTGCGCCGTGGTCGCGGTGTCACCCAGGTCGTTGACAGCCACAACCTCGATGTCCGCACCCTGCTCCAGCAGTGCGCGGAAGTAGTTACGCCCGATGCGGCCGAAGCCGTTGATGCCTACGCGGATCGTCACGAACCGATCTCCTCGTTGGTACGCCGGCTATGCGGTGCCGGCGAGCTGTATTTGGGATGTCCCCGACCAACCCTGACCCTACCCCTCCCGGGCCCTGGGGGTGACATCGAGATGACGCATAAACGGGCAGGCGGTCCGTACCCGTCAGTAGGGTACGGACCACCCCGGAACGGCGGTGATTTCACCCCTGTTTGTCAGGGAATGATGGGCGCCGCCGACGCGCTTTTCACTCGTTCGTGAGCGGGTTGGCTCACCTGATGCGGGGCCGTTCCGCGCACCACTGAGAGGGGGTCCCGCTCACCTGTCGAGTGCGGTCAGCGCCTTGCGGGCGAGGGCGGTCCGTTCGGCCGCCGACGGGACCTGTTCGAGACCGAATCCGAGCAGCACGGTGTCGTCGGTGGTGATCGCTCCGTAGGTCTGGAAGAGGGTGCCGGTGCGGGTCCAGTCCTTCAGTACCGCCGGGCTCCCGGCGGGGGGTCCGGAGGCGCGCCAGGGGCCGAGGGAGGACTCGAACCCTTCCGTCTCCTTCGCGTTGCCGCCGATGACGAGCGAGGCGTCGTCGGCGAGCACACCGTGGCCGCCGGTGCCGGGGTCGGTGATGTAGGAGACGGAGAGTTCGACCTGCTTGCCCGCGTAGGCGCTCAGGTCGAAGTCGACCCGCTGCCAGCCCGCCGACCGGCCGGTCAGGCTGTGCCACCGCCCGGTGGTGCCGGTGGCCGCGCAGTCGTTGCCCGAGAGGGTCAGGTAGTGCCGGAGCCAGGGGTGCTCCTCGACGAGGAACCCGGCCCCGCACTCGGCGGGCACGGCGTCGGTGGTGGCCCCGCCCGCCTCCGGGAGGGTCGTCCAGTCGTCGGCGCCGACGGTGTGGACCTCCACCACCGCGTGGTCGTAGCCGCGCTCGGTGTCCCACAGCAGCCGGGTGCCGAACGCGGGCCGGTCGGCGGCGCCGACACCGGTGAGGTCGATGGTGCGGGTGAGGCGCTTGTAGGCGTCGTCGGTGTGCACCGCGGCGGCCATGTACGAGCCCGCGTACGGCCCGTACGGGCTGACGGCACCCGTGAACCGGCCCGCGCCCGCGCTGCGGAACTGGGGGTACTTCGCGGCGGGCAGCTCGTCGGAGGTGACGCCGTAGGCACCGGCCGCGTCGAGCGGGTTGCCGGGCGCGTCCCCGAGCGCGGCGGAGACGCCGGTCAGCCTGCCGGTGCCGGTGAGGCCGGTGACGCCCGGGGTGGCGGTCCGGCTGTAGGCGCCCAGGTAGTACTGGCTGAAGTCGTCGGAGAGGTTGCCGCCGCCGAGGTCCACGTCGCCTCCGGCGCCCTCACCGGCCTCGATCAGCTTGCCGCCCTCGTTGAGGTGGGCGCGCAGCTGGAGCTGGGTGGCGTTGCCGGGTCCGGCGGGGCCGGAGTAGTGGACGACGGTGCGGAAGTGGCCGAGTACGCCGAGGGCGTCGGGGGCGCCGCGCCGGGCGGTGTCCCACACCAGGGGCCTGCGCCCGGCCGCCTTCAGCGCGTCGGTGTAGGCGCGGGTCTGGGTCGCGGTCGCGCCCTCTTCGGCGACGACGAGGGTATCGGCGGTGCCGCGGTCGGCGACGGTGTAGGTGAAGTGGCGACTCGCCTTCGCACGGCCCCCTCCCGTGAACCAGACCTCGACCCGGTCACCGGCTCTGCCGCCGGGCACCTCGGCGCGGTACTGGTCGAAGTGCAGGTTGTCGTCGCCGCCGTAGGTCTCGCCGCCCTTCCAGGGGCGCAGGGTCCGCTCGTGCGAACGTCCGCCGTTGACGCGGTACACCAGCCGCTTGTTCCGCACCGCCTTGCGGGCGACGACGGAGACCTGCTGGCCGCCGCCCCGCGCGTAGGAGGTCGTGAACGTGGCCGGGGTGAAGTCGGGGGCGCTCAGGCCGACGGTGGAGACGGGCCGGTCGGGGTGGGCGGCGGTCTCGGCCACGGACAGCGCGAACGGCACGTTCTTCTCGAACTCCCGTTGGATCAGCGTCTCGTCGTCCGGGAAGGTGAAGACCGAGCGGCAGTCGTCGGGGTTCCAGGCGTCGTCCGGGTCGGACTCGGAGGCGGTCGCGCAGGTGGACATCTCGGGGGTGAACATCGCCATGCCGTTGACGTTGGCGGCCTGGCCGTCCGCCTCGCCGTTGGTGGTGTACAGCTCGGAGGAGACCTGGGAGCGGTAGCCGGGGATCGCCGGTTTGTCGGGGGTTCCGGCCAGTGCCTTGTAGAGGACGTCGTCGGGGGTGTCGGTGGCGACCTGCCAGCCGACGCCGTAGAGGAGGAGTTCCGCGGCGGAGTGGTAGTTGATCCCGTACGCGAACCGGACGCGCTTCTCCAGCGCGTCCAGCGCCCTGGTCTCCGGCTCGGAGTGCGCGCTGGGACCGCGGTAGGTCTCGCTGGCGGGGCTGGGGGACGAACCCTCGTCGTCGTAGCCCCACTTGTAGCCGAAGTTGCGGTTGAGGTCGACGCCGTCCCCGGTGCCGATGACACCGTCGCCGTTGATGTCGCGCAGGTTCTTCCGCCACAGCCGGGTGCCGGAGTCCTTGAAGGTGTAGTCGTAGCCGTCGGGGTTCGCGGACAGGACGAACCACAGCTCGGTCGTGTCGACGAGCTTCTTGATCCGTTTGTCCGACCGGTAGTTGTCCAGATAGTGGTGCATCAGGCGCCGGGTCATCTCCGGGGTGATCCACTCGCGCGCGTGCTGGTTGGACAGGTACAGCACGGCGGGCCGGGAGCCGTCCTTCGAGGTCCGGGCGTTCCTGGTGACCTTGAGCGCGAGGATGTCCTGGCCGCGCACGGTGCGCCCGATGGACTCGACCTTGGCGAGGCCGGGGTTCTCCTGGGCGGTCCGCAGGATCTCCTCCTTGAGCCCGCCGCTGCCGCTGTACGGGCGGAACACGCCCTGGGCGGCGGCCGACAGGCGCTTGTTCGCGCCGGTCGGCAGGGAGTGCTCGGTGAGGCGGACGCCCTGCTCCTTCAGGCCGCTGGCCTGCCGGTCGGTGAGGTAGACCTCGACGGCGGTCCGGCCGCGTGCGGCCACCCGTTCCCCCAGCTCATGGGCGTCCTGCCCGGCCCTGAGCAGCAGGGGCACCTGGGCGCGGGTCACCTCGGCCCGGAAGACCTTGACCTCGTCGCCGCTGTCGGCGGGCGCGCTTCCCCGCGCCTGCGCGACGGGCGTGAGGCAGGCCGCTCCGGCCAGCAGCGCGCCGACGGCGAGGACCGCCCTGGCCGTGAGTCTGCCTGTTGGTCTGGCTGCGGGTCGGGATGCGGGTCTCACTCGGTGTCTCATGAACCCCCCTCGCGGTGGTCCGCCACAGTGGCGAACAGGTTGCCAGGCTCATGTCACTGCATGATCGAGTCAAGAGCGCCCCAGAGACACGCGAAACGCCGGTGCCGACCACCCGAACGGGCGGCGGCACCGGCGTCGGCACGGTGCCTCCACGGCTCCCGCGGCTCAGCCCACGAGGTTGTCCGCCAGCTCCTCCGAGAGGTTGGCCTCGGTGCTGGGGATGCCCAGGTCGGAGGCGCGCTTGTCGGCCATCGCCAGCAGCCGACGGATACGACCGGCCACCGCGTCCTTGGTCAGCGGCGGGTCGGCGAGCGCGCCCAGTTCCTCCAGGGACGCCTGCTTGTGCTCCATGCGCAGCCGCCCGGCGGCCGCGAGGTGCTCCGGCACCTCCTCGCCCAGGATCTCCAGCGCCCGCTGCACCCGCGCCCCGGCGGCCACGGCGGCCCGCGCCGAGCGGCGCAGGTTGGCGTCGTCGAAGTTGGCGAGCCGGTTGGCGGTCGCGCGGACCTCACGCCGCATCCGGCGCTCCTCCCAGGCCAGCACCGACTCGTGCGCGCCGAGCCGGGTGAGCAGGGCCCCGATCGCGTCGCCGTCACGGACGACGACCCGGTCCACGCCCCGCACCTCGCGGGCCTTCCCCGCGATCGACAGCCTGCGCGCGGCGCCGACCAGCGCGAGCGCGGCCTCGGGGCCGGGGCAGGTCACCTCCAGCGAGGAGGACCGGCCGGGCTCGGTGAGCGAACCGTGCGCCAGGAAGGCTCCGCGCCAGGCGGCCTCGGCGTCGCAGGTGGCACCGGACACCACCTGCGGGGGCAGGCCCCGGATCGGGCGGCCCCGGCCGTCCACGAGCCCGGTCTGCCGGGCCAGCTGGTCGCCGCCCGCCACGACCCGCACCACATAGCGCGAGCCGCGCCGCAGCCCGCCGGGCGCCATCACGATCAGCTCGGAACTGTGGCCGAAGATCTCCAGGATGTCCCGCTTGAGGCGCCGGGCCGCCATCGCGGTGTCCAGCTCCGCCTCGATCACAATGCGCCCGCTCACCAGGTGGAGGCCGCCGGCGAACCGCAGAATGGCGGAGACCTCCGCCTTTCTGCAGCAGGTCCGGGTGACGGGGAGCCGGGAGATCTCATCCTTCACCGCTGCCGTCATCGCCATGGGCCGATCCTTCCATGCATCCGAAAAATACGGTCGTACGCGGCGGCCAGCAGCTCCGGATCGTGCCGGGGAGTTCCGTCGGTCCGGGCCACCGGCGCCAGCTCGACCGCGGCTCCCAGCCGCTTGGCGGCCTCGGTGAGCGAATCGCGGTCGGGCACGGCCGCCTCGTCGGCCAGCACCACGTCCAGGGCGAGTTTAGGGGCGTGTCGCCCCAAAACCTCCAAATGACGCTGCGGGGAGAAGCCCTCTGTTTCGCCGGGCTGCGGGGCGAGGTTCAAGGAGAGCACCCGGCGCGCCTTGGTCTCGATGAGCGCGTCCAGCAGTTCGGGCACGAGCAGATGCGGGATGACCGAGGAGAACCAGGAGCCCGGCCCGAGCACCACCCAGTCCGCGTCGAGCACCGCGTCGACCGCCTCCGGCACGGCGGGCGGGTCGGAGGGCACCAGGTGCACCGACTGCACCTCGCCCGGCGTCAGCGCGACCGTCGCTTGCCCGCGGACGGTGTCCACGTCCTCCGGGCGCTCCGGGTCGTGCCCCTTGACCAGGGCCTGCAACTCCAGCGGCACCGCCGACATGGGCAGCACCCGGCCGTGCGCGCCGAGCAGCCTGCCGACCAGGTCCAGCGCCATCACATGGTCGCCGAGCTGCTCCCACAGCGCGACGATCAGCAGGTTGCCGACCGCGTGGTCGTGCAGGTCGCCCTGGGACTGGAAGCGGTGCTGGATGACCCGGGCCCAGGTCTGGCCCCAGTCGTCGTCCCCGCACAGCGCGGCGAGCGCCTTGCGGAGATCGCCGGGCGGCAGCACGCCCAGCTCGTCGCGCAGGCGTCCGCTGGAACCGCCGTCGTCGGCGACCGTGACCACGGCGGTGAGGTCACCGGTGATCCGGCGCAGCGCGGCGAGCGAGGCGGACAGGCCCATGCCGCCGCCGAGCGCGACCACCTTGGGCTGGGCCCCGCGCCTGCGGGGCCGCGCGCCGCGGGCCTCGACGGGGCGGGTCGCGCGGGCCTCGGCGGCGGCGCGGCTCAGGCGCCCCTCGGGGACCACGCGGCGCAGGGCGCGCAGCCGCCGTACACGCTCCGTCATTCGCGTCCCATGTCCCGGTGCACGACCACCGTCTCCACACCCTCCGCCGCGAGGCGCGCGGCGAGCTTCTCCGACATGGCGACCGAGCGGTGCTTGCCGCCCGTGCAGCCGATGGCGATGGTCACGTACCGCTTGCCCTCGCGGCGGTATCCGGCCGCGATCAGCCGGAGCAGTTCGGCGTACCGGTCGAGGAACTCCTTTGCGCCGGGCTGGTTGAAGACGTAGGAGGCGACCTCCTCGTTGACCCCGGTGAAGGGGCGCAGTTCCGGGACCCAGTGCGGGTTGGGCAGGAAGCGCATGTCCGCGACCAGGTCGGCGTCGACCGGCAGGCCGTACTTGAAGCCGAAGGACATGACGGTGGCCCGCAGCTCGGGCTCCTCGTCCCCGGCGAACTGGGCGTCCATCTTGGCGCGCAGCTCGTGCACGTTGAGGCTGGAGGTGTCGATGACCAGGTCGGCGTCGCCGCGCAGCTCGCGCAGCAGTTCGCGCTCAGCGGCGATGCCGTCCACGATGCGGCCGTCGCCCTGGAGGGGGTGCGGGCGGCGCACCGACTCGAAGCGGCGCACCAGGGCGTCCTCGGAGGACTCCAGGAAGACGATCCGCCGGGTGACGCCCCGGCTGTCGAGGTCGGCGAGGGATTCGCGCAGGTTGTCGAAGAAGCGGCGGCCGCGCACGTCCACGACGACCGCGATCCGCGCCACGTTGCCCTGGGAGCGGGCGCCCAGCTCCACCATGGTGGGGATCAGGGCGGGCGGAAGGTTGTCGACGACGAACCAGCCGAGGTCCTCCAGACACTTCGCGGCCGTCGAGCGGCCCGCCCCGGACATGCCGGAGATGATCACCAGCTCGGGGATGGGCGCTTCGTTGGCCGCTGCCGGCGTGACGTCCTGACTCACCTGTGCTCCGTTGTCCTGTTCCGCTGCCCGTGGCGGGGTGTCGTCCGCCGCCGCGTGTGTGCCCGGCCGCTGGGCCGTGGGCCGTGCCTCGTGCTCGGTCATGTCTCCTGCCCCCGTCGGTCGTCCGGGAGGCCCGCGCTCACGGACTCTCCGGAGGAACCGCCCGTCGTGTCGGGTTCCTCTTCGGCAATGATCTCTCCGGTCGCCGTGTTCACGGCGGGGGCGGCCGGGGCCGAACGGGCGAGCGCCACCGCGATGGTCTCGGCCGTCTTCCGGCCTATGCCGGGTACTTCCTGGATCTGCTCGAGTGTGGCGGCGCGCAGCCGCTTGACCGAGCCGAAGTGCTTGATGAGGGCCTGCTTGCGGGTCTCGCCGAGGCCGGGCACCTCGTCGAGCGGGCCGCTGCGCAGCCGCTTGGCGCGTTTGGCGCGCTGGTAGGTGATGGCGAAGCGGTGGGCCTCGTCGCGCACGCGCTGGAGGAGGTAGAGGCCCTCGCTGCTGCGGGGCAGCACCACGGGGTCCTCCTCGCCGGGCACCCAGACCTCTTCCAGGCGCTTGGCCAGGCCGCAGACGGCGATGTCGTCGATGCCCAGCTCGTCCAGCGCGCGCCGGGCGGCGGCGACCTGCGGACGTCCGCCGTCGACCACGACGAGCTGGGGCGGGTAGGCGAACTTCCTGGGGCGGCCGTCGTCGTCCTTGAGCCCGATGATCCCGTCGTCCTCACCGGCGGCCGGGGCGACGCCCGGAGCGCCGAGCGGGACGCCGTCGGCGGGGCCGGGCGTGCCGTTCACCGGGGTGTCGTCGGAGCCCGCCCACTCGCCGGACTTCTCCTTCTCCGCCAGGTAGCGGCGGAAGCGGCGGGTGATCACCTCGTGCATGGAGCGGACGTCGTCCTGCCCGGCGAAGCCCTTGATCTGGAAGCGCCGGTACTCGTTCTTGCGCTGGAGGCCGTCCTCGAAGACGACCATGGAGGCCACCACGTCGTCGCCCTGGAGGTGGGAGATGTCGTAGCACTCGATCCGCAGCGGGGCGCTGTCCAGGCCGAGGGCGTCGGCGATCTCCTCCAGCGCGCGCGAGCGGGTGGTGAGGTCGGAGGCGCGCTTGGTCTTGTGCAGGACGAGGGCCTGCTGGGCGTTGCGCTGGACGGTCTCCATCAGCGCCTTCTTGTCGCCGCGCTGCGGGATGCGCAGCGAGACGTTGGCCCCGCGCCTGCCGGTCAGCCACTCCTGGACCGGCTCCACCGGGTCGGGCAGCGCCGGGACCAGCACCTCCTTGGGGACGGCGTCCCCGGTCTCCTCGCCGTACAGCTGCTGGAGGGCGTGCTCGACCAGGGCGGCGGTGGTGATCTCCTCGACCTTGTCGGTGACCCAGCCGCGCTGGCCGCGCACCCGGCCGCCACGCACGTGGAAGATCTGGACGGCGGCTTCCAGCTCGTCCTCGGCGACGGCGATGAGGTCGGCGTCGGTCGCGTCGGCGAGCACGACTGCGTTCTTCTCCATGGCCTTCTTCAGGGCGCCGACGTCGTCGCGCAGGCGGGCGGCCCGCTCGTACTCCATCTCGTCGGACGCCTCGGCCATCTGCCTCTCCAGGCGGCGGAGGTAGGTGCCGGTGCGGCCCGCCATGAAGTCGCAGAACTCCTCGGCCAGCTCGTAGTGGTCCTCCGGCGAGATCCGGCCGACGCAGGGCGCGGAGCACTTGCCGATGTAGCCGAGCAGGCAGGGGCGGCCGGTGCGCTCGGCGTTCTTGAAGACACCGGCCGAGCAGGTGCGCACCGGGAAGACGCGCAGCAGCAGGTCGACGGTGTCCCGGATCGCCCAGGCGTGGGCGTACGGGCCGAAGTACCGCACGCCCTTCTTCTTGTGACCGCGCATCACCTGTACGCGCGGGAACTCGTCGTTCATGGTGACCGCGAGGTACGGGTAGCTCTTGTCGTCGCGGTATTTGACGTTGAACCGGGGGTCGTACTCCTTGATCCAGGAGTACTCCAGCTGGAGCGCCTCGACCTCCGTGGATACCACGGTCCACTCCACGGACGCGGCGGTGGTGACCATGGAGCGGGTGCGCGGGTGCAGGTTCGCCAGGTCCTGGAAGTAGTTCGCCAGGCGCTGGCGCAGGCTCTTCGCCTTTCCGACGTAGATCACCCGGCGGTGCTCGTCACGGAACCTGTACACCCCCGGAGAGTCGGGGATCTCGCCCGGCCTGGGGCGGTAGCTGGAGGGGTCGGCCATGACTCACACCCTACTGGCGAGCGCGGACACCGCGCCGGGCCTGTGGACAACGGTGGCGGAGGCGCCGGACCGGCCTGTGGACAACCGCGCCGACGCACGTGCCGGGGCGTCACGATCCAGGCCATGACGTGACCCAGGGTGTTGTCGGGGTCTGGTCAACACGCTTCAATGCGGGGGAACTCGGGGCCGCGCACTCGGCGCACGCGAACGGCGTGCCCGCCCGCGAGCGCGCCCCCGGGCGCCCCACGGGGTGGCACACGACCCCGCACCGCGGTCTGACCAGCCGCGGTGACACCTCACAGAAAGGCTTCTGTGCATGCCACATGTCACAGAGCACCCGGATCTCGCCTCCGCCGAGCTGGAGACGGCCCTGCGGGGCGGCCCCTTCCATGTGGCGCTGCGCGCCGCGATAGCCGCCCGCGGGCTGCCGCTCCAGCGCGTGCAGCATCATCTGTCGCGCCACGGGGTGAAGGTCGGCGTGACCAGCCTCAGCTACTGGCAGCAGGGCGCCCGCCGCCCCCAGCGCCCGGAGTCGCTGCGTGCCGTGCGCGCGCTGGAGGAGATCCTCCGGCTGCCCGAGGAGTCCCTCATCAGGCTGCTCGCCGAGGCGCCGGAGATGACCGACGGCGACCGCCCGGCACCCCGCTCCTACCGCTCCCTGATCGAGGCGTCCGACACACTGGACCGGCTCCGGGCGGAGCTGGACTGGACGCCGGACGGCGGCATGCACACCCTCGGCCACCACGAGCGGGTGCGCATCGGGGGCGGGCGCGAACTGGCGAGCCGGGAGTCCGAGCACATCGTGCGGGCCCACCGCGACGGCGTGGACCGCTTCGTCGCCGTCCACCACGGCGACCCCGGCTGCAGTCCGGACGACATGGCCGTCCAGGCGCTGGAGAACTGCCGCACCGGCCGCGTCCGGCTGGACCGGGAGACCGGCGTCCTGGTGGCCGAGCTGCTCTTCGGCACCCGGCTGCGCTCCGGCGACACCTTCCTGTTCCGGTACGGCATCACCGACGGCACCGCCGGGGCCTCGCACGAGTACGTCCACCGGTTCGGCTCACCGGGCGGGCAGTACGCGCTCCAGGTGCGCTTCGACGCGTCCGCGCTCCCGGCCCGCTGCCATCGCTTCACCCAGTTCTCCCCCGCCGCGCCCCGCGCCGGACGGCAGGAGCTGGCGGTCAGCGAGCCGCACCGCAGCGTCCATGTGGTGGAGCCACGGGTGCGGCCGGGGACGGTCGGGATCGCCTGGGAGTGGGAGTGAGAGCCACTCCACCGCTCTGAGCAGGGGCGATCGGCGCCGTCAGGCGGCCGGGCCCGCCACGATCCGGCCGTCGGACACCTTCACCGGCAATTCAGCCAGCGGCTCGGTCGCCGGTGCCTGGAGCACCTTGCCGGTGACGGCGTCGAACTCGCTGCCGTGGCAGGGGCAGACCAGGGTCGTGCCCCGCAGCTTGTTGATCACGCACCCGGCGTGCGTGCAGACCAGGCTGTACGCCTTCAGGCCGCCCTCGCCGTCCCGGCCGACCACCACGTTGTGCTCGCGGTAGAGCTTCGCGGCGCCCTTGGCCACCTCGCCCTCGGCCCCCAGGTCGACGGCGGAGGTGACCGCCGACGCGGCCTGGTGGTCCTGGGGAGCGGCGCAGGCGGCGAGACCGAGTCCGGCGACCGGCGCCACGGCGGCTCCTCGAAGGACGGTACGGCGGCTCGCGGACGATCGGGCGGGCATCGGTGTCTCCACAGGTCAGAGGGCGTGCAGGGCGACCTTATCCGGGCGGACGGGGCGGAATCGGGGCGGGGTGGACCGGGCACGGGCGCGCGGGCGGGCGTCTCCGGGTGACGGAGCTCTCGCAAGCGCTTGCGCAAGCGTTTACGCCCGGGTCGCCGATGGGATACCTTCCCGCCCGTGGGACCAACGGTGGTCGCCGTGGCCCGCATCCGTCGGCCGCGTCCCGGCCGGTGGACGGGATCACGTGGGAGGGGAAGCGCGATGTCCACCATGGCCGACGTGGCCCGGAGCGCCGGTGTCTCCGTGGCGACCGTGTCCCACGTCCTCAACGGCACGCGCCCGGTGCTCCCCCACACCCGGCAGGCCGTGCTGGACGCCGTCGACGCCCTCGGCTACACGCCCAACTCCCTCGCCCGCTCCCTGGTGACCTCCCGGACCCGTTCCATCGGGCTCGCGGTGTCGGCGATCAGCAACCCGTACTTCACGGAGATCCTGCAGGGCGTGGAGGCGGCCGCACTGGAGGCGGGCTACAGCCTGCTCATCGCGGACCCGCACGACGACCCCGGGCACGAGCTGAAGGTCGTCCAGCTGCTGCACGAGCGCCGGGTGGACGGCATGATCGTGGCGCCCTCGGCCGAGCCGGGCGGCCTCGTCGCGTATCTCCGTCGCCAGGCCGTGCCGACGGTGCTGCTGGACCGGGTGCTCCCAGCCGACTCCGAGGACGAGCAGGGGTCGTTCGACCAGGTCTGTGCCGAGAACTCCGGGCCCATGGCCGAGCTGGTCACCCACCTCGCCGCGCTGGGGCACCGGCGGATCGGTCTGGTCGCCGGGCTGCCGGGGCTCAGCACCACCAGCGAGCGGATCGCGGGCTACCGGCAGGGCCTCGCCGCGGCGGGGCTCCCCCTCGACGAGGAACTCGTGGTGTCCGGCAGCTCCGAGTCCACGGGCGCCGAGCGGGCCACGGCCGCGCTGCTCTCCCTGCCCGGTGCGCCGACGGCACTGGTCACCGCCAACAACGCGATGACCATCGGCGCCCTGCGGGCTCTACGGGGGCGCGGTCTGGAGGTGCCCGGCGACATCGCCCTGTGCTGCTTCGACGACTTCGCGTGGGCCGACCTGTTCGCACCCCGGCTCACCGCGATCGCCCAGCCCAGCCGGGAGCTGGGGGCCCGGGCCGTCCGAGTGCTCCTGGACCGACTGGCTTCGCCGGACCGGGCGGCCACGACCGTACGGCTGCCCTGTGTCCTCGTCCATCGCGCGTCCTGCGGATGCCCGGAGCCCCGGCCCGGAGAAGCCAGCACCCCTCCCCCGGCGGACGCCGGGCGGAGGACGGAACCAACCTCGCAGTCCGAGAAGGGAACCACCCCGTGATCGTCGTCGCCGGTGAGGCACTGATCGACCTGGTACCGCAGGGCCGTGGCGCCCTGGCCGGCCTCCAACCGGCGCTCGGCGGCGGCCCGTTCAACACCGCCGTGGCCCTCGGTCGGCTGGGCTCACCGACCGCCTTCGCCTCCCGCACCTCCCATGACGCGTTCGGCGAGGCCCTGCTCGACGGCCTGCGGCGGGCCGGGGTGGACGTGTCCGCCGTACAGCGCGGCCCCGAGCCGACCACGCTCGCGGTCGCCACCATCGACTCCGGCGGCTCGGCGGCCTACTCCTTCTACGTCGAGGGCACCGCCGACCGTCTCTTCACCACCCCGGCCGCCCTGCCCGAGGGCACCCGCGCGGTGTCCTTCGGTACCTGCTCACTGGCCCTGGAGCCGGGGGCGAGCGCCTACGAGGAGCTGATGCGGTCGGCCGCGGAGCAGGGCCTGTTCACCGCGCTCGACCCCAACATCCGGGCGGGACTGATCCCGGACGCGGACGCCTACCGCGAGCGGTTCCGGGGCTGGCTGCCCTCGGTGACGCTGCTGAAACTGTCCGAGGAGGACGCCCGGTGGCTGGGCGGCACCCCGCGCGAGTGGCTGGCCGCGGGCCCCTCCGCCGTGGTGGTCACGCGGGGCGGCGACGGCCTCACGGTCTTCACCGCAGACGGCTCGGAGCACCGGGTACCCGGCGAGAAGGTCGACGTCGTGGACACCATCGGCGCCGGGGACACGGTGAACGCGGCCCTGCTGCACGGGCTGTCCACCCTGGACGCGCTGTCCGCCCGGGCCCTGGACGCCCTCGGTCCGGACTCCTGGCGGCGGTTGCTCGGCTTCGCCGCGCGCGCGGCGGCGATCACCTGCTCGCGCGCGGGCGCGGAGCCCCCGTACGCGGCCGAGCTGGGCGCACTGTGACCGGCTGAACAGCGAGCGGCGCCCCACGGAAACATCCCGTGGGGCACCGCTCGTACGAGGCTCCGGCGAACCGGTGTCAGACCTTGCGGGCCCGCGTCGCCTTCTTCGCCGCGGTCTTCTGGGCGGCGGGGGCCTTGGCGGTCGCGGTGCTGTTGGCCTTGGCCGTCACCGCCTTCGCCGCCGTCTTCTTGGTGGCGGCGGACTTGGCCGTCTTCCGCGCACCCGTGGCACGCGTCGACTTCACCGGGCCCGCGTCGCTGACCCGGTCGGCGCCGAGAATCTCGCGCAGGAACTTGCCAGTGTGGCTGGCCGGAACCGCCGCGACCTCCTCGGGGGTGCCCTCGGCGACCACGAGACCGCCGCCCGCGCCGCCCTCGGGACCCATGTCGATGACCCAGTCGGCGGTCTTGATGACATCGAGGTTGTGCTCGATGACGACGACCGTGTTGCCCTTGTCCACCAGACCGGTCAGCACCGTGAGCAGCTTGCTGATGTCCTCGAAGTGCAGACCGGTGGTCGGCTCGTCCAGGACGTAGACCGTGCGGCCGGTGGAGCGCTTCTGCAGCTCGCTGGCGAGCTTGACGCGCTGCGCCTCACCGCCGGACAGGGTGGTCGCGGACTGGCCGAGCCGGACATAGCCGAGGCCGACGTCCTTCAGGGTGCGCAGATGCCGGGAGATGGCGGGCACCGCCTCGAAGAAGTCGGTCGCCTCCTCGATCGGCATGTTCAGCACGTCGGCGATGGACTTGCCCTTGTAGTGGACCTCCAGGGTCTCCCGGTTGTACCGGGCGCCGTGGCAGACCTCGCACGGGACGTACACGTCCGGGAGGAAGTTCATCTCGATCTTGATCGTGCCGTCGCCCGAGCAGTTCTCGCAGCGGCCGCCCTTGACGTTGAAGGAGAAGCGGCCGGGCTGGTAGCCCCGCACCTTCGCCTCGGTGGTCTCGGCGAACAGCCTACGGACGTGGTCGAAGACACCGGTGTACGTCGCCGGGTTGGAACGCGGGGTGCGGCCGATGGGCGACTGGTCGACGTGTACGACCTTGTCCACCAGGTCGTCGCCGTCCACCCGCGTGTGGCGGCCGGGGACGTTCCGCGCGCCGTTCAGCTCGCGGGCCAGGTGGGTGTAGAGGATGTCGTTGACCAGGGTCGACTTGCCCGAGCCGGACACACCGGTGACGGCCGTGAAGACACCCAGCGGGAAGGACACGTCGATGTCCTGGAGGTTGTTCTCGCGGGCGCCGCGCACGACGAGCTGCCGGGACGGGTCGAGGGGACGGCGGATGTCCGGGAGCGGGATCGACTTGCGGCCGGAGAGGTACTGGCCGGTCTGCGACTCGGTGTTGGCCAGCAGCTCCTTGAGGTGACCGCTGTGGACGACCTTGCCGCCGTGCTCACCGGCGCCCGGACCGATGTCCACGATCCAGTCGGCGACCTTGATGGTGTCCTCGTCGTGCTCGACCACGATGAGCGTGTTGCCCATGTCCCGCAGCCGGACCAGGGTCTCGATCAGCCGGTGGTTGTCCCGCTGGTGCAGACCGATGGACGGCTCGTCCAGGACGTAGAGCACGCCGACCAGGCCGGAGCCGATCTGGGTGGCCAGGCGGATGCGCTGGGCCTCACCGCCGGACAGGGTGCCCGCCGCGCGGTTCAGGGAGAGGTAGTCCAGGCCGACGTCGACCAGGAAGCGCAGCCGCTCGTTGACCTCCTTCAGCACGCGCTCGGCGATCTTCTTGTCGCGGGCGTTCAGCTTCAGCTCGCCCAGGAAGTCCGCGCAGTCGCTGATCGACATCGCGGAGACCTCGGCGATCGACTTCCCCATGACGGAGACCGCGAGGACGATCGGCTTCAGGCGGGTGCCCTCGCAGGAGGGGCAGGGCACCTCGCGCATGTAGCCCTCGAAGCGCTCCCGGCTGGCGTCGCTCTCGGCCTCGCTGTGCCGCCGCTTGACGAACGGGACCGCGCCCTCGAACGGGGTGGTGTACACCCGCTCCCGGCCGTACCGGTTGCGGTAGCGGACCTCGATCTGGGTCTTGTGGCCGTACAGCAGGGCCTTCTTCGCCCGCTGGGGCAGCCCCGCGAAGGGGATGTCCGTACGGAAGCCGAGCGCGTCCGCGAGGGCGTTGATCAGTCGGCCGAAGTAGTCCTTGGTGTGGCCGTGCGACCAGGGGTGGATGGCGCCCTCGTCGAGCGACTTGTCCTCGTCCGGGACGATCAGCTCGGCGTCGACCTCCATGCGCGTGCCGATGCCGGTGCACTCGGGGCAGGCGCCGAAGGGCGAGTTGAAGGAGAAGGAGCGCGGCTCCAGCTCCTCGAAGGACAGGTCGTCGTACGTGCAGTACAGGTGCTCCGAGAACATGCGCTCGCGCTCGGGGTCGTCCTCGGGGAGGTCGACGAAGTCGAGCACGACCATGCCGCCGGAGAGGCCGAGGGCGGTCTCCACGGAGTCGGTGAGGCGGCGCTTGGCGGAGTCCTTCACCGTGAGGCGGTCGACGACCACCTCGATGGTGTGCTTCTCCTGCTTCTTCAGGGTCGGCGGCTCGGACAGCTGGATGGTCTGGCCGTCGACCCGCGCGCGGGAGTAGCCCTTGGTCTGGAGGTCGGCGAACAGGTCCACGAACTCGCCCTTGCGCTCGCGCACGAGCGGGGAGAGCACCTGGAAACGGCTGCCCTCGGGCAGCTCCAGCACCCTGTCCACGATGGCCTGCGGCGACTGCCGCGCGATCGGGCGGCCGCACTCGGGGCAGTGCGGCTTGCCGATGCGCGCGAAGAGCAGGCGCAGGTAGTCGTAGACCTCGGTGATGGTGCCGACCGTGGAGCGCGGGTTGCGCGAGGTCGACTTCTGGTCGATGGAGACCGCGGGCGAGAGGCCCTCGATGAAGTCGACGTCGGGCTTGTCCATCTGCCCGAGGAACTGGCGGGCGTACGAGGAGAGCGACTCCACGTAGCGGCGCTGGCCCTCGGCGAAGATGGTGTCGAAGGCCAGGGAGGACTTGCCCGACCCGGACAGGCCCGTGAAGACGATGAGCGCGTCACGCGGCAGGTCGAGCGAGACATTCTTCAGGTTGTGCTCGCGCGCGCCACGGACGATGAGACGGTCGGCCACGCCGGTCCGCACCTTTCTTCAGAGAAGTGACAGGGGCCGAGGCCCCGTGCTTCTTCGAGCCTAGGGGGAGCCACTGACAACGCCGGTCGGATTCCCGGATGCATAACAATCCCCAGCTATCCAGCATGCCCGACGCCGCCTTCGACGATATAGCACGCGCTTTCGAATTACGGAGGATGTTCGCCACCTTCACCCGAAGGAGTGGTCCCGCTAGGGTCGGGCCTCATGATTGATCACGCTCATGACCTGGCCCGTGTACGGGAAGCGACGGAACGGCTGCTCAGCGCGGCCGCCGTACTGGACAACGCGGCACTGGCCGAGCCGTCACGGCTTCCGGGCTGGACGCGTGGGCATGTCGTCGCCCACCTCGCCCGCAACGCCGACGCGCTGGTGAACGTCCTCGGCGGCCGCCCCATGTACGTGAGCGCCGAGGCCCGCGACGCCGACATCGAGCGGGACGCCCCGCGCCCCCTGGAGATCCAGCTCACCGACGTCCGCGACAGCGCGGCCCGGTTCGACGCGGCGGGTGCTGCGCCGGGCGACTGGACCCGCGTCGTGGAGCTGCGCAACGGCGTCACCGATGTCGCGGCCCGGCTGCCGTTCCGGCGCTGGGCGGAGGTCGAGCTGCACCATGTCGACCTCGGCACCGGCTACGAGCTGGAGGATCTCCCGGCCGAGTTCACCGAGCGCGAGACCGAGTTCCTGGCCCAGCGCTTCCTGGGCCACGCCGAGGTGCCCGCGACGCTGCTGAGCGACGGCACGCGGACCTGGAGCACCGGGCGGGAGGCTCCCGAGCCCGAGGTCACCGTCACCGGCACCCCGGCCGACCTGCTGGGCTGGCTCGCCGGGCGCCGCGAGGGGACCGCGCTGGAGGTGAAGGGCGGCGAGCTGCCCGCGCTCCCGCCGCTGTGACACGGCGCCGGGCCGCCAACGCCCGTCCCGCTATAGGCTGATCGTCATGACGTACAGCGGCGAGGTCAGGGTCGGCGGTCCGGCGGACGTGCACGAGCTGAAGGACCTGATGATCACCAAGATCGCGGTCGGCCCGATGAACAACAACGCCTATCTGCTGCGTTGCCGGGCCACCGACGAGCAGCTCCTGATCGACGCGGCCGCCGAGGCGCACACCCTGCTCGCCATGATCGGCCGGGACGGGATCGCCGCCGTCGTCACCACGCACCAGCACGGTGACCACTGGCAGGCGCTCGGCGAGGTCGTCGGCGCCACGGGGGCCCGTACGTACGCCGGGCGGGAAGACGCCTCCGGCATCCCGGTCGCCACCGATGTGCCGGTCGACGACGGGGACGTCATCCGCGTCGGCCAGGTCGAGCTGACCGCGCGCCACCTGGTCGGGCACACGCCGGGCTCCATCGCGCTGGTCTACGACGACCCGCACGGCCACCCGCACGTCTTCACCGGCGACTGCCTCTTCCCAGGCGGGGTCGGCAACACCCACCAGGACCCCGAGGCGTTCGCCAGCCTGATCAGCGACGTGGAGACGAAGATCTTCGACGCGCTGCCGGACGAGACCTGGGTCTACCCCGGTCACGGCGACGACACCAGCCTGGGCGCCGAGCGCCCGCAGCTGCCGGAGTGGCACGCGCGCGGGTGGTGAACGCGCGGAGGTGAGCCGGGGCCGCGTTCAGGCGTCGGCGCGGGCCGATCCCAGCAGCGTGGCGACCCGCTCGACCGCGAAGACGTACCCCTGCACCCCGCAGCCCGCGATCACCCCGTCGGCGCGCAGCGAGACGTACGAGTGGTGCCGGAACGACTCGCGCTGGTGGATGTTGGAGATGTGCACCTCCAGCACGGGCAGGCCGTCGCAGGTGTTGAGCGCGTCCAGGATCGCCACCGAGGTGTGGGAGTAGGCGCCGGGGTTGATGACGATCCCGGCGTGGTCGAGCCGCGCCTCGTGGATCCAGTCAACGAGCTGACCCTCGTGGTTGGACTGCCGGCAGTCCACCGTGCCGCCGTACGCGGCCGCCGCCTCGGCGCACATCGCCTCCACGTCGGCCAGGGTGTCCTTGCCGTAGATCTCGGGCTGCCGCTGGCCGAGGAGGTTCAGGTTGGGCCCGTTGAGGATCATGATCGGGGCGCTGGCCAGGGTGCGGGGCACGGTGGGTTCCTCCGGTGCGTCGGGGCGGCCGGTCGGCGGCCACTGCTCGCACCCGGTCTATCACGGACCGCCAGGGCGCCCTTCGGGCCCAGTGCTAGGGGTTGAGGGCCAGCTCCAGGTAGGCGGCGAAGAGGACCAGGTGGACGCCGCCCTGGAGCGGGGTGGCACGGCCGGGCACGACCGTGAGCGAGGCGACGACCACGGTGAGCGCGAGCAGCAGCATGTGCGTGGCGCCGAGCCCCAGCACGAGCGGTCCGGACAGCCAGATCGAGGCCAGGGCGACGGCCGGGATGGTCAGGCCGATGCTGGCCATGGCGGAGCCCAGCGCGAGGTTGAGGCTGGTCTGCACCCGGTCGCGGCGGGCGGCACGCAGTGCGGCGATGGTCTCCGGAAGCAGCACGAGCAGGGCGATGATCACACCGACGACGGCGGGAGGCAGACCCGCGCCCTCCACCCCGGATTCGATCGTGGGCGACACGCCCTTGGCCAGGCCGACCACGCCGACGAGGGCGAGGCCGAGCAGGCCGAGACTGGTCCAGGCGCGGCGGGCGGACGGGGGTGCCGCGTGGTCCGCGGTGGTGATGATGTCGCCCTCTTTGGTGACCGGCAGGAAGTAGTCACGGTGCCGCAGGGTCTGGGTGGCGACGAAGAGGCCGTAGAGGACCAGGGAGGACAGGGCCGCGAACGTCAGTTGCACGGTGGAGAACTCGGGGCCGGGCTTGCTGGTGGTGAAGGTGGGCAGCACCAGGCTGAGGGTGGCCAGGGTGGCGACCGTCGCCAGGGCGGCTCCGGTGCCCTCGGGGTTGAAGACGGCGGTGCCGTGGCGCAGGGAGGCGACCAGCAGGCAGATGCCGAGGATGCCGTTGCAGGTGATCATCACGGCGGCGAAGACCGTGTCGCGGGCCAGGGTGGAGGTCTTGTCCCCGCCGTCGACCATGAGGGTGACGATCAGCGCCACCTCGATGATGGTGACGGCGATGGCGAGCACCAGGGAGCCGAAGGGCTCGCCGACCCGGTGGGCGACCACCTCGGCGTGGTGCACGGCGGCCAGGACGGCCCCGGCGAGGATGAGGGTGACCAGGGCCACGACCGCGCCGTGCAGGCCGCGGCCCCAGGTGAGGACGAGGAGGACGACCGCGAGCACCGGCACGAGGAGCGTCCACCGCGCGGCGAGCGACCTGAGCCGAGTGATCATGCAGTGATGGTGGCAGAGGCGTACAGGGTTCGCATTCCGTTCGTCTCGTGTCAGGCGTCGATGCTGTCCTTGGAGGTGCCGTCGCCTCCGGCCGCCTCGGCGGCGGCCTGCTTCCGGGAGGCGATGAGGCTGGTGATCGTGGTGATGACCAGCACGCCGCAGATCACGCCCAGGGAGACCGGGATGCTGATCACGGGGACATGCACCCCGAGCTCGTGCAGGGCGTGCAGCACCAGTTTGACGCCGATGAAGCCGAGGATGACCGACAGGCCGTACGACAGGTGGACCAGCTTCTTCAGCAGACCGCCGATGAGGAAGTACAGCTGGCGCAGACCCATCAGGGCGAAGGCGTTCGCGGTGAAGACGATGTACGGGTCCTGCGTCAGGCCGAAGATCGCGGGGATGGAGTCCAGCGCGAACAGCACGTCGGTGGTGCCGATGGCGAGCATCACGACCAGCATCGGGGTCATGACCCGCTTGCCGTTCTCCTCGATCCACAGCTTGGTGCCGTGGTACCGGTCGGCGACGCCGAACCTGCGCTCGACGGCCTTCAGGAGCTTGTTCTCCTCGTACTCCTCGTCCTCGTGATCGGCGCGGGCCTCCTGGATCAGCTTCCAGGCGGTCCAGATCAGGAAGGCGCCGAAGATGAAGAACACCCAGGAGAAGCTGGCGATGATCGCCGCGCCGGCCGCGATGAAGACGGCCCGCAGGACCAGGGCTATGAGCACGCCGAAGAGCAGCACCCGCTGCTGGTACTGCGCGGGCACCGCGAACTTCGACATGATCAGGACGAAGACGAAGAGGTTGTCGACGCTCAGCGACTTCTCGGTGATGAAACCGGCGAAGAACTCCCCGGCGGGCTGGCCGCCGCCGAAGTAGAGCAGTCCGAGGCCGAAGAGCCCGGCCAGGGCGATCCAGACGGCGGTCCAGATGCCCGCTTCCTTGATGGACACCTCATGCGGCTTGCGGCCGATGAAGAAGTCCACCGCGATCAGGGCGGCCAGCCCCACGATGGTCAGGACCCACAGGGTCATCGAGACGTCCACTGCACCTCCGGCATTACGTCACGGCAAACATCAGCGTTGTCGCTGCCGGAGGTCTCTTCCACCCGGGGAACGGGCCGGCGCCCCGGAATCCATGGGGATTCGTACTGACGGGTGCGCCGCATCAGGGAGTACTCCCCTCCGCACGAACACGGTAGCGCAATCACCAAGGAAGAGTAAAGAGAAAGGTAAAATAAAGACCAAGTGAGCAGCTCAGAGGTTCTTTACTTTCCCTTGATCCTGGCTGCGGAGACCGCGCCGAGCACCTGTTGGACGACCGCGCTGCCGGGCGGCGGGAGGGCCGGTTCGAAGGTCCACGCATGCCCGACCCAGGGATCGGCGAAATGGTCGTCGGGCGACGGGGTGAGTCGCATCAGCGAACGCCACAGCGGGTCGAGCAACGGCCCGTACGCCTCGGCGTCAGCGCGGTCCGCGACCAGCAGCAGATGGACCCCGGCCGCCGGACCCTCGTCCGCGAGGAAGCGGAGCCGGGTCAGGGCGCGGTCGTCGAAGCCCTGCGGGAAGTCGTTGACGATCAGCAGCCGCCGGGCGGTGTCGAAGCCGTCCGGCAGTGCCTCGGTCGCGCCGCCGCTGATCGCCATGCGCACCAGATCGACCCGCCGGGTGAGCTCCTCCAGCGCCTGCGCCACCCCGGCCGCGCCGGTCGCGGGCGGTCCCGTCAGCGCACCCGTCCGGGTGAGGGCCCCGAGCGGCCCGGCTCCGGCACCGGCCGGATCGACGACCTCTAGGGCGAACTCCCCCACCGGATGGACGGCGAGCAGCCGGGCCGCGAGGGCCACGGCCACCTCCAGGGCCTGACGGCGCCGGTCCACGGAATCCGCGAAGTCGGCCGGTGTGGCGCCGCTGTCGACCCACAGGCCCCGTTCGAGCGGCAGCCTGACCAGCATCGGGATACGCAGAAGCGCGCTCTCGGGGAGGTGGAGATCGCCCAGCCGGACGGCCTGGGGCGGCTCGGTCGGCATCCGGTGACCTTGCCAGACCGGGCTGGACCACTGGGCGTACGCGGGCGGCAGGGCGGGCTCGACCACCTCCGCCTCGGCCATGAGCTGGGCCAGGTCGCGGTCGTGAGCCGCTTGCGCCCGGCCCACCAGTTCATCGTGCTTGGCCTGGGCCGCCTGCCGTGCCGCGTCACCGGCGCCCCCGATCCTGGCGCGCGGGTCGGCGAGGACCTCGTCCAGCTCCCGGTCCAGGCGGGCGGCGGCGAAGTCGGTGGCACTGCGGAAGGCGGCGGTGGCGCGGGCCAGGTCCTCGAACATGCCCCAGACCTGGTTGTACAGCCGTTCCTCCATCGACCAGCCCGCCGCGTCACCCGCGACGGGGCGCGGCGGTTCCCCGGAGGCGGCGTCGGCCGTGGAAGCCTGCCGCCCGGGGTGGGTGTAGTCGACCGGTCCGCCACCGGCCGGGCGGGCCTCCGGGACGACGGCCTCCGGCTCGCCAGGGCGCTCCGCCTCCCACATGGCCTCGGCGATCTCGCGCGGCCGGGGCAGCCCCAGGTCCGCGAGGAGCGCGGGGAGGCCGTCCGCGTACCCCTGGCCGACCGCGCGCACCTTCCAGCCGCCCTGGCGGCGGTACAGCTCCAGCGCGACGACGGCCGACTCGGCGTCCAGCCCAGTGAGGGTGAAGCGGGCGATCTCGCTGCCGTCGGCATCGGTGACGGTCGCCCGCGGGGCGGCGATCGCGCCGAACCGCGGGTCCGCACCCGGCTGCTCGGGCATGGCCAGCAGCACGGTGACGCGGTGCACGGCCTCCGGCAGCGCGCCCAGGTCGACGGCGAGGCGGTGCGCGGCGGCGGCCGCGCGAGGTACCTCGACGCCGGGTGGGGCGGCGGCGCCGGGATGGGCGATCCGGTCGCCGTCAGGGACGCGGCCCCCCTCGTCACCGAGGGCGGCCGCCGCGAGCACGGGGACCTCGGCCGAGATCAGGATCTCCAGCCGGGTCCGGGGCAGCGGATGGTTCTGCCCCCGCACCAGTTCGGTCCCCATCGCCGTCGCCCCCTGCTGTCGTGTTGTCGTGCGCGCCCGGCGGGTGCGGTCCTGCGAGTGCGGTCCTACAGGTGCGGGAGGATCGCGGGCATCAGGTCCTGGAACGTGCGCCCGTTGGCGGGCTCGCCCAGCGCGGTCATCGTCCAACCGGTGCCCGCGCGGTGCACCTTGGCCATGATCTGGGCGGTGTACTCGCCGCCGCCCGCCAGCGTGTAGCGCGCGAGTTCCTGGCCGTTGGTCTCGTCCACGAGGCGGCAGAACGCGTTCTGCACCTCCTGGAAGGTCTGCCCGGTGAAGGAGTTGACGGTGAAGACGATCTGGTCGACGTGGGGCGGGACCCGCTGGAGGTCCACGAGGACGGCCTCGTCGTCGCCGCCCTGCCCGACCCCGCCCACGAGGTTGTCGCCGGTGTGGCGGACGGAACCGTCGTCGCTCACCAGATGACGGAAGAACACGACGTCGACCGGCTGCTTCTCCGCGAAGAGGACCGCCGAGGCGTCCAGGTCGATCTCGCGGGTGCGCGAGCCGAACAGCCCACGTCGCTTCGCCGCCTGCCAGCCGAGACCCATACGGACCGCGGTCAGGGTGGCACCGTCCTTCTTCTCCAGGCTGATGGCCTGGCCCTTGGTCATGTTGACGGTCACGGCTGAATCCCCTCTCGGTGTTCCCCTGTTGCCGCGCATCGCGCGGTTGCCCAGAACCCTACGCAGCGCCACCGACCGTGCCGAACCCGGCCCGCGCTTTGTGTCGGTGTTGCAACACTGGGCGCGTAAGCCGAGGTCCGGACGGGGCTGGAGGGTCAGGCGATACCGGCCTCGCGCATCTGGCGCAGTTCCCTCTTCATCTCGGACACCTCGTCGCGCAGCCGGGCGGCGATCTCGAACTGGAGCTCCGCGGCCGCGGCGCGCATCCGCTCCGTCATCTCCTCGATCTGCCCGGCGAGTTCGGCGGCCGGCTGGTCGGTGGGCTGCGTCTTGCCCTTGGCCTTGCTCTTGGCCGCCTTCGCCTTGGCGTCCGCGGTCGCCTTGCCGCCGAGGCTGGGCACCGGCGTCTTGGGCGCCTTGCCGTCCTTCTGCTGCCGGTAGCCGGTGCCCAGGAGCTGCTCGGTGTCGACGTCCTCGCGGGCGATCTGCGCGACGATGTCGTTGATCTTCTTGCGCAGCGGCTGCGGGTCGATGCCGTTGGCCGTGTTGTACGCGACCTGCTTCTCGCGGCGCCGGTTGGTCTCGTCGATGGCCTTCTCCATCGCCGGGGTGATCTTGTCGGCGTACATGTGGACCTGGCCGGAGACGTTGCGCGCCGCGCGGCCGATGGTCTGGATCAGCGAGGTGCCGGAGCGCAGGAAGCCCTCCTTGTCGGCGTCGAGGATGGCCACCAGGGACACCTCGGGCAGGTCGAGGCCCTCGCGCAGCAGGTTGATGCCGACCAGGACGTCGTACTCACCGGCGCGCAGTTCGCGCAGCAGTTCCACGCGGCGCAGGGTGTCGACGTCGCTGTGCAGATAGCGGACCTGGATGCCGAGTTCTACGAAGTAGTCGGTGAGGTCCTCGGCCATCTTCTTGGTGAGTGTGGTGACCAGGACACGCTCGTTCTTGTCGGTGCGCTCCCGGATCTCGTGCACCAGGTCGTCGATCTGGCCCTCGGTGGGCTTGACCACGACCTCCGGGTCGACCAGGCCGGTGGGGCGGATGATCTGCTCCACCACGCCGTCGCCCCGGGACAGTTCGTAGGCGCCCGGCGTCGCCGACAGGTAGACGGTCTGACCGATGCGCCCCTGGAACTCCTCCCATTTCAGCGGGCGGTTGTCCAGCGCGGAGGGCAGCCTGAAGCCGTGGTCGACCAGGGTGCGCTTGCGGGAGGCGTCGCCCTCGTACATGGCGCCGATCTGCGGCACGGTGACGTGCGACTCGTCGATGACCAGCAGGAAGTCGTCCGGGAAGTAGTCGAGCAGGGTGTTCGGCGGGGAGCCGGGGAGGCGGCCGTCGAAGTGCATCGAGTAGTTCTCCACGCCGGAGCAGGTGCCGATCTGGCGGAGCATCTCGATGTCGTAGGTGGTGCGCATCCGCAGGCGCTGGGCCTCCAGGAGCTTGCCCTGCTTCTCCAGCTCGGCCAGGCGCTCCCCCAGCTCCTTCTCGATGCCGTTGACGGCGCGCTCCATGCGCTCCGGTCCGGCGACGTAGTGGGAGGCGGGGAAGACGTACAGCTGCTGGTCGTCGCTGATGATCTCGCCGGTGAGCGGGTGCAGCGTGGACAGCGCCTCGATCTCGTCGCCGAACATCTCGATGCGGACGGCCAGCTCCTCGTAGACCGGGAAGATCTCGATGGTGTCGCCGCGCACCCGGAAGGTGCCGCGGGTGAAGGCCGTGTCGTTGCGGGTGTACTGGATGTCGACGAAGCGGCGCAGCAGGTCGTCGCGGTCGATCTCCTCGCCGACCTTCAGCGGCACCATGCGGTCCACGTACTCCTGTGGCGTGCCCAGGCCGTAGATGCAGGAGACGGAGGCGACCACGACCACGTCACGCCGGGTGAGCAGGGAGTTCGTGGCCGAGTGGCGCAGGCGCTCGACCTCCTCGTTGATCGAGGAGTCCTTCTCGATGTAGGTGTCCGACTGCGGGACGTACGCCTCGGGCTGGTAGTAGTCGTAGTACGAGACGAAGTATTCGACCGCGTTGTTCGGGAGCAGCTCGCGGAACTCGTTGGCCAGCTGGGCGGCCAGCGTCTTGTTCGGCGCCATCACCAGGGTGGGGCGCTGGAGCTGCTCGATCATCCACGCGGTGGTGGCGGACTTGCCGGTGCCGGTCGCGCCGAGCAGTACGACGTCCTTCTCGCCGCCCCGCACGCGCTTGGCCAGGTCGGCGATGGCCGTCGGCTGGTCGCCGCTGGGCTGGTAGGGGCTGACGACCTCGATGGGCGCCACCGTGCGTTCGATCTTTGAAACGGGCCGCATGGAATCAACCGTACGACCCCGCACTGACAACGGGCCGGGAGTCAGTGACGCTGGGGAGTGCGAAGGCCGTGGGCGTCGGCGTGGACCGGCTGGCGGTTCGGACCCCGCGGCGGGCGAACGCGCTGGTGGGAGGCTACGGCAGCGGCCGGGACGCCCGGCTTGGACTCCTCGGGGATGCGCCGCGGCGCGTCCTTGACCATCAGCGGATCGAACAGCACCACGGCGCCCACGAGGACGAGGAGGGCGAGCGGTCCGATGAGGATCGGGGCGAGCACGGCGGCGGGTGAGCCGCTGGTGGCGGTGCCGGGGGTGCCGTGGAGGTGGACGGTGAGTCCGGCCATGCCGGTGTAGTGCATGCCGCTGACGGCGAGGCCCATGACGAGACCGGCACCGATGCTGCCCAGCAGGCCCCGGACGTTTCCGGCGGCCCAGAGCGCGATGGTGGCGGCCACGACGGCGATCACGACGGACGCGACGACGCCCGCGATGTCGTAGGTGAACCGTCCGTCGAAGCGCATGCCGGCCATGCCGAGGTAGTGCATCGAGGCGACGCCCAGACCGGTGATGGTGCCGCCGGTGACGAGCGAGGTGCCGGTGGCGCCCCGGTACCCGATGATGAAGATCCCGACGCCCACCATGACGATGGCCAGGCCGAGGCTCGCGTACGTCATCGGTTTGTCGAAGCGGACCGGTGTCTCGTCGATGGAGAAGCCCATCATGGCGATGAAGTGCATGGTCCAGATGCCGGAGCCGATCGCGGTCGATCCGAGGGCCAGCCACGCGGGGCGCCAGGAGTGGGTGACCAGCAGGGCCCGGGTGGTGCAGCGCAGGCCGAGGGCGCCGCCCAGGCAGGCCATCACATAACCCACCAGGGGGGTGACGACCCCGTAGCTGAATCCGTCGATCGTGCCTCGCATGCGCGGCTGTCCCTCGCCTTCTCGCGTCCAACGACGGACACGATGTTCCCCCTGCCCAGCACCGCTGTGGCGATCGGGGCTGTCGCAGAGA
Source organism: Streptomyces sp. NPDC002176 (assembly GCF_044903645.1). NCBI lineage: Bacteria > Bacillati > Actinomycetota > Actinomycetes > Kitasatosporales > Streptomycetaceae > Streptomyces > Streptomyces sp. NPDC002176. The sequence continues at coordinate 173,508 of NZ_JBJDQW010000003.1, forward strand.
GTATGGCCGCCACCGGAATGGTCGAATGATTTTCCGGCAAAGAAACACGGCCTTACCCCACTTGTGCGGCACCGGTGTGCGGAGTTGGGCTCCGCTGTTCATCGTGTGGCCGTTCTGCGCCTGTGTGCCGTTGACGCTCTGCTGTCACTCTGGTGCTGTTGGTATTCGCCGGACGTGAGGAGTACGCATGCACGCGCACGCAGTCGCCGCCGCGGCCACCGCGGCCCTGGGGGCGACGGTCCTGCTGAGCCCCGCCTCCGACGGCCGGCCGGTCCGGGCGGCCCAGCCCACGGTGGTAGCTCACCGGGGGGCCTCCGCGTACGCGCCCGAGAACACGCTGGCCTCCATCGACAAGGCCGCGAGGCTCGGCTTCTCCTGGGTGGAGAACGACGTGCAGCGCACCAAGGACGGCAAGCTGGTCGTCATCCACGACGACAGCCTGGCGCGCACCACCAACGTCGAGGACGTGTTCCCCGGCCGGGCGCCCTGGAAGGTCAAGGACTTCACGGCGGCCGAGATCGCCCGGCTGGACGCGGGCAGCTGGTTCTCCCCCGTCTACGCGGGCGCGCGCGTGCCGACGCTGGAGCGGTACATGCGCCGGGTCGAGCACAACCACGAGAAACTGCTGCTCGAGGTCAAGAACCCCGAGCTGTACCCCGGCATCGAGCAGCAGATCCTCAAGACCCTGAGCAACGAGGGCTGGCTGGACCGCGCGCACCAGAGCCGTCTGATCGTGCAGAGCTTCAGTGCGGCGAGCATCCGTACCGTGCACCAGCTCAAGCCCGCGCTGACCACCGGCTACCTGGGTCGGCCGAAGGTCGCCGAGCTGACCGGGTACGCCCGGTTCGCGGACTTGATCAACCCCTCGTACGCGGACATCTCCGCGAGCTACGTCTCGACCGTGCACGCGCTGAAGGGGCCGCACGGCAAACCTTTCCGGGTGTTCACCTGGACGGTGAACGACGCGGCCACGGCCCGGAAGGTCCGGGGCTACGGCGTCGACGGGATCATCACCAACAAGCCGGACGTGGTGCGGACGGCGCTGAGCGCGTCCTGAACCCGACTCCTGAGCCCGACGGTGGGGCCCGTTGTCAGTGGCGGGTCGTAGCGTGGTCGGCATGGACAGTCAGGGGCAGGACGAGCAGCGGGTCGTGTGGGCGGTCGTGGACAGCCGCATCGGCCCGCTGATGCTGGCGGCGAGCCGCCAGGGACTGGTCAACGTCGTCTTCCACGCCACCGGCCCGGTGTGCGAGCGTGCGCTGCGGCGGCTGGCGGGGCGGTACGGCACCGAGCCGGTCCAGGAGCCGGGCGCGCCGGTGCTGGCCGAGGCGATACGGCAGGTCGAGGCGTATCTCGCGGGTGAGCGCCACGACTTCGATCTGCCGCTGGACTGGTCGCTGATCTCGGGGTTCAACCGGGCGGTGCTGCGCGAGCTGGCCGACGGCGTCCCGTACGGCACCGTGGTGGGCTACGGCGATCTGGCCCGGCGGGTCGGACAGCCGGGCGGGGCGCAGGCGGTGGGCACGGCGATGGGCGCCAATCCGCTGCCGGTCGTCGTGCCGTGTCACCGGGTGGTGGAGAGCGACGGCGGGATCGGTGGGTTCGGGGGCGGGCTGGAGACGAAGCGGCAGTTGCTGGCGCTGGAGGGCGTGCTGCCCGAGCCGCTGTTCTGACGGCGCCTCCCGCCAATTCCAGGGCCGGGCGTTTGACCGGGGGTCGCGCCCGCCAGAGATGAGGGGAGGCGACTGACGGGAGGCGGGCGCGTGGTGCTGGTGTTGTCCGAGGAGGTCCGGGAGGCGACGGCCGCCGGACGGCCGGTGGTGGCCCTGGAGTCCACGATCATCGCGCACGGGCTGCCGCGCCCGCGCAATCTCCAGGTGGCGCTGGAGCTGGAGGACCTGGTCCGGAGCGAGGGGGCCATACCCGCGACGATCGCCGTGCTCGACGGGCGACCCCATGTCGGTCTGGACAAGGACCAGTTGGAGCGGGTCGCCAACGAGGACGGCATCCGCAAGCTGGGCCACCGGGATCTGCCCCTGGCCATGGCGGCGGGGGCGAGCGGGGCGACCACGGTGTCGGCGACGGCCCAGTTGGCCGCGCTGGCGGGCATCCGGGTGTTCGCCACCGGCGGCCTGGGCGGTGTGCACTGGCAGTGGACGGTGACCCAGGACGAGTCGGCCGATCTGGGGCTGCTGGCCCGGACCCGGATCACCGTGGTGTGCGCGGGCGTGAAGTCGATCCTGGACGTTCCGGCCACCCTGCAGCGACTGGAGACGCTGGGCGTGGCCGTCGCCGGTTACCGCACCGAGCGGTTCCCCGGCTTCTATCTGTCCGACTCGGGCCAGCCGGTGGACTGGACGCTGCGTGATCCGGAGCAGATCGCGGAGGTCATGCGGGCGCAGGACACCCTCGGCACCCTGGAATCGGCGCTGATCGTCGCCAATCCCGTCCCGCCGGAGCGGCAGCTCGACCCCGGGCTGCACGCGCGCGTGCTCGCCGGGGCGCTGCGGGCCTGCGAGGAGGAGGGCGTCACCGGTCAGGCCGTCACACCGTTCCTGCTGGACTACCTGGTCCGGCACACGGACGGGGCCTCGCTGCGCGCCAACCTGGCCGCGGTGCGCGGCAATGTGGAGCTGGCGGCGCGGATCGCCACGGCGTGGGCGATGAGGTGACCGGCGGCCCGCCGGGTGGGCTGCTGGTCGTCGGGGACGTGATCACCGACGTGGTGGCCCGGCACCGGGGCCCGCTCGCCGCGAGCACCGACACCGCCGCCGTGATCCGGACCCTGCCGGGCGGGGCGGGCGCCAACGTGGCGTGCTGGGCCGCCGACGCGGGCTGCGTGGACGTGCGGCTGCTGGCGCGGGTGGGTGCGGACGCGGTGCGGTGGCACGAGCGGGAGCTGCTGGCGGCCGGGGTGCGGCCACGGCTGGTGGTGGACCCGGTGGCGCCGACCGGCACGGTGATCTGCCTCGTCGACGGTGAGGCGGCGGCCGAGCGCACGTTCCTCACCTCCAGCGGGGCGTCGCTACGGCTCGAACCGGCCGACTGGTCGGAGGAGTTGCTCGACGGCGTGGCCCGGCTGCATCTGTCGGGCTACCTGCTGTTCGCCGAGTCCAGCCGGGCGTTGGCCGAGGCGGCGCTGGCGTCGGCACGCGCGCGTGGGGTGCCGGTCAGCCTGGACCCGGCTTCGGCGGGGTTCCTCGCCCGGTTCGGCACGGACCGGTTCCTTGAGTTCGCCGAGCAGTTGGACGTGCTGTTGCCCAGCCGGGACGAGGCGTGCCTGCTGACGGGGGTGTCCGACTGGGCCGGGGCGGCGGCTGAGTTGAGTGGGCTCGGCCCTGTGGTGGTGGCCAAGTCGGGGGCGGAGGGGGCGTTGGTGGCGCGGTCGGGGGTCGTGTGCGCCCGGGTTCCTTCGGTACCGGCGCGCGCGACGGACAGCACGGGCGCCGGGGACGCGTTCACCGGCGCCTTCCTCGCGGCGCTGATGGCGGGCGCCGGTGCGGAGGTCGCGGCGGAGTGGGGTTGCCGGGCCGGGGCGCGGGCGGTGGAGCGAGTGGGCGGTCGCCCGCCGCGCCCGGACGACGACGGGCGGACGCGACGGACACCCGCCCCGCACGCACCCGCCCCGCACAACCCCTGAGACTCGCGCCGCTCAGCCCTTGCGCCCCCACGCGGAGATCATCGGCGCGGTGGCGAGGTCCATGCCGCCCGCCGCGACGTTGGCGAGGTGGCGGTCGATGTCCTCGTCGGTGGCCAGCCCCGCTTCGACCAGGCGGCCCCGGATCTGACGGACCGTGGCCAGTTCGAGCGCGGTGCACGCCGGTGAGGTGAGCGGGAAGTACGCGTCGGCCTCGACCTGCCGCAGCCCCGCCTCGCGGAGCAGGCGCGGCAGACGGCGGCCGTAGGAGAGGTCGGCGCCGCGCTCGGCGAGCAGCCGACGGAAGCCCTGGCGGAGCCGGTTGGCGAGCCGCTGCTCGGGGCCGTGCTCGTCGGGGCAGGTCAGGGGTTGCAGGGCAGGGTCGGCGTCCTCGATCAGTAGACGGCCGCCGGGCCGCAGCGCGTCGACCATGGAGCGCAACGCCCTTTCCCGGTCCGGGACATGGACGAGTACGAGCCGGGCGTGCACGAGGTCGAAGCCCCGGCCCGGTGCCTCCTCTGCGCCCACGTCGTGGGTACGGACCTCCACCGGCGGCCGGGCCACGGTGTCCAGCCGGGAGGTGTCGATGTCGGTGGCGACCACGGTGCCGGTCGGACCCACCTGCCGCGCGAGCCAGGACACGACGGAGGTACCTCCGGCGCCGACCTCCCAGCAGCGCCAGCCGGGGCCGATGCCGAGGCGTTCGAGGTGGCGGAACGTGGTGGGGTCGAAGAGCGAGGCGAAGGCGTCGAAGCGTTCGCCCGCCTCCGTCTGCTGGTTGTCCAGGAGGTATCCGTCGGAACCGGTCATGTTCCGCATCGTCCCAGCCTGCGCTGTGGCTGGGGCAGCCGACCCTTTGTCCACAGGCGGGAACCAAGCGGAATGCGCTATTCCCACAGGCTTCCCCGACTTTCCTGACGGACTGGCAGACTGATCGCGCAGGACACGAGAGGTGTCAGCTGCGGAGATCCAGGCAAGGAGATCCAGATGTCGATGGCGGGGAATCTGCGGAAAGTCACAAAGCTGAGCAAGGTCGGCGGCCTGCGCAAGGTGGCCGGTCTGGCCCGGCGTCGGCCGCGTGTGGACCTGAGCCACCCGGCCAGGTCGCCGCTGGGTTCCTCGGTCGTGAACTGCGTGACGTATCAGGACGGCATACGCGTGCCGGGCGCCGCCGATGTGGTGGACGCCGTGAAGACGGTCCGCAACACCGGCGCCGGTTTCGTCTGGCTGGGTCTGCACGAGCCGACCGCCGAGGAGTTCACCGATGTCGCCGAGCTGTTCGACCTGCACCCACTGGCGGTGGAGGACGCGGTGGAGGCCCACCAGCGCCCGAAACTGGAGCGGTACGGCGACACGCTCTTCGCGGTGCTGAAGACGGTCTGCTACGTGGAGCACGAGAAGCTCACGGCCACGAGTGAGGTGGTGAACACCGGCGAGATCATGGTGTTCGTCGGCGAGGACTTCGTCATCACCGTGCGGCACGGCCACCATGGCTCGCTGGGCCCGCTGCGCGAGGAGTTGGAGTCGCGTCCGCGTCAGCTGGCCAAGGGTCCTTCGGCGGTGCTGCACGCCGTCGCGGACCATGTGGTGGACGAGTATCTGAACGTCACGGACGCGGTCCAGGGCGATGTCGAACAGGTCGAGACGGATGTGTTCTCGGAGGAGGGCGCGCGGGCCGATCCGGGGCGGATCTACCAGCTCAAGCGCGAACTGCTCGAACTGAAACGGGCCGCGGTACCGCTGGTGCGCCCGGTGGAGGACCTGGCCACCCGGCCGATGAAGGTGGTCGACCCGGAGATACAGGCGTACTTCCGGGATGTGATGGACCATCTGATACGGGCCAAGGACCAGATCGCCGCGTTCGACGAGCTGCTCAACTCGATCCTCCAGGCGCACCTCGCGCAGGTGACGGTCGCGCAGAACGAGGACATGCGCAAGATCACCGCCTGGGCCGCGATCGTCGCGGTGCCGACGATGGTCTGCGGTGTCTACGGCATGAACTTCGAGTACATGCCCGAGGCGCACTGGCAGTACGGCTACCCGCTCATCATGGGGATCACCGCGCTGGCCTGTGCCGTGCTCTGGCGGGGCTTCCGGCGCAACGGCTGGTTCTGACACGCCGGGCGGGTCCCGGTAGGCGGGGTCAGCCGTTCCAGGCGGGGTGCCGTGGGTCGTCGGCGCGCACCAGGACGTCGGCGGTCTCGGCGGGGTCGGTCTCCGTCTCGTAGCGGGCGAAGGCGGGGAGCGTCCAGTGGTCGGTCTCGGGTGTGCGGCGGCGCAGGGCGCCGGATGACAGGAGGACGTGGACGGCCAGGTCGAAGGGGAACCAGTGCCGTAGGAGAAGGGGGCCGTGCAGCAGCAGTACCCCGCCGGGCGGGAGCTGGACGTAGGAGCTGCGGGTGGCGCGGTCGGTGACCGGGTCCCACAGGTCGGGCAGCACCCGCCCGTCGCCTCCGGGGTCCAGGGGCCCGAGGACCTCGCGCCACAGCGCGCCGGTGTCGAACCAGCCGCTGTAGTACGACTCCTCGTCCCGTCTGCCGTGTTCCAGGCGGAGGGAGGCGGGACGCAGGAAGTCCTCGGCGCCGACGACCAGTGAGGGTCGGCCGCGCACCCGGAGTGCCTCGGCAATGCGGACGGCGAGGTCTCCCGGCCGGGCGGCGGGCGCGGCGTCGAGGCCCACACGCGGCCAGGGGCTGCCGTCGGCGGGTTCCAGCGCGAGAATCCGGTCGGCGAGCCGTTCGGCCAGCCGCTCCCAGGTGATCGCTTCGAGTCGCACACGCCCATGATGCCGGGAAGCCGACAGAGGAAGGAGAGGGGGAAGGAGGAGTGGCCCGGCGCCGTGCGGGAGGGCGGGCCGGTGGCGGGGAATGAACCGCGTATGGCACGTCCCGCGCGCGCACGCCGTCCCGTGGACCCACGCTCCCCCGCACCGCCCGACGCCGGGGGTGGCCCGGTGGTGGTCCAGCCGCAGCGGCGCAAGCACTGCGCGGCCTGTCGGCAGGGTCCGCTGGCGTTGCTGGTGCTGGAGGACGGGGTGCCGCGTTGCCTCGACTGCGCGGATCTGGGGCACCTGGTGTTCCTGCCGCGCGGGGATGCCGCGCTGACCCGCAGGGCGCGGGAGGAGAGCACGCTGTCGGCGGTGGTCGTGCGGTTCGCGCGGCGTCGCGGCCGGTACGAGCGCCAGGGCCTGCTGGTGGAGGAGGCCGCGCTGGCGCGGGCCGAGGAGCGGTGTCTGGCCGACGCGGAGGTCCGGCAGCGGCGGCGGACGCGGGACGCGCGGCGGAGGGGCGAGGCGGACGAGCGCTTCGTCGCGGCGTTCGCGGCGGAGATCGGGCGGCTGTTCCCCGGTTGTCCGACCGGCCGGGCGCGGGAGATCGCCGAGCACGCGGGGCTTCGAGGCAGCGGCCGGGTGGGGCGGAGCGCGGCGGGACAGGCGCTGTCGGAGGCGGCGGTGACCTCGGCGGTGGTGGCGTCCGTACGGCACCGGGACACGCCGTACGACGAGCTGCTCATGAGCGGGGTGCCCAGGCGCGAGGCGCGCGACCGGATCGCGGGGGCCGTGGAAGGAGTGCTGCGGGAGTGGCGGGGACCGGCCCCGGGGGCGGTGGCGGAGGCGGTCCGTATACAGGGAGAGGAGTGACGGGAAAGGGGTGACGGGAGTGGAGCGAGGGAGGGGAGGTTCACCGGGGTGGATCGGCGGCGCGTGCGGTGCGGAGGGGTGGTGAAAGGTGCCGTCCGCCGCCCTGCGCGGGGATCGGTGGCGACGTATCGTGGCCGGAAGAACACCGGGACGGGGTCGCGCCCGTGCCGGGCGACCGTCGAGTGACTCCAGCCCGAGATGCCGCACCGGCCCGTGGTACCGCCAGCGCCCCCATACCCCGGTACACGTCCGCGAGGAAGACGCCCATGGCCGATCCCAAGGGGTTCATGAGCACACCGCGCCAGGAGTGGCCGCGGCGGCCCGTGGTGGAGCGGGTCCGGGACTGGGACGAGGTCTATGTGCCGGGGGCGTTGCTGCCCATCGTCAGTGCTCAAGCGAACCGGTGCATGGACTGCGGGGTCCCCTTCTGCCACGACGCCTGTCCGCTGGGGAACCTGATCCCCGAGTGGAACGACCTGGTGGCCCGGTCGGACTGGCGGGCGGCGAGCGAGCGGCTGCACGCGACGAACAACTTCCCCGAGTTCACCGGCAGGCTGTGCCCGGCGCCGTGCGAGGCGGGGTGTGTGCTGGCCATCAACCAGCCCGCCGTCACGATCAAGAACGTCGAGTGGGCGATCGCTGAGCGGGCCTGGGAGGAGGGGTTCGTGCCGCCCCGGCCGCCGGACCGGCTGTCCGGGAAGACGGTCGCGGTGATCGGGTCGGGGCCGACCGGGCTGGCCGCCGCGCAGCAGCTCACCCGGGCGGGGCACACCGTCGCCGTGTACGAGAAGGACGACCGGATCGGGGGGCTGATGCGGTACGGCATCCCCGAGTTCAAGATGGAGAAGCGCTGTCTGGACCGGCGGCTGGAGCAGATGCGGGCGGAGGGGACGCGGTTCCGTACCTCGACGGCGGTCGGGCGGGACGTGCCCGCGCCGGAGCTGCGGTCGCGGTACGACGCGGTGGTGATCGCCACCGGAGCCACGGCGTGGCGGGAACTGGGCGTGCCGGGAAGGGAGTTGGCCGGGGTTCAGCAGGCGATGGAGTATCTGCCGCCCGCCAACCGGGTGTGTGCGGGCGACCTGGAGGCCAACCCCTTCTCGGCGGCGGGGCGGCACGTGGTGATCGTGGGCGGCGGGGACACCGGCGCCGACTGTCTGGGGACGGCGGTGCGCGAGGGTGCCGCGTCCGTGACCCAGCTGGACATCTACGCCCGGCCGGGTGAGGCGCGGGACGCGGAGGCGGAGCCGTGGCCGACGTACCCGAAGCTCTACCGTCTCTCCGGCGCGCACGAGGAGGCGGGTGAGCTGAGGACGGCTCCGGCGGCGGACGCGGACGCCCGGCTGTTCGCGGCGTCCACGCTCCGGTTCACCGGGGACGAGCAAGGGCGGGTGAAGGAGCTGCACCTGGTGGAGGTGGACGAGCGGCGGCGGCCGGTGGCGGGCACCGAGCGGGTACTGCCCGCCGACCTGGTGCTGCTGGCGCTCGGTTTCTCCGGCCCGGACCGCGCGGACGGACTCATCGACCAGCTGGGGCTGGTGACGGAGCCGCGCGGCACGATCGCGCGGGACGGGGACTTCGGCACGAACGTGCCGGGGGTGTTCGCCGCCGGGGACGCGGCGCGCGGGCAGTCGCTCGTGGTGTGGGCGATAGCGGAAGGCCGGGCGGTGGCGGCGGCAGTGGACCGCTATCTGATGGGTGAGTCGTGGCTGGAGGCGCCGATCTCTCCGCACGACCGGCCGATGGCGGTGTAGCCATCGGCCGGACCAGAGGGGAGTGGGAGGGGGTGGGGCGGGGGCGGGGGACGGGGGGGCCAAGGGTGGTGCGCAGAGTCAAAAACAGTGACAGCGGTTCAGGACAGCAGAAAGTCCGCCTCTCCCGCCTTCGCGCCCGTGATGAAGGCGGTCATCTCGGCGGAGGTGTATATCAGCGCGGGGCCGTCGGGGTCGGTGGACTGGCGCAGGGCGATGCGGCCGTCGGCCAGTTTCATGGCCTCCAGGCAGTTGCCGCCGTTGCCGCCGCTCCAGGGCTTGTGCCAGCCCACGGCGCCCAGTTCCCGCGCGGGCATGCCGTTGTAGACGCGGCGGCGCGGATTGATGCGATCCATCACAGCTCCTTGCGGAGATCCCGCAGGATCTCCTTCGTGCGTTGTGCCGTGGCGGCCTGTGCCGCCATGCGGTCCATGACCTCCAGGTGGGTCGCCACCTCGGAGCGCGCGTCGAGGTAGACGGCGCCGGTCAGGTACTCGCTGTAGACCATGTCGGGGAGTTCGGGCATGGCGAACCGGAACAGTACGAAGGGGCCGTACGTGCCCGGATGCGGCCCGTTGGCGAACGGGGCCACCTGGAGCGTGACGCCGGGCAGCGTCGTCGCCTCCAGGAGTTTGTCGAGCTGGGCGCGCATCACCTCAGGGCCGCCGACCGGGCGGCGCAGGGCGGTCTCGTCCATCACCGCCCAGAAGCGGGGCGCGTCGGGGCGGGTGAGCAGTTCCTGACGGCGCATCCGGAGGTCGACGTGGCGCTCGATGTCGTCCGGGCTGGTCTGGCCGATGGCGCCGGATCTGAGCACCCCGCGCGCGTAGTCCTCGGTCTGGAGCAGTCCGGGGACGAAGTGCGGCTCATAGGAACGGATGAGCGCGGCGGCACCCTCCAGGCTGACGTACATGGAGAACCAGCCCGGCAGGATGTCGTGGAACCGCTGCCACCAGCCGGGTCTGTTGGCCTCCTCGGCCAGTTGGACGAAGAGTTCGGCCTCGTCCTCGGGAACGCCGTAGGACTTCAGCAGCAGTTGCAGGTAAGGGATCTTGAGGGAGACCTCGGCCATCTCCATGCGGCGCACGGTGGCGGGGGCGACGCGCAGGACGCGGGCGGCCTCCTCGCGCTTGAGCCCGGCACGTTCCCGCAGGTCCAGCAGGCGGCGGCCGAGGACCACCTGACCCACGGTCGGCGCGGACCGCGGTTCGCTCACGTTGCCACCTCCGACGGAAGGGATACCGGTTGCCTGGGCGGGGATACCTGGTGAAGGAACCCCGACAGCCCTGCGGCGCCGTTCGAAGACGCGTTCGATGATCCGAGTGGATCGTCGACGGTCCCAATTGGCGCCGCGCAAGGTGCTGTTGCGAGCAGTGTGCCACGGCCGTTCATCGCGTCATACAGCACTCTGCATTTTTCAGAGTGACACTTGCCAAGTGTTCACGGCGGGGAGATAGTGGCAAGCGTGATTCCGTCCGCGCCCTTAGGAACAGACTCCGTCGCAGACCGTTCCCGTCTCGGCGTCGCAACGGCACCGGCAGCGGCTCCGGCCGGGGCCGGCCGCCGGTTCCGCTTCGAGCTGGCCGCGCATCCAGGCTCTCCTGCCCAGGCCAGACGCCTGGCACGAGCCCGGCTGACCGGCTGGTCGGTATGCGCGGACACCTGCGACAGCGCGGTCCTGGTCATGTCCGAGCTGGTCACCAACGCCATCGTGCACACCGCGAGCGGTCGTGTGGTGTGCGAACTGCTCGACCACGACGGCCTGGTGCGCATCGCCGTGCGCGACGAGGGATGCGCCCCCGGCGAGCCCCACCCGGCACAGCAGCGGCCCGACGAGGAGCACGGGAGGGGGTTGCTTCTCGTCGCCGCGCTGTGCCGGGCCTGGGGTGCACAGGAGCACGGTACGGGCCTGCTGGTCTGGGCCGAGCTGGAGCGGGGCCCCGCGACGGACGGCCCCACGCGCGCCCCGTCCCACGAAAACACCAGCACCGACACGGCCGCCGAGCCGCGCCACGACCTCGGCTGGGGCGCGCGCGGCAAGCCCGATCCGGCCCGCGCCCCCGGCGAGGGCGAACGCGCCGACACCCCGCGTCACGCACGGGTGCCGGAGCAGTACGCCCGCACCGCCGGGCCCGACGACCCCTGGAGGCGGCCGTGACCGGCGCCGCCGGGCTGCCGCTCGGCCTGGACACCCTGGTCCGCCTCGGACGTGCCCGCCCCGCCCCCGGCCGGCCCCCCGGACCGCCGGTGCCCGAGGGCATGACCACCCCGCTCGGCTGCGACGCCGTCGCCATGCCCGACCGCCTGGCCGCGCTGATCGTCCCCCGGCTGCCCCGGGTGGGCTGTGTGTACGCCGACGGCGGGCGCTGGTGGTGGATCGTCCCGGCGGACTCCGACTACGCCCTGCCCTGGCCCGCCCCCGCCGAGTACGCCGCGGGCGCCCCGGTCCCCGGCACCGCGCGCCTGCTGCGCCGTCCCGCGGGCACGATCCCCTACACCCCGCCGATCCCGCTGTACCTGGCCCTGTGCCGGGTCACCGGCACGACCCCGGACTGGTCCCGGCCCATATCGGCCTGACGGCACCCGCCGTCGGCCCCGCCCCGCGCACCCCCGTCCCCGCGCACCCCCGTACGCCCCCGTCACCCCCGCTCGCGCTCTGCCCGTTCCGGGCGCCCGCGGGGATAGTGGCCGTTTCGGTCACGGCGACGGGGAGGTTCGCGGTGCGGCAGCGGCGGGAGCAGGACGGCCCGGGTGGGGCGGAGGGGCCAGGTGGCGCGGAGGGGCCGGGCGGTCCTCAGGTCTCGGAGTCGGAGCGGCTGCTGTTCGGCGGCCCCCTCCGGTACGACATGGGGTGGAACGAGCACGCCGACGCGTTCCTGGAGCTGAGTTTCCGGTCGATGGTGCGGCGACTGCCTGGCATGCTGGCGTCCAGTCTCCGGCTGGCCCGGCAGGCGGACCCGCGGGCCGCCCGGACCGTGCTCGCCGCCGAGGTGGGCCGGGGTGTGGCCCAGGCGGTCAGCCTGCTGGCCGTGAACAGCGCGCTCGGCAGCCTGCTCACCGGCCCGGACATCGCACACCGGCTGCGCGCGGCCGTGCCCGCCCTCGCGGTGATGGCCGCGATGATGCTGGTCGCGGCGCTGCTGCGGGCCGCCTCGACGTACGCCACCGGGCGCCTGGAGCCCAAGGTGGAGCGGGTGGCGACCGAGCTGTATCTGGAGCGAGCGGCCCATGTGGAGCTGGCCGCGATCGAGGACCACGCCTTCCACAAACTGCTGGACACCGCGCAGTACGGCGCCCGTTCGGCGCGCCACATGATCTCGTACGGCGCGCGGGTGATCAACGCGTGATCTCGCTGATCGCGGCGGCCGGTGTGCTGACCGTGCTGCATCCCGCGCTGCTGCCGCTGCTGGTCACCATGACGCTGCCCAGCGCCTGGAGCGCCCTGACCAACGCGCGGCGGCGCTACGAGTCGTTCCATACCTGGGTGCAGCATGTGCGGGCCGGGCAGCTGATCGGCAGTCTGCTGACCGAGCCCGGTGCGGCGCCGGAGATCCGGGTGCACGGGGTCGGCCCGTTCCTGCTGCGGCACTACCGAGCGATGTCGGAGACGGCGGAGGCGGAGCAGGCCCGGCTGTCCCGGCTGGCGGCCCGCACCGGGCTGGCGGCGGCCGCGTGGACGGGCCTGGCCACGCTCGCCACCTACGCCACGCTGGGCGCGCTGCTGCTGGCGGGGGCGATGGCGCTGTCGGTGGCGGGTACGGCGGTCATCGCCATCCGTACCGGTTCGGGCAGCCTGGACACCCTGGTGCTGGAGATCAACCAGCTGCACGAGGAGGCGCTGTTCGTCGGGGATCTGCAACGGCTGTACGTGGAGGCGGCCGAGCGGGCGATCCCGGTGGGCGGTGAGGCGTTGCCGGAGGAGCCGAAGGAGATCAGGTTCGAGGACGTCACCTTCCACTATCCGGGCGAGTCGGCGCGGCCCGCGCTGGACGGGGTGAGCCTCAGCCTGCCCATGGGCCGGATCATCGCGCTGGTAGGGGAGAACGGTTCGGGCAAGACGACCCTGGTCAAGCTGCTCGCGGGCCTGTACGCGCCGGACCGGGGGCGGGTGCTGTGGGACGGGGTCGACGCGGCGCGGGCGGACCGGCGGCTGCTGGCCGAGCGGGTGGCGATGGTGGCGCAGGACTTCAAGCGGTGGCCGTTCACCGCGCGGGTGAACGTGGCGGTGGGCCGTTCCTCCGTGCCGCTGAGCGAGGAGCGGCTGGCGGCGGCGGTCGCGGAGGCCGGTGCCGAGAAGGTGGTCGCGGGTCTGCCGCGCGGTCTGGGCACGCTGCTGGCCCGTAATTTCACCGGCGGCCACGAGCTGTCCGGGGGCCAGTGGCAGCGGCTCGGGATCGCGCGGGCCGCCTACCGGCGCGGCGACATCCTGATCGTGGACGAGCCGACGGCGGCGCTGGACGCGCGGGCCGAGCTGGCGGTGTTCGAGAAGATCCGGGCGCTGGCGGCGGGCGGGCAGACCGTCGTACTGATCACGCACCGGCTCGCCTCGGTCCGGCACGCCGATCTGGTGCATGTGCTGGAGCGGGGCCGGGTGGTGGAGTCCGGCACCCCGGACGAGCTGCTCGCGCGGGGCGGGGTCTACGCCGAGCTGTACGCGCTCCAGGCCGGGCAGTTCACGGCCGCCGTCCCGGAGCGCAGGCCCGGCTGAGTCTCAGTCCACGCCCACGCCGTCGGCGCCGCGCAGGATCACCAGGAAGGTGTCGGTCGCCAGATCCATCACGACCTCGGCGGGTACGCCTTCCTGCCGTCGCGCGTACGCGAACTCCTCCGCGGGCCACGAGCCGCGCGGGCCCCCTGCGGGAAAGCGTTCGAGCACGGTCCGCCCGTTCACCATCTCGCACCTCCAGTCTCGCGTCGTACTCAACGGAGTCAACGCGCTGGAGGGGGTGATCGCCTCGCCCGGTGACGGGACTGAGACATAGCCGACACCGGTTCACAGCCGAACGTGAGCGTCCGCTCAGTGCTCGTGCACCTGAGTCAGTGCTCGTACTCGTCGTGCAGGCGGAGCCGGTCGCTGCCGTGCGGGTGGCGGCCGAGCGCGGTGAGGTCGAGCAGCCCGGAGAGGGTGCCGAGGCCGTCGAGGGCGTCGTCGTACACCGAGTAGGTGTGGAAGATCCGGTCGCCGTCGCGCAGGAAGCAGCTCAGGCCGGGGCGTTCGGCGGGGGCGCCGTCGCGGTCCACGGTGGCCTCGAAGTCGCGGTTGAAGTCGCTGTGGCCGGAGGAGTACCAGGGCACGGTCCAGCCCATCCGCGCCTTGAACGGCAGCAGGCGGGTGAAGGGGGCGAGCGAGACGGCCGCGAAGGCGGTGTCGCGGGCCCGGAGGTGGGCGAGGTGGCCGAGCTGGTCGAGGAAGGCCGCGCAGCAGGGGCAGCCCGCCGCCTGCCCGGGCGCGAACATGAAGTGCTGGACGACGAGTTGGGCACGGCCTTCGAAGAGGTCGAGGAGGGTGGCCTTGCCGTCGCCGCCCTCGAGGACGTACTCGGTGGAGACCTCCATCATGGGCAGCCGTCGTCGTTCGGCGGCGAGCGCGGCCCGTGCCCGCTCGACGGCCTCCTCCTTGCGCCGTAACTCCTCGCGCGCCGCCCGCCACCGCTCGCGGCTGACGATCTCCGGAAGCGACATGAGCCCTCCTGTCCTACGGTCTGTTCCGGGTACTGACCGTGGACGGATGCACAACTCATCGCCGTGCGGCGGTTTTTTTCCGCTGGAACGGCGAACGGCTACGCGGCCGCGCGGAGCCCGGTCCAGTCCCGGCCCCCGGCCTCCAGTTCCCGCAGCGCGGACTGGAGTTGGCCGGTGTGCCGGGGGGTGAGGCGGCCGGTGTCGTCCAGGTGGACCGCGCAGGCGGTGGTGGTGTCGACGAGCCGTTCCAGCACGGCGGCCACCTGGTCGGTGCCCCGGGTGTGCCGTGCGACGGTGGGCAGTTCCGCGGCGGAGACCGCGATGGCGGTACGGGCCTCGGCCAGCGTGCGGTACGCCTCGCGGCGCAGCGCCCAGCGTTCGGTGTGGTCGCCGGTCTCGGCGAGGACGTGCACGAGGTAGGCGTGCGCGGCGCCCCCGGCGGTGGAGAGCCGGGCCCGGACCCCGGCGCCGTGGCGGCCCGGCATCGGCAGATGGCCGACGATCAGGACGAGCGCGCAGGCCACCAGCGTCTCGGCGATCCGGCCGAGGCACGCCTGCGGCTCCCCGCCGACCATGATCAGGGCGAGCACGAGCACGGTGACGACGGCGGTCAGCGCGGCGAAATGCCGGGTGGAGACGGGCAGCAGCGCGCCGCACACCGTGACCAGCACGATCAGTCCGGCCGGGTGGGGCAGCAGGGCGGCCAGACCGGCGAACACCAGCGCGCCGAGCACGGTCCCGGTGGCCCGGCACAGCACCCGGGAGACCAGCGGGCCGAGGTCGGGCTTGACGAGGAAGACCGCGGTGAGCGGCAGCCAGTACCAGTGCGGGTGGCTGCCGTACCAGCCGGTGTGGTGCAGGGCCTGGGCGATGCCCGCCCCGGCGCCGAAGCAGAGGGCGACGCGCAGCCCGTACTCACGGCCCGCCGTGCCGAACATGGCCCGCAGCGCGCCGCGCAGGCCGCCACGCCTGCCGTGGGTGAGGTGACGGGCACTGCCGGCGCGGTCGAACGCCTCGGCGGCGCGCAGCAGGGCGTCGTCGAGGGCGCGCAGGGCGGGTGCGGCGCGGGTGGGGGCGGGGAGTGGCCCGGCGGCGGTGTTGTCCCGGACGGCGGCGGCGAGCCGCCGGGGGCCCGCCGAGGCCCGTGCGCCGAGCGGGTCGCCCGCCCAGGCGAGGGCGGTGGCGGCCTCGGCCAGGGGCAGCGCGGCCCGGTACCGGGCGTGCAGGCGCCGTTCGGCGGCGGAGGCGGCGTGGCGGCGCAGCCGGGGTCCGGCGAGGGCGTCCTGCGCGTGGTCGAGGGCGGCGGTGAGCGCGGCCCGGCGGGCGGGCGCGGTGTCGGTTCCGGCCGCGTCGAGCAGGGCGGCGACGGCGTCGTACACGTCGGCCACCGCCTGGCGTTCGCCGTCGAAGCGGAAGTCGCCCACGAGGGAGCCGGGGGTGGGCAGCGCGAGGCGGAGCAGGAGCAGCCAGAGCGCCCCGGCGAGGAAGGCGAGGGCGCCCTGCCAGGCGGGTGGTCCGGCGGGGGTGCCCGCGCCGACCGCGGCGGTGACGAGGAGCTGGGTGCCCGCGGCGGAGGCGACGGGGCCGATCGCGCTGATCGAGCCCGCGGCCAGGCCGAGCACGGTCAGCGCGAGGGTGAGCGGTACGGCGGACAGGTGCTGGCCGCCGTAGGTGCCCGCGAGCAGGCCGAGGGCCCCGGCCAGGGCGGGGGTGCCGAGCCGGTCGACGGAGGCGCGCCTGCTGCCGGGGCGGTCGTTGATCCCGGCGAGCATGGCGCCGATCGCGGCGAGGACGCCCAGGGCGGTGAGTCCGGTGAGGACCCCGGCGAGCAGCAGCGGTCCGGCGGCGAGGGTGCCCCGGACCACCGCGTTCCAGGGCACGGGGCCGCGCTGGGCGCGGAAGGCGTGGGCGAGCCAGGGCGGAAGTGACCGGACGGCGGGGCGCGACACGGGGCTCCTGTTCGTACGAGGGCGGGGGCCTTCGGACGACGGTGGCCGAGTGGGGGTCACTCCAGGGTAGAGCTTGGCGCGGTGGTGGGTGCGACGCCCGGGTTTCGGGGAGGTGAAAGATGCCCCGGTGGCGTGAGCAGGATCTCCTCCGCCTCGGTCACCGCGCGTACGAGGGTCTCGGGGGTGAGGGCGCCGGTCACCCGGTCGATCCGGCGGAGTCCGGCGCGTTCCAGCAGCCGCTTCTCGTTGGTGATCCACTCCCCGCGCTCGGCGAGCACCGCGTGCGCGGCCTGGGCGGCGGCGGTGGCGAGGGCACCGGCGACCTCGGTGAGGCGGCCGTGCGGGGCGTGGTTGGCGCGGGCGTAGCCGAGGGTGGCGCGGGCGGTGCCCCGCCAGCGTTCGGGGGCGGTGCGGCGCAGCGCGTCGGGGTAGGCGGCGGGGCGGGGCAGGGTGCCGCGCAGCACCTGGTTGACGGCCAGCTCGGCGACGATCAGATACGTGGGAATCCCGGCGAGGTGGAACAGCAGAGGCTCGACCCGGAAGCGGCCCTGCTCCGCCTCGGCCAGCTCGTGCTCGACGCAGTCGAGATCCCGGTAGTGGACGTCGACCCGGCGGCCGTCGATGGTGAGCCACGCTCCGCCGTTGAACACCCCGCCGCCCCAGCCGCCGATCTCGGAGACCTCGCCCTCCCAGCCGAGGGCGCGCAGGTCACCGGGGTCGAAGCCGCCCCGGTAGTAGACGGCGAGGTCCCAGTCGCTGTCCTCGGTGTGCGTGCCCTGGGCCCGCGAGCCGCCGAGCGCTACGGCCCGGACGGCGGGCAGCCCGGCGAGGCGGTCGGCGGTGGCGGAGAGGAAATCGGCGTCGGAGAGGGCGGGCACGGTGCTCGCTTTCTGTCGTCGTTATTCGGATGCGCGGGCGCCTTCGGGCGTCCCATGATGGGCAGTCGTCCGCCCGCGCATCCAGGGAGCCGCCATGATCCGCCGTGTCACCGTGCCCGGTCTCTTCCCGCCGCCGACCTACTCCCATGCCTCCGTCGTGGAGGCGGGCACCCGGATCGCCTTCCTCGCGGGCTCGGTCCCGCTGGACGAGCGGGGCGAACTGGTCGGGCCGGGCGACCCGGTGGCCCAGGCCGGTCAGGTGATCGCCAACCTGCGGGAGCAGTTGCGGGCGGTGGGCAGTGATCTGGAGCACGTCCTGGTGACCGAGGTGTATGTGGTGAGCGACCAGCCCTCGGTGCTCTCGGCCGTGTGGGAGGTGGTGGAGGCGTCCGGTCTGAGCAAGGGCCCGCACTCCTCCACCCTGCTCGGCGTCGCCTGCCTCGGCTACACCGGCCAGCTGGTGGAGATCACGGCCACGGCCGCGATCCCGGAAGCGGGCGAGTGACGGTCCTGCTGCGCCGGGCGGTCCCGGCGGACGCACGCGCCACGGCCGACGTCTGGCTGCGGTCCTTCGCGGCCGCCCTGCCCACGGTCGTCCGCCCCCGCTCGGACGCCGAGGTACGCGCCCACATCCGGGACGTGGTGATCCCGCTGCGGGAGACATGGGTGGCCGAGGCGGCGGACGGCGCGCTCGTCGGCATGATGGTGCTGGACGGGGGTCTGCTGTCCCAGCTCTACCTGGACCCCGCCCAGCGCGGGCGCGGCCTCGGTGACCGGTTCGTGGCGCTGGCCAAGGAGCGCGTGCCGGGCGGGCTGACACTGTGGACGTTCCAGGTGAACGGGCCCGCCCACCGCTTCTACGAGCGCCACGGCTTCGTCGCCGTGGAGCGCACCGACGGCCGCGACAACGAGGAACAAGAGCCGGACGTGCGATACGTCTGGCAGCCCCGCTAGCGCAGACCCGCCGCTTCCGCCGCCGTGCCCAGGATCTCGTGGAGCATCTCGGGGGTGAGTCGGCCGGTGAAGGTGTTGCGCTGGCTGACGTGGAAGCAGCCGTAGAGGTCCAGGCCGCCTTCGAGCGGGACGTGGGCGCCGTGGGCGAAGGCGGGACGCGGGCGGGGTACGGTCCAGCCCGCCTCGGTGAGCGCGGGCAGCGCCGCCTGCCAGCCGAAGGCGCCGAGCACGACGACGGCCCGGAGCGTCGGCCGGAGCAGCTTCAGCTCCCGCACCAGCCAGGGCCGACAGGTGTCGCGCTCGCCGGGCGTCGGCTTGTTGGCGGGCGGCGCGCAGTGCACGGGCGCGGTGACCCGGACTCCGTACAGCTCCAGCCCGTCGTCGATGCCGACCGAGGTCGGCTGGGAGGCGAGGCCCAGGTCGTGGAGGGCCTGGTAGAGCACGTCTCCGGAGCGGTCGCCGGTGAACATGCGGCCCGTGCGGTTGCCGCCGTGCGCGGCGGGGGCCAGCCCGATGATCGCCAGGCGGGCGTCGGCGGGCCCGAAGCCGGGCACCGGACGCCCCCAGTACGTCCAGTCGGCGAACGCGGCCCGCTTGGTACGGGCCACCTCCTCGCGCCACTCCACCAGGCGCGGGCAGGCCCGGCACTCGCTCACGCGCCGGTCCAGCCGGGCGAGGGCACCGCTGTCGTCCATGCCCCTCACGGTAGACCGGGCCGGTCAGGTGAACGCCGCGCCCAGCGCGACGAACCCGCAGATCAGCGCGAACAGCACGGCCAGCAGCGGCCACACGAAGCGGAGGTACTTGTCGTACCCCACCTTGGCGAGGGCGACGCCGCCCATGACGACGGCGGTGGTCGGCACCCAGAGGTTCATCCAGCCGCTGGACGCCTGCCAGGCGGTGACGACGACCGCGCGGGACACCCCGGCGAAGTCGGCGAGCGGGGCGAGGATCGGCATGGCGAGCGTGGCGTGGCCCGAGGTGGAGGGGATCAGGAAGGCCAGCGGCAGGTTCACCACGAACACGATGACCGCGAAGACACCGGACGAGGTGCCCCGCACCACACCCTCGATGGCGTGCAGCACGGTGTCGGTGATCTTCGAGTTGTTCATGATCACGGTGACACCGCGGGCCAGCACGATGACCAGCGCGGGCGAGATGAAGTCGGCCGCACCCTGCACGATCGTGGAGCTGAGCCGCTGCTCCCCCATCCGCGCCACCAGCCCGACCAGCACGGCCGCGCAGATGAAGAGCGCGGCGAGCTGCGGGAACGACCAGTCCAGCTCGAAGCCGTACGGGGTGGCGTCCGCGTTCCCGGTGAGCGCGCTGGACCACGGCACCACGGAGAAGATCATGAACGCGAAGACCAGGACCATCGTGGCCAGCACCGCCCGGTGCAGCCCGGTCAGCTCCGGTTCCGCGTCCGGCGCCTCGGTGGCGTGGTCGCGGTCGCCGGGCAGGAACCCGGTGAGGGAGCGGGCCGGGTCCCGTCGTACTCGCCGGGCGTACCGGATGACGTAGGCGACCGTCACGGCCGTGAGCACCACCCACATCACGAAGCGCAGCGCGATGCCGTCGCCGAGAGAGATGTCGGCCGCCGAGGAGGCCACCCCCGTGGCGAACGGGTTGACCGTCGAGCACAGCACGCCGATGCCCGCGCCGAGGATGATCGTGCCGACGGCCACCATCCGGTCGTAGCCGAGGGCCAGCATCAGCGGCACGATCAGGCCGTAGAAGCCGAGGGTCTCCTCGGCGAAGCCCTCGACGGTGCCGAGCACCGAGAAGACCACCATGATCCCGGCGATGAGCAGCGCGCCCCGCTCCCGCAGCCGGTGGGCGAGCCGGGCGATGCCCCGGTCGAGCGCGCCGGTGGCGAACACGACGGTGATGAACGCGCCGATGGCCAGCACGAACAGGAACACCCCCGCCGCGCCGTACAACTCCCCCGCCAGGTCGGGCCCCACAAGACCGGTCTTCGCGTCGCGGAGCCCGTAGAGCCCGTTGACCGGTGACAGGAACAGGTCGTTGAGCCGGTCGACGAAGGACTCCCCGGAGGAGACCCGGTGGTACGTCCCCTGCACCGGGGCGCCGGACGCGTCCCGGTCGTACTGGCCCGGCGGGATGAGGAAGGCGAGCAGCCAGACGGCGATCGTGACGACGGCGAGCACGGTGAGCGCGCTGGGGAAGGTGAACGTCCGCCGGTGCCGGGGCGGCTCCTCGACCTCGGCCTCCGTCTCCATGTCACCTCCTCGCTCCCGGCGCGACCTCGGCAACAGCCTCCGGGGTGGGCGGGCGGGCCGCATCCGGGGCGGGGCGTGGGAGTGGTGGGAAACGCCGTACCGGCGCGGCGCGGCGGAGCGTTAGGGTCGGCTGCATGGCACTCCCTTCGCAGGACCCGGACGCCGACGGCACCCAGGAGGCCGCCGCCCCGCAGGCACCGGCGCCCGACCCCGGCACCGCCGCCGCGGTGGCCGCCGCCGAGGCCGCCGGGCTCGGCGCCGGGGAGACGGTGCGGATCGACAGCTGGGTCTGGGCCGTGCGGCTGGTCAAGACGCGTTCGCTGGGCGCGACCGCGTGCCGGGGCGGTCATGTCCATGTGAACGGTGAGCGGGTGAAGCCCGCGTACTCCGTGCGGGTCGGCGACGAGGTGCGGCTGCGGCACGAGGGCCGGGAGCGCGTCGTGATCGTCAAGCGGCTGATCCGCAAGCGGGTCGGCGCCCCGGTGGCCGCGCAGTGCTACATCGACAACTCACCTCCTCCCCCGCCCCGCGCGGCGGTGGCCCCCGTCGGCATCCGCGACCGGGGCACCGGCCGCCCCACCAAGCGGGACCGCCGCGAACTGGAACGTCTGCGGGGCCTGGGCACCCCGGACGCCCCC
Source organism: Streptomyces sp. NPDC002176 (assembly GCF_044903645.1). Taxonomy (NCBI): domain Bacteria; kingdom Bacillati; phylum Actinomycetota; class Actinomycetes; order Kitasatosporales; family Streptomycetaceae; genus Streptomyces; species Streptomyces sp. NPDC002176. Next base: position 194,877 of record NZ_JBJDQW010000003.1, read on the forward strand.
AGTACTGCCGACGCCCCGGACACCGGCAGGCGTCGGCCGGGCCGCTGAGCCCCGGCCGACTCCCCCAGACCCTCAGCCCTCCGGCACCGCCCGCACCCACGTGCCGTCGTCGGTCAGCTCGGCGTCCACGCGCAGCCCCGCCTCGCTGAGCGCCACCTCGAACTGTTCCTTCGTCAGGGGTCGGCTCCGGAAGGTCTGGGTCCAGTGGGCGTCGGGGAACGTGTACTCGGCCCGGACCGAGTTCACCCCGTCGCCCACCGGCTCCACCGAGGCGATCCGGACGGTGAAGCCCCGGGGGTCGACGCGTTCCCGCGGGACGTTCTCGTGGTAGTCCGCCCCCTCCCGTTGGATGAGCACGCGGCCGTCCGGGGCCACATGCCGGGCGCAGGCGTCGAGCAGGGCGTGGCGCAGCCGCGGGTCGGCGGCATGGACCAGGAACGAGCCGAGCAGGACCACGTCGAACCGCTCGCCCAGGTCGAGGTCCTCGATCGGCGTGCGTATGGTGCGCTCCGCCCCGCGCACCCGCTCCAGCATCTCGGCGGACTCGTCCACGGCGGTCACCCGGAAACCGCGCTCCAGCAGTGCGTGGGTGATCCGGCCCGCACCGCTGCCCAGCTCCAGGATGTGCGCCCCGGCGGGCACCGCCGCGGCGATCACGTCCGGTTCGTCGCCCGGCGGGAAGCGGGTGTACAACTCGACCGCGCAGCCGTCCGGGGTGATCGCTCCGGGGCCCGTGCCCTGATGTCCTTCACGCATCTCGACTCTCATGCCGTAACAACGGACGATCTTCGCTCAGCCGTTCCCGTCCCGCTCCGAACCACTCGTTCGAGTCAATTCACACCATCACGGGAACCGGAGTACGTTGCCAGAGAGGCGGTGATCGGATGCGTACCGGGAGTGAACCGGCGACCGCGCGCAGTGCGCTGCGGGCGCGGTTGTGGCTGAGCGTGTGGGGGTTCGCCTGGACCGTCTTCGGCACGGTGGCCTTCGCCCTCACCGGGCGGACCGGCTGGGCGGTGGCGTGCGCCGTGCTGTGGCTGGTGGTCACCACCGACCTGGTCCTGGTCGTCCGGCATCTGCGGCAGGGCCCGCACTACCAGCCGGGCCGCGACGTCCCCCCGTACGAGCCGGTGCACGACGCGCCCCCGGTACGGCCCGGGCGGCGGCGCGGATTCCTCCGCCTGCCCGCGCCCCGGCACCACCACCCCTGACGGGCGGGGCTCAGGAGTCGAAGCGGGCCGCCCGCAGATAGTCCGGGTTGGGGTCCAGTGCGGCGGCCAGCCGGAAGTGACGCCGGGCCTGAGCGGGGCGGCCCTGGCGCTCATAGGTGCGGCCCAGCGCGAAGTGGGCGAAGGCGTTGTCCGGCTCGCGCTCCAGCACCACGGTGAACTCCAGCTCGGCGGGCCGCAGTTGCGCGGCGGCGAAGAAGGCGCGCGCTCGCAGCAGCCGGGCGGCGGTGTTCTCGGGGTGGGCGGCGATCACTTCATCGAGCAGTTTCACCGCGCCCCGGGGGTCCCGCGCGTCGAGCAGATGCTCGGCTGCGCGGAAGTCGATGACATCCGTCTCCGGAGTACGTCCGGCGGAACCATTGATCTCGGGCACGGCGAAGTCCTTCCCTCACTTCGCCGTTCCAACGCATCCGAGCCGAACGGCTATTCCGCGCCACCGCTCCGCGAGGCCGCGAGCCGCGTCAGCTCGGCCCAGACCTCCGCGACCCGCTTCCGCAGCGCGTCCAGCGGCACGTCGTTGTCGATCACGATGTCGGCGATCTCGCGGCGCTGCTCACGGCTCGCCTGGGCGGCCATGCGGGCGCGGGCGTCGTCGTCCGACATCCCGCGCAGCCGGACCAGCCGGTCGAGCTGGGTCTCGGTGCTCGCGTCCACGACCACGACCAGGTCGTACAGCGGCGCCAGCCCGTTCTCGGTGAGGAGCGGTACGTCGTGCAGGACCACGGCGTCGGCGCTCGCGGCGCTCTCCAGTTCACGGGACCGCTCCCCGACCAGGGGGTGCACGATCGCGTTGAGGACGGCCAGCTTCTCGGGGTCGGCGAACACGATGGAGCCGAGCCGGGGCCGGTCCAGCGAGCCGTCCTCGCCGAGGATCTCCGGCCCGAACGCCTCCACCACCGCCGCCAGCCCCGGCGTACCCGGCGCCACGACCTCCCGCGCGATCCGGTCCGCGTCGACCAACACGGCCCCGTGCTCCACGAGCAGCCGTGACACCTCGCTCTTACCGGCCCCGATGCCGCCGGTCAGCCCCACTTTCAACATGCCGGGCAGCCTAGACCCTGCCGCCCGCGGACCTACGCCTCGCCCTCCCGCTCGGCGAGGAACCGCTCGAACTCGCGGCCGATCTCGTCGGCGGAGGGGATCTCGACGGGCTCGGCGAGCATGTTGCCGCGGGTCTCCGCCCCGGCCGCCGCGTCGTACTGGTGCTCCAGGCCCTGGATCAGCGAGGTCAGTTCCTCGTCGCCCTCGCGGATCTGCCGGTCGATCTCCGTCTGCGTGCGGTGGGCCTCGGTGCGCAGACCGTGGGCGACGCCGGGCAGCACGAGGCCGGTGGCGGCGGTGATCGCCTCCAGCACGGTCAGCGCCGCGTCCGGGTAGGCGGACCGGGCGAGGTAGTGCGGGACGTGCGCGGCGACACCGAGGACGTCGTGCCCGGCCTCGGTGAGCCGGTACTCCAGCAGTGCGGCGGCACTGCCCGGCACCTGGGCCTCCTCGAAGGGGCTGCGGTGGCCGGGGACCAGGTCGACGCGGTTGCCGTGCGGGGTGAGGCCCACGGGACGGGTGTGCGGCACGCCCATCGGGATGCCGTGGAAGTTGACGGACAGCCGGACGCCGAGCCGCTCGACGATCTGCTGCACGGCGAGCGCGAACCGCTCCCACTCCACGTCCGGTTCGGGCCCGGACAGCACCAGGAACGGGGCACCGGTGGCGTCCTGCACGAGCCGCACCTCGATGGCGGGCACCTCGTAGTTGGTCCAGCTGTCCCGTTGGAAGGTCAGCAGCGGGCGGCGGGCCCGGTAGTCCACCAGCCGGTCGTGGTCGAAGCGGGCCACGACCTGGTGCGGCAGCGTGTCGAGAACGCGCTCGACGATCTGGTCGCCCGTCTCGCCCGCGTCGATGTATCCGTCGAAGTGGTAGAGCATGACCAGCCCGGCCGACTCCTGGGCCAACGCCACGTCGACCACGGCGAGCCCCTTCGGCTCCCAAGCGAACAAACCCTGCGGATCAACCACGATGACCGCCCCTCCTAGTGTCCACAGATCCCAACACCAGGCCGCCCGCCCTCATTCCCAAGATCACCAAACAGGGCTCAGCATCGATTCCCTTAGGGGCGCGGGGAACTGCGCGCTCAACCCCCACGGGCCCGCACCTGACGACGCACCAGAAACGCCTGAAGGACCCGCACCCCGAAAGGTACGAGTCCCTCAAGCTTGACTACCGGCTAACCCTCAGCGGGGAGCGTTCAGCTCTGGCCGCCCGCCAGCTTCTCACGCAGCGCGGCAAGCGCCTCGTCCGAAGCAAGCGCACCGGAGGTGTCCGCACCCTCGGAGGAGTACGAGCCGCCGCCACCCGACGCGGCCGGAGCCGCACCCGGGGTGTCGACGCCCTCGGCAGCGGCCTTCTCGTCCGCCTCGCGGGACTTGATGACCTGGGCCTGGTGCTGCTCGAAGCGCTGCTGCGCCTCGGCGTACTGGCCCTCCCACGCCTCGCGCTGGGTCTCGTAGCCCTCGAGCCAGTCGTTGGTCTCGGGGTCGAAGCCCTCGGGGTAGATGTAGTTGCCCTGGTCGTCGTAGGACGCGGCCATGCCGTACAGGGTCGGGTCGAACTCGACCGAGGCCGGGTCGGCGCCGAACGCCTCGTTGGCCTGCTTCAGCGAGAGGCTGATGCGGCGACGCTCGAGGTCGATGTCGATGACCTTGACGAAGATCTCGTCGTTGACCTGGACGACCTGCTCCGGGATCTCCACGTGGCGCTCGGCCAGCTCGGAGATGTGGACCAGACCCTCGATGCCCTCGTCCACGCGGACGAACGCACCGAACGGAACGAGCTTGGTGACCTTACCCGGGACGACCTGACCGATCTGGTGCGTACGGGCGAACTGCTGCCACGGGTCCTCCTGGGTCGCCTTCAGCGACAGGGAGACACGCTCGCGGTCCATGTCGACGTCGAGGACCTCGACGGTGACTTCCTGGCCGACCTCGACAACCTCGGACGGGTGGTCGATGTGCTTCCAGGACAGCTCGGAGACGTGCACCAGACCGTCGACGCCACCCAGGTCCACGAAGGCACCGAAGTTGACGATCGAGGAGACCACGCCGGAGCGGACCTGACCCTTCTGCAGGGTCGTGAGGAACGTCTGGCGAACCTCGGACTGGGTCTGCTCCAGCCAGGCACGGCGGGACAGGACCACGTTGTTGCGGTTCTTGTCCAGCTCGATGATCTTCGCCTCGAGCTCCTTGCCCACGTAGGGCTGGAGGTCGCGGACGCGGCGCATCTCGACGAGGGAGGCCGGCAGGAAGCCACGGAGGCCGATGTCGAGGATGAGACCACCCTTGACGACCTCGATGACGGTACCGGTGACGATGCCGTCTTCTTCCTTGATCTTCTCGATGGTGCCCCAGGCACGCTCGTACTGAGCGCGCTTCTTCGAGAGGATCAGGCGGCCTTCCTTGTCCTCCTTCTGGAGAACCAGGGCCTCGATCTCGTCGCCGACCTTGACGACCTCGTTCGGGTCGACGTCGTGCTTGATCGAGAGCTCGCGGCTCGGGATGACGCCTTCGGTCTTGTAACCGATGTCGAGGAGGACCTCGTCCCGGTCGACCTTGACGATGACACCGTCAACGATGTCGCCGTCGTTGAAGTACTTGATCGTCTCGTCGATCGCCGCGAGGAACGCGTCCGCGTCGCCGATGTCGTTGACCGCAACCTGCGGGGTGGTGGCGGTGGTCTCGGTGCTGCTCGTCATGTGGGAAAGGGCTCCGGTGCGGACATTGAAGTCGTAGGTACTGCTTACGCCGGGAGCCCGTTTCGCTCTGCAGAAGCCGGACAGCCAAGGAAGCGCCACTTGAGCACCGGGTGCCCGGTGGCGCCTCGAGAACCGAGGGATACATACAGATGCGAGCGCGACCTGCTACGTCTGAGGTGCGCAGGCCCGCAGCGCAACTTGTAGCATACGGGGGCAGCCGGGCAGGGTCAATGCGCGAAGGCGCACAGCGCGGACGGATCACCGCATACCCGGCGCGGGAATCGTCCCGACCAGGCGCACGTGACCGTGCGATCCCTTCCGTGACACGCGTCCGGGAGGCCGGTTGGACGGAAGAGTACGACGAGGGAGCCGATCATCCAAGAGTCTGTGGGGCACGACCCTGAGGGGCCCGAAGAATCAGAGCCGGAAGCCACCCGGCGTGACGCGGGGGTCGCGGAGAGCAGCAGCGCCAACCGGGGCTGGTGGGACCGCAACGCGGACGAGTACCAGGTCGAGCACGGCACCTTCCTCGGTGACGACCGCTTCGTGTGGTGCCCGGAGGGCCTGGACGAGGTCGAGGCCGAGCTGCTCGGCCCGGCGGAGGAGCTGAAGGGCCGGGACGTCCTGGAGATCGGCGCGGGCGCGGCGCAGTGCGCGCGCTGGCTGGCCGCCCAGGGAGCCCGTCCGGTCGCGCTCGACCTCTCCCACCGGCAGCTCCAGCACGCGCTGCGCATCGGCGCGGAGTTCCCGCTGGTGTGCGCCGACGCGGGCGCGCTGCCCTTCGCGGACGCCTCCTTCGACCTGGTGTGCTCGGCGTACGGCGCGCTGCCGTTCGTGGCCGATCCCCGGCTGGTGCTGCGTGAGGTGCGCCGGGTGCTGCGGCCGGGCGGCCGGATGGTGTTCTCGGTGACGCACCCGATCCGCTGGGCGTTCCCGGACGAGCCGGGCCCGGAGGGTCTCTCGGTGGCGGCGTCCTACTTCGACCGCACTCCCTATGTGGAGCAGGACGACGATGGGCGCGCCGTCTATGTGGAGCACCACCGCACGCTCGGTGACCGGGTGCGGGACATCGCGGCCTCCGGTTTCCGGCTGGTGGACCTGGTGGAGCCGGAGTGGCCGGCCTGGAACACCTCCGAGTGGGGCGGCTGGTCCCCGCTGCGCGGCAACCTGATCCCCGGTACCGCGATCTTCGTCTGCGAACGGGACTGACGACCCCGGCGGCCCGGCGTACGACACTGGGGGCGTGATCCGTGACGACGCCCTCGCCGCGCTGCCCGTGCGCTCCGCCCTGCCCGACCTGACCGCCGCGCTGGACGGGCGGGGCACCGCCGTGCTGGTGGCGCCGCCCGGCACCGGCAAGACGACCCTGGTGCCGCTGGTGCTGGCCGGGCTGGTCGGCGGGGGTCCGGCGCGGCGGGTCGTGGTGGCCGAGCCCCGGCGGATCGCGGCACGGGCCGCCGCCCGGCGGATGGCGTGGCTGCTCGGCGAGCAGCCGGGTGTCAGCGTCGGCCACACGGTGCGCGGCGAACGTGTGGTGGGCCCCCATACCCGCGTGGAGGTCGTGACCACCGGTGTCCTCCTTCAGCGGCTCCAGCGGGACCAGGAGCTGGCGGGCACGGATGTGGTGGTGCTCGACGAGTGCCATGAGCGGCATCTCGACGCGGACACGGCGGCCGCCTTCCTCTGGGACGTACGCGGGACCCTGCGGCCCGACCTGCGCCTGGTGGCCGCCTCCGCGACCACGGACGCACAGGGCTGGTCCCGGCTGCTCGGCGGTGCCCCGGTGGTGGAGGCGGCCGGGGTGTCGCATCCCGTGGACGTGGTGTGGGCGCCCCCGACGCGTCCGGTACGGCCGCCGCACGGCATGCGGGTGGACCCGGAGCTGCTCGCACATGTGGCCTCGACGGTGCGGCGGGCGCTGGCCGAGCGGACCGGTGACGTGCTGTGCTTCCTGCCCGGTGTGGGCGAGATCGCCCGGGTGGCCGGTCAGTTGGGGCAGCTGCCGGGCGTCGATGTGCTCCAGGTGCACGGCCGGGCCCCGGCCGCCGTGCAGGACGCGGTGCTCTCCCCCGGCGAACGGCGCCGCGTGGTCCTGGCGACCTCGGTGGCCGAGTCCTCCCTGACGGTGCCGGGCGTCCGCGTCGTGGTCGACTCGGGCCTGGCGCGGGAGCCCCGCGTGGACCACGCGCGCGGACTGAGCGGCCTGGCGACGGTACGGGCGTCCCGCGCGGCCGGTGCCCAGCGCGCGGGCCGGGCCGGACGGGAGGCGCCCGGCGCGGTGTACCGGTGCTGGACCGAGGCCGAGGACACCCGGCTGCCCGCCTTCCCGGCCCCGGAGATCAAGGTCGCCGACCTGACCGCCTTCGCCCTCCAGGCCGCCTGCTGGGGCGACCCGGACGCCACGGGCCTGGCCCTGCTGGACGCACCTCCGGCCGGGGCGATGGCGGCGGCGCGGGACATCCTGACCGCGGTGGGCGCGGTCGAGCCGTCCGGCCGGGCCACGCGCCGGGGCACCCGCCTGTCCCGCCTCGGCCTCCACCCGCGCCTCGGCCGCGCCCTCCTGGACGCCCCCGCCGCGGGCGCGGAGACGGTCGCCCTGCTGTCGGAGGAGGTCCCGCGTGAGTACGGGGACGATCTCGCCGCCGCCCTGCGCCGAGCGCGCCGGGGCGGTGACGCGTACGCGGGCCGGTGGGCGGCGGAGGTGCGGCGGCTGCGGGGGGTGTCGGGCGGCGAGGCCCGCCCGGCCGCGTCCGGCACGCGCGCCCCGGCCGGCCGTGACCCCGGCCCCGGTGACGACGCCACCGTGGGGCAGGTCGCCGCCCTCGCCTTCCCCGAGCGGGTGGCCCGGCTGGACGGGGGCTCGTATCTGATGGTGTCCGGGACCCGGGTCGAGCTGGCGGAGGGGTCGGCGCTGCGGGGCGTGCCGTGGATCGTGGTGGCGGTGGCGGACCGGCCGGTGGGGAAGGGGCACGGGCGGGTGCGGCTCGGGGCGGCGGTACGGGAGGACGTGGCGCGGGCCGCCGCCGCCTCGTTGCTGACGGAACGGGACGAGGTGCGCTGGGCGGACGGCGATGTCGTGGCGCGGCGGGTCGAGCGGCTGGGTGCGGTGGAGCTGGCGGTACGGCCGATGACCGACGTCGGCCCCGAGGCGGTGCGCACGGCCCTGCTCGACGGTCTGGCGCGGGACGGGCTGGGGCTGCTGCGATGGCCGGAGCAGGCTCAACTGCTGCGGCAGCGGCTGGCGTTCCTGCGGGCGCGGCTCGGGGAGCCGTGGCCGGACGTGTCGGACGAGGCGCTGCTCGCCCGCGTGGACGCCTGGCTGGAGCCGGAATTGGGCCGGGCCCGGCGCCGGGCGGACCTGGGGCGGATCGACGCCGGGCAGGCGCTCGCGCGGCTGTTGCCGTGGGCGGGCGGGGAGGCGGCCCGGCTGGACGAGCTGGCGCCCGAGCGGATCGCCGTACCGAGCGGGTCGCGGGTCCGGGTCGATTACACGGACCCCGAACGGCCGATGCTGGCGGTGAAGTTGCAGGAGATGTTCGGGCTGCGGCAGACCCCGGAGGTGGCCGGGGTGCCACTGCTGGTGCATCTGCTGTCGCCCGCCGGGCGGCCCGCCGCCGTGACGGCGGACCTCGCCTCGTTCTGGCGGGACGGCTACCGGGCGGTCCGGGCCGAGCTGCGCGGGCGGTACCCGAAGCACCCCTGGCCGGAGGACCCGGCCACCGCCGAGCCGACCCGCCACACGACGGCCCGGCTCAGGCGGTGAAGGACCTCAGGCGGTGAGGGACCTCAGGAACTGGCCGACGGGCTCGGCGACGGGCTGGCGGAGGCGGTCGTCGCGACCGCGACCTTCAGCTCGACGGTGACGCTCCCGCCGCCCGGCGTGGTGACGCGGAGCAGGTAGGTGCCGCTGAAGAGGTCCGCGTACAGCTTGGGCAGGGTCAGCATGCCGTCGGCGTCGGTGGTGAGCCCGGTGAGGGTGCGGACGGGCAGGCCGTTCGCGTCCTTGAAGTAGGGCCCGGCGATGTTCGCGGCGGTGCTGTCGGCGGACTTGACGAGCGTGGCGGTGGCGCCGACCTTGGCCGCGGGGGCGCCCCGGTACGTCGCCTTCACCTTGACCTGCCCTGCGAACTCGCCGCCCGGCGTGGCGGTCAGCGCGGTGGCGTCGGTGCGGACCAGCTTGTCGGCGGGGCGCGCGGTGACGGTGGCCGTGTAGTCGACGCCCTTGACCGAGTGCCCCACGACCGTGCTGGTGATCTTGAAGGTGCCGGTCTTCTCCCCCGCGCGGAGTTCCGGCGCGAGGGCGACGCCCTTGGTGTCGGTGGCGATGGTGGCCACCTTCTCGCCGCCGGTGAAGGTGGCGTCGGTGTCGCCGGTGATGGTGAACCGCACCCGGATCTTGGCGACGGACCCGCCGCCCTTGGTCACCGCGCGGGCGCCGATCCGCCGGTCGAAGGGGTCCCCGGCCGTGGCGGTCAGCTGGGTGCCGTCCAGGTCGGGGGAGACGAGGTGGTCCACCGTGTCGGACGGGGTGGGCTTCCCGGTCGGCGGGGTCGGCTCGGGCGAGGGGCTGCCGGGCGTGGTGGGGTCCGGACTCGGGGTGCCCTTGGGCGGGTTGGCCGGTTTCGTGGGCTTGCCGGGGTTGGCGGGCTTGGCGGGCTTCGACCCGGCCGGGTGCGGGCCGACGGGCGTGCTCGTGCGCGGGAGGCCGTCGTCGCTGCGGTGCGCGGGCACGCCGCCGCTGCCGTCCGGGACGGAGTGGGTGCCCTTGCGGTAGTAGTCCACCCAGTTCAGGACGAGGGCGAGGTAGTCGCTGGAGTTGTTGTAGCTGAGGATCGCGCTGCGCAGGTCGCCGTCCTGCGAGAGGTCCCAGCCGGCGCGGCACAGATAGTGGCCCGCGGCGAGGGCGGCGTCGTACACGTTGTTCGGGTCGGCCTTGCCGTCGCCGTTGCCGTCGCGGCCCGCCCAGGCCCAGGTGGACGGGATGAACTGCATGGGGCCGATGGCCTGGTCGTAGGAGCTGTTGCCGTCGTAGACACCGTGGTCGGTGTCCTTGATCAGGGCGAAGCCGTTGCCGTCGAGCTGGGGGCCGATGATCCGGCCGATCGTGGTGCCGTCGGCGGTGACGTTGCCGCCCCGGGCCTGGCCGGACTCCACCTTGCCGATGGCGGCGAGGAGTTGCCAGGGCAGGTTGCAGCCGGGCTTGGTGGCGCGGAGTTCGGCCTCGGCTTTCTTGTAGGCGTCGAGGACGGTCGCGGGGATGCCCGCCTCGCCCTCGCCCCGGGAGACGGGCGTGCCGATGACCGCCGACGGGCTCGGGGCGGGGCTGTCCAGCGGCGGAAGGTCCGTGTAGTACGGGGAGTTGCCGGTGGCGTTTCCGGTGGCGTCACTGTCGGCCGACGCCTCGGGCGCGGGGGCGTTCATGCCCGTGCTCGCCTGGAGGGTGTCGGGGGCGCCGGTCGCGCCCGGTGCCTGTGACGCGGAGAGTGCCGCCACCGCCAAGGCGGCCGCCGCGGTTGTCGCCGCTCCCTTGCGCAGCCGCCTGACCTTGTGCGCCGCCATAGAGTGAACCCCTCCCGTGGACGCCCTCGGCGTCCGTCTGCGCCTGTCCCGACTCTGGTGTGACGGCCGAGCCGGTGCCACGGTTGCCCGGAGTGCCGTACCGAGGTCTGTGTGGTGGGTCACCTGGCCGTGTGCACGACAGATGCGCCCCGGCCGACCCTACGTCAACACCTCTGCCCCCAGGCACCCGTGACGCCCGCGTTTTCCGGACTTGGCCGACTCCCGTCGCTCGCGCGGCCGATGAGGGTGCGTCACGCATACTGGGCGCGCGATCACCGGCGCGGCTCGCGCCCGGCCGTTCCGGGAGGACCCCTTTGCCGTTCACACTCAGCCATGCCGCGGCCGTGCTGCCCGCCGTCCGCCGCGACGGGACCGGGCGGGGGCCGCTGGTGCCGTCGGTGCTCGTCGCGGGCTCCTTCGCGCCGGACCTGACCTATTACGCGGCCAGTGTCCGCCCGGAGGCGATGGAGTTCGGGACGGTCACGCACTCCCTCGCCGGTGTGCTCACCGTGGACGTGCTGATCTCCTGGGCGCTGGTGGCGCTCTGGCTGCTGGTGCGCGAGCCGCTGGTGGCGCTGCTGCCCCGGCCCTGGCAGCCAAGGCCCGCCGCCCTGTTGCGCTGCGGCGCGCCCCGCGCCCGGGTCCGGGCCGGGCTCGCGCTGTGGGGTTACGTCTCGGCGGTGCTCGGCGGCCTCACCCACGTGGTCTGGGACGCCTTCACCCATCACGACCGCTGGGGCACGGAACTGGTCCCGGTGCTCGCCCACACCGTGGCCGGAATTCCCCTCTTCCAGTGGCTCCAGTACGGCACCTCGGCGCTGGCCGCCGTAGGGATCGCCGTCTTCCTGGTACGGGCGGTCCGGTCGGCCCCGGCCGTGGACCCGGTGGGCGTGGCCCGGCTCTCGGTACGGGACCGGTGCTGGGCGCTGATCCTGCTCGGCGGCTGCGCGTTGGTCGCGGCGATGCTGCGGGCGGCGCGCTGGTGGGCGTACTGGGGCGCGGTCGCCCGGCCCTGGGAGCTGGTGCCCACGGTGTGCTTCGGCGCGGGCGCGGGCCTGCTGCTCGGGGTGGTGCTGTACGCGGGCGCGGTACGGGCGTGGCGTCCCGCCGGGGCGGCTACGGCTGCTGCGGACGCGGAGTCCGACGCGGGCCCGGTGCCGGTGGGTGCGGAGCGGTGGGGGCGGGGCGATCGGTGAGGGCGGGGCCGTACCCGGGAGCCGTGCGGGTGCGACGTCCCGTCGGCGGCGCTACGGCCGCTTCCGGCGCGGAGTCCGCTGAGGGCCCGGGGCCGGTCGGCGTCGGCCTGCGGAAGCGGGGCGGTCGGTGAGGGAGGCCACGAACACGGTGAGCGTGTGCCGGGGGCGGGCCTTCGGCAGGTGGGTCAGCAGCAGCGCGAGGTAGCCGCGCGCGAGGTCGGCCCAGGTGCGCCAGTCGGGGAGGCGGTGGGCCTGGGCGGCCAGGGCGCGTCCGGCGACCGCGCCCGCGCCGCGGAGCCGGGTCCACGGGTTCGCGGGGTGGCGGGCGGCGCTCGCGTCGGCGGCGACGACGGGCACCGCCGTCCTGGACGCGTCCGGCGCCGGCCCGGTGTCCGCCCGCTCCGTACTGCCGTGCCGCGGGGCGGGCCTCAGGCGGTGCAGCATGCGTATACCCATGCCCGCAGTCTTGCGGGTGGCGGGCCGGGGCTGCGTGTCGGCGGGGGCCACGTGAGTGAAACCCCGCGGGCAGGGCGTCCCGCCCGCGGGGTTTCCGGTGGCTCAGTGCGCGGCCGACTCCCAGTCCGGGCCGACGCCCACCGAGACGTCCAGCGGGGCGCGCAGGCTGACCGCGTTCGCCATCTCGCGGCGGACGATCTCCTCGGTGGCCGCGCGCTCGCCGGGGGCGATCTCCAGCACGATTTCGTCGTGCACCTGGAGCAGCATGCGGGACTTCAGCTCCGCCTCGCGCAGCGCCCGGTCGACGTGGAGCATCGCGATCTTGACGATGTCGGCGGCCGTGCCCTGGATCGGGGCGTTCAGCGCCATCCGCTCGGCGGCCTCGCGGCGCTGGCGGTTGTCGCTGTTGAGGTCGGGCAGGTAGCGGCGGCGGCCGAAGAGGGTCGCCGTGTAGCCGGTGGCCCGCGCCTCGTCGACCGCGCGGCGCAGATAGTCCCGTACGCCGCCGAACCGCTCGAAGTAGGTGTCCATCAGGGCGCGGGCCTCGCCCGCGTCGATGTTCAGCTGCTGGGAGAGGCCGAAGGCGGACAGGCCGTAGGCGAGGCCGTAGGACATGGCCTTGATCTTGCGGCGCATCTCCGCGTCCACCGCGTCCCGGCCGACGGAGAACACCTGGGAGGCGACCGTGGTGTGCAGGTCCTCGCCGGAGGTGAACGCCTCGATGAGGCCCGCGTCCTCGGAGAGGTGGGCCATGACGCGCAGCTCGATCTGGCTGTAGTCGGCCGTCATCAGGGACTCGAAGCCCTCGCCGACCACGAAGCCCCGGCGGATCGCGCGGCCCTCGTCGGTGCGGACCGGGATGTTCTGCAGGTTGGGGTCCGTGGAGGACAGCCGTCCGGTCGCGGCCACCGTCTGGTTGAAGGTGGTGTGGATACGGCCGTCGGCGGCGATGGTCTTGATCAGGCCCTCGACGGTGACACGCAGCTTGGCCTGCTCGCGGTGGCGGAGCATGATGACCGGCAGTTCGTTGTCGGTCTGCGCGGCGAGCCAGGCCAGGGCGTCGGCGTCGGTGGTGTACCCGGTCTTGGTCTTCTTGGTCTTGGGCAGCGCCAGCTCCCCGAAGAGGACCTCCTGGAGCTGCTTGGGCGAGCCGAGGTTGAACTCGTGCCCGGCGGCGGCGTGCGCCTCCTTCACGGCCTGCTGCACGGCGCCCGCGAAGGTCTGCTCCATGGTCTCCAGGTGGGAGCGGTCGGCCGCGATGCCGTGCCGCTCCATGCGGGCGAGCAGGGCGGAGGTGGGCAGCTCCATGTCCCGCAGCAGGTCGGCGGCGCCGACCTCGGCGAGCCGGGTCTCCAGTGCCTCGCCCAGGTCGAGGATCGCGCGGGCCTTGATCATCAGGGCCTCGGCCTCGGCGCCGTCGTCCGCGCCGAACGCCAGCTGGCCGTCGGCCGCGGCGGCCGGGGCCAGCTCGCGGTGCAGGTACTCCAAGGACAGCGCGTCCAGGTCGAAGGAGCGGCGGCCGGGCTTGACCAGGTAGGCGGCGAGCGCGGTGTCCATGGACACGCCCTCCACCCGCCAGCCGTGCTCGGCCAGCACCCGCATGGCGGCCTTGGCGTTGTGCAGCACCTTGGGACGCTCGGCGTCGGCCAGCCAGGCGGCGAACGCCCGCTCGTCGGCCTCGTCCAGCTCGGCGGGGTCGAAGAAGGCGGCCGCTCCCCCGGCGGCGGCGAGGGCGACCTCGGCGACCGAGCCGGTGCCCAGCGCCCAGGTGTCGACCGTGGCCATGCCGAGGGGCTCGGCGGCGTGCCCGGCGAGCCAGTCGGCCAGCTCACCGGTGCCCAGGATCGTGCCGTCCACCTCGACGCCGTCCGCCGTGACCGGGGTGGTCTCGGCCTCCTCGGCACCGGGGTCGACGGCGAAGAGCCGCTCGCGCAGCGAGGGGTTGCGGATCTCCAGGGTGTCCAGGAACGCCGCCACGGTCTTGCGGTCGTACGGTTCACGGCCCAGGTCGGCGACCGTCTTGGGCAGCTCGACCGCGCGCTCCAGCTCGGTCAGGACGCGGTTGAGCTTGACCGACTCCAGGTGGTCGCGCAGGTTCTGCCCGGCCTTGCCCTTGACCTCCTCGACCCGCTCGACCAGCTCCGCGAACGAACCGAACTGGTTGATCCACTTCGCGGCGGTCTTCTCGCCGACGCCGGGGATGCCGGGCAGGTTGTCGGACGGGTCGCCGCGCAGGGCGGCGAAGTCGGGGTACTGCGCGGGCGTCAACCCGTACTTCTCGAAAACCTTCTCCGGGGTGAAGCGGGTCAGCTCGGAGACGCCCTTGGTCGGGTAGAGCACCGTGGTGTGCTCGCTGACCAGCTGGAAGGAGTCCCGGTCGCCGGTGACGATCAGCACGTCGAAGCCCGCGGCCTCGGCCTGGGTGGCGAGGGTGGCGATCACGTCGTCCGCCTCGAAGCCGTCCACGGCGAAGCGCGGCGCGTGCATCGCGTCCAGCAGCTCGCCGATCAGCTCGACCTGGCCCTTGAACTCGTCCGGGGTCTTGGAGCGGTTGGCCTTGTATTCGGTGAACGTCTCGGAGCGCCAGGTCTTGCGGGACACGTCGAAGGCGACCGCGAAGTGCGTGGGCGCCTCGTCACGCAGGGTGTTGGCCAGCATCGAGGCGAAACCGTAGATCGCGTTCGTGGGCTGGCCCGTCGCGGTGGTGAAGTTCTCCGCGGGCAGCGCGAAGAACGCGCGGTACGCCAGTGAGTGCCCGTCCATGAGCATCAGGCGGGGTCGGCCGCCGGGAGGGGTGTCGGTCTTCTTCGATGCTGTCTCTGCCACGCCCCCGATCCTGCCACGCCCCACTGACAGCCGAGTCCGCGAACCGATCCGCCGGAAGATCCCGCACGTTATCCACAGGGCTCCCCCTCCGGGCACTCGCGGGGCATGCTTGTCCGGTGGGGCCGCGGGGGACCCCGGATGTGAGAAAGACGATCGAAGGGGAGCGGGCGATGGCGACGAAGCCGCCCAAGGGTGATCCGGTGCAGGACGCGCCGCGGACAGGGGAGCCGAAGCACGCGGCGGCGGGACTGCCCGCCGTGGGGCATTCCCTGAAGATCGCGCAGCAGCAGATGGGGGTGCGGCGCACCGCGCTGACCCTGCTGCGGGTGAACCAGAAGGACGGCTTCGACTGCCCCGGCTGCGCCTGGCCCGAGCCGGAGCACCGGCACATGGCGGAGTTCTGCGAGAACGGCGCCAAGGCGGTGGCCGAGGAGGCCACCCTGCGCCGGGTCACCCCCGAGTTCTTCGCCGCGCACCCGGTGACCGGCCTCGCCGGACGCAGTGGCTACTGGCTGGGCCAGCAGGGCCGCCTCACGCACCCCATGTATCTGCCCGAGGGCGCCGACCACTACGAACCGGTCACCTGGGAGCGCGCCTTCGACATCATCGCCGAGGAGATCGCGGCCCTCGGCTCGCCCGACGAGGCCGTCTTCTACACCTCGGGCCGCACCAGCAACGAAGCGGCCTTCCTGTACCAGCTGTTCGCCCGTGAGCTGGGCACCAACAACCTGCCCGACTGCTCCAACATGTGCCACGAGTCGTCCGGTTCGGCGCTCTCGGAGACGATCGGCATCGGCAAGGGCAGCGTCCTGCTGGAGGATCTGTACCGGGCCGACCTGATCATCGTCGCCGGGCAGAACCCGGGCACCAACCATCCGCGCATGCTCTCGGCGCTGGAGAAGGCCAAGGCGTCCGGCGCGAAGATCATCAGCGTCAATCCGCTGCCCGAGGCGGGCCTGGAGCGGTTCAAGAACCCGCAGACCCCGCAGGGCATGCTCAAGGGCGCCGCGCTCACCGACCTGTTCCTCCAGATCCGGCTGGGCGGCGACCAGGCCCTCTTCCGCCTCCTCAACAAGCTCGTCCTGGAGACGGACGGCGCGGTGGACGAGGAGTTCGTCCGCGAACACACCCACGGCTACGAGGAGTTCGCGGAAGCGGCGGCCAAGGCCGACTGGGACGAGACCCTCACGGCGACCGGCCTGACCCGCGCGGAGATAGAGCGGGCGCTGGAGATGGTGCTCGCCTCGGAGCGGACCATCGTCTGCTGGGCCATGGGCCTCACCCAGCACAAGCACTCGGTGCCGACCATCCGCGAGGTGGTCAACTTCCTGCTGCTGCGCGGCAACATCGGCCGTCCCGGCGCCGGGGTGTGCCCGGTGCGCGGCCACTCCAATGTGCAGGGCGACCGCACGATGGGCATCTTCGAGCGGCCCGCCCCCGCCTTCCTGGACGCGCTGGAGCGGGAGTTCGGGTTCGCCCCGCCGCGCGAGCACGGCTTCGACGTCGTACGGGCCATCCGCGCGCTGCGCGACGGCGAGGCGAAGGTGTTCTTCGCCATGGGCGGCAACTTCGTCTCCGCCTCCCCGGACACCGAGGTGACCGAGGCGGCCATGCGGCGGGCCCGGCTGACCGTGCATGTGTCGACCAAGCTGAACCGCTCGCACGTGGTCACCGGCGCCCGCGCGCTGATCCTGCCGACGCTCGGCCGCACCGAGCGTGATGTGCAGGGCGGCGGCGAGCAGTTCGTCACCGTCGAGGACTCCATGGGCATGGTGCACGCCTCGCGCGGACGGCTGGCGCCCGCGAGCGGCCAGTTGCTCTCCGAGCCCGCGATCGTGGCCCGGCTGGCCCGGCGGGTGCTGCCGGACAGCAACGTGCCGTGGGCGGAGTTCGAGCGGGACTACGCGAGCGTCCGGGACCGGATCGCGCGGGTGATCCCCGGCTTCGAGGATTTCAACGCCCGCGTCGCCCACCCCGGCGGCTTCACCCTGCCGCACGCCCCGCGCGACGAGCGCCGCTTCCCCACCGCCACCGGCAAGGCCAACTTCACGGCCGCGCCGGTGGAGCACCCGGAACTGCCCGAGGGCCGGCTGCTGCTCCAGACGCTGCGCTCGCACGACCAGTACAACACCACGATCTACGGCCTGGACGACCGCTACCGGGGCATCACCGACGGCCGCCGCGTGGTGCTCGTCCACCCCGAGGACGCCCGTGAACTGGGCGTGGCGGACGGGAGTTACGTGGATCTGGTGGGCGAGTGGAGCGACGGGGTGGAGCGGCGCGCGCCCGGTTTCCGCGTGGTGCACTACCCGACCGCACGGGGCTGCGCGGCCTCGTACTACCCGGAGACCAACGTGCTGGTGCCGCTGGACGCCACCGCCGACACCAGCAACACCCCGGCGAGCAAGTCCGTGGTGGTCCGGCTGGAGGCGCGCCCGGAAGGGCGTCTGGAACAATCGGCGACCGACTGAGCGTTCGCTCAGTGATATGGAACGCCGCCGCACAGGCGCACGAGATCGGAGCCGGGCCATGGGTGAGCAGCAGCAGGTGAAGTTCCCGCAGGAGATCATCGACGAGTACGCGGCGCTCGGCGTGGATCTGCCCGCGCTGTTCTCCGCCGGTCACCTGGGGACGCGGATGGGCGTGCAGATCATCGAGGCGGCGCCGGAGCGGGTGGTCGGCACCATGCCGGTGGAGGGCAACACCCAGCCGTACGGCCTGCTGCACGGCGGCGCCTCCGCGGTGCTCGCCGAGACCCTCGGCTCGGTCGGCTCGATGCTGCACGGCGGCAGCTCCAAGGTCGCCGTCGGCGTCGACCTGAACTGCACGCACCACCGGGGCGCCCGCTCCGGTCTGGTCACCGGCGTCGCCACCCCCGTCCACCGGGGCCGCTCGACGGCGACGTACGAGATCGTCATCACCGACGAGCAGGACCGCCGCGTCTGCACCGCCCGCCTGACCTGCCTGCTGCGCGACCTCCCCGCGGGCGAGACCCCGGCGAAGGACTGACGCCCACCATTGCCCCGCCCCGCCCCACGCCGTAGCTTTCGGCGCATGGGACGGGGCGGGGCACTTCTCATACGGCCCGGCCTCCGGCGATGACCGGCATCGGCCCGCTGGAACCCGGCGAGGACACCTGGGCGCGCGAGCCCGCCGAGGCACGCCCGGCACCCCGTACCCAGCGCCGCCGCACCCTACTGATTCCGGCCACCCTCTGCGCCGTGCTGGCGGCAGGCGGCGCCCTCTGGGCCACCCGGCCGCGTCCGGCGCCGCCTCCCGAACTCCCCTTCCCCGCACAGACGGTGACCGTGAGCTTCCTGGCCGGCCGGGCCACCGCGCCCCGCCGCATCGCCTTCGACGTGCGGCTCGCCGTGGAGTCCGGACCCCCGGTCACCGTGACCCGGGTGAGCCAGCCCTACGCCGGGATGTCGGCCGAATCCGAGCCCCGCGCCCCGTTCCGGACCGCCCCCGGTTCCTCGCGCGTGATCACCGTGACCATGCGTGTCACGGAATGCGGAAGGGTGCCCAAAAACGCCGCATTGCCTTTCGTGGAAGTAACACTGCGTAATGCGCGCGCAATACAAACCCAGAGTTTCATCCTCGGTCCGCGCTACACCCAATACCTCTCCCACGCCCTCGGCGAAGCCTGCGGCGAAAGTTCGCCGTCATCACCAAAACCCCCGAGACGCCTGAACAGTTGAGGGTCGGTCCTGCGGGTTCTCAGCATGTGGACAGGGCGAATCGGCTGGAATTCCGGCGTTCCACCCAGGCGGTACCGCTCTGCATTACCTCGTGTCATAACAAGAGCGTCACAGCCTTGGTCAAGCTCTCCTCCACGTTCCCATCACACGCTTAGAGTCACGGCCAGTCACCGCGTCCCGGATTCACTTTTCGGCCAGGCGCGCGGCTCGACCGTTTCCATGGGGATGCGGTCGTCCAGGGAAAGGACTGATCGTGCGTCAACGTTCGCTCATCGCCATCACCGCCGCGCTGTCCGCGGGAGCGCTCACCCTCACCGCCTGCGGCTCGCGCGACAGCGGCGACAACGGCTCCGACGCCAAGGGCGGCACCACCGTCACCATCGGCGTCGACGCCCCGCTGACCGGCGACCTGTCCGCGCTGGGCCTCGGCATCAAGAACTCGGTGGACCTCGCGGTCAAGACCGCGAACAAGAAGGAGTACGTCAAGGGCGTCACCTTCAAGATCGACGCCAAGGACGACCAGGCCCAGCCCTCGTCCGGCCAGCAGAACTCCACCGCCTTCGTCACCGACAAGAGCGTCCTCGGTGTCGTCGGCCCGCTGAACTCCTCCGTCGCCGAGTCGATGCAGAAGGTCCTCGACGACGCCAAGCTGGTCCAGGTCTCCCCCGCCAACACCAACCCGGCGCTGACCCAGGGCGTCAACTGGCAGAAGACCAAGACCCGCACGTACAAGTCGTACTTCCGTACCGCGACCACGGACGCCATCCAGGGCCCGTTCGCCGCCCAGTACGTCTACAACAAGGCCAAGAAGACCAAGGTCTTCGTCATCGACGACAAGAAGACCTACGGCGCCGGTCTCGCCGCCACCTTCTCCGCCGAGTTCAAGAAGCTCGGTGGCAAGGTCGTCGGCACCGAGCACATCAACCCCGACACCAAGGACTTCTCCGCGGTCGCCACCAAGGTGAAGAACTCCGGCGCCGAGGTGGTCTACTACGGCGGCGAGTACCCGCAGGCGGGCCCGCTCAGCAAGCAGATCAAGGCGGCAGGCGCCAAGGTCCCGCTGGTCGGCGGTGACGGCATCTACGCGGCCGACTTCATCAAGCTCGGCGGCGCCTCCGCCACCGGCGACCTCGCCACCTCCGTCGGCGCGCCGGTGGAGACCCTGCCCTCCGCCAAGCAGTTCGTCGCGGACTACAAGGCCGGGGGCTACAAGGAGGAGTACGCGGCCTACGGCGGCTACTCCTACGACTCCGCCTGGGCCATCATCGAGGCCGTCAAGAAGGCCGTCGACGACAACGGCGGCAAGCTCCCCGACGACGCCCGCGCGAAGGTCACCGCCGCCCTCCAGGGCGTCTCCTTCGACGGCGTGACCGGCAAGGTCTCCTTCGACGAGTACGGCGACGCCACCAACAAGCAGCTGACCGTGTACTCCGTCAAGGACGGGGCCTGGAAGGCCGTGGAGTCCGGCACCTACAACGGCTCCTGACCCACACCCGCACCAGCCGAGCCGCGCGGGGCGCTCAAGAGGCGCCCCGCGCGGACTCGCATCCGGCCACTTCCGGCCACATCCGTCGCTTATCCGAACGCTCGGAGGACATGCGGTGAACGAACTGCCGCAGCAGCTGGTCAACGGCCTGCTACTTGGTTCCATGTACGGGCTCGTCGCCATCGGCTACACGATGGTCTACGGCATCGTGCAGCTCATCAACTTCGCCCACGGCGAGATATTCATGACCGGCGCCTTCGGTGCCCTCACGGTCTACGTGTACGTCCTTCCCGACGGCACCTCCATGTGGATCGCCCTGCCGCTGATGCTGGTCGGCGCCATCGTGGTCGCCGTCACCGTCGCCGTCGGAGCGGAACGATTCGCCTACCGGCCGCTGCGCACCGCACCCCGGCTCGCCCCGCTCATCACCGCCATCGGCCTCTCCCTCGCCCTCCAGCAGGCCGTGTGGGCCTGGTACCCCGAGGCCAAGTCGGCGCGCACCTTCCCGAGCATCCCCGGCGGACCCTTCGAGCTCGGCGACGTCACCATCCAGACCGGAGACGTCTTCCTCGTCGCCGCCGCCCCGCTCAGCATGGCCGTCCTCGCCTACTTCGTGATGCGCACCCGCACCGGACGCGGCATGCAGGCCACCGCCCAGGACCCGGACACCGCCAAGCTGATGGGCGTCAACACCGACCGCATCATCGTGATCGCGTTCGCCCTCGGCGCCGCCTTCGCCGCGGTCGGCTCCGTCGCCTACGGCTTCAAGTACGGCCAGATCGACTTCCGCATGGGCTTCATCCTCGGCCTCAAGGCGTTCACCGCGGCCGTCCTCGGCGGCATCGGCAACATCTACGGCGCCATGCTCGGCGGCCTCGTCCTCGGCGTCGCCGAAGCCCTGTCCACCGCCTACATCGCCGACATCCCCGGCATGGACAAGTTCGGCAGCCAGTCCTGGGCAGACGTCTGGGCGTTCGTACTCCTCATCCTCGTGCTCCTGCTGAGGCCACAGGGCCTGCTCGGCGAGCGCGTCGCGGACAGGGCGTGACACCGATGACCACACAGACCACCGCACCCGGCACCCCGGAGACCCCGGCCACCGCCGCCCCCGCCGCCACCGGCCTGATCGGCCTGCCCACCCCCCTCGGCCGGGCCCTCGCCACCGGCGGCGGCGCCCTCGCCGTCATCTCCACCTTCCTCGCCTGGACCTGGACCTCCGCCTTCCCCGGCGACCTCACCGTCTACGGCTACCCCGGCGGCCTCCAGGTCCTCGTCCTCATCGGCGGCCTGCTCACCACCCTGTTCGGCCTCGCCTCCTACGGCGTCAAGGGCCTCAAGGCCCTCACCCCCGGCAACGCCGACAGCGCCCTCAAGCTCGCCGCGCTCGGCACCTTCGGCACCGCCTGGTACACCGTCATCGCCATCAGCGCCAAGCTCGGCGGCGTCGTCAACCTCGAACCCGGCGGCTACCTCGTCGCGCTCGCCACCCTGGCCGCCCTGCTCGGCGCCCTCGCGCTGCCCTTCCAGCGGCCCGAACCCGACCCGGCCGACCCCGACGACACCGGCTGGGAAGCCTTCCGGCACCGCGCCCGGCAGAACTGGACCGTCTTCAAGTCCGCCTTCGCCGCCGACTCCCCCGCCCCCGGCCGCACCCTGCCCGCCTGGGCGGAGATCCTCGTCATCACCGGCGTCATGGCCCTCGGCCTGCTCGTCTTCACCTACGGCATCGGCACCGAGTACGACGAACTCTTCATCGGCTTCCTCATCACCGCGGGCTTCGGCTTCGCCGCGGTCGCCAAGGCCGGACTCGTGGCCCGGATCTCGGCGATCACCTCCCGGCACCGCACCGTCACCATGACCGGCGCCTTCGTCGCCGCCGCCGCCTTCCCCTTCACCCAGTCCGACGACCAGTACGCCACCATCGGCGTCTACATCCTCATCTTCGCCACCGTCGCCCTCGGCCTGAACATCGTCGTCGGCCTCGCCGGCCTGCTCGACCTCGGCTACGTCGCGTTCCTCGGCGTCGGCGCCTACACCGCCGCCCTCGTCTCCGGCTCGCCCTCCTCGCCGCTGCACGTGCACTGGCCCTTCTGGGCCTCCGCCCTGCTCGGCGCCTTCGTCGCCATGATCTTCGGCGTCCTCATCGGCGCCCCCACCCTCCGCCTGCGCGGCGACTACCTCGCCATCGTCACCCTCGGCTTCGGCGAGATCTTCCGCATCACCGTCCTCAACATGGACGGCACCTCCGGACCCGACGTCACCAACGGCTCCAACGGCATCTCCTCGGTCCCCAACCTCGACATCCTCGGCTTCGACTTCGGCCAGGAACACCAGCTGTTCGGCGCCACCATCGGGCGGTTCGCCAACTACTTCCTGCTGATGCTCCTCATCACCCTCGTCGTGGTCGTCGTCTTCCGGCGCAGCAGCGACTCCCGCATCGGCCGCGCCTGGATCGCCATCCGCGAGGACGAGACCGCCGCGCTCGCCATGGGCATCAACGGCTTCCGGGTCAAGCTCATCGCCTTCGCCCTCGGCGCCGGACTCGCCGGACTCGCGGGCTCCGTACAGGCCCACGTCACCTACACCGTGACCCCGGAGCAGTACCAGTTCGCCCACGTCGTGCCGCCCAACTCGGCCTTCCTGCTGGCCGCCGTCGTCCTCGGCGGCATGGGCACCATCTCCGGCCCCCTCGTCGGCGCCTCACTGCTCTACCTGATCCCCGCCAAGCTCCAGTTCCTGGGCGAATACCAGCTCTTCGCCTTCGGCGTCGCGCTCGTCCTGCTGATGCGCTTCCGCCCCGAGGGCCTCATCCCCAACCGGCGCCGCCAACTCGAGTTCCACGAGGACGCCGCCACGCCCGCCGTCCTCAGCAAGGCAGGGGCCTGACCACCATGACCACCGACACCACCACCAAGGACACCGCACCCGGCACCACCCCCGGCGAGACGGTCCTCGACGCCCGCGGCGTCACCATGCGCTTCGGCGGCCTCACCGCCGTCCGCGACGTCGACCTCACCGTCAACAGCGGCGAGATCGTCGGCCTCATCGGCCCCAACGGCGCCGGAAAGACCACCTTCTTCAACTGCCTCACCGGCCTCTACGTCCCCACCGAGGGCGAGGTCCGCTACAAGGGCACCGTCCTGCCGCCCAAGTCCTTCAAGGTCACCGCGGCAGGCATCGCCCGCACCTTCCAGAACATCCGGCTCTTCGCCAACATGACCGTCCTGGAGAACGTCCTCGTCGGCCGCCACACCCGCACCAAGGAAGGACTCTGGTCCGCCCTGCTGCGCGGCCCCGGCTTCCACAAGGCCGAAGCCGCCTCCCGCGCCCGCGCCATGGAACTCCTGGAGTTCGTCGGCCTGGACGCCAAGGCCGAACACCTCGCCCGCAACCTCCCCTACGGCGAGCAGCGCAAGCTGGAGATCGCCCGCGCGCTGGCCAGCGAACCCGGACTCCTCCTCCTCGACGAGCCCACCGCGGGCATGAACCCGCAGGAGACCCGCGCCACCGAGGAACTCGTCTTCGCCATCCGCGACCAGGGCATCGCCGTCCTCGTCATCGAGCACGACATGCGCTTCATCTTCAACCTCTGCGACCGCGTCGCCGTCCTCGTCCAGGGCCAGAAGCTCATCGAGGGCGACAGCGCCACCGTCCAGGGTGACGAACGCGTCGTCGCCGCCTACCTCGGCGAACCCTACGAGGACGCCCCCGGCGCCGAGGAGGCCGCCGAGGTCGAGGCCGCCGAGGCACCGGCGGACGCCGTGCCCGGCAAGGAGAACCGCAAGGAGAACGACCGATGACCGCACTGCTCGAAGTCGAGGACCTGCGGGTCGCCTACGGCAAGATCGAGGCCGTCAAAGGCATCTCGTTCAAGGTCGAGGCCGGCCAGGTCGTCACCCTCATCGGCACCAACGGCGCGGGCAAGACCACCACGCTGCGCACCCTGTCCGGGCTGCTCAAGCCGGTCGGCGGCCAGATCCGCTTCAACGGCAAGTCGCTGAAGAAGGTCCCCGCCCACCAGGTGGTCTCCCTCGGGCTCGCCCACTCCCCCGAGGGGCGGCACATCTTCCCGCGCATGACCATCGAGGACAACCTGCGCCTCGGTGCCTTCCTGCGCAACGACAAGCCCGGCATCGAGAAGGACATCCAGCGCGCCTACGACCTCTTCCCCATCCTCGGGGAACGCCGGAAGCAGGCCGCGGGCACCCTCTCCGGCGGCGAGCAGCAGATGCTGGCCATGGGCCGGGCGCTGATGTCCCAGCCACAGCTCCTCATGCTGGACGAGCCGTCCATGGGCCTCTCCCCGATCATGATGCAGAAGATCATGGCGACGATCGCCGAGCTGAAGGCGAGCGGTACGACGATCCTCCTGGTCGAGCAGAACGCCCAGGCCGCGCTCTCGCTCGCCGACCAGGGACACGTCATGGAGGTCGGCAGCATCGTGCTCTCCGGCACCGGCCGCGACCTCCTGACCGACGAGTCGGTACGCAAGGCGTACCTCGGCGAGGACTGACGGCTGGTCGCGAGAACGGAAGGCGGCACCCCCGGTACGGCCGGGAGTGCCGCCTTCCGCTCGTACCGGGGGTCTCAGGCCCCGCCGAGCCAGCTGGTGGCGTCCAGGCGGAACGCGGTGTCCTCGGGGACGACCCGGCGCAGAGCCGCCTCCATCTCCCGCACGCGGTCCGCACCCAGCACCGCGGCCCACTCCGCGCGCAGTTCGTCGAACAGGGCGGCCGAGCGGCCGAGGGCGGCACGGCCGTGGGGGGTGAGCCGGACGAGCTTGCGGCGCGCGTCGTCGGGATCGTCGGCGCGCTCCGCGTAGCCGAGAGCGAGCAGTCGGTCGACCGTCTTCCCCGCGGCCTGCTTGGACACCCCGAGGCGCCGTCCGATGTCGCTCGCGGTCGCGCCATGGACGCCGATGGCCTGCATGGCGAAGCCGTACGCGGGGCGCAGCTCGGGGTGCCCCTCCTCGGCGAGCCGGGCGTGCAGGCGGTCGATGAGGGTGCGGAAGCCGGCGAAGAGGAGGAGGGGCAGCTCGAAACCGGGCGCGTCGTCGAGGCCCTTGCCGGGGCCCTTGCCAGAATCGACAACCTGGTTTACGTTTCTCTCGCCCACATGGTCAACCATGTTGTCGATATTAGTGCTGCCGTGATCCTCGTGCCAGCCCGTCAGGAGTCCCATGACCACCGACCTGTCCGCCCGCACCGCACACGCCATCACCCTGCTCCGGGAGGCGTCCCCGCAGAACCTGGACGGCTTCCTCACCCTCAGCGCGATGTTCGAATCCACGACCCTGGACCCGCACTCCCGCGAGACCGTCATCCTCACCGTCGCCACCCGCAACCAATGCCACCTGTGCGTCGACATGCACCAGGCCCGGCTGACCACCCTCGGCCCCGCAGAGAACCCCGAACGCCTTGACGCCGTCCACCGGTTCACCCTCCAGATCCTCGCCTCCTCGGGCGCGGTGAGCGAGGAGGAACTGGCCGCCTTCCAGGCCCACGGCTACACCCGCCGCAACGCCCTGGAAGTCGTCCTCGGCATCGGCGCGTACACCCTCTCGACGCTCAGCAACCGGCTTGTCGGTGCCGCGTAGAACACCCGTCCGCGCCGCCGCCGACAACACGACAGCGGCCCGGCCGGGGAATCCCCGGCCGGGCCGCTGCTCGCACTGCTCGCCCGCTACGGACCTCAGTCCTTCTTCTTGGACGACTTCTTCTCCTGGTCGTCCGAGATGACCGCCTCCGCGACCTGCTGCATCGACAGGCGGCGGTCCATCGAGGTCTTCTGGATCCAGCGGAACGCGGCGGGCTCGCTCAGGCCGTACTCGGTCTGCAGGATCGACTTCGCGCGGTCGACCAGCTTGCGGGTCTCCAGGCGCAGGCTGAGGTCGGCGACCTCCTGCTCCAGTTGCTTCAGCTCGTTGAAGCGGGAGACGGCCATCTCGATGGCCGGGACCACGTCGGTCTTGCTGAACGGCTTCACCAGGTACGCCATCGCACCGGCGTCGCGGGCCCGCTCCACGAGGTCGCGCTGCGAGAAGGCGGTGAGCATCAGGACCGGGGCGATGGACTCCTCCGCGATCTTCTCGGCCGCGGAGATGCCGTCCATCTTCGGCATCTTCACGTCCAGGATCACCAGGTCCGGCTTGTGCTCACGGGCCAGCTCAACGGCCTGCTCGCCGTCACCGGCCTCACCGACGACCGTGTACCCTTCCTCCTCCAGCATCTCCTTGAGGTCGAGCCGGATCAGCGCCTCGTCCTCGGCGATGACGACCCGGGTCGTCAGCGGGGGCACATGCGACTTGTCGTCGTCGGACACGTCTGCGGGCTGGGGCGACTCGGGGGTCGTCACTGGGGCTCTCCGTTCAGGGCAGGGGTGCTGCTGACAAGAGCCTACCTAGCTACGGTATGGTGGACGCGCGGAGGGTCAAGGGATGCCTTGGATTCTGCGGGCCCCGGTAGCCCAATTGGCAGCAGGCAATGGATTCAAAACCCATACAGTGTCGGTTCGAATCCGACTCGGGGCACTTTTCCTTCGATTCGAAGGAATGACTCGGCAAGCGGATGCTCACGTTCTCGTGAACATCCGCTTTTTGCTGCGTGCCGCGGCGACCACTCTCGCAAGGTGGCCGCATGTACGACCTCAGCACACGCGAGCGGGCGCTCGCACTGGTGGCCCAGGGCCGCAGCCTCAACTCCGTCAGCCGAGAAACCGGGATCTCCCGCAGTGCGATTCGATCCCGGCAAGCCCGCATCACACCACTCCCGCGCATACAGAGCACTCCGTGCTCACGGTGCGGCCCGTCGGGCGAGCCGCCCGCGGACAAGGCTGCGTACAGCTACCTTCTGGGCCTCTATCTCGGTGACGGCTGCATCAGTCCGGGGATGAAGACGGGCTACTACCTCCGCATCGCTTGCTGCGACGCGTGGCCGGGCCTCATCGAAGCCTGTGTCGCCGCGGTCGAGACCGTCAACCCCAGCAAGAAGGCATACCGGGTCCAGGCTGTCGGGTGCACGTCCGTGGTCGGCTACAGCCGCCATTGGCGGTGCCTCTTCCCGCAGCACGGCCCGGGGAAGAAGCACGAGCGGGCGATCGCCCTGGAGCCCTGGCAACAGGACATCGTCGACGCCCACCCCTGGGAATTCATCCGGGGCCTCATCCACTCCGACGGCTGCCGCATCACCAACTGGACGACGCGACTGGTCGGCGGGGAACGAAGGCGCTATGAGTACCCCCGGTACTTCTTCACCAACGTCTCCACCGACATCCGGCGCCTCTTCACCGACACTCTGGACAAACTCGGTGTCGAGTGGACCCAGTGCATGCGCGATGGGAGACCGTTCAACATCTCCATCGCCCGCAAATCCTCCGTAGCCCTCATGGACGCCCACGTGGGTGCGAAGTACTGAGCCTCAGTCCTCCGCGATGTGGTGGACGCGGACCAGGTTGGTGGTGCCGGGCTCGCCGGGTGGGGAGCCTGCGGTGATGACGACCGTGTCGCCCTTCTTGCAGCGGGCATGACGAAGGAGCAGTTCGTCGACCTGGTCGACCATCGCGTCGGTGGAGTCGACGTGGGGGCCGAGGAAGGTCTCGACGCCCCAGGTGAGGCTGAGCTGGGAGCGGGTGGCGGGTTCGGGGGTGAAGGCGAGGACGGGGATGGGTGAGCGGTAGCGGGAGAGTCGGCGGGCGGTGTCGCCGGACTGGGTGAAGGCGACGAGGAAGCGCGCGCCCAGGAAGTCCCCCATCTCGGCGGCGGCCCGCGCGACGGCACCTCCCTGGGTGCGCGGCTTGTTCCGCTCCGTCAGCGGCGGCAGCCCCTTCGCGAGCATCTCCTCCTCCGCCGCGGCGACGATCTTCGCCATGGTGCACACGGTCTCGACGGGGTACCGCCCCACGCTGGTCTCGCCGGACAGCATCACCGCGTCCGCGCCGTCGAGCACCGCGTTGGCCACGTCGGAGGCTTCCGCGCGGGTCGGCCGGGCGCTGTCGATCATCGAGTCGAGCATCTGGGTGGCGACGATGACCGGCTTGGCGTTGCGCTTGGCGAGCTTGGCGGCGCGTTTCTGCACGATCGGCACCTGCTCCAGCGGCATTTCCACGCCGAGGTCGCCGCGGGCGACCATGAGTCCGTCGAAGGCGTCGACGACGTCCTCGATGTTCTCGACGGCCTGCGGCTTCTCCACCTTGGCGATGACGGGCAGGCGGCGCCCCTCCTCCGCCATGATCCGGTGCACCTCGGCGGCGTCGCGGCCGCTGCGGACGAAGGAGAGGGCGATGACGTCGAAGCCGGTGCGCAGCGCCCAGCGCAGGTCGTCCTGGTCCTTCTTGGAGAGGGCGGGGACGGAGACGGCGACGCCGGGGAGGTTGAGCCCCTTGTGGTCGGAGATCATGCCGCCCTCCAGCACGCGGGTGTGCACGCGGGGGCCGTCGACGGCGGTGACCTCCAGGCAGACGCGGCCGTCGTCGACGAGGACACGCTCACCGGCCCGGACGTCCTCAGCGAGCCCGGCGTACGTCGTGCCGCACTGGTGGCGGTCGCCCTGCACACCCTCTTCGACGGTGATGGTGAAGGTGTCGTCGCGTTCGAGGAGTACGGGTCCTTCGGCGAAGGTGCCGAGCCGGATCTTCGGACCTTGAAGATCGGCGAGCATTCCGACGCTGCGGCCGGTCTCGTCGGCGGCCTGGCGAACGCGCTGGTAACGCGCCTCGTGTTCGGCGTGGGTGCCGTGGCTGAGGTTGAACCGGGCTACGTCCATTCCGGCCTCGACCAGTGCCTTGATCTGGTCGTACGAGTCGGTGGCGGGCCCCAGGGTGCAGACGATCTTTGCTCGGCGCATGGGTCGAGCCTATGGCTTACCGGCGGGTAGAGAATTCGGGCTCGATGGCCACTCAACGACCTTTGGGGAAAGGGTTATTGACAAGTGTTGAATTGTGCGATGACCCGCTCCTATGAGCGATGTTTTTCGCGCAATAGTTCTTTGGAGTGAAGGCTTCGCTAAAGCCGGGGCGGTACCAGCGTGAATCGCGCGGTGACCTGCGCGGAGACCCACAATTGCGCGGGCTGGAGGTCGAAGGGCTCGGCGGATTCGGCCGCGTCGGCGCGGCGGGCGGAGCGGCCGAAGGCGGTGACGTTGCGCGGCCGGTCGGCGCCGGTGTCGGCGAGTTCGGTGAGCGCGGCGAGGGAGGTGCCGAGCGCGTCGGCGTACTCGCGGGCGCGCTGGAGGGCGTCGGCGACGGCGCGGCGGCGGGCCTCGGCGTGCGCCGGGGAGTCGGGGCGCAGCGACCAGCCGGGGCCGTCCAGCTCGGTCAGCTCCAACTCGGCCAGGCGGGAGGTGAGTTCGCCGAGAATGCCGAAGTCGGTGATCTCGGCGTCGATGCGGACGATCCCCCGGTGGCTGCGGACCCGTTCGCCCCGGCCGCGTTCGCTGAGTTCGGGGGTGACGCTGAGGGCGCCGGTGGTGAGGTCGGGGACGGCGTCGCCGTAGGACTTGAGGACGTCGAGGGCGGTGGTGTTGCGGTGGGTGAGGTCGTCGAGGGTGGCGCGGCGGTCGCGGCCGCGGGCGGTGACGGTGATGCCGAGGCGGGCGATCTCGGCCTCGGTCTGGAACTCGGCCTCGCCCCGGACGGCGAGGAGGGGGGCGTCGGGGGTGCCGTACGCGGGGTTCGCCTCAGGGGTCATACGTCCCACTGTGTCACGTGTCCGGTGTGCCGGTGGGGGGAGTTGACGGGAATCGGTCACCGGATCGCAACCTGGGGGGTCTGTTGCGACCTGTCATGGTCGGGCCACAATCTACGCGCGTTGTCGACCCCTTGCCGAGGAGACCGAGAGATGCCGTTCGACCGCCGGAAGTTCCTGAAGCAGTCCGCCGTGACCGGGGCGGGCGTGGCGATCGCGGGCGGGGCGGGAGCCCCGGCGGCGGAGGCGGCCGGGGCCGTCACGGCGCGCCACGGGCATCACGAGAAGCGGTACGCGCTGACCGTGATGGGCACCACCGATCTGCATGGTCACGTCTTCAACTGGGACTACTTCAAGAACGCGGACTACGCCGACGCGGCGGGCAACGCGCAGGGCCTGGCCCGGATCTCGACGCTGGTGAACCAGGTCCGCGCGGAGAAGGGCCGCCGCAACACCCTGCTGCTGGACGCGGGTGACACGATCCAGGGCACCCCGCTGACGTACTACTACGCGAAGGTGGACCCGATCACCGCCAAGGGCGGGCCGGTGCACCCGATGGCGAAGGCGATGAACGCGATCGGGTACGACGCGGCGGCGCTGGGCAACCATGAGTTCAACTACGGCATCGAGACGTTGCGCCGTTTCGAGCACCAGCTGGACTTCCCGCTGCTGGGGGCGAACGCGGTGGACGCCAAGACGCTGAAGCCCGCGTTCGCGCCGTACTACATGAAGCGGTTCCATGTGCCGGGTGCGCCGCCGGTGAAGGTCGCGGTGCTGGGTCTGACCAATCCTGGTATCGCCATCTGGGACAAGGCGTTGGTGCAGGGCAAGCTGGCGTTCGAGGGGCTTGAGGAGCAGGCCGCGAAGTGGGTGCCGAAGCTGCGGTCGATGGGCGCGGACATCGTGGTGGTGTCGGCGCACTCGGGTACGTCGGGCACGTCGTCGTACGGTGACCAGGTGCCGTACGTGGAGAACGCGGCGGCGAACGTGGCGCGGCTGGTGCCGGGGATCGACGCGATCCTGGTGGGGCACGCGCACCAGGAGATCCCGGAGCTGCGGGTCGTCAATGAGAAGTCGGGGAAGACGGTGGTGCTGTCGGAGCCGCTGTGCTTCGCGGAGCGGCTGACCCTGTTCGACTTCGAGCTGGTCTTCACGCGGGGCCGCTGGCAGGTGGAGTCGGTGAAGGCGTCGCTGAAGGACTCGCGGACGGTGGCGGACGACCCGAGGATCACCAAGCTGCTCTCGAAGGAGCACGCGAAGGTGGTGGCGTACGTCAACCAGGTGGTGGGCCGGGCGACCGAGACGCTGACCACGGTGGAGGCGCGGTACAAGGACGCCCCGATCATCGACCTGATCACGAAGGTGCAGGAGGACGTGGTCAAGGCGGCGCTGGCGGGCACCGAGTACGCCTCGCTGCCGGTGCTGGCGCAGGCGTCGCCGTTCTCCCGGACGAGTGAGATCCCGGCGGGCGATGTGACCATCCGGGATCTGTCGGGGCTGTACGTGTACGACAACACGCTGGTGGCAAAGCTGCTGACGGGTGCGCAGGTGCGGGCGTACCTGGAGTACTCGGCGCAGTACTACGTACAGACGGCGCCGGGTGCGCCGGTGGACGTGGCCAGGCTGACGAACGCGGGCGACCGCCCCGACTACAACTACGACTATGTGTCGGGGCTGTCGTACGACATCGACATCGCGCAGCCCGCCGGTTCGCGGATCAAGAACCTGACCTTCGGTGGGGCTCCGCTGGACGACGCGGCGCGGTTCGTGTTCGCGGTGAACAACTACCGGGCGAACGGCGGCGGCGCGTTCCCGCATGTGGCGTCGGCGAAGGAGCTGTGGTCGGAGTCGACGGAGATCCGGACCCGGATCGCGGAGTGGGTGACCGCGAAGGGTGTGCTGGACCCGAAGGACTTCGCGTCGGTGGACTGGAAGCTGACGCGGGCGGGCACGCCGGTGTTCTAGTACGTCTGGCGGGGTGAGACCCCGGTGGTGGTGCGGGCCTGGTGGGCCGTGCCGTCGCCGGGGTTTCCGCGTTGTGGGTGGAGCCCGAAGGTGGTGAAGGCGGTCCGGGTGGGGAGCGGGTACTGCTCCTTGCCGGTCAGGGAGTTGAGGATGGTGGCGCTGCGCCAGGCGGCGAGGCCGAGGTCGGGGGCGCCGACGCCGTGGGTGTGGAGTTCGGCGTTCTGGACGTGGACGGAGCCGCCGACGGCGGGGTCGAGGACGAGCCGGAACTCGTCGTCGATCAGGGGGCGTCCGGCGTTGTCGCGGCGCAGGTGGGGGTCGAGTCCGGCGAGGAGGCCGTCGAGGGGGCGCATGCGGTAGCCGGTGGCGAGGACGACGGCGTCGGTGGTGAGGCGGGTGCGGCTGCCCTGGTCGAGGTGTTCGAGGTGGAGTTCGACCTGTCCGGTGCCGAGGCGTCCGGCGGTGCGGACCTGGACGCCGGGGGTGAGGACGGCGTCGGGCCAGCCGCCGTCGAGGGTGCGCCGGTACAGCTCGTCGTGGATGGCGGCGAGGGTGCCCGCGTCGACGCCTTTGTGGAGCTGCCATTGTGCGGCGACGAGCCGGTCTCGGACGGGTTCGGCGAGGGCGTGGAAGTAGCGGGTGTGGTCGGGGGTGAAGTGTTCCAGGCCGAGCTTGGAGTACTCCATGGGGGCGAAGGCGGCGGTGCGGCCGATCCAGTGGAGGTGTTCGCGTCCGGCGGGGCGGTGGCGGAGCAGGTCGAGGAAGACCTCGGCGCCGGACTGTCCGGAGCCGACGACGGTGACGTGTCGGGCGGCGAGCAGGGTGTCGCGGTGGGCGAGGTAGTCGGCGGCGTGCAGGACGGGGACGCCGGGTGCGGCGGCGAGGGGGCGCAGGGGTTCGGGGACGTGGGGTGCGCTGCCGATGCCGATGACGATGTTGCGGGTGCGGGTGCGGCCGAGGGCTTCGGCGTGGCCGTCGGTGTCGAGCCGGGTGAAGTCGACCTCGAACACGTCGCGTTCGGGGTTCCAGCGGACGGCGTCGGCCTGGTGGCGGAAGCGGAGTCCGGGGAGTTGTCCGGCGACCCAGCGGCAGTAGGCGTCGTATTCGGTGCGCTGGATGTGGAAGTGCTCGGCGAAGTAGAAGGGGAAGAGCCGGTCGCGGGTGCGGAGCCAGTTGAGGAAGCTCCAGGGGCTGGTGGGGTCGGCGAGGGTCACCAGGTCGGCGAGGAAGGGGACTTGGAGGGTGGCGCCGTCGATGAGGAGGCCGGGGTGCCAGTCGAAGCCGGGGCGTTGTTCGTAGAAGACGGCGTCGAGTTCGGCGAGGGGGGCGGCGAGGGCGGCCAGGGAGAGGTTGCAGGGGCCGATGCCGATGCCGACGAGGTCGCGGGGGGACTCGGGCTCCTGGCATGAAGGGTGGGGCGGGTGGCTCATGCGGGGGTGTTTCCTTCGGCGAGTTTCACGAGGTGGGCCAGGTCGTCGGGCCCGGTGTGGGGGTTGAGGAGGGTGGCCTTGAGCCAGAGGCGGCCGTCGGCGCGGGCCCGGCCGAGGACGGCGCGGCCCTCGTGCAGCAGGGTGCGGCGGACGGCGGCGACGGTGTCGTCGCTGGCGTGGGCGGGCCGGAACAGCACGGTGGCGAGGGTGGGCCGGTCGTACAGTTCGAGGCCGGGGTGTGCCTCGATGCGGTCGGCGAAGTCCTGGGCGAGACCGAGGACTTGGTCGATGAGGTCGGCGAGGCCGGTGCGGCCGAGGGTGCGCAGGGTGACCGCGGCCTTGAGGATGTCGGGGCGGCGGGTGGTGCGGGTGGAGCGGCCGAGCAGGTCGGGGAGGCCGGCCTCGGTGTCGTCGTCCGCGTTGAGGTAGTCGGCGCGTTGGTGGAGGGCGTCGAGTTCGGTGGCGTCGGCGACGGCGAGGAAGCCGGTGGCGACGGGCTGCCAGCCGAGTTTGTGCAGGTCGAGCGCGACGGTCTGGGCGGCGTCGAGTCCGGTGAGCAGGGCGCGGTGGCGGTCGCTGAGGGCGAGGGCGCCGCCGTAGGCCGCGTCGATGTGCAGCCGGACACGGTGGGCGGCGCAGCGGGCGGCGATCTCGGGGAGCGGGTCGATGAGTCCGGCGTCGGTGGTGCCCGCGGTGGCGGCGACGAGGAGGGGGCCGGTCAGCTCGGTGAGGGCGGCGTCCAGCGCGGCGGGGTCCAGGGTGCCGTTGGGGGCGGGGAGGACGACGGGGTCGGGCAGGCCGAGCAGCCAGGCGGCGCGGGGCAGGGAGTGGTGGGCGGCGGCCGAGCAGACCAGCCGGACGTGGGCGCCGTCGGCCTCGCGGGCGAGCAGCAGGGCGAGCTGGTTGGCCTCGGTGCCGCCGGTGGTGACGACGGCGTCGGCGAGGCCGATGCGGGCGGCGAGGGCGCCGGTGACGCGGGCTTCGAGGGCGGAGGCGGCGGGCGCCTGGTCCCAGGAGTCCAGCGAGGGGTTGAGCGCGCTGACGGCCAGGTCGGCGGCGGTGGCGACGGCGAGCGGCGGGCAGTGCAGGTGGGCGGCGCAGAGCGGGTCGGCGGGGTCGGCGGCGCCTGCGGCGAGGGTGTGGACGAGGGCGCGCAGGGCGTCGGGGTCGCCGTGTTCGGGGAGTACGTCGCCGAGGGCGTCGGTGACGCGGGCGGCGACGGCGTCCGGCCCGCCCGCGGGGAGGGGGCCGCCGCGGGCGGCCGCGCCGGTGGTGAGGGCGCCGAGGACGGTGTCCAGGAGCGGGCGCAGGGCGTCCGGGCCGTGGGGTCCTGAGGCGAGGGGCGGGGTGCTCATGGGCTCTCCTGCGGGGCGGGGACACGCACCGGCCCTCAGGTTCGGGAGCCGGGTGTCCGCGCTGCACAACGAGCGGGAGCGGGAAATGGGTACTGCCGTACGGGGAAAACGCGTCGGAACGGTGTGCGGGTGGCACGGGTGTCGCAGCGGGGCGGTGTGGCCGCGGGACATGTGGTCCCGCGGCCGTGTGGTCGCAGGACATGTGGCCCGAGACATGTGGTCCCGGCACATGTGGCCGCAGCACACGTCGTCCCGGCTTACACCGCCCGACCCCGGCGCTACTCCCCCCGCACCCGCAGTGCCCGCGCCAGGTCGTCCAGTTCGTCCGCGAGCTTGCGCCGCAGTGCGGGTACCGGGTCGGCGTCACG
Source organism: Streptomyces sp. NPDC002176 (assembly GCF_044903645.1). Lineage (NCBI taxonomy): Bacteria > Bacillati > Actinomycetota > Actinomycetes > Kitasatosporales > Streptomycetaceae > Streptomyces > Streptomyces sp. NPDC002176. Next base: position 229,872 of record NZ_JBJDQW010000003.1, read on the forward strand.
CAGGCACGCCTCTCCCAGTGCCAGGTTCTCGGCGTCGACGGCGTGGTGCGGGAAGGCCCAGGCTCCGGCGGCGGCGGCGATGGCGGGGCCGCGCCGGTCGGACACCGCGACCGCCTCCTCGTAGTAGCGGGGTACGTATTCCCGGACGAGGTCGGCCTGTTCGGGCTGCCAGAAGCCCTGGGCGGTGGCCTTGAAGAGGTAGTTGGAGAGGTCGTCGGTGGCGAACATGGCGTCCCAGGCCCGCCGCTTGGCCTCCGGGTCGGGCAGCGCGGCGCGGCAGCGGGCGGCGCCTTCCTGGCCGTTGGCGGAGGGGTCGCGCTCCAGTTCGGCGGTGATGGCGGCCTCGTCGGTGGCGCCGAGCACGGCGAGTCGGCCGAGGATGCGCCAGCGCAGCTCGGGGTCGAGTTCGGGGCCGCCGGGCACGGTGCCGTCGGCGAGCCAGGCGGCGATGGTGTCGGGGTGCGCGGCGACGTCGATGAAGTGCCGTACGGCGACCAGGCGCAGGCCGGGGTTGTCGCCGTCCTCGGTGCGGCGCAGCAGGTCGCGGCAGAGGGAGCCGAGGGTGGCGAGGGCGGCGGGCCGCTGCTCGGGGGTGAGGTAGCGGTCGGCGATGTGGGTGGCGGCGAAGGCCAGGACGCCCTGGACGAGGGCGAGGTCGGTCTCCAGCGGCAGGTGGGCGCGGGCGGTCTCCAGGTAGGCGGTGGGCGGGAGTTCGCCGTCGCGTACGGCGTCGCGCAGGGCGTTCCAGACGACGGCGCGGGTGAGCGGGTCGGGCAGGCCGGAGAGGCTGGTGCGCAGGGTCTGGAAGGACTCGGGGTCGAAGCGGACCTTGGCGTAGGTGAGGTCGCCGTCGTTGAGGAGGAGCAGCGCGGGCCGCTTGCCGAGCGGCTGGGGCGCGGTCTGCGGGATGTCGAGTCCGACGCGTTCGCGCAGGGTGAGGCGGCCCTCCTCGGTGAGGTCGTGGTCGTAGATTCCGGCGGTGACGCGGTGCGGGCGGCTGCCGTCGTGGTCGACGGTGAGGGTGCGGGTGCCGTCGGTGGTGGTGAGGCGGGGGGTGAGCTTGTCGACGCCGGTGGTGCGCAGCCAGGCGTCGGCCCAGGCGGGGACGTCGCGTTCGGTGGCGGAGGCGAGGGAGTCGATGAAGTCGGCGAGGGTGGCGTTGCCGAACCGGTGCCGTTCGAAGTGGACGTTGATCCCGGCGAGGAAGTCCTTCTCGCCGAGCCACGCGACGAGTTGGCGCAGGGCGGAGGCGCCCTTGGCGTAGGAGATGCCGTCGAAGTTGAGGAGGGCGGCGGCGGTGTCGTCGACGGACTCGGGGGCGACGGGGTGGGTGGAGGGGCGCTGGTCGGCGTCGTAGCCCCAGGACTTGCGGGTGACGCCGAACTCGACCCAGGGCTGGGTGAAGCGGGTGGCTTCCAGGGTGGTCTGGTAGCCCATGTACTCGGCGAAGGACTCGTTCAGCCAGATGTCGTCCCACCACTTGAGGGTGACGAGGTCGCCGAACCACATGTGGGCCATCTCGTGGGCGATGACCATGGCGCGGGTCTGCCGCTCGGTGTCGGTGACGGCGGAGCGGAAGACGAAGTCGTCGCGGAAGGTGACGAGTCCGGGGTTCTCCATGGCACCGGCGTTGAACTCGGGGACGAACGCCTGGTCGTAGGAGTCGAAAGGGTAGGGCTCCTCGAACTTCTCGTGGTAGCGGTCGTACAGGGCGCGGGTGATGTCCAGGATCTCGTCGGCGTCGGCGTCGAGGTGGGGGGCGAGCGAGCGGCGGCAGTGGATGCCGAAGGGCAGGCCGCGGTGCTCGGTGCGTACGGAGTGCCAGGGTCCGGCGGCGACGGCGACGAGGTAGGTGGAGATGAGCGGGGTGGTGGCGGCGCGCCAGCGGCCGTCGCCGAGGTGCTCGGTGACGCCGTTGGCGAGCACCTGCCAGCCGTCGGGGGCGGTGACGGTGACGTCGAAGACGGACTTGAGGTCGGGCTGGTCGAAGGCGGCGAAGACGCGCTGGACGTCGTCGAGGAAGAGCTGGGTGTAGACGTAGGTCTCGTCGTCGGTGGGGTCGGTGAAGCGGTGCATGCCCTCGCCGGTGCGGGAGTAGCGCATGGCCGCGTCGACGGTGAGTTCGTGCTCGCCCGCGGTGAGGTTCTTCAGCGGCAGCCGGTTGCCGTCGAGGGCGGATGTGTCCAGGGGCTGTCCGTCGAGGGTGACGGCGCGCAGCTCGGCGGGCTTCAGCTCGACGAAGGTGTCCCCGTCCGTGCGCGCGGTGAACCGGACCGCGGTACGGGAGCCGAAGGTCTCGTCACCGGTGGTGAGGTCGAGATCGACGGTGTAGCGGTGGACGTCGAGGAGCTCTGCTCGGGCTTGCGCTTCGTCGCGCGTCAGTACGGACATGGAGGCCATGCTGCCCGATCGCCCCGGCAGCGGACAGGGGCGGATTCGGTACGCGGCTTATGTCCGGCGGTGCGCCCGGCTCACTCCGGTCAGGGGCGGGTGCGGGCGGTGTCCTCGGCGATGCGTTCGTGGTGCCGGATCACCTCGGCGACGATGAAGTTCAGGAACTTCTCGGCGAAGGCGGGGTCGAGGCGGGCGTCCTCGGCGAGGCTGCGCAGCCGCTCGATCTGGCGGGCCTCGCGGCCGGGGTCGGCGGGCGGCAGGTGGTGGCGGGCCTTGAGGCGGCCGACCTGCTGGGTGGCCTTGAAGCGTTCGGCCAGCATGTGGACTACGGCCGCGTCGATGTTGTCGATGCTGGCCCGCAGCCGCTCCAGTTCCTCGCGGGCCTCGGGGTCGACGTCACCGGTGCCGGTGTTGCTGATGGTCATGGGGGTCCACCCTACGGGGCGCGGAAGGGTCGCCGTCGCGTCGGGCGGTCCTACAGTGGGAGAGATGTTCCGGGCGACCTTCGGGGGTGCGGGCGTGGCGGCAGGCGGACCGGTGGAGCACGGCTTCCCGCACCTCGCGACGGTGCGGTCGGCGGTCACGGCGCTGTACCGGCGGCTGTCGTACGAGGGGCTGCGGACCTTCGCGGCGAGTGTGGCCCCGGCGGACGTGGCGTTCGGCGACGGCGACGATCTGCATCTGGGCGCGCAGCGGGTGGCGCGGGAGCTGGTGCGGCATTTCCGGCTGCCGGACGCGCGGCTGATCGTCTGCTTCCGGGAGATGCGGCACGCGGCCGATGTGGAACTGGCGGCGGGCCCGGAGTACTTCGTGGAGCTGAACGACCGTTTCCGCACCCACCGGCAGGACATCGGCGCGGCCCTCGCCCATGAGGTGGCCCATGTGTATCTGCACCGGCTGGGCCTTGCGTTCCCGACCACGGCGGAGAACGAGATCCTCACCGACACGGTGACCACGTTCCTCGGCGCGGGCTGGCTGCTGCTGGACGCGTACCGGGAGCACGGCGAGGCGTCGCAGAAGCTGGGCTATCTCACCCCGGAGGAGTTCGGCTACGTCCTGGCGAAGCGGGCCGCGGTGTTCGGGGAGGACCCTGCGGTGTGGTTCACCAGTCCGCAGGCGTACACGGCGTATGTCGCGGGCCGGGACCGGGCGCGGGCGGACGAGCGGCGGGCGCCGCTGAGCGGGGCGGGCTGGGCGGAGCGGCGCCGGTACGCCCACGACCGGCGCGACACCGCCCGGCACGGCGAGGACCGGCACCACTCGGCCCGGCCCCGTCCGGATTCCCCCTACGAGTTCACCCCGGACGGGGCGGGCTGGAAGGTGTCCTTCCCGTGCCCGGTGTGCCATCAGCGCATCCGGGTCCCGGTGCGGGGCCGGGTCAGGGCCCGCTGCGGGTTGTGCCGGACGGTGCTGGAGTGCGACACCTGAGGGTGGCTCAGCCGGGGAGGCGGTCCGTCAGCCAGCGGGCGAGTTCCTCGGTGACGGCCGTGTGCGGGGTGGTCTCGGCGGACCAGATGAAGTCGTCGACGTCGCTCTCGTCCGGGGCGATGTCGTCCAGGTTCGCGTACAGGTCCTTCTGCTGGTCGAGGTCGCGGAGGGAGACCGCGCTGACCGTGGGCACGAAGCAGACGTCCTCGTGCCGCAGGTCGACCTGGGCGCCGACCTTCTTCAGCGCGTCGGCGAGGATGCCGTAGGAGCGCAGGGTGCCGCCGGGGGCGCCGTCCATCTCGGGGAGGTCGCCGGTGGTGATCGTCTTCTCGGACTCGGGGAAGCGGCGCTTCAGCTCGGCGACGGTGACCTCGCGGCCCTGGGCCTGGGCGTAGAAGGTGGTGCCGGGGTAGACCCGCTCGGACTTCAGCACGGTCTCGCCGGGCGGGACGGCGATGCCGGTGCCGTCGCCGCGGCCGTTGGCGAGGGCCAGCAGGCGCGGGATGCGCGGCCAGCCGCCGACCTCGGCCAGGCGCTGGAGGAACTCGCGGCGCTCGGGGGCGATGCCGTTCTGGCCGGTCATCGGGTCGTAGTGGCGCCAGAGCATCTGCCGGGCGGCCGGGCTGGTCATCTGCCGGGCGAAGTCGTTGGGCACCGGGATGAAGTGGGAGAACGCCTGGAGGCCGATGGGGATGTAGGCGCCGCGGTGCGGGGTGTCCCAGGAGAAGTACACGGCGGTCTGGTGGTCCAGGCGCTGCGTCTCCATACGGGCCAGCGCGTAGCGGGTGACGAGGCCGCCCATGCTGAAGCCGCCGACCATGAGGCGGGTGCCGCCCAGTCGTTCGGCCATCGTCCGGTGGATGGCGGCGGTCGCGGTCTGCGCGTTGTCGAGGAGGGAGGCGCTGCGCTCGTCGAAGCCGACGAGGATGACGTCCCGGCCCCGGCGGCGCAGCTCGGTCAGCAGGGGGTAAGTGCTGTCGAGGCCCGCGTAGAGCCGGGTGAGGTCGCTCGGGCCGAGGTTGAAGCCGTCGGCCATGACGACGGGCCGGATGATGCCCTGGTTGCCCTCGCCGTAGTGGATGTGGGCGTAGCCGCCGGGCAGGGACCACTTCTCGTCGGGCTCGGGCGCGGTGTACCCGGCCGGGGGCGCGGTGGTCAGCGGGCCGGTGAGGGTGAACTCCCCGACGCTCTGCTCCGCCTGCTCGTGCTGCTCGGACATGGCCGTCTCCTTCCGGACCCCGCGGGCGCGATGGTCGGGACATCATCAGCACGCCCTCTGACCTGCGAGGGGAGCCGCACCGCGGGGTTCATTCCTAAGAGTGCGGACAGGGCGGGACGGTGACGCGGCGTCGGGAAATCAGGTGATCACAGCCTCGGACCTCCCACTCCCCCAGTGATCCGATACTTTGTTCGCCGCCGTCCCCACCGGCTCACCTCTCACCCCCTTTCCTCGAAGGAGCCGGCCGTGACCGCCGAGTCCGCCGTGACCACGTGCTTCCGTCATCCCAAGGTGGAGTCGCACGTCCGCTGCACCCGCTGCGAGCGCTATATCTGCCCGGACTGCATGCGTGCGGCGTCGGTCGGCCACCAGTGCGTGGAGTGCGTGCGGGAGGGCGCCCGCTCGATACGGCGAGCGCGGACCGCGTTCGGCGGCCGGATCAGCACGTTTCCGCTGGTCACCTGGGTGCTGGTGGCGCTGAACGTGCTCGCCTACCTCGCCGAGCTGGCCCGGCCCTCGGTGGTGGACCGGTTCGGGATGCTGGGCGCGGGCCTGGTCGGGCCGGACGGCGTGCACTACCTGTGGCAGTACCCGTACGACCCGGCGCTGAGCCCGGAGGGGGTGGTCGGCGGGCAGTGGGAGCGGCTGCTGACCGGCGCGTTCCTGCACATGCCGCCGGACGACGGGATCGGGGTGGTGCACATCGTGCTGAACATGGTGGCGCTGGTGAACGTCGGCCGGGTGGTGGAGACCCAGCTCGGCCGGGCCCGCTATCTCGCGCTGTATCTGCTCTCGGCGCTCGGCGGCTCGGTCCTGGTCCTGCTGATCGCGCCGGACGCGCCGACGGTGGGCGCCTCGGGCGCGGTGTTCGGGCTGGGTGCCGCGTACTGGGTGATGGGGCGCCGCCTGGGCTACGACATGCGGGCGGTCAACCAGTACATGACGGGGCTGCTGATCTGGCTGGTGGTCTCGGCCTTCGCGACCTCCTGGCAGGGCCACCTGGGCGGCCTGCTGGCGGGCGCCGTGGTGACCCTCGCCTTCGCCTACGCCCCGCGTGGCGACCGCCGCACGCTGATCCAGTGGGCCGCCTGCGCGGGGCTTCTGGTCCTGCTGCTGGGCCTCGCGGCGGTGAAGGTGGCCACGCTCACCGGCGGCACCTACTGACAAGGCGGCGGCGCCTGCCCGGGCGTCCGGTCGGGGACTGTCGGGCAGGCGCCGTCTGATGTTCCGTACGTCGTTGTACGGCACACCGGGTCGGGAGGGTCAGACCGCCAGGGAGCGGTCGGTGGGGCGGATCGGGGCGGGCAGGTCGCTGACCCCGGTGAGGTGGCGGTCCACGCCGCGGGCGGCGGAGCGGCCCTCGGCGATGGCCCAGACGATCAGGGACTGGCCCCGGCCCGCGTCACCGGCGACGAAGACGCCGGGCACGTTGGTCTGGAAGTCGGTGTCACGGGCGATGTTGCCCCGCTCGTCCAGCTCCAGGCCGAACTGGTCGACCAGGCCGTTCTCCCGGTCGGTGCCGGTGAAGCCCATGGCGAGGGTGACCAGCTGGGCCGGGATCTTCCGCTCGCTGCCCGGCTTCGGGGTGAGCTTGCCGTCGATGAACTCGACCTCGGCCAGGTGCAGCGCCTGGACGTTGCCGTCCTCGTCGCCCTCGAAGTGGGTGGTGGAGACGGCGTAGACCCGCTCGCCGCCCTCCTCGTGGGCGCTGGTGACCTTGTACAGCATGGGGAAGGTCGGCCAGGGCTGGTTCAGCGCGTGCCGCTCGTCGTTCGGGCGGGGCATGATCTCCAGCTGGGTGACGGAGGCCGCGCCCTGGCGGTGGGCGGTGCCCACGCAGTCGGCGCCGGTGTCGCCGCCGCCGATGACGACGACGTGCTTGCCCTCGGCCGAGATCGGCGGGGCCACGAAGTCGCCCTCCTGGACCTTGTTGGACAGCGGCAGGTACTCCATCGCCTGGTGGATGCCGTTCAACTCCCGCCCGGGGACGGGGAGATCGCGGGCCATGGTGGCTCCGGCGGCGATGACGACCGCGTCGTACCGCTTCTTCAGGTCACCGGCCTTCAGGTCGCGGCCGATCTCCACGCCGGTGCGGAACCGGGTGCCCTCCGCGCGCATCTGCTCGATACGGCGGTTGATGTGCCGCTTCTCCATCTTGAACTCGGGGATGCCGTACCGCAGCAGGCCGCCGACGCGGTCGGCGCGCTCGTACACGGCGACCGTGTGACCGGCGCGGGTGAGCTGCTGGGCGGCGGCGAGCCCGGCCGGGCCGGAGCCGATGACGGCGACCGTCTTGCCGGACAGCCGCTCGGGGATGCGCGGGGCGACGTCCCCGGTCTCCCACGCCCGGTCGATGATCGAGACCTCGACGTTCTTGATGGTGACCGGCTGCTGGTTGATGCCCAGCACACAGGCCGACTCACAGGGCGCGGGGCAGAGCCGCCCGGTGAACTCGGGGAAGTTGTTGGTCGCGTGCAGCCGCTCGGAGGCGGCCGCCCAGTCCTGCCGGTAGGCGTAGTCGTTCCACTCCGGGATCAGGTTCCCGAGCGGACAGCCGTTGTGGCAGAACGGGATGCCGCAGTCCATGCATCGGCTGGCCTGCTTGCCGATGATCGGCAGCAGGGCGCCGGGGACGTAGACCTCGTTCCAGTCCTTGACGCGCTCGTCGACGGGACGGGTCCGGGCGACCTCGCGGCCGTGGTTCAGAAAGCCCTTGGGATCAGCCATTGGTCGCCGCCTCCATCATCTTCTCGGTGATCTCGGCCTCGGAGAGACCGGCTCGCTCGGCGGCGTCCTTGGCGGCGAGCACTGCCTTGTACGTGCTGGGGATGATCCTGCTGAAGCGCTCCACGGACCGGTCCCAGTCCGCGAGGAGCTTCTCGGCGACCGTGGACCCGGTCTCCTCGGCATGGCGGCGCACCACGTCGTGCAGCCAGGTCCGGTCGGCGTCGTCGAGCGGCTCGACCGCGTCTCCGTTGCCCGCGTTGACGTTGTCCGGGTTGAGGTCGATGACGTACGCGATGCCGCCGGACATGCCCGCCGCGAAGTTGCGGCCGGTCTCGCCGAGGACGACCGCGTGACCGCCGGTCATGTACTCGCAGCCGTGGTCGCCGACGCCCTCGGAGACCACCAGGGCCCCGGAGTTGCGGACGCAGAACCGCTCGCCGGTACGGCCGCGCAGGAACAGCTCGCCGCCGGTGGCGCCGTAGCCGATGGTGTTGCCCGCGATGGTGGAGTACTCCGCGAGGTGATCGGCGGCCCGGTCGGGGCGGACCACGATCCGGCCGCCGGAGAGGCCCTTGCCGACGTAGTCGTTGGCGTCGCCCTCCAGGCGGAGGGTGACTCCGCGCGGCAGGAACGCGCCGAAGGACTGCCCGGCCGAGCCGGTGAAGGTGATGTCGATGGTGTCGTCGGGCAGGCCCGCGCCGCCGAACTTCCGCGTCACCTCGTGGCCGAGCATGGTGCCGACCGTGCGGTTGATGTTGCGGATGGCGACCTGGGCGCGCACCGGGTGCGCCTCGGTGGCGTCGGTGGCGGCGAGCGCGTCGGCGGCGAGCCTGATCAGCTCGTTGTCGAGCGCCTTCTCCAGTCCGTGGTCCTGGGAGACGACCTGGTGGCGGACCGCGCCCTCGGCCAGCTCGGGCACGTGGAACAGCGGCTCCAGGTCCAGGCCCTGGGCCTTGAAGTGGTTGACGGCGCGCCGCACGTCGAGCACCTCGGCGTGGCCGACGGCCTCCTCGATGGAGCGGAAGCCCAGCTCGGCGAGGAGTTCGCGGACCTCTTCGGCGATGAACCGGAAGAAGTTGACGATGTACTCGGCCTTGCCCTCGAAGCGCTCGCGCAGCACCGGGTTCTGGGTGGCGATGCCGACCGGGCAGGTGTCCAGGTGGCAGACGCGCATCATCACGCAGCCGGAGACGACCAGCGGCGCGGTGGCGAAGCCGAACTCCTCGGCGCCGAGCAGCGCGGCGATGACGACGTCCCGGCCGGTCTTGAGCTGGCCGTCGGTCTGGACGACGATCCGGTCGCGCAGCCCGTTGAGCAGCAGGGTCTGCTGGGTCTCGGCGAGGCCCAGCTCCCAGGGGCCGCCCGCGTGCTTGAGCGAGGTGAGCGGGGAGGCGCCGGTGCCGCCGTCGTGGCCGGAGACCAGCACCACGTCGGCGTGCGCCTTGGACACACCGGCCGCGACCGTGCCGACGCCGACCTCGGAGACCAGCTTCACGTGGATGCGGGCGGCGGGGTTGGCGTTCTTCAGGTCGTGGATGAGCTGGGCGAGGTCCTCGATGGAGTAGATGTCGTGGTGTGGCGGCGGGGAGATCAGGCCGACGCCGGGCGTGGAGTGCCGGGTCTTGGCGACCCAGGGGTAGACCTTGTGGCCGGGCAGCTGGCCGCCCTCGCCGGGCTTGGCGCCCTGGGCCATCTTGATCTGGATGTCGTCGGCGTTGACCAGGTACTCGGAGGTGACGCCGAAGCGGCCGGAGGCGACCTGCTTGATGGCGCTGCGCCGGGCCGGGTCGTACAGCCGCTCCGGGTCCTCGCCGCCCTCGCCGGTGTTGGACTTGCCGCCCAGCTGGTTCATGGCGATGGCGAGGGTCTCGTGCGCCTCCTGGGAGATGGAGCCGTACGACATGGCGCCGGTGGAGAAGCGCTTGACGATCTCGGAGACCGGTTCGACCTCGTCCACCGGGATCGGGGCGCGGCCGGAGCCGAAGCCGAACAGGCCGCGCAGCGTCATCAGGCGCTCGGACTGCTCGTTCACCCGGTCGGTGTACTTCTTGAAGATGTCGTAGCTGCCGCTGCGGGTGGAGTGCTGGAGGCGGAAGACCGTCTCCGGGTCGAACAGGTGCGGCTCGCCCTCGCGGCGCCACTGGTACTCGCCGCCGATGTCGAGGGTGCGGTGCGCGGGCGCGATGCCGCTGGCCGGGTACGCCTTGGCGTGCCGGGCGCCGACCTCGCGGGCGATGACGTCGATGCCGACGCCGCCGATCTTGGAGGTGGTGCCGTCGAAGTACTTGGCCACGAAGGCGTCGTCCAGGCCGACGGCCTCGAAGACCTGGGCGCCGCGGTAGGAGGCGACGGTGGAGATGCCCATCTTGGACATCACCTTGAGCACGCCCTTGCCGAGGGCGTAGATGAGGTTGCGGATGGCCGTCTCGGGCTCCATGCCGGGCAGGAAGGTGCCCGCGCGGACCAGGTCCTCGACGGACTCCATCGCCAGGTAGGGGTTGACGGCGGCGGCGCCGAACCCGATCAGCAGGGCGACGTGGTGGACCTCGCGGACGTCTCCGGCCTCGACCAGGAGGCCCACATGGGTGCGCTCCTTGGTGCGGATGAGGTGGTGGTGGACGGCCGCGGTGAGCAGCAGCGAGGGGATCGGGGCGTGCTCGGCGTCGCAGTGCCGGTCGGAGAGCACGATGAGCCGGGCGCCGTTGTCGATGGCGGCGTCGGCCTCGGCGCAGATCTCCTCGATGCGGGCGGCGAGGGAGTCGCCGCCGCCGGAGACCCGGTAGAGGCCGGAGAGGGTGGCCGCCTTGAAGCCGGGCATGTCGCCGTCGGCGTTGATGTGGATGAGCTTGGCCAGCTCGTCGTTGTCGATGACCGGGAAGGGCAGCAGGACGGAGCGGCAGGAGGCGGCGCTCGGGTCGAGCAGGTTGCCCTGGGGGCCCAGCGAGCTGCGCAGGGAGGTGACCAGTTCCTCGCGGATGGCGTCCAGCGGCGGGTTGGTGACCTGGGCGAAGAGCTGGGTGAAGTAGTCGAAGAGCAGCCGGGGGCGCTCGGAGAGCACCGCGATGGGGCTGTCGGTGCCCATGGAGCCGATGGGTTCGGCACCGGCCTTGGCCATCGGGGCGAGGATGATCCGCAGCTCTTCCTCGGTGTAGCCGAAGGTCTGCTGGCGGCGGGTGACGGAGGCGTGGGTGTGGACGATGTGCTCGCGCTCGGGCAGGTCGCCCAGCTCGATCTCGCCCGTCTCCATCCAGTCGGTGTAGGGCTGCTCGGTGGCGAGCTGCGCCTTGATCTCGTCGTCCTCGATGATGCGGTGCTCGGCGGTGTCCACCAGGAACATCCGGCCGGGCTGCAGGCGGCCCTTGCGGACCACGCGGGCGGGGTCGATGTCGAGGACGCCGACCTCGGAGCCGAGGACGACCAGGCCGTCGTCGGTGACCCAGTAGCGGCCGGGGCGCAGGCCGTTGCGGTCGAGCACGGCGCCGACCTGGGTGCCGTCGGTGAAGGTGACGCAGGCGGGGCCGTCCCAGGGCTCCATCATCGTGGAGTGGAACTGGTAGAAGGCGCGCCGGGCCGGGTCCATGGAGTCGTGGTTCTCCCACGCCTCCGGGATCATCATCAGCACCGCGTGGGGCAGCGAGCGGCCGCCGAGGTGGAGCAGCTCCAGCACCTCGTCGAAGGACGCCGAGTCGGAGGCGTCCGGCGTACAGACGGGGAAGGTGCGGGCGAGGTTGTCGTCGGTGCCGAACAGGTCGGAGCCGAGCTGGGACTCGCGGGCGCGCATCCAGTTGCGGTTGCCCTTGACGGTGTTGATCTCACCGTTGTGGGCGACGAAGCGGTACGGGTGCGCCAGCGGCCACGACGGGAAGGTGTTCGTGGAGAAGCGGGAGTGCACCAGCGCGATCGCGGAGGCGAACCGGCGGTCGGACAGGTCCGGGAAGAAGGGCTCCAGCTGGCCGGTGGTCAGCATGCCCTTGTAGACGATCGTCCGGGCGGACAGGGACGGGAAGTAGACCCCGGCCTCCCGCTCGGCGCGCTTGCGCACCACGAACGCCTTGCGGTCCAGCGCGATGCCCTCGCTGACGCCGTCGGCGACGAAGAGCTGGCGGAAGGCGGGCATGGTCGAGCGGGCGGTCGCGCCGAGCAGTTCGGGGGCGACCGGGACCTCGCGCCAGCCGAGGACGGTGAGGCCCTCCTCGGCGGCGATCGTCTCGATCCGTGAGACGACTTCGGCGGTGCCGTCCTCGGGCAGGAAGGCGATGCCGACGGCGTAGGAACCGGCGGCGGGGAGGTCGAATCCGGCCACCTCGCGGAAGAAGGCGTCGGGCACCTGGGAGAGGATTCCGGCGCCGTCCCCGGAGTCGGGCTCGGAGCCGGTCGCGCCGCGGTGTTCGAGATTGCGCAGGACGGTCAGCGCCTGCTCGACCAGCGCATGGCTCGCCTCACCGGTGAGGGTGGCCACGAAGCCGACGCCGCAGGCGTCGTGCTCGTCGCGGGGGTCGTACATGCCCTGCGCGGCAGGGCGGGCATCCATGAAGGACCAGGCTCGGTCGGTCACGGAATGCGGGGACGGCTGGCGCGTCGTACGCATCGGCTCTCCCGTCGTCGTCAGTGGCATATAACAGGTGCCGAGGGACGACGCTGGCCCTCTGCTGGTGCAAAATTTCGTGCAGGTTACATGATGGAACGCTTGTCGGGAACCGGATACTCCGTTCCACCATGCGGACGCCACAGGGGGGCGCGGCGGGGTGCCGTGGGGTACGGCGGGCGCCGCTCCGGGCGGCTGGAAAAGCGGGGGTTCTCAGCTGTAGCGAGCGGGGTCCTGCGACTGGGCCGGACGGGTGGTGACCGGTCGGGTCCAGGGGGCGGGGAGGCGTCGTCGCCCGTCCCGCGAGTGCACCGCGGGCGCCGTTGCCCGCAGTGCTTACGGCTCATGCCCGACGCTCAAGCGTGCGAAACCCGCGAGTAACAATTATTTATGCGGGCCCCGGCATATGTCCAGGGTCTCTCAGCTCACAGCGGTCCCGAACAGGCTGCCGAGGGCGAAGGTGACGCCCGCCGCCGCACCGCCCAGCGCGAGCTGACGGAGTCCGCTGAACCACCAGCTGCGGGCGGTCACCCGGGCCACCACGGCGCCGCAGGCGAACAGTCCGGCGAGCGCGAGCAGGACGGCGGGCCACAGGGCGGTGGCGCCCAGCAGGTAGGGCAGCACGGGCAGCAGGGCACCGAGCGCGAAGGCGCCGAAGGAGGAGACGGCGGCGGTCAGCGGGGAGGGCAGGTCCTCGGGGTCGATGCCCAGTTCTTCCCGGGCGTGTATCTCCAACGCCTGCTCGGGGTCCTTCGACAGCTGCCGGGCGACCTCGCGGGCGAGCGCGGGCTCGACCCCGCGGGAGGCGTACAGCGCGGCCAGCTCGTCCTCCTCGGCCTGCGGGTGCTTGCGCAGCTCACGGCGCTCGACGTCGAGTTCGGCCTGCACGAGTTCGGCCTGCGAGGCGACGGAGGTGTACTCGCCCGCCGCCATCGAGAAGGCACCGGCCGCGAGTCCGGCGAGGCCAGTGATCACGATCGTCTGGTGGCCCACCGAGCCGCCCGCGACACCGGTCATCAGGGCGAGGTTGGAGACCAGGCCGTCCATCGCGCCGAACACGGCGGGGCGCAGCCAGCCGCCGTTGACGTCGCGGTGCGTGTGGTTGTCGCGGTGCGCCTCGTGCAGCGCGGCCTCGGTCTCGATGATGGCCATGAGGACCCCCGGGTAAGCTGAGCCAAAGCTAACTTTGGACTGATTCTATTTTTCGAAGACCCTCAATCTACGACGATCGGAGCGCCGCCGCCAGCAAGGCGAGGCTGCGCTAACCCGCTGCTTCTGCCCTGCTCAGACGCCCGCGCCGGAGATTTCCCGGTACCGAGCGGGTGATGGCGGGGGCCCGGAGGCTAGGGCGCCGCCCCTCGGGTGGGACACATCCGCAAAGAGACCACGCGGTCCACGCGGCCCACGCGGTCCTGGCGAAGGAGGGTCCCGCCCATGGCATCGCACGCACCCGCTTCCCCGCTGCCCGCCCCCGCCGGACCCGGACTCCGCGAGCGGGCGCGCGGCGCGCTGCTCGGCCTGGCCGTGGGCGACGCGCTGGGCGCCCCCGCCGAGAACCTGAAGCCCTCCGAGATCCGCGCCCGCTGGGGCCGCATCACCGGGTACGTCACCGACCGGCCCTGCGGCACGGACGACACCGAGTACGCGATCTTCTCCGGGCTGCTGCTGGCCCGGCACGGCTCCGCGCTCACCCCGGCGCATGTGGAGGGGGCCTGGCACCAGTGGATCGCGGGCCGGGCCGAGGGTCCCTTCCGGGGCGCGGGGTTCAGTGAGCGGGGCACGCTGGAGAACCTGCGCCGGGGACTGGCGGCGCCCATCTCGGCCCAGCACCGGCACGCCTGGAGCGACGGGCTGGCGATGCGGGCGGCGCCGTTCGGGGTGTTCGCGGCGGGGCGGCCCTCGGAGGCGGCCCGGCTGGTGGCGATCGACGGCTCGGTCAGCCACGAGGGCGAGGGCATCTACGGCGGCCAGGCGGTCGCGGCCGGGGTGGCCGCCGCGATGGCGGGCGCGGAACCGGCCGTGGTGATCGCGGCCGCCCTCGCCGTCGTACCGGACGACTCCTGGACCGCCCGCTCGCTGCGCCGCGCGGTCGCCGTCGCCCACCGGGGTGAACGCGCGGTCCGTTCCGCGGTGGTCATCGGCGGCTACCCCTGGACCGACCTGGCCCCCGAGGCGGTCGCCCTCGCCTTCGGCGCGTACGCGGCGGCCGACGGCGACTTCCGGGAGGCGGTCCTGACGGCCGTCAACATGGGCCGGGACGCCGACACCACGGCGGCGGTCGCGGGCGCCCTGGCGGGCGCCACCGGCGGAATCGCCGCCATCCCCGCCATATGGGCCGCCGCCATTGGTCCGGCCCGCGGCAGGTGTCTGCCCGCCATGTCGGGCCACCACATCCTCGACGTGGCCGAGCTGCTGACACCGGAGGAGGGCGGCAAGTGGGGCGAGGGAGTGGTCCTGCCGGACCTGCTGCCGGAAGGCGTACGACTGGCGCTCGGGAGCGAGCCGGGGCCCGCCGCGGTGGCGGCCGGGGAGCCGCCGCTCACCCTGACGGGCACCGCCGCGGAGACACCGTTCCCGCTCCCGCCGGCCGTGCGGGACGCCGACCCGGAGGCCCGGTCATGACCCGCCGGATCGAGGGGCTGCTGCTGGGGCTCGCCGCCGGGGACGCGGCGGGCTGGCCCGCCGCACGGCACCGGGCGGCCCGGATGCCGGAGTGGACACGGCGGCTCACCCGCGAGCTGGACACCTTCGCGGAGCAGAACGCGACCACCACGCTGCCGGTGCCCATCGCCCTGAACCAGCCCCCGGAACCGCTCCGGCTCGGCCCCTCCGACGACGCGGAGTGGGCGGCGTTCGCGGCGGAGGCGGTGCTGCGGGCCGGGGACGACGTCCTGGGCGACCTCAGCCGGGACCGCCGTATGCGCGCCGCGATCGACCTGACCTGGACCGCCGTGGCCTCCGAGGTCGCCGCGGCGGCCGAACGGGCGCCGGAGATCGAGTCGGCCGTGCTCCCGCTGCGCGCCCGCATCTCGGTGCGCGCGGGCCTCGGCAACCTCGCCGCCGGACTCCGCCCGCCCGCCACCGGCCACGACAACCCGCACTACTTCGACGACGCGGCCTGCGTACGCGCCTGTGTGCTGGCCGTCGCCCACCCCGGCGACCCGGCCCGCGCGGCGGACCTGGCGGAGTTCGACGCCCGCTACACCCAGGACGGCGACGGGGTACACGGCGCGCGGGCGATGGCGGCGGCGGTGGCCACCGCGCTGTCCGGCGCGGGCGCGGACGCGTGTGTGGCGGCCGCGCTGGACGAGCTGCCCGAGGGCACCGAGATCGGCCGCAACGCCCGGCACGCGCTGGCCCTGGTGACCGACACCGACACCGCGTTCGCCCTGGTCCCGCTGCTGGAGCACCAGATCGTGGACCACGTCTACAGCTACGGCATCGCCGCCGCCGAGACCGTCCCGGTGGCCCTCGCGCTGACCCTCGCGGCCGCCGGACGCATCGCCGAGGCGGTGCCCGCGGCCGCCTGTCTGTCCCGGGTCGCCGACTCCGCGCCCGCGCTCGCCGGGGCGCTCTGCGGCGCGCTGGGCGGCGGAGAGTGCGTGCCGGAGGCGTGGCGGCGTTCCTGCCGGACCCTCTCCGGCTGCGCGCTGCCCCGGCTGACCGGCACCGATCTCGTGGAACTCGCCGGGCTGCTGGAAGCGGCCCAACGGACCCGGCCAGGGGGATGATGCGCGCATGATGCCCAAAAGTGATGAAATCTCCGGCCCTGGTGGGACCGGCCTGGACGAGCGGATCACCGGTGCCCTGCTCGGCGCCGCCGTGGGGGACGCCCTCGGCGGGCCGGTCGAGGGGTACAGCCCCGACCAGATCGTCGAGCGCCACGGCGGCCGGGTGCACGGGATCGTCGGCCCCTGGAACGGCGACGCCTGGCGCACCGCCCGCAGAATCGCGCCGTACCACAAGGGCGACGGGCACGTCACCGACGACACCCTGATGACGCACGCGCTGATCCGGGTGTACGCCCGCGTCCGGGACCACCTCGACGCGTACGCCGTCGCGGAGCATCTGGTGCCGGACCTGATGACCGAGCCGCGCTGGATTCCCGAGCTGGAGGCGGAGGCGCTGCCGCTGCAGCGGATCTTCCTCGCCGAGAAGTGGCTGGTGGCCCGGATCGCGTACGGGCATGTGGACCCGCGTGAGGCGGGCACCGGGAACATCGTCAACTGCGGGGCGGCGATGTACATGGCCCCGGTCGGCCTGGTCAACGCGGCGAACCCGGCGGGCGCGTACGCCGAGGCGCTGGACGTGGCGGGCGCCCACCAGTCGTCGTACGGCCGGGAGGCGGCCGGGGTGTTCGCGGCCGCCGTGGCCGCCGCGTGCGCGCCGGGCGCGACCCCGGACTCGGTGGTGGCCGCGAGCCTGGCGCTGGCCAAGGACGGCACCCGCGAGGCCATCGAGAAGGTCTGCGAAGTGGCCGCCGGGCACGGTGACTTCGAGTCGGCGCTGCTCCCGCTGCGCCAGGCGGTCGCCCCGTACGACACGGTCGGCCCCGACTACCGCTCCCCCTCGCTGGGCGCCCGCCGCCCCTCCCGGCTGCACTCGATCGAGGAACTCCCGGTCGCGCTGGGCATGTTGGTGGTCGCGGGCGGTGATCTGCGGCACGCGGTGCTGGGCTCGGTGAACTACGGGCGGGACTGCGACTCGATCGCCACCATGGCCGGGGCCCTCGCGGGCGCGCTCGGCTCGCCGGTGCCCGAGGACTGGGCGAAGACGGTGGCCGAGGCGAGCCGCCTGGACCTGTGGGCCCCGGCCCGCGAGCTGACCGAGGTCGCCCGCGAGGTCTTCGTCCGGGACACCGGGCGGCGCCGGGCGCACGAGCGGGCGTTCGCCGCGCTGGGAGGCCCCGCATGCTGCGACTGACCTGGGTGCAGCCCGAGGACCTGGTCGGCCATGAGCTGCGCCAGGCCCGCCTGGACGGCCGTAACGCCACCCGGATCGAGGCGCGCTGGCGCGCGGCGGGCGGCGCGGACGCCCCCGAGCGGGCCGGTGCCTCACCCGAGCCCGCCTCCCGCTACCTGCGCCTGCTGGCGGAGGATCTGCTCGACGAACTGGCCGAGCTGCCCAGCGAGTTCACCGAGCTGGAGCCGACCGCGCTGGACCGGATCGAGGCCCTGTGCCCCGACTGGCCCGCCTCCCCCGCCGCGCGCACCGCCCCCGACCCGGACGCACTGGAGGCCGCCTGGCTGGGCCGCGCCATCGGCTGCCTGCTCGGCAAGCCGGTGGAGAAGCTCCCCCTGGACGGCATCCGCGAGTTGGCCCGCGCGACCGGCAACTGGCCGCTGACCACGTGGTTCACCGCGAAGGGCGTCCCCGAGGACCTGCTCGCCCGGCACCCCTGGAACCGCCGCTCCGCCCCGACCTCGCTGGCCGAGAACATCGACGGCATGCCGGAGGACGACGACCTCAACTACCCCCTGCTGGGCCTGCTCCTCCTCGCCCGCCACGGCCGCGCCTTCACCACCGACGACGTGGCCCGGCTCTGGCTGGACGAACTCCCGCCCGGCCGCGCCTTCACCGCCGAACGCGTCGCCCTGCGCAACCTCCTCGCCGGGGTGGAGCCCCCGCACACCGCCCGGTACCGCAACCCGTTCCGGGAGTGGATCGGCGCCCTGATCCGCGCCGACGTGCACGGCTGGACCAACGCGGGCGACCCGGCGGCCGCCGCCGCGCAGGCGCACCGGGACGCCGTCCTCACCCACACCGCCACCGGCGTGCACGCGGCGATGTTCGCGGCCGCCGTCATCGCCGCCGCTTCCACCGGCACCCAGGACGTGCACGCCTGTCTGCGCACCGGCCTCACCGTGGTCCCGCCCGCCTCCCGGCTGGCCCGCGCCGTGACCGACGCCGTCCACCTGGCGCGGGAACACACGGACTTCGACGACGTGGTGGATGCCCTCCACATGTCGTACGGCCCCACCCACCACTGGGTGCACGCCCTGCCCAACACCGCCCTGATCGCCGCCGCGCTCACCCACGCCGACGGCGACTTCACCGGCTCGGTCTGCCGGGCGGTGTCGGGCGGCTGGGACACCGATTCCAACGGCGCGACGGCGGGCTGCGTCGCGGGCCTCCTCGCGGGCGCCCCCGACGCCCTGCCGGAGCGCTGGCGGGCCCCGCTCAAGAACCGGCTCGCCACCTCGGTCGCCGACTTCGACGGCACCGGCTTCGACACCCTCGCCCGACTCACCCACCTGGAGGCGACCCGCCCATGACCCACATCGTCGTGCTCGGCAGCACGAACATGGACCTCGTCACCTATGTCGCCCGGGCACCGCAGCGCGGCGAGACCGTCACCGGCCGGGAGTTCCGCACCATTCCCGGCGGCAAGGGCGCCAACCAGGCCACCGCCGCCGCCCGCGCGGGCGCCGTGGTGTCGCTGATCGGCGCGGTCGGCAACGACGCGTACGGCACCCGGCTCCGCGAGACCCTGGAGCACTCCGGCGTCGACACCGACTTCCTGCGCACGGTCGAGGGCCCGTCCGGCACCGCGCACATCGTGGTGGACGACGAGGGCAACAACTCCATCGTCGTCGTCCCCGGCGCCAACGGCACCGTCGACCACCTCTCCCCCGGCGACGAGGGCCTGATCGCCTCCGCCGACGCCCTGCTGCTCCAGCTGGAGGTGCCGCTCCCGGCCGTGATCGCGGGCGCGGAGGCGGCCCGGCGGCACGGCGTCCGCACGGTGCTCACCCCCTCCCCCGCGCAGCCGCTGCCGGAGGAGCTGCTGAGCGTGACCGACGTCCTGGTCCCCAATGCTTACGAGGCCGTCACCCTCACCGGCCGCACCGACCCGCTCGACGCGGCCGTCGGCCTGCTCGACCTGGTGCCGGAGGTGGTGCTCACCCTGGGCGAGGCGGGGGTGCTGTACGTGTCCCGCGACACCGAGCCGCTCGCGGTGCCCGCGCACCAGGTCGCCGCGATCGACTCCACGGGCGCGGGCGACACCTTCGCGGGGGCGTACGCGGTCGCCGTCGCCGAGGAGAAGCCGCTGCGGGAGGCGCTGTCCTGGGCGGCGGCCGCGGCCGCGCTGTCGGTGCAGCGGGAAGGCGCGTCGGCGTCGATGCCGTACCGCCCCGAGATCGAGGTGCAGTACACCGCATGAGCGCCGACCGCCCCGACAACGCGCCCCGCCCGCCGCTGGACGGCCTGCGGGTGCTGGACCTGGCCACCCTGTTCGCCGGTCCGCTGGCCGCCACGATGCTCGGTGACTTCGGCGCCGAGGTGATCAAGGTGGAGCATCCGCTGCGGCCCGACCCGTCCCGCGGGCACGGCCCGGCGAAGGACGGCGTCGGCCTGTGGTGGAAGACCCTCGGCCGCAACAAGCGGACCATCACCCTGGACCTGTCCCGCCCCGGCGGCCGGGAGACCCTGCTGAGGCTCGCCGCCACCGCCGACGTGGTGATCGAGAACTTCCGCCCCGGCACCCTGGAGAAGTGGGACCTGGGCTGGCCGGAGCTGTCCGCGGCCAACCCCCGGCTGGTGCTGGCGCGGGTCACCGCCTTCGGCCAGTTCGGCCCGTACGCGCACCGGCCCGGCTTCGGCACCCTGGCCGAGGCGATGAGCGGCTTCGCGGCCCTCACCGGCGAGCCGGAGGCGCCCCCGACCCTGCCGCCGTTCGGGCTCGCGGACTCCGTCACCGCGCTGGCCACCGCGTACGCCGTGCTCACCGCGCTGGCCGCCCGGCAGCGCACCGGCGCCGGGCAGGTGGTCGACATGGCGATCATCGAGCCGATGCTCGCCGTGCTGGGCCCCCAGCCGACCTGGTACGACCAGCTCGGCTACGTCCAGGAACGCACCGGCAACCGGTCCGCGAACAACGCCCCGCGCAACACCTACCGCACCCTGGACGGCTCCTGGGTCGCGGTCTCCACCTCCGCGCAGTCGGTGGCGGAACGGGTGATGCGCCTGGTGGGGCGCCCGGAGCTGATCGACGAGCCCTGGTTCGCCACCGGGGTCCAGCGGGCCGCGCACGCCGACGAGCTGGACGAGGCGGTCGGGAACTGGATCGCCGCCCGCCCCCGTGACGAGGTGCTGGCCGCCTTCGAGAAGGCCGAGGCGGCCATCGCCCCCGTGCAGGACGTACGGGACGTCTTCGAGGACCCGCAGTACCAGGCGCTGGACACGGTCACCACCGTGGCCGACCCGGACCTCGGCCCGCTGCGCATGCAGAACGTGCTCTTCCGGCTCTCCGCGACCCCCGGCGCGATCCGCTGGGCCGGACGCGGACACGGCGCCGACACCGACGCGGTCCTCACCGAGCTGGGCCTCGGCCCGGCGGAGATCGGCGCGCTGCGCGAGGAGGGTGCGCTGTGACGCCGCTGACCTGGCTGTACGTGCCCGGCGACCGGCCGCGCGTGGTGGACAAGGCGCTCGCGGCGGGCGCCGACGTGGTGGTGATCGACCTGGAGGACGCGGTCGCCCCGGACCGCAAGGAGTACGCCCGCGCGGCCACCGCCGACCGGCTCGCGGACCCCCAGCCGGTCCCGGTGCACGTCCGCCTCAATGGCCCCGACGGTCCCTGGGCGGCGGCCGACCTCGCCGCGCTGGCCGACCTGCCGGGCGTCTCCGGGCTGCGGCTGCCCAAGGTGGCCGTCCCCGAGCAGATCCGCCGTACCGCCGAGGCCACCGCGCTGCCGCTGTACGCGCTGCTGGAGTCCGCCCTCGGCATCGAGCACGCCTACGCCATCGCCACCGCCCACCCGTCCCTGCGCGGCCTCTCCCTCGGCGAGGCCGACCTCCGCTCCGACCTCGGGGTACGGGCCGACGCGGGCCTGGACTGGTGCCGGGCGCGGGTGGTGGTGGCCGCCCGCGCGGCGGGCCTCGCCCCGCCGCCCCAGTCGGTGCATCCCGACGTACGGGACCTGGACGGGCTCGCCGCGTCCTGCGCCCGCGGTCGCGCGCTGGGCTTCGTGGGCCGCGCGGCGATCCATCCCCGCCAGCTCCCGGTGATCGCGCGGGCCTACCTCCCCACCCCGGAGGAGGTCGCGGAGGCGGAGACGGTGCTGAAGGCAGCGGCCACCGAGCAGGGTGCCCTCGCGCTGCCCGACGGCCGCTTCATCGACGCGGCGGCGGTGGCGCAGGCCCAGCGGACACTGTCGATGGCCGACGGGGCCTGAACACGGCGAAGGGCGCCCGGAGGTGTTCCGGGCGCCCTTCGGCGTGTGTACGGGGCTGGGGTCAGCCCTTCTTGCCGGACTCGGCGGTGTCCTTGACGACGGCTTCGGCTTTGGGCTCGGGCTTCGCGCCCTCCTCAGCCTTCTCGTCCTTGGTCACATCGACCTTCGTCTCGGCGTCGTCCTTGCCCTCGGCGCCCTCGGCCTTGGCCTCACCGTCACCGGCGTCCGTCTCGTCCTCGGTCCCGGCCTCGGACTCGGTCTCGTCCCCGGCCGGATCGTCGGCGGCACCCCGCTCGACGACCGCTTCGCGGCCCGGACGGCGCCGCGCGGAGAGCACCAGGTAGGTCACCGCCAGCAGGAACACCACGACGGCGGTCCAGACGTTCAGCCGGACGCCCAGGATGTGGTGGGCGTCGTCCACCCGCATGTACTCGATCCAGGCGCGGCCCGAGCAGTAGGCGGCGACGTACAGCGCGAAGGCGCGGCCGTGGCCCAGCTTGAAGCGGCGGTCGGCCCAGATGACCAGGAAGCCGACGCCCACGCACCACAGGGACTCGTAGAGGAAGGTCGGGTGGTAGTAGCCCGGCACCCGGCCGCCCTCGGAGGAGGTGATGTGCAGGGCCCAGGGCAGGTGGGTCTCGTGGCCGTACAGCTCCTGGTTGAACCAGTTGCCCCAGCGGCCGACGGCCTGCGCGAAGGCGATGCCGGGGGCGACGGCGTCGGCGTAGGCGGGCAGGGCCACGCCCATGCGCCGGGCGCCGATCCACGCGCCGACCGCGCCCAGCGCGATGGCGCCCCAGATGCCCAGGCCGCCCTCCCACACCTTGAAGGCGTCCACCCAGTCGCGGCCCGGACTGAAGTACAGCTCGTAGTCCGTGATCACGTGGTAGAGCCGGCCGCCGACGAGGCCGAAGGGCACGGCCCACACCGCGATGTCGGCGACCGTGCCGGGGCGGCCGCCCCGCGCGATCCAGCGCTTGTTGCCGAGCCAGACGGCGAGGAAGACACCGATGATGATGCAGAAGGCGTAAGCGCGCAGCGGGACGGGGCCGAGGTACAGCACCCCGTGCGACGGGCTGGGAATGTAGGCAAGTTCCATGGCAAGGACGACGCTACCGTGCCGGGCCGCGCGGTCGCCGCGCGGCCGGGCTACGGGTCCATAACGGGGAGGTGAGAAATCCCCTCATCCGCGGTCGGCGCTCTCCACCATCTCCTTGAGCTTCTCGGGGGTCATGGACTGGTCCTGGTAGATGTTCTTGCCGCCGAACAGCACGGTCGGTGTGCCGCCGTAGCCGCCGGAGGCGAACGCCTGCTGGGAGCGGTCCACCCAGGTGTTGTGGGTGCCGTCGTTGACACAGGAGCGGAACGTGGGCGTGTCGAGGCCCTTGACCTTGCCCGCGAGGTCGATCAGCTTGCCGTTGTCGGCGAAGGCGTCGTCGGTCTCCGGGGGCTGGTTCGCGTACAGCACGTCGTGGTACTCGCGGAACTTCCCGGCGTCCTGGGCGCAGGCCGCGGCGTTGGCCGAGTGCAGCGAGCCGGTGCCGCCCATGTTGCCGTCGATCAGGCGGACCAGGTGGTACTCGACCCGGAGTTTGCCCGCGTCGGTCAGTTCGTGCAGCGTGGAGCGGTACCGCGTCTCGAAGGACTGGCAGGCGGGGCAGCGGAAGTCCTCCCAGATGGTGAGCGTGGACTTGGCGCCCTCCTTGCCTACCGGGATCGCCAGGCTGTCCTTGCCCTGGGCGCCGGAGGGGGCCACGACCGGGCCCGCGTTCTTGCTGCCCTTGTCCTTGCCCGCGTTGGCCGCGATGACCCCGATCACCGCGGCGAGGCCCAGCACGCCGACGACACTGACGCCGACGATCAGCGCGCGCCGGCGCTTCTCCGCGGACTTCTGCTTCTCGCGCTCGGCGGCCAGGCGCTGGCGGGCGTTGCGCTTTCCGTCACGGTTCTTCTCGCTCACACCCCCCTGAACGAACCGGGGAGGCGCATTGCGCCTCCCCGGCCGGAGGTCCACCCGTTCGAGTGACCTGGAGCGATGCGGGTCAGGCGCCCCGGCGGACGCCCTTCGCCAGGTCGGCGGCGAGCGCGCGGACCGCGTCGACACCGGAGGCGTCGTCGGGGGCGTCCAGCATGCGCTTGACGAAGGCCGAGCCGACGATGACGCCGTCGGCGAAGGCGGCCACCTCGGCGGCCTGGGCCGCGTCGGAGACGCCGAGGCCGACACAGACGGGCAGGCCGGAGCCGGTGGCGCGGGTGCGCGTCACCAGGTCCTCGGCCTGTGCGCCCACGGACTCACGGGTGCCGGTGACACCCATCAGCGAGGCCGCGTAGACGAAGCCGCTGCCCGCCGAGGTGATCTCGGCGAGCCGGGCGTCCCGGCTGCTGGGGGCGACGACGAAGACGGTGGCGAGGCCGTGCTTCTCGGCGTGCTCGCGCCACAGCGCGGACTCCTGCACGGGCAGGTCGGGCAGGATGCAGCCCGCGCCGCCCGCCTCGGCCAGCTCGGCGGTGAACCGCTCGACGCCGTAGCGGTCGATGGGGTTCCAGTACGTCATCACGAGCACCGGCTTGCCGGTGGCCGCGTGCGCCTCGCGGACCGTGCGCATGACGTCGGCGATGCGTACGCCGCCGCGCAGGGCGATGTCGTCTGCGGTCTGGATGACCGGGCCGTCGAGCACCGGGTCGCTGTGCGGCAGGCCGACCTCGACGACGTCCGCGCCGCCGTCGAAGGCGGCCTTGATCGCCTCGATGCCGCCGTCCACGGTCGGGAACCCGGCCGGGAGGTAGGCGATGAGCGCGGCGCGGTCCTCGGCCTTGGCGGCGGCGAGGGTGTCCGACAGCAGGTTGATGGTGCCGCTCACTTGGCGTCCCCCTCGATCTCGGCGGTGTGGGCCTCGTCGGCCGCGACCTCGGCGTCGGTGTCGTACAGCCCGAAGTACCGGGCGGCGGTGTCCATGTCCTTGTCGCCGCGTCCGGAGAGGTTGACGACGATCAGCCCGTCCGGGCCCAACTCCTTGCCGACCTCCAGGGCACCGGCCAGCGCGTGGGCGCTCTCGATGGCCGGGATGATGCCCTCGGTGCGCGACAGCAGGCGCAGCGCCTGCATGGCGGCGTCGTCGGTGACCGCGCGGTACTCGCCCCGGCCGGAGTCCTTGAGGTAGGAGTGCTCGGGGCCGATGCCGGGGTAGTCCAGACCGGCCGAGATCGAGTACGGCTCGGTGATCTGGCCCTCGTCGTCCTGGAGGACGTAGGAGCGGGAGCCGTGCAGGATGCCGGGCTCGCCTGCGGTGAGGGTGGCCGCGTGCTCGCCGGTGTCGATGCCGTGTCCGGCGGGCTCGCAGCCGATCAGGCGGACGTCCGCGTCGGGGATGAAGGCGTGGAAGAGGCCGATGGCGTTGGAGCCGCCGCCGACGCAGGCGATGGCGGCGTCCGGGAGGCGCCCGGCGCGCTCCAGGATCTGTCGGCGGGCCTCCACGCCGATGACGCGGTGGAAGTCGCGGACCATCGCCGGGAAGGGGTGGGGTCCGGCGACGGTGCCGAAGAGGTAGTGGGTGTGGTCGACGTTGGCGACCCAGTCGCGGAACGCCTCGTTGATGGCGTCCTTCAGGGTGCGACTGCCGGACTTCACGGCCACGACCTCGGCGCCGAGCATGCGCATCCGGGCCACGTTGAGGGCCTGGCGCTCGGTGTCGATCTCGCCCATGTAGATGGTGCAGTCGAGGCCGAACAGGGCGCAGGCGGTGGCGGTGGCGACGCCGTGCTGACCGGCGCCGGTCTCCGCGATGACGCGGGTCTTGCCCATGCGCTTGGTGAGGAGGGCCTGGCCGAGCACGTTGTTGATCTTGTGCGAGCCGGTGTGGTTGAGGTCCTCGCGCTTGAGGAAGATCTTCGCGTTGCCGGCGTGTTCGGCGAACCTGGGGACCTCGGTGAGTGAGCTGGGGCGGCCGGTGTAGTTGACCAGGAGGTCGTCCAGCTCGCGGGCGAACTCGGGGTCCGCCTTGGCCTTGTCGTACTCGACGGCGACCTCGTCCACGGCGGCGACGAGGGCCTCCGGGATGAACTTGCCGCCGAAGGCGCCGAAGTAACCCCCGCTGGTGGGGACTTGACCCTCCGGGTCGGGGAAGAAGTAGTTGCTGCTGGGCATGCCAGTACCTCACGGTGAGTGCGTGTGAAAAGACACTATTCGCCGTGGGGGCGGGGAATCGATTGTTGACTGCGAGCCGTCAGTGGCTTGTCGCGCAGTTCCCCGCGCCCCTACAGGTCGGCTGCTGCCATCGTCTGCCGTTTACTTGCCCGGGCTCCGCGCCGATGTGGTACCTCACCCTGCGGCCGTGGACCCGGCGGGCCGGGGCTCGGCAGCCACGGGGACGGCAGCCGCGCGCGAGGCGGGCGTGGCGGTCCACGGTGGCGGTCAGGGTGAGGGTCACGGGGTCAAGCCTACCGGGGGATCAGCCGCGGCCGTGCCGCAGCGCGGGGTGCTCGCCCGCGGCCACCAGGTCGGCCACCGCGGTCTTGGGGTCGCGGCCGGTGACCAGGGACTCACCGACCAGGACGGCGTCGGCGCCCGCGTTGGCGTAGGCGATCAGGTCGTGCGGGCCGCGTACGCCGGACTCCGCGACCTTGACCAGCTCGTCGGGGATCTCCGGGGCGATCCGCTCGAAGGTGCCCCGGTCGACCTCGAGGGTCTTCAGGTTGCGGGCGTTCACACCGATGATCTTGGCGCCCGCGTCCACGGCACGCTCGATCTCGTCCTCGTCGTGCACCTCGACCAGCGGGGTCAGCCCGATGGACACGGCACGCTCGATCAGCGACTCCAGCGCGGGCTGCTCCAGCGCGGCCACGATGAGCAGCACGAGGTCGGCGCCGTACGCGCGGGCCTCCCACAGCTGGTACGAGGTGACGATGAAGTCCTTGCGCAGCACCGGGATGTCGACGCGGGCGCGGACGGCCTCGAGGTCGGCCAGCGAGCCGCCGAAGCGGCGCTGCTCGGTGAGGACGGAGATGACGGCGGCGCCGCCCGCCTCGTAGTCGGCGGCGAGGGCGGCGGGGTCGGCGATGGCGGCCAGCGCGCCCTTGGACGGGCTGGAGCGCTTGACCTCGCAGATCACCTTGACGCCGTCGCCCTTGAGGGCGGCCACGCCGTCCTTGGCCGCCGGGGCCTGCGCGGCGCGCTCCTTGAGCTCGTCGAGGCTGACGCGGGCCTGCCGCTCCGCGAGGTCGGCCCGGACTCCGTCGATGATCTCGTCGAGCACACTCACGCGAGCGGCCCCCTTTCAGCCGTTGGTCATGCGGCGGGTTCGAAAACCCGTGGTCACTGCGATGGTATCCGGAGGCGGTGCCAGGGCTCGCATCCGGCGGGCGGCGGTCCCATTACCTGGACATTCCTTGTTGATCAAGGACGGATCGAGCCACCGAACGGCAGGTTCCGGACGACGGTGAAGAGCAGCAGCGCGGAGCCGAGGACCCACAGCGGGGTGCGGCCGAGGGCCAGGCGCACCGGCAGGCCCCGGGCGGCGCGGACCGCCCAGAGGGTCCACAGCACGGCGAAGGCGAGGTAGGCGGCGACTCCGGCCGCGTTGTCGTGCAGGGCGCCGAGGAGGTCGCCGTGGACGAAGGCGTGCGCACTGCGCAGTCCGCCGCAGCCGGGGCAGTACAGCCCGGTGAGCGCGTACAGCGGGCAGACCGGGTAGTGGCCGGGCTGGTTGGGGTCGACGGCGCCGACGTAGGCGAAGGCTCCGGCCACCGCGGCGAGCACTCCGGCCGGGGCGGCGAGGCGGCGCCACAGCGGGGGCCGCGCGGGCTGGGTCTCCGCGGGCGGGGCGAAGGGCGGGGCACCGCTGTCGGCGTTCACGCTGGCATTCTGCCGCGACCCCGCCGCGGACGCGCGAAGGGGCGCCCCCGAGCCGTCCGTACGGCTCCGGGGCGCCCCTTCGGGCGATTCGCTCAGCTCTCGGCGCCGACCGGCTCACGGGTGGCGGCGGCGGTAGGGCGGGCCGGGGTGGCGCTCGCCTTCGGCATGCCGAGGCCCATGGAGCGCATGATCCAGCCCACGATGCCACCGAGGGCCACGATCACCAGACCGGCCCAGAAGCCGACGGGCTGGGCCATCACGGTGAAGGCGCCCGAGACGCAGAAACCGATGAAGGCGATGATGACACCGGTCCAGGCGGCCGGGGTGTGACCGTGGCTGCTGCCCGCCATGACTTGCTCCTCGTTGCTGTGTACGTGTCGAGTACATGCCGTACGGGTCGTACGGTCCGAGCCCGCCCGTCACTGTCCGAGCCGGGTCGCTCGCGGTCCATTGTCCCGTACGCCCCCACGCGATCGACGCGGGGGTGGGAGTCTGGTTGCCCACACTCGGGCGGTGGTTCAGGCGCCGGTGGGGTCCTCGCCCCGGTCCAGGGCCTTCCAGATCTCCTCCGGGCGCTCCGGATCGACCGGGCGCGCGGTGCGCCGGGGGCGGTCCGTGCCGCGCTCGTAGCGGCCGGACATGGCGGGCCAGCGGGAGCCGTAGCGCAGCGCGAGGAGTCCGGCGAGCAGGATCAGCACCCCGCCCACCGCCGCGGCGTAGGGCCACGCGGTGTGGGTGAGGGCGTCGACGGTGGCCGAGGTGTCGCCGGTGGTCTCGGCCGCCTTCTCGTCCAGCGCGGAGCCGTCGGCGACCCCGGCGAGGGCGGCGGCGACGATGCCCGCGCCGGAGAGCGTGAGCAGCGCGGCGACGGCGAACCGGCCCGCCCGGCGCACGGCGAACACGGCGACCAGCGCGGCCAGGCCGACGACGGCCAGGGCGGCCGGGACGCCGGTGACGTCGCTGCCCTTGGCGGTCAGCGGGAAGGCGCCTCCGGCGACCGTCGCGGTCCCCTCGGACCAGCGCTGCCGGGTCGCCAGCAGCGCCACGGCCGCGCCGAGCGCGCCGAACAGCAGGGCGGCGGCGAGGCTGCGGCGGCCGGAACGGGCGGGCGCGGCGGCTTCGGAACGGGGGTGCGGTACGGCAGTCACGTACTCCACTATCGCCTGAACCCGCCACGAAGCGTCATCCGGGGTTCCCGCGAACGCGTCACACCGAGCCCAGCCGGTTGGCGGTGTGCACGGCGCGCAGCACGGCCGCCGCCTTGTTCCGGCACTCCTGGTCCTCCGCGACCGGGTCGGAGTCCGCGACGATCCCGGCTCCGGCCTGCACGTATGCCGTGCCGTCGCGCAGCAGGGCGGTGCGGATGGCGATGGCGGTGTCGGAGTCGCCCGCGAAGTCGAGGTAGCCGACGCAGCCGCCGTACAGGCCGCGCCGGGAGGGCTCGAGTTCGTCGATGATCTGCATGGCGCGGGGCTTGGGGGCGCCGGAGAGGGTGCCGGCCGGGAAGCAGGCGGTGAGCACGTCGAAGGCGGTGCGGCCGCCCGCGATCTCGCCGGTGACGGTGGACACGATGTGCATGACGTGCGAGTAGCGCTCGATCGACATGAAGTCGACGACCTCCACCGAGCCGGGTTCGCAGACCCGGCCGAGGTCGTTGCGGCCGAGGTCGACCAGCATCAGGTGCTCGGCGCGCTCCTTGGGGTCGGCCATCAGCTCGTCGGCGAGGGCCTGGTCCTCCTGCGGGGTGGCGCCCCGGTGCCGGGTGCCCGCGATGGGGTGCACCATGGCGCGCCCGTCCTCGACCTTGACCAGCGCCTCGGGCGAGGAGCCGACCACGTCGAACCCGTCGAAGCGGAACAGGTACATGTACGGGGACGGGTTGGTGGCCCGCAGCACCCGGTACACGTCGAGGGCGCTGGCGGTGCAGGGCGTCTCGAAGCGCTGGGAGGGGACGACCTGGAACGCCTCGCCCGCGCGGATGCGCTCCTTGACGTCCTCCACGGCCTCCTGGAAGTCGGGGCCGCCCCACAGCGCGGTGTACTCGGGCAGCTCGGAGGGCGGCAGCACGGCCGGGGGCTGGGCGACCGGGCGGGCCAGGTCGGCCTCCATGGCGTCGAGCCGGGCGATCGCGTCGGCGTACGCCTCGTCCACACCGGTGTCGAGGTCGTTGTGGTTGATCGCGTTGGCGATCAGCAGGACCGAGCCCTCCCAGTGGTCCATCACGGCGAGATCGCTGGTCAGGAGCATGGTCAGCTCGGGCAGCTTGAGGTCGTCGCGTTCGCCGGGGCCGATCTTCTCCAGGCGGCGGACGATGTCGTAGCCGAGGTAGCCGACCATGCCGCCGGTGAAGGGCGGCATGCCCTCCTGGTGCGGGGTGTGCAGGGCCTGGAGGGTGGCGCGCAGCGCGGCGAGCGGGTCGCCGTCGGTGGGGACGCCGACCGGCGGGGTGCCGAGCCAGTGGGCCTCGCCGTCGCGCGTGGTCAGCGTTCCGGCCGAGCGGACGCCGACGAAGGAGTACCGGGACCAGGAGCGGCCGTTCTCGGCGGACTCCAGCAGGAAGGTGCCGGGGCGTTCGGCGGCGAGCTTGCGGTAGAGGGCGACGGGGGTGTCGCCGTCGGCGAGGAGCTTGCGGGTGACCGGGATGACGCGCCGGTCGGCGGCGAGCTTGCGGAAGGTGTCCAGGTCCATGGCGCTCACTGGCCTTCACCCTTCAGCAGCACGTCGGCGTCGAAGCAGGTGCGGTCGCCGGTGTGGCAGGCGGCGCCGGTCTGGTCGACCTTGACCAGCAGGGTGTCGGCGTCGCAGTCCAGCGCGACCGACTTGACCAGCTGGACATGGCCGGAGGTGTCGCCCTTGACCCAGTACTCCTGGCGGCTGCGGGACCAGTACGTGCAGCGGCCGGTGGTCAGGGTGCGGTGCAGCGCCTCGTCGTCCATCCAGCCGAGCATCAGCACCTCGCCGGTGTCGTACTGCTGGGCCACGGCGGGGACGAGGCCGTCCGGGTCGCGCTTGAGGCGGGCGGCGATCTCGGGGTCGAGGCCGCTGGGACGGGGGCTGCCGGTCGTACGGGTCATGGGTGCCATTGTGCCGTGCGGTGCCCGGGGTCACGTTCCGTGTCCGCTGCGTGGTCCTCGGGTGTGGCCGTAGGCTGAACCCATGTCGACCTTCGCCAAGCGTGAACGGCTCCTGCTCGCCGACCTCTTGGAAACCGCCGGCCCGGACGCACCGACTCTGTGCGAGGGCTGGACGACCCGTGATCTGGCCGCGCACGTGGTGGTGCGCGAACGGCGCCCCGACGCGGCGGCCGGGATGCTCGCCAAGCCGCTGGCCTCCCGGCTGGACCGGGTGATGGACGAGTACGCGGCCAAGCCCTACGACGAGCTGATCCGGCTGATCCGTACCGGCCCCCCGAAGTTCTCCCCGTTCCGGGTCAAGCAGGTGGACGAGGCGGCCAACACCGTCGAGTTCTACATCCACGCCGAGGACGTGCGCCGCGCCCAGCCGGACTGGAGCCCGCGGGAACTGGACCCGGTGTTCCAGGACTCGCTGTGGACGCGGCTGGAGCGTACGGCCCGGATGACCGGGCGGCACGCGCCGACCGGTCTGGTGCTGCGCCGCCCGGACGGCCGTACGGCGGTGGCGCACCGGGGCACGCCGGTGGTCACGGCGACCGGCGAGCCCTCGGAGCTGCTGATGTTCGCCTACGGGCGGCAGGATTCGGCCAAGGTGGCGCTGGAGGGCGACGCGGACGCGATCACCGCCCTGCACGACTCCCGTCAGCTGGGCCTCTGACGTCCGACGGGAGCGGGGCACCGCCATGATCAAGGTCGCCATGACCGGGGTGTACGTGGACGACGTGGCGCGGGCCCACACCTTCTACACAGAAGTGCTGGGGTTCGAGACCAGGCTGCACATGGACCTCGGTGACGGCGTGCTGTTCGTGACGGTCGGCGCCCCCGACGGCGCCCAGCCGGACCTCCAGCTGCTGCTGGAGCCCGGCGGGGGCCCGATCGCCGAGCCGTACCGCACCGCGCTGTACGAGGCGGGCCTGCCGACCATCGTGTTCGAGGTGGACGACATGCGGGTGGAGTACGAGCGGCTGCTCGCCGCCGGTGTCCGGTTCACCCATCCCCCGCAGGAACAGGGGCCGGTGCTGGCGGCCGTGTTCGACGACACGGTCGGCAACCTGGTGCAACTGACCCAGCGGCTGCACTGACCGCGCCTTCAGGCCGGGAGTTCGGCCCGCCTGAGGTGCGGGAAGCACAGCACGACGACCCCGCCGAGCCCGCACACCGCGGCGCTGGCCACGAACACCGGGCCGAGCCCGAAGGCGCCGATCGCGGCGGCCGCGAACGGCATGCTCAGCGGGGCGAGCCCCAGGCTGACCAGGCTGGCGACGGCCGTGATCCGGCCCAGGTAGGCGGGGTCGGCCTGGGTCTGGAGCAGCGCCCCGCACATCGCGCCGCTGAGCCCGGCGAGCAGCCCGACCAGCAGGGCCACGCCGACCGCGGCGGGGAGCACCGGCACATAGGCGAGGGCGCCGATGGCGACGGACCCGGCGAGGATCGAGCAGGCCGCGGTGAGTCCGGCGCGCGGTACCCGGCCGCGTACGGCCAGCAGCAGTGAGACGGCGCCCGCGCCGACGCCGAACCCGGCGAGCACCCAGCCCATGCCGGGCGCGCCCCAGCCGCGCCGGTCGGCGAGCAGGGTGAGGCCGACGTTGAGCGGGCCGACGAAGCCGAAGTCGCCGAGCGCGATGGCCAGCATCAGCGGGCCGAGGACGCGGTGGCGGCGGACGTAGCGCAGGCCGTCCACCAGACCGGCCCAGGCGGTGCCCGCCTCGCGGGCGGTCTCCTCGGTGGGCAGCGGCCTGATCCGGACGGTGATCAGCAGGGGCAGCGAGAGCGCGATGAGCAGTCCGGCCAGCCCGAACGCGGTGGCCGCGCCGCCCAGGGCGACGCCGAGTCCGCCGAGCGGGGCGCCGACGACTCCGGCGATCCGGATGGCGAGCCCGCGCAGGCCCTGGACCCGGGCGAGCTGGCCGGGGGCGGTGATCCGGGCCGGGAGCGCGCCGACGGCCGGCATGAAGACGGCGTCGACGGCGCCGAAGACCAGCGCCAGCGCGGCGAGCGGCCACAGTCCGGGCGTGGTGACGGACAGCAGCGCGGCCACGGCGAGCACGGCCGCGCACCGCACGGCGTCGCTCCCGACGACCACCCGGCGCGGCCCGAACCGGTCCGCGATCACCCCGCCGCCCAGCAGCAGCAGCGCCCTGGGCACCGCACTGGCCGCCATCACCGCCCCCGCCTCCGAGGGACTCCCGGCCCGCACGGCGGCCCAGGACAGCGCGATGTAGTAGACGTTGTCCCCGAGCATGGACGCGGTGTACGCACCCAGCCAGCGCAGCACGTTGGGGTCACGATGGGCCGCCCGGTCGCCTGTCGGGGCGGCCGGGCGTATCTCGGTGTCGGTGAGGGGGGTCGGTTCAGACACGGACCGGGTGGCCCGCTTCTCGCAGGGTCTGCTTGACCTGGCCGATGCGGAGGTCGCCGAAGTGGAAGACGGAGGCGGCCAGGACCGCGTCCGCGCCCGCGTCGACGGCGGGTGCGAAGTGCGACAGAGCGCCCGCGCCGCCGGAGGCGATGACCGGGACGGAGACGTGCTTGCGGACGGCCGCGAGCATGTCGAGGTCGTAGCCGTCCTTGGTGCCGTCGGCGTCCATCGAGTTGAGCAGGATCTCGCCCGCGCCCAGCTCGGCGGCCCGGTGCGCCCATTCGACGGCGTCGATGCCGGTGCCGGTGCGGCCGCCGTGGGTGGTGACCTCGAAGGAGCCGGACGGGGTGCGGCGGGCGTCCACCGAGAGGACGAGCACCTGGCGGCCGAACCGCTCGGCGATCTCACGGATGAGGTCGGGCCGGGCGATGGCCGCCGTGTTGACGCCCACCTTGTCGGCGCCCGCGCGCAGCAGCTTGTCCACGTCCTCGGCGGTGCGGACGCCGCCGCCCACGGTGAGCGGGATGAAGACCTGCTCGGCGGTGCGGCGCACCACGTCGTAGGTGGTCTCCCGGTCGCCGGAGGAGGCGGTGATGTCCAGGAAGGTCAGCTCGTCGGCGCCCTCGGCGTCGTAGACCTTGGCCATCTCCACCGGGTCGCCCGCGTCGCGCAGGTTCTGGAAGTTGACGCCCTTGACGACCCGGCCGTTGTCCACGTCCAGGCAGGGGATCACGCGTACGGCCAGGGTCATGCGGACACTCCTCGGAACGCCTCCACCTCGATCTCGACGACCAGACTGGGGTCCACGAAACCAGAGACGATGATCATGGATGCGGCGGGCCGGACGGTGTCGAACAGCTCCTTGTGAGCGCGCCCCACATCGTCCACGTCCCGTGCATGGGTGATGTACATACGGGTGCGCACCACATCGTCGCGGCCGAGACCCACCTGCGCCAGCGCGTCCAGCGCGACACCGAAGGCGTTCACGGCCTGCTCGTACGGGCCGCCCCCGGCGATCTGGCCGTCCACGATGGAGGTGCAGCCCGATACCAGTACCAGGCCGTTGGGCAGCTCCACGGCGCGGGAGTAGCCGAACTGGTCCTCCCAGGGCGCGCCCGAGCCGATCCGGCGGACGTCGCTCACCGGGACACCGCCGCGAGCGCCTCTTCCAGGGTGAACGCCTCGGCGTACAGCGCCTTGCCGACGATGGAGCCCTCGACGCCGAGCGGCACGAGGTCGGCGATGGCGCGCAGGTCGTCCAGCGAGGAGACGCCGCCGGAGGCGACGACCGGGCGGTCGGTGGCCGCGCAGACGTTCCGCAGCAGCTCCAGGTTGGGGCCCTGGAGGGTGCCGTCCTTGGCGATGTCGGTGACGACGTAGCGGGCGCAGCCCTCCTGGTCCAGGCGGGCGAGGGTCTCGTAGAGGTCGCCGCCGTCGCGGGTCCAGCCGCGGCCGCGCAGGGTGGTGCCGCGTACGTCGAGGCCGACCGCGATCTTGTCGCCGTGCTCGGCGATGACCTTGGCGACCCACTCGGGGGTCTCCAGCGCGGCGGTGCCGAGGTTGACGCGGGTGCAGCCGGTGGCGAGGGCGGCGGCGAGGGTGTCGTCGTCGCGGATGCCGCCGGACAGCTCCACCTTGATGTCCATCGCGCCCGTGACCTCGGCGACCAGGGCCCGGTTGTCGCCGGTGCCGAACGCGGCGTCCAGGTCGACCAGGTGCAGCCACTCGGCGCCCGCGCGCTGCCAGGCGAGGGCCGCCTCCAGCGGGGAGCCGTAGGAGGTCTCGGAGCCGGACTCGCCGTGCACGAGACGGACGGCCTGGCCGTCGCGGACGTCGACGGCGGGGAGCAGTTCGAGCTTGGCCATGGTCTTAGAGGGTTCCGATCCAGTTGGTGAGGAGCTGGGCGCCGGCGTCGCCGGACTTCTCGGGGTGGAACTGGGTGGCGGACAGGGCGCCGTTCTCCACGGCGGCCACGAACGGCCCGCCGTAGGTCGACCAGGTCACCGCGGGCGGGGTCATGGCCGCGTTGAGCTGCTCGAAGTCCCAGTCCTGCACCGCGTAGGAGTGCACGAAGTAGAAGCGGTCGGCGGGGTCGAGCCCTGCGAAGAGCCGCGAGTCGGCCGGGGCGTCGACGGTGTTCCAGCCCATGTGGGGCACGACCTCGGCCTGGAGTGGGCCGACCGTGCCGGGCCACTCGTCGAGGCCCTCGGTCTCCACGCCGTGCTCGATGCCGCGGGCGAACAGGATCTGCATGCCGACGCAGATGCCGAGCACCGGGCGGCCGCCGGACAGGCGCCGGTCGACGACCCAGTCGCCGCGGGCCTCGCGCAGGCCGGTCATGCAGGCGGCGAACGCGCCGACGCCGGGCACCAGCAGTCCGTCGGCGTTCATCGCCTTGTCGAAGTCGCGGGTGATCTCCACCTCGGCGCCCACGCGGGCCAGCGCGCGCTCGGCGGAACGGACGTTGCCGAAGCCGTAGTCGAAGACCACGACCTTCTTGGGGTCGCTCAACTCCACACCCCCAGCCGCATGACGCCCGCGACCAGGCACATGGCCGCGCCGATGGAGACCAGCACGATCAGGCTGGTGGGCATCTTCTGCTTGACGAAGGAGATGATGCCGCCGACCAGGAAGAGGCCGACGACGATCAGGATGGTGGACAGTCCGGTCATGGGGTTACAGCGCGCCCTTCGTGGAGGGGAGGATGCCGGCCGCGCGCGGGTCGCGCTCGCTGGCGTAGCGCAGGGCGCGGGCCAGGGCCTTGAACTGGCACTCCACGATGTGGTGCGCGTTGCGCCCGTAGGGCACGTGCACGTGCAGCGCGATCTGGGCCTGGGCGACGAACGACTCCAGGATGTGCCGGGTCATCGTGGTGTCGTACTCGCCGATCATCGGCGCCATCTTCTCGGGCTCGGTGTGCACGAGGTAGGGGCGGCCGGAGAGGTCGACGGTGACCTGGGCGAGGGACTCGTCCAGCGGGACCGTGCAGTTGCCGAAGCGGTAGATGCCCACCTTGTCGCCGAGCGCCTGCTTGAAGGCGGCGCCGAGCGCGAGGGCGGTGTCCTCGATGGTGTGGTGGGTGTCGATGTGCAGGTCGCCCTCGGTCTTCACGGTGAGGTCGAACAGACCGTGCCGGCCGAGCTGGTCGAGCATGTGGTCGTAGAAGCCGACGCCGGTGGCGATGTCGGTCTTGCCGGTGCCGTCGAGGTCGATCTCGACGAGAACCGAGGTCTCCTTGGTGGTGCGCTGCACGCGTCCTGTGCGGCTCATGCGTCAAGCTCCTTCTTCAAGTCCCGTACCGCGTCGAGGAACGCGTCGTTCTCTTCGGGGGTTCCGGCGGACACCCGCAGCCATCCGGGCACGCCGTTGTCCCGGACCAGCACCCCCTTGTCGAGGATGCGCTGCCATGCGCCGTGGGTGTCCTCGAAGCGGCCGAACTGCACGAAGTTGGCGTCGGACTCGGTCACCTCGTAGCCGATGGACCGCAGTTCGGTGACGAGCCGGTCCCGCTCGGCCTTGAGCTGCTCGACATAGCCGAGCAGCGTGTCGGTGTGCTCCAGCGCGGCCAGCGCGGTCGCCTGGGTGATGGCGCTCAGGTGGTAGGGCAGCCGGACCAGCTGGACGGCGTCCACCACGGCGGGGTCGGCGGCCAGGTAGCCGAGGCGCAGTCCGGCGGCGCCGAACGCCTTGGACATGGTCCGCGAGATCACCAGGTGGGGGCGGCCCTCGAGGAGCGGCAGCAGCGAGTCGCCGTGGCTGAACTCGATGTACGCCTCGTCCACGATCACCATGGACGGCTTCGCCGCCTGCGCGGCCTCGTACAGCGCGAGGACCGTCTCGGGCGGGACGGCGTTGCCGGTGGGGTTGTTGGGGGTGGTGATGAAGACGACGTCGGGCCGGTGCCGGGTGATGGTGTGCACGGCGGCGGGCAGGTCGATGGTGAAGTCCGCGCCGCGCGGCCCGGAGATCCAGCCGGTGCCGGTGCCGCGCGCGATCAGCGCGTGCATCGAGTACGACGGCTCGAAGCCGATCGCCGTGCGGCCGGGCCCGCCGAAGGTCTGGAGCAGCTGCTGGATGACCTCGTTGGAGCCGTTGGCCGCCCAGACGTTCGCCATGCCGAGGGCGTGGCGCCCGGTCCGGGTGAGGTATTCGGCCAGTTCGGTGCGGAGCTGGACGGCGTCCCGGTCGGGGTAGCGGTTCAGGTTCCGCGCGGCCTCGCGCACCCGCTCCGCGATCCGCTCGACCAGCGGTTCGGGCAGGGGGTAGGGGTTCTCGTTGGTGTTCAGCCGGACGGGGACGTCCAACTGGGGCGCGCCGTAGGGGGACTTGCCGCGCAGCTCGTCACGGACGGGGAGCTCGTCCCAGGGGGACTGGGCGCTGTTGCCGGTCACTTGGTCCCCGGTACCTTCCACCCGAAGCGGGCCTTGATCGCCGCGCCGTGCGCGGGCAGGTCCTCCGCCTCCGCGAGGGTCACCACATGGTGGGCGACCTCGGCGAGCGCGTCCTCGGTGTAGTCGACGATGTGGATGCCGCGCAGGAAGGACTGCACGGACAGCCCGGAGGAGTGGCAGGCGCAGCCGCCGGTGGGCAGTACGTGGTTGGACCCGGCCGCGTAGTCCCCGAGGGAGACCGGCGCCCAGGGGCCGATGAAGACGGCGCCCGCGTTGCGCACCCGGTCGGCGACGGCGGCCGCGTCACGGGTCTGGATCTCCAGGTGCTCGGCGCCGTACGCGTCGACCACCCGCAGGCCCTCCTCGACGCCGTCCACGAGGACGATCGCGGACTGCTGCCCGTTCAGCGCGGGCACGATCCGGTCGTCGATGTGCTTGGTGGCGGCGACCTGCGTCTTCAGCTCCTCCTCCACCGCGTCGGCCAGCGCGACCGAGTCGGTGACCAGGACGGCGGCGGCCAGCGGGTCGTGCTCGGCCTGGCTGATCAGGTCGGAGGCGACGTGCACCGGGTCGGCGGTCTCGTCGGCGAGCACGGCGATCTCGGTGGGACCGGCCTCGGCGTCGATGCCGATCTTGCCGGTGAAGTAGCGCTTGGCGGCGGCGACCCAGATGTTGCCGGGGCCGGTGACCATGTTGGCGGGCGGGCAGGACTCGGTGCCGTACGCGAACATCGCCACGGCGGTGGCGCCGCCCGCCGCGTACACCTCGTCCACGCCGAGCAGGGCGCAGGCGGCGAGGATGGTCGGGTGCGGGAGGCCGTCGAACTCGGCCTGCGCGGGCGAGGCGAGCGCGATGGACTCGACCCCGGCCTCCTGCGCGGGCACCACGTTCATGATCACGGAGGAGGGGTAGACCGAGCGGCCGCCGGGCGCGTACAGCCCGACCCGGTCGACGGGGACCCACTTCTCGGTGACGGTGCCGCCGGGGACGACCTGGGTGGTGTGGGGGTTACGGCGCTGGGCGCGGTGGACCAGGCGGGCCCGGCGGATGGACTCCTCCAGGGCCGCGCGCACGGCCGGGTCGAGGGCCTCCAGCGCGTCGGTGAGCGCCTGGGCCGGGACACGGACGGATTCCAGCCGTACCCCGTCGAACTTCTCCGCGAAGTCGATCAGTGCCGCGTCGCCACGATGATGCACGGCCTCGCAGATCGGACGCACCTTCTCCAGGGCGGCCGAGACGTCGAAGTCGGCTCGGGGCAGCAGGTCGCGCAGGGCGGGGCCCTCGGGGAGGGCGTCGCCGCGCAGATCGATTCGGGAGATCACAGTCCCAATTCTCTCAGACCGGCGCCGGGGCCCGTCCGCGCGTATCAATGGCTGATACAGAACGTAAGACAACCGCTGCGACAGAGCGTGGCCGGAACCCGCGAATTCACCCTCACTTTGTGTGTCGAACCCGTCACTCAGCGGGCATGAGCCGGGAAACGACGGATGGGACGTACGTGGGCGGCGGGCCGGGCGGGAACGCTCATGGCCGGCTCGCGGGAGAGGAGCCGCGGTGACCGAGGCACTGACGGCGGGTCCGGGCGCCGCGGAGCTGCCGGACGATCTGACCCCGGCCGAGGCGGGCATGTGGCAGGCGTTCCGCAACGGCAGCGTGTACGACCTGAGCAGCGGCGAGGCGGCCGTGGACGATCCGCACGGCGGCGTCCCCTGGGGCGCCGAGCGCAGTGTGCGGGCGCGGGTGGTGTGCTGGCTGCTGCTGGACGGGCCGCCCGCGCTCGCGGGCCGGGTCTCCTCGCTGAAGCTGACCGGGGTGCGGATCACCGGCACGGTGGACCTGGCGGGCGGCACCGTCACGCCGTACATGGAGCTGCGCGGCTGCCGGTTCGACGAGGAGGTCCGGGTGCCGGAGGCGCATTTCACCACCGTGCGGCTGGTGGACTGCGCAATACCCCGGCTGGAGGCGGCGCGGGTGCGCACGGAGGGCGATCTGCATCTGGCGCGCTGCCGGTTCCGTACCGGCGTCCGGCTGACCGACGCCCGGATCGGCACCGACCTGATGCTCAACCAGGCCGTGGCGCACCGGGACCGGAGCGGGCGGTCCATCACGGCGGACGGCATGACGGTCGGCCAGGACCTCCAGGCGGAGATGCTGGAGTCGTACGGCGAGCTGCGGCTGCGCGGCGCCCAGGTCGGGGTGTCGCTGAGCCTGCGCGGGGCCCGGCTGTCCAACCCGTACGCCCGGCTCGCGCTGAACGCCCCGCAGCTCACGGTGGAGCGGACCCTGTATCTGACCCCGGCCGCGGTGGGCAGCCCGCTGCTGAGCGGGACGACCCCGGCGCGCGGGACGCGGGTGCAGCGGTTCGAGTGCCGGGGCGGGATGCGGCTGGACGACGGCCGCTTCGGGGACGCGGTGGACCTGGAGGGGGCGCGGTTCGTGCTCACCGACGACCAGGAGCTGTCGCTGCGCCGGATACAGACGCCCGAACTGCGCTTCCTCGGGGACCGGCCGCCGTCGGGGCGGGTGGTGCTGTCCGGCGCCCGGACGGTCAACCTGGTGGACCACGCGGGCAGTTGGCCGGAGCCGGGCAACCTCCAGATGAGCGGCTTCGCGTACGAGAACCTGGTGCCGCGCGGCCCGTTCCCGCTGGCCCACCGGCTGGACTGGGTGGCGGCGGCGACCGCCGAGTACCACCCGGAGCCGTACGAGCGGCTGGCCGCCGTGCTGCGCGCGGCCGGGGAGGACGAGGACGCCCGCGAGGTGCTGCTCGCCAAGCACCGCAGACGCCGCGAGACGCTGCCTCCGGCGCTGAAGCTGTGGGGGTACGCGCAGGACTGGGCGGTCGCCTACGGGTACCGGCCGGGCCGGGCCGCGGTGTGGATGGCGGTGCTGTGGGCGGCGGGCACGCTGGCGTTCGCGCACGCCGACCCGTCGCCCGTGCACCCGGAGGACCGTCCGGCGTGGAGTCCGGCGCTGCTCACCCTGGACCTGCTGCTGCCGGTGATCGACCTGGGTCAGCTGGACCAGTGGCGGCTGCGCGGGGCGTGGCCGTGGCTGGCGGCGGTGCTGATCATCCTGGGCTGGGTGCTGGCCACGGCGGTGGCGGCGGGCGCCACGCGGCTGCTGCGGCGGAGCTGACGCACGGGGCGGGCAGGGCGGGAGGGGCACGAGGGGTGGCCGGAGTGGCAGGGGCCTGACAATAGTTGAAAAGCTACCTTTTTGCGCTTCCTTGACCTTCGGGGGCACAACCTTCCACAACTTGCCCAAACCCTCTGGCGCGGGCCCGATCTGCGGACTTTCAATGGTCGACACCATGGTTCTGCTGCCGGCGTTTTTCCGCCCCACCCGGAAGACACGACGCGCCTCGCGCCCGGACTCCCCCGCACCGGCCGACGACGTCATCCTCGACGCGCCCGACGACCGTCTCTCCCCCGCCCTGGTCGCGGCCGGGCAGGGCGAGTTCCCGGTCGCCGCCGCCCTGCTCGCGGCCACCCGCGCGGCGGGCCAGTGGGAGGAGCGCGACGCCTACGCCACCCGGCTCGCCGCCTTCGCCCGCTCCCGCCCCGAGTGGTTCGAGGCGTGGCGCGCGGCCGACCCCGGCGATCCCGGCGTCCTGCTC
Source organism: Streptomyces sp. NPDC002176 (assembly GCF_044903645.1). Taxonomy (NCBI): domain Bacteria; kingdom Bacillati; phylum Actinomycetota; class Actinomycetes; order Kitasatosporales; family Streptomycetaceae; genus Streptomyces; species Streptomyces sp. NPDC002176. The sequence goes on from NZ_JBJDQW010000003.1 coordinate 270,758, forward strand.
GTCGGCGCCCAGCTGGCGGTGGACCGCGCCTGGCCCTCGCCGGGCCGCGCCGAACTGCTGCGCGAGGTCAGCCCGCTGATCACGGCCGCCGCCCGCGCCGACGACCGCGACCCGGTGCCCTGGCGGATCGCGCTGGACCACGCGCGCGGCTCCCGCGCGGGCCACAAGTACTTCGAGGAACTGTGGGAGGCGGCCGTACGGCGCTCCCCGCACCACTACGGCTGCCATGTGGCCGCGCTGCGCTATCTGGCCACCTTCTGGCACGGCTCGCACCGCGAGTGCTTCGACTTCGCCGAGCCCGCCGCCCAGGACGCGCCGCCCGGCTCGCTGGTCCAGGCGCTGCCGCTGCGGGCCGCCTTCGGCTATCTGACCGACGCCTGCGGCCCCGTGGTGCCCCGCGACCGGCTGCTCGCCGCGGCCGACCGCGCGGTGGCCCTCTCGGCCCACTTCCCGGCGGCCGACCCGCGCCCGGCCGAGGTCCGCAACAAGCTCCTGTACGTCCTGCTGCGCCTGGAGCGCTGGGAGGAGGCCCGCACCCAGCTGGCGCTGATCGGCCCGTACGCCACCTCGTACCCGTGGAACCGGGTCTCCGAGGACCCGCTCGGCCACTTCCTGCGGCTGCGCGACGCCCTGCTGACCGGCGCCCCGCCCGCCGCGCTGGCCGCCCTGCTCCCGACCCCGCCGCGCCCCCGTCCCTGAGGTCGGCGGGGGCCCGCCAGCGCCCCGCCAGGCCAAGATCGGTGAGGCAACCGCTGGCGCCGCGGACGCTCCCGCGGACCCGACCATTAGGCTGGGGCGTCGTGACCACCGCCCGCCTGCCCCTCTTCCCGCTGAACACGGCGCTGTTCCCGGGACTCGTTCTGCCGCTGTCCGTCTTCGAGGAGCGGTATCGCGCCATGATGCGCGAGCTGCTGAAGACCCCGGAGGACGAGCCGCGCCGGTTCGTCGTCGTGGCGATCCGTGACGGCCATCAGCTGGCGCCGAGCGCCATGGGCCTGCCGGACCCCGACACCGCGACCGACGAGAGCCCGGCGGCCGGGTTCGGCCCGGACCCGCTCAAGGCGCTGCACCGGGTGGCCTGTGTGGCGGAGGCCGCGACCATCCGGGAGCGGACCGACGGCACCTTCGAGGTGCTGTGCACCGGCACCACCCGGGTCCGGCTGCTCTCGGTGGACGGCTCGGGGTCGTTCCTGACCGCCGAGGTGGAGGAGCTGGAGGAGGACCCCGGCGACGAGGCGGGCGCGCTCGCCGAGGGCGTGCTGCGCTCCTTCCAGCAGTATCAGAAGCGGCTGGCGGGCGCCCATGAGCGCTCCATCTCCGCCGACTCCGACCTGCCGGACGACCCCAGTGTGATCTCCTACCTGGTGGCGGCCGCGATGGTGCTGGACACCCCGACCAAGCAGCGTCTCCTCCAAGCCCCGGACACCGCGTCCCGGCTGCGGGACGAGCTGAAACTGCTTCGCTCGGAGACGGCGATCATCCGTAGTCTGCCCTCACTGCCCGCGTTCGAGCTGACGCGGGCGCGTACCAGTCTGAACTGAGGGAACCGAGGCCGACACCCGCGATGGCGAAGAAGTCCAAGAAGCAGCAGACGTCAGGAGCGGGCGGCACGCCCGCCACGGTTGCCCTCACCGCGGCGGGCGTCGGCCACACGGTCCACTCCTACGAGCACGACCCCGCCCACCCCTCCTTCGGCGAGGAGGCCGCCGAGGCGATGGGCGTCTCCCCCGACCGCGTCTTCAAGACCCTGGTGGCCGACGTGGACGGCACCCTGACGGTGGCCGTGGTCCCGGTCTCCGGCACGCTGGACCTGAAGGCGCTGGCCGCGGCCGTCGGCGGCAAGCGGGCGGCGATGGCCGACCCCGCGCTCGCCGAACGCACCACCGGCTACGTACGCGGCGGCATCTCCCCGCTGGGGCAGCGCAAGAAGCTCCCCACGGTGCTGGACGAGTCGGCCGGGGCGCACCCCACGATCTGCGTCTCCGCGGGCCGACGCGGCCTGGAGGTCGAACTCGCCCCCGCCGACCTCGCCACCCTGACGAAGGCCGTACTGGCCCCCATCGGCCGCGCCTGAGCGATCCCTAGGCCGGGGGTGTCCCGTAAGGACCCTGGCCGTGGGGCTCGTCCTCGTACCGGCGTGGCTCGTACGGGTCGGGGTCGCGGGGCCCGAAGAGGGCCGTCAGGCCCAGGTGGACCAGGAGGGCGCCCAGCGGCCAGGCCAGCAGGGCGCCCTTGGCACCGAGCCGGAGCGGGGCCGGGAAGGTGACGCCCGCGCCGACCGCCTTGGCGTGCGCGATGACGTCCGACGTCGGGCCCAGCCACACCCCGAGCCGCCAGGCCAGCAGCGAGCCGAGCAGGCCGCCGACGCCCAGCCCCACCACCAGCGGCACGCCCCCGCGCCGCCGCAGCAGGAACACCAGGGCCGCGCTGATCAGCCCGAAGGCCAGACCCAGCAGGGCGAACGTGCCGTCCACCCCGGCCGCCTGCTCACCCTCGGTGTCCTTGAGGTAGACCACCCAGCTGCGGTCGGTCTGCTCGCCGACGAGCGGCACGTGCGGGGCCAGCCACCACCACAGCAGCCCGAGCAGCACCCCGGAGAGCGCCACCGCCACGGCCACGGCCACGGCTTCGCGTACTTCGGTCTTCATACCGGGGCCGTCCTGTCCGTACGGGTCCGCGACCGGTGTCCCGCCCGAGGGGCCCCCTCCGTGCTGATGCGCGAAGTCGTCGTGCGGCGGCGGTGGCGGAGTCAGGGGTGCGGTCACCCTGACATCGTGCCAGGTCGTGCCGCGCGCCGCGTCACCGGACGGCGGCCCGGCGGTACGCCCGGGTCGCCACGGCCAGCGAGATCACCCCGACCCCCGCGCACACCCCCAGGTCAGCGAGGACCATCGCCCAGTCCGGGTCGGGACCGAAGGTCCGCGCGTACGCCTCCACCCCGTAGGTGGAGGGCAGCAGATCGCGGGCGAGGCGCACGATGCCCGGCATCCGGTCGGCGGGCAGCACGCCCAGCAGCAGCGCCGCCGACATGCCCAGCTGGCCCAGCAGCGTGGCGAGTTCGGGGCGCGGCGCGAGCAGCCCGCAGGCGGCACCGAGCCCGGACAGCGCGGCCCCGGCCAGCGGGATCACCGCGAGCAGCACCCACAGGTTGGACAGCGGCAGCCCGAACAGCGCGCAGCCGACCACGGCGGTCACCAGCGTCCCCGGCACGGTGAAGGAGGCGTACGCGGCCGCCGCGCCCAGCACCACGGCGGCGGGCGGCACCGGCAGCGTGGCGTAGTGGTCGAGCCCGCCGCTGGCGCGCAACTGGCCGAAGTACTGCGAGAGCAGGTTCAGCGCCACGTAGGCGACGACCAGGACGGACGATCCGGCGACCACCGCCTGGGCCTCCGGCCCGCTGTCCACGACACCGCGCATCATCACGGCGATGCCGACCGACTGGAACGTCGCCACGAACAGCAGCGGGATGCGCGCCACCCGGGCCCGCGACAGCTGCGCACGGTAGACGGCGGCCAGCGACGGCCACAGCCGCACGGGCGGCCCCAGCTCCGCAGCGCGCCGCGCCTGCCCCGGCGCGCTCTTCGCGGCACTCGGCAGCACCTCGGCGGGTACGACACTCACGACGCGCTGCTCCTCTTCCCGACGACGGCCGGACAGCGGTCCCCCAGGGACCATACGGATGCGACGAGGCCCGCGCTCACGCCTTCACCAGCCCCTGCCGGGCCGCCCCGCCGAGAGCCAGGTAGACGTCCTCCAGGCTCGGCGTGGCCAGGGTGAAGTCGTCCAGCGCGGCGAACGCGGCCCCGCCGGTGACGGTGGCGACGGCGGCCCGCGCCTCCTCGGGGGCGAGCCGGAGCGTCCAGCGGCGCCCGGCCTCCACGGCCCGTTCACGCAGGACGGCGACCTCGGGCACGTCCAGCGGCGCCCGCTCCCGCCAGACCAGCTCGACCCGGACCTCGCCGGAGACCCGCTCCTTGAGCCCGGCCGGGGTGTCGCAGGCGATCACCCGGCCCTGGTCGAGCACGGCGACCCGGTCGAGGACGGTCTCGGCCTCGATGACGTTGTGGGTGACCAGCAGCACGGACGCGCCGTGCTCGGCGCGGCGCCGGTCGACGGCGGCCCAGACGGCGCGCCGGGCCACCGGGTCCATCCCGGTGGTGGGCTCGTCCAGCACCAGCAGCGGGCGCCTGCCGACGAGCGCGGCGGCGAGGCAGGCGAGCCGCCGCTGTCCGCCGGAGAGCTTCTTCAGCGGGCGTCCGGCGATCGGGGCGAGCCCCAGCTCGTCCAGCACGGCGTCCCGTTCGGCGCGGGCGGCGCGCACGTCCAGGCCGCGCAGCCGCCCGGTGGTCTCGGCGGCGAGGGCGACGGTCAGCTCGTCCAGCGCGGAGGACTCCTGGCCGAGGTAGGCGAGGATGCGGGCGGCCCGCTCGGGGTGGCGCACGATGTCGTGGCCGAGGATCTCGACGCCGCCGGAATCGGGGCGCAGCAGCCCGGTGAGCTGCCGTACCAGGGTGGACTTGCCCGCGCCGTTCGGGCCGAGCAGTCCGAATATCTCGCCGTGGCGCACGTCCAGCGTCACCTGGTCGGTGGCCCGCACCTCGGGCGCGCCCGGCGTTCCGCGCCGCCCCTTGACGGGCGGATAGGTCTTGGTGAGCGCGCGCACGCGTACGACGTCGTCGTACCGAAGTGCCTGTCCCGCGCGCGTAGTCACAAGGGACGAGAGTACGCGGTGCGGACCCTTTACTCGCCTTTGGGTCACCTCATCACGGCGTCCGCCGGTCAGGGCCCGTTCACTCCCCTGCGGAGGCGCTCTCCGCGGCGGCGGGTACGTCGAACTCGCGCCAGAACCCGGCCCGGATGGCGTAACGGTCGTGTTCGTCGATCTGGTCGTCCTTGTGGGCGAGCAGGCCGAAGCGGGCCGCGTAGCGCAGCAGCTCGCCGTCGATGCGGTGCGGGACGCGGGGGTACATCGCGGCCAGCCGCTGGAGGTGGCCCTGGTCGCCGAGCCGGGACATCCAGCGGCGGGCGAAGACCTGGCCGACCTCGTAGGGGTCGCCGCCGACCGTGGTGATGTCCTCCTCGCGGTCGGCCCAGCGCTGCTCGGCGGTGGTGAGCTGGGCGAGCGTCGGCATGGAGGCGGCCTCCGGCGGCTCGGCGGCGGTGCCCGGCCGGTCCACCCAGCCCTTGTCGGAGGACCAGCGCAGGGTGGCGTTGGCCGGGTGCTGGGCGGGCGGGGCACCGGGGGCGCGCAGCGCGGCCAGGTCCTTGGGGGTGGGGACGCCCTTGTGGGCGGCCGCCCGCTCCTGGGAGCCGTTCTCCGGCGCCTCGGCGGCCTGGCGGTGGGTGTCCTCCTCGGCGGGGCGCCCGCCCCCGGAGAGCGCGGACTCGGGCAGCGGGGCGGAGAGGATCGCGGCGATCTCGGGGCGGGGCACCGGCGGCGGGACACAGACACCGGCCGGCTCCTTGGCGCGGACGGCCTTGACGATCCAGGCGCGGTCGAGCACGCGCCGTTCGTCGGCCTCGGCGACCAGGTCCTCGGACTGGTTGTAGTCGCCGTCGGCGGCCTGGACGGCCCACAGGTGGACGGCGACGCCGTGCTCCTTGGCGGCCATCATGCCGGGCAGCAGGTCGCCGTCGCCGGTGACGAGGACGATGTCGGAGCAGGCGCGGTTACGGGCCAGCTCGGTCAGCTCGGCGTGCATGGCCGCGTCGACGCCCTTCTGCGCCCAGCGGCCGTCGCTTCTGGTCAGGGCGCCGAGGCGGACGGTCACGCGGGGCATCACCCGGAGTCTGCGGTGCTCCGGCTGGGGGACCCGGTCGGGGGCGCCGTCGAACCAGTAGATCCGCAGCAGCGGGCGGCCGGTCTCGGACTCGGCCCGTTCGCGCAGCGCCTGGATGAGCGCGGTGTGGTCGACGATGATCCGGGACCGCGAGGGCTCACCGGCGAGGAGGCTCGCGGCGGCTCCCAGCAGATACCCGGCGTCCACCAGGACGATGCAACGGTCCACGCGACTCACCCTCTTTCCGGGAGGTATTGCTTCGGCGTTCCTTCGAGTCTGCCCGACCGCGCGGGGGTTAACGGCCGGAACTCGATCTTCGGCGTGGCGTTTCCGGGAGCCGGTGTCCCCACCAGCCCTGTCACACACGGTAATTATCCGACATGCGCTTGATGTCAGCGTATGTGAATCTAATTTCGGCCCTGGCCCCTAGACCCCCTTCAGGAGGCAGATCCCCATGGCCAAGAACAAGAACCGCAAGCAGACCGGCCCGAAGAACCGCGCTTCCCAGGCCGAGCAGTCCCAGCGCTCCGGCGAGCAGGCGTCCGAGGCGCAGGAGGCCACCGCCCAGATCGCGGGCGGCCAGCCGGACTACGCACAGAAGCAGAACAAGCGCTTCGGCCACAACTGAGTGCTGCTAAAGGGCATTTGAGCCCCCGAGCACACAGCGAGCACACGAAAAGGGGCGCACCTCCGCGGGGTGCGCCCCTTTTGCTTCGCCTACCGCCGGGCTCAGCCGGCCAGGCAGGACGGGCCGAGCAGCACCTTCAGGTCGCCGTAGAGCGCCGGGTCGGGTTTGACCCGGTGCCGGTCCAGGCGCAGCACGGTGGTCTTGTGCGGGCCCTGGAGCTTGATGCGGACCTCGCTGTCGCCCTTGTGGTGGGTGAGGATCTCACCGAGGCGGCTGATCATGGGCGGGGTGACCCGGACCGCCGGGATGGTGAGCACGACGGGGGCGTTGGTGCCCGCGTTGGACAGGTCGGGGACCTGGAGTTCCATGGCGACGAGCCGGGGCACGTCCTCGCGCTTGTCGAGCCGTCCCTTGACGAACACCACGGCGTCCTCGACCAGTTGGGTCGAGACGAGCTGGTAGGTCGCCGGGAAGAACATGCACTCGATGGAGCCCGCGAGGTCCTCCACGGTGGCGATGGCCCAGGCGTTGCCCTGCTTGGTCATCTTGCGCTGGAGGCCGGAGATGATGCCGCCGATGGTCACCACCGCGCCGTCGGAGTGCTCGCCGCCGGTCAGCTGGGAGATGCCCGCGTCGGCCTTGTCGGAGAGCACGTGCTCCAGGCCGAAGAGCGGGTGGTCGGAGACGTAGAGGCCGAGCATCTCCCGCTCCTGGGCGAGGAGATAGGTCTTCTCCCACTCCTCGTCGGTGAACTGGACGTCCAGTCCGAAGCCGGGCTCGCTGCTGGCCTCCTCCCCCATGCCGCCGAAGAGGTCGAACTGTCCCTCGGCCTCCTTGCGCTTGACCGCGACCACGTTGTCGATCATCGGCTCGTACTGCGCGGTGAGGCCCTTGCGGGTGTGGTTCATCGAGTCGAAGGCACCGGCCTTGATCAGCGACTCGGTGGTGCGCTTGTTGCAGGCGACCGCCTCGACCTTGTCGAGGTAGTCCGGGAAGGAGAGGTACTTCCCCTTGGTCTTGCGGCCCCGGATGATCGCCTCGACCACGTTGGTGCCGACGTTGCGCACGGCGGAGAGGCCGAAGAGGATCACGTCGTCGCCCTGGGCGGCGAAGTTGGACTCCGACTCGTTGACGTCCGGCGGGAGCACCTTGATGCCCATGCGGCGGCATTCGTTGAGGTAGACCGCCGACTTGTCCTTGTCGTCCTTGACGGAGGTCAGCAGTCCGGCCATGTACTCGGCCGGGTAGTTGGCCTTCAGATAGGCGGTCCAGTAGGACACCAGGCCGTACGCGGCGGAGTGCGCCTTGTTGAACGCGTATCCGGCGAAGGGGACCAGCACGTCCCACAGCGCCTGGATGGCCTCGTCGCTGAAGCCCTTCTTGCGGGCGCCGCCCTGGAACAGGACGAAGTTCTTCGCCAGTTCCTCGGGCTTCTTCTTGCCCATCACGCGGCGGAGGATGTCGGCCTCGCCGAGCGAGTAGCCCGCGATGATCTGGGCGGCCTTCTGCACCTGCTCCTGGTACACGATCAGGCCGTGGGTGACCGCGAGGACCTCCTCGAGCGGCTCCTCCAGCTCCTTGTGGATCGGCGTGATCTCCTGCAGGCCGTTCTTGCGCAGGGCGTAGTTGGTGTGCGAGTCCATGCCCATCGGGCCGGGACGGTAGAGCGCCGAGACGGCGGAGATGTCTTCGAAGTTGTCCGGCTTCATCAGGCGCAGCAGCGAGCGCATGGGGCCGCCGTCGAACTGGAAGACGCCGAGGGTGTCGCCGCGCTGGAGCAGTTCGAAGGTCTTCGGGTCGTCGAGCGGGAGGCTCAGGAGATCGATGTCGATCCCCTTGTTGGCCTTCACCATCTTGACGGCGTCGTCCATGATCGTGAGGTTGCGCAGGCCCAGGAAGTCCATCTTGAGCAGGCCGAGCGATTCACAGCTCGGGTAGTCCCACTGCGTGATGGTCACGCCGTCGGTGTGCCTCACCCACACCGGGACGTGCTCGGTGATGGTCTCGCTGGACATGATCACGCCCGCGGCGTGCACACCCATCTGGCGGACGAGGCCCTCGACGCCCTTGGCGGTGTCGATGACCTTCTTCACGTCCGGCTCGTTCTCGTACATCCCCCGGATCTCGCCCGCCTCGCCGTACCGCGGGTGCGAGGGGTCGGTGATGCCGTTGAGGTCGATGCCCTTGCCGAGGACGTCGGCGGGCATCGCCTTGGTGAGGCGGTCGCCCATCGCGTACGGGTAGCCCAGCACGCGCGCGGAGTCCTTGATGGCGTTCTTCGCCTTGATCTTGCCGTAGGTGCCGATCATGGCGACCTTGTCGGCGCCGTACTTCTCGGTCACGTACCGGATCACCTCGACGCGCCTGCGCTCGTCGAAGTCGATGTCGACATCGGGCATCGAGATGCGCTCGGGGTTGAGGAACCGCTCGAAGATCAGGCCGTGCGGGATCGGGTCGAGGTCGGTGATGCCCATGGCGTAGGCGACGATCGAACCGGCCGCGGAGCCTCGGCCGGGGCCGACCGCGATGCCGTTGTTCTTGGCCCACATGATGAAGTCGGCGACCACGAGGAAGTAGCCGGGGAAGCCCATCGAGATGATGACGTCCATCTCGTACTCGGCCTGCTTCTGCCGGTCGTCGGGGACGCCGCCGGGGAAGCGGCGCTCCATGCCCCGGCGCACCTCCTCCTTGAACCAGGTGACCTCGGTGAAGCCCTCGGGGATGTCGAACTTGGGCATGAGGTTCTTGGCCTCGAACATGCCGGTCGTGTCGACCATCTCGGCCACCAGGAGGGTGTTGGCGCAGCCCTCCTGCCAGGCGTCCGAGGAGTCGATGGCGTACATCTCGTCCGTGGACTTCAGGTAGTAGCCGGTGCCGTCGAACTTGAAGCGGCCGGGCTCGGAGAGGTTCTTGCCGGTCTGGATGCACAGCAGGGCGTCGTGGGCGGCCGCCTCGTGCGCGTACGTGTAGTGCGAGTCGTTGGTGACCAGCGGGGGGATGCCGAGCTTCTTGCCGATCTCCAGCAGGCCGTCGCGGACCCGGTGCTCGATGTCGATGCCGTGGTCCATCAGCTCCAGGAAGTACCGGTCCTTGCCGAAGATGTCCTGGTAGTCGGAGGCGGCCTGCAGGGCCTCCTTGTCCTGGCCGAGCCGCAGCCGGGTCTGGACCTCGCCGGAGGGGCAGCCGGTGGAGGCGACGACGCCCTCGGACCACTGGGAGATGGTCTCCTTGTCCATCCGGGGCCACTTCTGGAGCCAGCCCTCGGCGTACGCGTCGGAGGAGAGCCGGAAGATGTTGTGCAGGCCGGTACGGTTCACCGCCCACATCGTCTTGTGGGTGTAACCGCCGGAGCCGGAGACGTCGTCCCGCTTCTGGTGCGGCTGGCCCCACTGGATCTTGCGCTTGTTGCGCCGGGACTCGGGGGCGACATACGCCTCGATCCCGATGATCGGGGTGATTCCGGCCTTCTTCGCGGAGTGGAAGAAGTCGTACGCCCCGTGGAGGTTGCCGTGGTCGGACATGGCGATGTGTGTCATGCCCATCTCATTGCAGGCATCGAACATGTCCTTGAGCCGCGCGGCACCGTCCAGCAGCGAGTACTGGGTGTGGACGTGCAGGTGCGTGAAGGGCGGCTTCGACACGGTTTCGGCCTCCAGATGAACAAGAACGGGACAGCGAGGAAGTCTATGCCCCGGCACTGACACCCCCGGGCGCCGTCCACGTACCTTCATGGGGGAACCGGGCACTCCGGCGCGGCGTCGCCCGTTGTGGACGGCGGGAGCGCCGCCGTACCGCTCCCGCCGTCTTTCCCACGCTCACGCACGATCCGCACCAGGAGGCACCCCGCGATGTCGGTTCCCCAGCTCAGTGACGAGCAGCGCGGCGAGGAGATCCTCGCCGTCTTCGACACCGCCTTCGGCCGGCTGCTGGCCGCGGACCCGGCCGCGTTCCGGGTGAAGTTCCGCAAGATGGCCGCGAGCGCCTTCGCCTTCTACCGGGGCACGGCCAGCCTCTTCTACCACGACCTCGACGCCGAGAAGCGGGGCGGCCCGTACCTGGACGAGCGCACCTCGCGGGTGTGGGTGCACGGCGATCTGCACGCCGAGAACTTCGGCACCTACATGGACTCCAACGGCCGCCTGGTCTTCAACGTCAACGACTTCGACGAGGCGTACGTCGGCCCCTTCACCTGGGACCTCAAGCGCTTCGCCGCCTCCATCGCGCTGATCGGGTACGCGAAGGCGCTCAGCGACGAGCAGATCACCGAGCTGGTGACGGTCTACGCGGTCGCCTACCGCGAGCGCGTCCGCGCCCTGGCCACCGGCGCCAAGGACGACGAGGTGCCGCCCTTCACCCTGGACACCGCGCAGGGCCCGCTGCTGGACGCGCTGCGCGACGCCCGCTCGCTGACCCGGTTCGGGCTGCTGGAGTCGATGACGGAGATCCGGGACTTCGAGCGCCGGTTCGCGCCGGGCGGCGGCTCGGTCGAGCTGGACGCGGCCACCCGGTACAAGGTGCTGGCCGCCTTCGACGGCTACCTGGAGACGCTCCCGGACACCTCGCTGGCCCGCCCGGAGTCGTACCGGGTGAAGGACGTCGTGGGTCGGCGGGGCATCGGCATCGGCTCGGCCGGGCTGCCCTCGTACAACATCCTGCTGGAGGGGGCGACCGACGCCCTGGAGAACGATGTGGTGATCTACATCAAGCAGGCCCAGACCCCGGCCGTCTCCCGGCACATCACGGACCCGGCCATCGCCGGTTACTTCCAGCACGAGGGCCACCGCACGGTGATCTCCCAGCGCGCCCTGCAGGCGCACGCCGACCCGTGGCTGGGCTGGACCGAGCTGGACGGCGCGGGCCAGCTGGTGGCCGAGATCTCGCCGTACGCGGTCGACCTGGACTGGGGTGACATCGACGACCCGGAGGAGATCGCGGCCGTCGTCGCCGACCTCGGCCGGGCCACGGCCACCATGCACGCGGCGGCGGACGAGACCACCTCGGGCGAGTCCCTGGTGCCGTTCTCCACCGAGCGGGCCATCGACGCCGCCCTCGCCGCCGACGAGGAGGGCTTCGCGCCCCTGCTGGTGGACTTCGCGCACGCGTACGGCGCCCGCGCGCGTGCCGACCACCAGATCTTCCTGGACCTGTTCCGCAACGGCCGGATTCCGGGTCTGTAGCCGCCACAGGACCGCGCACGGGCCCCGCGGACCCCTTACGGGTGCCTCACAGCGGTCCGTGACACACTCTCCTCTCGCCATGGACATATCCGGGACCCAGCTCAGAACCGTGCGCGCGGCGCTGTTCACGGCCTTCACCGTGACGCTCAGCACCGCGTCGCACGTCCTGCTGTCCCGGTCCCCGCTGCCGGTGGCGACCGTGCTCGCGGTCGCCACCGGGGTGTTCACCGCCGCCTACGCGCTGGCGGGCCGCGAGCGCGGCTTCGGCTCCGTCGCGGCCCTGCTGATCCCGCTGGAGCTGGCCGCCGACACGGTGTTCACCACCGGCCAGCACGCCTGCTACGGCCGGGCCGGGGGCCCGGTCACCGGCCCGCTGCACGCGGTGGGCCTGGACCTGCTGTGCCGGGGCGGCGCCCTGGGCGGCCCGCTGGCCCGGGTCTCCGGCGGTCCGGACCGCGCGGGCGCGCTGCTCGCGCACACGGACCCGGCGGGCGCCTGGCTGCTGCTCGCCGCGCACATCGGGGTGGGGCTGCTGGCCGCCGCCTGGCTGCGACGGGGCGAGCGGGCCCTGGCCGAGCTGGTGCGGGCGGTCGCCGCGACCACGTTCCGCCCGCTGCTGCTCGCGGTGGCCGCCGGTACGGTCCGGACGGCCCCGGCCCGCCGGATGCCGCGCCGCACCCCGCGTCCGGCCACCGCGCGGACCCTGCTCCTCGCGCACTCCCTGGGACGACGCGGACCGCCGTGCTCCCTCGCGCTCGCCCGCCCCTGAGCGACCCCGGGCGGCACAGAGCACGACCCAGTTCCCCCACACGTATCCCGCGCACACGTACCTCGCGTACGGCATGTGCGCGTCCCCTATGGAGATCACCACTATGAGCAAGCGGAACACCCAGGCGGCGAAGACGGCGGCGCGTGAGCGGCTGCGTCAGGAGCGCGAGCGCCAGGCCAAGCGGGACAAGGTCAAGCGGCAGGCGATCGTCGGCCTGTCGGTGGTGGCGGTGCTCGCCGCCGCGGGCGGCATAGGTTACGCGGTCGTCCAGAACAACAAGCCGAGCGGCTGGGAGGCGGCCAAGAAGGCCACCCTGGTCAAGCCCGCGCACACCACGGGCAAGGACGGCACCACGGTCGTCATCGGCAAGGACAGCGCCAAGAAGACCCTCACCATGTACGAGGACCCGCGCTGCCCGGTCTGCGCGGCCTTCGAGCAGGCGTCCGGCGCCACGGTGGACAAGGACGTCACGGAGGGCAAGTACAAGGTTCAGTACGTCGGCGCGACCTTCATCGACGACGGCATCCCGGGCGAGGGCTCCAAGAACGCGCTCAGCGCGCTGGGCGCGGCCCTGAACGTCGACCCGGAGGCGTTCCTGAAGTACAAGTCGGCGCTGTACTCGGCGAAGTACCACCCCGACGAGCAGGAGGACAAGTTCAAGAGCGACGACTACCTGATCAAGGTGGCGGACACCGTGCCCGCGCTCAAGGGCAACGCGGCCTTCCAGAAGGCCGTGAAGGACGGCACCTACGACAAGTGGGCGCTGGTGATGAGCGAGAAGTTCGACGTGGACGGCAAGAAGTACGGCTTCCAGGGCACGCCGACGCTGCTGATGGACGGCAAGAAGGTCACGGGCTCCGACGGCAAGAACGCGCCGATGACGCAGCCCGAGTTCGTCACCGCGATCAACAAGGCCCTCAAGGGCTGATCCCCGGCACCGGCCCCGGCCGGATGCCGGTCACCGCGTGAAGAGCGGGCGAACTTTCGGAGTTCGCCCGCTCTTCGGTCATACCGATCAGTAACCTGATCGGCCGTGACCAGTCCCCACAGATCCGTCGAGGCCGCTCCGGCCCGCAACACCCTTGCGCCCAGCCGCCGTACGGTCGTCAAGGCCGCGGCGGCCACCGCCGTCCTGGCCGGGCCGCTCGCCGCCGCCCTCCCGGCCCGCGCCGCCACCGCGGCCCCCGTCTTCCGCCACGGTGTCGCCTCCGGCGACCCGCTGCCCGACGGCGTCCTGCTCTGGACGCGGGTGACCCCGGTGCCCGAGGCCCTGCCCGGCTCCGGGGTCGGCCCGGACACCGAGGTCGGCTGGGTCGTCGCCCGCGACAAGGCGTTCACCTCGGTCGTCGCCACCGGCTCAACCACCGCCACGGCGGCCACCGACCACACGGTGAAGGCCGATATCCGCGGCCTGCAGCCGGGCACCGACTACTGGTTCCGCTTCACCAGCGGCGGCGCCGACTCCCCCGTGGCCCGCACCCGCACCGCGCCCGCCGCCGACGCCGTCGTACCCGGTCTGCGCTTCGGCGTGGTCTCCTGCGCCAACTGGGAGGCGGGCTACTTCAGCCCCTACCGCCACCTCGCGGCCCGCGGCGACCTGGACGCCTGGCTGCACCTGGGCGACTACGTCTACGAGTACGGCACCGGCGAGTACGGCACCCGGGGCACCGTCGTCCGCCCGCACTCCCCCACGCACGAGATCCTCACCCTGGCCGACTACCGGATACGGCACGCCACCTACAAGACCGACCCCGACCTCCAGGCGCTGCACCTGGCCGCGCCGGTCGTCGCCATCTGGGACGACCACGAGTTCGCGGACAACGCCTGGGCGGGCGGCGCCGCCAACCACACCGAGGGCGCCGAGGGCGCGTGGGCGGCCCGTCAGGCGGCCGCGAAGCAGGCGTACTTCGAGTGGATGCCGGTCCGCCCGGCGCTGGCGGGCACCACGTACCGCAGGCTGCGCTTCGGCAAGCTCGCGGATCTGTCCCTGCTGGACCTGCGCTCGTTCCGCTCCCAGCAGGCGGCCACCGCCTCCGGTGCGGTCGACGACCCGGACCGCACGCTCACCGGGCGGGCCCAACTGGACTGGCTGAAGGCCGGGTTGAAGGCGTCCGACACCAAGTGGCGGCTGGTCGGCAACTCGGTGATGATCTCGCCGTTCGCGGTAGGCGCGCTCTCCGCCGACCTGCTCCGGCCGCTGGCGAAGCTCCTCGGGCTGCCGCAGGAGGGCATCGCCGTCAACACCGACCAGTGGGACGGCTACACCGACGACCGGCGCGAACTCCTCGCCCACCTCAAGACCAACGCCATCGGCAACATCGTCTTCCTCACCGGTGACATCCACATGGCGTGGGCCAACGACGTGCCCTACGACGCGGGCACCTACCCGCTGTCGGCGTCGGCGGCCACGGAGTTCGTGGTCACCTCGCTCACCTCGGACAACCTCGACGACATCGTGAAGGTGCCCGAGGGCAGCGTCTCGGCGGTCGCCGCGCCGGTCATCCAGGCCGCCAACCGGCACGTCCACTGGGTCGACACCGACCGCCACGGCTACGGCGTCCTCGACATCACCGCCGAGCGGGCGCAGATGGACTACTACGTCATCTCCGACCGTACGAACCCGAACGCCACGTCGGCGTGGGCGCGTTCGTACCGCACCCGCAGCGGCACCCAGAAGGTCGAGCGGAGCTACAGCCCGGTGTAGGGGCCGCTCACAGGCTGTCGAGGAAGCCGAGCGCCACCCGCCAGGTGGCCTCGGCGGCCTCGGCGTCGTAGTCGGGCAGGTCCCGGTCCATGTAGAGGTGACCGGCGCCGGGGTAGCGGTAGACCTCCACGTCCGCGCCCGCGCGGCCCATCTGGAGGTACCAGGCGCTCAGCCAGTCGTCCGTCTCGAACGGGTCGGGCTCGGCGACGTGCAGCTGCACCGGCAGTTCGTCCACGTGCGCGTTGGCCGCGATGTCCGAGGTGCCCTGGAGGAGCAGCAGCCCGCGGGCCTTGTCGTCGCCGAGGGCGAGGGTCTGCGCGACGGAGCCGCCGAGCGAGAACCCCGAGTAGACCAGCCCGCGGTCGGAGTAGGGGGCGACGGCCAGCACGGCCCGCTTGAGCAGTTCCTCCGTGCCCACCGACTGCTGGTACTCCATGCCTTCCTCGACCGAGTCGAAGGTGCGGCCCTCGAAGAGGTCCGGCGTCCACACCTCGTGACCGGCCGCGCGCAGCCGGTCCGCCGCGTCGCGCACCGCGGGGGTGAGCCCGTAGGCGGAGTGAAAGAGCATGATGTTCATGCGCCCATGGTGCCAGCCGCACCTGGTCAGGGCGTTACCGGCGCGGCCCGCCCACCCGGTGCGAGACCGAACACACAGGTTCATGACGGCACAGGGCGGTTACGTTCCCCCTCATGGAGAACGTCATCCGACCCCTGGCCGTGGTCGGCGGTGCCGTCGCGCTCACCGTGCTGCTCGGCTGGGCCACCGACCTGCTGCTGCGCAAGGCCGACGAACGGCACGGCGAGACCCCGCTCTGGGGCTTGCTGCGCCGTTGCCGCATCCCCTACCAGCTCGTCCTGCTCGCCGCCCTGCTCAGAGGGTCCTACGCCCAGGTGCCCTGGCTGCGCGACCACCGGGTCGGCATCGGCCAGACCCTGACCCTGGTGCTGATCGGGTCGACCGCCTGGCTCGTCATCGGCATCGCGGGCGCCGTCGTGGAGACCTCGTACAGCCGCTACGCCCGGATGCACCGGGACCCCGCGCGGGTACGCCGGGTGCGCACCCAGGTGACGCTGATCATGCGGGTGGTGTCCGCGACGGTCGGGGTGGTCGGGGTGGCGGCGATGCTGCTGACGTTCCCGGAGATGCGCGCGGCCGGTGCCTCGCTGCTGGCCTCGGCGGGCATCCTCGGCATCGTGGCCGGTGTCGCGGCCCAGTCGACGCTGTCCAACCTGTTCGCCGGGCTGCAGATCGCCTTCGGCGACATGGTGCGCATCGGCGACACCGTGGTGGTGGACGGCGAGTGGGGCACCGTCGAGGAGATCACCCTGACCTTCCTGACCGTGCGGACCTGGGACGAGCGCCGGATCACCATGCCGGTCTCATACTTCACCTCGCGCCCGTTCGAGAACTGGTCGCGGGGCACCCCGCAGATGACCGGCACCGTCTTCTGGTACCTCGACCACAGCGCGCCGGTGGAGGCGATGCGGGAGAAGCTCCGCGACATCCTGCGCCACTGCGCGGCCTGGGACGGCCGTTCCTACGGGCTGGTGGTGACCGACACGACCGCCAACACCATCGAGGTGCGGGCCCTGGTGACCGCGAAGGACGCGGACGACATCTGGACGGTCCGGGTCACGGTCCGCGAGCAGATGATCGCGTGGCTGTCCGCCGAGCACCCGTACGCGCTCCCCCGCGTCAACACCTCCGACGCGGCGCAGGCCCCGTACCAGATCCCCTCCCCCGACCGGGCCACCCTGCGCAAGGCGTACGAGTTCCCGCGCACCGGCCGCGTGTAGCCAGACCTCGAGGAGCCGGGGGCGGCTCAGCGCAGGCTGCGTACGTCGAGATGGCGCAGCACGCGGTCCACGATCTCCGGGTCCGCCCCCGGCTCGCTGCGCGCCGCGAGCACCTCGTGGCGGGCGGCGCTCATCATCTCCGACTGGATCTGCCGCACCCGCTTCAGGCGCCGGGCCCGCTTCTGGTGGGCCTCCTTGCGCTCCTCCTCGCCCATGTCGGGGCTGATGCGGATGCCGATGTCGAAGGCGCGCCGCAGCATCTGCTCGGACAGCTCCTCGGGGAGGTCCTCGACCTGCTCGATCTCCCGCAGCTTGCGCCGCGCGGCCTTGGTCGCGCGGACGGCGAGATCCTTCTCGAAGTCCTTCTCCCGCTCGGAGTCGGCCTTCACCCCGAGCTTGCGCACCAGCCGGGGCAGGGTGAGCCCCTGGAGCACCAGGGTGGCGATGATCACCCCGAAGGCGATGAAGACGATGATGTCCCGGTCCGGGAAGGGCCCGCCGTCCTCGGTGGTGAGCGGGACGGCGAGGGCCAGCGCCACCGAGGCCACCCCGCGCATCCCGGACCACCACATCACCACGGTCTCCCGCCAGCCGACCGGGATCTCCTCGTCGATGTCCCGCCGGGCGTGCAGCCGCTTGGTCAGCCAGGTCGCGGGCAGCAGCCAGAGCAGCCGGACCAGGATCACGACGGCCGCGACCGCCGCCGCCCAGCCGACCAGCTCGCTCCAGCGGCCGGAGGCGGTGCGGACGGCGTTGTGCAGTTCGAGGCCGATCAGCCCGAAGGCGACACCGGTGACCAGGGTGTCGATGATGTCCCAGAAGGTGTGCCCGGCCAGCCGGGTCATCACGTCGTCGGCGTCGCTGGCGTACTCGGAGAGGAACAGGGCGGTGGTGAGCACCGCGAGCACACCCGAGCCGTGCAGCTCCTCGGCGAGCACGTAGGAGGCGTACGGCACCAGCAGGGTGAGGCCGATCTGGAGGGTGGCGTCGCCGAGCAGGGACATCAGCTTGTTGGCGCCCCAGCCGAGGGCCAGGCCGATGACGACGGCGACGACCGCGGAGAGCACCAGGTCGAGCCCGGCTTCCCAGGGCGAGAACTCACCGCTGATCGCGGCCGCGATGGCCACGTGGTAGAGCACGATCGCGGTGACGTCGTTGAACAGCCCCTCGCCCTCCAGGATGGAGATCAGGCGGCGCGGCAGCCCGAGCTGCCCGGCGACGGCGGTCGCGGCGACCGGGTCGGGCGGGGCGATCAGCGCGCCCAGCGCCACCGCGGCGGCGACCGGCAGGCCCGGCACTATGGCGTGGGCGACCGCGGCGACACAGATCGTGGTCACGAAGACCAGGGCGACGGCCAGCAGGAAGATCGGCCGGACGTTCGCCGCGAACTGCCGCCAGGAGGTGCGCCGCACCGCCGCGTAGAGCAGCGGGGGCAGCAGGGCGGGCAGGATCAGGTCGGGCGGGATGTCGACGTTGGGCACGAAGGGCAGCACGGCGAGCACCCCGCCGAACAGCGTCATCAGCACCGGCGCGGGCAGCCCGAAGTATTCGCCCACCGGGACGCTCACCAGGGCGGCGAGCAGGATCACGAACAACAGGGCCAGCTGATCCACGTAGCGCTCTCCGGAGGTAAACGATCACCGCAAGCCTCCAGACTGCCACGTCGGCCGCTTCCGGCCGCTCAGCGGCCCGCCCTCGTACGGCAGTCCTACGCGGGCCCGAGCGGGCGGCGCATCGCCCGGTGCGCGATCCCGGCGTCCATGAACTCGGGGCCGTACGCGGTGTAGCCGAGGCGCTCGTAGAAACCGAGGGCCTGCGTCTGGGCGTGCAGGTCGACGGCGGTCAGGCCAAGGTCCCGGGCCGCGTCCTCGATGGCCCGCACCAGGGCCGCGCCGACACCGAGACCGCGCGCCCGCCGGGTCACCGCGAGTCGGCCCAGCGAGCCCACCGAGGCGTCCCCGCCGGTCTTGCCTGCGGCCGCCTCGCCGTGCAGCAGCCGACCGGTGCCGAGCGGCACGCCGTCCCCGCCCATCGCCAGCACATGCACGGCCGTGGCGTCGTACGCGTCGTACTCGATGTCCTCCGGGACGCCCTGCTCGGCGACGAAGACGTCCTTGCGGACCGTGAAGCACGCCTCACGGTCGGCGGGGTCCTCGGCGACGCGGACGGTGTACGGCGCGCTCACGCGTACGTCTCCTCCCGGACCCGGTCGAGGGCCCGGCTGAGGTCCTCGGGGTAGTCGCTCTCGAACTCAACCCACATGCCGTCCCCCGGGTGCTCGAAGCCGAGCCGGACCGCGTGCAGCCACTGGCGCTCCAGCCCCAGCCGCTTGGAGAGCGTGGGGTCGGCGCCGTAGGTCAGGTCGCCGACGCAGGGGTGGCGGTGGGCGGACATGTGGACGCGGATCTGGTGGGTGCGGCCCGTCTCCAGCTTCACGTCCAGCAGGGAGGCGGAGCGGAACGCCTCGATGAGGTCGTAGTGCGTCACCGACGGCTTGCCCTCGGCGATGACCGCCCACTTGTAGTCGTGCTGGGGGTGGCGGCCGATGGGGGCGTCGATGGTGCCGCTCGTCGGGTCCGGGTGGCCCTGGACGAGGGTGTGGTAGCGCTTGTCGACCGTGCGCTCCTTGAACTGGCGCTTGAGCGAGGTGTACGCGCGCTCGGACTTGGCGACCACCATCAGCCCCGAGGTGCCGACGTCGAGCCGGTGCACGATGCCCTGGCGCTCGGCGGCGCCGGAGGTGGAGATCCGGTACCCGGCGGCGGCGAGACCGCCGATGACGGTGGTGCCGGTCCAGCCGGGCGAGGGGTGCGCGGCCACGCCGACGGGCTTGACGATGACGACCACGTCATCGTCGTCGTACACGATCTCCATGCCCTCGACGGGCTCGGCGACGATCTGGACGGGGGCCGGTGCCTGCGGCATCTCGACCTCCAGCCAGGCCCCGCCGTGCACCCGCTCGGACTTGCCCACCACGGAGCCGTCGACCTGGACCTTGCCGGCCGCGGCCAGCTCCGCCGCCTTGGTGCGGGAGAAGCCGAACATCCGGGAGATGGCGGCGTCGACACGCTCGCCCTCCAGGCCGTCGGGCACGGGCAGGGTTCGGATCTCGGGAATCGTGCTCACCCGTCGAGTATGCCGGACGGGTGAGAAGGCGCCGACCGAGCCTGTGGAAAACCGGTGCGGGAGGGCGTCAGTCCTTGTGGACGGTGCCGTCCGGGTCCAGGCCGCGGAAGGACAGCAGCACGATCAGGATGCCGCCGCAGACGATCGCGGAGTCCGCCAGGTTGAACACGGCGAAGCCGCGGGGCGCGATGAAGTCGACGACCTCGCCCTGGAAGACGCCGGGGGCGCGGAAGATCCGGTCGGTGAGGTTGCCGAGGGCACCGCCGAGCAGCAGGCCGAGCGCGATGGCCCAGGGGGTGCTGTAGAGCTTGCGGGCCAGCCGGATGATCACCGCGATCACGGCGGCCGCGATCACCGTGAAGATGATCGTGAAGGCCGCCCCGAAGCCGAAGGCGGCACCGGGGTTGCGGATGGCGTGCAGCTCCAGGAGGTCGCCGACGAGCTGGATCGGGGCGTGGTGCTCCAGCTTCGCCACCACCAGCAGCTTGCTGCCGAGGTCGAGGGCGTAGGCGAACACGGCCACCGCGAAGAGCACGGCGATCCGGCGGCCGCGCCCGGTCCGCCGCGCCGGGGCCTCGGCCCGCTCCCCGCTGTCCTCCGGAGTGTCCGGCGTACCGATGATGCGCTCCGCCTCTGCCACGTGAGTCCCTCAACCTAGGTGCCTGACTGAGGAGAGAGTACGGCACGCCCCCCACGGCGGCGGAGAGCGGACCCGGAGGTCAGGAGCGGCGTTCCTGCTTCTGCTTGCACTCCACGCACAGGGTGGCCCGGGGGAACGCCTGCATGCGGGCCTTGCCGATCGGGTTGCCGCAGCTTTCGCACAGGCCGTAGGTGCCCGCGTCCAGGCGTTCGAGGGCGCGCTCGGTCTGGGTGAGCATCTCGCGCGCGTTGGCGGCGAGGGCCAGCTCGTGCTCGCGGGTGATGTTCTTGCTGCCGGTGTCGGCCTCGTCGTCGCCCGCGCCGTCCGCCGAGTCGCGCATCATGCCGACCAGGGACGCCTCGGAGGAGGTGATCTCCGTGTCCAGCCGGTCCGCCTCGGCGGCCAGCTCCGCGCGGGCCTCGGCGACCTCCTGAGGGGTCCAGGGGTCCTCGCCGGGGCGTACGGCCAGATCGCCGGGTTCGGCGGCGGCCAGGCGCGCCTTGGGCAGGGCGTCCTGCTCCACCGTGGCCGTGCCAGGGGTCTTCTTCGCAACCACCCTCGTGGCTCCCGTCTTCTTGGCCGTGCTCTTCTCGGCCGCCTTCTTGGGGGCGGCCTTCTGGGCAGCTGTCTTCTTGGTGGCCGTCTTGTCGGCGGCCGCCTTCTTGGTGGCCGCCTTCTTGGCGACGGTCTTCTTGGCGCTCGTCTTCTTGGTGCTCGTCTTCCTGGCGGCCGCTTTCCCGGCCGTCGTGCCCTGGGGGGTCGCCGCCTCGGCGGCGGTGGCCTTGGCGGCCGTCTTTCTGGGAGTCACCGTCTCGCCGCCCGTCTTCTCACCGGCCGCCCGCCCAGCGGACGCCTTCCTGGCAGTGGTCTTCCCCGCGCCGCCCTCACGGACCGGCGCGGAACTCTTCGGGGCCCCGGCGGCCGCCGCCGTCTTCTTGGCGGGAGCCTTCTTGGCCGCGGCCTTCTTGGCGGCCGTCCGCTTGTCGCCCGCGGCCTCCTTGGCAGCCGCCTGCTTCCCGGCCGCGGTCCTGCCGGGCGCCTTCTCCACGGGCGCCTCCTTACCGACGGCCTTCTTCCCGGCGGAAGCCGCCCTGGCCCGCCCGCTCCCCCTTTCCGCCGAACCGCCGGAGGTCTTCTTCGCCACCATGGCCGCGGCCCCTTCACATACGTGAGATTGCAGGCGAATCGTGCTGGGACGATAAATCGACTTGGGTCCCGCGGCAACGGGGCACGCCGCCCGATTCGCCCGCCCCGCGCCCCCCGCGCAGCAGACCTGCATCCGTTGTGCCCAGCTCCCCGGCCCGTAACCCGTCACTCCCGCCCCCGCCGCCATTCGGGTCGCGTCACCGGCCCGGAAAAAGCGGTCGGCCACTGTCCGCCCGGCGCCGTACACTGGGCGGAGCGAGAAGCGTGGATGGGGACGAGTAGCGTCGTATCGCAGCCCAGAGCGAGCCGGGGTCGGTGGAAGCCCGGTGGCGAGCGCGATGTGAAGATCACCCCGGAGCCGCCGGAGGAAAGCCCCCTGGGGCGAGTAGAACCGGCTTCGCGACCCCAATGAGGGGGCTCACCGCCGTGCGGGCGCACGACGGGGGCCAAGGAGGGTGGTACCGCGGGAGCGCGCCGCACACGGCGTGAACAGGAAGAACGCTCTCGTCCCTCCGACGGAAGGCAGCAAGTTCCGTTGGAGGATGCTCGCAGATGACAGCGCCGACGTACCGCCAGGTGCCCGCCCAGGTCGACCTGCCCGCGCTTGAGCACGCCGTGCTCGACTTCTGGCGCGACCAGAAGATCTTCGCCAAGACCCTGGAGCAGTCCGAGGGCCGCCCCGAGTGGGTGTTCTACGAGGGCCCGCCGACCGCGAACGGCATGCCGGGCGCCCACCACATCGAGGCCCGCGTCTTCAAGGACGTCTTCCCCCGCTTCCGCACCATGCGCGGCTACCACGTCGGCCGCAAGGCGGGCTGGGACTGCCACGGTCTGCCGGTCGAGCTGGCGGTCGAGAAGGAGCTGGGCTTCTCCGGCAAGAAGGACATCGAGGCGTACGGCATCGCCGACTTCAACGCCAAGTGCCGCGAGTCGGTGACCCGGCACACGGACGCCTTCGCCGAGCTGACCACCCGCATGGGGTACTGGACGGACCTCGAGGACCCGTACCGCACGATGGACCCCGAGTACATCGACTCGGTCTGGTGGTCGCTGAAGCAGATCTTCGACAAGGGCCTGCTGGTCCAGGACCACCGCGTCGCCCCCTGGTGCCCCCGCTGCGGCACCGGCCTCTCCGACCACGAGCTGGCCCAGGGCTACGAGACGGTCGTGGACCCCTCCGTCTACGTCCGCTTCCCGCTCACCTCCGGCCCGCTCGCCGGTGAGGCGTCCCTGCTGGTGTGGACGACGACCCCGTGGACCCTGGTGTCCAACACGGCGGTCGCCGCCCACCCCGAGGTCACGTACGTCGTCGCCACCGACGGCACGGAGAAGGTCGTCGTCGCCGAGCCGCTGGTGGAGAAGGCCCTCGGCGAGGGCTGGGAGCCCACCGGCCAGTCCTTCACCGGCGCCGAGATGGAGCGCTGGACCTACCAGCGCCCGTTCGAGCTGGTGGAGTTCCCCGAGCCCGCGCACTACGTCGTCAACGCGGAGTACGTCACCACCGAGGACGGCACCGGTCTGGTCCACCAGTCCCCCGCCTTCGGTGACGACGACCTCAAGGTCTGCCGCGCCTACGGCCTGCCGGTGGTCAACCCGGTCCGCCCCGACGGCACCTTCGAGGAGGACGTCCCGCTCGTCGGCGGCGTCTTCTTCAAGAAGGCCGACGAGAAGCTCACCGAGGACCTGAACGAGCGCGGCCTGCTCTTCCGCCACCTGCCCTACGAGCACAGCTACCCGCACTGCTGGCGCTGCCACACCGCGCTGCTGTACTACGCCCAGCCGTCCTGGTACATCCGCACCACCGCCGTCAAGGACCGGATGCTCGCGGAGAACGAGGGCACCAACTGGTTCCCGGAGACGGTCAAGCACGGCCGCTTCGGCGACTGGCTGAGCAACAACATTGACTGGGCGCTGTCCCGCAACCGCTACTGGGGCACCCCGCTGCCCGTCTGGCGCTGCGACAACGACCACCTGACCGTGGTCGGCTCCCGCGCCGAGCTGAGCGAGCTGACCGGCACCGACCAAACGGGCCTGGACCCGCACCGCCCGTTCATCGACGCGGTGACCTTCCCCTGCCCCGAGTGCGGCGACACCGCCACGCGCGTGCCGGAGGTCATCGACGCCTGGTACGACTCGGGTTCGATGCCGTTCGCGCAGTGGGGCTACCCGCACAAGAACAAGGAGCTGTTCGAGAGCCGGTACCCGGCGCAGTTCATCTCCGAGGCCATCGACCAGACCCGCGGCTGGTTCTACACCCTGATGGCCATCGGCACCCTGGTGTTCGACGAGTCCTCCTACGAGAACGTCGTGTGCCTCGGCCACATCCTCGCCGAGGACGGCCGCAAGATGTCCAAGCACCTGGGCAACACCCTGGAGCCCATCCCGCTCATGGACCAGCACGGCGCGGACGCGGTGCGCTGGTTCATGGCGGCCGGCGGCTCCCCCTGGGCGGCCCGCCGGGTCGGCCACGGCACCATCCAGGAGGTCGTCCGCAAGACGCTCCTGACGTACTGGAACACCGTCGCCTTCCAGGCGCTGTACGCCCGTACCTCCGGCTGGGCGCCGAGCGAGGCGGACCCGGCCCCGGCCGACCGCCCGCTGCTCGACCGCTGGCTGCTGTCCGAACTCCACGCCCTCACCGACCAGGTGACCAAGGCACTGGAGGCGTACGACACCCAGCGCGCCGGAAAGCTGCTCTCCGCGTTCGTGGACGACCTGTCGAACTGGTACGTGCGCCGCTCGCGCCGCCGGTTCTGGCAGGGCGACAAGGCCGCGCTGCGCACGCTGCACGAGGTGGTCGAGACGGTCACCCAGCTGATGGCGCCGATCACCCCGTTCATCGCCGAGCGGGTCTGGCAGGACCTGATCGTGCCCGTCACCCCGGATGCCCCGGAGTCGGTCCACCTCTCCACCTGGCCGGAGGCCGACCTGTCGGCGATCGACCCGGAGCTGTCCCAGCGGATGGTGCTGGTCCGGCGGCTGGTGGAGCTGGGCCGCGCCACGCGTGCCGAGTCGGGCGTCAAGACGCGTCAGCCGCTCTCCCGCGCCCTGGTCGGCGTGGCGGGCTTCGACACCCTCGGCCCGGAGCTGCGCGCGCAGATCACCGAGGAGCTGAACGTCGAGTCCGTGGCCTCGCTGTCCGAGGTCGGCGGCTCCCTGGTGGACACCACCGCCAAGGCCAACTTCCGCGCGCTCGGCAAGCGGTTCGGCAAGCGGGTGCAGGACGTGGCCAAGGCGGTCGCCGCCGCCGACGCGGCCGCGCTGTCGCTGGCGCTGCGTGAGGGCACGGCCTCGGTCGAGGTCGACGGGGAGACGGTTGCTCTCGCCCCGGACGAGGTGATCATCACGGAGACGCCGCGTGAGGGGTGGTCGGTGGCTTCCGACTCCGGTGCGACGGTGGCGCTCGACCTGGAGATCACGGAGGAGCTGCGGCAGGCGGGCTTCGCGCGTGACGCGATCCGGCTGATCCAGGAGGCCCGCAAGAACAGTGGGCTCGACGTGGCGGACCGGATCGCTCTGCGTTGGACCGCGGGTGACCCCGTGGTCGTGGCGGCGCTGTCCGAGCACTCGGGGCTCATCGCGGAGGAGGTTCTCGCCACGGACTTCGCCCAGGGCGAGGCGGATGAGAGCTATGGCGACGCGTTCACGGACGAGGGGCTGTCCCTGACGTTCCGTCTGCGGAAGATGTAACTCTCGGCGTACAGCAACGGCGGCTTCCGCAGGGGGCCGCCGTTGCTGTTTGCCGGGTGCGGGTGCGTGGTGGCTGGTCGCGCAGTTCCCCGCGCCCCTGGGTTGGTTGGCCTGAACGTCGACTGGATCAGCAATCCCCTGCAACGCGCGTAAAACAGGGCGGCCCCCGGACCTTAAGTCCGGGGGCCGCCCTGAACGCTGCCGACGCCTGAGGCGTACTAGTGGCCGTGCGCCGCCGTCAGTTGTCGTCCTCGTCGATCAGGAACCCGCGCATCGGCGAGGGAGCCTGACCCATCGGGGACGGGCCCTGCGGCCGGACCGGAGCCATCGGCTGGGTCATGGCCGGCGTCATCTGCTGCTGGCCGCCGTAGGACGGACCGGCGGGCGACTGGGGGCCACCCATGCCCTGGTTGCCACCGCCGTAGGACGGGGCACTCGCGCCTGCCGGAGCCATCGAGGGCGCCGGGGACGGCGGGAGGGACGGGGCGGACGGAGTACGCGGCGGAGCGAGCGAGTCGTCGGCCTGGGTCTCCAGCTGACGCAGCTGCGACTCCAGGTACGACTTCAGACGCGTCCGGTACTCGCGCTCGAAGCCACGCAGGTCCTCGACCTTGCGCTCCAGCGTGGCGCGCGCGGACTCCAGGGAGCCCATGGCCACGCGGTGCTTCTCCTGCGCGTCCCGCTCCAGGGCGTCGGCCTTGGCACGGGCGTCGCGCTCCAGACCCTCGGCGCGGCTGCGGGCCTCACCGACGATCTTGTTGGCCTCGGAGCGGGCCTCGGCGATCGCCTGGTCGGCGGTCTGCTGGGCCAGCGAGAGGACACGCGCGGCGCTGTCGCCGCCGGGGCCACCCTGACCGGGCATGCCGGGGCCGCCCATCGGACCGCCCATGGGGCCGCCCATCTGCTGCGGCATGGGCGGCTGACCGCCCATCGGACCCTGGCCCATCGGACCGGGACCCTGACCCATGGGGCCGGGGCCCTGGCCCATCTGCCCCTGGCCGCCCATCGGACCCTGGCCCATCGGACCGGGACCCATCTGGCCCTGGCCCATCTGTCCCTGACCCTGGCCCATCGGGCCGCCGGGGCCCATCTGGCCCTGGCCCATGGGGCCGGGACCCTGCGGGCCGCCCTGTCCGCCGGGACCGGCGGGGAGCTGCGGGGCACCGCTCGGCAGCTGGGGCGGGCCACCCATGGGGCCACCCATCTGCTGCTGCGGCGGGCCCGATATCCCGGCGGGTACCGGGGCGCCCGGACCGCGCATGCCCTGCTGCTGCTGGTCCTGCTGGTCCGGAGGCTTGCGCATGTTCTGCTGGTTCTGCGCGGCGGCCCGCGTGGCGGCGGCCAGCTTGGCGCGCAGATCCTCGTTCTCGCGGAGAAGACGGGTCAGTTCGCCTTCGACCTCGTCGAGGAAGGCATCGACCTCGTCCTCGTCATAGCCTTCTCGGAGGCGGACGGTCGTGAACTGCTTGTTCCGCACGTCCTCGGGGGTCAACGGCATCTCTTCACCTCAACGTAGTCATCGGCAGTCGGCAAGACCGTATCGTCCACCCTCATCGCACGAAGCTCCCCGCCACGGAGATGAGGATGTAGACGATGATCATCAGAACGAAGAAGGACAGGTCGAGTGCCACGCCCCCGAGCCGCAACGGCGGGATGAACCGCCGCAGAAGCTTCAACGGTGGATCGGTGACAGTGTAGGTGGCCTCCAGTACGACCACCATCGCCTTGCCGGGTTGCCACGAGCGGGCGAACTGGAAGACGTAGTCCATGACCAGCCGGAAGATCAGGACGACGAGAAACACCATCAGCGCGATGTAGATCACCTGCGCGAACACGCTCATGGTTGTGCTTCCCTCTCCCCTGTTCCGTGCGTCTTCCGGTGGTGCGTCTTCAGCTCTGGTTGAAGAACCCGCCCTCTGCGATGCGGGCCTTGTCCTCCGCCGTGACATCGACGTTAGCAGGAGACAACAGGAAGACCTTCTGCGTCACCCGTTCGATACTGCCGTGAAGTCCAAACACCAAACCCGCCGCAAAGTCGACAAGTCGCTTCGCGTCGGTGTCGTCCATCTCGGTCAGATTCATGATCACCGGGGTGCCCTCGCGGAAGTGTTCCCCGATGGTACGGGCCTCGTTGTAGGTCCGCGGGTGCAGCGTGGTGATGCGGTACGGCTCTCGTTCCGACACGACCTTGGGCATGATCACCGGTGCGTTCTTCTCCAGGGACTGACGTTCTTGTGTGATGGACGCCACGGGCGCGATGCGCGCCGGGCGCCCCGATTCCGCGGTCAGCGCCGGGGAATGGGACACCGGTTCGCGTTGCGCCGGAGGCTGCACCACTCGCACCGATTCATCCCTTTGGGACACATGTGCACTGTGCGACTGGTGAGTCGGCTCGTGCCGTCGGTGGTCCCGCTCGGGCTCCGGGTCCAGTTCGGGCTCGAAGTCGTCATCGGGGTCGAAACCCCGGCCGTCGTACCCATCGTCCTCCACGAGGCCGAGGTAGACCGCCATCTTGCGCATCGCGCCGGCCATGCTCTGAGTCCTCCGCTCTGTGGTGGATCGGGTGACGACTGCCAAGTGCCCGCGATCCACTCGGTCGTTGCATCCGCTTTCGGCGGACATTGACCATATTTTCTGCTGTGGTCCGACTTCTTGGCGACGTTACCCGAGCCTGGCACGGACTCCGAGTACCGCGCTGCCGACGCGTACATGTGTCGCCCCGGCCGCGACGGCCTCCTCGAGGTCCGCGCTCATCCCCGCTGACACCATGGTCGCAGCAGGATGGGTCCGGCGCAGGTCGGTCGACAAATCCACGAGGCGTTCGAACGCCGCGCGTTCGCGTCCCGCGTACTCCCCGGTGAGCGGCGCGACGGTCATCAGGCCGTCCAGCCGCAGTCCGGGCGAACGGGCGATCAGGTCGGCCAACTCGCCGATCCCGTCGGGCGCGATCCCGCCGCGCTCGCCCCGGCCGCTCGCCCCCGCGTCCAGCGCGACCTGGATGAGACAGCCGATCTCGCGCCCGGCCCGCACGGCCTCCTTGGACAGCGCGGTGACGAGCCGGTCCCGGTCGACCGACTGCACGACATCGGCATAACCGGCCACGGAGCGCACTTTGTTGGTCTGCAACTGGCCCACGAAGTGCCATTCCAGCGGCAGTTCCGCACACTCGGCGTGCTTCGGGGCAGCGTCCTGGTCCCGGTTCTCGGCGACCTGACGCACCCCCAACTCCGCGAGCAGCCTCACGTCGTCGGCCGGGTAGGTCTTGGTGACCACGATCAGGGTCACCTCTTCCCGTGCCCGCCCCGCGGCCGCGCACGCGGCGGCGATGCGTTCCTCAACCTTCGCCAGATTCCCGGCGAGTTCGGTCCTACGGTCCGTCATGCCCCATCAGTCCAGCCACACATAGCCGGCGAGCCGCCCCGTGGCGCGGTCGCGGCGGTACGAGAAGTGATCGTCCGACTCCCTTGTGCACACCGGGGATCGCTCCCGGTCGCGCACTCCGAGCCGGTCGAGCTGCGCGTGCACTCCGGCGCTCACGTCGACGGCCGGAGTGCCCCAGCTCGTCTCGGCGTGCGCCGCCGG
This sequence comes from Streptomyces sp. NPDC002176, assembly GCF_044903645.1. Lineage (NCBI taxonomy): Bacteria > Bacillati > Actinomycetota > Actinomycetes > Kitasatosporales > Streptomycetaceae > Streptomyces > Streptomyces sp. NPDC002176. The sequence continues at coordinate 299,797 of NZ_JBJDQW010000003.1, forward strand.
TTCGGCAGCGGCCACCTCGGCGCGCATCGCCTCCGGCACCTCGTAGCACCGGCCGCACACGGCGGGTCCGGTGCGGGCGACGATGCGGCCGGGCTCGGCGCCGAGCGCGGTCATGGCGCGTACGGCGGCCGGGACGACCCCGGCGAGCATGCCGGGCCGTCCCGCGTGCGCCGCCGCGACGACGCCCGCCACGGGGTCGGCGAGCAGGACCGGTACGCAGTCGGCGGTGAGGACGGCGAGGGCGAGTCCACGCCGGGCGGTGACGAGCGCGTCGACCTCCGGCACCGGGCGCTCGCCCCAGGGCTCCTCCACGACCGCCACCTCGGCGCCGTGCACCTGGTTCATCCAGACCACCCGCGCCGGGTCGACCCCGGCCGCCTTGGCGGCGAGTTCGCGGTTGGTCATCACGGCGCCGGGGTCGTCGCCGACCGCGCCGCCGAGGTTGAGCTCCGCATACGGAGCGGCGCTCACCCCGCCCCACCTGTCGGTGAAGGCGAAGTGGGCGCCGCTCACGTGTCCGCGCTGTCCTATCACTTCAGGAAGTCCGGCACGTCCAGCTCCTCGGCCGCGCTGTCCGCGTAGGTACGGGACTGCGGCACCGGCGGGGCCACCGGGATCTCGACCACCGGCTCGGGGGTCGGCTCCGGCTCCTCCTTCGGGGTCACGCTGCCCAGCGAGCCGAAGCTCGGGCGGCTCTCCGGCTGCTGCTGACGCGGCGGAGCGGCCTCCTCGCGGCGCTGGGACGAGGAGTTGGCGGAAGAGGACGCCGAGGACGAGCCCAGGACGTTGTCCCGGCGGGCCGGGGGCTGGCCGCCGTCGAACCCGGCCGCGATCACGGTGACCCGCACCTCGTCGCCGAGGGCGTCGTCGATGACCGCGCCGAAGATGATGTTGGCCTCGGGGTGGGCGGCCTCGCTGACCAGCTGGGCCGCCTCGTTGATCTCGAACAGGCCGAGGTCGGAGCCGCCGGAGATGGAGAGCAGGACGCCCCGGGCGCCGTCGATGGACGCCTCCAGCAGCGGCGAGGAGATCGCCATCTCGGCGGCGGCCACCGCGCGGTCGTCGCCGCGGGCCGAGCCGATGCCCATGAGGGCCGAACCGGCCTCGGACATGACCGACTTGACGTCGGCGAAGTCGAGGTTGATCAGACCGGGGGTGGTGATGAGGTCGGTGATGCCCTGGACACCGGAGAGCAGGACCTGGTCGGCGGACTTGAACGCGTCCAGGACCGAGACCTGGCGGTCCGAGATGGACAGCAGCCGGTCGTTGGGGATCACGATGAGGGTGTCGACCTCTTCGCGCAGCTCCGCGATGCCGTCCTCGGCCTGGTTGGCGCGGCGCCGTCCCTCGAAGGTGAACGGGCGCGTGACCACGCCGATGGTGAGGGCGCCCAGCGAGCGGGCGATGTTGGCCACGACGGGCGCGCCGCCGGTACCGGTGCCGCCGCCCTCACCGGCGGTCACGAAGACCATGTCGGCCCCCTTGAGGACCTCTTCGATCTCTTCGCGGTGGTCCTCGGCGGCCTTCCGGCCGACGGCCGGGTTGGCGCCCGCCCCGAGTCCGCGGGTGAGTTCACGGCCGACGTCCAGCTTGACGTCGGCGTCGCTCATCAACAGGGCCTGGGCATCGGTGTTGATGGCGATGAACTCGACGCCCTTGAGGCCGACCTCGATCATCCGGTTGATGGCATTGACACCACCGCCGCCGACACCGATGACCTTGATGACTGCGAGGTAGTTCTGCGGTGCTGCCACGTCGAAGGCCTCTCGCCTCGAATTACGTTGTCGCGCCGGGCGGTTCCCGACCGGGACGACGGATGCCGAATTGGGACGGTCCGAACGCCGACCCGAACCCTAACGCTGAAGTTTAGGGTTACCAGTGTGTCTGTTCCCTGGAGTCTTCTGAACAGGACACTAAGTCGACAAGCGGCGCCCGTTCAACGAACACGCCGAACCTCCCGTTTTTCTTTTCACCCTATGTGATCAGCCGTAGCAGTGCCCAACCAGGGTGCTGGCCTGCGCTGATGTGCGTCAACTCCCCGCTGACGCGGGGGCGGTGGGCACGGTCACATCGAAGTGCCGGGCGTCCGGAGCTGCTTTCATGAGAGCTGTGAGGGCCCGTGCCTTGGCACGCCCCTGCTCCCCGCTCCCCCACGCGACGGTACGTCCGTTCCCCAACTCCAGGGTGATGGCGTCGAACGAGGCGACCTTGACGGTCCCGGTGTCCCGGGCGACGGCGGGCGGGAGACTGCCAGCCACCCGGACCGCCTCGCGCACGAGACGTCCGGTGCCGAAGCGGCGCAGGCTGGCGGCACCCGATCCCTTGCGGGACGCGGCGAGTTCGAGCATCGGTACACCCCTGGGCGCCTTCCCCACGGTGGCGAAAGGTACGCCCTCCCGGTCGATCTCGGTGAACGCGCCCTTCTCCCGCGCGAGCAGCACCGGGACGCGCTCGGTGACCTTCAGGGTGATGCCGTGCGGCCAGGACCGGGCGACCTCGACGGTGTCGATCCGGCGCAACTTCCCCCGCAGGCGCGCCTGGACGGCGTCGGTGTCGACCGAGGCGAGCGGGCCGCCGACCGGCACGGCGGCGGCGTCGCGGACCTCGGCGGGGGTGAGCACCCGGGTGCCGGAGACCGAGACGTACCGCACGCGCAGCCACTCGGAGCCATAGAGCACCCAGATGGAACCGGCACCCAGCAGGACCAACGACACGGCCAACAAGATGATCATACGAAGCTGGGGGCGCCTCGATCGACGGACGAGCGGCGGGCCGGCCGACTCCTGCTGGCGTTCACCGCGCTCGGCGGTGGTCGAACCGGCCACGCTCGCTGTCCCTTCGTCGTGACGTGCCTAACGGCTGGAGGCGATGGCCTCGTACACCATGCCGACGAGCAGGTCGTCGGCGTCCCGGCGGCCGAACTCACCGGCGGCGCGGGACATCTCGTAGAGACGGTGCGGGTCGGCGAGGACGGGGAGCACGTTCTGCTGCACCCACTCCGGCGTCAGTTCCGCGTCGTCCACGAGGAGTCCGCCGCCCGCCTTGACCACCGGCTGGGCGTTCAGCCGCTGTTCGCCGTTGCCGATGGGCAGCGGGACGTAGGCGGCCGGGAGCCCGACGGCGGTGAGTTCGGCGACGGTCATCGCGCCCGCGCGGCAGAGCATCATGTCGGCCGCGGCGTACGCGAGGTCCATCCGGTCCAGATAACTTACCGGGACGTACGGGGGCATCCCCGGCATCTGCTGCACCTGCGGCAGTTCGTTCTTCGGGCCGACCGCGTGCAGGATCTGGATGCCCGCCTGCTGGAGCCAGGGCGCGACCCGCTGGACGACCTCGTTGAGGTGCCGGGCGCCCTGGGAGCCGCCGGAGACGAGCAGCGTGGGCAGGTTGGGGTCCAGGCCGAAGCGGGCGCGCGCCTCGGGGCGTACGGCCGCGCGGTCCAGGGTGGCGATGGAGCGGCGCAGCGGGATGCCGATGTAGCGGGCGTCGCGCAGCTTGCTGTCGGGCGTGGAGACGGCGACCCGGGCCGCGTAGCGGGAGCCGATCTTGTTGGCCAGGCCGGGGCGGGCGTTGGCCTCGTGGATCACGATGGGCACGCCGAGGCGCTTGGCGGCCAGGTAGCCGGGCAGCGCGACGTAGCCGCCGAAGCCGACCACCGCGTCCGCCTTGGTGCGCTCCAGGATCTGCTCGGCGGCCTTGATCGTGCCGCGCAGCCGCCCCGGCACGGTGATCAGCTCAGGGGTGGGCTTGCGCGGCAGCGGCACGGCCGGGATCAGCGCCAGCTCGTAGCCGCGCTCCGGGACGAGCCGGGTCTCCAGGCCGCGCTCCGTGCCCAGGGCCGTGATCCCCACGGTGGGGTCCTGCCTGCGCAGGGCGTCCGCGAGGGCGAGCGCGGGCTCGATGTGGCCCGCGGTACCCCCGCCGGCGAGTACGACATGCACCGAAATTCACCGCTCTCCGGACGAACGCGCCGCCGAGGCACGCCGTCGCATCGTGTTCCATCTCCGTGGCACCCGCTCGGCACGGGAGCCTGCCGCCCGCTTTCTGCCGAAGCGGGGTTGCCGCATCGCGAGTGCCGCCCGCGCACCGGGCTCGTCACGCGCGAAGGCGATCAGCAGTCCGATGGCGAACATGGTCGGCAGCAGGGCGGACCCTCCGTAGGAGAACAGCGGGAGCGGGACGCCGGCGATCGGCAGCAGGCCGAGCACCGCACCGATGTTGATCACCGCCTGGGCGATGATCCACGTCGTCACGCCTCCCGCGGCGTACCTCACGAAGGGGTCCTCCGTGCGTCCGGCCACGCGGATACCCGCATAGCCTAGAGCCGCGAACAGGGCCAGTACCGACAGCGTGCCCGCCAGACCCAGTTCCTCACCTGTGACGGCGAAGATGAAGTCCGTGTGGGCTTCCGGTAGTTGGCCCCATTTCTCCACGCTGGCGCCCAGCCCGGAACCGAAGATCCCCCCCGAGGCCAGGGCGTAGATGCCGTGTACCGCCTGCCAGCAGTCGGCGGCGCCCGCCTTGGGCTCGGTGGCGCCGATGCAGGCGAGCCGGGCCATCCGGTTGGGGCTGGTCTTGATGAGGATCACACCGATCAGCGCCGCCACCGACAGCACCCCGGCGAAGAGCCGGGTCGGGGCCCCGGCGAGCCAGAGCAGGCCGAAGAGGATCGCGGTGAGGATGATCGCGGTGCCCATGTCCCCGCCGAGCATGATCAGCCCGAGCAGCAGGAAGGCGACCGGCACCAGCGGGACCAGCATGTGCTTCCACTGGGTCAGCAGCTTCTTGTCCTGCTTGCGGGCGATCAGGTCGGCGCCCCACAGCACCAGGGCGAGCTTGCCGAACTCGCTGGGCTGGATCTGGAAGGAGCCGCCAAGCGAGATCCAGTTCCGGTTGCCGTTGACCGACATCCCTATCCCCGGCACCTGGACCAGGGCCATGGAGAACACGGCGGCGGCCAGGATCGGGTAGGCCAGCGCCCGGTGCAGCCGGACCGGCATCCGGGAGGCGGCGAACAGCAGCGCGCCGCCGATGAGCGCGGCGAGGAACTGCTTGCGGAAGAAGAAGGAGCCGGGCAGCGAGAGCTGCAGCGCGGTGATCTGGGAGGCCGAATAGACCATCACCAGGCCCAGGACGGTGATCAGCATGCTGCCGCCCAGGATCAGGTAGTAGGCGGTCAGCGGCCGGTCCCACGCCTTGTTCGCGCGGGTGCGCAGGCGGCGCAGGGGGTTGTCGCGCGCGATCCTCGGGGGTGCGGGACGGGCCGCCCGCTGTACGGGCGGCCTTCCGGTACGGCTACTGGGCATCAACGCCTCCGCTGAACGTCGACCGTCCCACGCGTCCCTCCCATGGTCCGCCCGGCACGGGCGGCCGGGGTCAGGCGCCGAGTTCGCGGACGGCGGCCGCGAACGCGTCGCCGCGCTGGTTGTAGTTGGTGAACATGTCCATGGAAGCGCAGGCCGGGGCCAGCAGGACCGTGTCGCCCGCCTGGGCCAGCCGCTTCGCCTCCGTCACCGCCTGGAGCATCGCCCCAGTGTCGGTCCGGTCGAGGTCCACGACGGGTACTTCCGGGGCGTGTCGCGCGAGGGCCTCGCGGATCAGCGCGCGGTCGGCGCCGATCAGCACGACCCCGCGCAGCCGCTTGGCGGAGTTGGCCACCAGATCGTCGAACTCGGCGCCCTTGGCCAGTCCGCCCGCGATCCACACGATCGGCTCGTAGGCGGCCAACGAGGCTTCCGCGGCGTGGGTGTTGGTGGCCTTGGAGTCGTCCACGTAGGCGACGCCGTCGACGTCGGCGACGTGCGCGATGCGGTGGGCGTCGGGCTGGAAGGCGCGCAGTCCGTCGCGTACCGCCTGGGCGGGGACCCCGAAGGAGCGGGCGAGGGCCGCCGCGGCAAGGGCGTTGGCGATGTTGTGCGGGGCGGGCGGGTCGACGTCGGAGACCTCGGCCAGCTCCTGCGCGTTCTTCTGCCGGTTCTCCACGAAGGCGCGGTCGACCAGGATGCCGTCCACGACGCCGAGTTGGGAGACGGCCGGAGCGTTCAGGGTGAACCCGACGGCCCGGCAGCCCTCTTCGACGTCGGCCTCGCGGACCAGGTCCTCGGTGCGCGGGTCGGCCACGTTGTAGACGCAGGCGACCTTGTTGCCCTCGTAGATACGGCCCTTGTCGGCGGCGTAGGCGTCCATGGAGCCGTGCCAGTCGAGGTGGTCCGGGGCGAGGTTGAGGACCACGCCGGAGTAGGCGCGCAGGGAGGGCGCCCAGTGCAGCTGGTAGCTGGACAGCTCGACGGCGAGCACGTCGTACTGCTCGTCGCCGAGGACGGCGTCCAGCAGGGAGACGCCGATGTTGCCGACCGCGGCCGTACGCAGGCCCGCCGCCTTGAGGATGGAGGCGAGCATCTGGACGGTCGTGGTCTTGCCGTTGGTGCCGGTGACGGCGAGCCAGGGGGCCGCGTCGGGCCCGCGCAGCCGCCAGGCCAGCTCGACGTCGCCCCAGACGGGGACGCCCGCCTGCTCGGCCGCCAGGAACAGCGGCTTGTCCGGCTGCCAGCCGGGGGCGGTGACGATCAGCTCGGTGCCCTCGGGCAGGGTGGCGCCGTCGCCGAGGCGGACGGTGATGCCGAGCGCCTCCAGTTCCGCGGCCTGTTCGCGGGCGCGGGCGTCGTCGCCGTCGTTGACGGCCGTGACGATCGCCCCGCGCGCGTGCAGCGCCTTCGCGGCCGGGAGGCCGGAGACGCCGAGTCCGGCGACGGTGACGTGCTTGCCCTGGAATTCGCTGGGCCCCGAAGGCACCGAGGAGGTCACTTGTCCGCTGCCCATCCCGCGTAGAAGAGGCCCAGTCCGACGATGACGCAGATGCCCTGGATGATCCAGAAGCGGACCACGACAAGGACCTCGGACCAGCCCTTGAGTTCGAAGTGGTGCTGGAGCGGTGCCATCCGGAAGACGCGCTTCCCGGTGAGCCGGAACGAGCCGACCTGGATGACGACCGACATGGTGATGAGGACGAACAGGCCGCCCATGATGGCCACCAGCAGCTCCGTGCGGGAGAGGATGGCCAGGCCGGTGAGGACACCGCCGAGGGCGAGCGAGCCGGTGTCGCCCATGAAGATCTTCGCCGGGGAGGTGTTCCACCACAGAAAGCCCAGGCAGGCACCCATCAGGGCGGAGGCGACCACCGCGAGGTCCAGCGGGTCGCGCACCTCGTAACAGGCGGCCGGGTTGGTCAGGGTCATGGCGTTGGCGCAGGACTCCTGGAACTGCCAGGTGCCGATGAAGGTGTAGGCGCCGAAGACGAGGACGGAGGCGCCGGTGGCGAGGCCGTCCAGACCGTCGGTGAGGTTCACGCCGTTGGACATGGCCAGGATCATGAACAGTGCCCAGACCACGAACAGCACCGGGCCGATGGTCCAGCCGAAGTCGGTGATGAAGGACAGCTTGGTGGAGGCGGGGGTGTTCCCCCGGCTGTCGGGGAACTGCAGCGCGAGGACCGCGAACCCGATGCCGACTATCAGCTGGCCGGCCATCTTCGCCTTGGCGCGCAGACCGAGCGAGCGCCGCTTGACGATCTTGATGTAGTCGTCGAGGAAGCCGACGATGCCCATGCCGGTCATCAGGCCCAGCACCAGCAGACCGGAGTACGTCGGCGGCTTGCCGGTGATCACCTTGCTGAGGAAGTACGCGGCGATCGTGGCCAGGATGAAGGCGATGCCACCCATGGTCGGCGTACCGCGCTTGCTGGCGTGCTCGCGCGGGCCGTCGTCGCGGATGTACTGGCCGTAACCCTTGCGGGCGAGGAGCTTGATCAGCAGCGGGGTGCCGATCAGCGTCAGGAAGAGACCGATGACGCCCGAGAACAGAACCTGGTTCATCATCGGGCGGCGACCTCACCCTCGGTACCGGCCTCGGCGAGCGTCTGGGCGACCCTCTCCAGACCCACCGACCGGGACGCCTTCACCAGCACGACGTCCCCCGGACGCAACTGCTTGCGCAAAAGGTCGATCGCCGCCTGTGCGTCGGACACGTGCACCGACTCCTCACCCCACGAACCCTCGTTGTATGCGCCCAGTTGCAGCCAGGAGGCTTCGATGCCACCGACCGCGACGAGCTTGCTGACGTTGAGCCGGACGGCGAGCCGTCCGACCGCGTCGTGCTCGGCGAGAGCCTCGTCCCCCAGCTCGGCCATCTTGCCGAGCACCGCCCACGTGCGGCGCCCCTTGCCCATGGCCACGAGCGCCTTGAGGGCGGCCCGCATGGACTCGGGGTTGGCGTTGTAGGCGTCATTGACGATGGTCACGCCGTCCGGGCGCTCGGTGACCTCCATGCGCCAGCGGGAGAGGGTGCCCGCCCCGGAGAGCGCGGTCGCGATCTCGGTTGCGGACATGCCCAGCTCATGGGCGACGGCGGCCGCGGCGAGCGCGTTCGACACGTGATGCTCACCGTACAGGCGCATGGTCACATCGCTTGCACCGGAGGGTGTGTGAAGCCTGAACGCGGGCTGTCCGCTGTCCGTGAGTCGTACGTTCTCGGCGCGTACGTCCGCTTCGGCCGACTCTCCGAAGAGAATCACCTTCGCCTTGGTACGGGAGGCCATCGCGCGCACCAGCGGGTCGTCGGCGTTGAGGATCGCCGCGCCGCCGTCCGCCGCCGAGGGCAGGCTCTCCACCAACTCGCCCTTGGCCTGGGCGATCTGCTCGCGGCCGCCGAACTCGCCGATGTGGGCGCTGCCCACGTTGAGCACCAACCCGACCTTCGGCGGGGTGAGTTCGGCGAGGTAGCGGATGTGCCCGATGCCGCGGGCGCCCATCTCCAGCACGAGGAACTTCGTCTCCTCGGTGGCGGACAGGGCGGTCAGCGGCAGCCCGATCTCGTTGTTGAGCGAGCCGGGCGTGAACACGGTGGGCGCCTTGCCGCCGAGCACCTGCGCGATGAGGTCCTTGGTGCTGGTCTTGCCCGCCGAGCCGGTCAGGGCGACGAGGGTCGCGCCGAGCCGTTCGACGACATGGCGGGCGAGGGCGCCGAGGGCGTCCTGGACGTCGTCCACGACGATCGCGGGCACGCCGACGGGACGCGACGCCAGCACGGCGACCGCGCCCGCCTCGACGACCTGGGCGGCGAAGTCGTGGCCGTCCACCCGCTCGCCGACGAAGGCGACGAACAGGGTGCCGGGCACCACTTCGCGGGAGTCCCGGACGACCGGTCCGGTGACCTGGACGGACGTGTCCGGTATGTCGTGTGTCTGCCCGCCGACGACAGCTGCGATCTCGGCGAGGGAGAGGGCGATCACAAGTTCATCCCTGGGTGTTCTGGATAGCTTCGCGGAGCACCTGGCGGTCGTCGAAGGGACGGATCACACCGGCGATGTCCTGGCCCTGCTCATGGCCCTTGCCCGCGACCAGCACCGTGTCACCGGCGGCGGCGCGGCCCACGGCGGCGGCGATGGCGGCGGACCGCTCCTCGAACAGGAGCACCTCGCCCCGCTCGTGCGCGGGGACGGAGGCGGCGCCTTCGAGCATGGTCGCCAGGATCGCCAGCGGGTCCTCGGAGCGGGGGTTGTCGGAGGTCAGTACGGCCGTGTCGGAGTACCGGGCCGCGGCCGCGCCCATCGGGCCGCGCTTGGTGCGGTCGCGGTCGCCGCCGCAGCCGAGCACCAGGTGCAGCCGGCCCTTGGTGACCTTGCGCAGCGCCTTCAGCACCGACTCGACGGCGTCGGTCTTGTGGGCGTAGTCGACGACGGCGAGGTAGGGCTGTCCGGCGTCGACGCGCTCCAGGCGGCCCGGGACGCCGGGCACGGCGGCGATGCCGTCGGCGGCGGTCTGCGGGTCGATCCCGGCGGCGGCGAGGGCGGCCAGCGCGGCGAGGGTGTTGGCCACGTTGAACGGGCCGGGCAGCGGCGAACGGGCGTGCACCCGCTGACCCTCCGGGCCGAGCGCGGTGAACGTCGAGTCCATGGGCCCGATCTGGACGTCCTCGGCGCGCCAGTCGGCGTCCGGGTGGCCCTCGGCGGAGAAGGTGATCACCGGGACCGTGGCCTCGGTGACGAGCCTGCGGCCGTACTCGTCGTCGGCGTTGACCACGCCGAGCCTGCTGCGCGCGGGCGTGAAGAGGCTCGCCTTGGCCTGGAAGTAGTCCTCCATGCCGGAGTGGAACTCCATGTGCTCCGGGCTGAGGTTGTTGAAGACCGCGATGTCGAAGACGCAGCCGTCGACCCGGCCGAGGACCAGGGCGTGGCTGGAGACCTCCATGGCGACGGCGTCGGTGCCGCGCTCGCGCATGACGGCGAACAGGGCCTGGAGGTCGGTGGCTTCGGGGGTGGTGCGCTCGGACTTGATGCGCGTGTCGCCGATGCGGGTCTCGACGGTGCCGACCAGGCCGGTGGCGCGGTCGGCCGCCTTCAGGCCGCCCTCGACCAGGTAGGCGGTGGTGGTCTTGCCGGAGGTGCCGGTGATGCCGATCTGGAGCATGTCCCGGCCGGGGTGGCCGTAGAGGGTGGCGGCCAGTTCGCCCATCTCCGCGCGCGGGTCCTCGACGACCAGGACCGGCAGTCCGGTCGCGGCGGCGCGGTCGGCGCCCGCCGGGTCGGTGAGGACGGCGACGGCGCCGAGCCCGGCGGCCTGGGTGGCGAAGTCGGCGCCGTGCAGCCGGGCACCCGGCAGGGCGGCGTACAGGTCGCCGGGGCGGACGGCCCGCGAGTCATGGGTGATACCGGTGACCCCGGTGGACCGGGCGGACTCTGCGGGCGCGGCGGTACCCAGCTGACCGGCCAGTTCCGCGAGGGAGGTGGCGGAGACCTGAACCGGTCGCGGCGGTCCCGGATTTGTCACGGAAACGCCCTTCTGAGTGGTTTGGGACTGATCGGCGTGTGGCACGGCGGTGAGCGTACCGGGAGTACCCGCTCCGGAGCTAAAACGGGGCTCGCGGGCGGTGCGGGGGGTCCCTCGGTTCCCGTCGTCGGGGGTGATCGTTGTCACGGGCTCGTTCCTGGTGGTCGTTGCCTGGTGCCGGTGGGGGCGGTTCAGGGCTTGTACGAGACGGGCAGGGCGGCGGCCTTCGCTCCGGTCGGCGGGACCTGCAGGGTCTTCAGCGCGAACTCCATCACCTGCTTGTAGACCGGACCGCAGATCTGGCCGCCGAAGTAGCTGCCGGAGGTGGCGTTCTGGATGGCGCAGTAGACGGTGACGCGGGGCTTGTCGGCGGGGGCGAATCCGGCGAAGGACGAGGTGTAGCCGTGGTACCTCCCGGTGGCCGGATCGACGCGGTTGGCGGTGCCGGTCTTGCCCGCGACCCGGTAGCCGGGGATGCGGGCCTTGATGCCGGTGCCCTGCTCGTCGTCGACGACGGACTCCAGCATCTGGGCGACGGTCTTCGCGGTCTTCGCGCTGACCACACGGGTCTTCGCGGGGCCCGGCGCGGGGGTGAAGCGCCCGTCGGCGCCCTTGGTGCCGCGTACCAGGGTGGGCGCGACGCGGACGCCGCCGTTGGCGATCGTGGAGTAGACGGAGGCGGCCTGCATGGCGTTGATGGAGAAGCCCTGGCCGAAAGGGATCGTGTACTGCTGCGAGGTGGACCACTTGGCGGACGGCGCGAGGATGCCCGGTGTCTCGCCGGGGAAGCGGAGCCCGGTGTAGCGGCCGATGCCGAACTGGTGCAGGTAGGAGTAGAGGGTGTCGTTGGCCGCCCGCTGGGTCTTGCCGAGCTGGCCGGTGGCGAGGATGGTGCCGATGTTGCTGGACTTGGCGAGCACGCCGTTGAGGGTGAGGTACCAGGTGGCGTGGTCGACGTCGTCCTGGAAGAGCCGGTCGCCCCGGTGCAGCCGGTTGGGTACGACGACATGGGTGAGCGGGGTGGCCGCGTTCTCCTCCAGCACGGCCGCCATGGACATCACCTTGGCGGTGGAGCCGGGTTCGTAGGCGTCCTGGAGGGCGGGGTTGCCCATGGCGGCGGAGTCGGCCTTGGACAGGTCGTTGGGGTCGAAGCCGGGCGAGTTGGCCATGGCTAGGATCTGGCCGGTGGCGGTGTCCTGGACGATGACGTAGCCCCGGTCCGCCTTGGACTTCCTCACCTGGTCGGAGATGGCGTTCTGCGCGGCCCACTGGATGTCGCGGTCGATGGTCAGCTCGACGTCGCTGCCGGGCACGGCGGGTGTCTCGGTGGAGCCCGCGGTGGGCACCTCGCGGCCGCCGGACTGGGCGTAGCGGATCTTGCCGTCCTTGCCGGAGAGCTGCTTGTTCAGCTGCTGCTCGATGCCGCCGCCGCCCCGGCCCTCGCTGTTGACCCAGCCCAGTATCCCGGCGGCCAGCTCCTTGTTGGGGTACACCCGCTGACTGCTGGGGTCGGCGAAGACCCCGGCGAGCACGTTGGCGGTGCCCTTCTTGACGAAGGCGGCCTTGAGGTCCTTGATCTGCTTCCAGACCTGCGGGGTCTGCCGGGAGGCGAGCCGGGCGTAGCGGGACTGCTTGTTGGCCGGGCGGAGCTTCTTGACGAGCGCTTCCTGGTCCTGGCCGAGGATCGGCGCGAGCAGCGCGGCGGCCTGCTCGGGCCCGTCGGAGATCTTGAGCTGTTCGCTGCCGAACATCATGGGGTCGGCGGTGATGTCGTAGGCGTCCTCGCTGACGGCGAGGGCGACGCCGTTGCGGTCGGTGATGCCGCCGCGCTCGGCGGTCAGGGTGTGCGCCACATAGCGGTTCTGCTCGGCCTTGGCGCTGTAGGTGCTGGCGTCCACCGCCTGCACCTGGAGCAGGCGCACGGTGAACGCGGTCAGCACCAGGGCGAGGGCGAGGCCGACCAGGCGCAGCCGGGGCCGGGGGCTGCCGAGCCGCAGCGCGGGCTTGGCCGGGGGGCGCCTGGCGGAGGGGCGGCGGGCGGGGCGGGCTCCGGGGCCGGGGCGGCGGGGGGCCGCGCCTCGGGGACGGGGCGGCCTCGCGGGTCCGGGCACACGGCGGCGCGGCGCTTCCCTGTCGGACACTTCCGTCACCTGCCGGGGGTCGGGGTGGTGGGGGCGGAGCGGAGGGCGCCGCCCGGCGCGGGAGTCGTGACGGCCGGAGTCGCGGCTGCGGGGCTCGCCGGGGCGCCGGTGGGTGTGCCGCTCGGCGTCGCCGGGGCGGGGCTCGGGGCGGCGGTCAGCGCCTCGGGGGCGCGGGGGCCGGTGAGCACGGCGGAGCGCGGGGCGGCGCTGGGGACGCCCTTGACGCTGCCGTCGGGGCCGAGGAAGGCGGGGTCGCCGCCGGGGACCATGCCGAGTTCGCGGGCGCGGCGCTGGAGGGCGTCGGGCGCGGAGTAGGCGTCGATGTCCCGCTGGAGGGCCTGTTCCTCGTCGGTGAGGCTCTTGGTCCGGCGCTGTATGTCGTCCAGCTCGAACGACCCTTCGCTGAGCGCGGAGTTGAGCACCAGCAGACCAAGGAGTCCGCCGCCGAGGAGCAGGACGACGAGGAGGACGAAGGGGGTGCGGGCCGCGCGGGCGCGGCCCGCGGGGATGAGCCGGGCGAGCCGGGCCGCCCTCCCCCGAGGTGCGGGCTTGCTGCTCACTGTCCCTCCCGGCGGGTGCGCGTGCCCGGCCGGTCCCGTTCGTTCACTCGGCGTCCTCCCTGATGCGCTCGACACCCCGGAACCTGGCCGGGGCGGCCCGGCGGTTCTCGGCGATCTCCTCCTCGGTGGGAAGTTCGGCACCACGGGTGAGGAGCTTGAGCCGGGGCTGGTAGCGCTCGGGCACCACGGGCAGTCCGGGCGGGGCGGTGTTGGCGGCACCGGCCGCGAACACCTGCTTGACCAGCCGGTCTTCCAGCGACTGGTACGACAGCACCGCGATGCGGCCGCCGACCGCGAGGGCCTTCACGGCGGCCGGTACGGCCCGCTCCAGTACGGAGAGTTCGCCGTTGACCTCGATGCGCAGGGCCTGGAAGGTGCGCTTGGCCGGGTTGCCGCCGGTGCGCTTGGCGGCCTGCGGGAGGGCGTCCCGGATCAGCTCGACCAGGCGGGCGCTGTTGGTGAACGGCTCCCTCTCGCGCTCGCGGACGACCGCCGAGACGATCCGCTTGGCCTGCTTCTCCTCGCCGTACGCGCGCAGGATGCGGACCAGTTCACCGGCCGGGTAGGTGTTGAGGACCTCGGCGGCGCTGATGCCGGTCGTCTGGTCCATGCGCATGTCGAGCGGGGCGTCCTGCGCGTAGGCGAAGCCGCGGTCGGCCTCGTCCAGCTGCATGGAGGAGACGCCGAGGTCGAACAGGACGCCCTGGACGGACGGGATGCCCAGGCGGTCGAGGACCTCGGGGAGTTCGTCGTAGACGGCGTGCACGAGGGTGGCGCGGTCGCCGTAGGGGGCGAGGCGTTCGCCGGAGAGGCGGAGGGCTTCCTTGTCCCGGTCGAGGCCGATCAGCCGGGCCTCGGGGAAGCGGGCCAGCAGCGCCTCGCTGTGGCCGCCGAGGCCGAGGGTGCAGTCGACGACCACCGCTCCCGGCCGCTCCAGGGCGGGCGCCAGCAGGTCCAGGCACCGCTGGAGCATCACCGGGACGTGTCGACTCTCGGTCAAGGGGGCCTCTCAGTTCCGGCGGGCGGTACGCACCGCCGGGTCCCCGCCCGCTCCGTGAAGGGGAGGCCCGCCGGCGCCGGAAGCGTCGGCCGGCCGGGAGCGGGAGGAGGCCGAGCCGCACGTACGCGCCGCGCACGCGGGGAGACGGTCCGGGCGGATGCCGGGATCTCCGGGGGTTTCACCAGCGGGAAGAGCCGCGCCTCCCGCTTCGCGTCACTTTAGTCCACCCTGTGTCGCGGTCAATCAACCGGCCTGCGCGTCGCGTACGGCTTCACGGGCGGCCACTCGATTCGCCGGGATTCACCCGTCCGGCGGAGGTTGGCGCTCCGTGTGGGTTAGCTCACAACAAGCCACGATGTCGTTCTTTGTGGCCGTCCACAGCAGGCCGCGCACACCGGTGACCAGTAACGTCGGGTCCATGACGACTTCCGCAGCAGTTCCCACCGGGTCCGACGGCGCCATGACGGGTGGCGGCAGTGTGACGGACCGCCTGGTCGACGCCAACGAGACGTATGCGAGCGAGTTCACCGACCCGGGCATGGACGCGCGTCCGGTGCTTCAGGTGGCCGTGGTCGCGTGCATGGACGCCCGCCTCGACCTGCACGCCGCGCTCGGCCTGGAGCTGGGCGACTGTCACACCATCCGCAACGCGGGCGGCGTGGTCACCGATGACGTGATCCGTTCGCTGACCATCAGTCAGCGCGCGCTCGGCACCCGCAGCGTGGTCCTGATCCACCACACCGGATGCGGCCTCGAGTCCCTCACCGAGGAGTTCCGGCACGAGCTGGAGATGGAGGTCGGCCAGCGCCCGGCGTGGGCGGTGGAGGCGTTCCGGGACGTGGACCAGGACGTACGGCAGTCGATGCAGCGGGTGCGGACCTCGCCGTTCCTGCTGCACACCGATGACGTGCGCGGCTTCGTCTTCGATGTGCGGACCGGTCTGCTGCGCGAGATCGACCCGGCCGGGGACGGTTCCGCCGCGTCGGCCTGACACCCTGGCTCGCCCCCTGTCCAGCCCTGTGGACGGGGGGGCGAAAGGGCCGCAAGCCCGGCATCCCGGGGGCAGTTGTCCACAGGCGGTGACACGAATCCGTAACGGCGGCAAGAATGCGGGTGTGACGGCGCGCGGCCTGGTCCGCGCGGCGTCGCAGTTCCGGGGTGGGCCGGTCGCGCTCGCGTGTACAGGCCCTGGGTGATGAGGGCCGAGGAGGGCCGGGTGACGACCTATGACGATCGGGCGAGCCAGGGGGGCGTCCCCGCTCGAACGGAGTCGGGGGCGGGGCGGGATCTGACCGCCACCGCGGAGCGTGTCCGCGCTTCGGTGGAGGAAGTGATCGAGGGCAAGCCCGAGGTCGTGCGGCTCGCGCTGACCGTGCTGCTCGCCGAGGGGCATCTGCTGATCGAGGACGTCCCGGGCGTGGGCAAGACCATGCTGGCCAAGGCGCTGGCACGGTCCATCGACTGCTCGGTGCGGCGCATCCAGTTCACGCCCGACCTGCTGCCCTCGGACATCACCGGGGTGTCCATCTGGGACCAGCGGGAGGGTGACTTCGAGTTCAAGCCGGGTGCGATCTTCGCGCAGATCGTGATCGGCGACGAGATCAACCGCGCCTCGCCCAAGACCCAGTCGGCGCTGCTGGAGTCCATGGAGGAGCGGCAGGTCACCATCGACGGCCACAGCTATGAACTGCCCAGCCCCTTCATGGTGGTGGCGACGCAGAACCCGGTCGAGATGGAGGGCACGTATCCGCTGCCCGAGGCCCAGCGCGACCGTTTCATGGCCCGTGTCTCCGTCGGCTATCCCAGTGTCGAGGCCGAGCTGCGGATGCTGGACGTGCACGGCGGGGCCTCCCCGCTCCAGGACCTGGAGCCGGTGGCGCACGCCCACGAGATCGTGAAGCTGATCGAGACGGTGCGCGCGGTGCACGTCTCGGAGGCGGTGCGGCGGTACGCGGTGGAGCTGGTCGCCGCCACCCGCGTCCACCCCGATGTCAGACTCGGCGCCTCCCCGCGCGCGACGCTGCATCTGCTGCGCGCGGCGAAGGCGTCCGCCGCCCTGGAGGGCCGGGAGTACGCGCTGCCGGACGACCTCCAGACGCTCGCCCCCGCCGTCCTGGCCCACCGTCTGCTGCCCACCTCTGAGGCGCAGCTGAACGGCCGGACGGCCGAGGACGTGGTGCGGGAGATCATCCAGCACACCCCCGTGCCCACCACCGGAAGACAGAGCGGCTTCGACGGCCTGGACGTCTCGGCGGCGTATCCCCCGCGGCGGCCGCGGCCCACCAGGGGTATGTGATGTCCGACGGGGGGCGGGGCGGGGTGCGCGCGACGCTGTCGGGGCTGACCACCCGCGGGCGCTCCTTCCTGGCCGCCGGGATCGCGGCCGCGATCTGCGCCTATGTGCTGGGCCAGGACGATCTGCTCCGGGTGGGCCTGCTGCTGACGGTGCTGCCGCTGATCTGCGCGCTCGTCCTGCACCGCACCCGGCACCGGGTGACCGCCGAGCGGAGCCTGGCTCCCGCGCGGGTACCGGCGACCGGCGAGGCCCGGGTGCGGCTCCGGGTGGACAACGTCTCCCGGCTGCCCACCGGGCTGCTGATGCTCCAGGACCGGGTGCCGTACGTGCTCGGGCCCCGGCCGCGTTTCGTGCTGGACCGGATCGAGCCGGGCGGTCACCGCGAGGTGTCCTACCGGGTGCGCTCCGACCTGCGCGGCCGCTATCGGCTCGGGCCGCTCCAGGTGCGGCTGAGCGACCCGTTCGGGATGTGCGAGCTGACCCGGTCGTTCTCGGCGTACGACACGCTGACGGTGCTGCCCCGCGTGGAGCCGCTCCCGCCGGTCCGCTTCGGCGGGGAGGCGCTGGGGCACGGGGACGGGCGGCAGCGTTCGCTGGCGCTGGCCGGGGAGGACGACCTCATCCCGCGCGGCTACCGGCACGGCGACGACCTGCGCCGGGTGCACTGGCGCTCCACCGCCAGGCACGGCGAGCTGATGGTGCGCCGCGAGGAGCAGCCCCAACGCTCGCGCTGCACGGTGCTGCTGGACACCCGTGGGGTGGCCTACGAGGGCGCGGGCCCCGGCTCGGCCTTCGAGTGGGCGGTGTCGGGGGCGGCCTCGGTGGTGGCGCATCTGCTGGAGCGGGGGTTCTCGGTGCGGCTGCTGACGGACTTCGGGGTGACGGTGTCCGGCGAGGGCGGTTCGGGCCATGAGCGGGCGGCGGCGGCCGCGCTGATGATGGACACCCTCGCGGTGATCGACCACTCCGACGGCACCGACCTGGCGGGCGCGTACGACGTGCTGCGCGACGGGCACGACGGGCTGCTGGTCGCCTTCCTCGGTGATCTCGACGCCGGGCAGGCGGCCTCGGTGGCGCGGATGCGCCGTCGCGGCGGCGCGGTCGCCTTCGTGCTGGACCCGGACGGCTGGACGCGCGAGCCGACGGCGGTGCGGGAGCCGAACGATCCGCTTCCCCAGCGGCTGCGGGTGCTGCGCGAGGCGGGCTGGACGGCGCTGGGGGTGCCGGGCGGGGCGTCGCTGGAGGAGCTGTGGCGGCAGGCGGACCGGGAGCGGCCGGGTCCGGCCGCGCTGAGCGGGAAGGCACGGGCATGAGCGGGCGGGCACGACTGGCGCTGAGCGCGGCGGCGGCCACACTGATGGCGTCCTGCGCCCTGTTGCCGCTGGTCGACGGGCCCAGCTGGCTGCTGCTGTCGGCGCTGCTGGTGGCCGTGCAGGCGGGGGTGGGCATCGCGGCCCGGCGGATTCCGCTGGCCCGGTCGCTGACGCTGCCCGCGCAGCTGCTGGTGACCCTGATGCTGCTGACGCTGGTCTTCGCGCGGGGCGCGGCGCTGGGCGGGCTGCTGCCGGGGCCGGACGCGTTCCTGCGGTTCGGGGCGCTGTTCGGGCAGGGCGCGGACGATGTGAACCACTACGCGATCCCGGCGCCGGTCACGGACGGCATCAGGCTGCTGCTGGTCGGCGGGGTGCTGCTGGTGCATCTGCTGGTGGACACCCTCGCGGTGACCTTCCGGCGGGCGGCTCCGGCGGGGCTGCCGCTGCTGGCGCTGTACTCGGTGGCGGCGGGGCTGTCGGACGGGGGCGCGGACTGGCTGTGGTTCCTGGTGGCGGCGGCCGGTTATCTGATGCTGCTGCTCGCGGAGGGCCGGGAGCGGCTCGCGCAGTGGGGCCGGGTGTTCGGCGGCGGCCCGCGCGCGAGTGCCCCGGCGCCCGGGGTGACGGCTCCGGCGCGCACCGGCCGCCGGATCGGCGCGCTGGCCCTGGGGGTGGCGCTGGTGGTGCCGCTGGCCCTGCCGACGCTGCACGGCGGCCTGCTGGGCGAGGCGGGGTCGGGCGTCGGCGCGGGCAACGGCCGGGGCGGCACGATCTCGGCCGTGAACCCGCTGGTCTCGCTGCGGGACAGCCTGAACGTGCAGGACGACCGCCAGGTGCTCTCCCTGCGGCCCAGCTCCGGCGAGGTGCCGGACATGTATGTGCGGATAGTGTCCCTGGACGACTTCGACGGCACCGACTGGAAGCCGTCCCAGCGGCACATCGCGGAGGTGCCGGGGATCTTCCCGGCCCCGGCGGGCCTGAGCGACGACGTGCGGCGGTCCACGCTGCGCACGGTGATCACGGCCGCGGACTGGTACGCGCAGGACTGGCTGCCGATGCCGTATCCGCCGAGCGGGGTCAAGATCGACGGCAACTGGCGGTACGAGCCGGTCGGGATGACGCTGGTGGGTGATCACGGCCAGACCACGCGGGGCAAGACGTACCAGGTGACCAGCCTGGATCTGCGGCCGACCGCGCGGCAGCTGGCCGACGCCCCGAAGCCGCCGGCCGCGCTGGAGCGGGAGTACACCCGGGTACCGGCCCGGCTGCCGGACGTGGTGGCGCGGACCGCCGAGGAGGTCACCTCCGGCGCCCGTAACCACTACGAGGAGGCGGTGCGGCTCCAGGACTGGTTCTCGGTGGAGGGCGGCTTCCGGTACGACACCGAGGTGCAGGTGGGCCGGGGTGCGAACGCGATCGCCAACTTCCTCAAGAAGAAGGAGGGGTTCTGCGTCCACTTCTCCTTCGCCATGGCGGCGATGGCCCGCACGCTGGGGATTCCGGCCCGGGTGGCGGTCGGCTTCGCGCCGGGCACGCCGCAGGGCGACGGTTCGGTGTCGGTGAGCCTGAAGGACGCGCACGCCTGGCCGGAGCTGTACTTCGAGGGCGTGGGCTGGACCCGGTTCGAGCCGACGCCGACGCGGGGCACGACCCCGGCGTACACCCAGTCGGACAGGCCGAGCAGCGCGCGTCCGGACCGGGAGCTGCCCTCGCGCGGGGCGTCCAGGGAGCCTTCGGCGGCGGCGACGCGGGGTGAGAGCTGTGCGGCCGAGGACCGGTCGGGCGCGTGTGCCGATCCGTCGGCGGCCGTGGCGGCGCCGGGCGGCGGCGGGGGTCCGTCGGGTGGGCTGTGGGCCGCGCTGGTCGTGCTGGGCGCGCTGGCGCTGCTGGTGCTTCCGCTGGCGCCTCTGCTGTGGCGGACGCGGGTGCGGGCGCGTCGGCTGGACGGGCACTCCCCCGACCCGGCCGGGCGGACGCTGGCTGCCTGGCGGGAGCTGACCGACAGCGCCTGGGACTTCGGGGTGATACCGGACGACTCACTGACCCCGCGCGGCTCGGCGGCCCGGATCGTGCGGCTGGGACAGCTGGACGGGGAGGCCGGGGCCGCGGTGCACCGGGTGGCGGCCGCCCTGGAGCAGGTGCTGTACGCCCCGGAGCCGGGATCGGCGCCGGACCTCGCCAAGGACGTGCGCCGGGTGATCGCGGGGCTCGCGGCCCCGGTGGGCCGGGGCGCCCGGCTGCGGGCCCTGTTCGCGCCGCGCTCGGCCCGGCGGGTGCTGTGGTCGGCCCAGGACCGCTGGGCCGCCCTCCGGGTCCGGGCGGCGGCACTGCGGCCGGTGCGCGGGGAAGCTTGACGGAGCCGGACACGGCCGAGGGGGTGACCACCGGAATCGGTGGTCACCCCCTCGTACGAAAGCTGGGGAGTCCGGGGGCGGGTTCAGTGGCCCTGTTCGTCCCGGCGGCGCTGCCAGCGGTCCTCGATGCGTTCCATGACGGTACGTTTCCGCCGGACGGGGCGGCGCCTGGTGTGGCCCTTGGGATGTTCGCCCGGCTTGGGGGCCTTGCGCCAGCCGGTGACGGCGAGCACGGCACAGCCGAGCATCACGAGGAAACCCACGACGCTGATCCAGATCAGCTGGGCGACCATACCGGCCATGAGGAGCGCGATACCGACGAGGAAGCCCGCGACCGCCTGGTAGACCCGGCGCCGGGTGTACGTCCGCAGCCCGTTTCCCTCAAGCGCCGACGCGAACTTGGGATCTTCGGCGTACAGCGCTCGCTCCATCTGCTCGAGCATGCGCTGCTCGTGCTCCGAGAGCGGCACGGAGTCCTCCTCATCGTGCAGTCGCCGGGGCGACTCTGGGGGGTCCTTTCAGGATAGGCAGGGAATCGCCCCCGTGAAACCCGCCCCTCTGCGCCATCTGGCCAACCGGTCCGTCAGGGTGTCCCGGCTCGCTGAGGCTGTCATTCCCCGGCGGCCGACCCGTCATGCCGGTCGGTGTACCTCGATCATACGGCGCAAACCCCTCGATCGGGGGGCTTGTGGCGTACTCCATCTGCCGTCGCGCCCCTGATCAGCGGCGTGTCCCACGGGGCGGGTTCAGTCTCCGGTGCCCTCGACGGGCCCGCCGGGCCCTTCGGTCACGCGGGTCTCGCCGAGCACATGGACCTGGGTGGCCACGGCGTGGAAGGCGGGCAGCTCCGCCACGGCGGCCTCCAGCCGCAGCAGCGCGTCCAGCGCGCCGGGCTCGGTGTCCACCAGGACGCCGGGCACCAGGTCGGCGAAGACGCGGACGCCGTGCACGGCCGCGACGCGCAGGCCCGCACTCTCGACCAGCGCGGTGAGCTGTTCGGGGGTGAAGCGGTGCGGGACCGGGTCGCCCTCGCCCCACCGGCCGTCCGGGTCGGCCAGGGCCTGCCGGGCCTCGGTGAAGTGCCCGGCGAGGGCGCGGGCCAGCACGGCGCCGCCGAGGGCCGCGGCGAGCAGGCTGAGCACGCCGTCGGGGCGCAGCGCGGCCACCGCGTTGCCGACGCCCTCGGCGGGGTCGTCCACGTACTCCAGCACCCCGTGGCACAGGACCGCGTCGAAGCCGCCGCGCTCGACCACGTCGAAGAGGCCGTGGGCGTCGCCCTGGACACCCCGGACCCGGTCGGCGACGCCCGCCTCGGCGGCCCGGCGCTCGAGGGCGAAGAGGGCGTTGGGGCTGGGGTCGACGACGGTGACGCGGTGGCCGAGCCGGGCGACGGGCACGGCGAAGTTGCCGCTGCCGCCGCCGGTGTCGAGCACGTCCAGCGAGTCCCGCCCCGTGGCCTTGACGCGGCGGTCCAGGGCGTCCTGGAGGACGTCCCACACCACGGCGGTACGGAGAGAGGCGCGGGGGCGCGTCGGGTCCGGCACGGCTGTTGACTCCTCGGCACGGCACCGCCCGTTGCCCGGCGGCGCGATGGGGGCCTCCCCCGGCCGGTCGCGAGAGGTGCGCGGCGGGTGGAGACGTAAGGCGTTCCCACCCTATGGCCTCGCCCGCCGCGCCCGGTCACCCCCGCCGGTCGCGGCGCCCGGCGTCTCGCCCAGCGGACGGGAACGCGCCGGTCCGCCGCCGGTCAGCGCGGGTCACGGGGTCTCCGCACGCGGCCGGGGCGCCACCGGCCGGAGGGCGAGCAGCCGCTCGACCAGGCGCAGGAACATGCCCACGTCGCGTATCAGGTCGTCGGCGTCGCGGGCGCCCACCGCGCCCCGGATACCGGCCTGGGCGCGGGCGCGGCGGTCGGCGCCGGAGGCGAACAGGGCGCTCCACTCGGTCAGCTCGGGCGCCAGCTCGGGCAGCACCTCCCAGGCGGGGCGGATGCGGGCCCGGCGACGCGCGGTGGCCTCGGGCCGCCCCCGGACGGCGAGGACGGCGGCGGCCGCGCGGAGGGCGGCGAGGTGGGCCAGGGCGTACCGCTCGTTCGCGGTCTCCATGGCGGTGGCCTCGTCCAGCGTGGTGTGGGCCTGGGCGAGCAGGGCGACGGCGGCGGGCGGTGCCGTGGACCGGCGGAGCACGGGGTGGACGTCGCTCGCGGCGGCAGCCGCTGACGTGCTGGTCATGACGAGCCTCCTGTCGTCCGGTGACGGCACGGATGCCGTATGCCCACATCGTGCGGTATGCCACTGACAATCCGTTCCGACCTGCTGTTTCACCCCAACTGCGGCCGGATTCGGGGGCTTCGGGGAACACCTGTGGGGCATCCGGGCTTGGTCACGCACGCCTGTTCGGGCATACTTTTGAACTGACCAGTCAGTTCAAAAGTGGTTCCGGGGAGAGGCGGGGGCTTGTGCACGGCGTGGACGTCACGGCCGGGGGGTTCGGACTCAAGGGGCCACGGGGGTGGGCCTTCCGGGACATCGCCTTCGAGGCCGAGCCGGGTTCGCTGATCGCCGTCGAGGGACCGTCCGGCTCCGGCCGTACGTGCCTGCTGCTCGCGCTCACCGGGCGGATGAAGCCGACCGGCGGCCAGGCGGCCGTCGGCGGTCTCCCGCTCCCCCGGCGCATGGGGGCGGTGCGCCGGATCAGCGCGGTGGCCAACGTCGCCGGGGTGACCGACCTGGAGCCCGCGCTCACCGTGGGCGAGCATCTGCGCGAACGGGCGCTGCTGCAGCGCCGGTTCGGCGACTCGCTGCGCGAGGCGCTGCATCCGCGCCCGCAGCGCACGCACGAGGCCCGGCTGCGCGCGGACGCGGCGCTGGCCGCCGCCGGGCTCGACCTGGACGAGCTGCCGAAGGGCTCGCGCACGGCCGTACGGGACCTGGAGCGGCTGGAGGCGCTGCGGCTGTCCGTGGCGCTGGCGCTGATCGGCAGGCCCCGGCTGCTGGCGGTGGACGACGTGGAGCTGAAGCTCTCGGCGGCCGAACGCACCGAGGTGTGGGACCTGTTGCGCTCGCTGACCCGCACCGGGACGACCGTCCTGGCCGTGTGCCGCACCGCCCCCGACGACTGCGTCACCGTCTCCACGGAGCCCGCCGAAGCCGGGCCCACCCAGGAACAGCCCACCCAGGACGCCCCCCGAGAGGAGGCCCCCGATGCGCTCACCGAGGCTGGCCGCGCTTGAGCTGCGCCGGTTCGGCCGGGGCCGACTGCCCCGCGCCGCGCTGGTCGCGCTGCTGGTGCTGCCCCTGCTCTACGGCGCCCTGTACCTGTGGTCGTTCTGGGACCCGTACGGCCGCCTGGACCGCGTCCCCGTGGCCCTCGTCAACGAGGACCAGGGCGCTACGGCGGGCGGGAAGAAGATCCGCGCCGGTGCCGACATCGTCAAGGGCCTGCGCGAGCGGCGGACCTTCGAGTGGCACGAGGTCGACGCGGCCGAGGCCCGGCGGGGTACGGAGGACGGCACCTACTACCTCTCCCTGACCCTCCCGGCCGACTTCAGCCGCCGTGTGGCGTCCAGTTCCGGTGACTCCCCGGAGACCGGCGCGCTCCAGGTGCGCACCAACGACGCGAACAACTACATCGTCGGCCAGATCTCCCGGACCGTGTTCGCCGAGGTCCGCTCGGCCGCGTCCACCAAGACCTCCCGGACCTTCCTGGACCGGATCTTCATCGACTTCTCCACGCTGCACGACAAGACCGAGACCGCCGCCGAGGGCGCCGACAAGCTGAAGAACGGCCTGGGCAGGGCGGAGAAGGGCGCCCGGAAGCTCGCGGACGGGCTGAAGGAGGCGAACAGCGGCAGCGGCAGGCTCGCCAAGGGCCTGACCAGGCTGGACAGCGGCGCCGGTGACCTGGAGGACGGCTCCCGCCAGGTCGCGGCGGGCACGCAGACCCTGGCCGCCAAGGTCGACGGGGCGTACGCGAAGGCGGGCCCGTTCCTCCAGAAGAACGGGCGGACGATCGGCGCCACCGCCCGCCTGGTCTCCGACTCGGCCCGCACGGTGCAGGACAACCTCGACACCCTGGTCCGGCTCGCCCCCGGCGCCGCGAAGACCGCGCACGCCTCCGCAGCCGTACTGGACCAGGTGCACAAGGCCCGCTGCGAGACCCCGCCCGTGCCCGACCCGGCCTGCCCGGACCTGGCGAAGGCCCAGCGGGCGGCGGACGACGTGGCCGACGTGGCCGACGACCTGAACAAGGTCGTCGCCGCCCAGGGCGGTGACCTGACGACCATGCGGAAGAACCTCACCACCCTGCGCCAACAGGCCGACGCCCTCGCCGAACGCGCCCCGCACCTGCACCAGGACGTCGCCGACGCGGTGGCCAGGATCGACAAGCTGAACGCGGGCGCGAACGCCGTCGCCGCCGGAGCGAAGAAGCTGCACACCGGCCTCGGCACCGCCCGGTCCGGCGCGGACACCCTGCACCAGGGCATCGGCACCGCCGCGTCGGGCGCCCAGACCCTGGACAGCGGCCTGTACAAGCTGGTGGACGGCTCCGAGCGGCTGGCGGACGGCCTGCACACGGGCGCCGGGAAGATCCCCGACTACGACGAGCGCGCCCGCGACCAGCGCACCGGCGTCATGGCCGACCCGGTCCGGCTCTCCTCCGCCGACCTGCACCAGGCACCGAACTACGGCACCGGGTTCGCCCCGTACTTCATCCCGCTGTCGCTGTGGGTCGGCGCGATGGTCGCGTACATGCTGATCCCGCCGCTGAACCGGCGTGCCCTGGCGGCCGGTGCCCCGTCCTGGCGGATCGCGCTGGCCGGATGGCTGCCGGTGCTGGCGGTGGGCGTGCTCCAGACGGCGGCGCTGCTGTCCGTACTGCACTTCGGCATCGGCCTGGAGATGGCTAGGGCGGCCGGGACGACCGGGTTCCTGTTCCTGGTCACGGCCTGCTTCACGGCGATCGTGCAGTGGCTCAACGCCCGTTTCGGCGCGGCCGGCCGCATCCTCGTGCTGGCGCTGCTGATGCTCCAGCTGACCTCGGCGGGCGGCACCTACCCGGTACAGACCAGTCCGGGCTTCTTCAACGCCATCCACCCGTATCTGCCGATGAGTTACGTGGTGTCGGCGCTGCGCAGGCTGATCACCGGCGGCGGGCTCGGCCCCGTGTGGCAGGCGTGCCTGGTGCTGACGGCGTTCACCGCGGGCGCCCTCGCGCTGACCGCGCTCACGGCCCGGCGCCGCCAGGTGTGGACGCTGCAGCGGCTGCACCCGGAGCTGAGCCTGTGAGCGCGGGCGCGGCGGAGGCGGCCCGGCGACCCGGCGCACCTGTGAGAATCGGTGCCATGGAAAGCACCAGCGCCACGCCCGCGGGCAGCACGCGCCGCGAGGCCACCCGGCAGAAGCTCTACGAGGCGGCCGTCACCCTCATCGCCGAGCAGGGGTTCTCCGCGACCACGGTGGACGAGATCGCCGAGCGCGCCGGGGTGGCGAAGGGCACCGTCTACTACAACTTCGCCAGCAAGTCGGTGCTCTTCGAGGAGCTGCTGCGGCACGGCGTCGGACTGCTCACCGCCTCGCTGCGGGAGGCGGCCGAGCGGACCGCCCGCGAGGGCGGCGGCGGGGTGGACGCGCTGGACGCGATGGTCCGCGCGGGCCTGGTCTTCATCGACCGCTACCCGGCCTTCACCCAGCTGTACGTGGCCGAGCTGTGGCGCACCAACCGGGCCTGGCAGTCGACCTTGATGGTGGTACGCCAGCAGGCCGTGGCGGTGGTCGAGGAGGTGCTGCGCGAGGGCGTGGCGGCCGGGGAGTTCAGCGACGAGATCGACGTGCAGCTGACGGCGGCCGCGCTGGTCGGCATGGTGCTGGTGGCCGCGCTGGACTGGAAGGCGTTCCAGCCGGAGCGCTCGCTGGACGACGTGCACTCCGCGCTGTCCCGGCTGCTCCAGGGGCGCGTCAGCGGGCGCTGAGCCGACAGAGCGCGCGAAGGGCGCCGGACCGCGTCAAGCCGGTCCGGCGCCCTCGCTCTCCCCCGTACTCCCCCGTACGGTTCCCACCGCGGTCCCCGTGGCCATCACGGCCACGGCCCCCTGTCTCGCTTCCGCCGACGGATCGGCGGAAGGAGCGGCCGCGGGCGGGCCCGTTCCGCCGCCCCGTGTCGGCGGTGCCGGGCCGCGCCCCCTGGCCGTGCCTCCACTCTCCCCTCCGGGCGACCCTCGGCCCATCCGTGCGGCTACTCATCCGCACGTCTAGGTACGGGTACTCACCACCCCGCGTTCGGACCCGGGGGAGCACTGTCAGTGGTGGTCGGTAAAGTCGCGGTCATGGCACGGATTGCGGTGATCGGCGCCGGGATGGGCGCGCTGGCGGCGGCCGCCCGGCTGGCCGTCGCGGGCCACCGGGTGACGGTGTACGAGCGGACGGACACGTACGGCGGCGCGGTGCGCCGCTTCGAGCGGGACGGGTTCGCCTTCGACACCGGCCCCGGTCTGCTGCCGCTGCCCGCGGTCTGGCGGGACCTGTTCCTGAAGACCGGCAAGGAGCCGCTGGAGGACCTGGTCGGGCTGGTCCAGGTCGATCCCTCCGCCCGGCACGTCTTCGCGGACGGCACCGCGGTCGCCGTCCCCAACGCCTCGCGCGCGGGCGTCGTCTCGGCGCTGGACGAGGCACTGGGCGCCGGAGTGGGGGACCGCTGGGGCGACTTCCTGGTGCGGGCCCGCGAAGCCTGGGACCGCACCCGGCGCCCCCTGCTGGAGGAGCCGCTGTGGCCCAACTGGCGGGTGCTGGCGGAGCGCGAGCCCTATCCGGCCGTCCCGCACAAGCGGCTGCTGCGCACCCGCCGGGCCACCACCCTCGCCGAGGTCGCCGACTGGGAGCTGCGCGACGACCGCCTGGGGGCCCTGCTGACCGGCCACGCCCTCGCCCACGGCCTGGACCCGCGCACCGCCCCGGCGAGCGCGGCCGTCCTGCCGTACCTGGAACACGCCTTCGGCACCTGGTACGTACGCGGCGGCATCCGGGAGCTGGCCCGCGCGGTGTACGAGCGCTGTGTGCGGCGCCGGGTGGAGTTCGTGTTCGGCGCCGAGGTCACCGGGATCACGGTGAGGGACGGCCGCGCGGCCGGCGTCGAGCTGGCCGACGGCACGGTGGCGGACGCCGACCATGTGGTCGCCGACGTGGACCCGGCGCTGCTGGCCCGCCTGACGGACCGCCCGCTGGACGGCACCGGCGATGTGCGCCCAGGGGAGCGCGGCTCCGCCCGGCTCACCCTGCTGCTGGCGCTGAAGGGCGCCCGGGAGGCGGGTGCCGCGCACCGGACGGTCGTCCACGCCCCGGACGCGGAGGCCGAGTTGGACTTCCTGGCGAACCCGGGCGGCGATCCGCTGCCCGTCCCGACGGTCACCGTGCTGCGTCCCGACGACCCGGCGCTGCGCCCGGACGACGCCCATGAGTCGGCCGTGGTGTGGGCGACCCTGCCCGCCGGGTCGGCCGTGGACGCGGGCCACGCGGAGATCCTGCTCGACGCCGCCGCCAAGGCGATCCCGGGCCTGCGTGACCGCCTGCTCTGGCACGAGATCCGCACCCCGGACCACAACTCGGCCGAAACGGGCGCCCGTCACGGCGCGGTCCCGGCCCCCTCACTCGCGGCGGGCGACGGCGGTCTCCTGCACCCGGCCAACTCCACCCGCCTGCCGGGCCTGTACCGGGTCGGTGGCTGGTCCCACCCCGGCGGCGGGCTGCCGCACGCGGGGATGTCGGGGGCGATGGTGGCCGGACTCATCGTGGAGGGGCCCGAGTTCCGGGGGTCGACGTGAGCCGCTCTCAGTAGCGGTACTGCTCGTCGTAGCCGGTGTTCTGCTGCTGGGTCTGGCCCTGGTAGGGGTACTGCTGCTGCTCCGGCGGGAGTTCGCCGTTGTAGGTCTCGTCGGTGCGCTGCTGCGGCACCCACACCCCGCCCGCCGGGGTCTCGCCCTGGGCACCGGTGCCGTACGCGTCCTGGCCGTAGGTCTGCTGGGCGTAACCCTGCTGCGCGTAACCGGTGTTCTCGTAGCCGCCCTCGTAGCTCTGCGTGGCGTACGGGTCCGCGTAGGCGGGGTACGCCTGCTGGGCGCCGGTGTCGTAGCCGCCCTGGGCGTAGCCCTGCTGGTCGTAGCCCGAGTAGTCGTAGGCGTACGCCTGGTCGGTCTGCTGGGGCTGGGGCTGGGCGGGGGTGCCGTCGCCGTAGACGCCGTAGCTGCCGGTGTCGTCGGGCATGGGCTGGGGTTCGTAGACCGAAGTGGTCTCGGCGGTGGTGGGGTCGGGGCGGACCGGGGTGAACACGTCGTCGCGGTCGTAGGCGTCGTCCCCGTCGTAGGCGTCGTAGCCGTCGGTGGCGTAGGCCGCGGTCTGCGGGCCGGGGTGCTCCTGGCCGAAGTCGGCGGACTCGTCCGGGTCGGGGGCGCCGAGGACCGGGTCCTGGCGCTCGGCGCGGTTGCGGCGGCGCCTGGTGACGGGGCCCGCCTCCTCGTCCTCGGGGCGCTTGACGGCCCAGCCCGCCGCGAAGCCCTTGCGGAACGACAGCGTGACGTAGGTCTGCCCGACGGCGAACGCGATGGCGCCAAGACCGATCACGATGACCGACGGCATCAGCACGCCGACCACCACACCGAGGAACCCGGTGAAGGCGAGCAGCCGCCAGCGCAGCCGTGCCTTGTACTGCAGCAGCACCTCGCCCAGCAACCACAGCGCGACGATGCCGAACGCGATGTAGAGGACCGTCCAGCCCATGTACGCCCCTCTCCCGATGACCGTTACGCAGTGTGTCGCATCGCGGTGCGGCCGGTCTAGGCCCGCGGGGGGTGGTGCAGGCCCAGGTTCTCGTAGATCTCCAGCGTCGCCGTGGAGTTGTTCAGCGTGATGAAGTGCAGTCCGGGCACTCCCTCGGCGAGCAGCCGAGCGCAGAACTCCGTGGCGAAGTCGATGCCCAGGGAGCGTACCGCCGCCGGGTCGTCCTTCGCCGAGAGGATCCGCTCTTTCAGCTCGGGCGGGAACAGCGCGTTGCTCAGCTTCGGCAGCCGTTCCAGCATCTTCACGCTGGTGACCGGAAGGATCTCCGGAATGACGGGGGTTTCGCAACCCGCGGCCTCGACCCGGTCGCGCAGCCGGAGGTAGGACTCGGGCTGGAAGAACATCTGGGTGACCGCGTAGTCGGCGCCCGCACGGCACTTGTCCACGAAGTGGGCGACGTCGGTGTCCCAGTCGGCGGAGCGCGGATGCATCTCCGGGAAGGCGGCGACGCCCACGCAGAAGTCCCCCGACTCCTTGATGAGGCGCACCAGTTCGGCCGCGTAGGTCAGCCCCTCGGGGTGCGCTACCCAGTCGCCCATCGGGTCGCCGGGCGGATCGCCGCGCACCGCGAGCATGTTGCGGATGCCCGCGTCCGCGTACTGGCCGATGATGTTGCGCAGTTCGGCCACCGAGTGGTCGACGGCGGTGAGGTGCGCGACCGGGGTGAGCGTCGTGTCGACGACGATCTGCTGGGTCTCCTTGACCGTGGTGGCACGGGTGGTGCCGCCCGCGCCGTAGGTGACGGAGACGAAGTCGGGGGCGACGGCCTCGACCCTGCGCAGCGCGTTCCACAGGTTGCGCTCGCCCTGAGGGGTTTTCGGCGCGTAGAACTCGAAGGAGTACGCCGTCTTGCCGGTGGCGAGGATGTCCCGGACGGTCCGGGCGCGATCAGTCCTGGTGGATGCGGTTCCGAGGGCCATACCCGCAGGTTAGCCACGGGTGGGCGGCGACCCAACCGGGCACCGGCGATTTGGCCGAATTGCCGGGCCCTTGTCCATCCCTTGGGACGGTTCCGCTCAGTTTTCGCGCAGCCGCTTGGCGAACTCGGCCGCCGCCGCGCCCGGATCGTCCGCGGCCGTGAGCGCGCGGACCACGACCACCCGGCGGGCGCCCGCGTCGAGCACCTGGTCCAGATTGGTCCGGTCGATGCCGCCGATGGCGAACCAGGGCCGCTCGGTGTTCAGGCCCGCGGTGTACCGGACCAGGTCGAGGCCGGGGGCGTGGCGGCCGGGCTTGGTGGGGGTGGGCCAGCAGGGGCCGGTGCAGAAGTAGTCCACGCCGTCCTGGACGGCGGCCGCGGCGGCCTCCGTCTCGGAGTGGGTGGAGCGGCCGACGAGGACCCGGTCGCCGAGGATCGCGCGGGCGGCGGGCACCGGCAGGTCGCCCTGGCCGAGGTGGAGCACGTCGGCTCCGGCGGCGTGGGCCACGTCGGCCCGGTCGTTGACCGCGAGCAGCTTGCCGTGCCGGGCGCAGGCGTCGGCGAACACCTCCAGGTGGGCCAGCTCCTCGGCGGCCTCCATGCCCTTGTCGCGCAGCTGGACGATGTCGACACCGCCGGCCAGGACCGCGTCCAGGAACTCGGCGAGGTCGCCCTGCTCCTTGCGGGCGTCCGTGCAGAGGTAGAGCCGGGCGTCGGCGAGGCGGGCGCGGGCGGTGTCGGGCATGCGGTGGGTCCCCCGGTGGTTCGGTGTGCGGGTCGTGCGTGGGGGCGGCGCCCGGCCGGGCGCCGCCCTGGTGGGTCAGCCGGCCAGTGCCTGGGCCCGGCGCTTCACCTCCGTGCCGCGGTTCTCGCTGAGGGCCTGCGCGGGGGTGCCGGGCAGGGAGGAGTCGGGGGTGAAGAGCCATTCGATCATCTCTTCGTCCGTGAACCCGTTGTCGCGCAGGAGCGTCAGGGTCCCGGTGAGGCCCTTGACGACCTTGTCCTCGTCGATGAAGGCGGCGGGGACGTGCAGCGCCCGGTTCTCACCGCGGCGTACGGCGATGACTTGGCCCTCCTTGACCAGCTGCCGCACACGCGTCACCTCGACATCGAGCATTTCGGCGATGTCGGGGAGGGTGAGCCAGGCGGGGACAAGAGCGTCGATCTTGGTGTCAATCTCGGTCACGACACCTAGCCTGCCATCCCCCACCGACAGTCGGTAGTCGGGCCACTCCGCGCGCGGGCCCCCGGCCTACTCGACGACGGCCTGTTTCAGCGGGAGCGCGGGGTCGGTGAGGGCCTCGGCGTCCATCAGGCGGCCCGCCTCGATCAGCCGCCTGCCCTGGGCCAGGTCGCGCGGACGGCCCACCGCCAGCAGGGCCACCAGACGGCCCTCGCGCAGCCAGCACACGGACCAGGCGGGGTCGGCGGGGTCACCGCGCCACACCGTGCGGTCGGCGGCCGCGTGGTGGCCCGCGTACTGCACGAACCGCCCGAACTGCTCGGACCAGAAGTACGGCACCGGGTCGTAGGGCGCCGCCTCCTCGCCCAGGATGTCGGCGGCGACCGTACGGGGGCCCTGGAGGGCGTTGTCCCAGTGGTGGACGAGCAGCCGCTCGGCGTAGCGGGCCGAGGGGAAGGAGGTGCAGTCGCCGACCGCGTACACGTCCTCGGCGGAGGTGCGCAGCCGGTCGTCGGCCAGGACGTCGCCGTGCGGGCCGAGGGCGATGCCGGAGCCGGTCAGCCAGCCGGTGGCGGGGTGGGCGCCGATGCCGACCACGACGGCGTCGGAGGGCAGCCGGGCGCCGTCGTCCAGCACCACCGCGCCGGGTTCGACGGCGGCCACGCGGACGCCGGTGCGCAGGGCGACGCCGCCGTCCTCGTACCAGGCGGTCATCGGGGCGGCGACCTCGGCGGGCAGGGCACCGGCCAGCGGGCGGTCGGCGGCCTCGACGACGGTGACCGCGCAGCCCGCCTCCCGGGCGGCGGTGGCGAACTCGGCGCCGATCCAGCCCGCGCCGACGACGACCACGTCGTGCCGCGCGGCGAGCACCGGGCGCAGCCGCTCGGCGTCGTCCAGGGTGCGCAGCAGATGCACACCGGGCGTCTCGTCGGTGCCGGGCAGCCGGACGGGTTCGGCGCCGGTGGCGAGGACCAGCACGTCGTACGGGACGGGGCCCGTCGCGGTGTCCAGTTCGTGGTCGGCGGGGCGGACGCCGAGCGCCTCGCAGCCGAGCCGGAGGTCGATGTCGAGCGAGGCGAAGTCCACGTCGAAGGCGGAGCCGTCGGCGGTGCCGAGGAGGATGGCCTTGGACAGCGGGGGCCGGTCGTACGGCTGGTGCGGCTCGGCGCCGATCAGGGTGACGGGCCCGGTGAAGCCCTGTTCACGCAGGGCGACGGCGGTCTGCACCCCGGCCATGCCCGCCCCGACGACGACCACGCGCCGTTCCTGTGCCGTGCCGTCCGGAGATGTCTGCTCGCTCACCTGATCACCTTAGGTCACTGACTCACCGTCAGTCAGTGCGCGAGCGCACCGACCTCTTCCACCACACTGGTGCCCGCACCCGGCCCGGATTCGCGCTCCGGCCGGACCCGGGCCGTGCTCTCTTACGGCTGAGCTGGGCGGGCGGCTAGGCTGGCCACCGTAACTGCACTCGCGGGAGCCCGGACGCACCGGGCTGAGAGGGAGGCTGGCGGCCTCCGACCGTACGAACCTGATCCGGGTCATGCCGGCGAAGGGAGGGGCGGGATGCCCATGCCGTCACGTACGTCCGAACCGTCCAGCACCCCGGACGTCCTCGTCGTCGGGGGCGGGATCATCGGCCTGGTCACCGCCTGGCGCGCGGCCGGGCGGGGGCTCACCGCGGCCGTGGTGGACCCCGATCCCGGTGGCGGGGCCGCGCGGGTCGCGGCCGGGATGCTGGCCGCGGTCACCGAGCTGCACCACGGCGAGGAGGGGCTGCTCGCCCTCAACCTGGCCTCCGCGCGCCGCTATCCCGAGTTCGCCGCCGAGCTGGCCGAGGCCACGGGGCACGACCTGGGCTACCGCCGCGCGGGCACCCTCGCCGTCGCCTTCGACACCGACGACCGCGCCCAGCTCCGTGAGGTGCACGAGCTGCAGCTCCGGTGCGGGCTGGACTCCCAGTGGCTGTCCGGGCGGGAGTGCAGGCGGCTGGAACCGATGCTGGCGCCCGGTGTGCGCGGCGGGCTGCGGGCCGACGGGGACCATCAGATCGACCCCCGGCGGCTGGCGGCCGCGCTGCTGACCGCCTGCGAGCGGGCCGGGGTGGCCTTCCACCGCTCCTGGGCCGCGCGGCTGGACGTGGCCGGGGACCGGGCGACCGGGGTCACCACGGCGGACGGCACCGCGCTGGCCGCCGGTCAGGTGGTGCTGGCGGGCGGCAGCCTCAGCGGGCGGCTGGAAGGGGTGCCGGAGGCGCTCGTACCGCCGGTGCGCCCGGTGAAGGGGCAGGTGCTGCGGCTGACGGTGCCGCCCCGGTACCGGCCGTTCCTGAGCCGTACCGTGCGGGCCGTGGTGCGCGGCGGGCCGGTGTACCTGGTGCCGCGCGAGAACGGCGAGCTGGTGATCGGCGCGACCAGCGAGGAGCTGGGGTACGACACCACGGTCACCGCGGGCGGGGTGTACGAGCTGCTGCGCGACGCCCATGAGCTGGTGCCCGGCATCACCGAGCTGCCGCTCACCGAGACCCTGGCCGGACTGCGTCCCGGCTCCCCCGACAACGCCCCGCTGCTCGGCCCCTCCGGCCTCGACGGCCTGCTGCTGGCCACCGGGCACTTCCGCAACGGCGTGCTGCTCACGCCCGTCACCGGGGACGTCATGGCCGACGTGCTGTGCGGCGGGGGCCTGCCCGAGGTGGCCCGCCCGTTCTCGCCGCACCGGTTCGCCGCCCCCTCCCCCACCCTGGAGCACTCCGCATGAACATCTCCGTCAACGGCGAGCGCCGCGAGGTCGCGCCGGGCACCGCCCTGGACGCGGTCGTACGTGTCCTCACTCCGGCGCCGTCCGGGGTGGCCGCCGCCGTCAACGAGACCGTGGTCCCGCGTACCCGGTGGGCCGAGACCGGCCTCGCCGAGGGCGACCGGGTCGAGGTCCTCACCGCCGTGCAGGGAGGCTGACCGTGACCACCAAAACCACCGACCCCCTGGTCCTCGGCGACCTGACCCTGGACTCCCGGCTGATCATGGGCACCGGAGGCGCCCCCAGCCTGGACGTGCTGGAGCGCTCGCTGATCGCGTCCGGCACCGAGCTGACCACGGTGGCGATGCGCCGGGTCGACCCCGGAGCGCACGGCTCGGTGCTGTCGGTGCTGGAGAAGCTGGGCATCCGCGTCCTGCCCAACACCGCGGGCTGCTTCACCGCCGGAGAAGCGGTGCTGACCGCCCGGCTGGCCCGTGAGGCGCTCGGCACCGACCTGGTGAAGCTCGAGGTGGTGGCGGACGAGCGCACCCTGCTGCCGGACCCGGTGGAGACGCTGGACGCGGCCGAGACCCTGGTCGACGACGGCTTCACCGTGCTGCCCTACACCAACGACGACCCGGTGCTGGCCCGCAGGCTCCAGGACGTGGGGTGCGCGGCCGTGATGCCGCTGGGCTCCCCGATCGGCTCCGGG
Source organism: Streptomyces sp. NPDC002176 (assembly GCF_044903645.1). NCBI lineage: Bacteria > Bacillati > Actinomycetota > Actinomycetes > Kitasatosporales > Streptomycetaceae > Streptomyces > Streptomyces sp. NPDC002176. The sequence goes on from NZ_JBJDQW010000003.1 coordinate 334,662, forward strand.
CTCGGCATCCGCAACCCGCACAACTTCGAGCTGATCATGGAGCAGTCGTACGTCCCGGTGATCCTGGACGCGGGTGCCGGTACGGCGTCCGACGTGGCGCTGGCGATGGAACTGGGGTGCGCGGGTGTGATGCTCGCCTCGGCCGTCACCCGGGCGCAGGACCCCGAGACGATGGCCACGGCCATGCGGCACGCCGTGCACGCCGGGTACCTGGCGCGGCGGGCCGGACGCATCCCCCGCCGCCATTTCGCGCGGGCGTCGTCCCCCGCCGAGGGGCGCGCGGACCTCGATCCGGAGCGCCCCGCGTTCACTTCGCGGGACGGTCACAGCTCTGCTGCGGTCGCTCACCCGGACGGCGCAGCGGGCGCCGCCCCCGCGCACCCCTCGTAGACTCGCCCGCGTGGATACGACCCTTTCGGACCCCCTCCTCGGCCAGGTGCTCGACGGCCGCTATCGCGTCGAGGCGCGGATCGCCGTCGGCGGGATGGCGACCGTCTACCGGGCGCTGGACATCCGGCTGGACCGGGTCCTGGCGCTCAAGGTGATGCATCCGGCGCTGGCCGCCGACGGCGGGTTCGTGGACCGGTTCATCCGCGAGGCCAAGTCGGTCGCCCGGCTCTCCCACCCCAACGTGGTGCAGGTCTTCGACCAGGGCACCGACGGCGGCTACGTGTATCTGGCGATGGAGTACGTCGCCGGGTGCACCCTGCGGGACGTGCTGCGGGAGCGGGGCGCGCTGCGGCCGAGGGCGGCCCTGGACATCCTGGAGCCGGTGCTCGCCGCGCTGGGCGCGGCCCACCGGGCCGGGTTCGTGCACCGGGACATGAAGCCGGAGAACGTGCTGATCGGGGACGACGGCCGGGTCAAGGTCGCCGACTTCGGTCTGGTCCGCTCGGTCGACACGGTCACCAGCACCACCGGCTCGGTCCTCGGCACCGTCTCCTACCTGGCCCCGGAGCAGATCGAGCAGGGCACCGCCGATCCGCGGGTGGACGTGTACGCCTGCGGTGTCGTGCTGTACGAGATGCTGACCGGCGCCAAGCCGCACTCCGGGGACTCCCCCGCCCAGGTCATCTATAAGCACCTCAACGACGACGTGCCCCCGCCCTCGGCGCTGGTGCCGGGGCTGGCGTACGAGCTGGACGAGCTGGTCGCCGCCGCGACCGCGCGCACTCCGGCGCTCCGGCCCGCGGACGCGGCCGCGCTGCTCGGTGAGGTGCTGCGGGTCCGGGGCTCGCTCACCGAGGAGCAGCTCGACGCGATGCCGCCGCAGGAGCTGTCGCACGAGCACCACGACAACGCGGGCGACCGTACGAGCGTGCTACCGCGCGCGTTGACCATGGTCCGGCCGCTCCCGGTCGACGGGGACGGCGAGGACGGCCGCGATGTCACCAGCGTGCTGCACACGACCGACATCGCGCCCCCGCCCACCCGGCACGGCGGGCCGCGGCCCAGGCGCCGACGCGGGCCGCTGACGCTGCTGCTGGCGGTGCTGGTGTTCCTCGGTGTGGGCGGCGGGGTCTGGTACATCAACTCGGGCCAGTTCACCAAGGTGCCGCCGGTGCTGTCACGCACCCAGGACCAGGCCGAGCAGCGGCTGAGGTCGGCGGGGCTCGACGTGGGCGAGGTGAAGCGCGCCTACAGCGACACCGTGGACCGGGGCACGGTCATCAGCTCCGACCCGTCGGCCGGTGCCCGGGTCCGGGGCAACGCCTCGGTGGGGCTGACGATCTCGCTCGGCCCGCGCACGGTCGCGGTGCCCAGGGTGACGGGCCAGCCGCTGGAGCGGGCCCGGGAGCGGCTGAAGTCGGCCGGTCTGGAGCCGGGCATGGTCACCCGCGAGTTCAGCGACGAGGTCGCCCGGGGCTCGGTGAGCGGTACGACGCCGGAGGCGGGCACCGAGATGCACGCCGGTTCGGCGATCGCGCTGGTCGTCAGCAAGGGCGCCCCGGTCGACGTCCCGGACGTCAGCGGCGAGGACGCGGAGAGCGCCCGCCAAGACCTGACCGACGCGGGTCTCAAGGTGAAGATCGCCACCGAGCGGATCGAATCCGACTTCGACAAGGGCCAGGTCGCCTTCCAGTCGCCGGAGGCGGGCAGCCAGGGCGCGGAGGGCGACACGGTGACGCTGACGCTGTCCAAGGGCCCGGAGATGGTGAAGGTCCCGGACGTGGTCGGGGCCAGCGTGGACGACGCGCACCAGCAGTTGGAGGCGGCCGGGTTCGAGGTCCACGAGGACCGGGGACTGCTGGGGCTGTTCGGCGACAAGGTGAAGAAGCAGTCGGTGAAGGGCGGCGACGAGGCGCCCAAGGGCTCGAAGGTCACCATCACCATCCGGTGACCGGTCTCACCGCGGCCGCCGGTCCGGGGGCGCGGGACGGCGTGACACCCTGAACGGGTGACACTCCAGCCGTCCCCCGCCGCTCCCCCGACCGTCCCCGGTGCCCTCCGCAACCCCGTCGGCGCCCATGTGCCGGTCGCGGGCGGGCTGCACACGACGGGACTGCCGTACGCCCGTGAGCTGAAGGCGGAGACCGTGCAGGTCTTCGTCGCCAACCCGCGCGGCTGGGCCACCCCGGCCGGGAACCCGGCGCAGGACGAGGCGTTCCGGGCGGCCTGCGCGGCGGAGTCGGTACCGGCGTACGTGCACGCGCCCTATCTGATCAACTTCGGCTCGCACACCGAGGCGACGGTGGAGAAGTCGGTGGAGTCGCTGCGGCACTCCCTGCGGCGCGGGCGGGACATCGGCGCGCTCGGGGTGGTCGTGCACACCGGCAGCGCGACCGGCGGGCGCCCGCGCGAGGTGGCCCTGCAGCAGGTGCGCGAGCGTCTGCTGCCGCTGCTGGACGAGCTGACCCACGACGACGACCCGTTCCTGCTGCTGGAGTCGACGGCCGGCCAGGGCTCGTCCCTGTGCTCGCGGACCTTCGACTTCGGGCCGTACTTCGAGGCGCTGGACGCCCACCCGAAGCTCGGCGTCTGCCTGGACACCTGCCACATCTACGCCGCCGGGCACGACCTCACCGGCCCGGACGGCATGCGGCAGACCCTCGATCTGCTGGTGGAGACCGTGGGCGAGGGACGGCTGAAGCTGATCCACGCCAACGACTCCAAGGATGTGGTCGGCGCACACAAGGACCGCCACGAGAACATTGGCTCGGGACACATCGGCGAGGAGCCGTTCCGTGCCCTGATGGCTCATCCGGCCACGGCGGGCGTTCCGCTGGTCATCGAGACCCCGGGCGGCAAGGAGGGCCACGCGGCGGACGTGGCCCGGCTGAAGCGCCTGCGCGACAGCTAGAGTTCCGGACCGTCGCCCGGCTCCTCCTGGTAGGAGTAGCGCTGTTCCTTCCAGGGGTCGCCCACGTTGTGGTAGCCGCGCTGCTCCCAGAAGCCCCTGCGGTCGGCGGTCATGTACTCCACGCCCCGGACCCACTTGGGGCCCTTCCAGGCGTACAGGTGCGGGACGACCAGGCGGGCCGGGAAGCCGTGCTCGGCGGTGAGGAGTTCGCCGTCCTTGTGGAAGGCGAAGATCGTGCCGTCACCGGCGAAGTCCGCCAGCCGGAGGTTGGCGCTGAAGCCGTACTCGGCCCACACCATCACATGGGTGACCTCGGGCGCGGGCGGCGCCAGGTCGAGGACCGCGCGGGCGGGCACGCCGCCCCACTCGGCGTCGAGCATGCTGAACTTCGTCACGCAGTGCAGATCGGCCACAACGGTGGCGTACGGCAGGGCGGTGAACTCCTCGTGGGTCCAGGACCGCTTGTCGCCGTCGGCGGTGGCGCCGAAGACCCGGAAGTCCCAGCGCTCGGGGCGGAACTTGGGCACGGGCCCGTAGTGCGTGACCGGCCAGCCGCGCTGGAGCCGCTGCCCCGGCGGAAGATCTGCCGCTGCCCCCGTTCCAGACGCGCGTTCCACCGGATGACCCATGACTCCATCCTGACAGACCGGGCGGGGTGCATCGGACCAGCACATGGACATTTCCGGCATTGACTACTAAGTGTGCGCTTACTGGACGGCTCGGGGTGCCGGTGGAATCATGCGGCAGCATCAGCCAGTCATGTCCGGAAGGAGCCCGTTCACCATGTCAGGCGACCCCGAGGTCATCGAGCTGCTCAACGAACAGCTCACCGCCGAGCTCACCGCGATCAACCAGTACTTCCTGCACGCCAAGCTCCAGGACCACAAGGGGTGGACGAAGCTCGCCGCGTACACGAGGGCCGAGTCCTTCGACGAGATGCGGCACGCGGAATCCCTGACCGACCGCATCCTGATGCTGGACGGCCTGCCCAACTACCAGCGGCTCTTCCATGTCTCGGTCGGCCAGACGGTGACCGAGATGTTCCGGGCGGACCGGCAGATCGAGGTCGAGGCCATCGACCGGCTGCGCCGGGGCGTGGAGATCATGCGCGCCAAGGGTGACATCACCTCGGCGAACGTCTTCGAGGCGATCCTCGCCGACGAGGAGCACCACATCGACTATCTGGAGACCCAGCTCGACCTGATCGAGAAGCTGGGCGAGGCACTCTACCTGTCGACCACGATCGAGCAGGTCCAGCCCGACGTGGCGGGCGGCTGAGCCGGACCGTCAGGCGGCGTCGCCGAGCCGCCGTACGGGCGCTTCGGCGGCGGAGGCGACCAGGACCGGCGGGCGCTGCGCGATCTGCTCGCGGCGGGGGCACGCGCCCCGGCCCAGCAGAGCCTGGATGCGGCGGACACAGCCGCCGCAGTCGGTACCGGCCTTGCAGGCGGAGGCGATCTGGCGCGGGGTGCAGGCGCCGTCCTGGGCGTGCTGCTTGACCTGCTGCTCGGTGATGCCGAAGCAACTGCAGACGAACACCCGGTCCACCTCCCGACGAGATCGCCGTATTGCCGCCATCGCCGGATTTCGGTGAGGCAAACCTAACCTAACCCAGTGACCGGGGGCCGGGAAAGCGGAAGGGCGCGGATCTCATGTGATCCGCGCCCCACCTCATGCCTCAGGCCACTCGAGCCTCACTGACCTCACTGGTCCCGGTACATCTCGGCGACCAGGAACGCCAGGTCCAGCGACTGGCTGCGGTTGAGCCGCGGGTCGCAGGCCGTCTCGTAGCGCTGGTGCAGGTCGTCGACGAAGATCTCGTCGCCGCCGCCCACGCACTCGGTGACGTCGTCGCCGGTCAGCTCCACGTGGATGCCGCCGGGGTGGGTGCCCAGGCCCTTGTGGACCTCGAAGAAGCCCTTGACCTCGTCCAGCACGTCGTCGAAGCGGCGGGTCTTGTGCCCGGACGCCGCCTCGAAGGTGTTGCCGTGCATCGGGTCGGTCACCCAGGCCACCGTCGCGCCGGACGCCGTGACCTTCTCCACCAGCTCGGGCAGCCGGTCGCGGATCTTGTCGGCGCCCATGCGGACGATGAACGTCAGCCGGCCCGGCTCCCGCTCGGGGTCGAGACGGTCGATGTAGCGCAGCGCGTCCTCGGCCGTGGTGGTCGGGCCGAGCTTGATGCCGATCGGGTTGCGGATCTTGGACGCGAACTCGATGTGCGCGCCGTCCATCTGCCGGGTGCGCTCACCGATCCACACCATGTGCCCGGAGACGTCGTACAGCTTGCCGGTGCGGGAGTCGACGCGGGTCAGCGCCGACTCGTAGTCCAGCAGCAGCGCCTCGTGCGAGGAGTAGAACTCGACGGTCTTGAACTCCTCCGGCTCCGCGCCGCAGGCCCGCATGAAGTTCAGCGCCTGGTCGATCTCGCGGGCCAGCTGCTCGTAGCGCTGGCCGGAGGGGGAGGACTTCACGAAGTCCTGGTTCCAGGCGTGCACCTGGCGCAGGTCGGCGTAGCCGCCGGTGGTGAAGGCGCGCACCAGGTTCAGCGTGGAGGCGGAGGCGTGGTACATCCGCTTCAGGCGCTCGGGGTCCGGGTAGCGGCTCTTCTCGGTGAAGTCGAAGCCGTTGACGGAGTCGCCCCGGTACACCGGCAGCGTCACGCCGTCACGGGTCTCGGTGGGCTTGGAGCGCGGCTTGGAGTACTGGCCCGCGATCCGGCCGACCTTGACCACCGGCACGGACGCGGCGTACGTCAGCACGGCGCCCATCTGGAGGATCGTCTTGACCTTGGCCCGGATGTGTTCGGCGCCCACGCCGTCGAAGGACTCGGCGCAGTCGCCGCCCTGGAGCAGGAACGCCTCCCCCTTGGCGACGGCCGCCAGACGGGCGCGCAGCTGGTCGCACTCGCCCGCGAAGACGAGCGGCGGATAGGTCGAAAGCTCCGCGATCACTTCGCGCAGAGCCTCGGTATCCGGGTATTCGGGCTGCTGCGCCGCGGGCAGGTCTCGCCAGGTCGCCTCGGCGGCCACGGCTCGGGAATCAGCGTTCACGGTCACCCTCCCAACATTACGGGGTCGCCACGGGTGCTCTCGGCCCCGCTCGAAAGGTGAGACGCGATGACTGCTCCGTGGACGCCTTTCCCCGCGCCGGGCCGCGCCGATGCGGTAGGGTCGGCGCCATGTGCGCGCAGCAGATCCAGAACTGGTGGTGGACCGCTTTTCCGGCGGCCCACTGATTCGCGCGCACTACCGAGACTTCCGCGAAGGCCGCCCGAGGGGCGGCCTTCGGTGTTTCCCGGGGTCCGTCCCACGACCGGCGTCCGTCGTCCCCGCCTTTCCGGCTTTCCGGACCGCCCGACGCAAGAGGACCCCCATGAACCAGCCCGACCTGGCCCGTCTCGCCGACGGCGACCGCCCCTTCGCCCTGCTGCACCGCCGCACCCCCGGCCGGGACACCTCCTCGGTGGAGGTGCTGCTCGGCCCGGTCACCGCCCACGAGGAGCTGGCCGAGCTGCCCGACGAGGGCCTGGCCCTGATCCCGTTCCGGCAGATCCGCGAGCGCGGCTTCGACGTCCGCGACGACGGCACCCCGCTGCTGGTGCTGCACCCCGAGGAGTCGTACGAGGTCCCGCTCGCGACGGCGCTGGACACCCTGCCCGCGCATCCCGTACGGGTCGAGGACGGCGGGTTCGACGTGCCCGACGAGGAGTACGGGGAGATCGTCGGCCGGGTGCTGCGCGAGGAGATCGGGCGGGGCGAGGGCGCCAACTTCGTGATCCGGCGGACCTACCGGGGCGAGATCCCCGGCTTCTCCCGGGCCGACGCGCTCGCGCTGTTCCGGCGGCTGCTGGCGGGAGAGCGGGGCGCGTACTGGACGTTCGTGGTGCACACCGGGGACCGGACGCTGGTCGGGGCGAGTCCGGAGGTCCATGTGCGGATGTCCGGCGGCACGGTGGTGATGAACCCGATCAGCGGGACGTACCGCTATCCCGCCGAGGGGCCGACCCCGGAACACCTGCTGGACTTCCTCGCCGACACCAAGGAGACCGAGGAGCTGTCCATGGTGGTCGACGAGGAACTGAAGATGATGTGCACCGTCGGCGACCGGGGCGGGGTGGTGGTCGGCCCCCGGCTGAAGGAGATGGCCCACCTCGCGCACACCGAGTACGAGCTGCGCGGCAAGACCTCGCTGGACGTCCGGGACGTGCTGCGCGAGACCATGTTCGCCGCGACCGTCACCGGCTCCCCGGTGCAGAACGCCTGCCGGGTGATCGAGCGGTACGAGCCCACCGGGCGCGGCTACTACGCGGGCGCGCTGGCCCTGCTCGGCCGGGACGCCGGAGGTGCCCGCACCCTGGACTCCCCCATCCTGATCCGCACCGCCGACATCGCCGCCGACGGACACCTGAGGGTGCTGGTCGGCGCGACCCTGGTGCGCGGCTCGGACCCGGCCGGTGAGGTGGCCGAGACCCACGCGAAGGCGGCGGGCGTGCTGGCCGCGCTCGGGGTGCGCCCGGCCCGGCCGCGCGCGGAGCGGGAGCGGCCCCGGCTGGCGGACGACCCGAGGGTGCGGGCCGCGCTGGACGGGCGCCGCTCGGCGCTGGCGCCGTTCTGGCTGCGGATGCGGGAACCGGCCGCCCCGCTGGGCGCGCACGCGCTGGTGGTCGACGGCGAGGACACCTTCACCGCGATGCTGGCGCACGTCCTGCGCTCGGGCGGCCTGGAGGTGACCGTACGGCGCTTCGACGAGCCGGGGCTCACCGAGGCGGTGCGGGCGCACGAGGGCCCGGTGGTGCTGGGTCCCGGCCCCGGCGACCCCTCGGACGCGGCCGACCCGAAGATGCGGCGGCTGCGCGAGCTGACGGCGACGGTGCTGCGCGAGCACCGGCACGGGGTGCTCGGGGTGTGCCTCGGGCACGAGCTGATCGCGGCGGAGCTGGGGCTGGACATCGTCCGCAAGCGGGTGCCGTACCAGGGGGCGCAGACGGTGATCGACCTGTTCGGGCGGTCGGAGACGGTCGGCTTCTACAACAGCTTCGTGGCCCGCTGCGACGACGAGGCGGCGCGCGAGCTGGCCGCGCACGGCGTGGAGGTGAGCCGTACGCGGGACGGTGAGGTGCACGCGCTGCGCTCCGGCCGGTTCGCCTCGGTGCAGTTCCACCCGGAGTCGGTGCTGACCGTCAACGGGGCTGCTCTGGTACGGGAGTTGGTCTCCGGCCTGCTGACGGCACGCACGGGCTCGTAACAAGCGTCAGCCGAAGAACACCCCGGCCTCCGCGTACAGCTCCGGGTCGACCGTCTTCAGCTCGGCGGTCGCCTCGGAGATCGGGATGCGTTCGATGCGGGTGCCCTGGAGGGCGACCATCTTGCCGAAGTCGCCGTCGTGGACGCAGTCGATGGCGTGCAGTCCGAAGCGGGTGGCGAGCCAGCGGTCGAAGGCGCTCGGGGTGCCGCCGCGCTGCACATGTCCGAGCACGGTGGTGCGGGCCTCCTTCCCGGTGCGCTGCTCGATCTGCTTGGCGAGCCACTCCCCCACCCCGGACAGCCTGACGTGCCCGAAGGAGTCGTGCGACTCGTCCTTGAGCACCATCTCGCCCTCCCTCGGCATCGCCCCCTCCGCGACGACCACGATCGGGGCGTACGCCGCCTCGAAGCGGGAGGTGATCCAGGCGCACACCTGGTCGAGGTCGAAGCGGTGCTCGGGGATGAGGATGACGTTGGCGCCCCCGGCGAGCCCGGAGTGCAGCGCGATCCAGCCCGCGTGCCTGCCCATCACCTCGCAGACCAGCACCCGCATGTGGGACTCGGCGGTGGTGTGCAGCCGGTCGATGGCCTCGGTGGCGATGTTGACGGCGGTGTCGAAACCGAAGGTGTAGTCGGTGCCGGACAGGTCGTTGTCGATGGTCTTGGGCACGCCCACGCAGGGCACGCCGTGCTCCTCGTACAGCGTGGCGGCGACGCCGAGGGTGTCCTCGCCGCCGATGGCGATCAGCGCGTCGACGCCCTGTTCGGCGAGGTTCTCCCGGACCCGGCGCACCCCGTCCTCGGCCTTGAGGGGGTTGGTGCGGGAGGAGCCGAGGATGGTGCCGCCGCGCGGGAGGATGCCGCGCACGGCGGGGATGTCCAGCGGGACGGTGCGGCCTTCGAGGGGGCCGCGCCAGCCGTCCCGGAAGCCGGTGAAGTCGTAGCCGTACTCCTGGACGCCCTTGCGGACGATGGCCCGGATGACGGCGTTGAGGCCCGGGCAGTCGCCGCCCCCGGTCAGTACTCCGACGCGCATGGCTCGTCCCTTCGCCGCGATGACCGACTCAGCCACGGTAATGGTGATACAGGTCACACAACGAGGTGGGAAGGGCGAATCCGGTGAATCAGTCGTCGTCGAGGCCGCGCTCGATCGCGTACCGGACCAGTTCCACCCGGTTGTGCAGCTGGAGCTTGCCCAGGGTGTTCTGGACGTGGTTCTGGACCGTGCGGTGCGAGATGACCAGGCGTTCCGCGATCTGCTTGTAGCTCAGGCCCTTGGCGACCAGCCGCAGCACCTCGGTCTCCCGGTCGGTGAGCCGGGGCGCGCCCGGCGCTCCGGCCTCGGGGGCGGGCGCGGGCTCGGCGGCCAGCCGCCGGTACTCGCCGAGCACCAGTCCGGCGAGGCCAGGGGTGAACACCGGGTCGCCGACGGCGGTACGGCGGACCGCGTCCAGCAGTTCGCCGGTGGACGCCGACTTCAGCAGATAGCCGGTGGCGCCCGACTTCACGGCCTCCAGCACATCGGCGTGCTCGCCGCTGGCGGAGAGCACCAGGACGCGCAGGGCCGGGTCGTGGGCGATGAGTTCCTTGCACACCTGCACACCGGGCTTGGCGGGCAGGTTGAGGTCGAGCACCAGCACGTCGGGGGCGGCGGCCTTGGCGCGGCGCACCGCCTGCTCGCCGTCGCCCGCGGTGGCGACCACGTGCAGCCCGGACTCGGCCAGGTCGCGGGCGACCGCGTCGCGCCACATGGGGTGGTCGTCGACCACCATCACCTTGATCGGGTCCTGCTCGGTCATCGCCGTTCCGCCTTCCCCCGCGCCGTCTCGGCGCTCTTCGGTACCTTCAACTCGACCTCGGTGCCCTGACCGGGCACGGAGATCACCTCGGCGCTGCCGCCGAGGTCGCGCAGCCGTCCCCGGATCGACTGGGCCACCCCGAGCCTGCCCTCGCCCTCGGCGCGGGCGAGTCGGCCCTCGGGGATGCCGGGGCCGTCGTCGCGGACGGTGACGATGATCGCGTCGGGCTCGTCCTCGACCAGAATCCAGGCGCGGGCCTCGTCGCCCGCGTGCCGACGCACATTGTCCAGGGCGGCTCCGACCGCGGCCGCCAGCTCGCGTGCCGCGGCCGGGGCCAGCCGTACGGGGGCACCCGGTTCGGCCAGGCTCACCCGGGACCCGGCGTACGGGGCGAGCAGGGTACGCAGGTCCAGGGGGCCGTCGTCGTCCGGCACCGGACCGGCCGGGACACGGGCGGCGGGGAGCAGGCCGCCCGCGACCAGGGTGCGCAGGGCGATCTCCTGATCCCCGGCGAGCCGTCCCAGCTCGGCCGCCTCGCCGCCGATGACCGCGCCGCGCCGCTGCACCATGGCCAGCACCTGGAGCACGCTGTCGTGGATGTCGCGGGCGAGGCGCTCCCGCTCGCGGGTGGCGGCCTCGATCTCCAGGGCGCGGGCGAGGGTGCGCTCGGAGGCGCGGGCGACCTCGACGACGTAGCCGATGGCGATGGCGGCGACCCAGACCAGGATCACGTTGTGCACGGTGTCCCGTGCCGGGGCGCCCCGCTCGACCAGGTTGGCCACGGCGACGGCCGTGGAGGCGACGGCGGCCCAGCGCCAGCCGCCCTTCAGGGCGAAGGCGAGCACCGCGCCCGCCGTCCATATCGACGGCAGGGTGGGGCCGCCGCCCGCGATCCGGTGCGGGTCGTCGGCGAGCGGGGTGAGCAGGATGCCGAGGACCGCGACGGCCAGGTCGGCCGCGAGGAACCACCGGGTGCAGCGGGCCGCGCTCGTCACCCGAGTCACGGTGGCGAGCGTCCAGAGGACCAGCAGCGCGTAGTAGCCGAGGGCCAGCCAGGGGCGGACGAAGTGGCCGTAGGCGGTGGCGCCCAGGCCGATCGCGTACAGCATCGTCAGGACGCGGTAGCCGGTGAGCGCGCGCCACAGCGGCAGCTCGACCGACATCCGCAAGACTTGTCCACCCCTGGCCACGGCGCCCCCGCCTCCCCCGAGCCGGGTGCGCTAGGCCCCGGTCTTCTCCGCTTCCTTCTCGGCCTTTCCGGCTTCCTTCGCCGCCTTCGCCGCCTCCGCGAGCTGCCGCTTGGCGGCGGTCGCGTAGATGTCGACGTACTCCTGGCCGGAGAGCTTCATGATCTCGTACATGACCTCGTCCGTCACCGCCCGCAGCACGAACCGGTCGTGGTCCATGCCCTGGTAGCGGCTGAAGTCCAGCGGCTTGCCGATCCGGATGCCGGGCCGCATCAGCTTGGGCATCACCTTGCCGGGCGGCTGGATCTTCTCGGTGTCGATCATCGCCACCGGGATGACCGGCGCGCCGGTGGCCAGCGCCACGCGGGCCAGACCGCCGGGCTTGCCCCGGTAGAGGCGGCCGTCGGGCGAACGGGTGCCCTCGGGATAGATGCCGAACAGCTCACCGCGCTTCAGCACCTCTATGCCGCTCTTGATCGCGGCCTCGCCCGCACCGCGCGCGCCGGAGCGGTCGACGGGGAGCTGCCCGACGCCCTTGAAGAAGGCGGCCGTCAGCCGTCCCTTGACCCCGGGGGTGGTGAAGTACTCGGCCTTGGCGATGAAGGTGACCTTGCGGTCCAGCATCACGGGCAGGAAGAACGAGTCCGAGAAGGACAGGTGATTGCTCGCCAGAATGGCGGCCCCCTCGGCCGGGATGTTCTCCAGTCCCTCGACCCAGGGTCTGAAGGCGACCTTCAGCGGCCCCCCGATGGCAACCTTCATCGTGCCGTACAACACCCGCGTGCCTCCCGTTTCCGTCGAACAGACCTTAACCCGGACCGCCGCCAATGGCTCCGACGACCCTGGTCGGTGGCGATGCGGTCGCGTACGGTGAAGCACATCCGCCAGTACCGCACTCCCCAGAGATCCACATACCGGAACAGGAGCCCCAAAGGTGCCGGTCCTTCCCGGAGCCGAGCCGTACCGCCATGACGGCGGGGAGGTGGGGGTTCTCCTCTGCCACGGTTTCACCGGCTCGCCCCAGTCGCTGCGTCCCTGGGCGGAGCATCTCGCCGCGCACGGCCTGTCGGTGTCGCTGCCCCTCCTGCCCGGTCACGGCACCCGCTGGGAGGACCTGCGGGCCACCGGCTGGCAGGACTGGTACGCCCACCTCGACCGCGAGCTGTGGCAGCTCTCCGAGCGCTGCGAGCAGGTGTTCGTCGCCGGGCTGTCGATGGGCGGCGCGCTGGCGCTGCGGCTGGCGGCGAAGCACGGTGAGCGCGTCGCCGGAGTGGTCGTCGTCAACCCGGCGAACCGGGTGCACGGACTCGCCGCGCACGCCCTGCCCGTGGTCCGGCACCTGGTGCCCTCCACCAAGGGCATCGCCAGCGACATCGCCAAGGGCGCCACCACCGAGCTGGGCTACGACCGGGTCCCGCTGCACGCGGCGCACTCCCTGCGCCAGTTCCTGCGTCTGGTGGACGGCGAGCTGCCGCAGGTCACCCAGCCGTTGCTGCTGCTGCGCAGTGCCGTGGACCATGTGGTCCCGGCGGCCGACTCGGCGCGGGTGCTGAGCCGGGTGTCCTCCACGGACGTGACCGAGAGCGTGCTGGAACAGAGCTACCACGTGGCGACGTTGGACCATGACGCGGACCGGATCGTCGAGGAGAGCCTCGCCTTCATCGACCGGCTCGCACCCCGTGTCGGCAAGGAAGGGACGGCCTCCGTTGGCTGAGCAGGACTCCGGTCGCGAGGGCCGCGAGCCGGACGAGCAGGGCGTGCCCTTCGACGAGGACGCCGTCTGGCGGGCCATCGTCGCGGGGTACGGCGCCGAGCCGCCGGACCCGCCGGGCGCCAGACCCTTCCGGTCCATCGAGGACCTCGCCCTGCCGGAGAACGACCCCGAGCCGGACGACGACACCGACGACACCGACGACGCCGAGGAGGCCGGGGACACCGCGGACCGCGCCGCCGACGAGACTCCGAAGGCCGCGCCCGTACGGCCGCTGGGCAGCTCGGTCACCTTCGCGCCCGGTATCGGCCCCCGCGACCACACACCGGCCGAGCCCGACGACGGCGAGGGCCATTTCGAACCGCCCGAGCCGCCGCCGCTGCCCGTCGCCGACACCACCGCCAAGTTCGCCTGGCTCGGGGTGGTCGGCGGTCCGATCCTGCTGCTGCTCGCCGTACTGCTGGGCTGGGAGATGACCTGGTGGCTGACGACCGTCTCCATCGGCGGCTTCCTCGGCGGCTTCGTCACCCTGGTGACCCGGATGCGCCCGGACGACGACGGCGACGACGACCCGGGCCGGGGCGCCGTCGTCTGAGACACCCGCTCAGGAGTTCGCCGGGATTCTGAGGGCGGCCAGGACCGGAAGGTGGTCCGTGGCCGCCCTCAGGTCGCTCCCGGTGACGCCGGGCAGGTCGGTGGGGACCCCGCAGGCCAGCACCTCGATGTTCCGGGTGGCGAGGACGGCGTCGATACGGCGGTCGGGGCCCGTGGCGGGGAAGGTGTCCGTGCCTCCCTGGGGGGCGACGGCCGCGGCGTCCTGGAGGGCGTCGGCGAGGAGGGTGAAGGCGGGGCCGGTCGGGCCCTCGTTCAGGTCGCCGCCGATCACGGCGTGGTCCACGCCCAGTTTGCCCAGGCGGTCCAGGAGCAGGCCGCCGTGCGCTCGCCGTTCGGCCTTCTGGAGCCCGAGGTGGCAGCTGATGAGCCCCAGCCGGGCCTTGCCGAAGCGGACGATCGCGGTGGCGAGGCCCCTTCGGTGCTGGCCCGGTGTGAGGGGCAGCAGGGTGTCCTCCGTGCTCTCGACCGTGGCCCGCAGGGAGCAGAGGATCGCGGGGCCCGCCGCGGGGGCTCCGCCGGTGAGGTAGACGAGGTTGGTGGCCTTGGCGAGGCGGGCCAGCTTCTTGCGCCAGCGGAAGAAGCGGGGGGCTTCCTGGAGGAGGAGTACGTCGGGGGCGCAGGCGTCGATGACTCTTGCCAGGGCTTCGGTGTCGTCCCTCAGGGAGCGGACGTTGTAGCCGAGAACCCGGATGATCGCGGAACCGTCTGACTCCGTATGGGAGTTGGGGAACGGGGTTGGCATGTGATCAACCTACTCGGGGCGCGGGGATCGATCGCGACCGCCGGTTCGTCGTGGCTTGTCGCGCAGTTCCCCGCGCCCCTGAGTTGGCACAGCTGAGGTCACTCGAGAAATGACCCTTACATCACCGGGTCCGGCTCCCTCGCCAGGTCCGCCGCGCCGACCATGCCCGCCTTGTTGCCGAGCTGGGCCGCGATGACGTCGGCCACCGGGCGCCAGTTGCCGCCGACCAGCCAGCGCTTGTACGACTTGCGGATGGGGTCGAGGACCAGCTCGCCCTCGTCGGAGAGGCCGCCGCCCACGATGAACGCGGACGGGTCGAACAGCGAGGCCAGGTCCGCGAGACCGGCGCCCGCCCAGCGGGCCAGCTCACGGTAGGAGTCCACGGCCACCGGGTCGCCCTGGCGGGCGGCCACCGAGATGTGCTTGCCCTCGATGCCGTCGGGGGTGCCGTCGCCGAGGCCGAGCAGGATCTCGGCGTTCTCGGGGGTGGCGTTGGCGCGCTGCTTGGCGTAGCGGACCAGGGCGCGGCCGGAGGCGTACTGCTCCCAGCAGCCCTGCGAGCCGCAGCCGCACAGCAGGCCGTCCGGGACCATCCGGATGTGGCCGAACTCGGCGGCCACGCCGAAGTGACCCCGGCGCAGCTTGTTGCCGATGATGATGCCGCCGCCCAGGCCGGTGCCGAGCGTGATGCAGATGACGTTGCGGTGGCCCTTGCCCGCGCCGAACTTGTACTCGCCCCAGGCGGCCGCGTTGGCGTCGTTCTCCACGACGACCGGGAGACCCACGCGGGCCTCGACCTTCTCCTTGAGCGGCTCCTGGCGCCAGTCGATGTTGGGCGCGAAGTACACGGTCGAGCGCTGCCGGTTCACATAGCCGGCCGCGCCGATGCCCACGCCGACGATGTCGTGTCCGGCACGCGCGCCCTCCACGGCCGAGGCGATGGCGTCCACGATGGCCTCGGGCGTGTTGGGGGTCGGCACCTTGAAGGTCGAGAGGATGTTGCCTTCCTCGTCGACCACGCCGGCCGCGATCTTGGTGCCGCCGATGTCGACGCCGATGGTGAGTCCCATGAATCCCTCAGTTCCGGTCGAGCCCCGCTACCGCCAACGGTACCCGAGGCCCCACCGGGACAGACCGTCAGTCCAGGTCGATGCGCTCGCCCGGTCCGGTGCCCTCACCTGGGTCGCGGCGGCCGGGCGGCGGGGTGTCGGCCGGGGGCGGGGTGGGGCCGGTGGTCCAGCGCCGCTCCTGGGCCTGGACGGCCGAGCGGTAGGCGGCGAGCAGCTCGGTCCCGGCGGCGGCGAGGTGGTCGAAGACCTGGGGGTTGCGCTCGACGACCGGTTCGACGGCGGCCTTGGCCTGCTGGACCATCTGGCGCACCGCCTGCTGGGCCGCGGGCCCGGCGACCGCGCCGAGCAGCGGGGACTGCAGCCCGGAGATCTTGTCGGCCACGGAGTCCATGAGCCGACGGAGCTCCTCGGCGGCGGTGCCGGGGGGCGGCGGGTTGGTGCCGCGACGGCGGGCCTTCTCGGCGGCCAGGTCCTCGGCGGTGGCGGTGGCCCAGGCGTCGGCGTCGCCCACGCGCGGCGCTTCAGGAGCTTCGGGCTCCTCGGGGGGCTGGGGTGCGGGACGCTCTTCGCTCATGGCGGGCTCCTGACTACGGTTCGCGTCTTCGACGTTACCCGAACGGGGGTGTCCGTTCACCGTCCCGTGCCGGGCCACAGGGCGGGGTCGGGTGCGAACCGGACGGACAGCTCGCCGTCGGCCAGCGCGGCTCCGGCGACGGTGCAGCGGCGCAGGGCGGAGGGGAGGGAGACGATCCGGTGGAAGGGTCCGGCGGTGACGAGGAGTTCGTCGCCGCGCCGGATCAGGTCGAGGTCGCCGCGTACGGCGCCGGGCAGCGGGAGGCGCCAGACGAGGGTGCCGTCCTCGGCGAGGCGGTCGGTGACCGGCCACTCGACGGAGGCGGGCGCGGGGTCGGCGCCGGGCGGGGCGAGGGCGGTGAGGTCGTCGGTGCCGCGCGGGTCGCGGCCGAGGTGGGGGACGGTGTGCACGGCGTACGCCTCGGCCCAGTCGGCGAGGGTCTTGCGCTGCTGGGCGAAGGGTCCGGCGAGCCAGGTGCCGTCGGCGGACTCGGGCAGCACCCGGTTGGCGATCAGGGTCTCGGCGCGCAGTCCGCGCAGGGCGAGGCCGAGGGTGGCGGTGCGGACGGCGTCGTCCCCGGCCGGGCCGGGTTCGGCGACCAGGCGGACGGTGGTGCCCTTGTCGGCGACGACGGCTTCGACGGCGGCGAGTTCGAGGTCCCAGCGGGCGGCCGTCTCGTAGAGCCAGTCGGCGGGCATGGGGACCCCGGCGAGGCGGCCGAGGACCGGGCGCAGGGCGCGGGCGGCCTGCCGCTCGGGCGGGAGGAGGCGGCGCAGGTAGCGGCGGAGTTCCTCGGGGAGGGCGAGCAGGTCGAGTGCTTGGGGCAGCGGGGGGAGGTCCACGACGAGGAGGTCGTAGCGCTCGGAGAGGGCGGCGTCGCGCAGGGCGCGCAGCAGGGAGAGTTCCTCGGCGCCGGGCAGCGGGGTGACCTCCTCGGCGTCCAGCCGGGAGGCGCCGAGCAGGTCGAGGACGGTGGCGGCGCGGCTCTGGAAGGCGGTGAGGTCCTCGCGGAAGCGGGCACCGGCGTCGGGGCGCCAGACGGTGAGGTTCTCGGCGGCCTCGGTGGGCGTGGGTCCCGTCACCGTGCCGAGGGCCGCGCCGAGCGTGTCGGCCCGGTCGGCGCCGAGCACGAGCACGCGGGCGCCGGTGCGGGCGGCGGCGAGCCCGGTGGCGGCGGCGACGCTGGTGCGGCCACTGCCGCCCGGCCCGGTGATCAGGAGGGTACGCATGAGGCTGAACGGTAACGGAGCCTCAGCCCCCGGCGGGGAGGGCCGGGGATCAGGAACCCGTCTCGACGCGCTTCTTCAGGCCCGCCAGCGCGCGGTCGATGATGACCTTCTCGGCCTTGCGCTTGATCATGCCGAGCATGGGGATCTTGACGTCGACCGTGAGGCGGTAGGTGACCTCGGTGGCCGCGGCGCCCGCGGGCTTGAGCAGGTAGCTGCCGTCCAGGGAGCGGAGCATCTGGGACTTCACCAGGGTCCAGGAGACCTCGTGCTCGCCGGTCCAGGTGTAGGCGAGGGTCTGGTCGTCCTTGATGGCGCCCGCGTCCATGACGAGGCGGACCTCCTCGGCGCGGCCGCGGCCGTCGGTCTCCAGGACCTCGGCCTCCTTGACCTCGCCGGTCCAGTCCGGGTAGCGGGAGAAGTCGGCGATCACCGCCATGACGTCGGCCGGGGCCGCCTCGATCGTGATGCTCGAACTGGTGTGTTCCGCCATCGCCGTGGCTCCTCCAGATGCGGCCGGACGTTCTCTCACGCGCGGGGTGCGCACGTGTGTGCAGCGTGAAGGCTACCGCGCCGTCCCCGGCCCGCGGTCACCACTCCAGCGCCCACGGCTTTCCGGTCCCGGCGAAGTGCCCCACGTTCACGCACTCGGTCGCGCCGATCCGCATCCGGCGGGCGAGCGGCTGGTGGACGTGGCCGAAGAGGGAGTAGCGGGGTTTCGTGCGCCGGATGGCGGCCAGCAGGGCGCGGCTGCCGCGCTCGAAGCGGCGGGCGACGGTGTCGTAGACCAGTTCGGGCACCTCGGGCGGGATGTGGGTGCACAGCACGTCGACCTCGCCGACGGCCTCGATCTTCGCCGCGTACTCCTCGTCGTCGATCTCGTACGGGGTGCGCATGGGGGTGCGCAGGCCGCCGCCGACGAAGCCGAAGACGCGGCCGCCGATCTCCACCCGCTCGCCGTCCAGCACGGTGGTGCCGGGCCCGGCGTACTCCCGCCACAGCGGGGGCATGTCGACATTGCCGTAGGTGGCGTAGGTCGGGGTGGGGAAGGCGGCGAACAGCTCGGCGTACTGGCGGCGTACGGCCTGCTCGATGGCGGCGTCCCGGTCGGCGCCGATCCCGGCCCACAGCCGCCGCCCGAGGGCGCGGGCCTCCTCGAAGCGGCGGGCGGTGCGCAGCTCGACGATCCGGTCGGCGTTCTCCTCGCCGAACAGGTCGGGGAAGATGCCGCGCGAGTGGTCGGCGTAGTCGAGGAAGAGGACGAGGTCGCCGAGGCAGATCAGCGCGTCGGCGCCCTCCCCGGCCCGCGCGAGGTCACGGGCGTTCCCGTGCACGTCGCTGACCACGTGTACGCGGTTCCGGGTGCCCCGGGTGGGTGTGGAAGCCATGGCGATCAAGGGTAGAGGTGTGCGGTCTACGTGAACAGTGGCCCGTCTGGCCTGCGGTTACTCGCCCGTTGGTCAAGAGGTGGACTACTGTGCGCCCAAGCGGGTTATCCCGTGTGACGCAGCGAACATCTGGCACGGACCCCCTGTCCCAGAGGTCATACCGGCGGGTAACGTCCGGGCAGTCCGGTCGTGCTCCGGAGAACACCCCGGCAGGCGGGACCCCCGAGCACCCGCCCCGAGGAGCAGCAGTTTTGCGCGAGTTCAGCCTTCCGGCTTTGTACGAGGTCCCCGCCGACGGCAATCTGACGGACATCGTCCGCAGAAACGCCGCCCAGCACCCGGACGTCGCGGTCATCGCCCGCAAGGTGGGCGGCGCCTGGCAGGACGTGACGGCCCGGCAGTTCCTCGCCGAGGTGCACACCGCCGCCAAGGGCATCATCGCCGCCGGTGTGCAGCCGGGCGACCGGGTCGGCCTGATGTCCCGCACCCGCTACGAGTGGACGCTGCTGGACTTCGCCATCTGGAGCGCGGGCGCGGTCACCGTGCCGGTGTACGAGACGAGTTCGCCGGAGCAGGTGCGCTGGATCTTGTCCGACTCCGGTGCGACCGCCGCCTTCGTGGAGCTGGACGCCCACGCGGCCGCCGTGGACTCGGTGCGCGAGTCGCTGCCCGCGCTGAAGCACGTGTGGCAGATCGAGGCCGGGGGCCTGGAGGAGCTGACGCGGCTCGGGCAGGACGTGTCGGACGCGACGGTCGCGGAGCGCGGCTCGCTCGCCAAGGCGGACGACCCGGCGACCATCGTCTACACCAGCGGCACCACCGGCCGCCCCAAGGGCTGTGTGCTGACCCACCGCAGCTTCTTCGCGGAGTGCGGCAACATCGTGGAGCGCCTGCGCCCGCTGTTCCGTACCGGTGAGTGCTCGGTGCTGCTGTTCCTGCCGCTGGCGCACGTCTTCGGACGGCTGGTGCAGGTCGCGCCGATGATGGCGCCGATCAAGCTGGGCTGTGTCCCGGACATCAAGAACCTCACCGACGAGCTGTCCGCGTTCCGGCCGACGCTGATCCTGGGCGTGCCGCGCGTCTTCGAGAAGGTCTACAACACCGCGCGGGCCAAGGCGCAGGCCGACGGCAAGGGCGCGATCTTCGACAAGGCCGCGGATGCCGCCATCGCGTACAGCAAGGCGCTGGACACCCCGGCGGGCCCGTCGCTGAAGGTGCGGCTCAAGCACAAGGTCTTCGACAAGCTGGTCTACGGCAAGCTGCGGGCGGTGCTCGGCGGCCGGGGCGAGTTCGCGATCTCCGGCGGTGCCCCGCTGGGCGAGCGGCTCGGCCACTTCTTCCGGGGCATCGGGTTCACGGTGCTGGAGGGCTACGGCCTGACCGAGTCCTGCGCGGCCACGGCGTTCAACCCGTGGGACCGGCAGAAGATCGGCACGGTCGGCCAGCCGCTGCCCGGCTCGGTCGTGCGGATCGCGGACGACGGCGAGGTGCTGCTGCACGGCGAGCACCTGTTCAAGGAGTACTGGAACAACCCGGACGCGACCGCCGAGGCGCTGGCCGACGGCTGGTTCCACACCGGGGACATCGGCACCCTGGACGAGGACGGCTACCTCCGGATCACCGGCCGCAAGAAGGAGATCATCGTCACGGCGGGCGGCAAGAACGTCGCCCCGGCGGTGATAGAGGACCGTATCCGCGCGCACGCGCTGGTCGCGGAGTGCATGGTGGTGGGCGACGGGCGGCCGTTCGTGGGCGCGCTGGTCACCATCGACGAGGAGTTCCTCGGCCGGTGGGCCGCGGAGAACGGCAAGCCCGCGGGCGCGACGGCCGACTCGCTGCGCGACGACCCGGAGCTGAACGCGGCGATCCAGGCGGCCGTGGACGACGGCAACGCGGCGGTGTCGAAGGCGGAGTCGGTGCGCAAGTTCCGCATCCTGCCGATCCAGTTCACCGAGGAGTCGGGTCACCTCACGCCCTCGCTGAAGCTGAAGCGGAACGTGGTGGCGAAGGACTACGCGGCCGACATCGAGGCCATCTACGCGAAGCAGCCTGCCTCCTGACGCACCGTCACCGAAGAGAGCGGCGCCGGGGATTCCCCGGCGCCGTTCCGTCAGAGCAGCACCTTCAGCCGTTCGGCCAGCAGGTCCCAGCGCCACTTCTCCTCGACCCAGGCACGGCCGCGCTCGCCCATCCGGCGGCGCAGCCCCTCGTCGGCGAGCAGGGCGGTGATCCGCTCGGCGGCCTCGGCGGGTTCGCCGCCCCGGACCACCCAGCCGGTCTCGCCGTCGAGCACGGCGTCCGGGGCGCCGCCGGAGTCCCCGGCGACGACGGGCAGCCCGGTCGCGGACGCCTCCAGGTAGACGATGCCGAGCCCCTCCACGTCCAGCCCGCCGCGCCGGGTGCGGCACGGCATGGCGAACACGTCCCCGGCGCCGTAGTGCGCGGGCAGCTCGGCCCAGGGCACCGCGCCGGTGAACCGTACGGAGTCCGCGACGCCGGTCTCGGCGGCCAGGCGGCGCAGGTCGGCCTCGTAGGGGCCGCCGCCGACGACGAGCAGCACGGCGTCCGGCTGGGCGGCGAGGATGTGCGGCATGGCCCGGATCAGGGTGTCCTGGCCCTTCCTCGGCACCAGCCGGGAGACGCACACCACGACCGGCCGGTCGGTGAGGCCGAGCCGGGCGCGCACCTCGTCCCCGCCGGAGCCGGGGTGGAAGGTCTTCTCGTCGACACCGGGCGGCAGCTGGACCATCCGTCCGGCCGCCTGAGGAGTGAGCGCGGCGGCGATCCGGGACCGGGTGTACTCGCCGAGGTAGGTGATCGTGTCGGTGGACTCGCCGATCCGGCGCAGCAGCCCGCGCGCACCCGGCAGCTGGGCCCAGCCCGCCTCGTGACCGTGGGTGGTGGCCACCAGCCGCTCGGCACCGGCCTGGCGCAGCGCGGGTGCCATCAGCCCGAGCGGCGCCGCCGCCCCGAACCACACCGAGGTGCAGCCGTGCTCACGCAGCAGCCCGACCGCCCGCCGGGTCGCCCCCGGGGTGGGCAGCAGCATGGTCGTACGGTCGCGTACGACGGTGAAGGGCTGCTCGGCGTCGAAGGCCGCGGTGGCCTCGGCGCCCTCGCGGCCGCGCTTCCAGGTGGAGGCGTACACGACGATCCGGTCCGGGTCCAGGCGCAGCGCCATGTTGTGCAGGAACGCCTGGATGCCGCCGGGGCGGGGCGGAAAGTCGTTGGTCACGATCAGGGTCTTGTGCATCGCCGCCGACCCTACCGGGTGGCCCGCCGGGGGCCGGGCCGGGCGGAGTCGGTGGCAGGGGCACGGCCGCAGAGGACATCATGAGCACTTCGACGCGTACAAGACACGACCGAACGGCAGGGGATCACGTGCACACGAAGGGCGCCGGGCGGTCCCTGGCGTGGCTCGCGGCGGTGTGGGCGGCGAGCCGTGCCGTCCTGCTGCTGACCGTGTTCAAGGTGATCACCGTCACGGGCCCGGACGTCACCTCGGACGTGTCGGTGATCTACCGCGGCTGGTACGAGGTCCTGCGTCAAGGAACGTTTCCGCTGGACGACGTCACCTGGCAGTACCCGCCCGCGGCGGCGCTGGCGGTCCTCTCCCCCGGCCTGCTGCCGTTCCTGGACTACACGGACGCGTTCTTCGTCCTGTGCTGCCTCACCGACCTCGCGGTGCTCTGCCTGCTGCTGCGCTACGGCCGCGGGCCGGGGCGGTCGCCGCGCGGGGCCTGGCTGTGGACGGCGGCCGTCCCGCTGCTCGGGCCCACGGTGTACGCGCGCTACGACGTGATGGTGACCGCCCTGGCCGTGGCCGCGCTGCTGGTGGCCGCCCGGCACCCGCGCGTGTTCGGGGTGCTGACCGCGCTCGGGGCGATGGTGAAGGTGTGGCCCGCGCTGCTGCTGACGGGCTCCTTCCGGCGCCGTCCGTGGGCGTCGGCGGCCGTGACGGCGGCCGGGCTCGCGGCACTGTTCGCGGTGTCGATGCCGGGCGCGTTCGCCTTCCTGACCTTCCAGCGGGACCGGGGCACCGAGGTGGAGTCGCTGGGCGCGCTGGTCTTCCATGTGGCCCGGCACTTCGGCTGGGAGGGCCAGGTGCTGCTGAACTACGGCTCGATCGAGTTCCTCGGCCCGTACGTCGGGGTGGTGAGCACGGCCGCGCTGGTGCTGACCGGGGCCGCGTTCGGCTGGCTGGTGCTGTGGCGGCTGCGGGTGGTCCGGACGGACGGACTGACGCTCCCCGAGGCCGCGTTCACGGCGGTGCTGCTGTTCACGGTGACCAGCCGGGTGATCAGCCCGCAGTATCTGGTGTGGCTGATCGGGCTGGCCGCGGTGTGCCTGACCCACCGCGCGTCCCGGATGACGGCGCCCGCGCTGATGGTGGCGGTGGCGTCCCTGGTCACGCTGCTGGAGTTCCCGATCGGGTTCATCCACGTGGTGACCAGCGACTGGTACGGCGTGACGCTGATGGTGGTGCGCAACGGCCTGCTGGTCGCCGCCTCCCTCGCGGCGGCCCGCCGCCTGTGGCGCTCCACGGTGTCCCCGGAACCGGCCGCGCCCGCCCCGGTCACGGCGGACCGCGCGGACGAGTCGCCGGTCGCGCCCTGAGGCTCAGCCCAGCTGGTCCCGGACGTAGTCCTGCCAGCGGGCGGTGAACTCCTCCGGGGTGGTGTCCAGCACCTGTTTCAGCGCCCCCTCGACCGCGCCCGGACGGGTGCGGTGGGCGCCGACGGCCCGGTAGAAGGCGCGCAGCTCCTCCTCGCCCCAGCGGTCGGCGATCATCCGGCAGGCCAGCCAGCCGGACTCGTAGGACCGCGCGAGGCCCGCCGGGTCCCCGGTGAAGCCGAAGTCCTTGTCGGCGGGGAGCGCGGCCGGGAGATGGCCGTCCGCGACGGCGCGGGTGAGTTCGGGGGCGGCCTCGGCCGGGGTGCGGCCGGTGTCGAGGTAGCCGGTCCAGTCCGCGTACCCCTCGGAGAGCCAGAGCGGGGTGGCGGCGGTGGTCGCGGAGCGGGTGGCGACATGGGTGGTCTCGTGAGTGAGCACGACCTGTTTGCCCAGGTCACCGAGGATGGCGTACGCCTCCGGGTTGACGACCACCCGGTCCGCCGGGGCCCGGTCGGCGCCCGGTGTCTCGGCGGTGGTGACGGCGGCGATGCCCCGGTACTGGGCGGCGGGCGAGCCGAGCAGCGCGGCCATGCCGTCCAGTGAGCGGGGCACCAGGACGACGACCCGCCGGGCCCAGCGCGCACCCCAGGCGCGGGAGACCGCGGGGACGGCGCGGTCGGCGAGCCGGGCGAAGCCGCGCAGCTCGGCGGTGCTCTGCCCGGTGCCCAGCACCAGGCTGTGCGCGCCGCTGACGGCGCTGACCGTGCCCTGGTCCCACAGCTGCTGTCCGGCGCCCTGCGCGGGCCCCTCGGCGGTGACGTACCAGCCGCCGTCCGCGGTGTGGCTCAGGGTGAGGGTGCGGCGGGCGATGACGGGGGCGGTGTCCTGTCCGGCGACCCGGTAGCGCAGTTCGGCGTCCGCGCTGGTGCCGTCGGCGCGCAGCGCGGTGATCCGGTAGGCCCAGGAGGCCAGCGGGAGCGCCCGGAGCCGGGTGTAGGGGATGCGGGTGCCGGTGGTGGCGTACGCGGCCTCGTCGTGGCCGAGCAGGGCGGTGGCCCGATGGTCCAGGACCCGCTGCACCTCGGCGCGTGCGCCGGAGTCCGGCGGCGGGTGGCCGCATCCGGCGAACGCCGGCAGGAGCAGCAGGCAGAGTCCCGCCGCCGCTGCTCGCCACGCTCCGTCCCGGCCGGCCACCGTCCGATCGTACGGGGTGCGGGGAGGGCTCAGGGCCGGGTCACCGCGGAGATCGGGAGCATGCCGACCCGGTCGTAGCGCACCGGCGCGCCGGGGTGGGGCGCGTGGATGACCTGGCCGTTGCCGACGTACATCGCCACATGGCTGGCGTCGGAGCGGTAGATCACCAGGTCGCCGGGGCGGGCCTGGGAGAGCGGGACGTGGTGTCCGGCGTTCCGCTGGGCCTGCGAGGTGCGCGGGAGCTGGACGCCGGCCCTGGCGTACGACCACTGCATCAGACCGGAACAGTCGAAGCCGGAGGGCCCGTTGGCGCCCCACACGTACGGGCGGCCGAGCGCGGAGCGGGCGGCGGCGAGCGCGGCGGTGGCACGGGGGTCGAGGCCGGTGAGGCCGGTGAGGTCGGCCCGGCCGGAGCGGGAGGCACGGTTGTAGTCGGCGCGGTCGGCGCCGGGCAGGGAGTCGAACAGCCGCCGGGCGCGGGCGAGTTTCTCCCGCACGCTCCGCTTGTGCGCGGCGACCGCCTTGCGGCCGCGCTCCAGGTCGCCGAGCTTGGCCTGCGCCTCGGCCCGCTCCTGGGCGAGGTCGCGCAGCGCGCCGCTCAGTTCGCGCAGCTGCCCGGCCTGGCGGGTGTCGATGCGGTCGACGACGGACGCCTTGTCGAGGTAGTCGTCGGGGTCGGCGGAGAACAGCAGGGCGACGGCCGGGTCGATGCCGCCGGAGCGGTATTCCGCCCCGGCGAGCGAACCCAGCTTCTCCCGCAGGGAGTTGACTCGCTGCTGGGTGCGGGCGATGTGGTCCTGGGCGGTGCGGACCTCGCGGCGGAGCTGGTCGGCGTGCTCGTCGGCCCGGTCGTAGTCCTCGGTGGCGCGCTCGGCGGCCGCGTAGAGCCGGTCCAGTTCGGCGCGGGCGCCGTCGCGTGGCGACGCGTGCGCGGCGGGTACGGCGCCGAGGGCGGCGGCCGCGGCCGACAGCACGCACAGGGCGGCGGCACCCCGGTCGCAGCCGGATGTTGCGGGACGGCGATGGGACGCCACGGCGGTCCTTCCCCTGGACGACGGGAAACGCGCCAGACAGTAGCCGCAGCGGCACCCACCGGCCAACGACCGCCGTGCGCACACACGGTGACGCCCCGACGCCGACGCAGGTCAGCGGCGGGGCGCCAGGGGTCGCGCGGTGCCGTGATTCGCCCGTTCGGGCGGGTGTGGCGAGGGTGTCAGACGCGGACGCCGAACATGAACGGGCCGCCGATGGTGCTCATCGACTCGTAGCGGACGACCGTGCCGGTGCGCGGGGCGTGCAGGATCTGGCCGTTGCCCGCGTAGAGACCGACGTGGTGGATGTCGTTGAAGAAGAAGACGAGGTCGCCGACCTGGAGGTCGCTCGTGGAGTAGATCCGGGTGCCGATGTTGGCCTGGGACTCGGAGGTGCGCGGGATGGAGACACCGGCCTGGGCGTAGGCCCAGGAGGTCAGACCCGAGCAGTCGAAGGTGGCCGTGCCGGTGGCGCCGTAGGAGTACGGCTTGCCGATCTGGCTCTGCGCGGCGGAGAACGCGGCTCCGGCGCGGCCCGAGGCGGGGACGGCGTTGCCGAGCTGGACGCGCTCGCTCGAGGAGCGGTCGGCGCGCTGCTGTTCGGCGGCGAGGGCCTGCTTCTCCTTGGCGGTCAGGGTGTTGAGCAGGCGCTGCGCGTCGCCCAGCTTGCCCTGGACCTCCTTCTTCTTCTTGCCCAGCTCGGTGCGGGTGGCGGCGAGGTCCTTGAGCTTCTCGGTGGCCTCGGCGCGGTCCTGGGCGAGTTCGCGCTGCTTGTCCTGGATCTTCTTCAGCGCCTCGACCTGCTGACCGCTCAACTGGTCGAGCGTGGACGCCTTGTCGAGGTAGTCGTCCGGGTCGGCGGAGAGGAAGAGCTGCACCGAGGGGTCGATGCCGCCGCTGCGGTACTGGGCGGTGGCCATCGAACCGAGGCCGTCGCGCAGGTTGTTCAGGTCCTGCTGGCCGCGGGCGACGTTGTCCTGGATGGTGGAGATCTCCTTCTGGAGCTTCTCCTGCTTCTCCTTGGCGCCGTTGTACTTCTCGGTGGCCTGCTCGGCCTGCTCGTAGAGCTTGTCGACCTGCGCCTTGACCTCGGTCTTGCCGGGCTTCTCGCTCGGGGCTGCGTTGGCCGCGTTCGCGCTGAGCGCGACGGCGGCGGCTGCCGCGGTGGTCAGCACGGTGATACGCGTGCGGCTCGGCTGCTTGGGTCGACGATGGGACGCCACGGAGGACGAACTCCTTCTTGTGAGTGATCACCCGCTCGGAGGTTCGAACCGACCCTAGTGACCTAGTTGTGATCAGTTCAAATCCTCACAGCAAAAAATCCAGTCCCTCGCTGCATTCTTTGCACTCAACGCACAGCATGTGACGTCAGGTTGACCCTGTGTCTCCCACAGACGCCGTCAATCCGGGCATGCGGCACGTCCGTTGGGCGTTCAGGACAGTCGCTTGAGAAGTACCGCAGAGGCCACCGGGCGCGCTCCGGCGCGCGCGACGCCGTCCGCCACCTCGCGGTCGGTGGAGGCCACGATGACCGGACGGCCGGGCGGTTCGGCGCGCACCAGCTGACGGATCAGCTCGTCGGCCGTCACCCCCGGCTTGGAGAACAGCACCCTGACCCCGCGCGGCGGCGCGAGCAGCACCGGCGCGACCAGTTCGGCGCCGTCGAAGACACAGGTGACCTCGGCGCCGGTCTGCGCGGCGAGCGCGGAGAGCTGGCCGAGGAGTCTGAGCCGCTGCTTCTCCAGCGGCATCTGCGGATAGCCGGTCTTGGTGACGTTGTAGCCGTCGACCACCAGATGGGCCTGCGGCAGGGCCAGCAACTGGTCGAGGATCGCGGGGTCGTGCTCGGACAGGGCGCGGGCGGCGATGTCCTTCGGGCTCATCCGGCCCGGCTCGACCGCGTCCACGGTCTCGGCCGGGCGCACCGACACCGGCGGCAGCGCCAGTTCCCGGCGCAGCCCCTGGGCGGCCTCCAGCACGGTGTCGAGCAGCAGCCGTACCCGCATGTCCTCCACGCTGCGGCCCTCGCGGACCGCGCGGCGGGTCGCCTCCAGGGCGGCCTCCGACTCGCCGAGGCGGGTCTTCAGCCGACGGGACTCGCTCTCGGCGGCCGAGACGGCGACCTGGCCCTCGGCCCGCACCGACTCGGTCTCGGCGCGCTCCTTGCGCAGCGCGGCCTCGCCGCGCTTGACGTCGCTCAGGGCCGAGCGCAGCTTGCGGTGCAGCGCGTCGGTCTCCTTCTTGGCCGCGTCCAGTTCGGCGCGCAGCCGAGCGGTCTCGGTACGGGCGTGGTCGCGGGCCTGGGCCAGCTCCTCGCGCAGCCGCTCCAGCTCGGCCCGGCTCTCGTCGTCCGCGCGCTCGGCGTCCGCGCGCTGGGCCTCCTCACCGGCCGCGGCGACCAGCTTGGCCCAGCCCGTCGGGCGCAGCACATAGGCGGCGGCCGCGACATCCAGCGGGTCGGCGGCCGGGGGCGGGGAGCCCGCTTCCAGGGCGCCGCACAGCTCCGGCTGGGTCTCCTTGTAACGCTCGCCGATCCGCTGCCGGAAGAGGCGTTCCGTCTCCAGCGCGGCCGCCATCGCGGACCCGGCGAACTTGGCCCGCCGGTTCGGGGTGAACCGGGCGTACTGCCGCAGCTGGGCGGGCAGTTCGGCCATGGTCAGGGCACCGAAGGCGTCCGAGACGATTCTCACGACCCGGCGGCGCACGCCGTCGGGCAGCGGACGGTCAAGCACCTCGGCGGTGCCGTCCTCCGGCCCCCCGTCCGCGGTCTCCACCATCCGTCACACCCCAATGCCCGACATGCCCGACCCACCTGTTCCGTCCCGCGCGGCGCGCCCCGCCCTCCTAGGAGGCGGTGCCCGGCCTGTCCACGAGTTCCACCTGGTCCACCGCGTTGCACCAGCGGCAGCGGACCGACTCGATGGTCTCACTGACCACCTCGCGTTCCTCGACGGTCGGCTCTCCGGCCAGGTCGAGGTGGACGTACTCGACGGCCTTGGAGGAGCGGGTCACGTCGAACCGGGTGAGGTTGCCGCACAGGGTGCAGCGCCAGCGTGTCGTGGCGGTCGGCGGAGGAACCGTCATCGTGCAGCTCGCTTCCTTCTCGTCGCTTGGGTGGCCGGTCGCGCGCCGGGTCCCGGCACGTGTGGCCGTAACCCTACGGCCTGCCGGGTGTTCGCCGCCCGCCTGTCCGAAGCGGCGAGGCGGTCTGTACCAGTGCGTCCGGTTACGTCATGCTCTGTATTCATGATCAGAGAGTGGAGCACGACCGCCGCCCGGACCGTCAGGGCGGTCCGGGGCACCCCGGCGCCGCTGACGTACGGCCTCATCGCCCTGTGCTGCCTGATCTTCCTGCTGGGCCCGGCCTCCGGCTTCACCCGCGCGTACGGCACCGGGGAGACGCTGCTCGCGGCACAGCGGGCGTACTTCCGGCACTGGGGGGTGATCCCGGCCGGCCTCTTCGCGGAGCCGGTGCGCGAGGCGCTCACGCCGGTGACCGCGCTGTTCGTGCACGGCAGCTGGGTGCATCTGCTCGGCAACATGCTCTTCCTCTTCGTCTTCGGCGTGCTGACCGAGGAACGGATGGGCCGCGTCGAGTTCACCCTGTTCTACGTCGGCTGCGGCTACCTCGCCCTGCTCGGGTACGCGCTCGCCAACGCGGACTCCGAGCAGTCCCTGGTCGGTGCCTCGGGCGCCATCTCGGCGGTCCTCGGCGCGTTCCTCCACCTCTTTCCGCGGGCCCGTGTCACCAGTCTCCTCCCGTTCCTGTTCTTCCTCCCGTTGCGCTTCCCGGCCTGGGTGGTGCTGCCCTTCTGGGCCGCCCTCCAGTGGTACGCGGCGGGCCGCGCGCCCGAGGGCCCCGGCGTCGCCTACCTCGCCCATGTGATCGGCTTCTGCCTGGGCTTCGGCTACGCCTGGCTGCGGTACGGGCGCAAGCAGCGCGAGAAGGACGGTCCGGGCGAGGCTAGAGTTGGGCCCGCCCCGGCTCCGGCGTCCAAGGGAGAGAACCAGCCGTGATCACCGCGATCGTCCTGATCAAGACCAGCGTGGACCGGATTCCGGAGATCGCCGAACAGATCGCCGCGCTGGAGAGCGTGAGCGAGGTCTTCTCCGTCACCGGCACCTACGACCTGATCGCCATGGTCCGCGTGGCCCGCCACGAGGACCTCGCCGAGGTCATCCCCGGCCGCATCAGCAAGATCCAGGGCGTGGAGGGCACCGACACCCACGTCGCCTTCCGCACCTACTCCCAGCACGACCTGGAAGCGGCCTTCGCGATCGGCCTCGACAGCTAGCCGGACGGCCTCAGCTCTCCGGGACGCAGCGGCCGTTCTCCGTGCGGTAGGTCCACTTCGCACCCCGCGTGACCAGTTCGCGTACCGCCGTCACGAAGCGGGTGACGTCCTCGTCCGGGGTGCCCGCGCCGAAGCTGACGCGGAGGGCGTTCAGGGTCCCGGTGCCGCAGCCGCTCTGCTCGGCGGGGCCGGTGCCCAGGAGCGCGTGCACCAGGGGGTGGGCGCAGAAGAGGCCGTCGCGGACGCCGATGCCGTACTCGGCGGAGAGCGCGGCGGCGAGGTGGGAGCTGTTCCAGCCGTCGACGACGAAGGACAGCACACCGACCCGCGGGGCGTCGTCGCCGAAGAGGGAGAGCACCCGCACCTGGCGCACCTCGGCGAGGCCCGCGCGGAGCAGCCCGAGCAGCCTCCGCTCCCGGGCGGCCAGCGCCTCGGGGCCCGCCTCGGTGAGCGCACGGCAGGCCGAGGCGATCGAGTAGGCGCCGATGACATTGGGGGAACCCGCCTCGTGCCGGGCGGCGCCCTCGTGCCACTCCACCTCCACCCCGCCGTCCGCGCGCCGGGCCACCGTGCGGCTGGCGCCGCCGCCCGCGAGGTACGGCTCGGCCGCGGTGAGCCAGTCGGCCCGCCCGGCCAGCACCCCGGAGCCGAACGGCGCGTACAGCTTGTGCCCGGAGAACGCGATCCAGTCGACGTCCAGCTCCCGCACGCTCACCGGCCGGTGCGGCACCAGCTGGGCGGCGTCCAGGACGATCCGCGCCCCGGACGCGTGCGCGACCGCCGCCAGTTCACGCACCGGCCACAGCTCACCGGTGACATTGGAGGCGCCGGTGACGCAGACCAGCGCGGGGCGCGCGGTGTCCCGGGCGGCGAGGGCCCGCTCCAGGGTGCGCACGGCCGCCTCGGGAGTGCGCGGGGCGTCCAGGAAGGTCACGTCGGCCTCGCGCCAGGGCAGCAGCGCGGCGTGGTGCTCGGTCTCGAAGACGTACACCTCGCACCCGGCGGGCAGCGCGCGGGCCAGCAGGTTCAGCGAGTCCGTGGTGGACCGGGTGAAGACCACCTGGTCGTCGTCCCGGCAGTCGAGGAACTCCGCGACCGTGCGGCGGGCGTTCTCGAACAGCTCGGTGGAGAGCTGCGAGAGGTGCCCGGCACCCCGGTGCACGCTGCCGTAGTAGGGGACGTAGGCGGCGATGTCGTCCCAGACCCGCTGGAGGGCGGGGGCGCTGGCGGCGTAGTCGAGCGCGGCGTAGCCCACCTCGCCCCCGGTGACGAGCGGCACGGTGACGTCCCGGCCGAGCACCGGCAGCGGAGCGGACAGGGTCTCGGCGGGGGCGGGGGCGGGGGCGAAGGCGGTGGAGACGGACATGGCTGAACTCCCGTGAGGCAGGCCGGAGTCACCGCGGGCGCAGGGCATGCGGGCGCGGCACCGGAAGGCGCGGAAAAGAGAGAAAAGGGGTGTGCGGAGGCGGGGCTCGGCGGCCCTAGCGCATTCGCTTGCTCACGGAAGAAGGCTCCCTCGTACGACCAGGACCCCTGGTTCTTCGAGGGGTCCGCGCTTGCCGTGGACCTTCTGGACCACGGCCTGGTCCTCACCCGGAGCACCCCGCCACGGACGGAGGGTTGCCGGACAGCCGGCCGGGGCCGCATGGCTGTCGCTCATGACCTGACACGCAAGCTATCCGGACGGATCACCCGGCGCAACCGGCGTCCGGATGCCGGAACGCCGACGCGGCGGAGAGCCACCGCTCCCCGCCGCGCCGAAACGACATCCGCTACCGGTTGCTCGCGGCCACCCAGCGCTCCAGCGTGCGCGCCGCGGCACCGGAGTCGATGGACTCGGCGGCCCGCGCCATGCCCGCCCGCAGCTGGTCGGCCAGCGGCTCCCCCGTCGGGTCCAGCGCGACCAGCGCGGCCGCCGAGTTCAGCAGCACCGCGTCCCGCACCGGCCCCCGCTCGCCCTCCAGCACCTGCCGGGCCACCATCGCGTTGTACGCCGGGTCGCCGCCGCGCAGCGCCTCCACCGGCACCAGCTCGATGCCGACGTCACGCGGGTCGAAGACCTCCTCGGTGACCTTGCCGTCGCGCACGATCCACACCCGCGAGGGCGCGGTGGTGGTCAGCTCGTCCAGGCCGTCCTCGCCCCGGAAGACCAGCGAGGAGTTGCCGCGCTCGGCGAAGACGCCCGCCACGATCGGCGCCATGGCGAGGTTCGCCACGCCCACCGCCTGGGACCGCACCCGCGCCGGGTTGGTCAGCGGACCGATGACGTTGAAGACCGTACGGATGCCCAGCTGGCCGCGGGCGGCGCCGACATGACGCAGCGCCGGGTGGAACTTGACCGCGAAGCAGAAGGTGATCCCCGCCTCCTCCGCGACCTCCGCCACCCGCTTCGGCGTCAGCTCCAGGTTCACCCCGAGCCGCTCCAGCACGTCCGAGGAACCGGAGGCCGAGGACGCGGCCCGGTTGCCGTGCTTGATGACCTTCGCACCGGTACCGGCGACCACGATGGAGGACATCGTGGAGATGTTCACCGTCTTGGCGCCGTCCCCGCCGGTGCCGACGATGTCCACGGTCCGGCCGGGCACCTCGATCACATTGGCGTGCTCGTACATCGCCCGGACGATCCCGGTGATCTCCTCGACCGTCTCGCCCTTGGCCCGCAGCGCCACCAGGAAGCCCGCGATCTGGGCGTCCGTGGCCTCGCCGCGCATGATCCGGTCCATCGCCCAGGCGGTGGCGTCCGCGCTCTGGTCCCGGCCCTCCAGCAGGGCGTTCAGTACCTCGGGCCAGGAACGGCCCGCCGCGGTGTCGCCTCCAGCGGGGGTCACAGCGCTCATCAGCCGCTCCTGGGTGTGAGGGAAAGGGCTCTCGCGGGACACATGGGGTGCCCGGTCCCACCTTATCCAGCCTGAACAGGGCGAAGGGCCCCGCCGGTGTTCCGGACGGGGCCCTTCGGCCGTGGTGTGGCGACGCGGGGATCAGTGGTGGCCGTGGCCGCTCGTGATCTCCTTGTACTCGTCGACGGTCGCCTTCGGGATCTGGTTGTCCTCGCCGTAGTAGGCGTTGGACAGCTTGACCCGGAGTCGCTCGGCGGGCTTCACCTTGCGCTCGACCCCGTTCTCGTCGACCGTGGGGCCGATCTCGGCGGGCTCGTACTGGTGGTGCGCCGTCAGGGTGTGCAGCTGCTCCTGGCTGAGCGGCTCGTGCACCTCGATGAACTCACCGTGCGGCAGGCGCTTGATGATGCCGGTCTCGCGGCCGTGCAGCACCTTCTCCTTGTCCCGGCGCTGGAGGCCGAGGCAGATCCGCTTGGTGACGATGAACGCGATCACCGGTCCGGCGAAGAAGAAGATCCGGACGAACCAGGTGACCTGGTTGATCGACAGGTGGAAGTGGGTGGCCCACAGGTCGTTGCCACCGCCGACCAGACCGATCATGTACACCGTGACCCAGGCGACGCCGAACGCGGTACGCGTCGGGGCGTTGCGCGGGCGGTCCAGGATGTGGTGCTCGCTCTTGTCGCCGGTGACCCAGGACTCGATGAACGGGTAGACGGCGATGGCCATCAGCACGACACCGAACAGGACCAGCGGGATGAACACGCCCAGGACCAGCGTGTGGCCCCAGAAGTTGATCTCCCAGCCCGGCATGTAGCGGACCAGACCCTCGGCGAAGCCCATGTACCAGTCGGGCTGGGCGCCGGTGGAGACCTGGTCGGGCCGGTACGGGCCCATCGCCCAGATCGGGTTGATCTGCGCGACCGCCGCGATGGCCGCGATGACACCGAAGACCAGGAAGAAGAAGCCTCCGGCCTTGGCCATGTACACCGGCAGCAGCGGCATGCCGACGACGTTGGTCTCCTTCTTCCCCGGACCCGCGAACTGCGTGTGCTTGTGGTAGAAGACCAGGATCAGGTGCGCCACCATCAGGCCGAGCATGATGCCCGGCAGCAGCAGGATGTGGATCGAGTAGAACCGGGCCACGAAGTCGTGGCCGGGGAACTCGCCGCCGAAGAGGAAGAACGAGATGTACGTGCCGACGATCGGCATGGACAGGATCGCGCCCTCGGTGAAGCGCACACCGGTGCCGGAGAGCAGGTCGTCCGGGAGCGAGTAACCGGTGAAACCGGTGAACATGCCGAGGACGAACAGCAGGAAGCCGAACAGCCAGTTGACCTCACGCGGCTTGCGGAACGCACCCGTGAAGAACACGCGCATCATGTGCACGAACATGCCCGCGAGGAAGATCAGCGCGGCCCAGTGGTGGATCTGCCGGATGAGCAGACCACCGCGCACATCGAAGGAGATGTGCAGGGTCGAGTTGAACGCCTCCGACATCAGCTGTCCCTGGAGCGGGACGTAACTGCCGTGGTACTCCACCTCGTTCATCGACGGGTGGAAGAACAGCGTCAGATACACACCGGTCAGGATGATGATGAGGAAGCTGTACATGCAGACTTCGCCCAGCATGAACGACCAGTGGTCGGGGAAGACCTTGCGCATGTTGGCCTTGGCCAGGGAGTAGATCCCCAGCCGGCCGTCGGCCCAGTCGGCTACGCGCTCGCCGGCCGGGGCCTTCCCGCGTGAGCGGGACGCGTCGTTGTTCGCAGTACTCATCCGCGCTCCCAGAATGCAGGACCGACGGGCTCCGCGAAGTCGCCGAGCGCTTCGAGGTAACCCTCGTCGTTCACGGCGATGCGAAGCTGCGGCAGGGCGTGACCGGCAGGGCCGAAGATCACTCGGGCACCGTCGGAGAGGTCGAAGGTGGACTGGTGGCACGGGCACAGTACGTGGTGCGTCTGCTGCTCGTACAGGGAGATCGGGCAGCCCACGTGGGTGCAGATCTTCGAGAAGGCGACGATGCCCTCGTGGGACCAGGCCAGTTCCTGCTTGTCCTTGATGTCGTTCGGCTGGAGCCGGACGATCATCAGGGCGGCCTTGGCGATCTGGTCCTGGAAGTCCTCGTCCGTCTCCTCCAGGCCCTCGGGCTTGGCGAAGGTCAGCGAGCCGACGGCCACGTCCTCGGGACGCAGCGGCTGGTTGGTGTTGACGTTGACGAGGAGCTTGCCCTTCGCCCACAGCGTGTGGCGGAGCGAGTTGTGGGGCAGCGGGCCGAGGTCGCGCAGCAGCATGACACCGGAGAGCGGCACCATCGCGAGCGCGCCGAACATGGTGTTGCGGATCAGCTTGCGACGGCCGATCCCCGACTCCTCGGCACCCTGGCGGAAGTCGTCGAAGACCTGCGCCCGGACCGTCGGCTCGGCCGCGATCGGGTGACGCTCGGCGGTCATCTCCACGTCGGACATCAGGGTGCGCGCCCAGTGGACGGCACCCGCGCCGATGCAGAACAGCGCCGTACCGAGGGTCAGGCCCAGCGCGAAGTTCAGCGCGCTGACGTGCCCGATCGGGAAGACGAAGATCGACTTGTCGTGCGGGATGGTCACGTACGACGCGATGAAGCCGAGGGTGGCCAGCATCGAGACCGTGAACAGCAGGGCGACCGACCGCTCGGACCGCTTGGCGGCCCGCTCGTCGATGTCCTGGGCACGGTGCTCGTGCGGCGGGAGCCCCGGATCGGCGAACGGGGTCTCCTCGTCCGCGACGCTCACCGAGCCGTGCGGGTGGTCCTGCGCGGCGGGCAGGTTCTCTTCTGGAATGTCTTGGCTACTCATGACTTCTTGGCCTTTGCGGTCCGAGCGGCGACCCAGACGGCGACCGCGATCAGCGCGCCGAGGCCGAAGATCCAGGCGAACAGGCCCTCACTGACCGGCCCGAGGCCGCCCAGCTCCATGCCGCCGGGGTTCTCGGTCTCGCTGCCGTTGACCGCGTTCAGGTACGCGATGATGTCCTTCTTGTTCTTCTCCGTCATGGTGGTGTCGGGGAAGGACGGCATGTTCTGCGGGCCCGTCTGCATGGCCTCGTAGATGTGCTTCGGGTCGACGCCCTCGAGGCTCGGGGCGTACTTGCCCTTGGTGAGGGCACCACCCTTGCCGGTGAAGTTGTGGCACTGCGCGCAGTTGGTGCGGAACAGCTCGCCACCCATGGCGATGTCCGCGCCGTCCTTGGAGTACTGCTCCTTCGTGGGCACGTTCGGCCCGGCGCCCAGCGACGCGACGTACGCGGCGAGCTGGTCGATCTCGGCCTGGCTGTAGATCACCTTCTTGCTGGGGATCTGGGCCATCTGCGAGCTGGAGGCGGGCATCCGGCCGGTGCCGACCTGGAAGTCGACCGCGGCGGCGCCGACCCCGACCAGGCTCGGGCCGTCGGAGGTTCCCTGGCCACCGGTGCCGTGGCAGCTTGCGCAGCCCACCGAGTAGAGCTTCTGGCCCTCCTTGATGGTCAGGGACTGGGAGGTTTCATCGGCCTGCGCCTTGCCCGCGGGCGCGAACGCGGCGTACAGCCCCCCAGTGGCCGCCAGCGCGAGGAGTAGGACGACGACCGCCGCCAGCGGATGGCGTCGTCGTGCGGAGAGCTTTTTCACGGATTACCCCGGTGTCAGGATCTTCTGCGTCGGTGCTTCTGGATGTGCGGGACGTATCCCCGCTACTTGATCAGGTAGATCGTGGCGAAGAGGCCGATCCAGACCACATCGACGAAGTGCCAGTAGTAGGACACGACGATGGCGGCGGTCGCCTGCTCGTGAGTGAACCTCTTCGCCGCGTAGGTGCGGCCGAGGACCAGCAGGAAGGCGATGAGGCCGCCCGTCACGTGCAGGCCGTGGAAGCCGGTGGTCAGGTAGAACACGGAGCCGTATACGTCGGAGGACAGCGAGATGCCGTCCTTCTTCACCAGTTCCGTGTACTCGAAGATCTGTCCGCCGATGAAGATCGCACCCATGATGAAGGTGACGATGAACCATCCGCGGAGCTTCTTCACGTCCCCGCGCTCGGCGGCGAACACGCCGAGCTGGCAGGTCAGGGAGGAGAGCACCAGGATCGTGGTGTTCGTCGCGGAGAAGGGCACGTTGAGCGCGTGCGCCATCTCCTTCCAGTGATCCAGTCCGGTCACCGATCGAGCGGTGAAGTACATCGCGAAGAGGGCCGCGAAGAACATCAGCTCGGAACTCAGCCAAATGATGGTTCCGACGCTGGTGAGGTTCGGCCGGTTGACCGAGGGGTGCGCGTGCCCGGTGTCTACTGTCGTTGCTGTCGCCACGACCGACATTATGTCGGTCGCTTATCTCGCCCTCACTCCGGGGGTGCCGTTCGGAGTGTCTTCGCCTGTCGTACCGGTGTTGACGTGCTGCCCGGGGGAGTAACATCCGCCCCGGAAAAGCCCGTCCGCAAGACGCCGACGTCTCGGAGGAAGCATGCAGCCGACCGCCACCGTGCTGGTGTACAGCGACGACTCCAACACCCGCGAACAGGTACGGCTCGCCGCCGGGCGGCGGCCCGCTCCGGACGTCCCGCTGGTGGAGTTCGTCGAGTGCGCCACGCCCGAGGCCGTGGTGCGCGAGGTGGACCGGGGCGGGATCGACGTGTGCGTGCTGGACGGCGAGGCGGTGCCCATGGGCGGCATGGGGGTGTGCCGCCAGCTCAAGGACGAAGTCTTCGACTGCCCGCCGGTGTTGCTGCTGATGGGCCGCCCCCAGGACGCCTGGCTGGCGACCTGGAGCCGGGCCGACGCGGCGGTGACGCTGCCGGTCGACCCGATGGAGTTCGCGGAGGCGCTGGCCTCCCTGCTGCGCCGCAAGCGCCTCCAGAACGCCTAGGACGGCCCGCTGAGGGGGCGCGGGGCCCCGTCCGGCTCCCGCGCCCCGGAGCGTCATGCGGCGGCGGGGCGCAGGCGTACGGAGTCCCTGGGCGCCGTCCCGTTCTGGGCCACCCCGGCCAGGGCGCTGCCGGTGCCCCATTTCTTCCAGTCCAGGTTCCAGTCGCCGAAGCCGTTGCCGAAGTCCTCCATGGCGTGGCCGCCCGAGTTGATGACCTTGACGACGTCACCGGCGCGGACGTGGTCGAAGAACCACTCGGCGTTCCCGGTGCTCATGCCGGTGCAGCCGTGGCTGACGTTGGCGTAGCCCTGGGAGCCGACCGACCAGGGCGCGGCGTGCACGTACTCACCCGACCAGGTGACGCGGGTGGCGTAGTAGACCGGCAGGTCGTAGGAGTCGGAGCTGCCCTCGGCGATGCCGACGGTGGTACCGCGCATCCGTACGAAGTACTGCTTCTCCAGGACCACCTTGACGCCGTTGCGGGTCTCGAAGCCGGGCTTGCCGGTGGTGATCGGGATGGTGTTGATCACTTCGCCGTTCTTGTAGAACGTCAGCTGGTGCGTGGCGGCGTCCGTGATGGCCTCGACCTTGTCCCCGATGGTGATCTTCAGGTCTTTGCTCTTGCCACCCCGGAGCTTGTCGGTGATCTTGACCCCGTCGAGGTTGCTGTGCACCTGGACGGTGGCGTGGGCGGGCCAGTACTCCCGGGGCCGGTAGTGCAGTTCCTTGTCGCTGACCCAGTACCAGGCGCCCTGCACGGCGGGTACGGAGTCCACCCGCAGCCCGCTCTCCACCACGGCCCGCTGGGCCTTGTCCTTGACCGGCTGGTCGAGGTTGGCGGTGATGGGCTGGCCGACGCCGTACTCCCCCGCCTCCGGCCCGAAGGTGACACCCAGGCTCTTCTTGCTCGCCGTCCTGGTGGTGTCGAAGTTCAGGACCTTGCGGCCGGGGGCGCCGTCGTCGTCCTCGGTGCTCACGCGGACCGTGTAATGGGCGTCGGAGGCCAGCGGGGAGGTGCTGTGCCAGCGCCCGCCGTCGGCGGCGAGTTCGCCCGCCACATAGCGTCCTGTGGAGTCCAGGGCGGTGACGTCGGTGATCCGGCCCTCGCCGCTCTTCAGCGTGACCTCGAGGGGCTTGTCCGGATCGGCCTGCTTCGCCTTGTCGGTGGGCGCGTTGAAGACGATCTGGTCCGCCGCGTCGTACGGCTCGGCCGACAGGGCGTCGCCGTCCGAGCCGCAGCCGGTGACGCCCGCGCCGAGGGCGGTCACCAGCAGGACGCAGCTGACGACAGTGCGGGTCCGCGCAGTGTGGTTCATATGATCACGCTATGAGATGAAGACATCACTGGCTCGGCACGTAACCCGTATGAGGGACGGACACTGCGGCAAAAGGAGGAGCCCGGACCCTCCTGATGGAGTGTCCGGGCTCCCGCCGCGTTCCGTGCTGTGTTACTGGGTGCGGTTCTCACCGCGGTAGTACTCGAACACCCAGCCGAAGAGGCCGATCACGATGAGGGGTGCCGAGAAGTACAGCAGCCACCAGCCGACCGCGATACCGAGGAAGGCCAGCGCACCGCCGACGGCCAGGGACAGCGGCTGCCAGCTGTGCGGGCTGAAGAAGCCCAGCTCGCCCGCGCCGTCCGCGACGTCGGCCTCCCGGTCGTCCTGTGCGCCCGCGTCGACCCGCCGGGCGGTGAAGCCCAGGTAGAAGCCGATCATGATGCACAGGCCGAAGGCCAGGAAGAGCGCCGTGGTGCCGGCCGGCTCCTTCGACCACACGCCGTACACGACGGCCATGATCAGGACGAAGGCGCTCAGCCAGATGAACATCCGGCCCTGGATCTTCACTTGCCGGCCTCCTTGCTGCCCGCGATGACGGCGCCGTGACCGGCGTGCTCAAGCTGCTCGAGCGCGGCGATCTCGGGGTGGTGCAGGTCGAACGCCGGGGATTCGCTGCGAATCCGCGGCAGGGTGAGGAAGTTGTGCCGCGGCGGCGGGCAGGAGGTCGCCCACTCCAGCGAGCGGCCGTAGCCCCACGGGTCGTCCACCTCGACGGGCTTGCCGTACTTGGCGGTCTTCCACACGTTGTAGAGGAACGGCAGGATCGACAGACCGAGCAGGAACGAGGCGATCGTCGACACCGTGTTCAGCGCGGTGAAGCCGTCGGCCGCCAGGTAGTCCGCGTACCGGCGCGGCATGCCCTCGGCGCCCAGCCAGTGCTGGACCAGGAAGGTGCCGTGGAAGCCGATGAACAGCGTCCAGAAGGTGATCTTGCCCAGGCGCTCGTCCAGCATCTTGCCGGTGAACTTCGGCCACCAGAAGTGGAAGCCCGCGAACATCGCGAACACCACGGTGCCGAACACCACGTAGTGGAAGTGCGCCACCACGAAGTACGAGTCCGAGACGTGGAAGTCCATCGGCGGCGAGGCCAGGATGACACCGGTCAGACCACCGAAGACGAAGGTGATCAGGAAGCCGGTCGTCCAGAGCATCGGTGTCTCGAAGGACAGTGAGCCCTTCCACATCGTGCCGATCCAGTTGAAGAACTTCACACCGGTCGGGACCGCGATGAGGAACGTCATGAAGGAGAAGAACGGCAGCAACACACCGCCGGTGACGTACATGTGGTGCGCCCACACCGTCACCGAGAGACCGGCGATGGCGATCGTGGCCGCGATGAGACCCATGTAGCCGAACATCGGCTTGCGCGAGAACACCGGGATGATCTCGGAAATGATGCCGAAGAACGGTAGCGCGATGATGTACACCTCTGGATGGCCGAAGAACCAGAAGAGGTGTTGCCATAGCAAGGCCCCGCCATTGGCGGCGTCGAAGACATGGGCACCGAACTTGCGGTCCGCCTCCAGGGCGAACAGCGCGGCGGCCAGCACCGGGAAGGCCAGCAGGACCAGCACACCGGTCAGCAGCACGTTCCACACGAAGATCGGCATGCGGAACATCGTCATGCCAGGGGCACGCATGCAGATGATCGTGGTGATGAAGTTGACCGAACCGAGGATCGTGCCGAAGCCGGAGAAGGCCAGACCCATGATCCACATGTCGGCGCCGAGGCCCGGCGAGCGGACCGCGTCCGACAGCGGGGAGTAGGCGAACCAGCCGAAGTCGGCCGCACCCTGCGGGGTGAGGAAGCCACCCACGGCGATGGTCGAGCCGAACAGGTAGAGCCAGTAGGCGAACATGTTCAGCCGCGGGAACGCCACGTCGGGCGCGCCGATCTGCAGCGGCATGATCCAGTTGGCGAAGCCCGCGAACAGCGGCGTCGCGAACATCAGCAGCATCACGGTGCCGTGCATCGTGAACGCCTGGTTGAACTGCTCATTGGACATGATCTGCATGCCCGGACGCGCCAGCTCGGCACGCATGAGCAGCGCCATCACGCCACCGATGAGGAAGAACGCGAACGACGTCGCCAGATACAGCGTGCCGATCGTCTTGTGGTCGGTGGTCGTGAGCCACTTGATCACGACGTTGCCGGGCTGCTTGCGCCGGATCAACAACTCGTTGTCGTTCGAGTCCTCGGTCGCGCCGGCACCCTGGGATTCATTGAGGATGCTCACAGGTTGTTCGTCTCCCGGTTCTTCTCGTGGCTCGTCTGCGCGATGCCGGCGGGAATGTAACCGGTCTGCCCCTTCTTGGCGAGGTCCTTGAGGTGCTGCTCGTACCGCTCGGGGGAGACGACCTTCACGTTGAACAGCATCCGGGAGTGGTCGACGCCGCAGAGCTCCGCGCACTTGCCCATGAAGGTGCCCTCCTTGTTGGGAGTCACCTGGAAGGCGTTGGTGTGGCCCGGGATGACGTCCTGCTTCATCAGGAAGGGCACGACCCAGAAGTCGTGGATGACGTCACGCGAGGTCAGCACGAAGCGGACCGTCTTGCCCTTGGGCAGCCACAGCGTCGGGCCGGGGTTGCCGGTCTGCGGGTTCTTCGTACCCGGCGTACCGACGTCGTAGACGCCACCGGCGTTGGCCGGGAACTGGTCCAGGAACCGCGTGGGGATGGCCGCGAGGTTCGGGTCCTTCTTGGCGTCACCGGTGGAACCCGGCACGTTCTCGATGTAGTTGAAGCCCCAGCTCCACTGGAAGCCGACCACGTTGACCGTGACGTCCGGCTTCTTCTCCAGGCTGAGGAGCTTCGATTCGTCCCGCGCGGTGAAGTAGAAGAGCACCGAGACGATGATGATCGGAACCACCGTGTACAGCGCCTCGATGGGCATGTTGTACCGCGTCTGCGGCGGAACCTCGACCTTGGTGCGGCTGCGCCGGTGGAACATGGCGCTCCACAGGATCAGGCCCCACACCAGCACGCCGGTAGCGAGCGCGGCGGCCCACGAGCCCTGCCACAGGGAGAGGATGCGGGGAGCCTCTTCCGTGGTCGGGGTGGGCATGCCAAGGCGAGGGAAGTCCTTGTATGTGCAACCGGTCGCGGTCGCAAGGACCAGGCCCGCGGTCACTGCCTGGAGCAGCTTCCGCCGCGTCGCGCGCCGCGGCTTGGGGGTACCGCCCACGCCTTTCGGGCGAAGGGGGAGGTCGGAGCCGTTGGGACTCACGTAGCGCCTTCCCGAGAGTCTCGCCCGCGCGGTCGGCTGCGGCCTTCTCGCTGGTCGGTCGCCGCCCTGCGTCGGGCAGGGGTTTGGATGTTTATGCGGACCAAACCCTAGCCGACGGTCTCCGACGGTTCGCGGGGAGGGGGGCATACGCGTCGTCGGGTCGTTCTGAGGGGTGGATCAGGGGGACCAATCGCCGTTGTTGGGGTGGTTTGGGGGTGTGTGCGGGTCCGTACTGGCTGATCGCGCAGTTCCCCGCGCCCCCAGGTCGGCACGACCCAGCGGCGTTCTAACGTTGCCGTGTGGCCTACTTCGATGTTGCTTCCGGTGCTCCTCTTCATCCTGTTGCTCGGCAGGCGTTGTTGGCGTCGTTGGACGAGGGGTGGGCCGATCCTGGGCGGTTGTACCGGGAGGGGCGGCGGGCGCGGATGCTGGTGGACGCGGCTCGGGAGGCGGCGGCCGAGGTGGTGGGGTGTCGGGCGGACGAGGTGGTGTTCACGTCGTCCGGGACGCGGGCCGTTCAGGGGGGTGTCGCGGGGGCGCTGGCCGGGCGGCGACGCGTGGGACGTCACCTGATCGTGTCAGCGGTCGAACATTCCTCTGTCCTCCATTCGGCGGACGCGTTCGAGGCCGAGGGCGGCTCTGTCACCCGAGTGGGCGTCAGCCGCCTTGGCGCGGTGGACCCCTCGGCGTACGCGGAGGCGCTGCGGGCGGACACCGCGCTGGCGTGTCTGCAGTCG
Source organism: Streptomyces sp. NPDC002176 (assembly GCF_044903645.1). Lineage (NCBI taxonomy): Bacteria > Bacillati > Actinomycetota > Actinomycetes > Kitasatosporales > Streptomycetaceae > Streptomyces > Streptomyces sp. NPDC002176. Next base: position 377,668 of record NZ_JBJDQW010000003.1, read on the forward strand.
GCCAACCACGAGGTGGGCACCGTGCAGCCGGTGGCCGAGATGGCCGCGGCGTGCCGGGCGGCCGGGGTGCCGCTGCTGGTGGACGCGGCCCAGTCGCTGGCCTGGGGCCCGGTCCCGGAGGGCTGGTCGCTGCTGACCGCCAGCGCGCACAAGTGGGGCGGCCCCTCGGGGGTGGGTCTGCTGGTGGTGCGCAAGGGGGTCCGGTTCGCGGCCCAGGGGCCGGGCGAGGAGCGGGAGTCGGGGCGCGTCTCCGGCTTCGGCAACATCCCGGCGATCGTGGCCTCCGTGGCCGCGCTGCGGGCGGTACGGGCCGAGGCGGGCGCGGAGGCGGTACGGCTGCGGGCCCTGACCGAGCAGATCCGGGCGCGGGTGCCGCAGCTGGTGCCGGACGTGGAGGTGGTGGGCGATCCGGAGCGACGGCTGCCGGGCCTCGTCACCTTCTCCTGTCTCTATGTCGACGGCGAGGTGCTGCTGTCCGAGCTGGACCGGGCGGGCTTCTCCGTCTCCTCCGGCTCCTCCTGCACCAGCGGCACCCTGACACCGAGCCATGTGCTCAAGGCGATGGGGGTGCTGAGCGAGGGCAACGTCCGCGTGTCGCTGCCGCTGGGCGTGGCGGCGGAGGAGGTCGAGCGGTTCCTGGAGGTGCTGCCGGGCGTGGTGTCCGGGGTCCGCTCCCAGCTCGGGGCTCCGATGCCCCAGGTGGAGCAACGTGCGGCGGAGTTGGTGGTCGACTCCCTCGGCAAGCGCTGCCCGATCCCGGTGATCGAACTGGCCAAGGTGTTCGGCGAGGTCCCGCTGGGCGGCACGGTACGCGTCCTGTCCGACGACGAGGCGGCCCGCCTGGACATCCCGGCGTGGTGCGAGATGCGGGGGCAGGAGTACGTGGGCGAGGAGGAGGCGGAGAGAGGCTCGGCTTATATCGTCCGCCGGCTGAGCTAACCCAGGGGCGCGGGGCTGTGTTGGATTTGCGGCTCCGCCGCGCGGGCGCGACCAGCCCAAACGGGCCCGCAGCGAACCACGGACCCGTCAAGGCACAAACTCAGCTCAGGTACTCACGAACCTCAGCAGCCGCATCGTCCCCGTACGCCTTGGTAAAGCGATCCATGAAGTGCGCCCGCCGAAGCTGATACTCCTGCGTACCCACCGTCTCGATGACGAGCGTCGCCAACATGCACCCGACCTGAGCCGCCCGCTCCAGCGAAACCCCCCAGGCAAGCCCGGAGAGGAACCCGGCCCGGAAGGCGTCACCCACACCCGTGGGGTCAGCCTTGCGCTCCTCATCGGGGCACCCGACCTCGATCGGGTCCTCACCGACCCGCTCGATCCGCACCCCGCGCGAGCCGAGCGTGGTCACCCGGTGCCCGACCTTCGCGAGGATCTGCTCATCGCTCCAGCCGGTCTTGGACTCGATGAGCCCCTTCTCGTACTCGTTGGAGAACAGGTACGTGGCGCCGTCCAGCAGTATCCGGATCTCCTCGCCCTCCATACGGGCGATCTGCTGGGAGAAGTCGGCGGCGAAGGGGATGGAACGGGAGCGGCACTCCTCGGTGTGGCGGAGCATGCCCTCCGGGTCGTCGGCGCCGATCAGGACCAGGTCCAGGCCGCCGACACGGTCCGCGACCGTCTTCAGCTCGATCAGCCGGGCCTCGCTCATGGCGCCGGTGTAGAAGGAGCCGATCTGGTTGTGGTCGGAGTCCGTGGTGCACACGAAGCGCGCGGTGTGCAGGGTCTCGGAGATACGGACCGACTCGGTGTCCACGCCGTGGCGGTCCAGCCAGGCGCGGTACTCGTCGAAGTCGAAGCCCGTGGCGCCGACGAGGATCGGGCCGGTGCCGAGCTGGCCCATGCCGAAGGCGATGTTGGCGCCCACGCCACCCCGGCGTACGTCGAGGTTGTCGACGAGGAAGGAGAGCGAGACCGTGTGCAGCTGGTCCGCGACGAACTGGTCGGCGAACCGGCCGGGGAAGGTCATGAGGTGGTCGGTGGCGATGGAGCCGGTGACTGCGATGCGCACGGCTGGCGTTCTCCTGGCGGGAGGGGGAGCTGACAGTTCACGCTACCCGGAATCGGGCACCCGCTGAAGCGGGGAAAACTACCCGATAGTAGATCTTTCTTCACCGGCCCCACCGTGCCTACGGTGCGCTCATGACGAACCTCAGGGTCGACGACCTCGAAGTGGACCTCCCCTCGCTGCGCGGCGACTGCGCCCGCATGGCTCCGCACTGGGCCCCGCCCGAGCACGCGGCCACCCGCCCGGTGCCGCCCTCGCTGATCCACGGGGTACGGGTGCCGACCCGTTCGGCCCGGCTGCTGGACGCGATGTCGGACTACGGGGACTGAAGCCTCCACCGGTCGAGGGCGCACGGGTGGGAACCGTGCGCCCCCCTCGCACGTCCCATCGCCGTCCCCCGCGCGGGAGACGCGGGGGACGATCAGCGAGGAGCGATGCGGTGACCAAGGAGCGACCCGAGAACGAGGACCGGCCCGAAGCCGCCGAGCCGGAATCGGAGCAGGCGTCGACGGAGTCGACCGAGTCGGCGAAGGAGCCTGCCGCGACTTCGGAGAGCGCCGAGGCCACTGAGACCGCCGAGGTCACGGAGACCCGGACGGGTGAGGAGACACCTCCCGCCCACCCCGGTCGCCCCCGTACAGCCGCGATCATCGCCTCCGTCGCCGCCGCCGTACTGCTCGTCGGCGGCGGGGGCGCCTGGCTGGCCTCGGGGGCCGGGTCCGGGTCCGAGGAGAAGTCGGCCGGAAGCAACGGTGCTCCCCCGCCCCTCGCCCTCGACAGCGACCCTGGCACCGGCTCGCCCGGCATCGCCATCGGCGAGCCCGACCCCAACGGCAACGTTCATTACGTCGTCAAGGGCGACCTGCCCGACGGCCCCCGCTCCGCCCCCGTCCACCTCGCGGGCGACAAGGTCGGCAAGGATGCCGTGGCCCGGCTCGCCGAGGCGCTGGGGGTCGACGGCGCGCCCGTGGCCGACGGCGACGGATGGCGGGCCGGGGAGCGTGAGGGCGGACCGGCGCTGCGGGTGACCGGTGGGGACTGGTCGTACAGCCGGTACGCGGCCGGGACCGACAACTGCCGCAAGATCACCGTCTGTTCGCAGGACCCGGGCGCCCCGGCGGACGAGCCGGTCGATGTCGCGGCGGCGGAGCGAGTGGCGCGTCCGGTGCTGAAGGCGCTCGGGCAGGACGACGCGAAGATCGACGCGAGCCAGGTGATGGGCGGCCGACGGGTGGTGAACGCCGATCCGGTGGTGGGCGGTCTGCCCACCTACGGCTGGACGACCGGCCTGACCGTGGACGAGAAGGGCGACATCGTCGGCGGGCACGGGATGCTGGCGCGTACCGCGAAGGGCGACACGTACCCCGTGCTGAGCGCGGCCGACACAGTGAAGCTGATGAACAAGCGGCCCGCCGAGGGCCATCGGATGGGCATCGGCGGCTGTGCGAGCCCGGTGCCGCTGAAGGACCGTTTCGAGCAGCCGTGCGGTACGTCCACCGGCTCCCCCGGCGCCTCAAGTGCCCCGAAGGGCGACTCCGTGACGGTCGAGAAGGCGGTGTTCGGGCTGGCCGCGCAGTCGGTGGACGGCCGCCAGGCCCTGGTGCCGTCCTGGCTGTTCGAAGTGCGCGGCTCGGCGGCGCGCGGCGGTTTCACGGTGGCGCACCCGGCGGTCGATCCGAAGTACCTGGCCTCCCCCGCCACCGAGGCGCCGAAGGAGCGCGGGGTGACGGTCGCGGGGTACCGCGCCGAGGGCCGGAAGCTGACCGTGCGCTTCATGGGCGGGTTGTGCGCCGACTATGGCGCGTCGGTGCGGGAGAGCGCGGACCGGGTGACGGTCACGGTGACCTCGAAGTCCCGGCCGGGCAACTGCGTCGCCATGGGCAAGGAGTACGCCCGGACCGTCTCGCTGGACGCCCCCCTCGGGGACCGCGCGGTAGTCGGCACCGACGGCGACCGGGTGCCGAAGGCGGAGCGGAGCCTGCTGCCCCGCTGAGCACACCGCATACGACGACGGCGGCGGCCCCCTCACCAGGAGGGGGCCGCCGCCGTCGTGTCGCGGCTGTGGGGCGGCTCAGCTGAAGGAGTCGCCGCAGGCGCAGGAGCCGGTCGCGTTCGGGTTGTCGATCGTGAAGCCCTGCTTCTCGATCGTGTCCACGAAGTCGATGGTGGCGCCGCCCAGGTACGGGGCGCTCATGCGGTCGGTGACGACCTTGACGCCGTCGAAGTCCTTCACGACGTCGCCGTCGAGCGAGCGCTCGTCGAAGAAGAGCTGGTAGCGCAGACCGGAGCAGCCGCCGGGCTGGACGGCGACGCGCAGGGCGAGGTCGTCCCGGCCCTCCTGGTCCAGCAGCGCCTTGACCTTGGACGCGGCGGCGTCGGTCACGATGATGCCGTCGGTGACGGTGCTGGTCTCGTCCGATACGGACATCTACATCTCTCCCAAGTTGTACGGAGACTGCTTTCCGACCAGTGCAACCGGCGCGCCGACCGATTCATTCCGGGCCGGGCGGACCGTCTGGCCGCGTTTCGCTCTCTCTTCATGCTCGCACACGGGCGGGAATGGGGGCAGCGGGCCGGTGCCCGAGAGGCCGGGATTCACGTCACATGGACGCAATGGCCATCGTCAAAGTGACGTGAAGCGGCTATGATAGATAGCGTCAGTTAGACGAAAAGTAGAAAGGGTAGGTGCCGTGACCACCGCCCAGACCCCGCAGCTCGACGTACAGCCGTCTCCGCTCGCCCTGCTGCTGCTCGGCCGCGGGGCCGACCCGAGGAGCGAGCGGGGCGTCGAATGCCCCGGCGACCTGCCCGAGCCGTCCGACCCGGACCTCGTGGCGCGCGCCCGCGCGGCCAAGGAGAAGCTCGGGAACAAGGTCTTCGTCCTCGGCCACCACTACCAGCGGGACGAGGTCATCCAGTTCGCCGACGTCACGGGCGACTCGTTCAAGCTGGCCCGTGACGCGGCCGCGCGCCCGGAGGCCGAGTACATCGTCTTCTGCGGTGTGCACTTCATGGCCGAGTCGGCCGACATCCTCACCTCCGACGACCAGAAGGTCGTGCTGCCGGACCTCGCGGCGGGCTGCTCGATGGCCGACATGGCCACGGCCGAGCAGGTCGCGGAGTGCTGGGACGTGCTGACCGAGGCGGGCGTCGCCGAGCAGGTCGTACCGGTGTCGTACATGAACTCCTCCGCCGACATCAAGGCGTTCACCGGCAAGCACGGTGGCACCATCTGCACCTCCTCCAACGCCGAGCGGGCCCTCGAATGGGCCTTCCAGCAGGGCGAGAAGGTGCTCTTCCTGCCCGACCAGCACCTCGGCCGCAACACCGCCGTCCGCGACATGGGCATGTCCCTGGAGGACTGCGTCCTCTACAACCCGCACAAGCCGAACGGCGGACTCACCGCCGAGCAGCTGCGGGACGCGAAGATGATCCTGTGGCGCGGGCACTGCTCCGTGCACGGGCGCTTCAGCCTGGAGTCGGTCGAGGACGTGCGCGAGCGGGTGCCCGGCGTCAACGTCCTGGTGCACCCCGAGTGCCGGCACGAGGTCGTGGCCGCGGCGGACTACGTCGGCTCGACGGAGTACATCATCAAGACGCTGGAGGCTGCCCCGGCGGGCTCCAAGTGGGCCATCGGCACCGAACTGAACCTGGTCCGGCGGCTGGCGAACCGGTTCGCGCCCGAGGGCAAGGAGATCGTCTTCCTCGACAAGACGGTCTGCTTCTGCTCCACCATGAACCGCATCGACCTCCCCCACCTGGTCTGGGCCCTGGAGTCCCTCGCCGAGGGCACCCTCGTCAACCGCATCGAGGTGGACCGGGAAACGGAGGCGTTCGCGAAGCTGGCCCTGGAGCGGATGCTCGCATTGCCGTAGGTTTCCCACCCGCCCACCCGCACTGTTTCTCACGGGCGACACAACGAGCCGGGGCCGGTGCACGCCATCGCGTGCACCGGCCCCGGCTCTGTGTCCACGTCCGTCCCGAGAAGACCGGGTGGGTGGGTGGGGACGAGCCGCCGCGCAGCGGCAGGCCCCGCACCCGTCCGCCGGTCTACACCCCCGCCGTCTCCGGCTCGTCCGAGGACTGCTGCTCCCGCTCCGGGGCCCGCTTCGCCGCCTTCTTCGCCGCCCTGCGTTCCTTTCGCAGTTCCACCATCGCGTAGAGCGTGGGGACCAGGAGGAGGGTCAGGAGGGTCGACGTGATCAGGCCGCCGATCACCACGACCGCGAGGGGCTGGGCGATGAAGCCGCCCTCGCCGGTGACACCGAGGGCCATCGGGAGGAGAGCGAAGATCGTCGCCAGGGCCGTCATGAGGATCGGGCGGAGCCGGTGACGGCCGCCTTCGACCACGGCCTCGACGACCCCGTACCCCTGCGAGCGGTACTGGTTGACCAGGTCGATCAGCACGATCGCGTTGGTCACCACGATGCCGATGAGCATCAGCATGCCGATCATCGCCGGGACGCCCATCGGGGTGCCGGTGAGGATGAGCAGGCCGATCGCGCCGGTCGCCGCGAACGGGATGGAGACCAGCAGGATCAGCGGCTGGACCAGCGAGCGGAACGTCGCCACCAGCAGCATGAACACGATGGCGATGGCCGCCAGCATGGCCAGACCCAGGTTCTTGAAGGCGTCGTCCTGGTCGGAGGAGACTCCGCCGATCTCGGCCGTGGCGCCCGCCGGGAGCTTCAGGGCCTTGATCTTCGTCTGGAGCTGGGCGCTGACCGCGCCGGTGTTGTCACCGGTCGGCTTGGCGGTGACGGTGGCGGCGCGCCGCCCGTCGATCCGGGTCATCGAGACCGGTCCGTCGACCAGCTTCACGGTGGCGATGTCACCGAGCTTCACCGCGCCGAGGCGCAGGTCCTTCAGCTGGGCCAGGGTGGCGGCCGGGTGGGCGGACCGTACGACGACATCGCGCTCGGTGTCGTCGAGGACGGCCTTGCCCGCCGGGACACCGCGCACGGACTGCGCCACCGCCGCGCCGAGCTTCTGCTCGTCGAACCCGGCCGCGGCCGCCTTGTCGTTGGCCCGCACCGAGATGCGCGGCACGCTCTGCGCGAGGTCGCTGGTGACGTCGGTGACGTCGTCGAGCCCGGCCACGGTGGAGCGGACCTTCTCGGCCGCCGTGCGCAGGGTGGCGGGGTCGGCGGCCTTGACCACGACGCTGAGGTCCTGGTTGCCGAAGGCCGCGCCCGCCGAGACGGTGGTCGTCCCCGCGCCGTCCAGCTTCTTCAGCCCGTCCTCCAGCTCGCGCTGCACCTCGGCGGCGGAGCCGGAGTCCTTCAGCATGATCTGGTACGACGCCTGGTTGGTGTCGGTGCCGCCGCCGAAGGCGGCCATGAAGCCGGAGGAGCCGACGGTGACCTGGTAGTCCTTGATGCCGTCGATCCCGCCGAGCAGCTTCTCCACCCGCTTGGCCTGCGCGTCGGTCGCGGCGAGGCTGGTGCCGGGCTTCAGCTTCTGCTTGACGGTGAGCACCTGCTGCTCGCCCTGGTCGAAGAAGTTGGTCTTCAGCAGCCCGGCCATGCCGAAGGTGCCGAACAGCACGACGACCGCGATCAGCAGGCTGACCAGTCGGCGCCGGGTGGCGAACCGCAGTACGGGCACGTAGAGGCGCTGGAGGCGGCTGTTCGCCTCCTTCTCCTCGGCCCGGCGGCGGGCCTCCTCGGCGTCCTCGGGGGTGCCCTTGGGGGCGCGCAGGAACCAGTACGACAGCACCGGCACCACGGTCAGCGACACCAGCAGCGAGGCCAGCAGGGCGGCCGTCACGGTGATGCTGAACGAGCCGAACAGGGCGCCCACCATGCCGCCGACCAGGCCGATCGGCAGGAAGACGGCGACCGTGGTGAGGGTGGAGGAGGTGACCGCTCCGGCGACCTCGCGGACGGCGCCGAGGATGGCCTCCTTGCGCTCCTCGCCGTAGCCGAGGTGCCGCTTGATGTTCTCCAGCACCACGATCGAGTCGTCCACGACCCGGCCGATGGCGATGGTCAGCGCGCCCAGCGTGAGCATGTTCAGCGACAGACCGCGCGTCCACAGCACCAGCAGCGCCAGCACCACGGAGAGCGGGATGGAGACCGCGGTGACCAGCGTCGAGCGGACCGAGGCCAGGAAGACCAGGATGATCAGCACGGCGAAGAGCAGGCCGAGCGCGCCCTCGGTGGTCAGGCCGTCGATGGCCTTGGACACCTCGGGACCCTGGTCGCTGACGACGGTCAGCTCGGCGTCCTTGCCGAGGTCGGCCCGGAGCTTCGGGAGCTGTTCCTCGACCGCGTCGGAGATGGCCACGGCGCTGCCGTCGTGGTCCATGGTGACGTTGACGGCGAGGCTGGGCTTGCCGTCCGTACGGGTCAGCGAGTCGGCCGGGGCGGGCCGCTCGGCGACGGCGGCCACGTCACCGAGGCGTACGGGCTTGCCCCCGCCCGGGCCCGCGACGCGCAGCTCCTTGATCTGGTCCAGCGAGGTGAATCCGCCGCCGACCTGCACGGTGCGGTTGGCGCCGTTCTCGTCGAAGGAGCCCGCCGGGACGGACGCGCCGCCCGCCTGGAGCGCCGGGATGAGCGCGGCCGGGCTGAGACCCGCCTTGGCGAGCTTGGCGTCGTCGGGGGTGATGGCGACCTGGAGGTCGCGCACGCCCATGACCTGGACGCGGCCGACGCCGTCGATGTTCTTCAGCGCGGGGACGACCGAGCGGTCCAGCTTGTCGGCCAGCGCCTGCTGGTCGGTGCCGGAGGACGCGGCGAGCACCACGGTCGGCATGTCGTCGGTGGAGCCGGAGACGACCTGGGGGTCGACGGTGTCGGGAAGCTGGGCGCGGGCCCGGTTGACGGCCTGCTGGACGTCGGTGACGAGCCGCTTGGTGTCGTTGCCGTAGTCGAAGGACGCCATGATCACGGCGTTGCCCTCGCTGGCGGTGGAGGTGACACCGGTGACGCCGTCCACGCCCTGGAGGCTGTCCTCGATGGGCTCGACGACCTGCTTCTCCACCACGTCGGGCGAGGCGCCCTGGTAGGGGGCGATCACCGAGACCATGGGCAGGTCGATGGTGGGCAGCAGTTGCTGCTTGATCTGGGGTATCGCGATGGTTCCGAAGACCAGCGCGATGAGCGACATCAGGCCGATCAGGGCCCGTTGCGCGAGGCTGAAGCGGGACAGCCAGGACATGGGAACAGGGTCTCTCTTCTGTGAGCGGCAGAAGCTGCGGCGGGACGCGTCTGTGCGCCCACCCCACACCCTGGTCCATCATCGGGGCCCGACCCGTAGGCCCCAGGTCCCTTTTCCGGGGCGGGCCGGTACTCCCCGCGCAGTAGAGCGGCCGGGGGTCAGTCCGACCTCGGGCGGACCAGCCCGGACTCGTAGGCGATGACGACGAGCTGGGCCCGGTCGCGGGCGCCCAGCTTGGCCATGGCCCGGTTGACGTGGGTCTTCACGGTGAGCGGGCTGACCTCCAGCCGCTCGGCGATCTCGTCGTTGGAGTGGCCGCCCGCCACCAGCACCAGCACCTCGCGTTCGCGTCCCGTGAGGGCGTCGAGCCTGGCCAGGCGGGCCGGGTCGGGGGCGGGGGCGTCGGCCTGGGCGAGGAAGCGGGCGATCAGGCCCTTGGTGGCGGTCGGCGACAGCAGCGCCTCGCCGCTCGCGGCCAGCCGGATGGCGGTCAGCAGCTCCTCGGGCTCGCTGCCCTTGCCGAGGAAGCCGGAGGCGCCCGCGCGCAGTGCCCGCACCACGTAGTCGTCGACCTCGAACGTGGTCAGGATGACCACGCGGACGTGCGCCAGCTCCGGGTCGGCGCCGATCATGCGGGTGGCGGCGAGGCCGTCGGTGCCGGGCATCCGGATGTCCATGAGGACGACGTCGGCGGCGCACTCCTTGGCCAGCCGGACCGCCTCGGCCCCGTCGGACGCCTCCCCCACCACGGACATGCCGGGCTCGGAGTCGACCAGCACCCGGAACGCGCTGCGCAGCAGGGCCTGGTCGTCGGCGAGCAGGACGCGGATCGTCATTCGGGCTTCCTCTCGGCCCCGGCGCGGGTCTGGACGGGCAGGATGGCATGGACGCGGAAGCCGCCGCCGTACCGGGGGCCGGTGGTGAGGGTGCCGCCGAGCGCGGTGACCCGCTCGCGCATGCCGAGCAGCCCGTGCCCGCCGCCCGTGCTGGTCGCGCCCGTGGCACCGGCGCCGTCGTCCAGCACGCTGACCTCGATGTTCGGGCCGACCCGGACGACGCTGACCTCGGCCTTGGCGCCGGTTCCCGCATGCTTCTGGGCGTTGGTGAGGGCTTCCTGCACGATCCGGTAGGCGGCCAGGTCGACGGCGGCCGGGAGTTCGGTGTCCTGGTCGGCGCGGGCGACCTGGACGGGCAGCCCGGCGTTGCGGAAGGTCCCGGCGAGTTCGTCGAGGCGGCCGAGGCCGGAGGCGGGTTCGGTGGGCGCCGCCGGGTCGTCGGACTGGCGGAGCAGGCCGACCGTGGCGCGCAGTTCGTCCAGCGCGGAGCGGCTGGCCTCGCGGACGTGGGCGAGGGCTTCCTTGGCCTGGTCGGGGCGCCGGTCCATGACGTGGGCGACGACTCCGGCCTGCACGTTGACCAGGGCGATGTGGTGGGCGACCACGTCGTGCAGTTCGCGGGCGATGCGCAGCCGTTCCTCGGCGACCCGGCGCCGGGCCTCCTCCTCGCGGGTGCGTTCGGCGCGTTCGGCGCGCTCCCGGATGGCCTGGACGTAGGCGCGGTGGCTGCGGACCGCGTCGCCCGCGGTGGCGCCGATGCCGGTCCAGGCGACGAGGGCGATGTTCTCCTGCGCGTACCAGGGCAGTGGTCCGGCGGCCATGGCGGCCACCGTCAGCACGGTCATCGCGAGCAGTCCGACCCGCCAGGTGGTGGCGCGGTCGGTGGTGGAGGCGACGGTGTACAGGGCGATGACGGTGGTCATCGCCACGGGGGCGCGGGGGTCGCCGGTGACGCACTCGACCAGGGCGAGCACACCGGTGAACGCCAGCACGGCGAGCGCCGAGCGGCGGCGCAGCACGAGGGCGGCGGCGGCCAGGACCATCAGCAGCAGGCTCAGCGTGTTGGGCGGCCGGGCGCCCCAGTCCACGCCGTGGTCGCCGTCCGGTGCGGCGAAGGCGCTGCTGATCATGCACAGCAGTACGGCCGCCGCGATGACCGCGTCGAGTGTGAGGGGGTGCGCCTTGAACTGGTACCGGGCGCGTCGGAGAGTGCTCACCCGGTGAACAGTACGGGGCGCCGGGAAGGTGCGGGTGCGCGATGGGACGCCAGGTGTCGGGTGGTGTTCGCCGGGGATATCGGTGGTGGACGTCCGCTGTTGGCCGGGGCGGCCGAGCCTCAGGGCGCCGGATGTGTTCCCGTCGTCGAAAGGCAGTGACCGTGCGCCCTCTCGCCTCCCGTCTTCTCCCCACCGCCACCGCCGTGGCCCTGCTGGCGGTGCTCGGCCCGGCCGGCACGGTGCACGCGGCGTCCACGGGCACCCCGACGATCAAGCTGTCGGCCGCCTATCTGTCCGGCGCGGTCGGCGCGACCGGCGACCCGGTGGTCACGGTGACCGTCGCGCAGAGCGGCGCGGACGCCTCGGGGCTGACCGTGACGGCGTCCAAGAGCACCCGGAGCACGGTGGCGGGCACCGGGGACGTCCGGGTCACCGGCAGCGGCGGCAGCCGTACGGTCGCGGTGACCGCCCGCGCCCAGGGGTACGCCGACCTCACGCTGAAGGTGACCGGCGCCGACGGCAAGTCGGCCACCACGACCCTGCACTACGCGGCCTCCCCCGCCGTCCAGCGGTCGGCCGACGCCCGCTACCTCACCGGAGCCTCGGACGCCTCCGCCGCCGTGGACGCGGGAGGCGGCTATGTCCTGGTGGCCAACGACGAGGACAACACCCTGCGCCTGTACGACGGTTCGGCCTCGGGCGCGCCGGTGAAGAGCTGGAACCTGTCCTCCGCGCTGGGCGCCGCCAAGGAGGTCGACATCGAGGGCGCGGCCCGCGTCGGGAACACCGTCTACTGGACCGGCTCGCTCGGCAACAACAAGGACGGTGAGTACAAGGCCGACCGGAACACGGTCTTCACCACCACCCTCTCCGGCTCCGGCGCCGCGACCTCGGTGGCCTTCGGCAGCGCCGGGCACAAGCTGCGGGACGACCTGGTGGCCTGGGACAAGGCCAACGGCAACCGGTACGGCTTCGCCGCCGCCACCGCCGACGGCCAGACCCCGAAGCAGGTGGACGGCTTCAACGTGGAGGGCCTGGAGTTCGCACCCGGCTCCACCACCACCGCCTACGTCGGCTTCCGCGCCCCGCTGGTGCCGCCGAGCAACGGCGGCAAGGCGCTGATCGTGCCGGTGACCAACATCGACCAGGTGGTCCGCGGCACGAAGGCGACCTTCGGCACCCCGATCGAGCTGGACCTCGGCGGTCTCTCGGTGCGTGACCTGCGCCGGAACGACCAGGGGCAGTATCTGATCCTCGCCGGGTCCTGGGCGGCCGAGGACAACAGCGCGCCGTACGCCCTGTACCGCTGGGACGGGGTGGCCGGGCACCAGCCGGTGAAGGCGCTGGACCTGCCCACGGCGGACGCGGGCGGCTGGGAGTCCGTGGTGTCGGTGCCCGACCTGGACGCGTCCGGCGGCCGGGTCCAGCTGATCACCGACGACGGCAGCGCCGACCTCTACGGCGACGGCACCGAAGCGAAGGACCTCTCCCACCCGGAGTGGCAGAAGTCCCGCTCCACCGTCTTCAGCCTGAGCTGATCAGCACGCTCGGCTGATCAGCCGGGGATCAGCCCGTCGTCGCTGAGCATCTCCCGGACCTCCTCCACGGTGGCGTCCGGGGCGGGCAGGATCAGCTCGGAGGGCTCCAGGGAGTCGTCCGGGAGCGGGGTGCCCAGCTTCCGGACGGCTTCCAGCAGCGCGTGCAGGGTGCGCCGGAAGCCCTCCTCGTCACCGCCCTCGACCTCGGCGAGCAGCTCGTCGTCCAGCTCGTTCAGCTCAGGGAAGCGGGAGTCGTCCAGCCTCACCTGGCCCTCACCCATGATCCGTACGATCACTACGGCCTCCTCGGCTCGGGTCCCGGCGGTGGACTACTGCTTGTCGAAGCGGGGGGTGTCCTGCGGCTGCTGCTGAGCCTGCTGACCGCCCGCACCGCCCTCGATGGCCTGCTGCTGCGCGGAGGAGCCCCCGGCCAGCTCGGCCTTCATCCGCTGGAGTTCCAACTCGACGTCCGAACCGCCGGAGAGGCGGTCCAGCTCGGCCTGGATGTCGTCCTTGGCCATGCCGGACTGGTCGTCCAGCGCGCCCGAGGCCAGCAGCTCGTCGATCGCACCGGCCCGCGCCTGAAGCTGGGCCGTCTTGTCCTCGGCCCGCTGGATCGCCATGCCCACGTCGCCCATCTCCTCGGAGATGCCGGAGAACGCCTCCCCGATGCGGGTCTGCGCCTGGGCGGCGGTGTAGGTGGCCTTGATGGTCTCCTTCTTCGTACGGAAGGCGTCCACCTTGGCCTGGAGGCGCTGGGCCGCGAGGGTCAGCTTCTCCTCCTCGCCCTGGAGGGTGGCGTGCTGCGTCTCCAGGTCCGTGACCTGCTGCTGGAGCGCGGAGCGGCGGGACAGGGCCTCGCGGGCCAGGTCCTCACGGCCGAGCGCCAGCGCCTTGCGGCCCTGGTCCTCCAGCTTCCCGGACTGCTGCTGCAACTGGTTGAGCTGGAGCTCCAGGCGCTTGCGGGAGGTCGCCACGTCGGCGACACCGCGCCGCACCTTCTGGAGCAGCTCCAGCTGTTTCTGGTACGAGTAGTCGAGGGTCTCGCGCGGGTCCTCGGCCCGGTCCAGGGCCTTGTTCGCCTTCGCGCGGAAGATCATCCCCATACGCTTCATGACACCGCTCATGGGCTTCGCGCGCCCCCTTCTGACGGACTCCAGCTCACCGATCCTGCGACAGAACCCACAGTACGGGCCCTGCCACCATTACCGCACCGTTCGGGGAGCGATGCGCTCCTCCCCAAGGACGAGCCCCGGCCCGCTCACTCCGGCGTGAGGAGTAGGTGATCCCCGGGGTGGCGCCCCGACGGGTGCGTGACTCGCCCGGAAAGCGCCGGTGACGTCCTCTCTGTACCCCTGTAGACGTCCGGTGTTGCCGGATCGTTCCCCAAGGGACTGGGGTCCATGCCCGTGATGCCCGTACCCTTGGGTTTTGTGTTCCGTAGCCGTGCGAAGGAAGAGAAGGCACCCGCCGACAAGGCGCAGGTGACCGGCTCCAGTCAGCCCCGCGACCCGCAGGCCCGCAAGGGCAGGCCCACGCCGAAGCGCAGTGAGGCCCAGTCCCAGCGCCGCAGTGTCGCCAGTACGCCCGTGTCCCGCAAGGACACGGCCAAGCGGCAGCGTGAGGACCGCCGCCAGGCCCTGGACCGGCAGCGCCGCGCGCTCGCCGGTGGCGACGAGCGGTTCCTGCCCGCCCGGGACAAGGGTCCGGTGCGCAAGTTCGCCCGCGACTGGGTGGACTCGCGGATCAACGTGGCGGAGTTCTTCCTCCCGCTGGCCATCGTGATCCTGATCCTCAGCGTGGTGCGGGTGCCGCAGATCCAGAGCATCGCGCTGCTGCTGTGGGCGATCGTGATCGTGCTGATCGTCGTCGACTCCGCCTTCAGCGGCTACCGGCTGCGCAAGCGGCTCGCCGAGAAGTTCCCGGACGTCAACCGCCGGGGCGCCGTCGCCTACGGTCTGATGCGCTCCCTCCAAATGCGTCGGCTGCGGCTGCCCAAGCCGCAGGTCAAGCGCGGAGAGCGACCCTGAGCGCAGACGCCGCGCCCGGCACGGCGGCCCTGACGGGGCCGGACACGCCGGGCGAGCTGATCCGGCAGCGCCTGGTCACCTGGCAGCTGGACGAGCAGCTGGCCCGCGCCTTCCCCGTCGGACGGCGGCTGCGCGTGCTCGACGTGGGGATGGGCCGGGGCGCGCAGGCGCTGCGGCTGGCCCGGCTCGGCCATCAGGTGACCGGCGTCGAGCGGGACCCGGAGCTGGTGGCGGTCGCGCGTGCGGCGCTGACCGGTGAGCCCGACGGCATCCGGGAGCGGGTCCGGCTGGTGCAGGGCGACGGCCGGGACACCGGTGTGCACTTCCTGCCGGGCAGCTTCGACGTGGTGCTGTGCCACGGCGTGCTGATGTACGTCGAGGAGCCCGATCCGCTGGTGGCCGGGCTGGCCCGGATGCTCGCGCCCGGCGGTCTGCTGTCGCTGCTGGTGCGCAACGGCGACGCCCTCGCCATGGGTCCCGGCCTCGCCGGTGACTGGACCGGCGCGCTGGCCGCGCTGGACACCTCCGCGCTGCTCCCCCGCTCCCGTACCGAGGCCGACGGCGACGCCCCGGCGGTCCCCGGCCCCGAGGGCCGCGCCGACCGGCTGTCCGCCCTGACCGCCACCCTGCACGGCATCGCCGCCCCGCTGCACGCCTGGTACGGCGTCCATGTCTTCGCCGGGCGCACCCCGTCCGCCCCGGTCTCCCCCGACGAGCTGGAGACCCTCCTCGCGGCCGAGGAACGCGCGGGCCGTACGGACCCGTACCGGGGGGTCGCGGAACTGCTGCACCTGTGCGGTGTTCGGGGTTAGTCCCGTTCGGCGGTACTTGGCGGGCCGGTGTCCAGGGCTCGTGGGGAGACTCGTCCATGGACGCTTCCCGTATCCGGGCCGTGCGCAGGGGTGCCGTGGCCGTCGTGCTGGTGTGCGCCGCCGTCCTCCTGGGCGGCTGCTCGAACCCGGCGACCTCGGCCCGGAAGGGCGGGCCGACCGCGCAGGCGGCGCTGCCGCTGGTGGCGAACGATCTCCAGGACCAGTACCAGAAGGTCATCAAGGAGGTGCTGCCCTCGGTCGTGCAGATCCAGGCGGGGCAGTCCCTCGGCTCGGGCGTGATCTACGACGACAAGGGCCACGTCGTCACCAACGCGCACGTGGTCGGCTCGGAGAAGACGTTCCGGGTCACCACGGCCCGCAGCGAGGAACCGCTGGCGGCGAGCCTGGTCTACTCCTACCCCGAGCAGGACCTCGCGGTGATCAAGCTGGACAAGGTGCCGGAGGGCCTGCGTCCGGCGGTGTTCGGGGGTTCCGACGAGGTGGAGGCCGGTCAGATCGTGCTGGCCATGGGCTCACCGCTCGGGCTGTCGTCCAGCGTGACCCAGGGCATCGTCTCGGGCACCGGGCGGACCGTCAGCGAACCCGCCGACGACGGGAGTCCGGGCGCCACCATCCCCAACATGGTGCAGACCTCGGCCGCGATCAATCCGGGCAACAGCGGGGGCGCGCTGGTGAACCTGGACGGCCAGGTCATCGGCATCCCGACCCTGGGCGCCACCGACCCCGGCGTGCAGGGCGGCGCGGCGCCGGGCATCGGCTTCGCCATCCCGGCGTCGATGGTGCGCACGGTCGCGGGGCAGATCATCGGCACCGGCAAGGTCACCGACTCGGGCCGGGCCGCGCTGGGCGTCACGGTCCGCACGGTCGTGGACGACGGCTACCAGCCCGCTGGGGCGGCCGTGGTCACGGTGAAGGCGGGCGGTCCGGCGGCGAACGCGGGGCTGAAGGCGGGCGATGTGATCACCCGGCTGGGCGACACCGCCGTCGGCACGACCACGGAACTCGCCGAGGCGCTGGCGGAGAAGAAGCCCGGCGAGAAGATCAAGGTCACCTACCAGCGCTCGGGCTCGCGGCGCACGGCCGAGGTGACGCTCGGGGAGCAGTGAGGGGCGCCTGCCGGACGGGAGCGGGAGAATCCCCGCCCCCGCCGGGCCGGGGCTACTGCGGCTCGGCGTCGAGGCTCATCGGCCCGTAGATCTCGGTGGCCTCCTCGAAGAGCCGCACCTGGTCCGCGCCGCCCTCCAGCAGCGCCTTCCAGTTCTCGCCGACCCAGGACTCGGCGTCGCCCTGCGTGGTGAACTCCTCGGGCTCCACGGCGGGCGGGACCTCCGTCCCGTCGGCCTTCTCGAACCGCCACGTCCACGCTGTCATGCAAGCCTCCTTCGATCCGACTCCTCGGGGCAGCGTATGCGGTCACCGGGGCCGCCCACAGGACATCGTGGATCATCGTCCGCTCAGGTGACCCGGTGCGCGGGGGCCGCCGGGACAGGTGAAAATCGGTTCCGTGGACGTGACACTGCTCGGCACCGGTGCCCCCGCGGGGCTGCCCCGCCCCGACTGCCCCTGTGCCGTGTGCGCGCAGGCGCTCGGCCCGGACGCGCGGGCGGCCACCGCGCTGCTGGTGGACGGGGTCCTGCTGCTGGACCTGACACCGGGCGCGGCCTTCGCCGCCGCGCGCGCCGGGCACTCGCTGGGCGGGGTCCGCCAGGTGCTGCTGTCCCATCCGCACGACGGGCCCGCCGTGGAGGTCCCGGCCGGGCTGCCGCAGCCGGTCCGGGTGCCGGACGGCCGTGAGCTGACGCTGCTGACGGGGCATCGGGTGCGGGCGCTGGCGATGGACGCGGGCGGCACGGGGTACGAGGTGACCGGGCCGGACGGGCTGAAGCTGCTGTATCTCCCGCCGGGCGGCTCCCCGGCCGGGCTGGAGGAGGTGGCGGAGCCGTACCACATGGTGCTGGCCGACGTCGTGGGGCGCCCGGACGCGCTGGCCCGGCTGCGGGCGGCGGGCGGGGTGGGTCCGGCCACGGACGTCGTCGCGGTCCACCTGGACCATGACGTGCCGCAGGCCACGGAGTTGCCCCGGCGGCTGGCGGCGGCCGGGGCGCGGACGGTGCCGGACGGGGTGACGCTGGCGGTGGGCGCGTACGACGAGGTGCCGGACGTGCCGCGCCGGACGCTGGTGCTGGGCGGCGCCCGCTCGGGCAAGTCGGTGGAGGCCGAACGGCGCCTGGAGTCCTTCCCGGACGTGGTGTACGCGGCGACCGGCGGCACCCGCGCCGGGGACGGCGAGTGGGCGGACCGGGTGGCCGCGCACCGCGAGCGCCGCCCAGGCTCCTGGCGTACGGCGGAGACGACGGACCTGGTCCCCCTCCTCGCCGAGGACGGCCCGCCCCTCCTCATCGACTGCCTCTCCCTCTGGCTGACCGACGTCATGGACGCGGTCGGCGCCTGGGACGACGCCCAGTGGGCGGACGGCGGCGAGAAGGCCCTCCGCGACCGCGTCCACGAACTGACCCGCACGGTCCGCGAGACCCCCCGCACGGTCGTCGCCGTCTCCAACGAGGTCGGCTCCGGCATCGTCCCCGCCACCGCCTCGGGCCGCCGCTACCGCGACGAACTCGGCCGCCTGAACACTGCGTTCGCCTCCGAGTGCGAGCAGGTGGTGCTGGTGGTGGCGGGTCAGGCGCTGGTGCTGCGGGGTTAGGCGGGCAGTCGGCCCGGTTTGTGGGCCAGTAGGCGGTAGGTGTTGGCGAAGCGGGTGCGGCGGGTCAGGGGGGTCAGGAGGTGGTCCAGGGCGGTGGCTGCTGTCAGGGGGGCGTGGAGGGGGCGGGGGAAGGTCGTGGTGAGGTCCTGGGGCTGGTGGACGCGGGTCGTGGTGGTGATGGCGCAGCCGAGGGTGCGGAGTTCGGCTTCCAGGTTGGGCAGCGGGAGCAGGTGGGCGTGGTGGTGCGGGAGCCAGCGGGGGCCGAGGAGGGTGGCGTAGGCGCTGTCCGGGGCGGCGGCCTCGATCACGAGGTGGCCGCCGGGGCGGAGGACGGTCAGCGCGGCGCGTAGTTCGGCGCGCGGGTCGGGGACGTGGGCCAGGTGGTGGAGCAGGCTGACCACGTCGTAGCGGGCGCGCAGCCGGTCGGTGATGCCGGGCGTGGTGAGCAGCCCCTGGTGGGCCTCCTCGACGCGGCCCTCGGCGAGCGCCCGCTCGATCCGCGCGGTGGGGTCGAGCCCGTCGAAGCTGGTGTACGGGAAGAACTCCTTGGCGGCCTCGGGGAAGTGGCCGTGGCCGGTGCCGACGTCGAGCCAGCTCTCGGGGTCGGGCAGCGCGGCCAGGGCGCGGGCGGTGGCCCGGTGGGAGCGGCCGGACGACGCGCGGGCGTCGGCGGACGGCCGGGGGTTCCGGAAGGCGTGGGCGCAGTCGCCGCATTCGTCGAGGGCGGTGGCGCGGGGCCCGCGCGGCCGGGTGCGCAGGCGGGCGGAGCCGCACCAGGGGCAGTCCTCGCGGCGCGGTCCGGGGAACCGGTCGCTGGCCTGCGGGGCGGAGGGCGAGGGCGGCATGGCGGCTCCCTGTGCGGCATTTCGCGGTAAACCGGAACGTATGGGATGCCGATCTTGGACGCAATGACGTGCGCCGGACGGGGTGGCGGTGTGGCGCGGGGCGCCCCGCGCGCGGGCGGTACTGTTCCGCGAATGGACAGGCTTCAACTCGACGACTTCACCGATCTGATCGAGCGCCCGGACGGCGGCGTGCGCCGGGACGCCGAGGCACGGCGGGAGCGCCTGGCCGTGCCGCCCGGCGCGCTGGGCCGACTGGACGAGCTGGGCGAGTGGCTGGCGGCCGCGCAGGGCGTGGTGCCGGTGCGGCCGGTGGAGCGGCCGAAGGTGGTCCTCTTCGCCGGTGACCACGGCATCGCCGCGCTCGGTGTCTCCCGGCGCCCCGAGACAGGCGCGGCGGACCTGGTCCGCGCGGTGCTGGAGGGCGCGAGCCCGGCCGCCGTGCTGGCCCGGCGCCTGGACGTGCCGGTCCGGGTGGTGGACCTGGCGCTGGACTGCGCGCCGGACGCCTTCCCGGCGGAGGTCTCACGGCACCGGGTGCGGCGGGGCAGCGGCCGGATCGACATCGAGGACGCGCTGACCGCCGAGGAGGCCGAGGAGGCGTTCCGGGCGGGCATGGCGGTCGCCGACGAGGAGGCCGACTCCGGTACGGACCTGGTGGTGCTCGGCGATGTGAGCGTGGGCGGCACGACGGCGGCGGCGGTACTGGTGGCCGCGCTGTGCGGTACGGACGCCTCGGTGGTGACCGGGCGCGGCGGCGAGCCCATCGACGACCTGGCCTGGATGCGCAAGTGCGCGGCGGTCCGGGACGCGCTGCGCCGGGCCCGCCCGGTCCTCGGTGACCAGCTCGCACTGCTGGCGACGGTGGGCGGCGCCGACCTGACGGCGATGACCGGGTTCCTGCTCCAGTGCGCGGTGCGCAAGCTGCCGGTGATCCTGGACGGCGTGGTGGCCGCGGCCTGCGCGCTGGTGGGCCAGCGGGTGGCGTTCCGGGCGCCGGACTGGTGGCTCGCGGGCCACGACAGCGGTGAGCCGGGGCAGGCGAAGGCGCTGGACCGGATGGCGCTGGAGCCGCTGCTGACGACAGGCGTACGGGTCGGCGAGGGCGCGGGCGCCCTGCTGGCGCTCCCCCTGGTCCGCTCGGCCGCCGCACTGGCCGCCGAGCTTCCGGAGCGCCCGGAGGCGGAGAAGCCCACGGAGTCCGAGGAGTCCGAGGCGAGCGCCTAGCCCGGCCGCACCCCACGGCACCGATGAGCGGGATTCCGGGCATATGCGGACATATGATCCCCGCTCATGGGAGATGCCCGAGTTGCCGACCGGTTGAGCGAGCCGGACCAGCGGAGCGAACCGGCGCGGCGGCCGGGCGGGGTGTCGTCCCGCCGGGCCGCCACCGGCGCGGTCTGGTACCTGCGGGCCGTCGCGTTCGTCAACTTCCTCAGCGCGGTGTGGGTCTCGCTGGGCCAGGACGTGCGCCGCCACAACCAGGAGAACCTGTTCACGCCGTACCTGCTGACGGCGGGCTTCGCCTCGGGTGTGTTCACCGCGTTCCTGGCCGTCACCATGCGGCGCCGCAAGCGGGCCGCGTGGATTCTCAACCTGGTGCTCAGCGGGGCCTTCCTGGCCCTGTTCGCCCTCGCCATGGCGGCCTTCCCGGAGATCCGCCGCTCCCCGCAGAACTGGGTCTCCCTGGCGCTGACGGCCGCCTTCGTCGCCGTCCTGCTGCTCGGCCGCCGCGAGTTCTACGCCAAGGGTGACCGCACCAACCCCCGGCTCGCCGCGACCGTCGCCCTGGGCGGCGGAACGGCCGCCTCGCTGCTCGCCGCGCTGCTGGTGACGGCCACCAACCAGGCTCCGGACGCGGCCCGTTCGACCTTCCTGGAGCGCTGGCAGTACGGCACGCTGCGGCTGGTGTCGGTGGCCACCGAGGAGTCCGGGTTCCCCGGCATCGACGCGCCCGGCTGGGCCGACGTCACCGTCAACGTGCTCAGTACGGCCCTCCTCCTCGCCGCCCTGTACGCCGCGTTCCGCTCCCGCCGTGCCGTCGACCCGCTCACCGAGGACGACGAGAAGCGGCTGCGGGAGCTGCTGGACAAGCACGGCGAACGCGACTCCCTCGGCTACTTCGCGCTGCGCCGGGAGAAGAGCGTGCTGTGGTCCCCGACCGGCAAGGCGGCCGTCGCCTACCGGGTGATCGGCGGGGTCAGCCTGGCCTCCGGCGACCCGCTGGGCGACCCCGAGGCATGGCCCGGCGCCATCGCGCCCTGGCTGGCCGAGGCGCGGGCCCACGGCTGGATTCCCGCGGTGATGGGGGCGAGCGAGGAGGCCGGGACCATCTACGCCCGGCACGGCCTGGACGCCCTCGAACTCGGCGACGAGGCCATCGTGGAGGTCGCCGAGTTCACCCTGGAGGGCCGCGCGATGCGCACCGTGCGGCAGGCGTACAACCGGGTGCGGCGGGCCGGTTACCAGGTGCGGATGCGGCGGCACGAGGACATCCCGGCGGCCGAGATGGCCCGCCTGGTGGAGCGGGCCGACGACTGGCGGGACGGCGCCACCGAACGCGGCTTCAGCATGGCGCTGGGCCGCCTCGCGGACCCGGAGGACGGCCGGTGCGTGATGCTGGAGTGCACCGACGCCGAGGGCAGGCTGCGCGCCCTGCTGTCGTTCGTGCCCTGGGGGCCGGGCGGGCTCTCGCTGGACCTGATGCGCCGTGACCGGGACAGCGACAACGGGCTGATGGAGTTCATGGTGATCGACCTCCTGCGCCGGTCGCGGGAGATCGGCGTCGGCCAGGTCTCGCTGAACTTCGCCGTGTTCCGCTCGGTGTTCGAGCGCGGCGCCCGGCTCGGCGCCGGGCCGGTGCTGCGGCTGTGGCGCTCGCTGCTGAGCTTCTTCTCCCGCTGGTGGCAGATCGAGTCGCTGTACCGGGCCAACGCCAAGTACCGGCCCATCTGGGAGCCGCGCTTCGTGCTCTTCGAGAAGAGCGCCGACCTGCCCCGTATCGCCCTGGCGGCGGCCCGCGCGGAGGGGTTCCTGGAAGCGCCGGGACTGCCGAAGTGGCTGCACCGCCGACAGTTGGAGACCCACCGGTGAGAGCGTGGGCGCGCGCCGAGTGGGGCCCGCTGTACGTGGCCCTGCGGGCGGCGCTGCTCGCGCGCGGCCCGCTGCTCGCGGCCCCGCTGACGCTCGGCGCGGTGGTCCTGACCGCGCTGCTCCAGTTCGTACAGAACCAGTCCTGGGGCTTCGCGCTGGTGGAGGCGGCCGGTGCCGTACGGGCCGCCGACCCGCTCTGGCTGGCGCTGCTGCGCACCCCGCTCTCCCTCTTCGTGCCCGCGCTGGACCTGCCGGTGTGGGGCGCGCTGGCGCAGGTGCTCTGCGTGTTCGGCATCGCGGAACTGTGCCTGGGCCGCCGCCGCACCCTGCTCATCGCGTACGTCGCCACGCTCGCCGGAACGCTGTACGCCCGGATCGGCATCGCCCTCGGCCCGCACGCCCCGTTCGGACTGCCCGCCTCGGACGCCCTGGTGGTGGACACCGGCCCGTCGGCGGCCGTGGTGGGGCTCGCGGTGTACGTCGCGGTCCGGCACCACGCGCGCGTGACGGCGGTGGCGGTGCCCGGCGCGATAGTGGTCGAGGTGCTGCTGAAGGACAACCTGGCGGGCAAGGAGCACCTGGCCGCGCTGCTGGCCGTGGGCGCCCTGTGTCTGGCGGGGCTTCAGTCGCCCCTGGGCAGCCGGGCCGGGGAGGGATCGGGCTTGCCGCCGATCCAGTCCTGAACCGCCCGCCGGGGCCCCGCCCAGCGCCGGTCGTGCCGGTAGGCGCGCAGCAGCGAGCGGGCACGGGCGCGGGGCCTGCGGCCGTAGAAGCGGCGGGCCCAGGGCGAGGTCGGCCGGGCCAGCCGGAGGGCGCCCGCGAGGGCCAGCAGCGGCACGATCGCGCCGAACACGGCGGTACGGGCCTTGCCCTTGCTCAACGCGACCAGCGAGATCAGGAAGTTGACCGCGACGAACGCGATGGCCCCGCCCCGGTCCTGCAGTTCGTCCTGCGAGAGGTCGTTGACGCCGAACGGCGAGAAGCCCGAGAGCAGCAGCCCGACCAGCGCGGCGGTGATGACCACGACCTCGACGCTCTTGCGGCCCTCCGGGCTCCAGTAGACGTCGTCCAGATGCAGGATCAGCGCGAACTCGTCCAGCACCAGACCGGCGCCGATCCCGAAGACCACGGCGGCGATCGCGCCGCCCGCCCCGTGCCGGTCGCTGGCGACGGCGCCGAAGCCGCCGACGATGGTCAGCACCACACCGGGCACCACGTGATGGATGTGCATCCCGCCCGCCTGGACGTTGCCGAACGGGCCCTTCCCGGCGCGGATCAGACGGACGATGATCCGTGTCACGACGAAGGTGGCCACGAACGAGAAGAGGGCCAGCAGCAGCGGGAGCTTGCCCGGTTCCAGGATGTTCCGCTCCCACCAGTGCCCCATGTGCGCACTTTATCCCCGGCCCGCCGCCCCAGCCCGGTGACGGCCCCGGTAGCCTGCGCCGATGCCCCAGACCCCCTCGCTCGACGGACCCCGCTTCGCCTTCGGCACCCTCACCGTGATCCCGGTCCGGGTGCACCGCTGGGACCGGACGGCAGCGCGGGCGGGCATGCTGTGCGCACCGCTGACCGGGCTGACCGTCGGCCTCGTGGCGGCCGGGCTGGGGCTGTCGTTCCTGTTCCTCGGCATGGGCCCGCTGCTCGCCGCCGTCGCCTCGGCCGCCGTACCGGCCGCGCTCACCCGGGGGCTGCACCTGGACGGGCTCGCGGACACCGCCGACGGACTGGGCAGCGGCAAACCCGCCGAGCAGGCCCTCGCCATCATGAAGCGGTCCGACATCGGGCCGTTCGGCGTGCTGACCCTGGTGCTGACGCTGCTGGCCCAGGTCGCCGCGCTCGCCGGGCTGTACGGCGACTCGTGGGCGCGGGGCGCGCTCGGGGCGGTCGTCTCCGGGGTCGCGGCCCGGCTGGCGCTCACGCTGGCCGCGCGCACCGGGGTACCGGCCGCCCGGCCGGAGGGGCTCGGGGCGGCGGTGGCCGGGGTGGTGCCGGTGCCGGGGGCGCTGGCGGCCGCGGCGGCGGTGACGCTCGCGGCCGGGGCGGGCGGGGCGCTGCTCGGGCCGTGGGAGGCGGTGCGCGCGGCGGCGGCCGTACCGCTCTGCCTGGTCCCGGCCGAACTCCTGCTGCGCCGCTGCGTGGCCCGCTTCGGCGGGGTCACCGGGGACGTGTTCGGCGCCCTCGCGGAGACCGCGGCCACCGCGGCGCTGCTCGTGCTGTGCCTCGGCGGACCCGGCCCGCTGGGCGGCTGAGGGGGGCAACTGTTCCGTTCCTGAGGCGAGTTGTCCCACCCGCCTTACACGACGGCCCGAAGTGCGGGCGGCCGGGGCGGTACACGGGAATGAGCGAACGCACGTACGCGCGTAGTCTCGTGGCGGGTGTTCGCCGACAGGGTGAGGGCCCCGGCCGCCGTCGGCCCCCGCGAAAGGGACCCGGAACCGGCTGCCGGGCCCGAGTCGACCCACCCCTTGCGGCGGTCACCCCTCGCGGACGACCGGCTGTCGCAATGGCACTGGCAAACTTCACATCGGAAGCGAGATTTCACCACCGTGACTGCTCTGACTCTCAAGCCGGCCGGGGCGCCGGGCCCGCGGGCCGACGCGATCGTGATCGGTGTCGCCAAGGCCGGCACGGGCCCCGTCGTGGCGCCCGGTGCCGAGGCCGTGGACCAGGCGTACGACGGCGGGCTGGCCGGCGTCCTGACGACCCTCGGTGCCTCGGGCGCCGAGGGCGAGCTGACCAAGCTGCCCGCCCCCGCCGGTCTCGACGCGCCGCTCGTGGTGGCGGTCGGCCTGGGCGCCGAGCCCGAGGCGGACGCCGGGTACGACGCCGAGGCGCTGCGCCGGGCCGCCGGTGTGGCCGCCCGCGGCCTCTCCGGCACCAAGAAGGCCACGTTCGCGCTCCCCGTCGACGGTCCCGGCGCGCTGGCCGCGATCGCCGAGGGCGTGCTGCTCGGCGCGTACGCCTTCGACGCGTACAAGGAGAGCCCGAAGGACGAGAAGGCGAAGAGCGACGGCGCCCCGCTCGGCGAGGCCGTGCTGCTCGGCGGCGAGGCCGATGAGGACGGTGCGGGCGGCTACCAGGCCGCCGTGGACCGCGCGGTCGCCGTCGGCGAGGAGCTGAACCGCGCCCGCGACCTCGTCAACACCCCGCCGAACGACCTGGACCCCGAGGCGTTCGCCGCCATCGCGCAGGCCGCGGCCGACGAGCACGGCCTCACCATCGAGGTGCTGGACGAGCAGGCCCTGAAGGACGGCGGCTACGGCGGCATCCTCGGCGTCGGCGGCGGCTCGGCGGCCACCCCGCGCCTGGTGAAGCTGGCGTACAAGCACCCGGAGGCCGAGAAGCACCTCGCCTACGTCGGCAAGGGCATCACCTACGACTCGGGCGGCATCTCGCTCAAGCCCGCCGGGCACAACGAGACGATGAAGTGCGACATGGCCGGTGCCGCCGCCGTGTTCGCCGCCGTCGTCGCGGCCGCCCGGCTCGGCCTGAAGGTCGAGGTGACCGGCTGGCTGGCGCTCGCCGAGAACATGCCGTCCGGCTCCGCCACCCGCCCCGGTGACGTGCTGCGCATGTACAGCGGCAAGACCGTCGAGGTGCTCAACACCGACGCCGAGGGCCGCCTGGTCCTCGCCGACGCGCTGTGGGCGGCCTCGGCCGAGGAGCCGGACGCGATCGTGGACGTGGCGACGCTGACCGGCGCGATGATGCTGGCCCTGGGCAGCCGGACCTTCGGTGTCATGGCCAACGACGACGCGTTCCGCACCGCCGTGCACGAGGCGGCCGAGGAGACCGGCGAGCCCGCGTGGCAGATGCCGCTCCCCGCGCACCTGCGCAAGGGCATGGACTCCCCCGTCGCGGACATCGCCAACATGGGCGAGCGGATGGGCGGCGGCCTGGTCGCCGGTCTCTTCCTGCGCGAGTTCGTCGGCGAGGGCATCACCTGGGCCCACCTCGACATCGCGGGCCCGGCCTTCAACGACGGCGGCGCCTTCGGCTACACGCCCAAGGGTGGCACCGGCACGGCCGTGCGCACCCTGGTGCGACTGGCCGAGCAGGCCGCCGACGGCGACCTCGGCTGAGTCGCGCGCGGCACCCGCCAGGGGGCGCGGACCGGGCCGGTCCGCGCCCCCTGGCACGGACGTGGGGCGTCTCACACCCCGGCCCGGCGTCCGCCGCACCCCCGACAGGTGCAAAGATGGAGCCCGGCAGGACAGGGCCCCCACCACAGGGCCGAAGCATTGAGCGGCCGGACACCAGCCGCCTGCCGGTCATCGGAGACCGGCCCAGGCGCACATGCATGGAGGACGTGACGTGGCGAACGACGCCAGCACCGTTTTCGACCTAGTGATCCTCGGCGGTGGCAGCGGTGGTTACGCCGCGGCCCTGCGCGGAGCGCAGCTGGGCCTGGACGTCGCCCTGATCGAGAAGGACAAGGTCGGCGGCACCTGCCTGCACAAGGGCTGCATCCCCACCAAGGCCCTGCTGCACGCGGGCGAGATCGCCGACCAGGCCCGCGAGAGCGAGCAGTTCGGTGTCAAGGCGACCTTCGAGGGCATCGACGTCCCCGCCGTCCAGAAGTACAAGGACGACGTGATCTCGGGCCTGTACAAGGGCCTCCAGGGTCTGATCGCGTCCCGCAAGGTGACGTACATCGAGGGTGAGGGCCGACTGTCCTCCCCCACGTCGGTGGACGTGAACGGGCAGCGGATCGAGGGCCGTCACATCCTGCTGGCGACCGGCTCCGTGCCGAAGTCGCTGCCGGGCCTGGAGATCGACGGCGACCGGATCATCTCCTCCGACCACGCCCTCGTCCTGGACCGCGTGCCCAAGTCCGCGATCGTCCTCGGCGGCGGTGTCATCGGCGTCGAGTTCGCCTCGGCGTGGAAGTCCTTCGGCTCGGACATCACCGTCATCGAGGGTCTGAAGCACCTGGTGCCGGTCGAGGACGAGAACTCCTCCAAGCTGCTGGAGCGCGCCTTCCGCAAGCGCGGGATCAAGTTCAACCTCGGCACCTTCTTCGAGAAGGCCGAGTACACCCAGGACGGCGTCAAGGTCACCCTCGCCGACGGCAAGGAGTTCGAGGCCGAGATCCTCCTCGTCGCCGTCGGCCGCGGCCCGGTCTCCCAGAACCTCGGTTACGAGGAGCAGGGTGTCGCCATGGACCGGGGCTACGTCCTGGTCGACGAGTACATGCAGACCAACGTGCCGACCATCTCGGCCGTCGGTGACCTCGTCCCGACCCTCCAGCTCGCCCACGTCGGCTTCGCCGAGGGAATCCTGGTCGCCGAGCGGCTGGCCGGGATCAAGGCCGTCCCGATCGACTACGACGGTGTCCCCCGCGTGACGTACTGCCACCCGGAGGTCGCCTCCGTCGGCATCACCGAGGCCAAGGCCAAGGAGATCTACGGCGCGGACAAGGTCGTCGTCCTGAAGTACAGCCTCGCGGGCAACGGCAAGAGCAAGATCCTGAAGACCGCGGGCGAGATCAAGCTCGTCCAGGTCAAGGACGGTGCCGTGGTCGGCGTCCACATGGTCGGCGACCGTATGGGCGAGCAGGTCGGCGAAGCCCAGCTGATCTACAACTGGGAGGCGCTGCCCGCCGAGGTGGCCCAGCTCATCCACGCCCACCCGACGCAGAACGAGGCGCTCGGCGAGGCGCACCTGGCGCTGGCCGGAAAGCCGCTGCACGCCCACGACTGAGCCTTCGGCCCCCGGGCGCGACGACACAGACTTCCGCAATTCCTAAGGAGCAACAGAAACCATGGCGGTTTCCGTAACCCTTCCGGCGCTCGGTGAGAGCGTCACCGAGGGCACTGTCACCCGCTGGCTGAAGGCCGAGGGCGAGCGCGTCGAGGCCGACGAGCCGCTGCTCGAGGTGTCGACCGACAAGGTCGACACCGAGATCCCCTCGCCCGTCTCCGGCACGCTGGCCTCGATCAAGGTCGCCGAGGACGAGACCGTCGAGGTCGGCGCCGAGCTGGCCCTGATCGACGACGGCTCCGGCGCCCCCGCCGAGACCGCGGCCCCCGCGGCCGAGGCCCCCGCCGCCGAGGCTCCGGCCCCGGCCGCCGAGCAGGCCCCGCAGGCCGCCCCGTCCACCGAGCAGGAGGCGCCCGCCCCGGCGCCGACCGCCGAGGCGACCTCCGGCGGCGGTTCCGCCGAGGGCACCGACGTGGTCCTGCCCGCGCTGGGCGAGTCGGTCACCGAGGGCACCGTCACCCGCTGGCTGAAGTCGGTGGGCGACTCCGTCGAGGCCGACGAGCCGCTGCTCGAGGTCTCCACGGACAAGGTCGACACCGAGATCCCGGCGCCCACCTCGGGCACCCTGCTGGAGATCGTGGTCGGCGAGGACGAGACCGCCGAGGTCGGCGCCAAGCTCGCCGTCATCGGCGTCGCGGGTGCCGCCCCGGCCGCCGCGCCCGAGGCCCCGAAGGCGCCCGCCGCCGAGGCCCCGGCCGCCCCGGCTCCGGCCGCTCCGGCTCCGGCCGCTCCGGCTCCGGCCGCCCCCGCCGCCGAGGCCCCGCAGGCTCCGGCCCCGCAGGCCCCGACGGCTCCGGCGCCGCAGCAGCAGACCACCCCGGCTCCCGAGCCGGTCCCGTCCGCTCCGGTCCCGGCTCCCGCGCCCGCCCCGGCTCCGGCCGCCCCGGCGACCGCGCCCAGCGCGCCGACCGCCACCCAGGCGACCGACGAGGGCGCCTACGTGACCCCGCTGGTGCGCAAGCTCGCCGCGGAGAACGGCGTCGACCTGGCGTCGGTCAAGGGCACCGGTGTCGGTGGCCGCATCCGCAAGCAGGACGTCACCGCCGCCGCCGAGGCCGCGAAGGCCGCCGCCGCCCCGGCTCCGGCCGCGGCCCAGGCTCCGGCCGCCGCGAAGAAGGCTCCGGCGCTGGAGGTCTCCCCGCTGCGTGGCCAGACCGTCAAGATGACCCGCATCCGCAAGGTCATCGGCGACAACATGGTCAAGGCGCTCACCGAGCAGGCCCAGCTCTCCTCGGTCGTCGAGGTCGACGTCACGCGTCTGATGAAGCTGCGCGGCAAGGCGAAGGACTCCTTCGCCGCCCGTGAGGGCGTCAAGCTCTCCCCGATGCCGTTCTTCGTCAAGGCCGCCGCGCAGGCGCTGAAGGCCCACCCGGTCATCAACGCCCGCATCAACGAGGCCGAGGGCACCATCACCTACTTCGACACCGAGAACGTCGGTATCGCGGTGGACTCCGAGAAGGGCCTGATGACCCCGGTCATCAAGCACGCCGGTGACCTCAACCTCGCGGGCATCGCCAAGGCGACGGCGGAGCTGGCCGGCAAGGTCCGCGCCAACAAGATCACCCCGGACGAGCTGTCCGGCGCGACCTTCACCATCTCCAACACCGGTTCGCGCGGCGCCCTGTTCGACACGATCATCGTGCCGCCGAACCAGGTCGCCATCCTCGGCATCGGCGCCACGGTGAAGCGCCCGGCCGTCCTGGAGACGGAGGAGGGCACGGTCATCGCCGTCCGCGACATGACCTACCTGACCCTCTCCTACGACCACCGCCTGGTCGACGGCGCCGACGCGGCCCGCTACCTGACGACGGTCAAGCAGATCCTGGAGGCGGGCGAGTTCGAGGTAGAGCTCGGCCTGTAACCCCCGGCCTGTGAAGAAGCCCCCTTGTCGAACGACAAGGGGGCTTCGCCATTCCAGCGCAGGTGAGCCGCCCCCACCCAGGGGCGCGGGGAACTGCGCGACCAGCCACGACGAACCCGCACCCGCACGCACGGCACGCGCATGACAGCCGTATTGTCTAGAGGCCAGCCCCTTGAAAAGGAGCCCCCATGACCGCGCCCGTAATCCACTCGCTGCGCGAACAGATCCGCGAGCACATCGTGGAGGGCATCGTCAGCGGCCGCTGGCAACCGGGCGAGCGCATCGTGGAACGCAGGATCGCCACCGAACTGGAGGTCAGCCAGACCCCGGTCAGGGAGGCCCTCCGCGAGCTGGAATCCCTCCGCCTGATCGAGTCCGCCCCCAACAAGGGCGTACGCGTACGCAACCTCACCGCGGCCGACCTGGAGGAGAGCTACCCCGTCCGAGCCGGGCTGGAAGCCATCGCGGCGGAACTGGCGGCCGAGACCCTGGCGGAGAGCTGCGAGGCCCTGGAGCCCCACGTAGCGGCCCTCTACGAGGCCGACAGGGCCGCGGACGGCACCGGCCAGGTCCGCCACACCGTCGGCTTCCACCGCGAACTCGTCCGCGCCGCGGGCAACTCCGTGCTGCTGCACACCTGGGAGGGCCTGGGCATCGAGGTGTTCACCGCCCTGTCGATCCGCTGGCTCGGCACCGTCCAGCAGTCGTACGCCGAGGAGCACGAGGAGCTGGTGCAGGCGTTCCAGCGCCGCGACCCCCGGATCGCCGAGCTGGTGAAGGCCCATGTGCTGGGCTGCGCGCCCCGCCCCTGAACGCCCCCTGAACGCCCCCTGGACCGGCTGAGCGGCACCTCGCTCACCTGGGAAAACAAGGCACCGGGTGCCTGTACGAAAGACACCGGGTGCCTACTTTCGCGTAAAGACTGGGTTTTCGCTCCCAAACCTTTGATCGATCATCGATCAGGGAGTTATTGTCACCGACGGACTTCTACCGAGTTCTCGCCCTGTCCTGCCAAAGACCAAGGGCAACCCCGAACCCTCACCCATGAGGGATTCCCCCTTCGACTGAGGAAGGCGGCGAGATGACCGACCCCAACGCCATCCAGCCGAGCGCGCTGGACCAGCTCCCGGACCGCGACCCCGAGGAGACCGCCGAGTGGCGCGCCTCCCTGGACGCCGTCGCCAGGGAAGCGGGCCCGCACCGCGCCGCGTACCTGATGCGGCGCACGCTGGAGCGTGCCGAGGCGGGCGGCGTCGCGCTGCCGAAGCTCCTGGAGACGGACTACGTCAACTCCATCCCCACCGCCGCCGAGCCGGGCGTGCCCGGTGACGAGGCGATGGAGACCCGGATCACCGCGTGGAACCGCTGGAACGCGGCGGCCATGGTCAGCCGGGGCAGCAAGCACGGCGTCGGCGGCCACATCGCCACCTTCGCCTCGGCCGCGTGGCTGTACGAGACCGGCTTCAACCACTTCTTCAAGGGCAAGGAGTCCCCGGACGCCGACGGCTCCGGTGACCAGCTCTACATCCAGGGCCACGCCTCCCCCGGCATCTACGCCCGCGCCTTCCTCGACGGACGGCTGAACGAGGGCCACCTCGACAACTTCCGCCAGGAGGCGGGCGGCAACGGCCTGCCGTCGTACCCGCACCCGCGGCGGCTGCCCTGGCTGTGGGAGTTCCCGACGGTGTCGATGGGCCTCGGCCCGCTCTCCGCGATCTACCAGGCGCGGTTCAACCGCTACCTGACCAACCGCGGCATCAAGGACGTCTCCGCGTCGCACGTGTGGGCGTTCCTCGGTGACGGCGAGATGGACGAGCCGGAGTCGACGGCGGCCCTCGCGCTCGCCGCGCGTGAGGAGCTGGACAACCTCACCTTCGTCATCAACTGCAACCTGCAGCGCCTGGACGGCCCGGTCCGCGCCAACTTCAAGATCGTGCAGGAGCTGGAGGCCCAGTTCCGGGGCGCGGGCTGGAACGTCGTCAAGACGCTGTGGGGCACCGCCTGGGACGAGCTGTTCCAGCTGGACACCACGGGCGCGCTGGTCCGCCGTCTGCGCCAGGTGCCGGACGCCCAGATCCAGACGTACCAGACGCGCGACGCGGCCTACATCCGCCAGGACTTCTTCGGTGCCGACCCGGCGCTGGTGGAGATGGCGAAGCTGCTGAGCGACGACAAGATCCTCGAGTGCTTCCACCTGTCGCGCGGCGGTCACGAGGCCCGCAAGGTCTTCGCCGCGTACAAGGCGGCCGTGGAGCACAAGGGCGCGCCGACCGTGATCCTGGCCCAGACGGTCAAGGGCCACACCCTCGGCCCGGGCTTCGCCTCCAAGAACGCCAACCACCAGATGAAGAAGCTCTCGGTGGACGAGTTCAAGGCGATGCGGGACCTGCTGGAGCTGCCGATCGCGGACAGCGCGTTCGCCGACGGCCAGGTGCCCTACGGCCACCCGGGCGCCGACTCCCCCGAGGTCCGCTACCTCCAGGAGCGCCGCGCGGCCCTCGGCGGTCCGGCCCCGGCCCGCCGTACGCACGCGCTGGCGCCGCTGCCCGCCCCGGCGGAGAAGGCGTTCACCTCGTTCGACAAGGGCTCCGGCTCGCAGAACGTGGCGACCACCATGGCGTTCGTCCGCCTGGTCAAGGACCTGGTCCGCGACAAGGAGACCGGCAAGCGCTGGGTGCCGATCGTCCCCGACGAGGCGCGCACCTTCGGCATGGAGTCGCTGTTCCCGTCGCTCGGCATCTACTCGCCCAAGGGCCAGACGTACGAGCCGGTCGACCGCGACCAGCTGATGTACTACAAGGAGGCCAAGAACGGCCAGATCCTCAACGAGGGGATCACCGAGGCCGGTTCGATGGCCGACTTCATCGCCGCGTCCACCGCGTACGCGACGCACGGCGAGGCGATGATCCCGTTCTACATCTTCTACTCGATGTTCGGCTGGCAGCGCACGGCCGACCAGATGTGGCAGCTCGGCGACCAGCTCGGCCGCGGCTTCCTCGTCGGCGCGACGGCGGGCCGTACGACCCTGACGGGCGAGGGTCTCCAGCACGCCGACGGTCACTCCCCGGTGATCGCCGCGACCAACCCGGCCGCGCTGACGTACGACCCGGCGTTCGCCTACGAGGTCGCCGCGATCGTCAAGGAGGGTCTGCGCCGGATGTACGGCGAGGCCGCGCCGGGCGAGGACCAGGACGTCTTCTACTACCTGACGGTCTACAACGAGCCGATGCCGCAGCCGGCCAAGCCCGCCGTGCCCGGCATCGACGAGGGCATCGTCAAGGGCCTGTACCGGTTCAACACGGCCGAGTCCGCGGGCGTCACCGTCCCGGCCAACGCCCCGCGCATCCAGCTCCTGGGCTCGGGCACCGCGATCCACTGGGCGCTCGACGCGCAGCGGATGCTGGCCGAGGAGTGGGGCGTGGCCGCCGACGTGTGGTCCGCGACCTCCTGGTCCGAGCTGCGCCGTGACGCCATGGACGCCGACGCGGCCCTGCTGCGCGGCGAGGAGCGGGTGCCGTTCGTGCGCCGGGCGCTGCAGGGCGCCGAGGGCCCGGTCCTCGCGGTCTCCGACTACATGCGCCAGGTCCCGGACCAGATCGCGCAGTGGGTCGACCAGGACTGGTCCTCGCTCGGTGCGGACGGCTTCGGCCTCTCCGACACCCGCGCGGCGGCCCGCCGTCACTTCGGTGTCGACGCCGAGTCCATCGTGGTCGCGGCCCTGGCCCAGCTCGCCAAGCGCGGCGGGGTCAAGGCGACGTCGGTGAAGGAAGCCCGCGAGAAGTACGGTCTGTGACCTCCTGAGGTCGGAAGAAGGGGTACGGCGTCCTGCCGTACCCCTTCTTCGTTCTCCCGCTGATTCCCGTGCCGTTCCGCGTGCGGGGTGGGGGTCCAGGCCCGATGCTGGTGCCGTGATGGACGAGACGGAGTTCTGGGAGCTGATCGACGCCACCCGCGAGGCCGCCGAGGGCGACCCCGAGGAGCAGGCCGACCTGCTGGTGGACCGGCTGCTCCAGTTCGACCCGGACATGGTGCTGGACTTCGCCCGTCACTTCGAGGCCCGCTACAACCGCGCCTACCGCTGGGACCTGTGGGGCGCGGCCTGGCTCCTGCTGGACGGGGCGAGCGACGACGCCTTCGACTACTTCCGCTGCTGGCTCATCGGCCAGGGCCGCGAGGTCTTCGAGGGCGCCCTGCACGACCCGGACTCCCTGGCCGAGCTGCTGGACGAGTTCGACGAGGAGATCGACGGCGACGGCGAGGAACTGGGCTACGCGGCCGACGAGGCGTACGAACGCCTCACCGGCGTGGTCGCCCCCGACCTGGGCATCGCCCCCGCCCCCGGCGAGCCCACGGGCACCCCGATCGACTTCGAGAACGACGGCACCCTGGCGGACCGCTACCCGACCTTGTGGGACCGCTTCAAGCCCTAGTGGCTGCGGCCCTGGAGGCGGGCTGCCTTGGCTCGGATGGTGGGGAGGGTGGCGGTGAGGGCCGCGCCGGGGCAGGTGGTGGGGTAGGCGTCGTTGTGGCCGGCCACGGTGGGGAGGGTGGCGGCGGTGCCCGACCGGTAGCGGCTGAGGCCGCTGGTGGAGACCAGGCGGACGCGGGCGCGGGGGTCGGTGTCGGAGGGGCCCAGCTTCCAGGCGGCCAGCGCGGCGATGGCGTCGGTCATGGCGGGTGGGACCGAGGCGCCCGCGGTGAAGGTGCCGAGCGCGGCGATGCCCGCCGAGCGGTGGTTGAACCCCTGGGTGTGGGCTCCGGTGACCGCCCGGTCCATGCCCCCGGCGCGGCCCTCGTAGATGGTGCCGCAGCGGTCGACGAGGAAGTTGTAGCCGATGTCGTCCCAGTGCCGGGCGCCGGTCTGGCCGGAGTACAGCGCGCGGATGATGCGCGGGGCGTCGGCGCAGTCGTAGTCGTTGGGCGAGTCGGTGTGGTGGACGAAGACGGCGACGACCCGGTCGTCGTAGCGCGGCGGGGGCTGCCTGCGCAGGGTGGCGCGGTCGAGCCAGGTGGAGCGGGGCAGGATGGCCGGGCGGGGCGCGTGGTGGACGACCGGGACCGTGCTGGGCGCGGGATGCGCGGGCTGGGCCCGGACGGCGCGCTCGCTGCCCCGCGCGAGCAGCAGCAGGGCGAGGACCGCGGTCAGGGCCGGCAGGGCGCCGGGCAGGCGGGCGGTACGCCACGGGCGCGTCCACTTCATGATCCCACTGTCGGCCCGGCGCGACGGGTCCGCGATGTGTGGTGTGCCACCCGGTGGAACCATCGTCCTGGTCCGGGGCGTTTCTGGGGGTACACGCATGCGGGGACAGGGGTCGCCGTGTGCGGCCGGGCGCGTGACTGATCAGCGGGCGCGCGCCGCCCGTACCAGGGGCGAGACACTCCCCAGGGGGTACGAGAGAAAGGCGGCTTCGTGGACCTGCTCGACGTGCTGCTCGTGCTGGTGATCCTGCTCTACGCGGCTTCGGGGTACCGGCGCGGGCTGGTGGCGGGCTGTGTCTCGCTGGCCGGTTTCGTGGGCGGCGCGGCGGTCGGGGTGTGGGCGCTGCCGTGGGTGACCGGCTGGGTGTCCCGCGGCTCGGTGGCGGCGACGGTGGTCGCGGTGCTGACGGTGCTGGTGCCGGGCATGATCGGGCACGAGCTGGCGGGCAGGCTGGCGCTGCGGCTGCGCAGCCGGATGGACCGGGCGGGCAGCAGTCCGCTGCGGGTGGCGGACGGCGTCGGGGGCGCGGCGGCCAACGGGGTCGCCGTACTGCTCGTGGCGTGGGTCGCGGCGAGTGTGCTGGGCGCGGCGCCCTCGCAGACGGTGACGACGGCGATCCGTAACTCGGCGCTGCTGGGCGCGGTGCAGCATTCGATGCCGGAGACCACCCCGGCCTGGTTCTCCCGGGCGACCTCCGCGCTGACGGAGGCGGGTTTCCCGCAGGTCTTCAACCCGTTCGAGAACGAGTCGACCGCGCAGGTGGCCGAGCCGTCGGGCGACAGTGTGACCCCGGCGGCCACCGAGGCGGCCCGGCGCAGCACGGTGAAGATCGAGGGATCGGCGGGCGTGGAGGGCCGCGAGGGCAGCGGTTTCGTGTACGCGCCGCGCCGGGTGATGACGAACGCGCACGTGGTGGCCGGTATCGACGATCCGACGGTGCGCATCGGCGGGGTCGGCCAGGTCTACGCGGCGCGGGTGGTGCTGTTCGACCCGGACAAGGACGTGGCGGTGCTGTACGTGCCGGGGCTGCGGGCGCCGGTGCTGCCGTTCGACGACTCCGCGAGGCGTGGCGAGTCGGCGGTGGTCGCGGGGTATCCGCAGGACGGCAGCCTGAATCTCCAGGCGGCGACGGTGGCGAACCGGGTGCGGGCGACCGGCCAGAACATCT
Organism: Streptomyces sp. NPDC002176; assembly: GCF_044903645.1. NCBI lineage: Bacteria > Bacillati > Actinomycetota > Actinomycetes > Kitasatosporales > Streptomycetaceae > Streptomyces > Streptomyces sp. NPDC002176. The sequence goes on from NZ_JBJDQW010000003.1 coordinate 413,931, forward strand.
ACAGCGACCGTACGGTCACCCGGGAGATCTACTCCATCCGCTCCACCGTGCGGCCGGGCAACTCGGGCGGCCCGCTGCTGACCACGGACGGCCGGGTCTTCGGTGTGGTCTTCGCCCGCTCCACCTCCAGCTCCGAGACGGGGTACGTGCTGACGGCGGCTGAGGTCTCGGCCGACGCCCGGCGGGCGGAGACGGCGACGGTGCCGGTGGACACGGGTCGGCTGATCACGTCGTAGGGGGCGTTTTCGGGGCCGTTCGGATCACGGCGGGCCCCCCTGATCCCGGGTATGCGGGGCATGCTGGGATCATGGACTCTTCCCGAATCGCGGTGGCCGGTGCGTCCGGCCTCATCGGCAGCGCCCTGGTGCGGTCCCTCACCGACGACGGGCACCAGGTGGTGCGGCTGGTCCGGCGGGAGCCGCAGGGCCCGGACGAGGTCCGCTGGGACCCCGAGGAGCAGTACGTGGACGCGGCCGGGCTGGCCGGTGTCGACGCGGTGGTGAACCTGGCGGGGGCCGGGATCGGGGACCGGCGCTGGACGCCGGAGTACAAGCGGGTGATCCGGGACAGCCGGGTGCTGGGCACGACGGCGCTCGCGGAGGCGGCCGCCTCCCTGCCGGAGCCGCCGCGGGTCTTCGTGAATGGCAGCGCGATCGGCTTCTACGGCGACACCGGCGACCGGATCACGGACGAGGAGGCCCCGCCCGGCGAGGGTTTCCTGCCCTCGGTGTGCGAGGAGTGGGAGGAGGCGGCGGCGCCGGTGCGGGAGGCGGGCGTGCGGACGGCGTTCGTGCGCACCGGTCTGGTGGTGGCGTCCGGCGGCGGGGCGTGGGCCAAGATGTTCCCCCTGTTCAAGGCGGGGCTCGGCGGGCGGCTCGGGGACGGGCGGCAGTACTGGTCGTACATCGCGCTGCACGACGAGGTGGCCGCGATCCGGCACATCCTGGACCGCGACGACCTGTCCGGGCCGTTCAACCTGACCGCGCCGCATCCGCTGACCAACCAGCAGATCACCGAGGCGATGGGCCGGGTGCTGCACCGGCCGACGCCGTTCCCGGTACCGGCGGCGGTGCTGCGGACGGTGCTGGGCGAGATGGCCGGGGATGTGCTGGGCAGTCAGCGGGTGGTGCCCACGCGGCTGCTGGAGTCGGGGTTCCAGTTCGCGTTCCCCGGCATCGAGGACACGATCCGCGCCGCGGAGTAGAGCGCGGAGCAGACCGCCGACTAGACCGCGGAGCAGTCCGGCGGCATAGGCGTGATCTTGGTGGGCACCGAGCGGACATGACCGTATGCGACCGCCGTGCGACCGTGCTCTGCCGACGCGCGACTGACCCTGACCGACAATGACCCTAACCTCGACCCGAACTCGCGTATCCGGCGGGCCAGTTGAGGGCATGACCTCTCCACCGGCCGCGCAACCACAGGAGGGGCCTCGTGCTTGAGCCCGCGTACCAGGTGGACGTCGTCGTCGTGGGGGCCGGGGTCGCCGGACTCGCGGCGGCCCATCGGCTCACCAGCGCAGGAGTGACGACCGCAGTACTGGAGGCCGCCCCGGAGGTCGGCGGCCGCATGTCGACCGAGCGGGTCGACGGTTTCCGTCTCGACCGCGTCGGACGGCCACTGACCACACCCGGCACCGAACTGCGCACCGCGCCGGGCCTGGAGCCGCTCGCCCTGCGGCAGTTCGCGCCCGGCGTGCTGCTGCACCGGGACGGCCGCACGCATCGCGCGGGCGCTCCGGCACCCGTAGGGGGCGCAAGGGGCGCACTCCATGTGGTGCGCGCCCTGGCGAGCGCCCCCAGGGGCCCGGTCGCCGTGCCCGGCCGGACCGGGACACCGGTCGGCGGGGCGTGGGACCAGGCCCGGCTGAACGCCGCGCTGACCCGGATCGCCGCCACCCCGGTCGACCGGCTGCTGACCCGCCCGGAGCAGGCCGCCGCCGACGCCCTGGCCGCGCGCGGGATTCCCGCCCGTACCGTCGACGGCTTCCTGCGCCCGCTGCTCGCCGCGCTGCTGTGCGACCCGGAGCTGAGCACGTCCAGCCGAGCCGCCGACCTGGCCCTGCGGGCGTTCGCCGGAGGGCGGCTGAGCGTGCCCGCGGGGGGCGCGGCGGCGCTGCCCGAGCTGCTGGCGGGCGCCCTGCCGCCCGGCACGGTGCGCACCGGGGTACGGGTCACCTCGGTCTCCACCACCTCGGTGACCACCGCCGAGCACGGCGTACTGCGCTGTCGCGCGGTGCTGCTGGCCACGGACGCCCGCGCGGCCGCCGAGCTGCTGCCGGGCCTGCGCGTCCCGGACTTCCACCCGGTGACCGTCGTCCACCACACCACCGACGACCCCGGCCCGGCGCTGTCCACGGGCGCCTCGCTGCTCCTGGACGCCGACCGGGGCGGCCCGGTCGCGCACACCGCGGTGCTCAGCGAGGTCGACCCGGGCCGGGCCCCGGCCGGGCGCGCGCTGATCTCCTCGACGGTGCTGGGCACCCCGCCCGAGGACGTGGACTCCGCCGTCCGCGCCCACCTGGCCCGGCTCTATGGCACGCCCACGAACCGTTGGGAAACCCTGGCCGTGCACCACACCCCGGACGCGGTCCCGGCGATGCGCCCCGCGTACGACCCCCATCGCCCGGTACGCCTCCTCGCGGGCCTCTATGTGTGCGGCGACCACCGCGACATCGGGACCCTCCAGGGCGCCCTGCACTCGGCCACCCGGGCCGCCACGGCCGTCCTGACCGACCTGGGGGCCACCACCTCGATGCACCTGGCGGACCCGCCCGCGTCGATGCCACGCGCGGCCTGACCCGTAGGGGGCGCCCACGGCCTGGGCGCCCCTCTGCCGCTACCCCAGCGCCGCCACCCGCTCCCGGTACCCGCGTGCCGGGGGCGCGTCGCGGTAGGGCTCCAGGCGGCGTTCGAAGTCGCGGATGTACTCCACGGCCCGGACCGAGCGCATCTCGGCGGCCTGACCGGCGGCCTCGGCGGCGAGGGCGCACGCCTGGTCGAGGTCACCGAGGCCGAGGCGGGCGGTGGCCAGCACCACGCGGGAGAACAGCCTGCTGCGGGCGTGGGCGGCGGAGCGCAGCCGCAGCGAGCGCTCCGCGTGCTGGGCGGCCGCCCGGAACTGGTGCAGGTCCCGGTGGCAGTGGCCGAGTTCGTCGGCGAGCTGGGCCTCGTCGAAGAACCGCGCCCAGTGCGGCACGTCGTCGCCGGGCCGCGCCGTCTCCAGGGCGCGTTCGGCGCGTACCAGCGCGCCGGTGCACGCGCGCGCCTCCGCGAGGACGGCGTGCGCCCGCGCCTCCGCCGCGTGCAGCAGGGCCTGTACGACCGGCGGCGCGCCGGTGCCGATCCCCTGCTGGGCGACCCGGGCGAGCTGGACGGCCTCCCGCCCGTGCCCGAGGTAGACGGCCTGGCGGCTCATGGTGACCAGCACATAGGAGCCGTAGGCGCGGTCCCCGGCCGCCTGGGCGAGCCGCAGGGCCTGCACGAAGTACCGCTGCGCGAGCCCGTGCGCGGCGATGTCGTACGAGGTCCACCCGGCGAGGCGGGTGAGGTCGGCGGCGGCGCCGAACAGCCTGCGGCCGGTCTGCTCGGAGTAGCTGCCGCGCAGCATCGGCTCGCACTCGTGCTCCAGGTAGCGCACCAGCGCCTGCCGGGCGTGCCCGCCGCCGTACTGGTCGTCGAGCGCCCGGAACAGCTCCCCCACCGAGCGCAGCGCGGCGAGGTCCCCGCCGGTCACCCGGTGTCCGGAGGGGCGCTCGGGGGCGGGTGCGGGGGCGCGTGCGGGTCCGGCCTGCGCAGGTACACGGACGACGGGTTCGCGGGCCACCCGGTCGTCGGCCTTGCCGATCAGCCAGTCCCGGCTGGGCACGACCAGCCCCGCGGGCGTGAACGCGATCTTGCGCAGTTCGGCATGGCTGCCGGAGTCCTTGCGCCACAGCCCGCTGACGATGTCGACGGCCTCCTCGGGGGTGCCCGCGAACTCCAGACCGGCGTACACCGGCGCGCAGGCGTCCAGACCGAGGTCCTGGGCGGTGAGCCGACGGCCGAGGCGTCGGGTGAACACCTCGGCGATCAGCGCGGGAGTGGTCCCGCGCGGCTGCTGTCCGCGCAGCCAGCGGGTGACGGAGGTCTTGTCGTATCTGAGGTCCAGCCCGTGTTCCAGGCCGAGCTGATCGACGCGACGGGCCAGACCCGCGTTGGAGAACCCCGCCTCCGCGATGAGCGTGGCGAGCTGGCGGTTGGGGGTGCGCTGCGCGGGTCGGTCCGTCATGTGCGGTGCGGTCTCCTGCCTGACAGGCCACTGAGGTGCCGGGACGGGCTGTGAACAGCCCTTTTGGCCTCACGAACGGCGCGAATGTAGCGGAGAGTGAGCAAGCCCTCGCAGAGATCCCTCCGCATTCATCCGATCGTGTGAGGATTACCCGCGCGGCTGACGTCACCCGTCCGGACGTACAGTGGCGTGGGCGCCGTACGCGCCTGACAGCCCCGAGGAGGGGTGCCCGGCTGAGGGAGGCGCTTGCCGTGAGTGACTTGCGGTTCGTCCACATGGGGTTCGGCGCGGACGCCGTCGACTACCAGGAGGCGTGGGACGAGCAGCGCCGGGTGCACGCCGCCCGGTTCGCCGACGAGGTCTCCGACACCGTGCTGCTGCTGGAGCACCCCCCGGTGTACACGGCGGGCCGCCGCACCGAGCCGAGCGAGCGCCCGCTGGACGGCACCCCGGTGATCGACGTGGACCGGGGCGGCAAGATCACCTGGCACGGTCCGGGCCAGCTGGTGGGCTACCCCATCCAGAAGCTCCCCCGCCCGGTGGACGTCATCGCCCACGTCCGCCGCCTGGAGGAGGCCCTGATCCGCGCCTGCGCGGAGTACGGGGTCGAGACCACCCGTATCGAGGGCCGCAGCGGTGTCTGGGTGCTGGGCGACCCGGTCGAGCAGCGCCTCGGCGGTCTCTCCCTCGACTTCGATCCCCGGATCGCGGACGAGGAGTTCGACCCCCGGATGAACGGCCCGGAGTACGCGCCCTCCAACGCGGGCCAGCGCCGCGAGGACCGCAAGATCGCCGCGATCGGCATCCGGGTAGCCAAGGGCGTCACCATGCACGGCTTCGCCCTCAACGTGAACCCGGACAACCGCTGGTTCGACCGGATCATCCCGTGCGGCATCCGCGACGCCGGGGTCGCCTCGCTCGCGAACGAGCTGGGCCGGGACATCACGATCGAGGAGGTCGTCCCGGTGGTCGAACGCCATCTGCGCGAGGTCATGGCCGAGGCCGTCCTCGCCCCCAGGGTGATCGAGAAGCCCGCCGCAGTCTGATCCGGGAATGCGGCCTGCGTCCGCGAGGTTTTCGCCCCCGGTAGGACCCGATGTACACGGGCGTACTCTGGTGTACGCCGAAGAATCGAAGACTCAACTTCGCAACAAGCAGGGAGCCGGTCGTGTCCGCAGTCGCACCCGACGGACGCAAGATGCTGCGCCTGGAGGTCCGTAACAGCCAGACCCCCATCGAGCGCAAGCCCGAGTGGATCAAGACGCGGGCGAAAATGGGCCCCGAGTACACCAAGATGCAGAACCTCGTGAAGAGCGAGGGCCTGCACACGGTGTGCCAGGAGGCCGGCTGCCCGAACATCTACGAGTGCTGGGAAGACCGCGAGGCGACCTTCCTCATCGGTGGCGACCAGTGCACCCGGCGCTGTGACTTCTGCCAGATCGACACCGGCAAGCCCGAGGCCCTGGACCGGGACGAGCCGCGCCGCGTGGGCGAGTCCGTGGTCACCATGGACCTCAACTACGCCACCATCACCGGCGTCGCCCGCGACGACCTGGAGGACGGCGGCGCCTGGCTGTACGCCGAGACCGTGCGCCAGATCCACGCCCAGACCGCGGGCCGCGAGACCGGCCGTACCAAGGTCGAGCTGCTGGCCCCCGACTTCAACGCGGTGCCCGAGCAGCTCGCCGAGGTCTTCGAGTCCCGCCCCGAGGTCTTCGCGCACAACGTGGAGACGGTCCCGCGCATCTTCAAGCGCATCCGCCCCGGCTTCCGCTACGAGCGCTCGCTGAAGGTCATCTCCGAGGCCCGCGACTTCGGCCTGGTCACCAAGTCCAACCTGATCCTCGGCATGGGCGAGACCCGCGAGGAGGTCGTGGAGGCGCTCCAGCAGCTGCACGACGCGGGCTGCGAGCTGGTCACCATCACCCAGTACCTGCGCCCCTCCGTGCGCCACCACCCCGTCGAGCGCTGGGTGAAGCCGCAGGAGTTCGTGGAGCTGAAGGAGGAGGCCGAGCGGATCGGCTTCTCCGGTGTGATGTCGGGCCCGCTGGTCCGTTCCTCCTACCGCGCCGGACGCCTCTACCAGATGGCGATCGAGAAGCGTGGTACGTACATCGCCGCCCAGGCGGTGTGAGCAAGTCGTGTGAAATCACGCACAAGTTCCTACCGGCCAGTAGTGGCCGAGTCGACGCGGTCCCGTCCGTCCTCGCTGATGAGGGCACATGGCGGGGCCGCGTCGACGTCTACGGGACGTGCGTCGAGGCTTCACCACCGTTTGACCGGTCGGTCACGCGCTGGTAACACCAATCAGTGACCCTGGAATCACGCCCCGTACACCACCCGCACCGAGGGGGGACCTCGATCATGCAGGCCGCACCCGTCCGCGCCACCGCCATCCCGTCCTTCACCGTCGCCCTGCGCGCGGTCGAGACACTGCTGCTGCAGGGCGGCCAGCGCACGGCCCGCCGCAACGCCTGGACCTCCGTCCTGGAGGACCGCCGCCGCGCCAAGGACCGGGTCGAGGCGCAGCAGTTCCTCGACCGCGCCGCCACCCGTCCGTAACCCCCGCCTCACGCCGGGCACCGCCGTCGAGAGTGCTCCGGGGGCCACGTAGACTCGTGGGCATGGCGAGGAAGGAAACCGCGGCGGACGCCGCGAGCGCAGGGCGACTGAAGCAGATCGCTCTCACGTACAAGATGACCCGCAAGGCCGACAAGACGATCGGTCTTGTCCTCGCGGCTGTCGGGCTCGGCATTTTCGCCGTCCTCCTCGCGATCGGCTTCCTGATCGGGCACCCCGTCTACGGCGGCATCCTGGGTCTGCTGCTCGGTCTGCTGGCGACGGCGATCGTGTTCGGGCGCCGGGCGGAGCGGGCCGCGTTCGGGCAGATGGAGGGCCAGCCGGGTGCGGCGGCCGCGGTACTGGACAACATCGGCCGGGGCTGGGCGACCACCCCCGCGGTGGCGATGAACCGCAGCCAGGACGTGGTGCACCGCGCGGTCGGCAAGGCCGGCATCGTGCTGGTGGCCGAGGGCAACCCGAACCGGGTGAAGAGCCTGCTGGCGGCCGAGAAGAAGAAGATGAACCGCATCGTCGCGGACGTCCCGGTGCACGACGTGATCGTCGGTGACGGCGAGGGCCAGGTGCCGCTGAAGAAGCTGCGCACGACGATGCTGAAGTACCCCCGGGTACTGACCGGCCCCCAGGTGACCGTCACCAACGACCGGCTGCGGGCGCTGGGCGACCTGATGAGCAACATGCCGCTCCCCAAGGGCCCAATGCCGAAGGGCATGCGGATGCCGAAGGGCGGCGGCGGCAGGTCCCGCTGATCCCGACGACATGAGGAAGGGGCGCCCGAAAAACCTCCGGGCGCCCCTTCCTCATGTCGCGTTGCTAGATCCTGACCTCGACGGTCTTGGCGAGCCGGTCGTGGAGGCCGCGGCCGTCGCGGTCCCAGACCAGCGCCGGGATCGCCAGGCAGAGCAGGAAGGTGCGCAGCAGGGCGCGCAGCGGGTTGACGGTGCCGGTCTGCAGGGCGACGACGCGCAGCCCGAAGAGGCGCTTGCCCGGCGTCGAGCCGAGGGTGCCGACGGTGAGCACGCCCAGCACGAAGAAGACGAGCAGGGCCCAGTTGCTGGTGGCCGGGGAGTTGCCATGGGTGATCAGGCCGTATGCGATCAGCACACACAGCCCCCAGTCCACGGCGAGCGCGCCGAGCCGACGACCCGGACGGGCGATCGAGTTCGGCCCGCTTTCCGGCAGCCCGAGCTGCTCGCCCCGGTACCCGAAGTCGGCGCCCGCTTCTTCCATGGCCGCGCGCGGCCCGGAGAGCCACGAGCCCATCACTTCCCTGTTGTCCACCCGACCACGGTACTGCGCCCGCTTTCGGGCAGTACGGGCAGGGGTGGTCGGGGCTAGGGTTGACGTGTGGCTGGTTAACTTCTGCGAAACAAACGAGTCACGCCCGAGAAATCACCCGTCCCTAGGGTCGAGACCAGCGTGTGCCACCGCACTGGCCGCACGAGACGATCTACCACCCCGGCGGGAACGGTCGGGAGTAGGAGGAGCTGGATGTTCCAGAACGCCGACGAGGCCAAGAAGTTCATCGCGGACGAGGACGTCAAGTTCGTCGACGTCAGGTTCTGCGACCTGCCGGGCGTCATGCAGCACTTCACGGTGCCCGTCGAGGCGTTCGACCCGGACGAGGAGCTGGCGTTCGACGGCTCGTCGATCCGCGGCTTCCAGGCCATCCACGAGTCCGACATGGCGCTGCGCGCGGACCTGTCGACGTCCCGGGTGGACCCGTTCCGCCGCGACAAGACGCTGAACATCAACTTCTTCATCCACGACCCGATCACGGGCGAGCAGTACTCCCGTGACCCGCGCAACGTGGCGAAGAAGGCCGAGGCGTACCTCGCGTCCACCGGCATCGCCGACACCGCGTTCTTCGGCCCCGAGGCCGAGTTCTACGTGTTCGACAGCGTGCGCTTCAAGACCGCCGAGAACGAGGCGTTCTACCACATCGACTCCGAGGCGGGTGCCTGGAACACCGGCGCGCTCGAGGACAACCGGGGTTACAAGGTCCGCTACAAGGGCGGCTACTTCCCGGTCCCGCCGGTCGACCACTTCGCCGACCTGCGTGCCGAGATCTCCCTGGAGCTGGACAAGGCCGGTCTCAAGGTCGAGCGCCAGCACCACGAGGTGGGCACGGCCGGGCAGGCCGAGATCAACTACAAGTTCAACACGCTGCTCGCCGCCGCGGACGACCTCCAGCTCTTCAAGTACATCGTGAAGAACGTGGCCTGGCGCAACGGCAAGACCGCGACCTTCATGCCGAAGCCGATCTTCGGCGACAACGGCTCGGGCATGCACGTCCACCAGTCGCTGTGGTCGGGCGGCGCGCCGCTCTTCTACGACGAGGCCGGTTACGCGGGCCTGTCGGACATGGCGCGCTACTACATCGGCGGCATCCTCAAGCACGCCCCGTCGCTGCTGGCCTTCACCAACCCGACGGTGAACTCGTACCACCGTCTGGTGCCGGGCTTCGAGGCGCCGATCAACCTGGTGTACTCGCAGCGCAACCGCTCCGCGGCGATGCGTATCCCGATCACGGGCTCCAACCCGAAGGCCAAGCGCGTCGAGTTCCGCGCGCCGGACTCCTCGGGCAACCCGTACCTCGCGTTCTCCGCGCTGCTCCTGGCGGGCCTGGACGGCATCAAGAACAAGATCGAGCCGGCCGAGCCGATCGACAAGGACCTCTACGAGCTGGCCCCCGAGGAGCACGCGGGCGTCGCCCAGGTCCCGACCTCCCTCCCGGCCGTCCTCGACCGCCTCGAGGCCGACCACGACTTCCTCCTCCAGGGCGACGTCTTCACCCCGGACCTCATCGAGACGTGGATCGACTACAAGCGCACGAACGAGATCGCGCCCCTGCAGCTGCGTCCGCACCCGCACGAGTTCGAGCTGTACTACGACGTGTGATCGTCGCTGCTTTCACGCCGAAGGCCGCCATCCCGACCGGGGTGGCGGCCTTCGCCGTGCGGTGACGGTCACTGGGTGGGGTGCCGTCCGTGAGCGGGTGGCTGCTTGGCAAGTGGGTCGGTGACGTTGCGGGCGATCAGGTCGATGAGGCGTCCGGACGGTTCGATGGCGATGTCGAGCCGCATGGGCATGAGGACGCCGTTCTTCCAGCGCCGCCACTCGATCTTCCATCCGGCTTCGATGGGATGGACGGTGATCTCGGCTCCGGGGTCGGCCCAAGGGGCGTAGCGGGCGGCGTATGCGGTGGCGATCTTCTTGGCCTGGTCGGCGGTGGTGATCGGGTGGCTGATGCCGGGGATGCGGTAGGCGTGGGCGCCTTCGCCGTCGGTGGTGGGGGTGAAGTGGGCGGTGAAGTTCTCGCGGTCGGGCCAGGACAGTTCGGCGAAGCCGCCGCCGGGCAGGGAGGCGGTCACGGATGCGGTTCCGTCGCCCATGTCGGTGTAGAAGACGTTGCCCGGCCGGTAGGCGGACGCGAAGGCGGCGGTGGCGGCCTCCCTGATGGCCGCGGTCTGGGCGGCGGTGGCCGCGGGCACCTGGGTCGAGGGCGGCTGGACCCGGACGGGGGTGATGACCGCCAGCCACACGATGGTGATCAGGATGAGGGCCGGTGCGAACTGGGCGGCAGTGCGGCGTGGCCGCGGGGCGGTGACGGCACGCTCGGGCAGGCGGCGAGCGACCAGGGCACCCAGCGCGGCGCCGGTGCAGGCACCGAGGCTGTTCGTGATCAGGTCGTCGGTGTCGCACAGTCGGCTGATGAACGGCACGGTGGCCTGCGCGGTCTCGATCACCGCCGTGAACAGCACGCCGGTGGCTGCGGCGAACAGGGGGCGGCGGGTGGCGAGTGCGGCGAACAGGCCGTACGGGATGAACAGGACGAGGTTGAGCTGACCCTGCGTGCTCTGCAGGGCCCCGGCGACATCGGTGTTGACGGCGCACTCGTAGGTGAGGATTCCGCTGCCCGACCAGCTCGTCAGGATCGCCGGTCCGGCAGCGGCTGCCGCCCAGAGACCGTTCAGCGCGGCCTGAGTGCCGGTGGTGTGGCGCCGGGTCAGGAGGAGGACGACCACGCCCGTCGTGGCGGTCAGCGCGATGGCGACGGCCAGGAAGGTGAGGTGGTGCTGGAAGACAGCGTTGATCAAGGCGAGGTCCTGTACGGGGAGAGTGGGGCCTGACGTGTCACGCGGCCAGTCTGCCTAGGACCAGGTCAGCGTCGCTGCCACCGGTAGGTGGTCGCTTCCCGTTTTGGGGAGGGTCCAGGAGCGGTTGGGGGTCAGGCCGCGGTACAGGATCTGGTCGATGCGGGCCAGCGGGAAGGCTGTCGGCCAGGTGAAGCCGAAGCCGGTGCCGGAGGTTTGTTGGGTTGAGTTCAGGTGGGTGCGGAGGGCGGTGAAGGCTCGGTCGTCCCAGGTGCCGTTCAGGTCGGCCAGGAGGAGGACGTGGGGGTTTCGCTCGGTGGCTATCGCCCGGCTCAGGGCCACTGCGCCTATGTTGCGGCTCGTGGTCCAGAAGCCGGTGCGGGGTGTGAGGCGGACGGAGCCCAGGTGGGCTACGTAGACCGCGAGGGGGCCGTTGGGGGTCTTCACCGTGGTGTGGAGGGCTCGGTTCTCCGGGAGTTTGGCGGCGGGCGACTTCGTGGCGGCCAGGGGGCCGTAGTTCATGATGTCGATCGTGCGGGTTCCCGAGAGGGGGAGCTTGCTCCAGAGGCCGATCGTGCCGCGGATCGCGTGGTGGGGGTACGTGCCAGCCAGCGTCTTCTCGTACAACGGGGTTGCCCGCGGGGTCAGTTCCTCCAGGGCCAGGAGGTCGGCGCCGGCAGCGGCCAGGGTGCGGGCGGTCGGGACCGGGTCGGCGGCGCCGACGTTGTGGGCGGCCACGGTGAGGTCGCCGCCCGGGTGGGACTTGTCGGGGAGGAGGCCGCCGAAGAGGATCGTCCACGCGATGGCCGGTAGCAGCAGCGCGGTCGCGGCGGAGAGGGAGCGGCGCCGGCATGCCGCGGCCAGCAGCAGCGGGATGAAGACGCCCAGCCACGGCAGGACGCTCTCCACCAGGCTCCCCAGGCCCGCGAAGTCCGGGATCGTCGCGTGCAGAAGAAGGAGCAGGCCGAGCAGCAGGGCCAGCGCCGTGAGCACCGGGCCGCGCTTCCAGGGCTCCGGGCGGGAACAGGCGCGGAGGGCGTTTCGCATCATGGGGTCAGCCAAGGCGGCGCGGTGTTGCGGCGGCGTATGCGGAATCCGATACGCGGACGATACGTACCGCCTCGTAGCCTCGACGGCATGCGTGTGCTGATCGTCGAGGACGAGCCCTATCTGGCGGAGGCCGTCCGGGACGGGCTGCGCCTGGAAGCGATCGCGGCGGACATCGCGGGCGACGGGGACACGGCGCTGGAGCTGCTGGGGATCAACGCCTACGACATCGCCGTGCTCGACCGGGACATCCCCGGCCCCTCCGGCGACGAGGTCGCGCGGCGGATCGTCGCCTCCGGGAGCGGGATGCCGATCCTGATGCTCACCGCGGCCGACCGGCTGGACGACAAGGCGTCCGGGTTCGGGCTCGGCGCCGACGACTATCTCACCAAGCCCTTCGACCTGCGCGAACTCGTGCTCCGGCTACGGGCGTTGGACCGTAGGCGGGCTCATCACCGGCCGCCGGTACGGGAGATCGCGGGGCTGCGGCTCGATCCGTTCCGCAGGGAGGTCCAGCGGGACGGGCGGCATGTCGCGCTGACCAGGAAGCAGTTCGCGGTGCTCGAGGTGCTCGTCGCCGCCGAGGGCGGGGTGGTCGGCGCGGAGGAACTGCTGGAGCGGGCGTGGGACGCGAACGCCGACCCGTTCACCAACGCCGTACGCATCACCGTCTCGGCCCTGCGCAAGCGGCTCGGCGAGCCCTGGCTCATCGCGACCGTGCCGGGGGTCGGGTACCGCATCCACGCCGGAGGCGCGCGTGGATAGGGCGCCGGGGCCGAGCGTCCGCCTCCGGCTCACCCTCAGCTACGCCGGGTTCCTCATGCTCGCGGGCGCCCTGCTGCTCGCCGCGGTGTGGCTGTTCCTGCTGCGGTACGTGCCCGAGCGGGCGCTCATCGTGCCCTCGGGCACCCCGATCCGGTACGACGTCTTCCCGGTCCGGTCCAACCTGCTGCGGGTCTTCGCGCCGCGCGCGGCCGGGGTACTGGCGTTCCTGCTGGTGTTCGGCCTGGTCGGCGGGTGGTTCCTCGCGGGGCGCATGCTCGCGCCGCTGACCCGCGTCACGGAGGCGACCCGTGAGGCGGCGAACGGCTCCCTCTCGCACCGCATCCGGCTGCCGGGACGGCGGGACGAGTTCCGCGAGCTGGCCGACGCCTTCGACACGATGCTGGCCCGGCTCGACGCGCACGTCGCCGAGCAGCGGAGATTCGCGGCCAACGCCTCGCACGAGCTGCGCACCCCGCTGGCGATCTCCCAGGCCCTGCTGGACGTCGCCCGCACCGACCCGGAGCGCGACACCGCCGAAGTCCTCGACCGCCTCCACGCCGTCAACGCCCGCGCGATCGCCCTCACCGAGGCGCTGCTCCTGGTCAGCCGGGCCGAGCAGCGGCCCTTGGGCCGGGAGGACGTCGATCTGTCGCTGTTGGCGGAGGAGGCCACCGAGACGCTGCTCCCGCTCGCCGAGAAGCACGGCATCTCCCTCGAGACCTCGGGCGAGATCACGCCCACGACCGGCTCCGAGGCGCTGCTGCTCCAGCTCACGATGAACCTCGTACACAATGCGATCGTGCACAACGTGCCTGGTCAGGGCCGTGTGTGGGTCAGTACGGCCGCCCTCCCCGACACCGTGACGCTCACCGTCGAGAACACGGGTGAGCACCTCACCCCCGAGCTGGCCGCGACCCTCACCGAGCCGTTCCGGCGCGGTACCGAGCGTGTGCACAACGATCACGCGGGGGCCGGGCTCGGTCTGGCGATCGTCCAGACCGTCGCCCACGCCCACGGCGGCACCCTGACCCTCACCCCGCGCCCCTCGGGCGGGCTCCGGATCACGGTGGAGCTGCCGGGGAGCAGCACCGGGTGACGAAGAGGGCCGCCACCCCAGCCGGGACGGCGGCCCTTCTCTCCAGCACTGGTGTGATCACCCGACGACGATCACCACGACGCCGCCGCTGTTGTAGCCGTAGCCGGGGCCGAAGCCGTTGTTGAAGCCGTAGCCGGGGCCGTAGCCGTAGCCGCAGTTGCCCCACCAGCCGCAGCCGCGGTTCGTGTTGACGTTGCTGGGAGTGGCCGCGGAGGCCGTGCCTGTGGTGGCGATGGCTCCGCCTGCTGCCAGGAGGAGACCGGCGGCGGATGCCGCGACGAGACGCTTGGCGCGCTGTGCATTCATGGACGTACCTTCCTTCCACCCCGCGTGCGATACGCGACTGCACGAGTCGGATGGCCGCGCACTCGGAGTGGGAGGTCCGGCGCGGTCGGTGGGCTGGCCGCCTTCGGTCGCCGGGACGACACGGAACGCGTCCCGCTCTGCGGCACTCACTCGATGCTAGGTGAGCACCTCCCGCTCGGCATCCGGAGCCCGGACCGGTGCAACCTTTTCCCCCGCTCGTGCTTCCTACTCTCGGGGGGATCATGATCCCCCGGGGACTGGAAAGGGTTGCGTGACATGGCCGAACAGGGCGATTGGGACGGGGAGTTCGATCTCCGATGGGCCGCCTCCGCCGAGCACAAGGAGCCGTCCGCACGGGCCCGCATGCTCGCGGCCCGCTGGAAGGAGAATCCCCCGGACCCGGCCCCCTTCCGCGCCGATCCGACCCCGGTCCGCGGCTCCCGCAGAAGCTCGTGGGTGTCGACGGCCGTGGTGCTGGGGTGCGTGGCGGCGGTGATCGTGTTGCTGGGGTGGGCGCAGATGAGGTCGGGGTATTAACGGCAGGGGTCCGGCGGAGTGGCTGGAGCTGGACCAGCGGGCCAGGGCCGACTGGGGGCCGGAGCAGCAGGGTGAGCCTCGTACGCCGCTGTCCGCCCTCTGCCACCGCGACGGCCGGGTCCGGTACCGGGCGGTGGCCGAGGCCGCCGGGCATCCGGAGCTGTTCCCGCTGGTCGTCGTACGGTGCGCCGACTGGGCCGACCCGGTACGCAGCCGCGCCCGCGCGCTGCTCGCGGAGATCCTCGACGCCGGTACGGCCGTGACCCTCGCCCCCATGATCCTGCGCGTCGCCGACCGGTACCGGGGTGACCACGCCCTCGGACTGCTCGACGGCGTACTCCGCCAGGCACCCCGCGAGCGGCTGGCCCCGCTGCTGGTGTCCGGCGACCGCACGGTGCGCAGGTTCGCGTACCGCATGGCCGTCGAGGAGGGCGCCCTCTCCCCCGTCGAGCTGGCCCGTGCCGCCGCCGAGGACGACGACGCGGTGATCCAGGGCCGGTGTGCCGAGGCCGCGCTGGCCGCGGGGCCCGGCGCGGAGGCGTTGGACGTCCTGCTCGGCGGCCGGAATCCGCAGGCCAGGTCGGCCGGAGTCACCGCGCTGCGGCGGCTCGGGCACCCTGAGCGAGCCGTGGAGTTCCTGGCCGACCGCTCGGCGCTGGTGCGGGCCTGCGCGCGGTACGTCGTACGGCAGCACGGCATCGACCCGCTGGCCTGGTACCGGGCGCGCTGCGCCGAACCGGCCCCGCCGCCCGGTGCCGTGATCGGGCTCGCGGAGTGCGGTGACCGGGCGGACGCGCCGCTGCTGTGGGCGCTGCTGGAGCACCCGGCGCCGGGCGTACGCGCGCGGGCGGTGGCCGGGCTGCGGGCGCTGGACGTGACGGACGTACGACGGCTGCGGCCGCTGCTGGACGATCCGGCGCCCGGTGTGGTCGGCGAGGCCACGCTCGCCCTGCTGCCGTCGGCCCGCGAGTTGCCGGAGGAATGGCTGCTGTCCCGGCTGGACGCCGGGCGCCCCCGCTGGGAGCGGGTGTCGGCGTGGCGGCTGCTGAACGCGCACGGTGATGTGGCACGGCTCCGGGCGGCCGTGCCGCTGCTCGGTGACGCGGACGTCCGGCTGCGGGCGTGGGCCGAGCATGCGGTCCAACGGGAGCTGCGCCGCGTGCGGTACGAGTGGCGGGGGCAGGAGATCGCGGCGCTGCTCGACCAGGCGGAGGCGCTCCGCCGGT
Source organism: Streptomyces sp. NPDC002176 (assembly GCF_044903645.1). NCBI lineage: Bacteria > Bacillati > Actinomycetota > Actinomycetes > Kitasatosporales > Streptomycetaceae > Streptomyces > Streptomyces sp. NPDC002176. The sequence goes on from NZ_JBJDQW010000003.1 coordinate 429,854, forward strand.
AAAGCGGGGGAAGCGGGGGAAGCCTTTGCCGCTCGCGGTCACCGGCATGGGTCGCGCCGGGTGCACACTGGAAGCAGGGGGAGAGGTCGAGTGTGGGGTGATGCGGGATGCAGAGCCGTTTTCGCAGTGACCGTCGGCTGACCGTGCGGATGACGGTCACCATGTTCCTGCTCGGGCTGCTGTACGTGGCGTTCGTCGCCGCGCTGATCGTGCTGCTGAAGTCGTGGATTCTGGTCGCGGTGCTGGTGGCCGTGATGTTCGTGGCGCAGTTCTGGTTCTCCGACAAGATCGCCATGTTCGCGATGCGCGGGCATGTGGTGGAGCGGGAGCAGTATCCCGAGCTGCACGCGGTGGTGGACCGGCTGTGCGCCATCGCGGACATGCCGAAGCCGGTGATCGCCGTGTCCGAGCTGGACATGCCGAACGCGTTCGCCACCGGCCGGAACCCCGATCACGCGGTGGTCTGTGTGACCACCGGCCTGCTGCGGCGGCTGGAGCCGGCCGAGCTGGAGGGTGTGCTGGCGCACGAGCTGTCGCATGTGGCGCACAAGGACGTCGCCGTGATCACGATCGCGTCGTTCCTGGGTGTGATCGCCGGGCTGATCGTCCGGTTCATGTTCTACTCGCAGCTCTTCGGCGGGGGCCGACGCGATCAGAACACCGCCGCGATCTTCGCCGCGGTGATCGGTGTCTCGGCGGCCGTGTACGCGATCAGTTTCCTGCTGATCCGGGCGCTGTCCCGCTACCGCGAGCTGGCCGCCGACCGCGCGGCCGCGCATCTCACCGGCCGCCCCTCCGCGCTGGCGTCGGCGCTGACCAAGGTGTCCGGGGAGATCGCCCGTATCCCGACCAAGGATCTGCGCACCGCGCAGGCGTTCAACGCGTTCTACTTCACCCCGGCGACCGGCAAGGAGCCGGGCATCGAGCGGATCTTCTCCACCCACCCGCCCCTGGAGCAGCGGCTCGCTCAGCTGGGCCGGATCTCCGCGGAGCTGGGCGAGGCCGCCGCCCCCGAGAAGACGGGCTGATCATTGGGTCTGCTGGACATCCTGTTGGGGCGTACGAAGCCGGTGGCGCCCGATCTCGATCAGCTCTTCGCGCTGCCCTCGGCGGCGATCACCCTCCAGGCGGCGGCCGGGTTCACCCCGACCGGCGCGGGCGCGGTGTGCTTCGCCACGGTGGAGGGCGCCGCGTTCGAGCAGACGCACCGGGAGGTACGGGAACTGCTGGACGCCGACGCCGAGCGCGACGGGCCTCCGGTGGAGCTGACCCAGGACGACTACGGCTACTCCTGGCTCAGCTCACACCGCTCCCCCGAGCAGCTCCCCGAGCTGGTGAACGACCTCCACGCGGTGAACAGCTCCCTGGAGGCCAACGGCTTCGGCCCCCAACTGCTGTGCTCCCTCGCCGCTTTCCGGCGGGCGGACCAGGACGACGACCGTCGGCTGGCCCTCGTGTACCTCTACAAGCGGGGCACCTTCTACCCCCTGTGCACCCGCCCCGGCCACCAGCGCCGTGACAACGCCCTGGAGCTTCAGGTGGCGTCGGCGCTGGAGGGGGACCTGCGGATCGAGAAGGACACCTCCCGGTGGTTCCCGCTGTGGGACGCGCCGGGGATGACGGGCTGAGAGGCCCCTCAGCGGCTCTTCTCCCGCTGCTGCCGCCGCGCCTCGTGAGGACGCTCCCGGCGGTAGCGCCGCTCCCACCTGGCCTGCCGGTCACGGCGGTCGCGGTAGGCGCGGTACGTCTCCGGGGGCGGGCCCCCTCCGGGCGGCGGAGGTGGTGGTGGCGAGCCACGGCCGCCCCTGCAGTACAGACAGAGCAGCGCGACGGCGGCGAGCCAGTAGAGGTGGTTGCCGATGCCGAGGACGGCCAGAGTGAGGGTGGCGGCGACGATGAGAACGCTCATGACGGAACCTCCTGGCGATTCAACGTACCGGCGCGGCTACTGTGAGTGCATCTCCTTTTCCGGGTTCGGTGACTGTGGGTAAATGTCACTCATGCCTCAACCCCCCTTCTCCCCGGACGAGTTCACCTACGACTGTGACGGCGAACGGCTGAGCGTGGTGCGGGTGGGCACACCGGCCGCCCGGGCCACGGCCGTACTCCTGCACGGCGCGGGCACCGGCAGCAAGGAACGCCTGCTGCCCCTCCTCGCGGCCTTCGCCGACCAGGACTGCCACGCACTGTCCTTCGACTTCTCCGGCCACGGCCGCAGCACGGGCGAACTGTCCGAACTGAGCCTGCGCCGCCGCTTCGAGCAGGCGGTGGCAGTGATCGACGCCCACGCGGGGGACGGCCCGCTGATCCTGGTCGGCTTCAGCATGAGCGGCCAGACGGTGGCGGACCTGGTACGGCACTACGGGCGCCGGGTGGCCTCCGTGGGCCTGGGCGCACCGGGGGTGTTCGCGGCGGCGGCCTGGCACGAGCCGTTCGGCGACGGCACGGGCACCTTCACCAAGATCCTCCGCACACAGGACAGTTGGCGGGACTCCCCCGCCCTGTCGACCTTCCGCACCTTCGAGGGCCGCGCGGTCCTGGCAGTACCGGGCACGGACACGGTCATCCCGTCGGAGGTGACCGAAGCGATCGAGGAGGCCCTGTGCGCCCGAGCGCAGTACACCCGCTTCGAACTACCTGACGCAAAACACAAGTTGGGCCTCTGGTTCCGCGACCACCCGGAGGACGGGCGAAGGTTGGTGGCCGAGTTGCTGAAGGGGTGAGTCCGGCACCGGGCGCCCCCTGGAGGCGCCCGGTGGTTGGGCTCAGTGCAGTAGGGATCGGACCATGCGGCAGGTGGTGTCGGAGGGCGGGTGGACGCCGAGTTTGTTCGCCGTGGCGCGGATCGCCTCGTCGCGGGCCTGGGACGGGCGGTAGACGCCCGAGTCGAGCAGGGCTATGGCGAGGCGCATGGCCTTCAGGCGCCGGTTGTGCGAGACGTACCACTCACGCGGCCGCCCGGCGGGCAGCGGGCGCTTCGTGGTGGGGGTGTACGGCGAGTCGAGCGGCACGGGGCGCTTGGCGGTGGACTGGGTCGGCGACGGCTTGTTCCTCAGAGCGGCAGCGGGCACGGACAACCTCCTGTGGCGAGCGGAGCGGCCGCCCGGAAACCCCGGCGAACACTCTCGAACACTGCCCCCAGTCTACCGTCGGGCACTGACAACGGGGAGGGCGTACAGGGGCGTTGAATGCGCTGATGGGAGCGGGAATTGAGGGATCGTCACGGGAGTGGCGCGAGGGGTGCCAGGAATTCGAACAGAGTGGTTGGCGGGCCGCCCTGGAGTTCCCACTCGTGCGTGACGCAGGTCACTTGCTCGACGCGTGTCACCGTTGAGACACGGCGGCCGGGCCTCCCGTACATAGCGGCGTACGCTCCCCTACCCCCCTGGAGGCGCCGATGTCGCGCAGTAGAAGTCTCGGCACCAAGAAGAAGATCGCGCTGCTCATCAGCGCCGCAGCGGTGGCGGGCGGTGGGGCCTTCGCCCTGGCGGCCACGTCGAACGCCGCCCAGACCCCGCAGGACGCCAAGACCCTGTCGTCCGCCGCGGATTCGACCGCGTGCCAGGGGTTCGCCACCGCCCTCGGCAACAACCAGAAGTTCATCGCGGACCAGAAGGCGAACCCGGACGCGCAGTCGTCGGCCCGGATCGCCAACCGTGAGGCGGTCATCGCACAGATCAAGGTCCAGCAGCAGGCCGCTGGTTGCACCGTTGGGGAGTCGGCTCAGGACTCCCAGGCGGCGCCCGGCGGTCAGCAGGGCAACCAGCAGGGCGCGGGTCAGCAGGCCGGTGGCGGGCAGCAGGCGGGCGGGCAGCAGAGCGCGCCGCCCGCGCAGAGTGCCCCGCCCGCGCAGGGCAACGGCGGTGGCGCCGCCGCCTCCGGCCAGCAGGTCTGCAACGGCTCCACCGTCACGCTCTCCGGCGAGGGCGGCGCCCCGGCCGCGTCCAGCAACCAGTTCCCGATCGGGACCACGCTGAAGGTCACCAACCTGGACAACAACAAGTCCACGACCGTCAAGGTCGCCTCGGTGTCCGGCAGTTGCGCCCTCCTCAACAACGCGGCCTTCGAGCAGGTCCGGGAGCCGGGCAAGTTCCTGATCCGCCGCGCCGTGATCGAGAAGGTGGGGTGAGGCGCCACGAGGTGAACGGAAACCGGTGAGACGACGGCCCGGACCGACTCGACGTCGGCTCCGGGCCGCTCCTCCGGTCTCCCCGATCCCCGCACCGACGGGCGGGGTCCAGGACTCGCCGCCTTGCGCACCCACCCGCGCAGGAGGAACAGGCGGCGCCTCCGGACCCCGCCTCCGTCATGTGCGGAGGCCACATGGACCTACGGGAACCAGTGAGTCGCACCACAGAACCCCCAGGTAACACGGGGTTCACATGAGGGCAATGATCGGGAAATCGCCTGTTGGCACGCTGCCGGACATATCGACGCGGCGTCCGTGCCGCGGCGACGCGGCACCGCGTGTGCGCCCCGAACCACCCCGAAGGATGTGTCCCCGTGACCTTCAAGGCCGAGTACATCTGGATCGACGGCACCCAGCCGACGGCCAAGCTCCGTTCCAAGACGAAGATCATCACGGGTGCCCCGGCCGGTCTCGACGCGCTGCCGATCTGGGGCTTCGACGGCTCCTCCACCAACCAGGCCGAGGGCCACGCCTCCGACCGCGTGCTCCGGCCGGTCTTCACCTGCCCGGACCCGATCCGCGGCGGCGACGACATCCTGGTGCTGTGCGAGGTCCTCGACATCGACATGACGCCGCACGTGTCCAACACCCGCGCCGCGCTCGCCGAGGCCGAGGAGCGCTTCGGCGCCCAGGAGCCGATCTTCGGCATCGAGCAGGAGTACACCTTCTTCGACGGCACCCGCCCGCTCGGCTTCCCGGAGAACGGCTTCCCGGCCCCCCAGGGCGGCTACTACTGCGGTGTCGGCGCCGACGAGATCTTCGGGCGTGACGTCGTCGAGGCCCACCTGGACAACTGCCTGAAGGCCGGTCTCGGCATCTCCGGCATCAACGCCGAGGTCATGCCCGGCCAGTGGGAGTTCCAGGTCGGCCCGCTCGCCCCGCTGGAGGTCTCCGACCAGCTGTGGGTGGCCCGCTGGCTGCTGTACCGCACCGCCGAGGACTTCGGCATCTCCGCCACCCTGGACCCCAAGCCGGTCAAGGGCGACTGGAACGGCGCGGGCGCGCACACCAACTTCTCCACCAAGGCCATGCGCGAGGGTTACGACGCGATCATCACCGCGTGCGAGTCGCTCGGTGAGGGCTCCAAGCCGCTGGACCACGTCAAGAACTACGGCGCGGGCATCGACGACCGCCTCACCGGCCTGCACGAGACCGCCCCGTGGAACGAGTACAGCTACGGCGTCTCCGACCGCGGTGCCTCGGTCCGCATCCCGTGGCAGGTCGAGAAGGACGGCAAGGGCTACATCGAAGACCGCCGTCCCAACGCCAACGTCGACCCCTACGTGGTGACCTGCCTGATGGTCGACACCTGCTGCTCCGCGCTGGAGAAGGCCGGCCAGGTCTGATCCCACATGCCGAGAAGGGGCGCCCGCCGTGCCGGTGGGCGCCCCTTCGGCATACCCCCGGCCAGCAGCGGGTTTCGGCCAAGAAGGCGTCAAGGAGGCGTCCAAGGGGTGAGAGAAGCCTCCTGCCCGGCGCCCGCGTCTGCTTCAATGGACGCATGGTCGGCTTCCAGAACTGCGTAGCTACGGGTCGTGACGACCTGGAGCCGTTCTGGCCTTCCCGTCAGCATGACGACTTCGACCGAGTGTGTTGCCGCGCAGCGAACGCGCGGGCCCTCTGAGCACCGTAGATCCCTGAGCGCCGTACACCACCGGCCTCACGGACTCCCCGGCCTCCGGCCAGCGCGGAACGACGAACGTCCCCGGCGCGCGCCCGACCACGAGTCGCGGCCGCCGCCTCGCCCGACGACACTCCTCGCGCGAAAGAGCTGACCTCTCATGGCGACCCAGCGTCCTCAGTCCACCGCCACCACCCTCACCGACCGCCCCGCCGCCCCGGCCGCGGGCCCCCGGCACCGGCTGCGCGCCGTCGACCGGGACGAGGAGTGGCAGCTGCCCTCCCCCGCCGTCGCGCAGACCGTGGCGGACTTCCTGCCGCCCGGCGCCACCTGGCTGCCCGCCCCGCCGCACACCCTGCCCGACCTGCCCGGCCGTCCCCCGATGGTCGGCTATCTGGTCCTGGTCCCCGCCGACCAGCGGCCCCCCTTCGCCCCGGTGGCCGTCCCCGCCCCGGCCGAGCCCGCCCCCGAACCGGCGGTGCGGATCGACGCCGTACGCCGGATCGCCCATGTGGACGGCCGTGAACTCGACCTGACCTACCTGGAGTTCGAGCTGCTCGCCCATCTCGTGGCGCACCCGCACCGGGTGCACACCCGCGACCAGCTGGTCACCACGGTGTGGGGATACGGCCACGTCGGCGACGGCCGCACCGTCGACGTGCACATCGCCCGGCTGCGCCGCAAGCTGGGCGCCCAGCACCGGCACGCCATCCAGACCGTGCGCCGGGTCGGCTACAAGTACACGCCCCCGTCGGCGGGTTGAGCGGATCAGCTCTGAGCGGACGCGCGTGCCGTGCGCGTCCGCCCGGGGCAAGATCCCCGGCATGAAGCTACTTGTGCTGGGCGGAACCGAGTTCGTTGGCCGGGCCGTGGTGGAGGCCGCGCTGGAGCGGGGCTGGGAGGTGACAGCGTTCAACCGGGGCAACCGCCAACCCCCGCCGAACGTACGGTCGTTGCACGGAGACCGCACCTCACCCGAGGGCCTGGCCGCGCTCACCGCCGACGACACCCACTGGGACGCCGTCGTGGACACCTGGACGGGCGCGCCGAAGACCGTGCTGGAGACGGCCCGCCTGCTGAAGGACCGCGTCGAGCGGTACGCGTACATATCCACCCGCTCCGTGTACACCTGGCCGTGGCCCACCCTGGGCGGCCTCGCCGAGGACGGCCCCCTGGTGGAGGGCGCGGCCGACGCGGACGCCACCGACTACGCGGCCGACAAGCGGGGCGGCGAGCTGGCCGTCCTGGAGACCTTCGGCGCCGACCGCGCCCTGCTGGTCCGGGCCGGACTGATCCTCGGCCCGTACGAGAACGTGGGCCGCCTCCCCTACTGGCTGAACCGGATCGCGCGCGGCGGCGAGGTGCTGGCACCGGGGCCGCACGACATGCCGATCCAGTACGTCGACGCCCGTGACCTGGCCGACTGGCTGCTGGGCGCGCTGGACAAGGGGGTGAGCGGGCCGTACGACCTGGCGAGCGCGCCGGGTCACACCACCATGGGCGAGCTGCTGGAGCGGTGCCGGGAGGTCACCGGCTCGGCGGCCGAGCTGCGCTGGACCGACCCGGAGACGATCCTCGCGGCCGGGATCGAGCCGTGGACCGAGCTGCCGATCTGGGCGCCGCCGGACGGCGAGCTGTCCTGTGTGCACCGCGGGGACGTGTCGCGGGCGCTGGCCACCGGGCTGAACTGCCGACCGGTGGACGAGACGGTGGCCGACACCTGGCGCTGGCTGACCTCGATCGGCGGCCAGGTGCCCGAGCGGCCGGGCCGCAAGGCGCCGGGCGTGCCCGCGGACAAGGAAGCGGCGGCACTCAAGGCGAATCCCAACTCCCCCAGCTCAGAAGGCATTTAACCCGCCGAGCGCGGGTAGACCTGGGAAATATTTGTGAGACCAGTGAACACCTCTGGGGCGGCGTGCGTATGGATGGGCGCCGCTTCACTCCTGTCGGGCGCCTCGAAGCTGCCCCGCAAGGAAGTCAGAGGAGTTCCATGGGACGCAACACACGTAAACGCCGCTCGCCGCTGGCCATCAAGGTCACCGCCGCATCGGCGGCCCTAGCGCTCGGCGGGGGCGGGCTGATCTGGGCGAACTTCTACGCCTCGGCTCACGAGTCGAACAACGACGCGTGGGGAGGCAACCGCACCAAGGCCGCGGCCGCGCAGGTCGCCACGATCTCCTGCCCGGACGTCGGCCAGAAGCTGACCAACGTGCCGGACAAGGCCCGTACCGACGTGGCCGGTGAACTGTCCAACCTGGACCGCCAGATCACCGAGGCGTACCAGCGCCTGGCGACCACGCGGGACGCGCAGACCCGGGACGCGAACTTCGTCCAGAACAGCATCCTCCAGCCGCTCAAGGACCGCCGCCAGAACATCCTGGACCGGATCAAGCTGGAGATCACCCGGGTGGGCGGCACCGCCCCGGGCGACCTGGACACGCTGGCCAACTGCACCGGCACCCCCGCCGACCAGACCAACGCCGGTGGCCAGCAGGGCGGCCAGAACGGCGGCGGTCAGCAGCAGGGCGGTGGCCAGCAGCAGGGCGGCCAGAACAACGGTGGCCAGCAGCAGGGTGGCGGCCAGCAGCAGGGCGGCCAGAACAACGGCGGTCAGCAGCAGGGTGGCGGCCAGCAGGGCGGCGCCATCGGCGGCCAGGCCGGCAACGGTCCCGTCGCGGCCGACTTCGTGGACATCACCAAGGCCCAGGCGAACGTGAAGGCCAAGCCGCGCAACGCCCGCAACGCCTCGAAGGGCACCTTCACCACGCGCTGCGGCGTGAACACCAACAAGAACCACAACACCGACAACGTGATCGTGGCTCCCGGTGTGAAGAACGGCGCACACCACCTGCACGACTACGTCGGCAACCAGAAGATCGACGCCTTCGCCAGCAACGACACGTTCCTGCAGGGCGGTTCGAGCTGCCAGAACAAGAGCGACCTGTCGTCGTACTACTGGCCGGTCGTCCGCGTCCAGGACGGTTCGCAGGACTTCGACCAGAACAACGACGGCGGCGGCAAGGAGGGCAACGTCGGCAAGATCCTGACGCCGGTCCAGGCGCAGATCAAGTACGTCGGCAGCCCCACCGGCAAGGTCGTGGCGATGCCGCAGTTCCTGCGGATCATCACCGGTGACGCCAAGACCACCACCAACGGTCTGGCCAACGCCAACGCGCACTGGAGCTGCACCGGGTTCGAGAACAAGGTCCAGCTGACCGAGCAGTACCCGATCTGCCCGCAGGGCAGCAAGGTCGTGCGGTCCTTCGCCTTCCAGAGCTGCTGGGACGGCCAGAACGCCGACAGCGCCAACCACCGCACCCACGTGGCGTTCGCCGACGCCAACGGGAACTGCCAGAACGGCTTCAAGGCCATTCCGCAGCTGACCATGCGGCTGGTGTACGACATCGCCCCGCCGACCATCGAGAACGGCCAGGTGAAGAACGCCTACGCCGTGGACGGTTTCCCGGAGCAGCTGCACAAGCCCTCCACCGACCACGACGACTTCATCGCCATCACGAAGAACAATCTCGCCAACAAGATCGCCAACTGCGTGAACCGCGGCCAGAACTGCTCGTGATCGCATGCTCGTGATCCTCTGAAGACCCCCCTCCTCGGGGGATCACGACAGAAGGCCGGTGCCGGGAAGCTTCCCGGCACCGGCCTTCGCCGTGAGCGCCGTCGGCGTCAGCCGGTGTGCTGCCCGCCGTGGCCGCTGTGGTCCGTGCCCACCTCCACATCGCCGCCGAGCGTGCCGCGCAGCGCGTTGACCACGCCGTCGTCGCCCACGGCGACCCACTTGCGGCCCACGAGGTAGTGACCGCCGTAGTCCTTCGCGTCGTTGATCCACTCGCGCTGGCCCCGGTCGGTGGCGAACGTGGCCAGGACGAACTTTCCGTCGGCGTTCTTGCACAGCGCCTGGCGGATCTCGTCGGCGTCGGTCTGCATGTCCGGACGGCACTTCACCTCGGCGGCCAGGCTCTCCAGGCTGCCGGTCGCGGTGACCGGCACCTTCTCGGCGCCCTTCCCGTCGTCCTGGCCCGCGCCGCAGCCCGCCAGCGTCAGCACCACGGCGCCCACGAGCACCGCGCTGGTCATCCTCATCTGTTCCTCCGGTCCTGGTGGGCCAAGCATCCCGCACTGGGGCCCGCCGGGGCCCTCCCCACGGATACGGCTCCGAAGCCTCCCGCGCTCAAATCCCTTGATCCGCAACCCGGATGCCTGCTTGGGTGGCCCGATGGACCGAGACTGGGAAGAGCGCGTGGCAGCCGCCTGGGCCGCCTTCGACACATGGCCCGAGGACGACGCGGCCGGGTTCCGCGCCACGATCGACAAGCTGGCCGCCGAGTTGCCCGAGGACAGCCCGCTCGGCCTGTTCGAGCGGGCCTGCGCCCTGGACTCCACCGGCCACTCGGCCGACGCGGCCGTGCTGTACCGGGCGGCGCTGGCAGGCGGCCTCGCGGAGGCCAGCCCGTACAAGGCCCGCCGGACGAAGATCCAGCTGGCCAGCTCGCTGCGCAACACCGGGCACGCGGCGGAGGGCGTCGAACTGCTCACCCCCGAACTCGACGCTCCCTCCAACGAGTTGGACGACGCGGTACGGGCCTGCCTGGCGCTGTGCCTGTCCAGCGTGGGCCGGGACCGTGAGGGTCTCGCCCTGGTGCTCGGCGCGCTCGCTCCCCATCTCCCGCGCTACCAGCGGTCGATGGCCAACTACGCCCGTGCGCTGACCGATCCGGCGTGAGCCGATGGGTCACCGCCGCGGCTCACCCGTGCGGCGGTGACCTAAGTCCGGCTCGCTCGTTCTCCCCAATGTGCAGTCACAGGATGTAGCCCAGCGTCACGCACCCGCCTCTTCCCGGACCCAGGACCCGGCCGTCGACGTCGGCCAGGCCGAGGCCGCGCTCGTCGAGCACTATCCGCGGCTGGTCCGGCTCGCCTATCTGGTGCTCCCGCCCACCCTCGGCCGGGGGCGCCGGGTCCTGACCGCACACGCCCTCGCCCAGCGCGCCCTGCCGCGCGGCCGCAAGCAGCGCGCGCTGATCCCGGCCCAGTCGACCGGCCGGGACGGCGACCCCGGCTACTCCCTCGTCCGGCTGCGGGTGCTGCGCGGCGCGCTGGAGGCGTCCCAGCCGCGCAAGGGGCTGCCCAAGCTGTCCCAACTGCCCGCCCCGCTCCCCCAGGTGTGGGGTCTGAGGCTGTTCCCGCGCTCCGGCGGCGCCGACGAACTCGCCCTGGACCAGCGGCTGTCGGCCCTGTCCGGCCCGGCCCGCGCCGCCTACGTCCTGCGCGGTCTGGAGGGGCTGGCGGACGACGACGTACGCAAGATCCTGAAGGCCGCCGGGGTCACCCGTACCGAGTCCGCGCTGGCCGAGGCGGACGGGGTGCCCGCGCGGTACGCGCTGCTCGCCTCCCCCGAGTTCGACGCCTGCTCGCTCCAGGCCCGGCCCACCGATCTGATGCGCCGCCGCCAGCACACCAAGGCGGCGCTGGCCGCGGCCGCCGCGCTCGCGGTGGCCTGCACGCTGGTCGCGCTGCCGGGCGGCGGCTGGGGCCCGGACGGCGCCGCCGCGCCCGCGTACGCGGAGAACCCGGCCGCGGTGGCCGCACTCGACCCCGCCAAGGTGCAACGGGTGACCCCGACGGCGTGGCAGACCTCGGCGCGCACCGACTTCTCCGTCTGGCCCGCGCGCGGCCCGCTCACCGGCGACGACGGCCTGCTGCGCCGCGCGCTGGCGGTCTGGGCCCGCCCCGGCACCACGGTCCGCGTCTCCGCGACCCCCGGCACCTTCACCGGCGGCCCCGCGGGCCCGCCCCAACTGCTGTACGCGGGCGACGTGGACGCGGCCCGCGTGGTGATCCTCTACGACGGTCTGCGCATCGCCCGCTATGCCGAGCCGCGGGACGGCACCGAGGGCGCGGCCCTGGACTTCGCCCGGGTCGACGGCGCGACCGGCGCCGAGGCGAGCGCGCTGGTGCTCGGCCGCTCCGACGGCAACGTCCGCTACCTGACCGCCCCTTGGGTGAAGAAGGCCGCCGGGCGCGACCTGACCAAGCCGGAGTCGGCGGCGACCGCGCTCACCCTCACCGACGGCGTCACCGCCCCGCTGGCCAGCCCGGCGCTGCGGACGGGCGACTGCACCTCGTGGACCGTGCTCCAGCTGACGGACGGCTCGGGCACCCAGCTCTCCAGCGATCTGGGCGAGTTGGTGCCCGCCCACCTCACCGCGGGCCGACCGGATTCGACCGGCGAGGTGACGGGCGCCGAGGAGCGGCGGGCCTGGGCACCGTTCGCCTGCTCGCTGGCGGTGGAGCGGTCGGCCGGGGTGCGCGGGGTGAACGCGTGGGCGTTCGCCGAGCAGCCGCTGCCGGACGCGAGCGGCAATGGGGAGTGGGTGTGCACGCGGGCCGAGACCTGGCGCGGCGACGGCACGGCCGCGCTGGCCCAGTTCCGTACGCCGGGCGGCCCGGCCGGGGCGGTGGTGGCCAAGGGCACGGACACCACGGCGTGCGGTCCGCGCGACCCGCACGTGCTGGCCGGGGTGCTGTGGAAGTCCAGCGGCGGCCACTGGTATCTGCTGGCGGCGGGCAGCCGGGGCGTGACCTCGATCAGGTCGTCGGGCGGGGTGACCGGCGCCGGGCAGGGGCAGTTGCTGGTGGCGAAGGCGGAGCAGGGCGCGCAGGCGGAGCTGGCGGGCACGCTGGAGGGCGGACGGAAGATCAGCGGGCTGCACTGAGCGGGCGCTGCTGACAGTTTGCCGAACAAGGTCGTGCACGGGGGTTCTCAGGCGCGGTACCCGTCAGTACATTGACGCCATGTCTAACAAGCAGGCCCGGCCGGTGCAGGCCGAGCGCATCCCGCTGAAGGCGCGCAAGGTGTCGTTCGCCTGGGAGGACACCCCGCTGCACTGGGTGCCCGGCGACCCCTTCACCACGCACACCATCAATGTGCTGCATCTGCTGCTGCCCGCCGGTGAGCGGTGGTTCGTGCACGTGTACAAGCAGGCGCTGCCGCTGATCAAGGACGAGCAACTCCGCGAGGACGTCATCGGGTTCATCGGGCAGGAGGCGATGCACTCCCAGGCCCACGACGAGGTGCTGCCGCACTTGCGGGAGCAGGGCCTCGACCCGACGCCGTACACCGCGCAGGTCGACTGGTTCTTCGAGAAGCTGCTCGGGGACCGCACCCTGCCGCCGGGCCGGGCGCGCCGCTGGTGGCTGCTGGAGCGGATCGCGCTGATCGCGGCGATCGAGCACTACACCGCGTTCCTCGGCGACTGGGTGCTGAACGCGGCCGAGCTGGACCGGCGGGGCGCCGACCCGACCATGCTGGACCTGCTGCGCTGGCACGGCGCGGAGGAGGTCGAGCACCGCTCGGTCGCCTTCGACCTGTTCGTGCACGTGGACGGCGACTACCGGCGCCGGGTGCGGACCTGGGCGCTGGCCTTCGGGGCGCTGATGTTCCTGTGGCAGCGCGGGGCCCGCTTCTTCATGGAGCACGACCCGACGCTGGTCGACGGCAAGGCGTCGTTCCGGGAGTTCTACACGAGCGGCCGCCGGGGCACGCTGCCCGCCACGGGCGCGCTGCTGAAGTCCATCCCGCGCTATCTCAGCCGGGCGTACCACCCGTCCCAGGAGGGCTCGACCGCGCAGGCGGTGGCCTACCTGGCCTCGTCCCCGGCGGCGCTGGCCGCGGAGAAGGCGGAGCACGATGCCTGAGCAGACCACCCGGTCCGTCGCCGCCGCCGCGCTCCTGGTGGGCGCCGGGCTGCTGACCCGGCGGGCGCTGCGCCGCCGGGTCAAGGACTCCCCGCTGTGGCCGCTGCCCGCGCTGGACCCGCCGGTCTCCGGGCGCCCCCGCTCGCGGGCGCTACGGCTGCTGCTGACCGGGCACGAGGCGATCGCGGACGGCGTGGTGCGGCTCCGTCTGGAGGGCACCGCCCTGCCCGCCTGGGAGCCGGGCGCGCATCTGGACCTGGTACTGCCCTCGGGGCTGGTGCGCCAGTACTCGCTGTGCGGGGACCCGGCGGACTCCTCGGCGTACGAGGTCGCGGCGCGGCTGGTCGAGGACGGGCGGGGCGGCTCGCGGGAGGTGCACGAGCAGCTCACCGAGGGGATGGAGCTGGAGGTGCGCGGCCCGCGCAACCGCTTCCCGCTGGTCGAGGCGCCCGCGTACGTGTTCGTGGCCGGGGGCATCGGCATCACCCCGGTGCTGCCGATGCTGCGGGCCCTGTCGGAGGACGTGGACGTGCGGCTGCTGTACTGCGGGCGTACGCGGGCCTCGATGCCGTTCCTGAAGGAGGTGGCGGCGCTGGTCGGGGACGGGTGCACGGTGGTGGCCGAGGACGAGGACGGGCGCCCCGACCTCGCCGCGTCGCTGGCCGGTCTGCCCGAGGGCGCGGTCGTGTACTGCTGCGGTCCGGAGGGGCTGATGGCGGCGGTGGAGGCGGCGCTGCCCGAGGGGACCGTGCTGCACCTGGAGCGGTTCGCCCCGCGTACGGCGGTCGGCGCGGACACCGCGTTCGAGGTGGAACTGCGCCGCAGCGGGCGGACGTTGACCGTCCCGGCCGACTCGACGGTGCTGGCGGCGGTGCGCCGGGAGCTGCCGGACACCCTGTACTCCTGCGAGCAGGGGTTCTGCGGGACCTGTCAGCAGCGGGTGCTGGAGGGCGAGGTGGACCACCGGGACGAGCTGCTGACGGACGGCGAGCGCGACGACTCGATGCTGATCTGTGTGTCCCGCGCCCGGGGTGAGCGGCTCGTCCTGGACATGTGAGCGCGGGAAGCGCGGCCAGGCGGAACCGGATCGTCCAAGTGTCGTTGCCGGTCGGTAAGGTTGAACCCATGGGTACCGGGGTTCGCCGCAGGATGGGCGTCGAGGAGCGGCGGCAGCAGCTGATCAAGGTCGCGCTCGACCTGTTCAGCAGGCGCTCGCCCGACGAGGTCTCGATCGACGAGATAGCCTCGGCGGCGGGCATCTCCCGCCCGCTGGTCTACCACTACTTCCCCGGCAAGATGAGCCTGTACGAGGCCGCGCTGACCCGGGCGGCGGAGGATCTGGCGGGCCGCTTCGAGGAGCCGCACGAGGGCCCGCTCGGCGCCCGGCTGCTGCGGGTGATGGGCCGCTTCTTCGACTTCGTGGACGAGCACGGGCCGGGTTTCTCCGCGCTGATGCGGGGCGGTCCGGCGGTCGGCTCCTCGGCCACCAACGCGCTGGTCGACTCCGTGCGCCAGGCGTCCTACGAGCAGATCCTGTCCCACCTGGGGATCACCGAGGCGCCCGCCCGGCTGGAGCTGGTGGTGCGGTCGTGGATCTCGCTGGTGGAGTCGACGGCGCTGATCTGGCTGGAGGGCCGCCGGGTGCCGCGTGCGGAGCTGGAACGCCAGCTGGTGCACGACTTCGCCGCCCTGGCCGCGGTCAGTGCCGCCTACGACCCCGAAATGGCCGCCGTGGTCAAGACGTTCGTACAGAACGAGCCGGGTGACGGTCCCTTCGCGGAACTCGCCACCCGGCTCATCTCCCTGGCTCAGTGACCCGCTAGCGGGTGAACACCGCGACCGTCCGCGCCGGGACTGTGAAGGTACCCGAACCGGCGGTGTACGAGGCGGACTTGACGACCTCGTCGGTGCCGGACGCCTGCACGGGGTGCAGCCGGTAGTCCGTCCCGGCGAGGGCGGCCACCCGCTGGTCCTGCCGCTCGGGCGTGGCGTTGAAGACCACGACCAGGTCACCCAGCCGCATGGTGATCACGCCGGGGGTCTCGTCCTTGCCGGAGAGCGGGAAGGAGAGCCGGTCCTGCACCTGCGCGGTGGTGCCGAGGGAGAAGGCGCCCTCGGTGGTGCGGATGCGCAGCAGGTCACGGTAGGCGGCCGAGGCGCCGGTGATCTGCGGGCAGCCGACCTTGACCGTGCTCAACAGGGGCTTGGCGTACGACCACTTGGACTGGTTGTCGGCCGCCGGGGGCAGCCCGCGTCCGAAGCCGTTGCCGTCGGCGCAGTTCCAGTGGATGGCGTTGAACCAGTCGCCGCTGTCGAAGGAGTTGCGGTCCAGCGACTTGGAGCGCAGCAGGTCGGTGCCCGCCTGGGAGAGGGCCGGGCCCTGGGAGAGCGCGGCCGTGGCCATCGCCAGCACCTGCATCCTGGACCGGTCGGACGCGCTCGTCCTGGCCGGCAGCTTGAAGGTGAGGGCGTCGAAGAGCGACTCGTTGTCGTGGGCGTCCGCGTAGGCGAGGGCGTCGCCGGGGGCGGCCGCGTATCCGGCGGGTGAGCCGTTGTAGTCGACCCCGGCGCCGGTGACGTCCTTGCCGTCGGTGTCGGTGAAGCGGTATCCGGCGAGGTTGCCGGTGAGGCCGACCTTGATCAGGTCCTGGTAGTGCAGCAGCCGGGCCTTCTGCTCGGCCGGAGTGCCGTTGGCGGCCGAGGAGTTGGGGTCGGTGAAGAGGCCGGAGGCGAAGCCCTGGACGCCGGGGTCCTCGTCGAAGGGGCCGCCGCCGCGCATGGCGTCACGGGCCCGGTCGGAGAAGGTGGCGATGCCGGTCCCGGCCATGTTCTGCTGCGTGGCCTGGACGAAGCGGGCGTCGTTCGCGACTTCGCCGAAGTTCCAGCCCTCGCCGTACAGGATGATCTTCTTCCCGTCGACGCCGTCCTTGGCCACGGTCAGCGCGTCCAGCGCCTTGCGGACGGCCAGGATGTTGGCCTTGGGGTGGTGGCCCATGAGGTCGAAGCGGAAGCCGTCGACCTTGTACTCCTTGGCCCAGGTGACGAGGGAGTCCACGACGAGCTTGCCCATCATGGCGTTCTCGGTCGCGGTGTTGGCACAGCAGGTGGAGTTGGCCACGCTGCCGTCCGCGAGGAGCCGCTGATAGTAGCCGGGCACGATCCGGTCGAGCACCGAGGTGTCCGCCTGCCCGCTGGCCGCGGTGTGGTTGTAGACCACGTCCATGACGACCCGCAGCCCGTCCTGGTTGAGCGCCTGCACCATCTTCCGGAACTGCACGGTACGCGCGGTGCCGTCCGGGTCGGTGGCGTACGAGCCCTCGGGGACCGTGTAGTGGAACGGGTCGTACCCCCAGTTGTAGGCGTCCTTCGCGGCGCTCTTCGCCACGCACTCCTGCTGCTTCTCGGAGTCGGCCGGGAAGGCGGCCAGGTCGCAGTCCGGGGTGGCCTGGTCGGCCTTCTTCTCGGGGATGGTGGCGATGTCGAACGCGGGCAGCAGGTGCACGTAGGAGGTGCCGGCCTTGGCCAGCTCGCGCAGGTGCTTCGAGCCGTCGCTGTCCTTGTCGGTGAAGGCCAGGTAGGTGCCCTGGTCCCCCGCCGGGACGGTCTTGTCGGCCACCGAGAAGTCCCGGATGTGCAGCTCCTGGATCTGCGCGTCCCGCAGCGGCACCGCCTTGGGCTTGGCGAGCCCGGCCCAGCCCTCGGGGGCCAGCGCGCGGTCCGCGAGGTCGACGACGAGGCTGCGCTTCGAGTCGGCGGTCAGGGCGACCGAGTAGGGGTCGGTGACCGAGTTGGTGACGAGCTTGCCGACGCTGGGCGCCCACACCTTGACCACGTACCGGTAGGGCTTGCCCTTCCAGGACGCGGGGCCGGTGACGGACCAGACGCCGGTGGTGTCGTCGCGGCGCATGGTCTGGACGGAGCCGTCCAGCTCCAGCGAGACGCTCTGGGCGGTCGGCGCCCACACCGAGAGGGTGGGCTTCCCGCCCTGGAAGACCGGGCCGAGGCCGCTCTTCGTGGCGCTCGCGTACACGTCGTCCAGCACCCCGGCGATCTGCACGCCGGTCGCGGCGAGCACCGCGCCGTTGGCGGACCGCTGGGAGGCGACGAGCTGGCCGGTGAGGGCCTCGCGCACCCGGTCGCGGTCGCGGGGGTCGACGGTCCAGGCTGTGTAGTCCTTCAGGTGCGGGAACTTCGCCTTCTGGGCGTCGGTGAGCGTGCTCTTCTCCAGCCGCAGCCAGCGCTCGTCGTCGCTGGTCAGCGCTCCGTCCTTGACGGCGATCGAGCCGTCGCGGGAGTACAGGAGCTGGGTGGAGGCAGCGCCCTCGGCGCCGTTCCAGGCGAGGGTGTCCCGGTCGATCCAGACCGCCTTGGCGGAGGTCAGGTCGAGCGCGGCCGCGCTGCCCTTGGGCTGCGGGAGCAGGTACTTCTCCTGCCCGCTCAACAGCCACACCTCGTGACCGTTCGCCTTGAGGTCGAGGGACTGGTCGGTGGGCAGGTCCTTCTCGTCGCCCTTGTGGAGGATGTAGCTGAGACTGGTGGCACCCTCGGTGAGCGGCACCTCGTAGACCGCGCCATAGGCGTCAGTCTTCACCGGCGTCAGTGGCTTCGACCAGTCGGTGGGGTTCGCGGCACCGGTCCAGGTGTGCAGACCCCAGCCGTCGTAGTTGCCGTCGGCCCGGTGGTAGTGGAGTACGGCCTTGCCCTGGTCCTGGGCCGGGTAGTCGGGGCGCTCGGTCAGCACCTCGGGCTTGCCCTGCTCGAGCCAGACCTCACCCGTCTTCGTGACGTCGATGCTCCGGTCGGCGGAGACGTCCTTGTTCCCGTCCTTGTCGATGACGAGGAAGCCGACGTTCGAGGCGCCCGGCTTGAGCTTGACGTAGGCGAAGGCGCCGTAAGCGTCGCGGCCGGTGAAGGGGTGGCTGGCGGGCCACTCGGTGGCCTCGCCGTCCGCGAGGTCGCCCCAGGCGTACAGCCCCCAGTTCGCGTAGTCTCCGTCGGTCCGCTTGTAGTGCACCACCGCGTAGTCACGGGAGGCGGCGGCGGGGGTCTCGGGGGCGGGTACGGTGCCGGTAGTGCTGGTCGCCAGGGTGCTCGCGGTGCGGCCCGCCGAGTCGATCACCACGGCCTTGTAGCGCAGCGCGGTCCCGGCGGGGACGCCCTTGCCGAGGGCCTGGGTGACCTTGTAGGGGGCGTGGTCGGCCGAACCCAGCGTCTTCCAGGGCCCGTTGCCGACCTGTGCGGCGAAGACGACCCGGTTGAGCCGACCGCCGGTCACGTCGGCGCCGACCTCCACGGTGCCGGTGGCTCCGGCGGCCGGGGCGGTCAGGGTGAGCGTGGGCTTGGTGGCGGGGGCGGCGGGGCGCCGGGTGGCCCGGTAGACGACGGCGGTCCCGGCCGGGACGGTCAGGGTGAGGCTGCGCCCGGCGTCGGTGCGTACGGTGCGCCAGGCGCCGTAGATGCCCCGGTACACCATCCCCGCCGAGTCGGTGGTGAAGGTGGCGCGCTTGGCCTCGGTGGCGTTGTTGAGGGCGACGACGTACTCGGCGCCGGTGCGCGCGTCGGTGCGGGTGAAGGCGTAGACACCGGCGCCGTCGGCCGCGTACCGCTCGGTCTGCACGCCGTCCGTCAGGGCCGGGTTGGCCTTGCGGAGCTTGGCGAGGGTCGCAATGTCCCGGTACAGCGGGGCCTTGGTGTCGTAGGCGTCGCGGGCGTGGGTGCGGGCGGTGCCGATCTCGTCGTCGTCCAGGTAGTCGGCGACCTTGGAGGCGAACATGGTCTGGCGGGCGTCCTTGTCGCCGCCGGAGCCGGTGAAGCCCTGCTCGTCGCCGTAGTAGACGACCGGGTTGCCCCGGCTGAGGAACATCAGCTGGTTGGCGAGGCGGTCCTTGCGCAGGATCTCGGCGTCGGACGCCTTCGGGTCGTCCTGCTTGAGGAAGGAGCCGATGCGGCCCATGTCGTGGTTGCCGAGGAAGGTGACCTGCTCGTAGGCGTTGGCCTTGTCGGTCGTGTACTTGTAGTCGTCCCCGAAGACCCCGGCGAGCTTCTTCGCGCTGCCGCCCTGGGAGGCGTAGGCGCGGGCGGCGTCCTGGAAGGGGAAGTCGAGGGTGGCGTCCAGGCGGCCCCGGGTGACGTACGGGGAGGTCACCGAGGTGTCGGCGGAGTAGACCTCACCGAACATGAAGAAGTTCTTCCGCCCGCGCTCGGCCGCGTATTTGTCCAGCGCGGTGGCCCACTGGGTCCAGAAGTCCATGTCCACGTGCTTGACCGTGTCGATACGGAAGCCGTCGACGGCGAAGTCCCGCACCCAGCGCTGGTAGATCTTCTCCATACCGCTGACCACCTCGGGACGCTCGGTCCACAGGTCGTCCAGGCCGGAGAAGTCGCCGTACTCGGCGGACTCGCCCGCGAAGGTGGAGTCGCCCCGGTTGTGGTACATCGCCGGGTCGTTGAGCCAGGCCGGGACCTTGTCGCGGCTGCGCAGGGTCGGCGTGCGGGGGAAGGACGAGACGTCCACGGCCGGGAACTTCTCGCGGCCGTCGGCGTAGTCGGCGTCGTCGAAGGGGCGGCCGTCCTTGGTCAGGTACGGGAAGGCGCCCTTGGAGAGGTAGTCGTAGGACTTCTCCCGGTAGTCGACGACGTCGGCGGTGTGGTTGGTGATGACGTCGAAGAAGACCTTCATGCCCTTGGCGTGCGCCTTGGCGATCAGACCCTTCAGGTCGGCGTTGGTGCCGAAGTGCGGGTCGACCTGGGTGAAGTCGGTGATCCAGTAACCGTGGTAACCGGCCGAGGCGTCGGCCCCGCTGCCCTGCACGGGACGGTTCTTGAAGATCGGGGCGAGCCAGATGGCCGTGGTGCCCAGGCCCTTGATGTAGTCGAGGCGCTGGGTCAGGCCCTTGAGGTCGCCGCCCTGGTAGAAGCCCTTGTCGGTGGGGTCGTAGCCGGTGCTCAGCCGCGAACCGGTCAGCCCGCCGCGGTCGTTGGAGCGGTCGCCGTTGGCGAAACGATCCGGCATGACGAAGTAGAACTGCTCCCGCGTGTCGTCGTGCCGGGCGGGCGCGGCGGCGAGGCGGGCGTCGGACGGCGGTGCGGGCGGGCTCGCCGCGTGGGCGGACAGGGGCGTCACCAGGGTGGCGGCGAGGGCCGCCGCGACCACGGCCGCCGCTCTCCTGACATAGGGGGTGCGGCGCGACCGGCGCGCCTGCCAGATCGGTCTCACGGGCACAACTCCTAGGGCCTGCGGCACGGCTTCGCTGCCGGACGCGGCGTGACCGTACCGCCGTCGAAAGCCTTGCAGCAAGACTTGTGAAACATGAAGAAAGAAATTTCAACGATGAACGAGGGACGAACCGCCCGTATACGACGGACGGTTCGTCGGGAGACGCCTCAAGGGGAGCGTCAGCAGCTCGACTTGCCCGCGTAGAGCGCGAGGGCGGTGTTGGCGCCGAGGTTCGCGGTGAACTGGCCGCTGGAGTTCACCGACACCGTGGTGTTGTTCTGCACGTTGCAGTACGTGCCCGCCGCCAGCGAGGTCTGGTAGGTGCGGGACAGCGCGGAGGACTCGTGGTTGATGGCCACGAAGCCCTTGTTGCCGCGCCCGAAGGCGATGGCGTCGTTGCCGTTGTCCCACCAGTTGGTGACGGCCTGGCCGCGGGTGGCGTTGCGGAAGGCGACCATGGACTTGATCTCCGGCCAGGCGTGCTGGCACTTCCAGCCGTCCTGCCAACAGGCGTTGACCTTGCCCCCGTTGGGCGGCCCGGCGTCCGCGTTCGACCATTCGTAGCCGGAGTTGATGTCCGGGGCGCCGTAGGGATAGGCCAGCATGAAGACGTTGGCCAGCGTGTAGTTGGCGCCGTCCTTGTAGTTGAGGGTGCTGCCATTGCGCTCGGTGTCGTGGTTGTCGACGAAGACTCCGGCGACCGAGCTGCTCATGTACCCCCAGCCCTCGCCGTAGTTCTTCAGGTAGGCGAGGTTCTCGTTGTTGAACACCCGCTTGAGGTCGTAGGCGTAGCGGAACTCCTGGACGTCGCCGTTGCCCGTGTACTCGGTGGGCTGGACGGCCTCGCCCGCGCCGTAGATGACCTCCTGCTTCCAGTACACGGACGGGTTGGTCAGCCGGGACTTGATGTTGGCGAGGTCGGCCTTGTCGATGTGCTTGGCCGCGTCGATGCGGAAGCCGTCGACACCCAGCGTGAGCAGGTCGTTCATGTACCCGGCGATGGCCTTGCGGACGTACTCCTCGCCGGTGTCCAGGTCGGCCAGGCCCACCAGTTCGCAGTGCTGGACGTTGTAGCGGTCCTGGTAGTTGCTGACCTGCGCGGTGCAGTCGTCGAAGTCCGGCGAGGAGTACAGGCCGGGGTAGTTGTACTTGGTGTACGACGAGCCACCGGTACCGGTACCGCTGCCCGCGGACATGTGGTTGATCACGGTGTCGGTGACGACCTTGACCCCGGCGGAGTGACACGTGTCGACCATGCTCTTGAAGGCCGTACGGTCACCGAGGCGGCCGGCGATCTTGTACGAGACGGGCTGGTACGAGGTCCACCACTGGGAGCCCTGTATGTGCTCGGCGGGCGGGGACACCTGCACATACCCGTATCCGGCCGGGCCGAGGGTGGTGGTGCACTCGCGGGCCACGGAGGCGAAGTTCCACTCGAAGAGGACGGCGGTGACGTCCTTGGTGCCGGGCGGCCCGGCCTGTGCGGTAGTCGGGTACATGCCAACCGTGGCCGCTGCCGCGAGGGCGAGCGCCACGGTGAGGGTTCTGCGTGCCATGTGGGGGTTCCTTCGTCGTTGAAGGCTGTTGCCGCAGGACTGAATGCCCTTGCTGAAATGTTTCAGCAAACTTGCGGTGACGCAGATGTTAAAGGCCCGCCACCTGAAAAGGCAGCGGGCCGTGGGAAGTTGATGCAAGAACTTTCAGTGGGCGACGGTCAGCCCGTGGTCCACCAGACCGTGGTGTCGGCAGGGATCTCCGCCCCGGCGGCGCTCTCGGTGATCTCCCCGCTGGCGAGCAGCACCCGCCCGTACGCCGGGACGGTGACCGGCGCGCCGGTGGTGTTGGCGACACAGGTGAACTCCCCGCGCCGGAAGGCGAGTACGCCCTCGGGAGCGGTCAGCCACTCGACCCCCGAGCCCGCGCCGAGCATGGGCAGTGCGCGCCGGGCGGCGAGCGCGGCCCGGTACAGCTCCAGCGTCGAGCCGGGGACGCCGGTCTGCGCCTGAACGCTCAGCTCGCCCCAGCCCGTGGGCTGCGGCAGCCAGCTGCCCCCGCCGCCGAAGCCGTACGACGAGCCCTCGCGGGTCCAGGGGATCGGCACCCGGCAGCCGTCGCGGAAGCCGTCCTGGCCCGCGCCCCGGAAGTAGGCGGGGTCCTGGCGCACCTCGTCGGGCAGGTCGACCACGTCGGGCAGGCCCAGTTCCTCGCCCTGGTAGAGGTAGGCCGAGCCGGGCAGCGCCAGCATCAGCAGGGTGGCCGCGCGGGCCCGGCGCAGGCCGAGGGCGCGGTCCCCGGCGGTACGGATCTGGGTGCCGAGGCCGGGCGGGTTGGCGAAGCGGGTGGCGTGCCGGGTGACGTCGTGGTTGGAGAGCACCCAGGTAGCGGGGGCGTCGACCGGGCGCATCGCGGCGAGCGTGCGGTCGATGACCTCGCGCAGCTGCTCCGCGTCCCAGTCGGTGCCGAGGTACTGGAAGTTGAACGCCTGGTGCAGCTCGTCGGGGCGGACGTAGTTGGCGGTCCGCTCGATGGTCGGCGTCCACGCCTCCGCGACGAAGATCCTCTCCCCCGCGTACTCGTCCAGGACGGTCCGCCACTGCCGGTAGACCTCGTGCACGCCCTCCTGGTCGAAGAACGGCATCACGTCGTTGCCCAGCAGCTTCAGCTGGTCGTGGGCGCCGAGGTCGGGCAGGCCGTCGGCCTTGATCAGGCCGTGCGCCACGTCGATGCGGAAGCCGTCGACGCCCATGTCCAGCCAGAAGCGCAGGATGGACCGGAACTCGTCGCCGACCGCCGGGTGGTTCCAGTTGAAGTCGGGCTGCTCGGGGGCGAAGAGGTGCAGGTACCACTCCCCCGGGCTGCCGTCGGGCTCGGTGACCCGTGTCCAGGCCGGGCCGCCGAAGATGGACTCCCAGTCGTTGGGCGGGAGTTCGCCGTCCATGCCCTTGCCGGGGCGGAAGTGGTACCGCTCGCGCAGCGGCGAGCCGGGGCCCTCCGCGAGCGCCCGCTTGAACCACTCGTGCTGGTCGGAGGAGTGGTTGGGCACCAGGTCCACGATGATCCGCAGGTCCAGCCCGTGGGCGTCGCGGATCAGCGCGTCGGCGTCCAGCAGGTTGCCGAACATCGGGTCGACGGCGCGGTAGTCGGCCACGTCGTACCCGGCGTCGGCCTGCGGGGAGGCGTAGAACGGGCTGAGCCAGACGGCGTCCACGCCGAGGTCGCGCAGGTAGGGCAGTCTGGCCCGCACGCCCGCCAGGTCGCCCATGCCGTCGCCGTTGGAGTCGGCGAAGCTGCGCGGATAGACCTGGTAGATCACCGCGCCGCGCCACCAGTCGCGGTGCTGGGCGGCGGGGGCGACGGCGGTGTCGTCGGCCGGGGCTGCGAGATGCTGCTGGCTCATGGCGTCCTTGGTGCGTGACGAGGGGCGGTTCGTGGTGAGGCGGGGGTGCGGCGGGGCGTCAGCCCTTGGTGCCGCCCGCGGTGAGGCCGGTGACGAGGTTCTTCTGCACGAGGTAGAAGAACACGGACACGGGTATCGCGATCAGCACCGCGGTGGCGGCCATGTAGTTCCACTGCGCGTCGTGCTCGCTGACGAAGGTCTGCAGGCCGACCGCGAAGGTGTACTTGGAGTCGTCCAGCATGAAGGTCGTGGCGAAGGCGACCTCGCCGACCGCCGTGATGAAGTTGTAGAACGCGGCGACGGCCAGGCCCGGGCGGGCCAGCGGCAGGATCAGCCGGAAGAAGGTGCCGAACGGGGTGAGTCCGTCCACCCGGCCCGCCTCGTCGATCTCGAAGGGGATGGTGTCGAAGTACCCCTTGAGCAGCCACGCGCTGTAGGGCACGGCGGTGGAGCAGTTGATGAGGATCAGCGCCCAGTAGGTGTCGATCAGGCCCAGCTCGCCGAAGATCTCGTACATCGGCACGATCAGGATGGCGATCGGGAACGCCTGGGTGAGCAGCAGGACCCACATCAGCGGCTTGTAGCCGGGGAAGCGCATCCGGGAGACGGCGTAGCCGGTGGTGGCGGCGACGAAGACGCCGATGAAGGTGGTGCCGAGCGCCACGATCATCGTCGACTTGAACCAGTCGAAGAAGCCGGTGTGCTGGAGCACGAAGGCGTAATTGGCGAAGCCCATCCGGCCGAAGATGCGGCCCGGGTGCAGGTAGTCGTCCTTCTCCGGGCCGAGGGACAGGAAGAACAGCCAGGCCACCGGGACCAGCGCGATCAGGCTCGCCAGGGCCAGGCCGCCGTGCAGCAGGGCGGTGCCGAGCGGGCCGCGCTCGCCGCGCCGGCGGGTCACGCGGGGCCGGGCGGTGGCCGGTGCGGCGGCGGTGAGGCCGCGTCCCGGCGCGGTCTCGGGGGGTGTCGTGGTGCTCATGGCGGCGGCTCCTGCGGCGTCAGACGGCGAGCTGGTCATTGCGCTTCAGCCAGCGGAAGTAGAAGGAGGTGAACACGGTCAGGATCGACAGCAGCAGTACGCCGTACGCGGCGGACTGGGCGAAGTCACGCGGCTGCTGGCCGAAGCCGAGGAAGTAGGCCCAGGTGACGAGGATCTGCGCGTCCGGGGCGCCGGTGGGGCCGAACAGCAGGAAGATGATGGCGAACTGGTTGAAGGTCCAGATCACGCCGAGCAGGACCACGGTGGAGCTGACCGAGCGCAGACCGGGCAGGGTGACGTGCCTGAAGCGCTGCCAGGCGCTCGCGCCGTCCATCTCGGCCGCCTCGTACAGCGTGGAGTCGATGGACTGCAGGCCGCCGAGCAGCGAGAGCATCATGAACGGCACACCGCACCAGGTGTTGACCATGATCGCGGCGAACCGCTGCCAGAAGGTGTCCTCCAGCCACTGCGGCTGGGGCAGGTGGAGGGCGCCGAGGACCTGGTTGAGCACGCCGGAGTCGGCCAGCATGATCCGCCAGGAGAAGACGGTGACGAAGGTGGGCACGGCCCAGGGGAGCACGAGCAGCAGCCGGTAGACGGTGCGGCCGCGCAGCTTCTGGTCCAGCATCATCGCCAGGCCCAGGCCGATGACGTAGTGCAGGGTGACGCAGGCGGCTGTCCAGAACACCGTCCACAGGAAGTGCGACCAGAAGCGGTCGTAGGCCGTGGGGCCGAAGAGGATGTCCTGGTAGTTGTCCAGCCCGATGAACTTGTAGGTGGCGTCGATGTGGTTGACGCCGATGGTGCGCGCCGAGTTGAGGCTGTTGGCGTCGGTGAGGGTCAGGTAGACGCCCCGCACCAGCGGGTAGCCCACGAGGACACCGAGCACGACGACCACGGGCGCGATCATCGCGTAGGCGTACCAGTACCGCTGGTAGCCGTTCCGCAGGCGCTGCCCGAGACCGGTCCGGGGCGGCCGCTCACCGCGGCGCTCGCCGGTCGCGCGGTCGATGGCGACTGTCATGGTGCGACACCTTCTACGAGTTCAGGGGGCGGGCTGGTCGAAGGCCGGTGGCCGCCGGGTTCCCCCCATCCCCCACGGCGGGGGGAACCCGGCGGCCACGCGGGCTCACTTGCTGAAGTCGGGCACCAGCTTGGCGATGGCCAGCTCGGCGTTGCTCAGGCCCTTGTCCAGCGGCTCCTTGCCCCCGGCCACCTTGGGCAGCTCGGTGTCCAGCGGGCCCCACAGGGAGCTGTACTCCGGCAGCGCGGGGCGGGGCTGGGCGGCGGACAGCACGCCCTGGTAACCGGCGATGCCGGGGTCGGCCTTCACCTGGGAGGTGTAGGCGTCGCCGCGGGTCGGCAGCGTGGAGTTCTTCAGCGCGATGGTCTCCTGGGACTTGGCCGAGGTCATGAACTTCACGAACTTCAGGGCCGCGTCCTGGTGGGCCTTGTCCGAGCCCGCGTACACCGACAGGTTGTGGCCGCCGGTCGGGGCGCCCGCCTTGCCCGCCGAGCCCGCCGGGACGGTGGCGATGCCGAGGTTGGACTTGTCCTTGAAGGCCGAGCCCTTGTAGAAGTTCGTGATCTCCCAGGGTCCCTGGATGATCGAGGCGACCTTGCCGTTGACGAACGCGTCCTGGATGTGGGCGTAGGCGTCCGCGGTGGTGTCGGCCTTGTGCAGGCCCTTGCCGGAGAACGTGCTCTGCCAGGTTCCGTACGCCTTCTTCGCCGGGGCGGAGTCGACGGTGATCTTCTTGCCAGTGACGTCGACGGTGTCGGTGCCCTCGCCGTAGAGGAAGCACTGGGCGTAGTACGCCTGGGTGGAGCCCCAGTAACCGTCGACCTTCGCCTTGTCCTTGACCTTGGCGGCGGCGGCCTTCAGCTCGTCCCAGGTCTTGGGAGCCTCGGTGACACCGGCCTGCTTGAACAGGGCCTTGTTGTAGACGAACGCGAGGGTGTCGGTGACCAGCGGCACGCCGTAGGTCTTGCCCTCGTACTGGGCCTGCTTGATCAGGTTGGGCTCGAACTTGTCCTGCTCGGCCAGGGCGTCGGTGCCGTCCAGCGGCAGGAAGAAGCCCTTCTTGGCGAAGGCCGGGGTCCAGCCGACCTCGGAGCGCAGGATGTCCGGGGCGCCCTTGGAACCGGCGGCGGTGTCGAACTTGTTCTGCGCCTGGTCGAAGGGCACGTTGACGTACTTGACCTTGATGTTCTTGTTGGCGGCCTGGAACTGCTCGACCAGGGCCTTGTACGTCGGCGCCTCGTTCGTGGCGTTGGAGGTGTCCCACCAGGTGAGGGTCACCGGGCCGCCCGCCTTGCTGTCGCCGTCGTCGCTCCCGCCGCACGCCGTCGCCGTGAGGGCGAGGGACGCCACGAGCGCGGAGGCCGCTATGCCACGCCGCATGAGTTCTCCTTGAGGGTGAAAAGCCCGAGATTGCGGGGGCGGCCCCGTCTGCCGCCGCCCGCGTCGTGCCGACTGCGCCATTGCCGCGGCCGGGCGACTCGGAACGTAACAGCGTTGTAAGCGCCGCGAAAGACCTTGCAGAAAAAAAGTGCAAGAAGACGGCCGGGTTACCGTGTCGTGACCTGCGCCAGACCTTGTCGAAATACCGGTCTACCGCCGGTAGGCGGGTTGACGGACACTTGTGCAAGACTCTGCAAGCTCTTGCCGCGGGGGGCCGCCGCCGGGATCATCCCCTTGCGGCCGTGCGCCGGGCGGACCTCCCGGCGGGCACGAGCGACGACATACCCATGAGGGGCCACGAGGGGCAGGGAGCGCGATGACGCGGCAATCCACGGCGGGCCGTTCGGCCGCCCGCGCACGGCGTCCCGCCGGTGCGCCGGGCGCGGTACGGCCGGTACAGTCCGGTGGCGTGACCACACGGCTTGCGGATATCGCCGCGCAGGCGGGGGTGAGCGAAGCGACCGTCAGCCGGGTCCTCAACGGGAAGCCGGGCGTCGCCGCCACCACCCGCCAGTCCGTCCTGGCCGCGCTGGACGTGCTCGGCTACGAGCGTCCGGTGCGGCTCCGCCAGCGCAGCGAGGGCCTGGTCGGGCTGATCATCCCCGAGCTGGAGAACCCGATCTTCCCGGCGCTGGCGCAGGTCATCGGCCAGGCGCTGACCGGGCAGGGCTACACCCCGGTGCTGGCCACCCAGACCCCGGGCGGCTCCACCGAGGACGAGCTGACCGAGATGCTGGTGGACCGGGGGGTCGCCGGGATCATCTACGTCTCCGGGCTGCACGCCGACACCACCGCCGACATGCAGCGCTACGAGCGACTGCGCGCGCAGGGCGTGCCGTTCGTGCTGGTGGACGGGTTCTCGCCGAAGGTGCAGGCACCTTTCATCTCCCCCGACGACCGGGCGGCGACCTCCCTGGCCGTCACGCATCTGGTGTCTTTGGGCCACACCCGGATCGGGCTGGCGCTCGGGCCGAAGCGGTTCGTGCCGGTGCAGCGCAAGATCGAGGGCTTCGTCCGCGCGATGCAGGACCAGCTGGGGCTGGGCGCGGACATGGTCGCCGAGGAGCTGGTGCAGCACTCGCTGTACACCCTCGAGGGCGGCCAGGCGGCGGCCACCGCGCTCATCGGGCGTGAGTGCACGGCCATCGTGTGCGCCAGCGACATGATGGCGCTCGGCGCGATACGGGCCGCCCGCCAGCTCGGTCTCGACGTGCCCCGCGATGTGTCGGTGGTCGGCTTCGACGACTCCCCGCTGATCGCGTTCACCGACCCGCCGCTGACCACCGTCCGCAAGCCGGTCCCGGCGATGGGCCAGGCCGCGGTGCGCACCCTGCTGGAGGAGATCGGCGGCACGCCCGCCCCGCACAGCGAGTTCGTGTTCATGCCGGAGCTGGTGGTGCGCGGGTCCACCGCCTCGGCGCCGGGCGAGCGTTCGCGGGGCTGAGCCCCCGCCCCGCCAGGCGTTTTCGCGCAGAACATGCGTGGGGGCAACGGCCTTGGGATGATCTGTCGAGCATCCCTTGTCTGGCAGACTTGGTGGCTATGAGTGACTCGACCGTGACAGGCCCGGGAGGCCGCCGCGCGGAGGTGGCCGTTCCGCGGACCGTCACGGGCGAACGCGGCGGCGGCCGCCACCTGCTGGACCGGCTGCGCGCCTCCCG
This sequence comes from Streptomyces sp. NPDC002176, assembly GCF_044903645.1. Classification (NCBI taxonomy): domain Bacteria; kingdom Bacillati; phylum Actinomycetota; class Actinomycetes; order Kitasatosporales; family Streptomycetaceae; genus Streptomyces; species Streptomyces sp. NPDC002176. The sequence continues at coordinate 459,097 of NZ_JBJDQW010000003.1, forward strand.
GCGGCCCCCGCTGTGGTTCGAGATCCTGCTGATCGCCGCGAGTTACTGGACGTACTCTCTCATCCGCAACGCCGTCCCGGAGCAGAAGCCCGAGGCGCTGCGCAACGCCGACGCGGTCTGGTGGCTGGAACACCAACTCGGCATCGCCGTCGAGGCGACCGTCAACCACGCCGCCGACTCGGTGGGTTGGCTGATCATCGGCATGAACTACTACTACGCCACGCTGCACTTCGTGATCACCATCGGTGTGCTGGTGTGGCTGTACCGCTGGCATCCCGAGCGCTACGCCCCCATCCGGCTGGTGCTGTTCGCCACCACGGGCGTGGCCCTCGCCGGGTACTACCTCTTCCCGCTCGCCCCGCCCCGGCTGATGCGCGGCGGCCACTTCATCGACACCGTGATGGTGCACCAGACGTGGGGGTCCATGGCCTCCGGCGACCTCAAGCACATGTCCAACCAGTACGCCGCGATGCCGTCCATGCACATCGGGTGGTCGCTGTGGTGCGGGCTGACCGTGTTCGCGCTGGCCTCGGTGCCGTGGGTGCGGGTGCTGGGGCTGGCGTATCCGGCGCTGACGCTGCTGGTGATCGTCTCCACCGCCAACCACTTCTGGCTCGACGCGGTCGGCGGGGTGGTGTGCCTCGGGTTCGGGGTGGGGGTGGCCCGGCTCTGGTACGGGCGGTGGCCGCAGGTGGCTGGGGCGGGGGCGGGGGCCGGGGCGGGTTCCGGCGCGGGTCAGCCCGCGTAGAAGAGTTCGTCCACCACCGTGCGGGCCCTGCGGGCCGTGCGGCGGTACGCGTCCAGCATGTCGCCCGCCCGGCCCTCGCCGTAGCCCAGGTACCGGCCCACCGCCGCCAGTTCGCGGGGCTCCGTCGGGAAGGTGTCGCCCGCCCTGCCGCGTACCAGCATCACCGCGTTGCGGACCCGGCTGGCCAGCACCCACGCCTCGTCCAGCACCGCCGCGTCATCCACGCCGATCAGCCCGGCCTCGCGCGCCGCCGCCAGTGCCTCGCGGGTCCTCGGGGTACGCAGGCCCGGCACCTCCCAGGCGTGCCGCAGCTGGAGCAGCTGCACCGTCCACTCCACGTCCGACAACCCGCCCGGACCCAGCTTGGTGTGCAGCTTGGGGTCGGCGCCGCGCGGCAGCCGCTCCGACTCCATCCGCGCCTTCAGCCGACGGATCTCGCGTACGGCGTCCTCCTCCAGTCCGCGGGCCGGGTAGCGCAGCGGGTCGATCAGCTCCATGAAGCGGCGGCCCAGGTCCGCGTCCCCGGCGACGGGTTCCGCGCGTAGCAGCGCCTGCGACTCCCAGCCCAGCGACCACCTGCGGTAGTACGCCTCGTACGACTTCAGGGTGCGGACCAGCGGGCCGGACTTGCCCTCCGGGCGCAGGTCGGCGTCGATCAGCAGCGGCGGGTCGGCGCTGGGGAGCTGGAGCAGGCGGCGCATCTCGGCCACCACCTTGTTGGCGGCCTTCGCGGCCTCGTGCTCGTCCACGCCCTCGCGCGGTTCGTGCACGAACAGCACGTCCGCGTCCGAGCCGTAGCCCAGTTCATGGCCGCCGAACCTGCCCATGCCGATGATCGCGAACCTCGTCGGGAGGGTGTCGCCCCAGCCCTCGCGGACCACCGCGCGCAGGGTTCCGGCCAGGGTGGCGGCCGTGAGGTCCGAGATCGCGCCGCCGACGCGGTCCAGGAGGACGCCTTCGTCCGGTTCGGCGGGGGTCGTCTCCGTGCCGTACGAGCCGACGATGTCGGCGGCCGCCGTTCGGAAGAGTTCGCGGCGCCTTACGCCTCGGGCCGCTGTCACGCCCTGTTCCGCGTTCTCCGCCCTGTTCACCGCCGCGGTGATCTCCTGCTCCAGCTGGGTCCTGCCGCGTGGTCCCAGGCCGCCCGCGTCTCCGTCGCCGAGGAGGGCTACCGCTTCGGGGGCGCGGAGCAGGAGGTCGGGGGCCAGGCGGCCCGCCGAGAGGACCCTTGCCAGGTTTTCCGCTGCCGCGCCCTCGTCCCTGAGGAGGCGGAGGTACCAGGGGGTCTTGCCCAGGGCGTCCGAGACCTTGCGGAAGTTCAGCAGGCCCGCGTCCGGGTCGGCCGAGTCGGCGAACCAGCCCAGGAGGACGGGGAGGAGGGTGCGCTGGATGGCCGCCTTGCGGGTGACTCCGGAGGCCAGGGCCTCCAGGTGGCGGAGGGCCGCCGCCGGGTCCGCGTAGCCCAGGGCCACGAGGCGTTCGCGTGCCGCTTCCGCGCTCAGCCTTGTTTCGCCGGGGGCCAGCTGGGCCACGGCGTCCAGGAGGGGGCGGTAGAAGATCTTCTCGTGCAGGCGGCGGACCACGCCTGTGTGGCGTTTCCACTCGCGGCGCAGGCCCGCCACCGGGTCCGTGCGCAGGCCCAGTGAGCGGCCCAGGCGGCGGAGGTCCTCCTCCGCCTCGGGGACCAGGTGGGTGCGGCGGAGCTGGAACAGTTGGATGCGGTGTTCCAGTTCGCGGAGGAAGCGGTACGCCTCGTCCAGGCGGGCGGCGTCCTCTCGGCCCACGTAGCCGCCTGTCGCCAAAGCTTGCAGGGCCTTCAGGGTGGTGCCGCTGCGGAGGGTCTGGTCCGTGCGGCCGTGCACCAGCTGGAGCAGCTGGACCGCGAACTCGACGTCCCTCAGGCCGCCGGGGCCCAGTTTCAGTTCCCTGTCGATCTCCGACGGGGGGATGTTCTCCACCACCCTGCGGCGCATCTTCTGTACGTCCGGGACGAAGTTCTCGCGGTCGGCTGCTTGCCAGACCATGGGGGTCAGGGCGGCTGTGTATGCCTCGCCCAGTTCCTCGTCCCCCGCCACCGGGCGGGCCTTCAGGAGTGCCTGGAACTCCCACGTCTTCGCCCAGCGCTGGTAGTAGGCCAGGTGGCTGCTGAGGGTGCGGACCAGGGGGCCGTTGCGGCCCTCCGGGCGGAGGTTCGCGTCCACCGGCCAGATCGAGCCCTCGATCGTCGTTTCCGAGCAGATGCGCATCATGTGGGAGGCGAGTTTTGTGGCTGCCTTGAGTGCCTTTGTCTCGTCCGTGCCCTGAGTGGGCTCCGCCACGAAGATCACGTCCACGTCCGAGACGTAGTTCAGCTCGTGGCCGCCGCATTTGCCCATGGCGATCACTGCCAGGCGGCAGGCTTGTGCGTCCTGGGGGGCTTCGGCCTCGGCCATGGCCAGGGCTGCGCGGAGGGTTGCTGTTGCGAGGTCCGCGAGTTCCGCGGCGGTCTGGGTGACGTCCGTGGTGCCGCAGACGTCCCTCGCGGCGATGGAGAGCAGGCAGCGGCGGTACGCGACCCTGAGGGACACCGGGTCCGTCGCCTCCGCCAGGCCGCGTTCGAACTCCGTCACTCCTGGGTGCAGGTCCCTCGGTTCGTAGGTGACCAGTTCCTGCCAGTCGTGGGGGTGGCGGGCCAGGTGGTCCGCCAGGGCCGCCGAGGCGCCTAGTACGCCCAGGAGGCGGTCGCGGAGGGGTTTCGCCGCGATGAGGGTGTCCAGGAATTCGCGGTGGTCCTTGGCTGCGGGCTGGGACTCCAGGAGGCGTACGAGGCCGCGCAGCGCCAGGTCCGGGTCCGCGGTGCCGCCCAGTGCCTCCAGGAGTACGGGGTCCGCCTTCACCGGGGTCAGCTCCGGGCCGTCCAGCAGGCGTTCCGCTCCTGAGGGGTCCGTGAAGCCGTGCCGAAGCAGTCTCGTGAACGTGCTGCTCCTGCGCCCCGGCGTCATCCGCGGCCTCCCCTCGGGATCAAGACGGTCCTGGCCAGAGCCTAACCGTGCCACCGTCGTGGCAGCGCCCTGGCTTCGTCGTGGGTCGGGGCCGCGCCGGGGGGTGTCCGTCCTCGGGCCGGCGACTTCTGTTTCTACGATGCGCTGGACTTGCCTCCTCGCCGGCCGCTGCGGGCGGACACCCCCCGGCGCGGCCCCTTCTCGTCGTTTGCCGGTGCGGGTGCGTGGGGTGTGCTCAGAGGTCGTCCGGCAGGACTCGGAAGTGGGTGTGCTTTCCGTTCAGAGGGCGTACGGTCCTGAAGTCGCGCAGGTCTCTGGTGAGGATGGCGTCCGTCGCGTACTCGGCCGCCAGGGCCACGTTCATCGCGTCCACCAGGTCCAGGTCCAGTGACTGGTAGCGGGCTCTTACGGTGAGTGCGGCGTCCAGGGTTTCCGGGGTGGGGTTCGCCAGGACCAGGCGCAGCTCGCTCACCCTGCTGGTGAGGCTGCGCAGGATCGAGTCCGCCGCTCTGCGGCCTGCTCTGCTCGTGGCCACCTGGTGCACCTCGGTCAGGGCCATCGGTGTTGCCACCAGGAAGCCGCACTGGTCGGCTGCCTTCTTCGCCGCTGTGTGTGCCGGGTCCGAGCGGTTGTACAGGGCGAGGATGCCTGAGGTGTCCGCGATCGCGATCACGCGGCGTGGTTCCTGTTCCGATGCTCGCGTGCCTCGTATCCCTCGGTCAATGTGCTGCCGATGTCGCCCCGGTTCATCGGATCGCCGAGGTCGAAGGTCTCGTCGTCGCTTACGAACGGCTCGTCCCAGACTCGGTGTGCCAGTGCGATGCGGTGGATGCCCTCGCGGATTATCTCCGCCTCCGAGAGGCCCAGCCGGGCCGCCGCCTCCTTGATGAGCGCCAGGTCGCTGTCGTCCGCGTAGACGTTGGTGCGTTTCAGGGCCATGGGGGCATGGTACAGCTCCTGTACCACCTTTGGACCTGGAGAAGGAATTGGGGCTCGTGAACGGTTCGCTTGGTCGTGGGAGTGTCGCCACTCGGTTGCCTGCTCGGGATCTTGAGCGGGCTCGGCGGTTCTATTCCGAGAAGTTGGGGCTGGAGCCCTTCGATGAGCGACCCGGGGGGCTGCTTTATCGGTGTGGGGATTCGTTTTTTGCGGTTTTTCAGTCCACTGGGGCTTCGCCCGGGACTTTTACCCAGATGGGGTGGGAGGTGGACGACCTCGAAGCCACCCTCGCCGAGCTTCGGGGGCGCGGGGTTGTCTTCGAGGACGTCGAGGCTCCTGGGTTTCGGACCGAGGGTGGCATTGCCGAGGTGCAGGGGAATTATCCGAGCAAAGGGGCTCGGGGGGAGCGGGCTGCCTGGTTCCGGGACAGTGAAGGGAATTTGATCGGCGTGGGGCAGCCCGTTCGGTGAGCGGCTTTACAGCACCGGCAGGTTCTTCCTGAGTTCGAAGGCCGTGACCTCCGAGCGGTACTCCTCCCACTCCTGGCGCTTGTTGCGGAGGAAGAAGTCGAAGACGTGTTCGCCCAGGGTTTCGGCTACCAGGTCGCTGCGTTCCATGAGGGTGAGGGCCTCGCCGAGGTTCTGGGGGAGGGGTTCGATGCCCATGGCTCGGCGTTCCGCGTCGGAGAGGGCCCAGACGTCGTCCTCGGCGCCCGGCGGGAGTTCGTAGCCCTCCTCGATGCCCTTGAGGCCGGCGGCCAGGAGTACCGCGTAGGCCAGGTAGGGGTTGGTGCCCGAGTCCAGGGAGCGGACCTCCACGCGGGCCGAGCCGGTCTTGCCGGGCTTGTACATCGGGACCCGGACCAGGGCCGAGCGGTTGTTGTGGCCCCAGCAGATGTACGAGGGGGCCTCGCCGCCCGCGCCCGCCGTGCGCTCCGAGCCGCCCCAGATGCGCTTGTAGGAGTTCACCCACTGGTTGGTCACCGCCGAGATCTCCGCCGCGTGCCGCAGCAGACCCGCGATGAAGGAGCGGCCGACCTTGGAGAGCTGGTACTCCGAGCCGGACTCGTAGAACGCGTTGCGGTCGCCCTCGAAGAGGGAGAGGTGGGTGTGCATGCCCGAGCCGGGGAACTCCGAGAACGGCTTCGGCATGAAGGTCGCCTGGACCCCCTGCTCCAGCGCGACCTGCTTCATGACCAGGCGGAACGTCATGATGTTGTCCGCCGTGGACAGCGCGTCGGCGTACCGCAGGTCGATCTCCTGCTGGCCGGGGCCGCCCTCGTGGTGGGAGAACTCCACCGAGATGCCCATCGACTCCAGCATGGTGATCGCCTGGCGGCGGAAGTCCATGCCGACGTTCTGCGGGGTGTGGTCGAAGTAGCCGGAGTTGTCGGCCGGGGTCGGGCGGCTGCCGTCGGTCGGCTTGTTCTTCAGCAGGAAGAACTCGATCTCCGGGTGGGTGTAGAAGGTGAACCCCAGGTCGGAGGTGCGGGCCAGCGCCCGCTTGAGGACGTAGCGCGGGTCGGCGAAGGACGGGGACCCGTCCGGCATGAGGATGTCGCAGAACATGCGGGCCGTGCCGGGGGCCTCCGCGCGCCAGGGCAGGACCTGGAAGGTCGAGGGGTCCGGCTTGGCGATCATGTCGGACTCGTAGACGCGGGCGAAGCCCTCGATGGCCGAGCCGTCGAAGCCGATGCCCTCGTCGAACGCCTGTTCAAGCTCCGCGGGGGCCACGGCGACGGACTTGAGGAAGCCCAGCACGTCCGTGAACCACAGGCGTACGAACCGGATGTCGCGCTCCTCCAAGGTCCGGAGCACGAACTCCTGCTGCTTGTCCATCTTCCGCTTCCCCATCCTTGCTGGTCAGGCCGCCTGTCCGTGGTGCGACGGGAGGCGGTCGGCACCTGAGCATCCCACCACATCGGCGTTTCGCGCGCGTTGCGGACCTTGATCGGCCGGATGCCAGGGAACTGAACGTCCCGCGTACGCCGGGTGCACCTCTCCCCTGCCCATCTTGCATGCTCACGGCCCCCTCCGTAACGGGTGGCCGCGAGGCGTGCGCTTTAATTGGTATACCAGATGCCAATTAAACGCCCTGTGCAGGAGGAGTCTTCGTGCTGTCCCCGTCTTCCGCCGCCACCGTCCGCGCCACCCTGCCCGCCGTGGGCGCGGCCATCGGCGAGATCACCGAGCGGTTCTACGCCCGTCTCTTCGCCGCCCACCCCGAGCTGCTACGGAACCTGTTCAACCGCGGCAACCAGGCGTCCGGCGCCCAGCAGCAGGCCCTCGCCGCGTCCATCGCCGCCTTCGCCACGATGCTGCTGGAGCACCCGGACCGGCATCCCGACGCCATGCTGGGGCGCATCGCCCACAAGCACGCCTCCCTCGGCATCGCGCCCGAGCAGTACGACCTCGTCCACGAGCACCTCTTCGCAGCCATCGCCGAGGTGCTGGGCGACGCCGTCACCCCCGAGGTCGCGGCCGCCTGGGACGAGGTCTACTGGCTGCTGGCCCGCACCCTGATCGGCCTGGAGCGCGGGCTGTATGAGGAGGGGGGCGGTACGCGCCAGTGGGAGGTCGTCGAGCGGGTGCCGGAGACCGCCGACGTGGTCACGCTGCGGCTGCGGCCGGTGGACGGCGGGCCCGTGTCCGGGTTCCGGGCGGGGCAGTACGTGTCCGTCGGCGTCGACCTGCCCGACGGGGCTCATCAGATACGGCAGTACAGCCTCTCCGGGGCCCCCGGTGCCGGGCTGCGCCAGATCAGTGTCAAGCGGATCGAGGGCGAGGTGTCCGGCTTCCTGCACGCGCGCGTGCGGATCGGTGACCGGCTCGCGCTGTCCGAGCCGTACGGGGATCTCGTGCTCGACCCCGGCGGCTCCCGCCCCCTCCTGCTCGCCTCCGCCGGGATCGGCGTGACCCCGATGGTCGCGATGCTGGCCTCGCTCGCGGCGGACGGGCACCCCGGGCCGGTCACCGTGGTGCACGGCGACCGCTCCCTCGCCGACCACGCCCTGCGCGCCGACCACGAGCTGTACACCGGCAAGCTGGCCGACTCCGCCTGCCACTTCTTCTACGAGCGCGACGCCTCCGACGGCGCCCGGACGGGGCTCGTCGACCTCGCCGGGATTCCGGTGCCCTCCGCCACCCGCGCCTACCTGTGCGGGCCGCTGCCCTTCATGCGGGCGGTGCGGGCGCAGCTCATCGAGAAGGGGGTGGCTCCGGCCGACATCCATTACGAGGTGTTCGGGCCCGACCTGTGGTTGGCGAGCTAGGAGCTGGGCGGGCCGCTGGAGATGCCCAGCAGCAGGGGGCCCGTGGGGTCGGCGATCATGTCGTCCACCGTGACCGGGTCCAGGGTGGCGAAGAACGCCTCCTGGGCTCGGCGTAGGGCGCCGCGCAGGCGGCAGGCGGAGTTCAGGGGGCAGGGGGTGGGGCCCTCGCAGTCGACCACGTCGCCGTCGCCCTCGAAGGACCGGACGACCGCGCCGACGGAGGCCGTACGGCCCTTGCCGGTCAGGGACAGTCCGCCGCCCCGGCCCCGGCGGGCCTCCAGCAGTCCGAGGTGCTGGAGTTCGGCGACGACCTTCGCGGTGTGGGTGTAGGGCACGCCCATGTCGTCGGCGACCTGGCGGGTGGTCGGGCTGGCGTCGCCGCTCACCGCGAGCCGCATCAGGACGCGCAGGGCGAGATCGGTGGAGCGCAACAGCCGCATACCGGAAGCGTAGGTAATGACGCATCCTGGGTTCAAATTATCCGGTTGTCGTACGTGCCTGCCCGCGGCCCTTCGCCCCCACTACGATCAGCGGACCCCTTAGACCGCTCCTGCGGAAGGACACGCCCCATGGGTACCGACCAGCACAGCCCCGCCTCCGCGCGCGCCGCGCGCATAGAGGAGCTGCGGCGCGCCGAGCGTGCCCGCTCCCGGCGCAACCGGGTGCTGGCCATCGCCGCGAGCATGGTGGTCGTCGCGGGGCTGGTCGTGGGCGGCGTGGTGCTGGTGCGCTCCCAGTCGGACTCGGGCGAGGACAAGGGCAAGGACACGGCCGCGAGCGGCGACGCCAAGGGTGGCTCCGGGCACTTCATCACCGGCAAGGACGGGGTGCGCACCTGGTCCGGCAAGCTGTCGCGCACCCATGTGACCGGAAAGGTCACGTATCCGATGCGCCCGCCGGTCGGCGGGAACCACAACCCGGTGTGGCTCAACTGCAACGGCGATGTCTACAAGGAGCCGGTGCGCGACGAGATGGCGGTGCACGCGCTGGAGCACGGCGCGGTGTGGGTGACGCATACCGACAAGGCGAAGAAGGCGGACGTGGACGCGCTCGCGGCCAAGGTGAAGCGGACGCCGTACTCGCTGATGAGCCCGTACGCGGACCAGGACGCGCCGCTGATCCTTTCGGCGTGGGGGCACCAGGTGAGCGTCAAGAGCGCGTCCGACCCGGAGGTCGACAAGTTCTTCGCCACCTATGTGCAGGGCAAGCAGACCCCGGAGCTGGGCGCCCCCTGCACGGGTGGGGTCATGAAGTGAGGCGCGGGTACGTCGGGTTGGCGGCCGGTGCCGCGCTGCTGGCCGTCGTCGCGGCGGGGGCCGGGGGGTACGCGGCTGGTGGGGAGAGCGACTCCGTCGCGGTACGGGTGCCGGGCGCGGAGTCGGCCGACGCGGGGTTCGCGCGGGACATGGCCGTGCACCATCAGCAGGCCGTGGAGATGTCGTACCTGGTGCGCGACCGCACCGGCGACGAGGAGGTGCGGCGGCTCGCGTACGACATCGCGCAGACCCAGGCCAACCAGCGCGGGATGCTGCTCGGTTGGCTGGATCTGTGGGGGCTGCCGAAGGTGTCCGCGAAGCCGCCGATGACCTGGATGGGCATGGGTGACATGCCGCCCGGGCAGGACGGCGCGCTGATGCCGGGCATGGCGACCAACTCCGAGCTGAGCAGGTTGAGTTCGCTCAAGGGGCGGGCGGCTGAGGTGCTCTACCTCCAGCTGATGACGGAGCACCACAAGGGCGGGGTGCACATGGCCGAGGGGTGTGTGGCCCGGTGTGCGGCGGGGCCGGAGCAGCGGCTCGCGCGGGGGATGGTCGACGCCCAGCGGTCGGAGATCCAGCTGATGGCCGACATGCTCAAGAAGCGGGGCGCGGCTCCTCGTTCGTGACGGACGCGTCCGCTCGTTCGTGACGGATTCGAGCCAAGTCGGGTCTGTTCATGGTTACTTGAGGTTCTCTTGACCTTTAGCTTCCCCTGACATGAACGGTTCATCGGCAAGAGTGGCCCCCATCGTGCGATCTCCACGCCGGTCGACACCGCCGCTTCACCGGCGCGCATCCGCGACGTTCCGACCACGACATGCATGCGAAACGCATCGCAGGGGGTTCTATGAGATCCAACCGCGCCAAGACGCGCGCCGGTGTGAGCATGGCGGCGACGCTGCCGATGATCGCCGGGGCGCTGGCGCTCGGCATACCGGCGGCCCACGCGGACGGCACCCCGGCGCGCAACGCGCTGACGGGCACCCGGCCGCTGTGGGCCACGGCGAAGGCGGACAAGGGCGCCACCGCCGACAGCGCCCAGGTGCAGGCCCGCGTCTACCTGGCCGGGCGGGACGCGGCCGGACTGGCCGCCTACGCCAAGGCCGTCTCCGACCCGGCGTCTCCGCTGTACGGCAAGCACCTCGACGCCCGGCAGGCGCAGGCCCGCTTCGGGGCCACCAAGGCCCAGGTGACCGCCGTCAAGTCCTGGCTGAGGTCGGCCGGTCTGACGGTCACCGGGGTCACCGCGCACTACGTCTCCGTCTCCGGTGACGTGGCCGCCGCCGAGAAGGCGTTCGGCACCCAGCTGCACAACTACGCCAAGGGCGCGCGGACTTACCGCGCCCCGCAGCAGACGGCGTCCGTACCGGCCGGGCTGAAGGGCGCCGTGCTGACCGTCACCGGTCTGGACAACGCCCCGCACACGTCGCACGTCGCCGACCAACTGCCCGGTCCGGCGGCCGCGTTCGCGAACGCCGGTCCGTTCTCCTCGTACTACGGCTCGAAGACCGCGACCTCGCTGCCGGACGCGTACGGCAAGAAGATCCCGTACGCGATCAAGGGCTACACCGGCAAGCAGCTGCGGGCGGCCTACGGCGCGGGCACGTACACCGGCAAGCACGTCCGGGTCGCCATCACGGACGCCTACGCCTCGCCGACCATCGCCTTCGACGCGGGCACCTACGCCAAGCGCAACGGTGACGCGGCCTGGAAGACCGGCCAGCTGCACCAGGTGCTGCCGAAGAAGTACACGCACACCGGGGCCGACGAGTGCGACGCCTCCGGCTGGTACGGCGAGGAGACCCTCGACGTCGAGGCCGTGCACGCGGTGGCGCCGAACGCCGACGTCACCTACGTGGGCGCCGCGTCCTGCAACGACGACGACCTGCTCGACGCGCTCAGCAAGGTCGTGGACAGCCACCTGGCCGACATCGTCTCCAACTCCTGGGGCGACATCGAGGCCAACCAGACGCCGGACCTGGCCGCCGCGTACGACCAGGTTTTCCAGTTCGGCGCCGTGCAGGGCATCGGCTTCTACTTCTCCTCGGGTGACGACGGTGACGAGGTGGCCAACACCGCCACGGACACCAAGCCCGGCGTGAAGCAGGTCGACACCCCGGCCAACTCCGCCTGGGTGACCGCGGTCGGCGGTACGTCGCTGGCCGTCGGCAAGGGCAACGCCTACCAGTTCGAGACCGGCTGGGGCACCGAGAAGGCCACCCTGTCGGCCGACGGCAAGAGCTGGACCGGCTTCCCCGGCGCCTTCACCTCGGGCGCGGGCGGCGGCACCAGCCGTACCGTGGCGGAGCCCTACTACCAGAAGGGGATCGTCCCGGGCGCGCTGGCAGGTGTGCACCACAAGGCCGGTAACCGCGTGGTCCCGGACATCTCGGCCGTGGCCGACCCGAACACCGGCTTCCTGGAGGGCATCACCCAGTCCTACCCGGACGGCAGTGAGCGCTACGGCGAGTACCGCATCGGCGGCACCTCGCTGGCCGCCCCGGTGATCGCGGCGGTCCAGGCGCTGGCGCAGGAGGCGCGCGGCGGCAAGGCGATCGGCTTCGCCAACCCGTCGATCTACCAGCGCTACGGCAAGGCGGGCGTCTTCCACGACGTCACCGACAAGCCGACCGGCTCCGACCTCGCGGTCGTCCGCGTCGACTTCGTGAACGGCGTGGACGACACGGGCGGTCTGGCGACCTCGGTCCGCAGCCTCGGCAAGGACAGCTCGCTGCACGCGGTGAAGGGCTACGACGACGTGACCGGCGTGGGCTCCCCCGCGAACGGCTACGTGCGGTCGTACAAGGGTCACTGATCCGCTGATCCTCAGGGTCCACAGGGTCCGATGACGGGGGCGTGAGGTGGCAGACACCTCACGCCCCTACATCGCGTCGCTCTGACGATTACACTGGCGGGGTGCCTCAACTTCGTCTCGCCCTGAATCAGATCGATGCCCGGGTCGGCGACATCGCCGGCAACACCGAGTCGGTCCTCCGCCGGACCCGGCGGTCGGCCGAGGCGGGAGCGCATCTGGTCGCGTTCCCTGAGATGGTGCTGACCGGGTATCCCGTGGAGGACCTCGCCCTGCGCTCCTCCTTCGTCGAAGCCTCCCGCGCCGCCGTGCGCACGCTGGCCGCCCGGCTGGCCGAGGAGGGGCTCGGCGAGGTGCCGGTGGTCGTCGGCTACCTCGACCGCTCGGCGACCGCGCAGCCGAGGTACGGCCAGCCCGCCGGTGCCCCGCAGAACGCGGCGGCGGTGCTGTACCGGGGCGAGGTGGTCCTCACCTTCGCCAAGCACCACCTGCCGAACTACGGCGTCTTCGACGAGTTCCGCTACTTCGTGCCCGGCGACACCATGCCGGTGATCCGGGTGCACGGGGTGGACGTGGCGCTCGCCATCTGCGAGGACCTCTGGCAGGACGGCGGCCGCGTCCCCGCCGCCCGCTCGGCCCACGCGGGCCTGCTGCTCTCGGTGAACGCCTCACCGTACGAGCGGGACAAGGACGACACCCGGCTGGAGCTGGTCCGCAAGCGGGCCCAGGAGGCGGGCTGCACCACCGCCTACCTCGCCATGACCGGCGGCCAGGACGAGCTGGTCTTCGACGGTGACTCGATCGTGGTCGGCGCGGACGGCGAGGTGATCGCGCGGGCGCCGCAGTTCGAGGAGACCTGCCTGCTGCTGGACCTGGACCTGCCCGCCGCCGACCCGGACGCGCCGACCGGTGTCGTCGACGACGGACTGCGCATCGACCGCGTGGTCCTCTCCTCGGAGCCCGTGCCGTCCTACGAGCCGGAGTACACCGGCGGCCGCGCCGAGTGGCTGGACGACGACGCGGAGGTCTACGGCGCGCTGGTGACCGGCCTGCGGGCGTACGTCGTCAAGAACGGCTTCCGCTCGGTGCTGATCGGTCTGTCCGGCGGTATCGACTCGGCGCTGGTGGCCGCGATCGCGTGCGACGCGGTGGGCCCGGAGAACGTGTACGGGATCTCGATGCCGTCGAAGTACTCCTCCGAGCACTCCCGGAGCGACGCGGCCGAGCTGGCCCGGCGCACCGGGCTCAACTTCCGCACGGTGTCGATCGAGCCGATGTTCGACGCGTACATGGGCGCGCTGGACCTGGACGGGCTCGCGGAGGAGAACCTCCAGTCGCGGCTGCGCGGCACGCTGCTGATGGCGGTGTCCAACCAGGAGGGCCACATCGTGCTGGCGCCGGGCAACAAGTCCGAGCTGGCGGTGGGCTATTCGACGCTGTACGGCGACTCGGTGGGCGCGTACGGCCCGATCAAGGACGTGTACAAGTCCTCGGTGTTCCAGTTGGCCCGCTACCGCAACCGGGCCGCCGAGGAGCGCGGTGAGACCCCGCCGATCCCGGAGAACTCGATCAGCAAGCCGCCCAGCGCCGAGCTGCGCCCCGGCCAGGTCGACACCGACTCCCTGCCGGACTATCCCGTCCTGGACGCGATCCTCGACATGTACGTCGACCACGACCAGGGCGCCGACGCGATCGTGGCGGCGGGCTTCGACCGTGACCTGGTGGTCAAGATCCTCCGCATGGTCGACACCGCCGAGTACAAGCGCCGCCAGTACCCGCCGGGCACGAAGATCTCCCGGAAGGGGTTCGGCAAGGACCGGCGGCTGCCGATCACGAATGGGTGGCGGGAGCGGGCGTAGCTACGCGGGGCGGCGGGTGCGCAGGGTGGTGTCCAGCAGGCGGGTCAGCTCGCCCACCCGGCCGCCGCCGTCGGGAGCGGCCGGGTAGCGGCTGAGTACGTCGACGACGAGAGGTGTCGCCCGCCGCACCGTCCGCTCGAGGTGGTCGGCCGCACCCTCACCGGCGACCAGCTCCGCCACCCTCGCCGCATGGGCCCCGGCGCCGAGGATGTGCTTGACCTGGGTGGCCTTGGCCAGCGGATGCAGATAGGCGGCCCCGGCCGCGGCCATCGCCGCCCGCGCCGCCTCCCGCCCGGCCGCCGTGTCCGCGCTCCGGGCTGCCTTGAGCGCCGCCCACGCCGTGTCCCGCAGCGCCTTCCCTCGCTCACCACCGCGCGCGAACGCCCACGCGGCATCGATGGCGGCGCGTGGGCGCGAGTCGTCGGGCTGATCCGCCTCGAAGATCCCGAGCACGGTCTCGGCGGAGCCCGCGGCGAACGCGGTGACCGCGCGAAGGTCCTCCGTGCTCAGCACGACCGCGGCACTCACCGCCCCTCTTCCGGCGCCGACCGCCGGTCCGCGAGACGCTCCTGGTCGGCGGCGTTCCCGGTACGGGCCTCGGTGCGATGCCCCCGCGCCAGGTAATCCCGGACGATCAACTCGACCGCGTCCTGCGGACTCCTGGTACCGGCCAGCAGCATGACCTCGATGGCCAGATCGGCGTCCAGACTGATGGTGACCTTCGCCATGACCCCTCCTGACAGGCTCCGGGGGCAGCGTATCCAAGGCCGGTGACGCCCGGCCTCCCCTAGGGTGCCCGCATGATGGAGACCGTTGTGTTCGATGTCGGCGAGACGCTCACCCGTGACGACCGGTACTGGGCGTCCTGGGCCGACTGGCTCGGCGTGCCCCGCCATACCGTGTCCGCCCTCGTCGGAGCCGTCGTCGCCCAGGGGCGGGACAACGCGGATGCCTTGCGGCTTCTCCGTCCGGGCATCGACCTGGCGGCCGAGTACGCGGCGCGTGAGGCGGCCGGTCTCGGCGAACAGTTCGATGAGACGGACCTCTACGACGACGTCCGCCCGGCGCTGGCAGCGCTTCGGCAGGCCGGACTCCGCGTCGTCATCGCCGGGAACCAGACCGCCCGCGCCGGTGAACTGCTGCGCGGCCTGGACCTCCCGGCCGACGTCATCGCGACATCGGGAGAGTGGGGAGTGGCGAAGCCTCAGACGGAGTTCTTCCGCCGAGTCCTCGAAGCCGCCCAGGCACCCGCCGAGCGGACCGTCTACGTCGGCGACCATCCGGCCAACGACATCGGCCCGGCGGCCGCGGCCGGACTCAGAACCGCCCATCTGCGCCGCGGCCCGTGGGGTCACCTGTGGGCCGACCAGGACGCGGCCAGGGTGGCCGACTGGCACATCGACAGGCTGATGGACCTGCTCGACGTGGTCGCCTGCTGAAACACATCCGGGCACGCCGCACCGCCCGCCATCGCCACGTACGACGCCTATCCCAGCGGTACGGTCGCGAAGGTCTCCCACTTGTACATCTCGTTGTCGCGGTGGATGACGATCAGTTCGGCGTGGGTCACCCGCGCGTGGGCGGGGGTGAACTCGCGTGCTGCGAGGGCTTCGGCGACGGGGGCGGCCGGGCCGTCGCTCGCGCTGTAGGCCACTGAGACGTGTGGCCTGAAGCCGGTGGCATTCTCTGGCACGTCGTGCAGTACGTCGCCGATGGCACCGCGGATCGCGTCGCGGACCTCGGCCACTGAACCGGCCGGGTGGACGGTCAGCAGGACGGCCTCCGGGTCCAGCACGTGCGGGCCCACTTGGACGTCGAAGGCAGGTACGGCAGCCAGTCGCCCGCTCGCGGCGTCGGCGATGGCGCGGACATCCTTCTCGGCGACCTCGCCGACGAACCCGATGCCCTGCATGGTCAGATGCAGCCACTGATCCGGGATCAGGGTCAGCTCACCGACGAACGGGGCGAGCGCGTCGCGGTACTCGGCGGCGAGCCGGTGTACGTCGTCCTGGCCCTCCCACGTCAGGTGCCACGTGTAGAACCGCCGACCAACGCTCCAGCCGGGCCGCCACCACCAGTGGTTCCGCAGGGTGTCCGAGGAAGTGAGAGTCATGCGGCGATCCAATCAGGCCGCGCCGGTGCCTGGCGAGAGCGCGAGGCGTCGCGGAGCGGAGTCCACGCACCACTCCTCGATGGCGGCGCACAGGCTGATCGCGGCGACTCCGCCACCCTTCGTGCCGGTGGTCAGTTCACCGAGTCGGCGCGCGACCGGGGCCAGACGCTGGTTCGGCGGAAGGACGAGCACGGGCTCCAGGGCCTCCAGCGCCCCCTCGGCCTCACCAGCGGCGAGATGAGCGGCGGCCTGGCTGATGTGGATCTGCGCCTTCGTGCCGTACGCCCGGACCGGCTGAGCAACGATCAGCTCGTGTGCGCGTGTCGCGGCGAGCAGGGCGTCAGCGGGACGGCCGGACCGTAGGTTCACCGCAGCCGCATAGTTCTCCAGGCGGGCCTGCGGGCACGCGAAGATGCCACCCACCTCATCCTCGCCGGTAGCGGCATCACGGGCTTGATAGGCGCGGGCCAAGGAGCCCAGGGCTTTGTCGACCGCGGCCAGCTCCGACCACGCGTCGGCCTCCTGGCAGGCGAGGAGTACGGCGACAGAACCAGTGGTGGGGTAAGTGGCGCCGCGCCGGGCGAAGCCGATGGCGTCGTGGTGGCAACCACGCGAGAAGGCGATCGCCGAGCGGGTGGACAGCACCCAGGCGCGTAAGTCGTCGTGTCCGGTCAGCTCGGCGCACAGCCAGGCTGTGCGGCCCTGGGTGTCGGCGTCGCGGAGCTGCCCGAGGTCGGACGACATCCAGGCGAGCAGCCCGCAGAGATACCCGGCGTAGAGGTACAACTCTCCGGACTGCCGTGGGTACCGGTGGCCTTCGAGCAGGGCGAACACCCGGTCCCGCAGGGCGCGGGTCCGCGTGAAGAGGACGATCGGATCGGATGTGAGGTAGTCGGAGGCCAGCGCCCGGGTCTCGGCCATGAGCTGATCGAGGGCGATGTCCCCGATGTTGGACGCTTCGGCCCATGTCGCCCAGGCGGCGGACTCGTCGGCCGCGAGTCGAACCAGGTCGGAACCGACGGGCTCGGGCACGTGCACGGAGGGCGGCACCTCGATGATGGCTCGGGCCTCGGCGGGAACGTCGCGTGTGCTGCTGAGGACGCGGAGGTCTCTCTCCGGCAGCACGTTGCGGTCCTCCAGGTCGAGGAGGTCGGCCGGGGTGCAGCCGTACGCCGCAGCCATGGCTAACAGAACGGCAAGGCTGGGCCGCCGCGCCCCCGGCGACGGCCACTTCTCCCACTTCCCGACCAGCGAGGCGTCCGCGCCCACGGCCTCACCGGGACGCCCGGCGCTGGCTTGAGTAATGCGGTCGGCCGCATCCTGGAGGGTCCAGCCCAGGGCATGCCGCCATGCTTCGCGCGGACGCATCCGATAGCGGGTACGCATCTCCACCGCGATGTCCAGATGGCTGGCGCCCTTGGCCAGCATCGCAGTGCGGAGGGCACCCCGGTCGGCTTTCGAGCCGGGCTTCATAGGGGCGGTCATAGCGTGCTCCCTGCACAGGTACTTGGTGTCCTCAAGGTAGCGACCAAGGGGCTCGACTGAGTGGCCGTCACCCCGAAACGGATGTCCCGGACGACCGCTTTGTGGTCCGGAACGCGGCATCGCTGCTGGTAGCAAGGGCCTCCGGCGTCCAAAGAACTTGGGCACGCGTGCCCGTGACGCCGACTGCGAAAAACGGCACCGTTGGAAGGGCGCCGGAGCACGATGCGGCGCCCCCAGACGCAGGTACCCCGGCGGCCGACGCGACCGACCCAGGGGCATGGTCAACGCCAATGAAGGAGCGCTGACATGACGAACGGCACTGTCCCGGCCACCCCGTCCGACAAGGGTGAGTCGGGTGCGGCGATGACGATCAGGGTCTACCGAGTGGATCGCCAGGGCATTGTCACCGAGCCGCCGCAGGCCACCTTGGTGGTCCCGCGCCCCACGAAACTGCTCCCGCTGGGATTGATGAGCAGCTCGATGCCGCCGTGCGAGTGCCCGATGCACCGGACGCCGGGGGCGGCCCGATGAGTGCCAAGTCCGCTTCGGGACAGGGCCATACGACCACGTCGGGCCATGAGGGCCCGGAATGGCTGGGGCAGACCGTGCTGATGGTCGAGCTGCCCAGCCTGTCGGAGATGACTGGCGCCCAGCGGGCCGGGGACGCCTGCCTCTGGTGCCAGGGCGCGGACGAGTTGGAGCCGCTCGACCCTGCGCCCGGGCTGTGGAGCCGGGCCTGCAAGGCGTGCTGGACGAAGCGCCTCGCCAAGGTCGCCGCCTACCTCGGCTGGGCCGTCCACGTCGAGTCGTGCTCCGCCTGTGCGCTCCGGCGGTGCACGGACAGCCTGCCTCTGGCGGAGGCGTACATCGAAGCCCACGATCACGCCATGGGTACGGACGGGGTGACATGCCTGCGCTGTCGGCAGACCGTACGCCTCGCCGAGCCGCTGGTCATGCCGTACCGCTGGAACGGACCCGTGTCGAACGCGCCGTACTACAGCTTCCGGCATGCCGGTGACGTCTGCCCGGCGGTGTGGCAGCGCGGTGAGGTCACGCTCCGCGCGGTGTGACCGCCCACCACCTGAACCCCGTTGTGCCGGGCCCCGGCAGAACGGTCCCACCCCTTCCGGCACCCGCCGGACGGGCCCACGATGTCGAAGACGAGGGAGACACACATGACGCACCTGCTGGCCGCCGCTGGTGGCGAGGGCGGCGACAAGTTGCCCGGGCAGCCCTGGCCGGGGCCGCCGACGCCGCCGTCTCCCGACGGTGGCCCGAGGTTCGCCGCCTGATGGCGTCGGCCGACATGACGGGGGAGCGGGCCGCGCTGGCCCGTTCCCTCGGGGCGTCCGGGGCACTGACCCCGGACTGGTCGTCCGCTCTCCTGGCCGTGCCCCGTTCGGGCTTCCTGCCGGACGTCTTTTGGGCGCACGACATGGACAGCGGCGAGAGCACGCGTGTGGACCGCCGTACCGAGCCGGATGTCTGGGAGGGCTACGCCTGTGCGGACGTGCCTGTCGTCACCCAGTGGGACGACGGGGGCGGCGCCGGGCCCGGTGGGGTGCCGACCTCGTCCGCCTCGATGCCTTCGGTCGTCTTCCGGATGCTGGCCGCACTCGACGTACGCCCCGGCGACCGTGTCATGGAGATCGGCACCGGCACCGGCTGGAACGCCGGTCTGCTCGCGGCCCGGCTCGGCGCGCCGAACGTCACGAGCATCGAGATCGACCCGCAGGTCGCCGACACCGCACGCGAAAGGCTCAAAGCGGCGGGTCTGCTCGGCACGGTACTCACCCGGGACGGCGCCCGAGGCGACCCGGACGGCGCACCGTTCCACCGGGTCATCGCCACCGCCGGAGTCCGGCAGCTGCCGCCCACCTGGATCGAGCAGACCCACGAGCATGGACTGATCGTCGCCCCCTGGGGGACGCACTACAGCAACGCCGACGCGATCGTCCGGCTCGAAGTCGCTGACGGACATGCATGCGGGAGGTTCGTGGGCCCCGCCGAGTTCATGAAGCTGCGCGCCCAACGGCTCCCCTTCGCCGGTCATGAGACGTACGTCCCGGACGGCGTGACCGAGGCGGAGCACTCGACGGCGGAGGTGACCGAGGCCGATCTCCTCGGCGCGGACCGCTTCGACCCGGCCACGTTCGTCCTGGGACTCAGGGTGCGCGACTGCCATCAGTCCGTCGCGGCGAAGCAGGACGGGTCGCGGCCCGTCTGGTTCTACGGGCTCACGGACCGCTCGTGGGCCTGCGCCCTGCTGCACGACGGCCGGAAGGCGGACGTCTGGCAGGCCGGGCCGCGACGGCTCTGGGACGAGGTCTCAAGAGAACTCGACTGGTGGAGGGCCGCCGGACGGCCCGGCATCGACCGGTTCGGTCTCACCGTCCGCGCCGACGGACGTCAGCTCGTGTGGCTCGACGATCCCGAGGACGACTGGCCGGTCTGATCGAGCACGCAAGAGGCCCCGTCCACCCCCTGTGGAAAGGGAAGGACGGGGCCCGACAGCCGTCGGTCGGCCGGAGTCAGCGGTGTACCTGCTCCTGCGGCTCGGGGACGTGCGCCGCCACCAGCCGTCCCGCAGGGACAGCCGCGCGCCGCCGGTCCACGCCATACGCGACGCCCGCGACGCCCAGACCGAGCACCGCGAGCAGTGCACCGGCCAGCGCCGGGGAGGTCGCGCCGAAGCCCGCCGCGAGGGCGAGGCCGCCGATCCAGGCGCCGCCGGCGTTGGCCAGGTTGAAGGCGGCCTGGTTGGCGGAGGAGGCGAGGGAGGGGGCCGCGGCGGCCTTCTCCATGACCATGAGCTGGAGCGGGGAGCCGGTGACGAACGCGGCCATGCCGAGCAGGGTCACGCCGAGCGCGGCGCTCCACTCGGCGCGCATCAGCACCGGGAAGAGTGCCAGGACTACGCCGAGCGCGGCGAGCCCGCCGAAGAGCGTGCCCCGCATCGCGTGGTCGGCGAGGCGCCCGCCGAGCAGGTTGCCCGCGGTGGCGCCGACGCCGAACAGCGCGAGCAGCAGCGTCACGCTGGCCGGGGCGAACCCGGCGGAGTCGGTCAGCATCGGGGTGACGTAGCTGTACGCGGCGAACAGCGCGCCGAAGCCCGCGACCGTCGTACCGAGCGCCAGCCACACCGGCACGGACTTCAGCGCGGCCAGCTCGTGGCGCAGCCCGGCCGCGGTGGCGTGGGTGTGGTCGCGCGGTATGAGCAGGGCCAGCGCGGCTATCGCGGCGAGGCCGATGGCGCTCACCCCGAGGAAGGTGGCCCGCCAGCCCAGGTTCTGGCCCATCAGCGTGGCCACGGGCACGCCCGCGACGTTGGCGACGGTCAGCCCCAGGAACATCAGGGACACCGAGCGGGCCTTGCGCTCCGGCGCGACCATGCCGGTGGCGACGACCGCGCCGACGCCGAAGAAGGCGCCGTGCGGCAGGCCGCTGAGGAAGCGGGCGGCGAGCAGGGACTCGTAGCCGGGGGCGAGCGCGGAGAGCGCGTTGCCCGCGACGAACAGGGCCATGAGGCCGATCAGCACGGTACGGCGGGACATCCGCGCGGTGACGGCGGCCAGCAGCGGGGCGCCGATGACGACGCCCAGCGCGTACGCCGAGACCAGGTGTCCCGCGGTCGGGATCGAGATGTGCAGGTCGTCCGCGACGTCGGGCAGCAGGCCCATCATCACGAACTCGGTGGTACCGATGCCGAAGGCGCCCACGGCAAGGGCGAGCAGGGCCAGGGGCATGAAGGGACCTCTCCAGACGAAAGTGCCGTACAGGGCTCAGGGGGAATCTTCTATGTTCCCGTACGGAACAAAGTCTTTCAAGGCCACTATTCCAGCGGGTTACGAGGGCGTGTCGAGCTTCACACGGGCCGCCACCGGGAGGTGGTCGCTGTTGGTGCGCGGCAGGGTCCAGGAGCTCTCCGGCTCGACGCCCTTGACCATGATCTGGTCGATCCGCGCCATCGGGAACGCGGCCGGCCAGCTGAACCCGAACCCGCTGCCCGCCGCGCCCTGCGTGGAGCGGAGCTGGGAGGTGACGGCGTTGAGCGAGCGGTCGTTCATCGTGCCGTTGAGGTCGCCGAGCAGCACGACCCGGGTGAGGGTCTCGTCCGCGATGGCCTCGCCGAGGGCGTCGGCGCTCTTGTCGCGCTGCCGGGCGGTGAACCCGGCCTCCAGCTTCACCCGCACCGAGGGCAGGTGGGCGACGTACGCCGCGACCAGGCCGTCCGGGGTGGAGACGGTGGCCCGCATGGCGCGCTTCCAGCCGAGCTTGATGTCGACCGCCCGCACCTGGCTCATCGGGTACTTGCTCCACAGCCCGACCGTGCCCTCCACCGCGTGGTAGGGGTACGTGGCCTTGAGCGCGTCGGCGTACACCGGCACGGCGGAGGCGGGCAGCTCCTCCAGGGCGACCATGTCGGCGCCGGAGGCGGAGACGTCGCGGGCGGTGGCGGCCGGGTCGGGGTTGTCGGCGTTCACGTTGTGGGTGGCGACGACCAGTTCCCCGCCGGTGCCCGACTTGTCGGTGAGCAGCAGCCCGCCGAACAGGTTCAGCCAGACGATCGCCGGGAGCAGCACCGCGATCAGCGCGGTGGCGGAGCGGCGGACGAAGCCGAGCACCAGCAGCACCGGGATCGCCAGGCCCAGCCAGGGCAGGAAGGTCTCGATGAGGCTGCCGAGGTTGCCGAGCCGGTTGGGGATGCGCGAGTGCACCAGCATCACCAGCGCCAGCGCCAGCGCGACCGCGGCGGTGACCAGGCCCCGGCGCCAGATCCCCGGGTCGCCGCGCCAGCCACCGAACAGCCGGTGCGCCAGGCGTCGAAGCCGGGACACTGGTCGCTCGGGGCCCGAGCCGCCGTTGTCCGTCTCCGTCATGTACGCCTGCTGCGCCATACCGTGTGCCTCACTGCCTGCCGTGCTCTCCGTCATCCCCCCGTGTGTGTGTACGACCCTAGGGGATGTCCGGCTTCGTTCCGCCGTCCCATGACGGCCGTTCGGAAGACGAGGACGTGCGAGGCGGCGCCGGCAGTTCCGAGAACCCCTGCCACGGAGGGGTTCTGTGACGAAACACGCACATCCGGGCTGCGGAACCTACGGTCTGACGGGCCGTAGGCCGACGAGCAACGTGTCGACGATCTCCTCCGACAGCCCCTCGGGAAGGTCGGCGTCGGGGCGCAGGACGGTGCGTACGAGCATGGCGCCGACGAACATGTCGTTGGCCAGTTCCACGTCGATGTCGGCGCGCAGTTCGCCGTCGCGTTGGCCCCGGCGCAGCACGTCCAGGGTGAGGGCGCGGCGGGGCGCTATGACGCTCGCCTCGTAGGCGGCCCAGATGCGGGGGCTGCACTTCGCCTGGACGTAGACGTTGTGCATGATCGCCGAGGACCGGCTGGCCAGGCCCCGGCGGCGCAGGGTCTCCAGCATGACGACGAGGTCGTCGCGCATGGAGGTGCCGGGGAGTTCCGGGTCGGGGGGTTCGGCGGCGCGCATGACGTCGACGAACAGTTCCTCCTTGCCGCTCCAGCGGCGGTAGATGGTGGCCTTGCCGACCCCGGCGGTGCGCGCGACCCGCTCGATGGAGAGGTCGGCCAGGGGTACGCCGTCCTCCAGGAGCTTCATCACGCCTTCCAGGATGGCGCGCTCCACGGTCTCGCTGCGGGGCCTGCCCCGGGCGGGGGTGGGCTGCGCGGGCCGGTCTGCGGCAAGGCTCACGTCTACGTCGTCCTCTCGGTGTGCTGCGGAGGATTCTCCCGCAGCGGCAGCCTCCCTCGGGACCTTCAGTCGCCGGTGCTGATCAGTTCGGGCTCGCGCTCGCCCGCCTGGGCGGCCGGGGGCCTGCCCGGCAGGAACGCGGCGACGACGACGGCGCCGACCAGCGCGACGCCCGTACCCCACAGGGCGGTGACGTGCATGGCGTGCAGGAAGGCGTCGTGGGCGGGCGTGACGAGGGCCTGGCCGCGCGGGCCGAGCTTCTCGGCGATGCCGAGGGTGGCCTCGATGGACTCGCCCGCGGTGTCGCGCAGGCCGGGCGGCAGCGCGCCGAGCTTGTCCTCGATGCCGTTGCGGTAGGAGGTGGCGAGCACCGAGCCGAGTACGGCGATGCCGAGGGCGCCGCCGACCTGGCGGAAGGTGTTGCTGAGCGCGGAGGCGGAGCCGGCCTTCTCGCGGGGCAGGGCCTGCATGATGACGACCGAGGTCGGGGTCATGATGTGCGCCATGCCGGTGCCCATGAGGAAGAAGACGACCTCCAGCAGCCAGATGGGCGTGTCGGCCTCGAAGGTGGCGAACGCGGCCAGGGTGGCGGCGATCAGCAGCATGCCCGCGGTGGTGGTGGCCTTGTTGCCGAACCGGTCGACCAGCAGCCGGGCGCGCGGCGCGAAGATCATCTGGGCGGCGGCCAGCGGCAGCATCAGCAGGCCGGATTCCAGCGGCGAGTAGCCGCGCACGCTCTGGGTGTAGAAGACGCCGAAGAACGTGACGCCCATCAGCGCGAAGAAGACCAGCGCGATGGCGGCCATGGCGGCCGAGAAGACCTTGTTGCGGAAGTAGGTCACGTCCAGCGAGGGGTGGTCGCTGCGCTTCTCGTAGACCACGAAGCCGACCAGGACGACGACACCGGCGATGATCGTGGCCAGCACCTTGGCGTCGGTGAAGTCGGCCAGCTCGCCGCCCTTGATGATGCCGTAGACCAGCAGGACCAGGCCGAGCACGGAGAGCACCACGCCGACGGGGTCCAGGCGGCCGGGCTTGGGGTCGCGGGAGTCGGGGACCAGCCAGACCATCAGGGCGAGGGCGACCAGCACGATGGGCACGTTGATCAGGAAGACCGAGCCCCACCAGAAGTGGTCCAGCAGCGCGCCGCCGGTGATCGGGCCGATGGCGATGGCGAGACCGACCCCGCCCGCCCAGATGCCGATGGCCTTGGGCTGCTCGGAGCGCTCGAAGACGTTCATCAGCACGGCCAGGGTGGCGGGCATGACGAAGGCGGCACCGAGGGCCATCACGGCGCGGTAGGTGATCAGCTGGCCCGGGGAGCCTGACTCGGCGGCCAGCGCGGAGCCGATGCCGAACACCACCAGCCCGCCGAGCAGCACCTTCTTGCGGCCGAGCCGGTCACCGATGAGCCCGGCGGTGAAGAGCAGACCGGCGAAGACCAGGGTGTACGAGTTGATCGCCCACTCGATCTCGCTCTGCGTGGCGCCGAGACCGGTGGGCGCCGGGGTGGCGATGGTCTTGATGGCGACGTTCAGGATCGAGTTGTCGAGCACCACGATGAGCAGGCTCAGCATCAGCACGCCGAGGATCGCCCAGCGGCGCCGGTGCACGGCTTCCGGTATCCGGGGGGCAGGGACGGAGGTTGTCATGTGCCCGATCGTAGACTCATTTCAATACGGCACCGTCTCGTATCTGAATTCCTTTGCCGAGGTATTGCGCGGCGGGACGCCCGGCGTGGGGCCCCTCTGGCCACCTCCGGCACGAAGTGCCACCATGGAACCGATCCGGGGACGCCGAAAGGGCGCCTCGAGATGAACTGAAGGAGCCGTTGCCATGACGCAGCTCTCGGCTGCCCAGACGAAGCCCTCCGACGGCAAGACGCTGTACGGAGGAAAGGGCACCCGCCGCATCACGGTCCGCGACATCGCCCTCGCCAAGGAGCGGGGCGAGAAGTGGCCCATGCTCACCGCCTACGACGCGATGACCGCCTCCGTCTTCGACGAGTCGGGCATCCCCGTCCTCCTCGTGGGCGACTCGGCGGGCAACTGCCATCTCGGCTACGAGACCACCGTGCCGGTCACCCTCGACGAGATGACCATGCTCTCCGCCGCCGTCGTACGCGGCACCAGCCGCGCCCTCATCGTCGGCGACCTCCCCTTCGGCTCCTACCAGGAGGGCCCGGTGCAGGCGCTGCGCTCGGCGACCCGGCTGGTCAAGGAGGCCGGGGTGGGCGCGGTCAAGCTGGAGGGCGGCGAGCGGTCGCACGAACAGATCCGGCTGCTGGTCGAGTCCGGCATCCCGGTGATGGCCCACATCGGCCTCACCCCGCAGTCCGTCAACGCCATGGGCTACCGGGTCCAGGGGCGCGGCGAGGAGGCGGCCCAGCAGCTGCTCCGCGACGCCAAGGCGGTGCAGGACGCGGGCGCGTTCGCGGTCGTGCTGGAGCTGGTCCCCGCGGAGCTCGCGGCCGAGGTCACCCGTGTCCTCCACATCCCGACGGTCGGCATCGGCGCGGGCCCGGACACCGACGCGCAGGTCCTCGTCTGGACCGACATGCTCGGTCTGACCTCGGGCCGGGTCCCGAAGTTCGTCAAGAAGTACGCGGCGCTCCGTGAGGTCATGGGCGACGCGGCGAAGTCCTTCGCGGAGGACGTCGTCGGCGGAACGTTCCCCCTCGACGAGCACTCCGTCCACTAGCCACTGCGGCACCACCACGGGCAGCCCGCCGATCTTCCCCCTATCGGCGGGCTGCCCTCTTTTCGCACCGGGAACCGGCCTGCGCCTGCCTGATTCCGGGCAGGATCGCGGCTTCTCTCGCGGGTCTCACCCTAGGGTGAGCGCAAGATCCACCGTGTCCACCGCGAAGGGATTCCCGTATGCGCTCGCTCCCCGCCCGAGCCGAGGCCGTGGTCTTCGACTGTGACGGCCTGCTGGTCGACACCGAAGCCTGCTGGACCGTCGCCGAATCGGCCATCTTCGCCGAGCACGGTCACCCCTTCGGCCCGGAGCAGAAGGCGCTGGCCATCGGCCGCACCGTGGAAGCCGCCGGTGAGGCGATGGCCCAGTACCTCGAGCGCCCCGGCGCGGGCGCCGAACTCGCCGCCGAACTCCTCGCGCGGGTCCGCAAGGAGTTGTCCCGAGGTGCCATGGCCCTCACCGGGGCGGCGGAACTGGTGCGCGCGTGCCGGGCGGCCGTACCCGTTGCCGTCGCGAGCAACAGCCCACGCGAACTGCTGGACGCGGCCCTGTGGTCGGCCGGACTCACCGACCTCTTCACCCACACCTTCGCCGCCGACGAAGTCCGCTCCCCCAAGCCCGCACCGGAGCTCTACCTCACGGCCTGCGAAGCGCTCGGCGCGACCCCCCGACACTCCGTCGCCTTCGAGGACTCGGCCACGGGCATCGCCTCAGCCCGCGCCGCCGGACTCCACGTCGCGGTGATCCCGTCCCTCCCCGGCACGGACCTCGACCACGACTGGCTGGGCACGAGCTTGGCGGAACCCGAACTGCTGGCGTGGGCCAGAGGACTTCGGGGCAGTACGGTCTGCTGATGGACCCCGATCAGACCGGCCAGGCGAGCGGACGGCCAGTCCGGGGTCATGCGGACTGGCCGGGAGCGGGGACGACCACAAGGAATGTGGTGACAACGCCCCGGAACCGCCTGTGCCCGGTCTCCTCGGCATGCCGGAGACACCAGTCCCTTACGACGCCCCCATCTTCGGCCTCCCGCGATCGCATTCCGCACGTCATGCACCATGCGTGGGAAACACCCTGCTGTGCGTCCGGGTCGACACACACCGCGTATTCAACGACCTTCTCGAAGTCGCCGATCATCCAGCAGCCTCAGAGGACTTGACGACCAACTCGGCCCACACGGTCTTGCCGACGACCTGCTCCGTGACTCCCCACGCTTCGGAAAGGGCGTCCACGATTTCAAGCCCCCGACCGGAGACCGCCAAGGGAACCTTGGGACGCCTACGGGGCATTCCTTCGCCGGTGTCGCGCACTTCCACGCGGACTCGTCCGGGGCTGTGTTCGAGGGCGACTTCGACCTGTCGGCCGGGCGCGGTCTTGCCGTGAAGGACGGCATTGGTCACCAGTTCCGACACGATCAGGGCCAGGTCACCCGCCAAGCTGTCCACGCCAATGCGGTCAGCGAACAAACGCGCGAACTCGCGCGCCTTGCTGACGCTGGCCCGGGTCTTCGGGAAACGAGCGCTTAACCGACCACTGTCATTCATGTGGCGCTCTGTCAGGAGCGCGGCCCCGCCCACCGGCGCGAGGTCCCCGCTCCCCCGACTGGGCGGGGCGGCGGTACTGTGATCCATGTCGACTCCAACCGGCCGGCCAAGCTCCAGGTCTGTTCCACGCGACCACCGGAGCACTTGTGTGTTGTCCGTTCACTCAACGATCTGCCGTATCTGCCAGGGAGTTGACCAGCGTTGACTATGCTCTGGGTCAACAGTCAACGGGAGCAGCTCTCATGATCGATTTTGCCGACACGGTGCGTAAGGCACTCAGGGAGCAAGGCAAGAGCCTCAGGGGTGCGGCCAGCGAACTGCACTACGAAGTCGCTTATCTGAGTCGCGTTCTGAATGGAAAACAGGCTCCGTCTCCAGAGCTGATCCAGGCCCTGAACGAATTTCTTGGACTGTCGCTCGAAGTCGAATCCTCGGTACGTCACGACGACGAAATGGACGCGTGGGAGCTGGCACGACGCGTTCAGGCAAGCGATGTGGGTCCGGTGACTTTGAGTCGACTGGAGAAGTCATTCGATGAATTGGCGATGGCCTATCCCAAGTCGGACCCCGAAGACCTGTTGCGGAAGGTGCGTAAGCATTCCGCCTACGTCGTAAGACTCTTGGACGCGAAGAAGACGTTGTCCGAGCATCGCCGACTGCTGGTCGTCGGCGGCTGGCTCTCCCTGCTGGGGGCCACCGTTCACATCGACCTGATGGAGGATGACGCCGCCACCGCTCGCCTTCGCACAGCCGCAACGCTGGCGAGAGAGGCCAACCATCCGGAAATCGAAGCCTGGTGTCAGGAAACCGAGGCATGGCGCGTTCTCACGGATGGTGACTACGTGCGCGCGGTGGAGATTTCCCGTACGTCTCAGGACATCGCCCCGGTCGGCACCTCCGCCATGATTCAGGCGACCGCACAGGAGGGCAGGGCTCACGCGCGGCTGGGAAACGCGTCGGAGACGTATCTGGCGATCGAGCGGGTCCAGAAGATGTCGGCTTCCCTCGGAAACCCTGATACTCCGGAGCATCACTACCGGTATGACCCGACCAAGGCGCTGTCCTACACGGCGACGACCCTTGCCTGGCTGGGGGATTCCGCTGCTGAGCCATACGCCCGAGAAGTCATCAGGCGACTGAGCCCGAGCGATGATGTGTCCAAGTGGCCGCGCCGCGTGGCCTCCGCGAACCTCGACCTGTCTCTGGCCCTCCTGAAGGAGGACCGACTGGACGAGGCTTGCGATGCCGCGCAGAAGGCCATCCTGTCGGGACAGGTGGCCCCGTCCAACCACTGGCGGGCGCTGGAGGTCGTCAGGGCGGTCGAGGCCCGAGAACTTCCGGAGAGCGCTGACCTGCGAGAGGCGTACCAGATACTCAAGGCCATCGAGCAGTAGCGCCCGACCCGCTCACAGGATGTCGGCGGCGCTTCCGGTCCACCGGTCTGCGCGCCGTCATCGCGGAACGGCGCGCAGGCTCTGGCGCGGGCTGGTTGGATCGCCGGATGACTCTCACTTCCTCGGACACCCTGCGGAACCACTGGTGGTGGCGGCCCGGCTGGAGCGTCGGGCGGCGGTTCTACACGTGGCATCTGACGTGGGAGGGCCAGGACGACGTACACCGGCTCGCCGCCGAGTACCGGGACGCGCTCACTCCGTTCGCCGGTGAGCTGACCCTGATCCCGGACCGGTGGCTGCATCTGACCATGCAGGGCATCGGGTTCGTCGGCGAGGTCGCCGAGCGGGATGTCCGCGCCGTCGCCGACGCGGCGAGCGAGAGGCTGGCCGCCGTCCCGGCCTTCGACGTCCGGGTGGGCCCGCATGTGCTGGCCCCGGAGGCCATCCTGCTGCCCGCCCACCCGGCCGGTTCCGTGACCGAGGTCCGCGACGCGATTCGCGGTGCCATCGGTGACGTACTGCACGACGTGCCCGAGAAGCCCACCGGCTTCAGGCCACACGTCTCGGTGGCCTACAGCGCGAGTGACGGCCCTGCCGCTCCTGTCCAAGGAGCCCTCGCGACCCGCGAGTTCACCCCGGCCCAGGCGCGGGTGACCAGCGCCGAGCTGATCGTCATCCACCGGGACAACGAGATGTACGAGTGGGAGACCTCCGCCTCTGTACCTCTGGGATAGGTGGTTCAGTGGCCGACGACTGCGAGCAGGTCCAGCAGGCTGTCGATCCGCCAGTCGGCGGCCCCCGCGGCCTCCTGGTCGGCCCACAGGTGACCCCACGGGCCCCGACGCAGGTGGGCTGTGCTGAGTCCGGCAGTGGCCGCCGGGCCGATGTCGTTGGCCGGGGGGGACAAGGCAGGCCGAGGTCGCTCCGGGGTGGACTTGAGTTGGTCCAGGGGGACGGCGCGCAGGAGTAGCCGGGGTGGGCTGTCGTCCTCGGGCTCGCGCGTGTAGGCGATGACGTGTGTAGGTGATGATCAGCTCGCTGAGCAGGGGGCTCGCCGCGAGGACGGCCGGTTCGGCGAGGCCAAGGGGGGGTTCACGTCGACCGGCAGGCCGGCGAAGTGCAGGTCGAGTTCGCCGTGGGCCTGGTGCTGATGGACGGTGCCCGCCGGGACCGCGGCCTTGGCGTCGGCCTATGGGCCGGACTGGCCGATCCCGGCGTAGACGCGCAGCTCAGAGTGGCTGGTCGGCACCTTCCACCGACGGAAAGCGTCCATCCCACCGGATGGCCAGCCACCCTCGTCCTGGTCGGCGACGAAGCGGACGACACGCTGCTGCACATCGCTCAGGTCGCCGAAGGACCGCAGCGGTTCGGCGGGATCGTCCGGAAAAACCAGCCTGAACAGCGTCTGCGCCGTGTAGTACCGGTCGTCGAACGCCTCGACGCCCGTACAGTCGGCCAGGCCGACCAGCATGGCATCGACCGCCCGGAGTGTCGTGGCTTCGGGTGTTTCGGCCAGGGCCATCGCCGCGAGACTCATGTAGGAGCCGCTCAGGAACGACATGGTCTCGGTCTTCTCAGGCGGCTGGGCGACGATCTGTGTCAGCACGTCGACGACGGCCGGGTCGGCGATACCGAATCGCGTCAACGCGAAGGCGGAGGCCCAGCGCAGCTCGACGATCGGGCTGTCCAGGTAGCGCCGGATGAAGGGGACGGTCG
This sequence comes from Streptomyces sp. NPDC002176, assembly GCF_044903645.1. NCBI lineage: Bacteria > Bacillati > Actinomycetota > Actinomycetes > Kitasatosporales > Streptomycetaceae > Streptomyces > Streptomyces sp. NPDC002176. The sequence goes on from NZ_JBJDQW010000003.1 coordinate 489,635, forward strand.
CCGGTTCGCCGAGCAGGCCGAGGGCGACGACTCCCGTCGCTGCCGCGCCGGGCGAGACTTCATCGGCGATGAAAGCCTCCAGGAGCGGAATCGACGTCGCCGCGGACTCGGGGAACCATGCCAGCAAGTTCGCCGTCCTGGCCCGCAGTTCAGGGCTGTCCGAGGTCAGCAGGACGGCGAGTGCGGGAAGTGCTTCGCGGACGGCGTCATACGAACGCACCACCGCTTCGGCGTCAAGGAGCACTTGCGCGCAGCTCGCCTCGCGCTGTTTACGCTGCTCGTCGTCCGCAGCTTCGTCGATCCATCGAGCCGAGTCGTCGGCTTCGCCGCGTATGTCCGCCAGGGAGGCGCGGTCTTCCCGAGGGTCATAGCCGTTCGGCAGATAGTTGTTGTCCAGGCCGATCGCGATGGCGACCAGCAGACCGACGAACCGATGCCTGTCGACCAATCTCGGGTCGAGTGCCATCCGCACAAGGAACGGAACGGTGTACACCGCAGCCTGCGATCGCGTGCCCTGGTGCACGATGTGGTTCGCGAGCTGCGCACTCGGCGGGTACCGGCCCTCCCAGACCCCCGCCTGCATCGCCCTGAGGTGTCCGGGGACGTCGTCGGCCATGCCGTAGGAGTGCTGCAGCTGGGCCCAGGGCACATCTTCCAGGCCGGTGAGAGGGTCGTCATCCGTCACAGCGGTAGATCCTGGCATACCAGGATTCCGTAGGCCCTCACCCCGGCTCCAGCCGCCCGTACCGACACGCGAGCCCGCCCAGGCACCGGCCCTGTCGGCCGCATGTCGGTGGATTGTCGGTGCCCCCTGGCATCGTCATCCCCATGACGCGAATCGAAGACAACCCCGGCGGCGGCCGTTCCGCCGTGTCCGTGCGGGGGATGGTCAAGCACTACGGCGAGACCAAGGCGCTGGACGGGGTGGATCTGGAGGTCCGGGAGGGGACCGTGATGGGGGTGCTCGGGCCGAACGGCGCCGGGAAGACCACCCTCGTACGGATTCTGTCGACCCTGATCACCCCGGACGCCGGCGAGGCGCTCGTGGCCGGGTACGACGTGGTGCGGCAGCCCCGGCAGCTGCGCCGGGTGATCGGGCTGACCGGGCAGTACGCCTCGGTGGACGAGAAGCTGCCCGGCTGGGAGAACCTGTACATGATCGGGCGGCTGCTGGACCTGTCCCGTAAGGACGCCCGGCGCCGCGCGGACGAGCTGCTGGAGCGTTTCTCCCTGACCGAGGCGGCCAAGCGGCCCGCCTCCACCTACTCCGGCGGCATGCGGCGGCGCCTGGACCTGGCCGCCTCCATGATCGGCCGTCCGCAGGTGCTGTTCCTGGACGAGCCGACCACGGGCCTCGACCCCCGGACCCGCAACGAGGTGTGGGACGAGGTGAAGGCGATGGTCGGCGAGGGGGTGACCGTGCTGCTCACCACCCAGTACATGGAGGAGGCCGAGCAGCTCGCCTCCGAGCTGACCGTGGTGGACCGGGGCAAGGTCATCGCGGGCGGCCGGATCGAGGAGCTGAAGGCGAAGGTCGGCGGCCGCACCCTGCGCGTGCGCCCCATCGACCCGCTCCAGCTGGAGCCGCTCGCCACCACGCTGGACGAGCTGGGCATCACCGGCCTGGCCACCACCACCGTGGACCACCAGACCGGCACCCTGCTGGTGCCGATCCTCAGCGACGAGCAGCTCACCGCGGTCGTCGGCGCGGTCACCGCGCGCGGTATCACCATCTCCTCCATCGTCACCGAACTCCCCAGCCTGGACGAGGTGTTCCTCTCGCTCACCGGCCACCGCGCCAGTGCCCCGCAGGACGCCGCGCCCGCCGAGACCCGCGAAGAGGTCGCCGTATGAGCGCCGCCACCACGACCGCCCCGCCCGTCCCGCTCGCGGCGGACTCCCGCATCACCCTGCGCGGCCACCTGCGGCACACCGGCGCCCTCGTCCGCCGCAATCTGCTGTGGATCAAGCAGGACCCGGAGTCGATGTTCGACGCGCTGCTGATGCCCGTCGTCTTCACCCTGCTGTTCGTGTTCGTCTTCGGCGGCTCCATCGGCCAGGCCCTCGGCGGCGGCCAGGACCAGTACGTGCAGTACGTCATCCCCGGCATGCTGGCGATGATGAGCATGACGATGTCGCAGGGCGTCGGCACCGGCTTCAGCCAGGACTTCAACAGCGGGGTCATGGACCGGTTCCGCTCGCTGCCGATCGGCCGCGGCTCGGTGCTGTTCGCCAAGCTCGCGGTGGAGCTGGGCCGGATGCTGTTCGCCACGGCCGTGCTGATGGTCGTCGCCGTGCTGGTCGGCTTCGACATCACCAGCTGGCCGGGGCTGTTCGCCACCGTGGGCCTGGCCACGCTGTTCGCGTCCTCGATCATGTGGGTGTTCCTCACCCTGGGCGTGGTGATGAAGAGCGCGCAGTCCGTGCAGGCGATGGGCTTCCTGGTGCTGTTCCCGCTCCAGTTCGGCTCGTCCATCTTCGCGCCGACCAAGTCGATGCCCGGCTGGCTCCAGGCGTTCACCGACTACAACCCGCTGTCCACGCTCGCGGACGCGGCGCGCGGTCTGATGGTGGGCGGCCCGGTCGCCCACGACCTGTGGGTGACGGTCGCCTGGTCGGTGGGGATCACCGCGGTGATGGCGCCGGTCGCCATCCACAAGTTCCGCACCAAGACCTGACGTTCGGCACCTTCACACCAGGGCGGTGGCCTCCACGAGGGAGAGGCCACCGCCTTCGGCGTACGCGGCGTGGAACGCCGTCTCGTCGAGCACTTCACGGATACGGGCCTCGGCGCGGTCGTACCCCCGCTGCTCCACCTGCGGCCGCAGATGCCCCTCCGGCATCAGGGCCGACGAGGCACCCAGGCAGCGGGCGGCGTCCAGGGCGCGGGAGCCGTCGGGGACGAGGGCCAGGGCGAGCGCGGCGACGGTGAGGCAGACGGTCGGCATCTGCGGGACGACCACCTCGCACAGCGAGTCACCGGCCAGGTCCAGCGCCCGGCGGACGGCCTCCAGCGCGCGCTCGGAGTGCCCCTCCTCCGCGTCCAGCCAGGCTTCCTGGGCCAGGATCATGGTGTCGAAGACGATGAACCGGGAGAGTGCGAACTCCTCGCGCAGCAGCGTCAGTTGGGCACGCGCCTCGGCGGTGCGGCCGGTGACCAGGAGCCAGGACGCCAGATGCAGCCGGGCGACCGGCATGGCCTCGCTGTGCCTGCCGTCCAGTTCGTGCACGACCTCGTGCAGCAGCCGTTCGCCGCGCTCCTCGTCCCCCGCCTCCAGCAGTACGTTGCCGAGCCGGGCGCCGAGAACGGCCATCTGGGCGCGGGCTCCGAGGTGTTCGGCGTGCGCCATGGCGCCCTCGTAGTCGGCGGCCGCCTCAAGGTACAGGCCCCGGCGCTCATGGGCCTCGCCCCGCGCGGACAGCGCCTCGGCGAGGCCCCAGTCGTCGCCGAGGCGCCGGTAGATCTCCAGCGCCTCGTCCGCGTCGCGGGTGGCGTCGCCCGCCCAAGTGGCGCGGTTGGCCAGCAGGTTGGCGCGGGTCTGGAGGGCGCCCGCCAGCTCCCACTCGTAGCCGGGGGTCTCCCGGCAGGTGCGTACGGTGGCGTCGGTGATCTCGGGCAGCCGCCCGACACCGTTGACGAGCATCTCCGCGAACCACCAGAGCATGCCGGGTGAGCGGCAGGTCTGGGGCAGGCCGGGCCGGTAGACCTCGGTGACGACGGTCAGCTTGTCCCGCGCCTCCGGGCTCTGCCATGCCTCCATGTCGGTGTCCATGCAGGCCAGGTGGGCGAGGTGCAGCCCGCGCCGGGCCTCGGTGAGGTCCTCGCCGCTGAGCGGGGGCGGGTTCTCCGTGCTGCGGGTCCACACCGGCTCGGCGGGCGCGGCCGGATCGGCGAACGGATTGGGGCCGAGCGCCATGACCTCCTCGCACCACGCCCGTACCTCCAGGCGCTGGTCCCGCATCTGCCAGTACCAGACCAGGGACAGCACCATGCACAGCCCCTCCTGCTCGTCGCGCAGGTCGACGGCGTGGCGGAGGGCGGTGCGCAGGTTCTCGTACTCCAGCTGGACGCGGTCGATCGCCTCGCGCTGGCGCGGGCCGCGCAACAACGGGTCGGTGGTGCGGGCGAGTTCGCGGTAGTAGGTGAGGTGGGCGCGCTCGGCGGCGGCGCGTTCGCCGCTCTCGTCCAGCCGTTCGGCGGCGTACTCGGCGACGGTCTCCAGCAGCCGGTAGCGCATCCCGGCACCGGCCGAAGGGGCGGCCACCACCAGGGACTTGTCGACCAGGGAGCCGAGGGCGTCCAGCGCGACGGGACCGCAGACGGCCTCGGCGGCGGCCAGGTCGCAGCCGCCCGCGAACACCGACAGCTTGCCCAGCACCTCGCGTTCGTCGGCGTCGAGCAGATCCCAGGACCAGTCGACGACCGCGCGCAGGGTCTGCTGGCGGGGCAGTACGGTGCGGCTGCCGGAGGTGAGCAGCCGGAACCGGTCGTCCAGCCGGTCCGCGATCTGACGCGGAGTCAGCATGCGCAGCCGGGCGGCCGCCAGCTCGATGGCCAGGGGCAGGCCGTCCAGGCGGTGGCAGATCTCGGCGCACGCCTCGGGGTCGTCGGCCACCGTGAAGCCGGGGCGGGCGGCCGCGCCGCGGTGGCCGAGCAGCCGCAGCGCGACCGGCTCGGGCAGCGGCTCGACCGGGCGCAGCAACTCCCCCGGTACGCCCAGGGGTTCGCGGCTGGTGGCGAGGACGGTGAGACGCGGGCAGTCGGCCAGCAGGCGTTCGGCGAGCCGGGCGGCGGCGTCCACGACGTGCTCGCAGTTGTCCAGGATGATCAGCATCCGGCGCCGCCCGCAGTGCTCCACCAGCCGCTCGACGGGGTCGCCCCAGCGGTCGGAGGCGGCGCGCACATTGTCGACGCCCGCGCCGTGCAGCACGGTCTCGCGGGCGCCGATGGCGGTGAGCACGGCCTGCGGTACGGCGTCGGGGTCGTCCACGGGGGCGAGTTCGGCGAGCCAGGCCCCGTCGGGTGCGGTGCCCCGGACGGCTTCGGCGGCCTCCATGGAGAGCCGGGTCTTTCCCGCGCCGCCGGGCCCGAGCAGGGTGACCAGCCGGGAGGCGGCGAGGTCGGCGCCGATGGCATCGATGTCGGACTCCCGGCCGACGAACGAGGTCAGCCGGGCGGGCAGGTTGCCCGGCGCGGACCGGGGCGCGGCCGGGGCGGGCGGCGCCGGTTCCGGTCCGCCGCCCGCCAGCAGTTCGGCGTGCAGGCCCCGCAGCTCCGGCCCCGGATCGGAGCCCAGCCGGTCGGCGAGGAGCCGCCGCACCTCCTCGTACGCGGCCAGCGCCTGGGCGGTGCGGCCGGTGTCGCGCAGGGCGCGCAGCCGGAGGGCCTGGAGGCGTTCGTCGAGGGGGTGCTCGTCGCACAGGGCGGCCAGCTCGGGCAGGGCGGGCTCGGCCTGGCCGAGGGCGAGCGCGGCGGTGTGCCGGGCGCGCAGCGCGTCCAGCCTGCGGGTCTCCCAGCGGGCCGCGTCGGCGGTGCGGTCGGGCAGGTCGGCGAGGACCGGCCCGCGCCACAGGGCGAGGGCGTCGTCGAGGAGGACGGCGGCCTTGGCCGGGTCGGCGTCGGCGAGGGCGCGCAGGCCGTCGCCGGTGAGCCGGTCGAAGCGGGTGAGGTCCACGTCGTCGGGGGCGGCGGTGAGCCGGTAGCCGCCGTCCGCGGAGGCGACCGCGTCCGCCCCGAGGGCCCGGCGCAGCCGTCCGACCAGCGCCTGGAGGGCGCCCGGCGCGTCGGCGGGCGGGTCGGCGCCCCACACCTCGTCGACCAGTGCCCCGGCCGGTACGGTCCGCCCGGCGCGCAGCGCGAGGACGGTCAGCAGGGCACGCAGCCGCGCGCCGCCGACGGGGACGGGGGTGCCGTCCGGACGGAGAGCCTGGGTGGTGCCGAGTAGCCGATAGCGCACGGGGTCCATTGTCCCTGGGGACGCGGCCCCGGCGCCTCCGGGTTTCAGGCACGCCCGCCCGGAGCGGAACCCGGGGGCGGGACCGGGACGTTCCCCTCACATCACCGGTACGGTCGACCATCGGCACCCCCCGGCACACCGAGCAGTCAGGAGCCCCATGACCACCGCCCTCTCCCGTACCGGCGACCGCCGGATCAGTCCCGTGTTCGCCGGGATCGTGGCCATCACGGCGGTGACCGGGTGGGCGACCTGGACGGGGTTCGCGGCGCAGCCGGGCCTCGCGGTGTTCCTGTTCGTGACGGCCGCGTGGATCGTCTCGCTGTGTCTGCACGAGTACGCGCACGCCCGTACCGCCCTGCACAGCGGGGACATCTCGATCGGCGCCAAGGGCTATCTGACGCTGAACCCGCTGAAGTACACGCACGCCCTGCTGAGCGTGGTGCTGCCGGTGCTGTTCGTGATCATGGGCGGGATCGGTCTGCCGGGCGGCGCGGTGTTCATCGAGCGGGGCCGGATCAGGGGGCGCTGGCGGCACAGCCTGATCTCGGCGGCAGGACCGCTGACGAACGTGGTGTTCGCGGCGGTGTGCACGGCGCCGTTCTGGCTGCACGCGCTGGACGGCGTCCCGCGCGACTTCCGGTACGCGCTGGCGTTCCTCGCGCTGCTCCAGGTCACCGCGGCGATCCTGAACTTCCTGCCGGTGCCGGGCCTGGACGGCTACGGCGTGATCGAGCCCTGGCTGTCGAACGGGATCAAGCGGCAGGTGGAGCCGATCGCCCCGTTCGGCCTGCTGATCGTGTTCGCGCTGCTGTGGGTGCCCTCGGTCAACCAGGCGTTCTTCGACGTGATCTACACCCTGCTGAGCGCGCTGGGCGTGGACGGCGCCTTCTCGGACTGCGGCTACTACCTGTACCGCTTCTGGTCCGAGACCCCGCAGATGTGCTCGGTCATCCCGTGACGGACCCAGTGCCCGGGCCCGACCTCGCCGCCCGGCCGCGCTTGGCGTAGAAGAACGTCATGTTGGACGTCAGGCCCGCCAGCAGCACCCAGATGATCCCCAGCCAGCTGCCCTGGACGAAGGACACGACGGCGGCGGCCACGGCGAGCACGCAGACGGCGAGGGTGACGAGGGCGATGCGGGGCATGGGGTCGGCTCCTGTCGGGGGACACTGCTACGCCGACCAGTGTCCCCCATGAGGAGCCGGCCGCCGTCACACGTCGGTGACGCGGAGCCCGGCGTGCGCCTTGTAGCGGCGGTTGGTGGAGATCAGGTTGGCGACCAGCCCCTCCACCTGGTGGGCGTTGCGCAGCCGCCCGGCGAAGACACCGCGCATGCCGGGGATGCGGCCCGCCAGGGCCTGCACGATGTCGGTGTCGGCGCGCTTGTCGCCGAGGACCATCACATCGGTGTTGATCTCGTCGATCTCCGGGTCCTCCAGGAGGACGGCGGAGAGGTGGTGGAAGGCGGCGGTGACGCGGGAGTCCGGGAGCAGCGCCTCGGCCTGCTGGGCGGCGCTGCCCTCCTCGACGGTGAGCGCGTAGGCGCCCTGCTTGTCGAAGCCGAGCGGGTTGACGCAGTCCACGACGAGCTTGCCCGCGAGGTCCTCACGGAGCGACTTCAGGGTGTCGGCGTGGCCGTCCCACGGCACGGCGACGATCACGATGTCGCTGCGGCGCGCGGTCTCGGCGTTGTCGGCGCCCTCGACGCCGTGGCCCAGCTCCTCGGCGGCGGTGTGCGCGCGGTCGGCGGAGCGGGAGCCGACGATCACTTTCTGCCCGGCCTTGGCGAGCCGGTAGGCGAGGCCCTTGCCCTGCGGTCCGGTGCCGCCGATCACGCCGACGGTCAGCCCGGAGACGTCGGGCAGGTCCCAGGGGTCCTTGGCGGGGGCCTTGGCAGAAGCGGTACCGGTCTGCTGTGCGCTGTCGCTGGAGGTCATGGGCCGACTCTACGTCCGCGTGGGCGCCCTTACCCGGCGAGGTGGGCCGCGTCACGCGCTACCCGCAGGGGTGAACCGCGAGTGAACTGCGGTGCGGGAGTGACCGGTTGCGGCAGGATGCGGCCGCATGGACGCCGTACGGGTCGCGCTGCTGCGCGAAGTGCTCAGCGGGACCGAGTGGTTGGGGGCGACCCGCAGGTTCGCGGGGGTGCTGCGCGGCTCGGTGACGGCCCATGGCGGCGGCCTGCTGCTGGCGGGCACGGAGGCGTACGAGCCCTGGCATCTGGCCGCGCATCTGGTGGACGAGGCGGCCTGGTCCGGCACGCCCGAGCTGGCCCCCACCCTGGTCCGGCACCACGCCCGCCCCGGTGACCCGGCGCATCTGGCGGTGGGCCCCGGCCGGATCGCGGAGGCCCGGCGCGGCGAGACCCTGCTGTTGGTGGCGCCGGAGGAACCGGCCGAGCTGCTGGAGCGGGTGCACACCGCGCGGCGGGCCGGGGTGACGGTACTGGCGCTGGGGGCGGGCGGCGGCGAGCTGGCGGCGATGGCGCACGAGACGCTGGCGGTGCCGGACGGCGCGGAGCTGGACCTGGACAGCGTGCAGCACCTGGTGAGCGCGGCGGCCGGGGAGAACGCGGGCCCGTCCAGGGCCCGCCGGGGCTTCAGGGACCGGCTGTCCCGGCTGGCGGAGACGCTGACGGCACCCCCGGCGGCGCCCTGGTGACTCCGGCGGGAAACGCGAAGCCGCCCCCACCAGGGGCGGGGGCGGCTCGGAGCGGGTCAGGAAAAGGTCAGTCCTTGTCGGACTCGTCGGCCGGGGTGTCGTGCCAGCGCGGGTCGGTCTCCCAGTCGACGTTGCGCTCGCGGGCGGTCTCCATCGCGTGGCGCGCCTCGTCAGGGGAGGCGTAGGGACCGAAACGGTCCTTGGCGGGACACTCGGGACCCTCCTCGACCTTCTTGTGCTCCAGGCAGTAGTACCACTCGCCCGGCTTGCCCTCGGTGCGCTTCTTGAACACGGACATCAACGGCTCCTCTCGCCACCCTCATGTTCCCTCATGCCCCGCTGGTTAGACTCGCTGCATGTCTGGCCAGTCGCTGCTCGTCCCAGGGGAGCTCTCCCCCACCCGCCCGGTGCCCGGAAACATCCGCCGCCCGGAGTACGTCGGAAAGCCCGCGCCCACGCCGTACACCGGTCCCGAGGTGCAGACTCCCGAGACGATCGAGGTCATGCGGACCGCGGGCCGTATCGCCGCGCGGGCGATGGCGGAGGCGGCGAAGATCATCGCGCCCGGCGTCACCACGGACCAGCTCGACAAGGTCGCGCACGACTACATGTGCGACCACGGGGCCTACCCGTCCACGCTGGGTTACCGGGGCTTCCCGAAGTCGCTGTGCACCTCGGTCAACGAGGTCATCTGCCACGGCATCCCGGACTCGACGGTGCTCAGGGACGGCGACATCGTCAACCTGGACGTCACCGCGTACATCGGCGGGGTGCACGGCGACAACAACGCCACCTATCTGGTCGGCGACGTGGACGAGGAGTCCCGTCTGCTGGTGGAGCGCACCCGCGAGGCGCTGAACCGGGCGATCAAGGCGGTCAAGCCCGGCCGCCAGATCAACATCATCGGCCGGGTCATCGAGTCCTACGCCAAGCGCTTCGGCTACGGCGTGGTGCGGGACTTCACCGGCCACGGCATCAACTCGTCGTTCCACTCCGGGCTGATCGTGCCGCACTACGACTCCCCGCACGCCACCACGGTCATCCAGCCCGGCATGACCTTCACCATCGAGCCGATGCTGACGCTCGGCACCCATGAGTACGACATGTGGGACGACGGCTGGACCGTGGTCACCAAGGACCGCAAGCGCACGGCCCAGTTCGAGCACACCCTCGTGGTGACGGACACCGGCGCGGACATCCTGACCCTGCCGTAGCGGTCAGCGTTCCAGTACGACCCGGCCGCCGACCTCCACCCAGCCGTGCGGCTGGGGGGCGGTGAGGAGCTGGGAGCCGCGGCCCTGGGTGATGTTGAGGGCGCGGCCGAGCCGGTCGGTGAGGAGCAGGGCGGCCGCGCCGGTCGCCTCGTCCTCGGTGATCCCGTCGTCCCGGCCCGGGAAGGCGCGGGCCCGTACCCGTCCCGCGGCCTCGTCCTCCCAGGCCCAGGCGTAGATCCACTCCCCCGGCGGCGGCACCTCCAGGGCGTCGACCTCGGCGGCGCTCGCGTACTGGCGCAGGGTGCGCGGTGGGGCCCACTCCGCGCGGGCCTCGATCCAGGTGAACTCGCCGTCCAGCCGGGTGCCGACCTCCCCGGCGGGCGTGACCAGTTCGGGTACGTCGAGCAGCCAGGCGGTGCCGACGCAGGGGTGGCCCGCGAAGGGCAGCCGGGAGGTGGGGGTGTAGATGTCGATCACTCCGCGCTCGGGGTCGTCCACGAACACGGTCTCGCTGAAGCCGAGTTTGGCGGCGAGCGCCTGCCGGTCGTCCCGTTCGGGCACCCGCGAGCCGTCGCGGACGACGCCCAGTTCGTTCCCGTAGCCGCCGAAGGGGCCGCAGAAGACCCGGAGTACGTCGTAGTCAGTCACCGGTGCATTGAAGCATCGCGGCCGCTTGGGCTGCTCTTTGCCTTTACTTGAGATCGTTTTTGGGGCGCCGACATCAAGTCGTGTCTGTGATCTTTTCGTGCCGTTCGAATCCGGTATCGGGCGGGGACGGGCGGACTAAGGCTCGGGTAAGTTAGGCAAGCCTCACCAAACCGAATGGGCGGATTCGTGCCGTCCTGACCGCATGGAGCCCGTTATGCGAGCCGTCCGTCCGATCGCGATCGCCGCCACCGCGGCTGCCGCGCTGACCGCCCTGTCGGCGTGCACCGCCAAGAGCGACGCCAAGGACGGCGACGCCATCCAGGTCACCGCCGCCGACAGCACGTGCGACACCTCGGCCAAGTCCGTACCGGCCGGCCAGGTCACGCTGAAGATCGAGAACAAGGGCTCGCGCGCCACCGAGGTCGAGATCGTCTTCCCGGACGACCGGATCGTCTCCGAGAAGGAGAACATCGGGCCGGGCACCAAGTACACGCTGACCGCCGAGGTGAAGGCGGGCTCGTACGAGATCGCCTGCCGTCCCGGCATGAAGGGCCACGGCGTCCGGCAGAAGCTCGACGTGACCGGCTCCGGCAAGTCCGCCAAGCGGAACCCGGCGCTGGACACCGCGGTCGCCGGTTACCGCCAGTACGCCCAGGACCAGGCCGACGAGACGGTCCCGCTCGCCGAGACCTTCGCCAAGGCCGTGCAGGCCGGTGACCTGGACGCCGCGAAGAAGGCGTACGCGCCCTCGCGCCTCGGGTGGGAGCGCACCGAGCCGGTCGCCGAGTCCTTCGGTGACATCGATCCCCGGGTCGACACCCGCGCCGACGGCCTGGAGGACGGCCAGAAGTGGACCGGCTGGCACCGGCTGGAGAAGTCCCTCTGGCAGGACAAGAAGATCGGCGCCGAGGACAAGAAGCTCGCCGCGCAGCTCGTCACCGACCTCAAGGACTGGCAGCACCGGGTCGGCAAGGCCGAGATCACCCCGACCTCGATGGCCAACGGCGCCAAGGAGCTGCTGGACGAGGTCGCCACCGGCAAGGTCACCGGCGAGGAGGACCGCTACGCGCACACCGACCTGGTCGACTTCAAGGGCAACGTCGAGGGCGCGCAGAAGGCGTACGGCCTGCTGAAGCCGGTCGCCGCCAAGAACGACTCCGCGCTCACCGGTGAGCTGGACAAGCAGTTCGCGGCGCTGGACAAGCTGCTCGACAAGTACCGCCCGGCGGGGGACTCCTACGACTTCGTCTCCTACGAGAAGGTCGGCAAGGACCAGCGCAAGGAGCTGTCCGACGCGGTGAACGCCCTGGCCGAGCCGCTGTCCAAGCTCGCGGCCGCGGTCGTCAAGTAGGCACGGGAGCCACGGGTGAAGACCGAGAACGAGCGCGGCGGACCCTCGCGGCGCGCGCTGATCGGCTGGGGCGGTGCCGGGCTCGCGCTCGGCGCCGCCGCGGCGGGCGGCGGTGTGGCGCTGTCGGACGGCAGCCTGGGCCTGGCGTCGGCGGACACGGACCATGCCGTGACGTTCCACGGCGCCCATCAGGCGGGCATCGCCACCCCGGTGCAGGACCGTCTGCACTTCGCCGCGTTCGACGTGAAGACCGAGGACCGCGCCGAGTTCGTCCAGCTGTTGAAGGACTGGACGGCGGCGGCCCGGCTGATGACGGCCGGGAAGCCGGTCGGCGAGGGCGCGTACGGCGGGCTCGCCGAGGCCCCGCCGGACGACACCGGCGAGGCGCTGGGCCTGAGTCCGTCCCGGCTGACCCTCACCCTGGGCTTCGGGCCCTCGCTCTTCGAGCGGTTCGGGCTCGCGGACCGGCGTCCGGCCGCGCTCGCGGACCTGCCGAAGTTCCCCGGCGACAACCTGGACGCCTCCCGCACCGGAGGCGACCTCTGTGTGCAGGCGTGCGCGGACGATCCGCAGGTGGCGGTGCACGCCATCCGGAACCTGGCCCGCGTCGGCTTCGGCAAGGTCGCGGTGCGCTGGTCCCAGCTGGGCTTCGGCAAGACCTCCTCGACCACCCCGGACGCGCAGACCCCGCGCAACCTGATGGGCTTCAAGGACGGCACCCGCAACATCGCGGGCACCGAGACCGCCCGGCTGGACAAGCACGTCTGGGTGTCCGGGTCGGACGGGGACGCCAAGTCGGCCTGGATGGCCGGGGGTTCGTACCTCGTCGCCCGGCGTATCCGGATGAACATCGAGACCTGGGACCGTACGTCGCTGCAGGAACAGGAGGACGTGTTCGGCCGGGACAAGGGCGAGGGGGCGGCGGTCGGCAAGGCGAAGGAGCACGACCCGCCGTTCCTGAAGGCGATGAAGCCGGACGCCCATGTGCGCCTGGCCCACCCCGACTCCAACGACGGGATCACCATCCTGCGCCGGGGCTACTCCTTCACCGACGGCACGGACGGGCTCGGCCGCCTGGACGCGGGCCTGTTCTTCCTGGCCTACCAGCGTGACGTGCGCGAGGGGTTCATCCCGCTGCAGCGGCGGCTCTCCGCGCACGACGCGCTCAACGAGTACATCCAGCACGTGGGTTCGGCGGTCTTCGCGGTCCCCCCCGGTGTCCGTGACTCCCACGACTGGTGGGGCCGGGCGCTGTTCTCCAAGGAGGCGTAGTCCGTGTTCTCCAACTACCTGATCGGTCTGCGCGAGGGGCTGGAGGCGTCGCTCGTCGTCTGCATCCTGATCGCCTACCTGGTCAAGACCGGCCGCCGGGAGGCCCTGAAGCCGATCTGGACCGGCATCGCCATCGCGGTCGCGCTCGCGCTGGGCTTCGGCTGCGCGCTCGAATTCGGCTCGCAGGAGCTGACGTTCCAGGCGCAGGAGGCGCTGGGCGGCTCGCTGTCCATCGTCGCGGTCTGCCTGGTGACGTGGATGGTGTTCTGGATGCGGCGCACCGCCCGGCACCTCAAGTCGGAGCTGCACGGCCGTCTCGACGCCGCCCTCGCCATGGGTACCGGCGCGCTGGTCGCCACCGCGTTCCTCGCCGTCGGCCGGGAAGGGCTGGAGACCGCGCTGTTCGTCTGGGCGTCGGTGCACGCGGCGAGCGACGGCACGCCGCGCCCGCTGATCGGCGTCGCCCTCGGTATCGCCACGGCGGTGCTGCTGGGCTGGCTGTTCTACCGGGGCGCGCTGCGCATCAACCTGGCGAAGTTCTTCACCTGGACCGGCGGCATGCTCGTCGTGGTCGCGGCGGGCGTCCTCGCGTACGGCGTCCACGACCTCCAGGAGGCGGGCTGGGTACCGGGCCTGACGGACGTGCCCTTCGACATCTCCGACACGATCCCGCCGGACAGCTGGTACGGCACCCTGCTCAAGGGCGTGTTCAACTTCCAGCCGGACCCGACGGCCGGGCAGATCACGGTCTGGCTGCTGTATCTGGTGCCGGTGCTCACGCTGTTCCTGCTTCCCTCCCGCCTCTCCGGCCGCACGGGCGAGACCGCGCCGAGCGCGGCGAAGTAGGCGCCTCCGGGGGTCCGGCTCCCGTTCCCTCCCGGTAGGGTTCGCCTCCGGGAAGGGGAAGGTGAAGTCGCCTCATGAGCAGGGATCGCAGCGGCCGCGGGCTACGCGGCCGGAACCGGAAGGCACTCATAGCGGCCTCGCTGACCGCGTGGACGCTGACGGCGAGCGGATGTGTCGTCGTGCACGGCGAACGCGAGCTGCTGCCCGCCGCCACCCGCGCCGAGGCCGCCCGCGCCCTGACGGGGTTCACGGACGCGTACAACAAGGCCGACCGGGCCTTCGACGGCTCCCTGGACGCCGGGCAGGTGGGCGGGGCGTTCGCCGCGATCGACTCCGCCCGGCTGCGGGCGGGTCACGCCAACAATCCGGGCGGCAACTCCCGGCACGTCCCGCTGACCCTGACCGACGCGAAGTTCACCATCCCGAAGAAGCCGGGCTGGCCGCGGTGGTTCGTCGCGGACGCCAAGGGCAGCAAGGGCGGCAGCGCCCGCTGGCTGATGGTGTTCCTCCGCGACGGACTCGGTGAGCCGTGGCGGGTGTCGTACGTGACGCTGGTCCCGCCCGCCCAGGTGCCGAGGTTCCGGCTGGACGCGGACGGCTGGGCGGAGGCGGTGCCCGCCGCTTCCACCGGTGAGGCGGTCCCGCCGGGGGAGCTGAGCGAGCGGTACGCGGCGTATCTGCGCGACGGTGGGAAGACGTTCGCCGACGGGCCCAGCACCAGTGGGTGGCGTACGGTCCGGGCCCAGCAGGCGCGGCGGCCGGGGCTGGTGCGGCAGTACGTCGACGAGCCGCTGACCCGCGACGACTTCGCACCGCTCGCGCTGCGCACCGCGGACGGTGGCGCGCTGGTCTTCTTCGCCTCGCACCACTACGAGAAGCGGACGGCTGCCGCCGGGACGTCGGTGGTCATCCCCAACCAGGACGTGCGGGCCTTGACCAAGGGTGAGGTGAAGCAGTCCCTGACCCTGGAGTTCGTCTCCAACCAGGCCGCGCTCGACCCTCCCGGCGGGGGGCCGGTGTCCGTGCTGGGCCGAGTACAGGGGCTGACCGCGGCACAGGGCGAGTAGAACCGGCCTCCGGCCGGATCTGTTTCCCACCCGCACCACCCGTACAACTTTCGTCGTCGGGTGCGGGTGGCCCTGGTGGGGCGAAATCACCGTCGGCGGCCGCGGGTCGTGGGGCTTCCGCCCGTGCGACTCGCGTCGTCGGGTGCGGGTGGCCTGGTGGGGCGAACTCGCCGTTGGCGGCCGCGGGTTCCGGGGCTTCCACCCGTGCGACTCTCGTCGTCGGGTGCGGTGGTCCTTGTGGGGCGACATCGCCGTCGGCGGGCTAGGGCTCCTGGGCACTACCTCCACCCGCATCGGCCTATGGCCAGCACCGCGAGCCTGGCGCAAGGCGCCCCAACCCGCGGCCGCCGACGGCGAGTTGCCCCGGCGGGGGCCACCCGCACCCGACCATGAAAGTTGTACGGGTGGTGCGGGTGGGAACACGATTCGGCCGGAGGCCGGTCAGTGGCGGGACGGCCAGGCGGTGCCCGCGTGCTGGTCGGCTTCCGTACCGGCGTGCTTGGCGCAGGCGTCCGTCAGGGACTCCAGCAAGGTCAGGGGTTCGGGCAGCGGGTGCTCGGGGCCGCGGACCCAGCGGACGCCCCGGTCGGGGTCACCGGGGAGCCGGGCCGGGGGGACGAGGACGTAGGAGCCACGGCAATGCCAGCGCAGGCCAGGATGCTCGTCCATGGTCTCGGGGTGGCAGTCCAGCTCGCAGGGCCACCACTCGTCCTCGTCCTCGGGGGTGCCGCGGGTCTGGGTGAAGAACAGCATGCGGCCGTCGTCGCTCTCGGCGACCGGCCCGACCTCGACGCCCTCACCGAGGAGCCGGTCGAGAGCGGCCCGCCCGGCGTTCAGGGGCACGTCGAGGACGTCGTGGGTCATACCGGTGGCGGTGATGAAGTTGGCCTGCGGCTGGTCGCGGGCCCACCGCTCGATCTGGGCGCGGTCGGTGGTCGACTGGGTCTGCCAGGCGAAGGACACCGGGTGCCGGGCCGGGGTGGGACAGCCGACGCGGTCGCAGGAACAGCCGTAACCGGGGGCGGGGTACGCGGCGAGCGCCAGGGGCAGCCCGGCCGCGGCGGTGGCGAGCAGCAGCGACTCCCGGCCGCCCTCGGCGGCGGCCTCGTCCTTGGGACGCCGTCCGCGCAGCCACTGGGAGATCTTGCCCTGGCGGCCGGACCGGCCGCCGAACGTCGCGCTCATCTGTCCCCTCGCCTCGCTGTGGTGCGGACAGCATGCCTCATCGTCGCACCTTCCTGCGCCGCGGGGAGCCCGAGAACGGATATGAAGGAGCCTGGCGAGACATACCTCACGATGGAGGGGTATGCGCGGTTTTCCCCTTTCTTTGCCAGGGGATCAGAGCACCTGTCCGGGGTAGTCCGCGGCGAGGCGGTTGATGTCGGGGTTGCGCAGCACGGGGGAACCGGTGCCGTCGAGGCGGCTCACGGCGAGCATGGCCCGTCCGACGGCGTCGGTGGTGGTGACATGGCGCGGGAAGGCCCGGCGCAGCAGCGGGTAGAGACCGGCGGTGACGCGGTAGAGCGCACGGTAGAGCGGGGTACGTGAGGAGGCGCCGGCGACGGGCTGGATGTAGCCGGGGCGGAACAGGTAGGTCGTCATCGGCATGGCCAGCAGGTCGTTCTCGGTACGGCCCTTGACCCGGGCCCACATGAGGCGGCTCGTGCCGGAACTGTCCGTGCCCTCGCCGGAGACGTAGACGAAGGTCAGCGCGGGGCTCGCCGCACGCAGGGCGCGGGCCGCGGCGAGGGTGTAGCCATGGGTGACGCGGGTGTACTCCTCCTCGCCACGGCCCGCGGCGGAGATGCCGAGACAGAAGAAGCAGGCGTCCAGATCCGTCAGTTGGTCCCGGATGGCCGTGTAGTCGGTGAAGTCGGAGTGGACGATCTGCCTCAGCTTGGGATGCGCCTGCGCGAGGGGGCGCCGGACGACCGCCAGGACCTCCGTGACGCTCTCGTCGAGGAGGCAGGCACGCAGCGCGCCGTACCCGACCATTCCCGAGGCTCCGAAGACGATGACGCGCAACGATGCTCCAAGGGGTTGAGGGGGGAGCCCGGAGAGGACCGGGCCTTCAGCGGGAGGCGCGGGCGAGTGCGCCCGCGGTGAGGGTGGCCAGCAACTGACGCAGCGACGTGGCGAAGTCCATCTTCCGGGCGGCGAGAGAGGGATCGGCCTCGTATGCGGTGAGCATCGCCTGTGACGGCCGGGCGTGGGTCCACACCGCCCCGATGCTCATGATCGTGAACGCCGCCAACTCCGATGCCTCGTCGCCCAGTTCGGGCAGGTGGGCGTCGGCGAGGGCGGCGAGCTCCGCCACGTTGGCGAGGGCGGCCCTCTTGTAGCGGGCCGCGACTTCGGAGGAGACGTTGTGCTCCAGCACCCCTGCCTGGGCACTGAAGAGGTCGCACAGCACGCTGCGGCCGGTGACGGACGCCGTGATGGCGGCGGCGAACTGCTCACCGCGCTCGCCCACTCCCGCCGTCGGGTCGATCCGGTCGGACAGGAGAGCGGGCAGGCCGGTCGTCCACCCCGTCCAGGCCCGGTCCAGCAGTTCCAGCAGGATTGCCTCGCGGGACTCGAAGTAGCGCATGACGTTCGACTTGGCCAGCCCGGCGCGACGGCTCAGTTCATTGAGGCTGACGGCGCTGACGGGCATTTCGTCGAGCATGGCGGCGGCGGTGTCGAGGATGGCCTGACGCCGGATCTCGCGCTGCTCCTCACTGCGTGCCCGCTGGAAGGATGTCATGCCCCGCATATTACAGACTCCCGGTCTTTTGACTTGAGACCGGCGGTCCCTTACGTTGGCGCACATAAGAGACCGCCGGTCTGCTCAATCCGAAGGAGTTCCCGCATGACACGCACCGCCGTCATCACCGGCACCACGTCAGGCTTCGGCCTCGACAGCGTGCGTCTGTTCGCATCCCAGGGATGGAACGTCGTGGCGACCGTCCGCAAGGAGGAGGACCTCGGCATCCACAGCGACGTGCCGAACGTCAGGACCCTCCTGCTGGACGTCGACGACGAATCGGCCGACGCCGCCTTCGCCGAAGAGGCCATCGCGCAGTTCGGCGGCGTCGACGCCCTCGTCAACAACGCCGGCTACTACCACATGGGCCCCGTCGAGGCTGCTTCCATGCGGCAGATCCACGGCCAGTTCCAGACCAACGTCTTCGGCCTGATGGCCCTGACCAAGGGTTTTCTGCCGCACTTCCGCAAGCAGCGCTCCGGCGTGATCGTCAACATCTCCTCGATCAGCGCCGATCAGGGGTACCCCTACACGGCCGTCTACGCCGCGTCCAAGGCCGCGGTCGCGGCCTTCTCCGAGGGCCTCCATGTCGAGATGGCCGACTTCGGTGTCTCGGTCAAGGCGATCTTCCCCGGCACCCACGCCACCCGCATCTTCACCAAGATCGACCAGGCCGCGGACGTACCCGAGGACTACCAGCCCGGCATCCGGCGCTTCTTCGGCGCCCAGGGCACCGGCTCCAGCCCTGCCGTCACCGCGAAGGTCATCTACGAGGCCGTCACCGACGGCAAGCTGGAGAAGGTGCGCTACTACACCGGTCCCGATGGCGTCGCCATCCCCCGCGCCAAGCAGCTCCTCGGCGCCGACTGGTACTGGGAGGAGTTCCGCAACGCCGCCACCGGCAACCCGAGCGACCTGTGGAAAAGCCTCGTGACGCAAGGCGAGGAACCCGTCGAGTTCGCTCTCTGAGCACCCCGACCGGCCGACCGGGGCCCAGTCGAGGGACGGCGACGCGGGCTAGTCGTCCCCCAGCGGCGGCCAGGCGTCGCCCCACTCGGCGTCACGGGCCGCCTTGTACAGCGTGCCGTGCCGCTTGGTGACGGTGGTCCGCCGCAGCTGCTCGTCCGCCTCGCAGAGATCGAGCAGCACCTGCCCCTTGCGGATCTGCGGGCGCCGGACGATCCGGGCGGGCGCCGGGTCGGCGGGCAGCCGGGTCGCGGCGACGTAGCTGAACTTCTCGTCCTCGTACGCCAGGGAGCCGCCCTTGACCTGGCGGTGCAGCGAGGAGCGGCTGACGCGTGCGGCGAAGTGGCACCAGTCGGTGCCGGGCACGATCGGGCACGGCGCGCTGTGCGGGCAGGGCGCGGCGATCCGGAACCCGGCCGCGATCAGCCGGTCACGGGCCTCGATGATCCGCTCGTACCCCGCCGGGGTGCCCGCCTCCACGATGACGACGGACCGCGCGGCGGTGGCCGCCGCGTCGACGAGGGCGGCCCGGTCGGGTTCGGACAGCTCGTTGAGGACGTAGGAGACGGTGACCAGGTCGGTGTCCGGCAACTCCAGCGCCGCCCCGATGCGGGCCCGCCGCCACTCGGCGCCGCGCAGCGCGGGGTGCGCCCCGGCGATCTCCCGGCCGAGGGCGAGGGCGGGCTCGGCCCAGTCCAGCACGGTCACCGGGCGTTCCCCGTCCCAGGTGGCGGCCACGGCCCAGGTCGCGGCGCCCGTACCGCCGCCGATGTCCACATGGCTGCCGGGCACCCACTCGGGCACCGCGTCGGCGAACGCCTCCAGTGCGGAGCGCACCGCCTCGAACGTCGCGGGCATCCGGTACGCGGCATAGGCCGCCACATCGGCCCGGTCCCGCAGGATCGGCGCGTTCGTCGGGGTGTCCCCCCGGTAGTTGGCGATGAGCCGCTCGACAGCGGACGCCGCCTGCCGCGGCGGCAGACCGTCCAGCACCCCGGCGAGGGTGGAACGGAGGGTATCGGCGGTGGGGGTGGGGGCGTTCACCGGACGATTCTCTCAGGTGCGGGGAGACAGGCCCTAGGAGACAACCCCTAGGCGTCCCGTACCGCCTTGGCCAGGCGGCTCGCCAGGGCCGCGCGGGGGTGGCTGTCGGGTCCGCGGCGTACCGGGTGGACCGTGTTCGCCAGCAGGACGAGGAACGTGTCCGTCGCCGGGTCCAGGACCAGGGAGGTGCCGGTGAAGCCGGTGTGACCTGCGGCGCCCTGTCCCGCCAGGGTGCCCATGAACCAGGGCTGGTCGATGGCGAAGCCCAGGCCGGGCGGGGTGAGGAGGAGTTCCACGAAGTCGGGGCCGAGGACGCGGGCGGGGCCGTACGCGCCGCCCGCGAGGAGGGCGCGGCAGAAGACGGCGAGGTCGGGGCCGGTGGAGAAGAGTCCGGCGTGGCCCGCGACCCCGCCGAGCGCCCAGGCGTTCTCGTCGTGGACGACACCCCGCAGCATCCCCCGGTCCGCCTTGGCCCACGGTCTGCGCTGGTCCTCGGTGGCCGCCGCCTCGGGGCGTGGCCCGTAGGAGGTCGCCGTCATGCCCAGCGGGCGGGTGATGCCGTCGGCGATCAGGACGTCCAGGGTGCGCCCGGTGATCCGCTCCAGCACGAACTGGACGAGCAGCATGCCGAGGTCGGAGTACAGGTACTCCCCCACCTTCTCGGTGGGCGGCTCGGCGCGCAGGCGGGCGAGGCGGGCGGTGAGGTCGGGGCAGTCGTAGAGCGGGAGTTCGGGCGCGAACCCGGCCGTGTGGGTGAGCAACTGCCGCACGGTGACGCCGTGTTCGGCAGCCCCGGTGAACTCGGGCAGGTACGCGCCCACCCGGGCGTCGATGCCGAGGGTGCCCCGCTCGATCTGCTGGAGGGCCGCGACGGACGTGAACAGCTTGGTGAGCGAGGCCAGGTCGAAGGGGGTGTCGAGGGTGACCGGCACCCGTTCGGCGGGCGGGAGTTCGACGCCGGTGCCGGACTCCGGGTCCCAGGCGGCGTACCGCACGGCCCAGCCCGACGGTTCGGCGACGGCGATCACCGGGCCGCGTCCGGCCACGGCCACGGCTCCGGCCGCCCAGGGATGCGTCCCGGCGGTGAGGGCGTGCAGGTCGTCGGTGAGGCGGGCCATCCCCGCGGGGTCCAGTCCGGCCCGCTCGGGGGTGCCGAGCCGGAGTTTCGGTGCGCTCAGTGGTCTCCTCCTTCTGGTCCCTCCGGGCCCGCGCCCGCCTTCCAGGGACGGCACAGTCCCATGAAGCAGGCGCCCGCCACCAGCGCGGCGGCCAGCTGGACGACGGCCATCGGGACGGCGGTGCCCTCCCCGGCGATCCCGACGAGCGGGGAGGCGACCGCGCCGATGAGGAACGAGGTCGTCCCGAGCAGCGCGGAGGCGGAACCGGCTGCGTGCCGGGTGCGCAGCAGGGCGAGGGCCTGGGTGTTGGGCAGGGTGAAGCCCATCGCCGACATCAGCACGAACAGCGCGGCGGCGACGGGCGCGAGCCCGACCTCGCCGAACACCCCGGTGGCCATCAGCAGCAGCGCGGTCGCGGCCAGCACGATCACCGCGAGACCGCAGCCGAGCACCCGGTCCAGCCGGACCCGGCCCACCAGGAGCTTGCCGTTGATCTGCCCGGCGGCGACCAGGCCGACCGAGTTGAGCCCGAACAGCAGACTGAAGGTCTGCGGGGAGGCGCCGTAGACCTCCTGGACGACGAAGGGCGACGCCGAGACGTAGGCGAACAGCGCGGCGAAGGCGAAGCCGCCGGTGAGGAGGAAGCCGGTGAAGGGCAGGTCGGCGAGGAGGCCGCGCATGGTGCGCAGGGACTCCTTCACGCCGCCCCGGTGCCGTTCGGCGGGCGGCAGCGTCTCGGGCAGCCGCAGCCAGACCAGCGCGGTGAGCACGGCGCCGATGCCGGTGAGGACGACGAAGACGCCCCGCCAGTCGGTCACCCGGAGGATCTGCCCGCCGATCAGCGGGGCGACGATCGGGGCGACCCCGGATATCAGCATCAGGGTGGAGAAGAAGCGGGCCATGGCGACCCCGTCGTAGAGGTCGCGTACGACGGCCCGCGCGATGACGATCCCGGCCGCGCCCGCGAGGCCCTGCGCCAGCCGGAAGGCGACCAGGGTCTCGACGGTGGGCGCGAGCGCGCACAGGGCGGTGGCGACGAGGTACACGGCGAGCCCGGTGAGCAGCGGGCGCCGCCGCCCCCAACGGTCGCTCATCGGCCCGACGACCAGCTGGCCGAGCGCCATCCCGGCCAGGCAGGCGGTGAGGGTGAGCTGCACGGTCGCGGCGGGCGCGTGCAGGGTGCGGGTGACCTCCGGCAGCGAGGGCAGGTACATGTCCATCGCGAGCGGGGTGGTCGCGGTGAGCGCCCCCAGCAGGAAGGTGACGAGCACCCCGCGCGGCGGCCCCGCGACCACGGCCGTCTCCTGGACGGCCGCCACCTCCGAAGCCGTCACGGCCTGCCGCTCACCCATGAAACCCCTCCCAGCCAACACCCCGGACGACGCCCCCCATGGTCTCAGCTCGAACAGGGTGCGGGGGACGTGTGTGCGAAGGTCGCCGACGGCCTCGGCGGACCGCCCGCCGCCGAGAGGTGTCAGCGGCGGTGGCGGCCGCCCTGCTGGGGGGCTTCGGTGGGCGTTTCCGTCGTACGGGCCCGGCGGCGGCCGCCCTGGCGCGGGACGGCTTCGGCGGGGGCGCCCGCCGTGCTCGCCCGGCGGCGGCGCAGCAGGGCCCAGGCGCCCGCGCCCAGCAGGGCCGCGGTGCCCGCCGCGCCCTCGGTTAGGCGGAGGGCGGACGGGCCGGGCGGGGTGGCGTCCGCGTGGGACGGATTCCGCTCCGGGACCGGGCTGACGGTCGGGCGGCTGCCGTTCGTGCCGCCGGGTGCGGCGAGCAAGCCGACCGGCTGGGCGGCGCGGCCGGGGCCGAAGCCCCAGTCGAGGAGGGCGGCGGTCTGCTCGTAGACGGCGTTGCTGCCCTCGGTGGGGTGCATCACGGTGACCAGCAGGGTGCGGCCGCCCCGGGTGGCGGCGCCGGTGAAGGTGTTGCCCGCGTGGCTGGTGTAGCCGTTCTTGACGCCGAGCAGCCCCGGGTACGGCGTGAGTCCGAACGCGCCCGTGAGCAGGCGGTCGGTGTTCTGGATCTGGAAGGTCTTCTTGCCGCCCGCCGGGAAGTCGGCGGTGCGGGTCCCGCAGTGGCGCCGGAAGTCGGGGTTCTCGAGCCCGGCGCGGGCGAACAGCGTGAGGTCGTACGCCGAGGAGATCTGGCCCTTGTGGTCGAAGCCGTCCGGGCTGACCACGTGGGTGTCGAGGGCGTGCAGGTACTCGGCCCTGGCCTGCATCTCGGCGACCGTGCGGGCGACACCGCCGTTCAGGTGGGCCAGCACGTGCACGGCGTCGTTGCCGGAGCGCAGGAACACGCCCTGCCAGAGCTGCTCGACGGTGTACGTGGTCCCGGCCTGGACGCCGACGAGGCTGGACCCGGACGGTATGTCGGCGAGGTCGGCGTCGGTGACCCGGTGGCGGACCGTCGGGTCGAACTTGGGCAGCACGGTGTCCGCGAACAGCATCTTCAGCGTGGACGCGGGCGCGAGGCGGCGGTGCGCGTTGAAGGAGGCGAGCACCTCCCCGGTGTCCCGGTCGGCGACGAGCCACGCCGCGGCGGTGAGCTTCCTCGGCAGACCGGCCGCGCGCACCTGGACCCCGCCGCGGGCCAGCCGTTCACCGCCGACGACGTTCGTCCCCGCGGATCTCGCCCCGGCGGCGGAGGCGGGGGCGGTGGCGGTCAGGGGGACGGCGGCGGCCGCGAGACCGAGGAGGGCACGTCGGCTGAGCGGGGAACATTCACGCACCCGGGGACCGTACACCGGCTCCGAAGGGCCCTTACCCCGGGGAGGTGTTTCCCCGGCCAGGACTTTGCACTCTTATGAAAGTCCGATGGACCGATGGCATGCCGTAGGTCGTGTGCCCTATGCCTGGCCTGTCTCAAAGCGGGAGATCCGGCCGTCGTCGGCCACGGTGAAGGTCCACCGGGTGCGCATCTCGCCCCAGGTGTCGTTGCGGTACCGGGCGACGAGCGCGCGGCCGCCCCGGGACTCGTTGTCCACCTCCAGGTGGCCGTGGCTGGAGAAGATCTCCTGGTCGATCCAGACGGCGAGGTCGTGGTCGGCGCCGTCGTCGGCCATGGTCGCGCCGGGCGCGAGGAGGGACATGAAGCCTTCGCGGTCATGGGAGTTGACGGCGTGCACGAAGGCCCTCACGGCCGGGTCGCGCAGCTTGGCGGGCTGAATCGTCATGGCGTCAGGCTCACACCGCTCCCCGCGCCCTGCCACCGGACGTCCGCCACCCGCGCCACCCGGACGCCCGGCCCGGGAGGCCGGACGGGGGACCCGGTGCGACGGTGGACGCAAGGGAAGGGAGTGACCATGACCTGTTACGACCGACGCGATGTGGGCCTGCTGCTGCTCCGGCTGAGCACCGGCGGGGTACTGGCCGCGCACGGCGCGCAGAAGCTGTTCGGCTGGTTCGGCGGACACGGCCTGGAGGGCACCGGCCAGTTCATGGAGTCGGTGGGCTTCGCACCGGGCAAGGCGAGCGCGACGGCGGCGGGCGCGGCGGAGGCGGGCGGCGGCGTCCTGCTGGCCCTGGGCCTCGCGACCCCCGCGGCGGGCGCGGCGGCGGCCGGCGCGATGGCCGGGGCGGCGGCCCTGCACGTCCCCAACGGCTTCTTCGCCCAGGAGGGCGGCTACGAGTACGCGGCGAGCCTCGGCCTGGCCGCGGCGGGCCTCGCCGTCACGGGCCCCGGCCGCCTCTCCCTGGACCATCTCCTCGGCCACGTCTTCGACCGCAACTGGATGGTCCCAGCCGCCCTCGGCGTCACGGCGGCGGCCACCGCGGTGGTCATCGGCGCCCGGAACCGGCGGCTGCGGGAGACGGTGGTGACGGAGCAGGAGGTGCTGTTCGAGGAGTAGAGCCCTCGGGGCTCGAGGTGGGGGTACGACAGACGAGTCGGGCTGTACGCCGAAGGAGAGCCACCGCAACGCTATGAACTGCGCGAACGTGTAGGGAGCGCACATGTGTGGCTACCTCGATGGCTACGAGGGATGCCATCACGCCCTGCAGTGCTCCCGAGGCGGTCTTCGTCGCTTTCGGTTACATGGTCTACCGATACGCCCGGAAGGGACTGGTCGCGCGCCGGAGCTGGAACCGGCCGAGGGGGGTCTTGCGGGAGTTCGCGAGTCCCGTCGCACGCGCACGCCATCCCGGTCGCGCACCGCGATCTGAAGCCGGACAACGTGCTGATCGCCGCTGACGGCACGGTCAAGGTGCTGGATTTCGGCATCGCGAAATCGACTGCGCGCAGATCAACCCGCTCGGCTGCATGTTGCACGACCTTCTCGCCGGGGAGTTGGTGTTCAGTGGCGACAACGAGTACCAGCTTCTGCACCAGCACATGAACGTGCCGCACTTGCAGCAACTGGGATCGGCAGCCGATTCCCGGCCCTCGCCCATGGCGGCTCTCTTTCCGAACTTCCCGACCCGACAGTGGTCTACCGCCAACCGAACGCACCCCTGCGACGGACCACGCCGCCCGTGCCCTCGCTCGGGCCGGTGGCGCCCGTCCCCGGTCCCGGCACGCGTCGACACCACGCTGTGGGACGCGATCCGGGACGTCTGCGCCAGGTCCGCGGACCTCGCCGAAAGCGGACGGTTCGCTCAGGCCGCGAATGTCCTCAACCGGTGATCGCCACGGCGGGACCGGGTGATGAAAGCACGCTGGAGTGCCGTCGGCACGCCGCCTACTTCCGGGCCAACCTGGGTCAGGCCACAGTCGCCTTACGGGAGTTCCAGGAGGTTCTGGAAGTCGTGTCCGAAGCGGCCGGGGACGCCTCCGAAACCGCTCTCGACCTGCGGCGCAGTATCGGCTTGCTCCTCTTCTCCGAGGGGCGCCGCACCGAGGCCGAGGGGGTCCTCGACGCCCTCCACGAGGACATGTGCGTCCTCCTCGGTGAGGACCATGAGGAGACTCGCGAGATCGCCGATCTCCTCGCTCGGCCGCGCGACCCGAAGGGACCACTCCCTTACTGACGTCCTGCCGGTGCGGTGCACACGCCGTCAGGCCTCGTCCTCGGCCTCTTCGCCGTGGATGCGCTGAGCCAGATTCCACAGACTCAGGCCATCCGACTGGAACCAGCGAGCCGTTCCCTGGTTGGCCACGGGTCGCTCGTCCCAGTCGGCGTCCGCCCACATCTTCGACACCAGCCCGGACGGCGAGTACTGCTGCTTGTCGTGCGCCCAGAGGATGGGCTTCGTCCGGTGATTGACCCAGGTCGCCTGACGTCGGCTTTCGTCTCCGGCAAGCCACTCTTCCATGGCGTCACGTTCGGGCTCGGTCTGAGCTACGTAACGAAGGGGGGATCCGTCCTTGATGGCACGACGGTCGACCAGGAGCGGCACGGTGTTCGGACGACGCGGCTTGCGCTCCTTCGCGGGAGGTGCGGGAATGGCGACGCCATCGGCCAGGTCACCGAGGACCTGCTTCGCGAGATCCCGGCACGTATCCACGCCCTGGAAAGCGGTCCTGATCTGGGGACGCGGCCCGTAGCGAGTGACGATCTGGTGCGTCAGCCGACGCACCAGGTCCGGTACGAGGGCGGGAATCTTCTCCAGCACCTCGCTCTCCCAATCGAAGTCGGGGTCATCGATGCTGGTGGCGCCGAGATGCTGAAAAAGCAGGTGAGTGACGAGAAAGCTACCGTGCTCGGTAGTAGCGGCCTCGCGGCTGTTCTGACCACTGCCCAGTTTGTAGACCGCGCTTCGTGCCGCGCGCAGCGTGAGCACGGAGCGCCACACCTTTTGCGGCGAGGGCTCGCGTTTGAACAACAGGGTGTGACTGCCCTTGGGGCCCTGTTCCCAGAGGTTCTCCGTCGAACTGGCGGCCCGGGCGGCCTGTTCCGCATCCGGGTACAGGCACGCGAGCGCGAGAGCAAGTTCGTCCAGTGAACAACCCGTCTGAGGCGCGGCGACCGGCTCACCCCGCTTGATCACGTACTGCTTGCGCAGTTCGGCGCGCAGGTTGGCCTTGATCGCCTGGTGCACAGGCTCGAGCGCGATGTGATCGCGCTGCTCGATGGCGTTCTGCCGGTTAGCCGCCTGCGAGACCTGGATGCCGAATTCCCGGTCTTCATGCGTGTTGATGACCTTGATGCTCAGAGTAGCGTTGGCCGCAGCCTCACCGTCGTCGTGCATGGCTCTGGCGACAGCCCGTACCGTCTGAGCGCCGTTGACGATACTTGCTCCACTCACGGTGAGAGTGGTCGGCCTGCTCTGCGGCGCCTTGGCGCTGTCGTGCTTCGCCGTGAGCGAGTCGCAGATCATGGTGATGCCGTTATTCAGGTGCCAGAACTTGGTTGGATCGGACGTGAGGGTCTGGCCGATCTCCGCATTGGTGACGGTCGTCCCGAGTGGGGCCCGGAGATTCTGCTCGAACAGGCCGGTACCGTGACTCTCGTACCACTCGGCCACGCTCTCGGCAGAAACCGTGCCCTGATAGGCGTCGAGCGGTCCCTTCTGCTGGTACCAGTCGTCAAGGCGGACGTCCAGGCAGATCGGGTCCGGCCGAAGATCTGCGTGGATCTGGTCATGGAAATCTGCCGCGTACAGCACCTCCACGCTCAAGCGGGCACCGTGCTTGTTGAACTCGTCGAGAGCGTTGTTGAGAACCTCGAGCGCTGGCGGAGAAGGCTCCGCCGTGCCCATCAGCGCGATGAGCAGGGTGGCCCTTTTGTTGATGATGAACGGCCTGGCTTCAAGCGCGAGGGCGCCGGCACGCTGGTTGAACTGGTCGTACAGTTCGTTCTCGATACGGTTCAGGCCGTCCACCATCGCCTTGGCGGCATCCACGTCGAAGGTAGCTGAGCCCTTGTCGCTCCACTTTGCCTGGACGAGCAGAGCCTGCCCGCTCTCCGGCAGGGGCGCGATGGCATCCAAGCCCTGATCCGCAATGCCGTCCGTGACGAACCGGGCCGCCTCGGCTACAGAGCATTGGGCCACGCGTCGTACCGCGAGGGCTGCGAGGGCGCGGGAGAGGAAGCGCTGCTCGTAGTTGCCCCCGCGGAAATGGGCGATGTCGCTGTCGAATATCACCCCGCCAAATGTCTCGTGCAGCTGCTCGCGCACCTGCGTGACCTGGCGAGGTGTGTCCGCCCCCGAGGTGGCCATGGGTGGTTTGCCTTCCTGCTGGTGGTGTCTTGTAGATGGCCTAGGCCGACGTCTTGATGCCTGAACCGTTGCCGCGCTGCCGGAGGCTGAAGTCCACGACCAATAAGGCAACACCAGCCGAGTGGATCGTGGCTTCCACCCAGTCCAAGACCGCTTCGAAGGGCACGCCGCTCGCGCCGAACCAACCGTCGCGCACCAGCTGGGCGAAGTGGGTCGGTGCCAAGTGGCGGGTGAGCGTGCTCGCGGAAGGGCCTGGGGTATTGGGTTCCGCCGCGGCTGAGATCGCTGCGGCGACCTGCTCGTAAGGGTAGATCGCACCGGAGCTCGTCCGCTGCAGAGCGGCGGTAAAGGGCACGGGCTCATGAATGCGGAGAAAGAGAGGGTTGTCCAGCAAGCTGAAATCGTCGGCGCTCCGCCGGTCGTGTCTCGGCAGGTGGTGAAAGCGGCTGTGGAACTCGTCCAGACTGTGCCGGGCGTCAGGCGTCAAGAGCCCGTTCGGGCCGGGACGTACATAACGCAGTATGACGAGCGTCCGGGTGTCGACGTGGTAGTAGTACGCATCGAGGGAGCCCTCCTCACCGTCCACCACCCGCTGATCGACTATCGACGTGGCCTCGAAGTCATAACTTCGGTTGCCTCCGCGATTCGCGAAGGCTTGGACGACAGTCTCACTGACGCCACTGAACCTCGTCGCTGCCCGCCCACGGACGTCGTCGAGCATCGGCTGAACCGCAGTCCCGACAAGCCCGCTGATAAAGGCTGTCCCGGCGACTGTCCTGTCCCAGAGACGTACCTCCGAGAAGTCGTTCGGGGCCAACCCCGCTATCTTGGCGAAGAGTAGAAGAGCGTCACGCTCGTCACGCCAGCGAAGCTCCCCCTCGGTCCAGCCTTCTGCGTCATCGAGTAGAGGCATCAGCCTCTGAACTTCGGCTTCGACATCAGAAGAGATCTGGCGGAGATTGGCAAACACGGTGTCCGCACCAACAGTGACAGGACCGCTTTCCGGCAACGACTTGGAAAGAGCGGCGTCTCGCTCAACGCCGGCGCCCCAGAGCCCTGAGACAAGCACCAGGTCTCGAAACCTTCGCGCACGGGCGACAATGACCTTCCGGTCTCGGTCGGTCTCATGAGCAGGGCGCACGATCCCCAGCCCCCAGATCCGCTCCGATTGCTCCCCTCCCCGTTCGTCGCCGTGCTGGTCTACAGGGGCCAGCAGGATCGCGAGGTGTGTCTTGACCTCGGGCCAGTCACGGCAGGATTGGGAGTACGACCTTTCCTTGGCGTCGTCGGCATCGAGCAGACGAAGCAAGTCATTGTCAGGGCGCAGAATCGCCAGCCGCGGCGAACGGGCCGAGGACGGGGATTCAGCCCGCCTCGATTGTGCGAATGTCATCCACTCCCCCGTACCGACCGCCACCGCAACAAGCCAGGCTCAAGGAGATCTTAGCGCGCCGGTCCGGCTTCCATGATCTAAATCTTCGCCGCCTGGACCCGCTTCGTGACGTTTTCGCACAAGTCGGGAGAGGGTCAGCAAACGCACCGATCGTCCGTTGTCCCGTACGGCCGCCGAGCTGAGCACCGAGGCTCTCGACCGCCACTTCGCAGTCCTTTGTCGGCCATGTCGGCTTGCACGGGACAGGTACGCCATCGGCGTCACGCCCAGCTCCGCGATCCTCGCCGCGCCTCCCTCGGTCCTGCCACTCAACCCAACGGTCAACGGCCTCCCGCAGCGCTCCAGGACTTGACCATCAGCCAAGCGTCGAAGCTCAAACCTGCGCAACACTTTGAAATTAGCCTAGTCCGAGGCAACACCTCGAGGTCAAAGCCATAGCGACAGACGAGTCGGGCTGTACGCCGGGTTCTGTACCGGGGGCCCTCGCGGGCGTCCCGGTGACGGCCATCCATCTAGGGCCGGTGTTGCCACCGGCCTCGTGCGGTCTACCCGCGGACTCGGGCGGGCAGCCCTCGATCGTCCGCGCAGAAACACCGGGGTGTTTCCTTTTGACCTTGCTCCGGGTGGGGTTTACCTAGCTGCCCAGGTCACCCTGGGCACTGGTGGTCTCTTACACCACCGTTTCACCCTTACCCCGCGCCGAGGCGCGAGGCGGTCTGTTCTCTGTGGCACTGTCCCGCGAGTCGCCTCGGGTGGCCGTTAGCCACCACCCTGCCCTGTGGAGCCCGGACGTTCCTCGGGAAGCCCCTTAAGGGACTCCACGCGGCCGTCCGCCCGGCTCGTCTGCCGTGCCGACCATGGTACCGGGCCGGGCGGGCGGCGCCGACCGCCGCCGGGGGCCCGTACGCTGGCGCGGAGGCCGAGAAGCGCCGAGAAACAAGGAGTTCGTCCGTGCTGGTCCTGTTGCCCCCGTCGGAGGGAAAGGCGTCCTCGGGCCGGGGTGCCCCATTGAAGCCCGAGTCGCTGTCCCTGCCCGGTCTCGCCGCCGCCCGGCAGGCCGTGCTCGCCGAACTGGTCGAGCTGTGCGCCGGGGACGAGGAGAAGGCCCGCGAGGTGCTGGGCCTGAGCGAGGGGCTGCGCGGCGAGGTCGCCAAGAACGCCGGGTTGCGCACGGCCGGAGCCCGTCCGGCGGGCGAGATCTACACCGGTGTCCTCTACGACGCCCTCGGCCTGGCCACCCTCGACCCCGCCGCCAAGCGCCGCGCGGCCCGCTCCCTGCTGGTGTTCTCCGGCCTCTGGGGCGCGATCGGCGTCACCGACCGCATCCCCTCCTACCGTTGCTCCATGGGCGTCAAGCTGCCCGGCCTCGGCGCGCTGGCCGGACACTGGCGGGCACCGATGGCCGAGGTGCTGCCCGAGGCGGCCGGGGACGGGCTCGTACTGGACCTGCGCTCCGCCGCGTACGCCGCCGCCTGGAAGCCCAAGGGCGAGATCGCGGGGCGCACGGCGACCGTACGGGTGCTGCACGCGCCCACCCGCAAGGTGGTCAGCCACTTCAACAAGGCGACCAAGGGCCGTATCGTCCGCGCCCTGCTCACCGAGGGCACCGCGCCGAAGGACCCGGCCGAGCTGGTCGTCGCGCTGCGGGACCTCGGGTACGAGGTGGAGGCGGCGGCGCCGGAGAAGGCCGGGAAGCCGTGGGCGCTGGACGTGCTGGTGGACGAGGTTCACTGAACGCGTTGCAGCATGTGCAACGTTCGTTGCGCACGCTGCTCCCCCTGGGCACGATGGCGTCCATGACCTCACCCTCCGTACTGGATCTCGCGCCCGTCCTCCCCGTCGTCGTGCTCTCCGACGCCGCCGACGCCGTGCCGCTGGCGCGGGCGCTGGTCGCCGGGGGGCTGCCCGCGATCGAGGTCACGCTGCGTACGCCCGCCGCGCTGGACAGCATCCGGGCCATCGCGGCGGAGGTGCCCGAGGCGGTGGTGGGTGCCGGGACGGTGATCACGCCGGAGCAGGTGACCCGGTGCGTGGCGGCCGGGGCGCGGTTCCTGGTCTCCCCCGGCTGGACCGAGTCACTGCTCGCGGCGATGCGGGGGTCAGGGGTGCCGTTCCTGCCGGGGGTGTCGACCACCTCCGAGGTGGTGGCGCTGCTGGAGCGCGGGGTACGCGAGATGAAGTTCTTCCCGGCCCAGGCGGCGGGCGGTACGGCGTATCTGAAGTCGCTCGCCGGGCCGCTGCCCGACGCCCGCTTCTGTCCCACGGGCGGGATCGCCGAGGCGAGTGCGCCGGAGTATCTGGCGCTGCCCAACGTGGGCTGTGTGGGCGGCAGTTGGATGGTCCCGGCGGACGCGGTGGCCGCCGGGGACTGGGCCCGGATCGAGGAGCTGGCGCGGGGTGCGGCCGGGCTCAGGGACGCAGGTGGGACGTGTCGTTGAAGAGCCGTACGCTCGCGTTGCCGTCGCCGTAGTACGCCACCGCCGACAGCGAGGCGGCCGACAGCTCCATCCGGAACAGGGACTCCGGCGGAGCGCCCAGGGCGAGCCGCAGCAGGGTCTTGATCGGCGTGACATGGGTGACCAGCAGGACCGTACGGCCCTTGTACTCGGCGACCAGCCGGGCGCGGGCCTCCTCGATCCGCTCGGCGGTCTCCGCGAAGCTCTCCCCGCCACCGGTGGGACGCGCCTCGGGGTCGCCTAGCCAGGCGTTCAGGTCGTCGGGGTAGCGCTCGCGGGCCTCCCCGAAGGTCAGCCCCTCCCACGCGCCGAAGTCCGTCTCGCGCAGCCCGTCGTCGACGCTCACGTCCAGCCCGAGCCGGGCGGCGACGATCGCGGCGGTCTCCCGCGTACGGGCCAGCGGCGAGGCGACGACCGCCTGCACGGTCCCCCGCCGCGCCAGCGACCCGGCCACCAGCCGGGCCTGCTCCCGCCCCACCTCGGACAGCGCGGGATCGCTCCCCCCGCTCCCGGAGAACCGCTTCTGCGGGGTGAGCGGCGTCTCCCCGTGCCGCAGCAGCACGAAGGTGGCGGGCGCCCCGAGATCGGGAGCGGCGCTCCAGCCGGGCGAGGAGGTGGTGGTCGCGGAGGCGACGGTACGGGCGGCACGGGTGTCGCTCCGCGCGGCATCGGGCGACTCCACCGGCTCGGCAGCGGGTACGGCCCGCCCCTTGGACAGAGCTGCCCTTGCGGCCGCTGCCCCGGCCCGGGCGTCCCCCGGGGGACCCTCGGGCTCAAGAACCGCCGGAACCCGAGGCGTCCACGTCTCGCCCTTCGCCCCCGCGTCCATCGCCTCGTTGGCCAGCCGGTCCGCGTGCTTGTTGCGCTCGCGCGGAATCCACTCGTAGGTGACCCGGCCGGGCGGGAAGACCGAGCGGGCCTCGGTGGCCAGCGGCCGCATGTCGGGGTGCTTGATCTTCCAGCGGCCCGACATCTGCTCGACGACGAGCTTGGAGTCCATCCGGACGGCGACCCGCGCCTCGGGGTCGAGGGCGTGGGCGGCGCGCAGGCCCGCGAGGAGGCCCCGGTACTCGGCGACGTTGTTGGTGGCGACGCCGATGAACTCGGCGGCCTCGGCCAGGGTCTCCCCCGTGGCCGCGTCACTCACCGCGGCCCCGTACCCGGCCGGGCCGGGGTTGCCGCGCGACCCGCCGTCGGCCTCGACCACGAACTCCCGCACGCCCAGCGCTCCCTACAGTCCGACTACAGACCCGACTCCGCCGTGCGCACCAAAATGCGGTGGCAGTTCTCGCAGCGGACCACGGCGTTGCGCGCGGCCGCGCGGATCTCGCTCAGCTCCGTGATCGCCAGCTCCTGGCGGCAGCCCTGGCAGGTACGGGCGTACAGCTTGGCCGCGCCGACACCGCCGCCCTGGCCGCGCAGACGGTCGTAGAGCTTGAGGAGGTCGGCCGGGACGGAGGCGGAGACGACCTCGCGCTCCTTGGTCACCGCGGCGGCCTCGTCGTCCAGCTCGCGGAACGCGGCGTCGCGGCGCCCGGTGGCGTCGTCGGTCTTGGCCTGCACGGAGGCGACGCGCTCGGTCAGCTCGGCGACCCGTGCCTGGGCGGACTCACGGCGCTCCATGACCTCGAGGACGACGTCCTCCAGGTCGCCCTGGCGCTTGGCGAGGGAGGTGATCTCGTGCTGGAGGCTGGCGAGGTCCTTGGGCGAGCTGACCGCGCCGGAGTCCAGGCGCTGCTGGTCGCGGGTGGCGCGGCGGCGCACCTGGTCCACGTCCTGCTCGGCCTTGGTCTGCTCGCGGGCGCAGTCACCCTCCTCGGTCTGCGCGGCCACCAGCAGGTCGCGCAGCTGGACGAGGTCCTTGCCCAGCGTCTCGATCTCGGCGTGCTCCGGGAGCGACGTCCGCTTGTACGCGAGCTGCTGCAGGCGGACGTCGAGGGCCTGGACGTCGAGGAGTCGGATCTGGTCGGCGGGCTCGGCGTTCAGTTGGGGGCTCCCATGGGGCTAGAGGTGACGGGGGACGCCGCGTGGGCGGTCCAGGGGTCGGTGACCGTCGTGGACACGTGGACCCGGAGGCCCCAGCCGTGACGGTCGGAGATCTGGTCGAGTTCGGCCGCGGCCAGCTCGCACCAGGGCCACTCGGTGGCCCAGTGGGCCGCGTCGATGAGCGCGAGGGGGCGCTCTCCGACGGACGCGGCGAACTCGGATGCCGGGTGGTGGCGCAGGTCGGCGGTGAGGAAGGCGTCCACACCGGCCGCGCGGACCCGGTCGAAGAGGCTGTCGCCGGAGCCGCCGCTGACGGCGACCTTGCGCACGACGGCGTCGGGGTCGCCGGCCACCCGGATGCCCTGCGCGGTGGCGGGCAGCCGCTCGGCGGCGCGCTCGGCCAGTTCGCGGACGGTCAGCGGGTGGTCCAGCTCGCAGATCCGGCCCAGGCCCCGGCGCCCGTCCGGGTCGTCGGGGTCGGGCACGAGGGGGCCGGTGACCCGGAGGTCCAGCGCGCCCGCGAGGGCGTCGGAGACTCCGGGGTCGGCCTTGTCGGCGTTGGTGTGCGCGACGTGCAGGGCGACGTCGTTCTTGATCAGCGTGTGCACGACCCGGCCCTTGGGGGTGTCGGCGGCCACCGTGGTCGTCCCCCGCAGATAGAGCGGGTGGTGGGTGACGAGCAGGTCGGCGCCGAGCCGTACGGCCTCGTCGGCGACCTCCTGGACCGGGTCCACGGCGAACAGGACGCGGGTGACCTCCTGGCCGGGATCGCCCACGACCGTGCCGACCGCGTCCCAGGACTCGGCCCGCTCGGCGGGCCACAGGGTCTCCAGCGCGGCGATGACTTCAGACAGACGGGGCACGAGGAAAGGCTACCTGTCCGTCCAGGGGGGCCGTACCGCGTACGGCGGCCTCGGGCCGGTACGCCCACCCCCGCCCTTTCCTCAGAGGAATCGCTTCTGCGCCACCCGTATGTGTGAAGTGGGCCGGACCCGGCCCCCCGGCCGTGCGTACGAAAACTAGCTTCGTCGCCGGAGGTGACCGAACGATGACGGCCTGTGCGATCGAATCCCCGTCGACCGGTGCGGAACACGAGGCGCCCACGACGCGGTACGCCATCACGGCGGACGGCGCGTACGCCGCGCGGCTCGCGCTGGACGGCGAGAGCTGGTTCCCGGAGCGCTGGACGCTGGACGGCCCGGAGCCGTACGCGGTGCCGCTGCCCGGCGGCCAGCCGGAGGAGCCGGGCACCGAGGTGCAGCCGATGGGCGACGGGCGGGTGCTGATCCACCGCCTGGTGGACCGGCGGCACGCCTTCTCCCTGCTGTACCCGACCGGTCCCGGCACCGGTGAGCTCCAGGTGGGCGCGGTCGAGTGCGACGCCGACACCTACGTCACGCTGCTGCCGCCCGCGCCGGGGGGCGAGCGGGCGTACGCGCTGGCGGTGTGCGAGACGTCCACGGCGGTGTGGCTGGTGGCGGGGGGCGCCGCCGGGCCGGAGCGGGTGGCCCAGGTGCCGGGGCGGTGCTCGGGCGGGGTCTGGCTGGACACGGCGGGGCGGATGCTGGCGCTCGACCGGGAGCTGGGCGGCCGGACCAAGACGGTCGTGGTGGACCTGGGGCGGGACGGCGCGGTCTCGCCGCTGCTCCAGATCACGCCCGACAGCGACGACCGGCTGCTGCTGGCCGACCCGGACAGCGGGCTGGTGGTGATCTCCTCGGACGCGGCCTCGCCGGGGCAGGAACGATTGGGCTGGGGGGTGATGGGCGGCACGCTGCCGGTCCGCTTCCCCGGCGCGCTGCGGCTGCCGGACTGCGTGGTGACACCGTTCGCCATCCAGCCGGGCCAGGTGCTGACGCCGGAGAACTGCGCGGTGGCGCTGCGGGTGGACGGCCCGCTGGGCACGTGGGTGGGCACCTGGCGCCCGGCCGAGCGCCGGGTACGGCACCTGCCCGCGCCCGAGGGCTGGCTGGCGGGGTCGGGGCTGTGGACGGCGGAGGGGGTGCTGCGGCTGCCGTACGCCACGGCGCAGACGCCGTGCGGGGTGGCGGAGCTGAACCCGCCGGGGGCGGAGGCGGCCATCGAGGAGCAGGAGCCCGCGGAACCGGAGGAGCCTCCGGCCCCGCGCCCGGTCCCGCTGCGGGAGGCCCCGCTCGGCAAGGTCGCGGTGGGGTAGCGGAGATCGGCATGGCCGCCTGGACCGGACCCCCGGTGGGTTGGTTACACTCTCCCGGCTGCAAGACGATCATGTTGACGGGGTGAATGCTTCCGATGACCGACACCAGCACGACGCAGCCGCTGTCCGCATCCGCGGATTCCGGGCTCCACCAGCCGGAATCCGTCTCCGCAGAGGCGGATGGGCACGGTCGCCACCGGGGCCCGGTCACCGACCGGGACGGGGAGAGCACCCCCCACGGGCGCCATCGCCGTCCGTCCGGCGGGACCGGCGACACGGCTGTCTGATCGATACGGCGAGGGGCGGGGTACGGGCCGGATGGCTCGCACCCCGCCCCTCCGCCTTTCCCGGCCGGGACATTTGTACTGCCGGAGTCCGTACGTACGCCTCTGCCCGGGGCCGCTGCCCGCTTCTACCGTCGTAGACATGACACAGACGCGATCGTCGTCCCGACGCGGGCAGCGGCTCTCGTTCCCTACCCTGGAGCGTCGACCCGCCGACCGGCGGGACGCGGTGGGGCGGGAGAAGCCGAGGGACACGGACATGACGTGGTGGGCGCGGGCGCGGCGCCGGGCCGGGGCGAGGCGGGCGCGGCGCGTCGGGCACGCGGGACCCCCGCCGACCGGCTTCGCGCTGCTGCCCTGGCTGCTGATGGGCCTGGGCTCGTTCTCCAACCTCCTCCAGGGCAAGACCGAGAGTCCGTGGATCGGCGGCCTGGGTCTGTTCACCTTCAACTCGCTCTACATCTACGTCACGTTCCGCGCCTTCGACCGCGTCAAGCGCGAGTCCCTCTCGACCCGGCTGGCGCTGCTGACGATGGGCCTGCTGACCACGGGGCTGGCGGTCGGTTACGGCGGGAACTGGCTGCTGTTCTTCCCGCTGCTGGGCCTCGCCACGGGCGCCACCCTGCGTGGCCGGTACCTGGGGCGGATCGGGCTGCTGCTCGCGGCGTACGGCGCGGTTCTCGCGGGCCTGCGCGAAGGCTGGCGGGAGGCGCCGAACATCGGGTACGCGACCTTCCTGTCCTGCATGGTCACGGCGGCGATCCTGAGCCTGTCGGAGGCGGTGCGGGAGCTGCGGGCGGCGCGGGAGGAGCTGGCGCGGCGGGCGGTGGAGAAGGAGCGGCTGCGGTTCTCCCGCGATCTGCACGACCTGCTGGGGCACACGCTGTCGGTGATCGTGGTGAAGTCGGAGGCAGCGCGGCGGCTGGCCGGGCGGGACCTGGACGCGGCGCTGGCGCAGATCGGGGACATCGAGTCGGTGGGACGGCAGGCGCTGACCGAGATCCGGGAGGCGGTGACCGGTTACCGCGAGGGCAGCCTGTCCACCGAGCTGACCCGGGCCCGTTCGGCGCTGGCGGCGGCGAGCGTGGAGCCGGTGGTCCGGCAGACGGGGGCGCCGCTGGCCCCGCAGACCGAGGCGCTGCTCGGCTGGGTGGTGCGCGAGGCGGTGACCAACGTGGTCCGGCACAGCCGCGCGACCCGCTGCGAGATCACCGTGGAAAGCGCGGAGGAACGGGTCCGGCTCACCGTCACCGACGACGGCACCGGCCCGGCGGTCGCGGGCACCGACGGCAACGGCCTGACGGGGCTGACCGAGCGCCTGGCCACGGCGGGCGGTTCGCTGACGGCCGGTCCGGCGCCACAGGGCGGCTTCACGGTGACGGCGGAGCTGCCGGTGGGTCCGCCGGACCCGTGTGCCGAGGACGCGGTGCCGGTCGCGCTGGAGTCCTGACGGCCGGGCGTCCCCTCGTTACCCTGGCGCGGTGAACGAGATCCGGCTCCTGCTGGCCGAGGACCAGGGCATGATGCGCGGCGCCCTGGCCCTGCTGCTGGGCATGGAGGACGACATCGAGGTGGTCGCGCAGGTGTCGGCGGGGGACGCGATCGTGGCGGCCGCCGTGGAGCACCGGCCGGACGTGGCGCTGCTGGACATCGAGCTGCCGGGCCTGAGCGGTCTGGACGCGGCCGCGCTGCTGCGGGAGCGGGTGCCCGGGTGCCGGGTGCTGATCCTGACCACGTTCGGGCGGCCGGGCTATCTGCGCCGGGCGATGGAGGCGGGGGCGGCCGGGTTCCTGGTCAAGGACGGCCCGGTGGAGGAGCTGGCCCGGGCGGTGCGCCGGGTGCTGGCCGGGGAGACGGTGGTCGACCCGGTGCTGGCGGCGGCCGCGCTGAGCGCCGGACCGAATCCGCTCACGGCAAGGGAGTGCGAGGTGCTGACCGCCTCCGTGGACGGCGCGACGGTCGCCGACATCGCCGCCCGGCTGCACCTCTCGGAGTCCACGGTCCGCAACTACCTCTCCTCGGCGATCGGCAAGACCGGCACCCGCAATCGGGCCGAGGCCGTGAGAGAAGCCCGTCAGCGCGGCTGGCTGTAAAGCACTGACACCCGGTCAGAAACCCATGTCTCGGTCAAGGATTCATTAGCGTCCCGAAGCAACGGAATAGTTTCCCGTGCATACGAGGTTCACCCTGCACGTATTCACGCGGGAGGACCCCATTTCCATGACCCACACCACGCCCGACCACGCCACCAGGAGAGCGGGCGGGGCCGTCGTCCCGGTGCTCGCCTTCGCGGGCATCGTGGTCGCGGTGATGCAGACCCTGCTCGTGCCGGTCATCAAGGACCTGCCGCAGCTGCTCGGCACCGAGCCGAGCAACGCGACCTGGGTCCTCACCTCCACCCTGCTCTCCGGCGCCGTCGCCACCCCGATCATGGGCCGCCTCGGCGACCTGTACGGCAAGCGCCGGATGCTGATCCTCAGCCTGTCCGTGATGGTGGTCGGCGCGCTGGTCAGCGCCTTCACCAGCCAGCTGCTCCTGATGATCGTGGGCCGGGTCCTCCAGGGCTTCGCCATGGGCGCGATCCCGCTGGGCATCGGCCTGATGCGCGACATGCTCCCGCGTGAGCGGCTCGCCTCGGCCATGGCGCTGATGAGTTCCTCGATCGGCGTCGGCGGCGGTCTCGCGCTGCCCGCCGCCGCCTTGGTCGCCCAGCACACCGACTGGCACGCCCTGTTCTACGGCGCCGCCGGGCTGGGCGCGCTCGCCATCGGCCTCACCCTGCTCGTCGTCCCCGAGTCCCCGGCCCGCGCGAAGGGCTCCTTCGACTACCCGGGCGCCGTCGGCCTCTCCGCCGGACTGGTGCTGCTCCTGCTGCCGATCACCAAGGGCAGCGACTGGGGCTGGTCCTCCGGCACCACGCTCGGCCTGTTCGGCGGCGCGCTCGCCGTGCTGCTGCTGTGGGGCGTGTACGAGCTGCGCGTACCGGCCCCGCTGGTCGACCTGCGCACCACCGCCCGCCGCGAGGTGCTGCTCACCAACCTCGCCTCGATCATGGTCGGCGTCAGCTTCTACGTCGTCTCGCTGGTCCTCCCCCAGCTGCTCCAGCTCCCCACCGCCACCGGCTACGGCCTCGGTCAGTCGATGGTGGTCGCGGGTCTGTGCGTGGCTCCGCTGGGCCTGACGATGATGTTCACCGCCCCGGTCTACGCCCGCCTCTCGGCCCGCTACGGACCCCGGACGACCCTGATCATCGGCCTGCTGGTCATCGCCGTCGGCTACGCGGGCGGGCTCGGCCTGATGCACGCCGCCTGGCAGACGATCATCACCTCGGTGGTCCTCGGCGCGGGCATCGGCCTGGCCTACTCCTCGCTGCCCGCGCTGATCGTGGGCGCGGTCCCGGCCTCCGAGACGGGTGCCGCCAACGGTCTCAACACCTTGATGCGCTCCATCGGCACCTCGGTCTCCAGCGCCGTCATCGGCATGGTGCTGGCCAACACCGCGCACGACATGGGCGGGGTCACGGTGCCGACGATGCACGGGTTCCGGGTGTCGTTCCTGATCGCCACCGCGGCCGTGCTGGTGGGCCTGACGCTCGCGCTGTTCCTGCCGCGCACCCCGCGTCCGACCCCTCCGCACACCCAGCTGCGGGCCAGCAGCGAGGAGGACGCGGTGCTGGAGCGCGCCGAGGAGGTGCTGCGCGGTTTCCGGGGCCGGGTGCTGGACGCGTCCGGCGCCCCGGTGGCCCGCGCCAAGGTCACCCTGATCGACCGCCGGGGCCGCCAGGCGGGCTCCACCCTGTCCGGCCATGACGGCGGCTACGCCCTCGCGGTGCCGTCCGAGGGCCCGTACGTGCTGGCCGCCCGCGCCGCCGGGCACGGCCCGCTGGCCTCGGCGGCCACGCACGCCGGGGACGAGCGCCCGGTCGAGCTGGACCTGCCGCTGCCGGGCGAGACCGTCACGGCGTAACCCCGTACGAGTCCCCCGCCACCGCACCCCCCGTCGTTCCTCGGCGGGGGGTGCGGCAGCATGAGGCGCCGAGAAGGACGTACGTCGAGAGGAACCCCCATGCCCGCGGTACAGAAGCCCGAGATCCTGGTCGCGTTCGAGGCGGCGAAGGGGTTCATGCCCGTGGACGAGGGGCTGGCGCTGTACGCGGCGGCGGTGGAGGCCGGGCGGCTGGGGCTGCCGCTGCTGGAGGTCGGCACCTACTGCGGGCGCTCCACCCTCCTGCTCGCGGACGCCGCCCGTAGGGCCGGGGTCACCGCGCTCACCGTCGACCACCACCGGGGCAGCGAGGAGCAGCAGCCGGGCTGGGACTACCACGACCCGGAGACCGTCGACCCCGAGATCGGCCTGATGGACACCCTGCCCACCTTCCGCCGCACCCTGCACCGGGCGGGCCTGGAGGACCATGTGATCGCGCTGGTCGGCCGCTCCCCGCGGGTCGCCGCGGTGTGGAACTCCCCCGTGGCGCTGGTGTTCGTGGACGGCGGCCACACCGACGAGCACGCGAACGCCGACTACGAGGGCTGGGCCCCGCACCTCGCGCCCGGCGGCCTGCTGGTCATCCACGACGTGTTCCCGGAGCCGGAGGACGAGTTCACCGGCCAGGCGCCCTACCGCGTGTACCTCCGGGCGCTGGCGTCGGGAGCCTTCACCGAGGTCTCCGCGACGGGTTCGCTGCGGGTGCTGAAGCGCACCGGGGACGGCATCTGACGAGCCGTCAGGGATGCGCGGGCCGGGCCGGTCCTGCCGTTAGGGTGGCCGGGTGTCGTACGAAGGCCCGGAAGACGAAGCCCCCCAGCCGCGCTCCCGGCGCGCGCTGACCCTCACGTTCGCCGCGCTGGTGCCGGTCGCCCTGCTGGGCTGGCTGGGCTGGTCGGCGCTCGGCGACGAGCCGGACCGCCCGGCGGCCGCCGCGAGCCCGTCGGCGTCCGCGGCGCCGGGCGGCACGAGTAGTCCCTCACCGAGTACGGGCTCGCTCGCCGGGAAGGTCGTCGTCATCGACCCCGGCCACAACACGGGCAACTTCCAGCACACGGCCGAGATCAACAAGCAGGTCGATGTCGGCAACGGCAAGAAGGAGTGCGACACCACCGGTACCGCCACCAACGCCGGTTATCCGGAGGCGAAGTTCACCCTCGACGTCGCCCACCGGCTGCGGGCGCTGCTGGAGAAGCAGGGCGCCACGGTGAAGCTGACCCACGACGGCGACCGGAAGTGGGGGCCGTGCGTGGACGAGCGGGCCCGGATCGGCAACACCGCCCACGCGGACGCGGCGATCTCGCTGCACGCGGACGGCTCGGCCGAGGGCAACCACGGTTTCCATGTGATCATGCCGGGCGCGGTGCACGCGGGCGCCGCGGACACCCGGCCGATCGTCGCCCCC
This sequence comes from Streptomyces sp. NPDC002176, assembly GCF_044903645.1. NCBI lineage: Bacteria > Bacillati > Actinomycetota > Actinomycetes > Kitasatosporales > Streptomycetaceae > Streptomyces > Streptomyces sp. NPDC002176. Next base: position 531,306 of record NZ_JBJDQW010000003.1, read on the forward strand.
TCCAAGAAGCTGGGCGCGCGGGTCGCGGACGGCTACCGCCGGGCCACCGGTGAGCCCTTCTCCAACTATCTGGGCGACGGCACCGGGATGGTCACGCGCACGGACCTCGGCGGTCTCAATCTGTCAACGGTTCCGAAGGTGTTCATCGAGTGCGGGAACATGCGGGACAAGTCCGATGTCGCCCTGCTGACCAGCGGTCCCTGGCGGCAGAAGGCCGCGCAGGGGATCTCTGAGGGAATCGTGAGTTTCCTGCACGAGTCGTGACCGCCGGGCGAAACCGTCCGCACGGCGGATCACACGGACGGTACTGTCTACCGACGACGAGACGACCTACGAAGGACCTGATGAAGTGAATATCCGATCCCTCACCAGAGGCGACGGCGTGGTGATCGGAGCGGCGCTGCTGCTGCTCATCGCGTCGTTCTTCGACAACTTTTCGTACGACGACCTTTCCGGCGACGTCGACATGCCGAACCTCTGGGAGAGCGGCCCGGTCCTGCTCAGCGTCGTCCTGGCAGGGCTGATCGCGGCCGCGCTCGTCGTCACCGCCCGCGCGCTGCCGCAGCCCCGCAAGGTCGCCGGTCTCGAACTCGGCGTCGTCGGCGTGGCGTTCGCGGTGTTCGCCGCGTGGAGCGCGCTGGGCAATGTGATCGATCCCGTGGGCGGCCTGGACAACATCGCCTCCGGCTCGAAGTCGCCGAGCGCCGGTACCGGCCTGATCCTGGCGCTGGTCGCGACGCTGCTGATGGCGGGCGCCGCCATCGCCACCCCGCTCGTCCCGGCGCTGCAGGCCGGGCTGATCCCGGCGCCGAAGCCCGTCGCCCCGCAGCCGTACGGCGCCCAGCCGCCCCAGGGCTACGGCTACCCCGGCGCCCAGGCCGCGTCGTTCGGCGGTCAGCCGCAGCAGGGGCAGCAGCAGAGCCAGGCATTCGGGCAGGGTGCTCCGGCGCAGCAGCAGCAGCCGCCCGCCGCCTTCTCCCCGTTCTGGTTCGCCGTGCCGGTGGCCCGCCCGCTGTACGCGGAGGACGGTTCGCCCAGCCCGGTCGCCGAGCTGGCTCCCGGCACCTGGTACCTGGCGGTCGAGCACCGCGGTGACGCGCTGGTCGCGCAGACCCAGGACGGCCGTCGCGGTGTCCTCCAGGACACCTCGGGCATCCAGCGCGGCTGAGCCCCCCGGACCGTCGTGCACGGCCCCTCGCCCCTTCCGGGCGGGGGGCCGTCGCCGTTCCGGGCCCGGCCCTAATCGTGTTGACCGCCCCCGGCGGACGGTGCTGGAGTCGGCGCGTGGACAGCATCCCCGCCAACCGGCGGCTCTGGAACCGGATCAGCGGCACCTACCAGCGCGCGCACGACCCGCGGATCGGCGCCGCGCCCCGGCTGTGGGGCATGTACTCCATCCCCGACGCGCAGCTGCGTGCCCTGGGCGACGTCACCGGCAAGCGCGTCCTCGAACTCGGCTGCGGTGCGGGCCAGTGGTCCCGGGCGCTGGCCGCCGAGGGCGCCGCCGTGGTCGGGCTCGACCTGTCCGAAGCCCAACTCGCCGCGGCGGCCGGGGCGATGGGAGCGGCCCGCTATCCGCTGGTGCAGGGCGCCGCCGAGCGGCTCCCGTTCGCCGCCGACAGCTTCGACCTGGTGTTCTGCGACTTCGGCGGGCTCAGCTGGGCGCCCCCGCACCTGGCGGTCCCCGAGGCCGCCCGCGTCCTGCGCCGGGGCGGGCGGCTGGTGTTCAACGTCGCCAGCCCCTGGTTCGAAGCCTGCTACGACGAGCCCGCCGCCCGCGTGACCACGACGCTGCGGCAGGACTACTTCGGGCTGGACACCATCGCCGAGGGCGACGGCGCGACCAGCTATCAGCTCACCTACGGCGACTGGGTCAGGGTCCTGCGCGGCGCGGGTCTCCTCATCGACGACCTCATCGAGCCACGGCCCGGAGTCGGAACACCCAACGGCTACAACGAGACCGACCCGCCCGACTGGGCACACCGCTGGCCCGCGGAACTGCTCTGGGTGACCCACAAACAGGATGTTCTCTAGCCCTTGGAGAGGTCCGAGGAGGACGGCACCTGGTCCTTGACCGGGGCACCCGCACTCGCGCCGGCGCTCTTCACCTCGTTGATGGTGTCCTCGAACGAACTCATCGCGTCCGTATCGCCGTTGCGCAGTTTGGACGGCAGGTTCTTCAGACTCTCGATGCCCGCGGTGAGCGGGGCGAGCGCCTTGGCGAGAGTGGGGTCGCCCTGGGCGTTCTTCTGGGCGGCCTTGAGCCGGTTGTAGGCGAAGGCACCGGCGAGTCCGGCCTTGACGAGGGCCACCTTGCGGCCGTCGGCACCCTTCTTGAAGGTGCCCGCCCGCCAGGGCTTCACGATCCACTGGTAGGTCGCCCCGGCCGCGAGGCCCGCGTTGGCGACGAAGCGGGTCTTGGCGAACTTCTGGCGTTCGGCGGACGTGCTGGGGCTCGGGGTGGCCGCGGCGGGGGTCTTGGTGCTGGTCTTGTCGTCACTGCCGCAGGCGGCGGTACCGGCCAGCAGGGCGCAGCACAAGATGAGCGCCACCCAGGTGCGGCGCAGCGGAACGGGCACGCGGTCCTCCGGACGTGATTCCCCGAGCGGGTGTCTCTGGTCCGAAGCCTTGCCCGGCCTCCGGGCCACCGCCAGCCGGGAGGCCCGTACGGGTCGTCAGGCCCGGTATTACGGGCCTGTGGCCGGTTTCAGCGGGCGTCCGGCGGCAATTCGAACACCATGTCTCGACACCACTCAGGCACCAACCAGGCCGGCCGTGTCATCGCCGTCATAGCGGACGTGATGGCCTTCATCCTCGGCCTCTGGATCTTGATGTACCTGTTGGACGCGAACCGGGCCAACGCCCTGGTCGACTTCGTCCATGACGCCGCGGCGTTCCTGGCGGGCTGGTCGCACGACCTGTTCACCTTCGACGAGGCGTGGGCCCGCGTCGTGGCGGGCTACGGCCTGGCCGCCGTGGTCTACCTCTTCATCGGCCACTTCATCGCGGGCCGCCTGCACCGCTGACCCGGCACCCCGGCTCGAGGGGCCCCGCCTGCGGCTAGTCGCAGCAGTCGGGGTCCAGGCCGCGGGGCAGGAGGTCGCCGCCGAAGACGGCGCCGGTCGCGTCGTGGCCGCCGAGGGCAGCGACCGCGAGCAGCAGGGAGCCTGCGGTCCAACTGGTCAGTTCCTGCGGCCAGATGGCGTCGTCGTCGAAGACGTAGCCGGTCCAGTACAGGCCGGACTCGGTGTCGCGCAGGTGCTGGATGGACTGGAGGATCTCCAGCGCGCGGTCGGACTCGCCCACCGCCCAGAGGGCCAGGGCGAGTTCGCAGGACTCGCCGCCGGTCACCCAGGGGTTGGGCACGACGCAGCGCACGCCGAGACCGGGTACGACGAAGCGGTCCCAGTCGGCCTCGACGCGCTCCTTGGCCTCCGCGCCGGTGACGGCGCCGCCGAGGACCGGGTAGTACCAGTCCATCGAGTACTGGTTCTTGTCGAGGAAGCGCTCGGGGTGCCTGCGGATGGCGTGCCGGAGCGCGCCCACCGCCAACTCCCAGTCGGGCTGCGGTTCTTCGCGCTGTTCGGCGATGGCGAGCGCGCAGCGCAGGGCGTGGTGGACCGACGAGCTGCCGGTGAGCAGGGCGTCCGTCGCGGGGGTGCCGTCCTCGGCGCGCCGCCAGCCGATCTCCCCGCCGGGCTGCTGGAGCCGCAGCACCCATTCGACGGCCGCGTACACGGTGGGCCACATCCGGTCCAGGAACGTGTCGTCCCCGGTGGACAGGTAGTGGTGCCAGACGCCGACGGCTATGTAGGCGACGAAGTTGGACTCGCGGGCGCGGTCGGTGACGTCGTCGTGGGCGCCGTCGGCGTAGGCGGCGTACCAGGAGCCGTCCTCGTTCTGGTGGTCGGCGAGCCAGCGGTAGGCGCGCTCGGCGGCCGCGTGCTCCCCGGCCGCGTCGAGGGCCATGGCGGCCTCGGTGTGGTCCCAGGGGTCGAGGTGGTGGCCCCGGAACCAGGGGATCGCGCCGTCGGGGCGCTGTACCGCGAGGATGCCCCGGACGGTGTCGGCGGCCTGCTCGGCGGTGAGGACCCCGTTCAGTACGAGGTGGTCGGTCCTGGGCGTCGTCACCGGGCGTCCGTCCCGGCCTCGTCGAGGCGGGGCAGGTGCGGCTTGGTGGCGTAGGCGACGAAGCTCTTGCCGATCAGCGGGTTGAGCGCCTGCTCGGCCACGCGCGTGGCCAACGGCTTCTTCATGATGTCCCAGACCAGCAGCTTGTGGTACGCCCGGACCGGCAGCGCCTTGTCGTTGTCGACACCGAAGGCGCACTTGAGCCACCAGTACGGGGAGTGCAGGGCGTGCGCGTGGTGGGTGCCGTACGGCTTGAGACCGGCGCCGCGCATCTTGGCGAGGAGTTCCTCGGCCCGGTAGATGCGGATGTGGCCGCCCTCGACCTCGTGGTAGGCGTCGGACAGCGCCCAGCAGACCTTCTCGGGACCGTACCGGGGCACGGTGACGGCTATCCGGCCGCCGGGCTTGAGGACGCGGACCATCTCGGCGAGGACACCCTTGTCGTCGGGGATGTGCTCCATCACCTCGGAGATGATGACGACGTCGAAGGACTCGTCGGGGAAGGGCAGCGCCAGCGCGTCGCCCTCCATCGCGGTGGCGGTGGCGCCCTCGGGGGCCTCACCGGCCTCCTTCATCGCCGCGAACCACTTGGCGACCTCGCGGATTTCCTCCGCGTTCTGGTCCAGGGCCACGACCTGGGCGCCGCGCCGGTAGCACTCGAAGGCGTGCCGGCCGGCCCCGCAGCCGAGGTCCAGGACACGGTCGCCGGGGGCGAGCGGGAACCGGGAGAAGTCGACGGTCAGCACGTGGCCCTGCTTTCGGAGGAGCTTTCGAGAGGTGCGGTGGAGACGCTTGCGACGGGGCGGCCGGGGACCGCTGCGGGAAGGGGGCGGCCGGTACGCGGGTAGGCCCGGTCGATCTCCTCGCGGTAGCGGGCCACGGTGCCCTCGGCCGCGCGGGCCCAGGTGAAGCGGGCGAGCACCCGCTCGCGACCGGCCGCGCCGAGGCGGGCGCGCAGTTCGCGGTCGCCGAGCAGCCGGGTCAGGGCGGCGGCGAGCGCGCCCGCGTCGCCGGGGGGTACGGCCAGGCAGGTCTCGCCGTCGGTCCCGGCGACCTCGGGGATCGCGCCGCCGGTGGTGGCGACCAGCGGGGTGCCGGTGGCCATGGCCTCGGCGGCGGGCAGCGAGAACCCCTCGTACAGCGAGGGCACGCAGGCGACTTCGGCGGAGCGGATCAGGTCGACCAGCTCGGCGTCGGAGATGCCCTTGACGAACTCGACGGCGTCCTCGAGGCCGTAGCGCTCGATGGCCTGGGCGACCGGGCCCTCCTCGGCGCGCTTGCCGACGACGACGAGGTGGGCGTGCGGCTGTTCGGCGCGCACCTTGGCGAGCGCCTCCACCAGGAAGACCAGGCCCTTGAGGGGCACGTCGGCGCTGGAGGTGGTGACGATCCGGCCCGGTATCTCGGGCACGGCCGGATTCGGCGCGAACAGGGTGGTGTCGGCGCCGATGTGCACGACGTGCACGCGGTCCTGGCGTACGCCGAGGTGGTCCGTGATCTCCTGGCGGGAGCTGCCGGAGACGGTGAGCACGGAGGGCAGGCGGCGGGCGACGCGCTTCTGCATGCGGGTGAAGGCGTACCAACGGCGCACGGAGAGGCGGCGCTTGAGGTCTTCGGCGGCGTCGAGTTCGAGCTGCCGGTCGACGGTGATGGGGTGGTGGATGGTGGTGACCAGGGGGGCGCCGAGGTCGCCGAGCAGGCCGTAGCCGAGCGTCTGGTTGTCGTGGACGACGTCGAACTCGCCTCTGCGGGCGCGCAGTTGGCGTCCGGCGCGCAGGGAGAAGGTGAGGGGCTCGGGGAAGCCGCCGGTCCACATGGTGGCCACTTCGAGGGCGTCGACCCAGTCGCGGTACTCGCCCCGCCCCGGGGTGCGGAAGGGGTCGGGCTGGCGGTAGAGGTCGAGGCTGGGCAGCTCGGTGAGGCTCAACCGGCCCGCGTAGTCGTCGTGTTCGTCCAGCACGGGGTAGGGCTGGGAGCCGATGACCTCCACCCGGTGGCCCAAGCGGGCGAGTTCACGGGAGAGGTGCCGGACGTAGACGCCCTGGCCGCCGCAGAACGGATTGCCCTTGTAGGTGAGGAGCGCGATACGCAGCGGTCGCTCGCCGTCGGCCGCGGTGCCCGGGAGAGCCGCCTGACTGGCCTCAGCGGTCACTCTGGGCCCCCTTCTGCCTGCACGGTCCCGCGAGACTACGACGGGACGACAATCCGGAACAAGTTTCGGACTTGATCATCCAAGAAGCTCTGAATCTACCGGCAGGTAGGGGCGCTGTGAGCAGTGGATCAGGTGATTCACGCCACGACCGGCGGCTTTGCGGCCCCCGGTAAAGTGGCGGGGTCGTCATACACCCGTACGGGGGGAAGCCGGTGTGATTCCGGCGCTGACCCGCAACCGTCATCCGGCGCCCCAGGGCCCGGTGAGCCGGAACGCCTCGGCGGGACGTTGACCGGCTCACGTGCGGGGCGCTGTGCCCCGCACGGCACCGTCGAGGCATACGGGGCCGGGCCGCCGGGGTCGTTCCCGCGCGCGTCGGCTCCTCGCAGGAGAGGCAGTCGCCGACCATGAACGTCCGCCGCAGTGCCGCGGCTCTCGCCGCCATAGGCGTGCTGGCCGCAGCCGCGCCCGCCACGGCCGCCGAGACCGCCCCGTCCCCGAAGGCGACGGTCCCGGACGGGCTGTTCGGCAAGGCCGACCCCACGTACGACGGCGTCTGGCGCCAGTCCCTCGCCCTGCTCGCGCAGCACACCGTCGGCGAGAAGCCCGCGGACCAGGCCGTGAAGTGGCTGACCGGCCAGCAGTGCGCCGACGGCGGCTTCGCCTCCTTCCGCGCCGACACCGGCACGGCGTGCGGCGGCAAGGGCGCCCAGACGGACACCAACAGCACGGCCGCCGCCGTCCAGGCGCTCGCCGCGCTCGGCGGGCACGACGACGTGACCGGCAAGGCCGTGCGGTGGCTGAAGGACCAGCAGAACAAGGACGGCGGCTGGGGCTACTCCCCCGGCACCCCGAGCGACACCAACTCCACCTCCGTCGTGGTCGGCGCGCTGGCCGCCACCGGTACGAAGCCGGCCGAACTGCGCGGCAAGGGGAGGACCCCGGACGAGGCGCTGGCCTCGCTGGCCGTGCCCTGCGCCGAGAAGGGCGGCGGCGCGCTCGCCTTCCAGCCGGACAAGAAGGGCAAGCTGGAGGCCAACGCGGACGCCACGGCCGCCGGTGTGCTCGGCGCGCTCGGCAAGGGCTTCGTGGTGGAGCCCGGCAAGGCCCGCGACAAGGCGCCCGCCTGCGCCGCCGACGGCAAGGCGACCCCGGCCCGCCTGGCCGACAACGCCTCCGCCTACCTCATCGGCGCCGTCTCCAAGTCCGGCCACCTGATGTCCACGATGCCCGGTGCCGAGCAGCAGCCCGACTACGGCAACACCGCCGACACCGTGGTGGCGCTGGCCGCCGACGGCTGGACGGAGCAGGCGAAGGCCCCGTACGCCTGGCTGGAGAAGAACGCCTCGAAGTGGGCGGAGCAGAGCGGTCCGGCCGCCTACGCCCAGCTGATCCTGAGCGCGCACGCCGTCGGCGCCGACCCGCGCCACTTCGGCGGCACCGACCTGGTCCGGAGCCTGGACAAGCTGAGCACGGTCCCGGCGAAGCAGGCCGTCGCGCCGGAGAAGAAGGCCGCCGAGAAGTCCGGCAACAGCGTCTGGTGGATCATCGGTGTCGGCCTGGTCGCGGGCATCGGCGTCGGCTTCCTGTTCAGCGGCCGGAAGAAGAACCGCCCGTGACCTCGGTCCGCCGTGCCGCGGCCCTGCTGGTCGCGTCCCTCCTCGTGCTGGCCGCCGCCGCGCAGGCGCAGGCCGCCGGATACCGGTACTGGTCCTTCTGGGACCGCTCCGGCGACCGGTGGACCTACGCCACCCAGGGCCCGGCGATGGAGCGTCCCGACGACGGCGAGGTGCGGGGCTTCCGGTTCGCGGTCAGCGCGGACTCCTCGGACGCCCACCAGCCGCGCGGCACGGCGGACTTCGGCTCGATCTGCGCGAAGACGCCCGCGAAGGCGGGCACCAAGCGCGTCGCCCTCGTCCTCGACTTCGGCACCCCGGCCGACGCCCCGTCCGGGGAGACCCCGCCCGCCGAGCGCACGGTCTGCGCCCGTCTCGCCCCGGACGCGACGACCGCCGACGCCCTGGCCGAGACGGCCAAGCCCCTGCGCTACGACACCAACGCCCTGCTGTGCGCCATCGCCGGTTACCCGGCACGCGGCTGCGGGGAGCAGGTGGCGGCCGGGGAGAAGAAGTCCGTGCAGGCGCCTGCCGACGACGGCCCCTCCCTCGGCCTCCCGCTGGGCGTCGGCGTGGTCGTGGTGCTCGGCGGGGCGGCGTTCTGGCAGGCGCGGCGGCGCCGGAATGCCTGACACCGGCGTCCGCGCCGCCCGCACCACCGTGCCCGTCCGCAGCCGGGCGCGCTTCGAACTGCACCCCGGCGCCTGGTGGTTGTGGTCGCTTGGGCTCGGCACGGCCGCCACCCGCACCACCAACCCGCTGCTGCTCGCCCTGCTGATGGCGGTGGCGGGCTATGTGGTGGCCGTCCACCGCTCCAGCGCGCCCTGGGCCCGGTCGTACACGGCGTTCGCCAAGCTGGCCGCCGCCGTGCTGCTGATCCGGCTCGCGTTCACGGCCGTGCTCGGTTCGCCGGTGCCGGGTACGCACATCCTGTTCACGCTGCCCGAGATCCCGCTGCCCGGCTGGGCGCAGGGCATCCGGCTGGGCGGGCCGGTGTCGGCGGAGGCGCTGCTGTTCTCCGGCTACAACGGCCTGAAACTGGCCGCCCTGCTGGTCTGTGTGGGCGCCGCGAACGCCCTGGCCAGTCCGGCCAAGCTGCTGAAGTCGCTGCCGGGCGCGCTGTACGAGGCGGGGGTCGCGGTGGTGGTCGCGCTGACCTTCGCGCCGCATCTCATCGCCGACGTGCAGCGGCTGCGCGCCGCCCGCCGTCTGCGCGGGCGCCCGGACCGGGGGGTGCGGGGCCTGTTTCAGGTCGGACTGCCGGTGCTGGAGGGCGCGTTGGAGCGCTCGGTCGCGCTGGCCGCCGCGATGGACGCCCGTGGCTACGGCCGCACCGCCGAGGTGCCCGCGCCGGTGCGCCGTACGACGACCGCGCTCACCCTGGGCGGGCTGCTCGGGGTGTGCGCGGGCACGTACGGGCTGCTCACCGCCGAGGGCGGGGTGTACGGGCTGCCGTTGCTGCTCGCCGGGGCGCTGTCCGCGCTCGCCGGGCTGCGCCTGGGCGGCCGCCGCTCGCCGCGCACCCGGTACCGCCCGGCACCGTGGGGGGTGCGGGCGTGGCTGGTGGCGGGGTCGGGCGCGGCCGTCACCGCGCTGCTGACGCTGGCGGCGGTGCGCGAGCCGGGCGCGCTGAACCCCGGTGTCGTCCCGCTGGCCGCCCCCGCGCTGCCCCTGTGGCCCGCGGCCGCCGTGCTGCTGGGGCTGCTGCCCGTGCTCGTCGTACCCCAGGACCGCAAGGAGCCGTCGTGATCCGCTTCGAGGACGTCGCCGTCACGTACGACGGGGCGGCCGGACCGACCGTCCAGGGCGTGGACCTCGAGGTGCCCGAGGGGGAACTCGTGCTGCTCGTCGGGCCGTCCGGGGTGGGCAAGTCGACGATCCTGAACGCGGTCAGCGGCCTGGTCCCGCACTTCACCGGGGGCACCCTGCGCGGCCGGGTCACGGTGGCGGGCCGGGACACCCGCACCCACCAGCCGCGCGAACTGGCCGACGTGGTCGGCACGGTGGGCCAGGACCCGCTCGCACACTTCGTGACGGACACCGTGGAGGACGAACTCGCCTACGGCATGGAGTCGTTGGGCCTGCCCCCGGAGGTGATGCGGCGCCGGGTGGAGGAGACGCTCGACCTGCTGGGCCTCGCCGATCTGCGGGACCGTCCCATCGCCACGCTGTCCGGTGGTCAGCGCCAGCGGGTGGCCATCGGCTCGGTGCTCACCCCGCACCCCCGCGTCCTGGTCCTGGACGAGCCGACCTCGGCGCTCGACCCGGCGGCGGCAGAGGAGGTCCTCGCGGTCCTCCAGCGCCTGGTGCACGACCTGGGCACCACGGTCCTCATGGCGGAACACCGGCTGGAGCGGGTCGTCCAGTACGCCGACCAGGTCGTCCTGCTGCCCGCGCCGGGCACTCCCCCGCTGCTCGGCGCCCCGGCCGACATGATGGCCGTCTCCCCGGTGATCCCCCCGGTGGTCGAGCTGGGCCGCCTGGCCGACTGGAGCCCGCTCCCGCTGACCGTCCGGGACGCGCGGCGCCGGGCGGGCCCGCTGCGGGAGCGGCTCGCCGGATGCGAGCGGGACCTCCCCCCGGCCGCCGTCCCGGCACCCCGCCGCCGTTTCCGGCGCGCCGCCGCCCCCGCCGAGCCGCAGGTCGCCGAGGTCCGGGACCTCGCCGTACGCCGGGGCCGGGTCGACGCGCTGCGCGGTGTGGACCTCACCGTCGCCCCCGGCGAGACCGTCGCCCTCATGGGCCGCAACGGCGCCGGGAAGTCGACCCTGCTGGGCTCCCTGGTCGGGCTGGTCGCGCCCACCTCCGGTTCCGTCCAGGTCGGCGGGGCCGCCCCGCACCGGCTGAAGCCCGCCGAACTGGTCCGCCGGGTCGGCCTGGTGCCGCAGGAGCCGCGCGATCTGCTGTACGCCGACACGGTGGGCGCCGAGTGCGTCGCCGCCGACAAGGACGCGGGCGCCGCTCCCGGCACCTGCCGGGCCCTGGTGTCGGAGCTGCTGCCGGGCATCGGCGACGACACCCACCCCCGCGACCTCTCCGAGGGCCAGCGTCTCGCCCTCGCCCTCGCCGTCGTCCTGACGGCGCGCCCCCCGCTGCTCCTGCTGGACGAGCCGACGCGCGGCCTGGACTACGCGGCCAAGGCCCGCCTGGTCGCCGTGCTGCGCGGGCTGGCGGCCGAGGGGCACGCCCTGGTGCTGGCCACCCACGACGTGGAACTGGCCGCCGAGATCGCGCACCGGGTGGTGCTGCTGGCGGACGGCGAGGTGATAGCGGACGGCGCCACGGCCGACATCGTGGTGTCCTCGCCGTCCTTCGCCCCCCAGGTCACCAAGATCCTGGCCCCGCAGCCCTGGCTGACGGTCTCCGAGGTACGGAAGGCACTGGCATGAGCCGTACCGCCGTCCGGGCCGTCCGGCTCGGCCCCCGTTCCGTCCTCGCGCTCGTGCTGGTCGGCGCGGTGGGGGTGGCCGCGTTCGGGTGGCCGTTCCTCGCGCCGCCGGACTCGCAGGTCGGCGCGCACGCCGAGGACGCGCCCTGGCTGTTCGCGGGGCTGCTGGTGCTGCTGGTCGCGGTGGTGGCGGCGACCATCTCCGAGTCGGGGCTCGGCCCGAAGGCCGTCGCCATGCTGGGGGTGCTCGCGGCGACCGGTGCGGCCCTGCGGCCGATCGGCGCGGGGACGGCGGGCATCGAGCCGATGTTCTTCCTGCTGGTGCTCAGCGGGCGGGTGCTCGGCCCCGGCTTCGGCTTCGTGCTGGGCTCGGTGACGATGTTCGCGTCCGCGCTGCTGACCGGCGGGGTCGGGCCGTGGATGCCGTTCCAGATGCTGGCGATGGGCTGGTTCACCATGGGCGCGGGCCTGCTGCCGGGCGCCGTCCGCCTGCGCGGCCGGGCGGAGCTGGCGATGCTCGCCTGCTACGGCTTCCTCGCGGCCTTCGCCTACGGCACGATCATGAACCTGGCGGGCTGGCCCTTCATGGGCGCCATGGCGTCGAACATCTCCTTCGACCCGCACGCGGCGGTCCCCGCCAATCTGGCCCGCTTCCTCGCGTACTGCCTGGCCACCTCCATGGGCTGGGACCTGGGCCGGGCCGTCTGCACGGTCGTCCTCACCCTGACCCTCGGCCCGGCCGTGCTGCGCGCCCTGCGCCGGGCCACCCGCCGGGCCGCCTTCGAGGCACCGGTCACCTTCGACGCGCCCGGTGCGTGAGGCACCCCATATGACCGAGGTCACCTACGGTCTCACATAGTAGACCGCTACGCCCTTTATGCACCTTCTTGCAACCCCGCTGACCTGCACTTTGAGAGCCCAGTCACACGAGGAGGCGGCTTCGGCGGTCCGGCCGCAACTAGTAAAAGGGGGTATTGCGGACGTTTCGGAAGCTTGCTTCTCTGGAGCCCGTCGCCTGGCGCCACGGTCCTCACGGGTCGCGGCGCCGACGCATGCGGCCACCACGCGGAGCGTGCTGGGACGCGAACGGCGACCCATCGTCCCCAACGTAAGAGGTTCTCGTGTCGTTCTCCGCCATCCGCCGCATCGCTTCCCCGAAGAAGGCCCTCACCGTGGCCGCCCTGGCCGCCGGTGTCGCCGGTGTCGCGCTCGGCGCCGCCCCGGCCCAGGCCGCGACCGCCCCGTCGCCGTCCGCGGCGCAGTCCGTCGCGCACAAGATGATCCCGAACTCCGCGCAGTACAACGCGTTCAGCAAGATCGTCGAGCACGAGAGCGGCTGGAACGTCTCCGCCAAGAACAGCTCTTCCGGCGCCTACGGCCTGGTGCAGGCCCTCCCGGCATCCAAGATGTCCTCGGCCGGTGCCGACTGGAAGACCAACCCCAAGACCCAGATCAAGTGGGGCCTGGACTACATGAACTCCCGCTACGGCAGCCCCGTGCAGGCGTGGAACTTCTGGCAGGCCAACGGCTGGTACTGAGCCGCCCCCACACTCGGGCCGTTCCCCCACCGGACTCACCCGGCGCACGACCACCCGCGGTCGACGGCCCATCCCTCCTTTTCTTTCGCGTACCCCCTTTCTTTCGCGCACCCTCGCCACCGCTCGGCGAGGGTGCGCGCGCATGTCCGCACCCCCGTGGTCCACTGGTCCGGCCCCGCCCGCCCGACCGGAGGACCGGATGCCGACGACGACCGCTCCGGCGCCGGAGCCCCGGCAGCGCGGGATGCGGCTCCCGCTGGTCCTGCTGGTGCTGACCGTGGTGAGCGGGCTGATCGACGCGGTCGGCTATCTGGGCCTCGGCCGCGTCTTCACGGCCAACATGACCGGCAATGTGATCGTCCTCGGCTTCGCCGCCGTCGGCGCCCCCGGCTTCTCCGTACCCCTCACGGCCACCTCGCTCGGCTGCTTCCTGCTCGGCGCGGCGGCGGGCGGGCGGCTCACCTCCCGCGTCCGGCGCGCGACCCGGCTGCGCTGGACCCGGCTGACCCTGACGGCGGAAGCGCTGCTGGTCGGCGCCTCGGCAGCCGTCGCCTTCGCGTGGCCCGAGGAGCCGGGCACCCGGTACGCGCTGATCGCCCTGACCGCGCTCGCCATGGGCCTGCGCAACGCGACCGTCCGCGCGCTGGGCGTCCCCGACCTCACCACCACCGTGCTCACGATGACCCTGACCGGCCTGGCCGCCGAGTCCCGGCTCGGCAGCGGCACCGCGCACCGCTCCCCGCGCCGGACGGCCGCCGTGCTGGCCATGTTCGGCGGAGCCTGCCTGGGCGCCTGGCTGGTCCTCCACCACGGCCTGGGCATCCCGCTGCTGCTCGCGGCACTGGCCTCAGCGGCGCTGGCAGCCCTCGCCTCGGACCGCGACTGAGCCGGGGCCCTCGCGGACATAGACCACGACCTGCGCACCCCACACCCGGACCCGCGCGCACTCCCGGAAGTAGGCCGCCAGCGTCCGCCGCTTCACGGCCTCCCACGGAAAGGGGTCGAGCGGCTGGCCGTCGGGGTCCGTCAGGGCGAGCACCCGGTGCGTGGCCAGGAGGCGGGCCCGGATGGCGTCCGGCGGCAGCTCGGTGCCCTGGAGGGTGCGGGAGGCGGCCGGGGAGCGGGCGAGCGCCAGATCGTCGAGGCGGGCGTGGAGCGCGGGGTACGACAGCAGCCACTCGCGGCGCCGGGACGGCAGGAACAGGACCCCGTCACCGGGCCGCGCCAGCTCCCGCACGGTCCGGGCGACCGCGGCCACGTCGTCCTTACGGCTCTCCGGCGCCCGGACCGCGAGGGACGCGGGCAGCCACGCGGCGACCAGGGCGGCGGCCAGCAGACAGGCAGCGCCCTTGCGCGGGCCGGTCCCGAGCAGCCCCGGCAGCCGGTCCAGCGCCACCCCGCCGAGCAGGGCGAGCCCGGCCAGGGCGTAGAGGACGTACCGGTCGACATACCAGGGCCGCAGCAGCGAACCGGTGATCAGCAGGCCGGGCGGGACGATCAGCAGCGGCAGGGCGAGCGCGGTCACCGTGCGGTCGGCCAGGGCGTGTCCGCAAAGTAGCGCCGTCTGCCCGGAGGGCAGGGCTCGCGGCGTCTGGTGCGTGCGATCGCAAGGCGGAGGGTCGCCCTCGTACTGGGCGTACGAGGGCGATCCCGACAACGCGGCGAGCGTGCATGCCAGGCGTCGCGAGCCAGGCGGGACTTTGCGGACACGCCCTGGGACCGGGACCCGGCTCAGCAGCAGGCCCAGCGCGGACACGGCCAGGAACGACAGCCACATGGCGAGGCTCGGGCGGCCCAGCCAGCCGAGCTGCCGGTCCGCCTGCCCGGCGCTGACCACCACCAGCGGCCCCACCGCGACCAGCGCCCCGGCCGCCGCCACGGCCCACCGGCGCCACGGTGCCCCCAGCAGCCGCAGGGTCACCGCGTGGGCGCACAGCACCAGCGCGGCGAACTCGTGCAGCCAGCACGCCACGGCCAGCAGCACCCCGTACCCCACCCACCAGCCGCGCGCGGTGGAGCCGAGCCCGCGCAGGAAGAGGTAGGTCGCCCAGACGACACCGGCGGTGACCAGGGCGTACGACCGGCCCTCCTGCGCGTACTGCTGGGTCGCCGGTAGCAGGGCGAACAGCGTGCCCGCGAGGACACCGGTCCGGGGTCCGGCGAGCCGGGTGCCGAGGGCGCCGACCCCGGCGGCGGCGAGGGCGGTGGCCAGCACCGAGGGCAGGCGCAGCGCGGGGAGTCCGCCGTCCCAGAGGGCGAAGACGCCATGCATCAGTAGGTAGTACAGCCCGTGCACGGCGTCGATACGGCCCAGCAGCGCGAGGAGTTCGCCGAGGGGGCGGTGGGCGACCTGGTAGGTGACGGACTCGTCGCGCCACATGCTGTCGTGGCGGGTCAGGCCCCACAGTCCGAGGGCCGTCGCGAGGACGGCGGGCACGATAATCGGTGCCGTGGCGCGCCTGTCCGCAGCGCGGGATGGGGTGATCGGGGGGGCGAGGTCACGCGTCGGGGTGGGCACGGCCGGGCGGATCAGCCGGAGGTGACCGGCTGTTCCCGCTTCCGGGGCTGGCGCTGGCCGGGGGGCCGTCCGACCTCGCCGGTGTCGGCGGCGATCCCGCGCGGTCCGATCAGCGCGTACCCGACGGCGAGGCCGCCGCCCACCACCAGCGCTCCGCCGACCGCGTCCAGCACCCAGTGGTTGGCGGTGGCGACGATCGCGGTGAGGGTGAGCAGCGGGTGCAGCAGCCCGAGCGCCTTCATCCACCAGCGGGGCGCGAGCAGGGCGATGACCAGCCCGCACCACAGGGACCAGCCGAAGTGCAGCGAGGGCATCGCCGCGTACTGGTTGGTGATCTCGGTCATCGCGCCGTAGTCGGGGTTGGCGAGGTCCTGGGCGCCGTGCACGGTGTCGACGAAGCCGAGGCCCGGCATCAGGCGCGGCGGGGCCAGCGGGAAGAGCCAGAAGCCGATCAGCGCGAGCAGGGTGGTGAAGCCGAGGGAGGTGCGGGCCCAGCGGTAGTCGACCGGGCGGCGCCGGTAGAGGACGGCGAGGACGGTCAGCGGGACGACGAAGTGGAAGGACTCGTAGTAGAAGTCCAGGAACCCGCGCAGCCAGCCCACCTGGACGACCGCGTGGTTCACGGCGTGCTCGACGTCGATGTGCAGGAACCGCTCGGCGTGGAGCACCAGCCGCCCGTGGTGCTCGGCGGTCTCGCGGGCGAGTTCGTCGCTGCCGCCGGTCGCGGCGAGCCGTACCTGCTGGTAGGCGGCGTAGGTGACGCGGATGAGCAGCAGCTCCAGCAGCAGGTTGGGCCGGGTGAGCGAGCGGCGCAGGTACGGCAGCAGCGGTACGTGCCGCGGCCGGGCCGGGACCTGGCGGGCGTACTCGGTGGGTACCGGGGCGTCGTAATAGGGGGAGGTGCGGGACAGGAAGGGGACGGCGGTGGCGGCGGCCAGGGCCGCGAGGAGGACGAGGTTGTCCCGCAGCGGGTACATCACCGGGGTGTTCGGCAGCATCATCGTCGCCGGGAGGGTGGTCACCAGGACCACCGCGACCGGCCAGACGGTACGGTCGGCGGCCCGCGTGCCGACCCGGCCGACCACCGCGAGCAGCACCCACAGCAGCTGGTGCTGCCAGCTCGTCGGGGAGACGGCGACGGCCGCGCAGCCGGTGACGGCCACGGCGAGCAGCAGCTGTCCGTCGCGGGCGTAGCCCACGGCCCGGCGCAGCGCGAGGACGGCGACGGCGGCGCCGAGCAGCAGGAAGAGCGCGATCTCCAGCGGGCCGCTGAGCCCGAGCCGGAGCAGGGCGCCGTGCAGCGACTGGTTGGCGACGGCGTCGGCGCTGCCGCCGAGGCCGACGCCCGCCATGTGGTGCACCCAGTAGGTGAGGGAGTCGCCCGGCATCGCGGCCCAGGCGAGCAGGGTGCCTCCGGCGAAGGTGGCGGCGGCGCTCGACGCGGCCCGGCGGCGGCCGGTGAACCAGAGCAGCGGCGCGAAGAGCAGTACGGTCGGCTGGAGGGCGGCGGCCAGGCCGACCAGCACGCCCGATGGGCGTTCGCCGCGCACGGTGAAGCAGCCCAGCAGGACCAGCAGCACCGGGATCACGCTGGTCTGGCCGAGCCACAGGGTGCTGCGGACCGGCAGCGAGACCATGAGCAGGCTGATGGCGACCGGGGCGGCCAGCAGGGCGGTACGGCGCCCCACGGGCCGGGGCAGCGCGCGGGCGGCGACCAGGCCGAGGGCGACGACCAGCAGCAGGGTGCCGAAGGTCCAGCCCCAGCCGAGGGCCTGTTCGGCGGCGCGGGTGAGCGGCTTGAGGACCAGCCCGGCGAAGGGGGTGCCGGTGAACCGGGTGGAGTCGTACAGGGAGCCGTTGACGTGCAGGACGCCCTCCGGGCCGACCCAGGTCTCCAGGTCGGTGAGGCGCTGTCCGCTCGGGGTGGTGAGGACGACGGCCAGCTGCCGGACGGCGAGTATGGCGGCCACCGCCCACAGGGCGAGCCGTGCGGCGCGCAGCCGTGCTCCGGGTCCGGGTGCCGCCAGGGCGTCCGCCGGCCGTCCGCCGTGCTCCACGTCCACCACGCCTCGTGGCCTCCCGCCCCATCGCGTCACCTGAGGTCCGTCACCCATTTGTCCGGATGACGATAGTCCGAAGGAGGGGCGGTTTCCGCTTCATGGCGCGATATGGATCACATTTTTGACGGGGATCATGCTCGGCGAACGGGGCAGAAGTCCCTGCGTAGAGCTGGTTTCTTTGCAGAATGCAACGTTCCGCTCGCAGGACGTAAGGGGTCCAAACTCTCCTATCGTCTCTTTTCTGCCTGACGCACGTCATCGCCGTCGTCGTCCGGCGTTGCCCGTGTCCCCGTCGAAAGGCAGGCGAGTTCCGTTTTGGCCGCCACCGCTGTCAGTCCCCGTCCGAAGAACCTTCGGACCTCGAAGACCCAGGCAGAGCCGACGGTCACCGATCCCGCACTCGTCAAGCGTGCCGTCAAGGCGGCCGCGCTGGGCAACGCGATGGAGTGGTTCGACTTCGGCGTCTACAGCTACATCGCGGTCACCCTGGGCAAAGTCTTCTTCCCTTCCGGGAACGCGACTGCACAGCTCCTCTCGACGTTCGGCGCCTTCGCCGCGGCCTTCCTGGTCCGCCCGCTGGGTGGCATGATCTTCGGCCCGCTGGGCGACCGGGTGGGGCGCCAGAAGGTCCTCGCCGTCACGATGATCATGATGGCGGCGGGCACGTTCGCCATCGGCCTGATCCCGTCCTACGCCTCGATCGGCGTCGGCGCCCCGCTGCTGCTGCTGGCGGCCCGTCTGGTGCAGGGCTTCTCCACCGGCGGTGAGTACGCGGGCGCCTCGACCTTCATCGCCGAGTACGCCCCGGACAAGAAGCGCGGCTTCCTCGGCAGCTGGCTGGAGTTCGGCACGCTGGCCGGTTACATCGGCGGCGCGGGCCTGGTCACGCTGATGACCGCCCTGCTCTCCACCGACGACCTGCTCTCCTGGGGCTGGCGCATCCCGTTCCTGATCGCCGGTCCGATGGGCATCATCGGCCTGTACCTGCGGATGCGCCTGGAGGAGACCCCGGCGTTCGCCGCCGAGGTCGAGAAGGCCGAGACCAACCGGCCGAAGGTGCCGCTGCGCGAGATGGTCACGGGCCAGTGGAAGTCGCTGCTGCTGTGCATGGGCCTGGTGCTGGTCTTCAACGTCACCGACTACATGCTGCTGTCGTACATGCCGAGCTTCCTCACCAGTGAGCTGAAGTACGACGAGACGCACGGTCTGCTGGTCGTCCTCGGTGTGATGGCGCTGATGATGATCGTCCAGCCGTTCGCGGGCGCCCTGACCGACCGGGTCGGCCGCCGTCCGGTCATCGCCGCGGGCTGTGCGGGCTTCCTGTTCCTGTCGATCCCCGCGATCCTGCTGATCCGCCAGGGCAGCCTGCTCGCCGTCGCGCTCGGCATGGGCGCGCTGGGTCTGCTGCTGGTCTGCTTCACCGCGGCCATGCCCGCCGCGCTCCCGGCGCTCTTCCCGACCCGGGTGCGCTACGGCTCGCTGTCGATCGGCTTCAACGTCTCGGTGTCCCTGTTCGGCGGCACGACCCCGCTGGTGGTCACCGCGCTGATCGGCGCGACCGGCAACCTGATGATGCCCGCGTACTACATGATGGCGGCCGCCGTCATCGGTGGTTTCGCGGTGTGGCGGATGAGCGAGTCCGCCGGACGCCCGCTGCCGGGCTCGCCGCCCGCGGTGGAGGCCAAGTAAGCACAGAACTGGGCGCGGGAACCGTTCGTACGGTTCCCGCGCCCACTTCTGTCTTTCCGGGGCGCGGCGCTGGGACCATCCGGAGGGAGCACCATGGACCCTGGCAGAGGGCCTTGGGCAGACACTCGGGAAAGGCAGCACACGCATGAGCGAGTCGCAGCGGTGGGACGACGTCGACCTCTACTTCGCCAGCCGTCTCGCACCGGACGACGACGCGCTGCTGGCGGCCCTGCGCGACTCGGACGCGGCCGGGCTGCCGTCCATCGCGGTGACCTCCACCCAGGGCAAGTTCCTCCAGCTCCTGGCGCAGATCCAGGGCGCCCGGACGGTGCTGGAGATCGGCACCCTCGGCGGTTACAGCACCATCTGGCTGGCTCGCGCCCTCCCGGCGGAGGGCCGGGTGGTCACCCTGGAGCACAGCGCGAAACACGCCGACGTGGCCCTCCGCAACATCGCGCGGGCGGGCCTGGAGCGGATGGTGGACGTGCGGGTCGGCCCGGCCCTGGAGTCCCTGCCCCAGCTGGCCGACGAGAACCCGGCCCCCTTCGACCTGGTCTTCATCGACGCCGACAAGGCGAACAACCCGCACTACGTCGAGTGGGCGCTGCGCCTGTCCCGCACCGGCAGCCTGATCGTCCTCGACAACGTCGTCCGCGGCGGCCAGGTCACCGACGCCACCAGCACCGACCCCGCCATCACCGGCACCCGCACCGCCATCGACCTCATCTCCACCCACCCCCGCCTGACCGGCACCGCCCTCCAGACGGTGGGCGCCAAGGGCTACGACGGCTTCGCGCTGGCGCGGGTGGTGGAGTAGCCGGTTCACGCAGCCGGTTCACGCCTCGTGGTAGAAGCCCACGTTGACGCTGCGCGGGGCGGTGCGGTCCTGGACGACGACCTCGCCGGAGGCTCCCCGGGGGAGGCGGACCGTGCCGCCGTAGGGGACGGTCTGGGCGTATTCGCCGACCGTGAGACGGACCTCGGAGGAGGGGTCGGGCTGGGAGCCGTGCAGCCAGGAGAGCTGCCAGCCGCCGTCGGGGCCGCAGAGGAACTCCAGATGGACCCGGGAGACGAAGAGCCAGTCCTCCGGGGTGACCAGTCGGCACACGGCGCCGTCCCGGCCCACGCGCAGCGCGGCGCCCGGTTCGCTGGGCGCCTCGGCCATGGTCATGCCTGCCGTGGCACCCGCGTCCTCGCTCGAGACGGCGGCCATGGTGAGTTCGAGCACGCGAGTTCCCCCTGAAGCCTCCTGGTGCGGGCCCCAGATCGCCGCACCGCCGCCGCATGATAGAACGCCCGGCTCGCCCACGTCCGGCACAATGGGGGTCATGACCGAGCGAAAGCCACCGGGTGTCCCGTTCGAGTCCTGGGTCGACCACCAGATCAACGCGGCGCAGCGCCGCGGGGAGTTCGACGAGCTGCCCGGCACGGGCGAGCCGCTGCCCGCCGGACTGGACGGCGCGTACGACGAACTGTGGTGGGTCAAGCGGAAGATGGCCCGCGAGGGCCTGGCCGTGCTGCCCCCGTCGCTCGCCCTGCGCAAGGAGGCCGAGGACGCGCTCGCGGCGGCGTACGCGGCCCCCTCGGAGCGGCGCGTCCGGGAGATCATCACCGCGGTCAACGTCAAGATCCGGGACATGATGTTCCGGCCGCCGCCGGGCCCGCCGCTGGGGAAGAAGCCGTACGACGTGGACGAGGTCGTCGCCGAGTGGCGGCGCCGACGCGGCACCGGCGCCTGAAACCCGCTTGCCCGCGCCCCGCGCGCCCCGCTGGGATGGCCCGCATGACGACGTGGACCATCGCCCCGGAGCCGTACGACTCCCCCGTGGCCGCCGCCCTCTGGCGGGCCTACTACACCGAGGTCAGCGACCGCTGGTACCTCCTGCACGAGGGACACCGCACGGACCCGGCCGAGCTGGAGCGCGAGATCGCGGCCCGCACCGGCGCCGAACTCGCCCACCCGACCGGCGAGTTGCTGGTGGCCCGGTGCGACGGCGCCCCGGCCGGGTCGGCGGGCGTACGCCTCCTCGCCCCGGACACGGCGGAACTGACCCGCGTCTTCCTGTACGAGGACACGCGCGGCCGGGGCGGCGCCACCCCGCTGGTCCGCGCCGCCGAGGAGGCGGCCCGCGCGCTCGGCGCCCGCCGGATGATCCTGGACACCCGCACGGACCTGGTCGAGGCCCGCACCCTGTACGCCCGGCTCGGCTACACCGAGACGGAACGGCACAACGAGGACCCGTACGCCGAGCACTGGTTCACCAAGGACCTCAGCCCGGCCTCCGCACCTGCGGGCGCTCCCGCGCCGACCCGCACAGCTCGGCGGTGAGTTCCTTCACCAACTGCACCAGATCCGTGGGCCGTCCGGGCTCCCACCAGTCCCCCAGCAGCTCCGACAGGGAGTCCTCGCGGGCCTTCGCCAGCCGCTCGGCGACCTCCGCACCGGCCGGGGTGAGCGACAGCTCCAGCCCGTCGCGCGCGGCCAGCCGCCGTTCCTCGACCTGGCGGGCGGCGGCCAGCACCGTGCTGAGCGGGACGGGACAGCGCTCGGCGAGCATGTACGGCTCCACGCGGCCGTTCCTGCGCATCCGCAGCAGCATCCAGCTCGCGGCGGGCAGCAGGTCGTACCCGGCGCGGGCGGTGATCTCCTCGTAGATCTCCCGCCGCCCCTCGCGGGTGCCGAGCGTGGACAGGGCGCGGCACACCTCCTCGTAGGAGGAGCGGTGGACCGGGTTGGGCGGGATGGTCTCGGAGGCGTCCGGCGCGGTGACCGAGCCGCGCAGCGGGTCCTCCTTGAGGAACCAGGCCAGCACGAAACCGGCGAACGCGACCGGTGCCGCGTAGAGGAAGACGTCGGTGATGGACGAGGAGAAGGCGTGCAGCGCGGCCGGGCGCAGCGGGGGTGGCAGCGCGCCGATGCCGCGCGGGTCGGCCTCCAGCGCGTCGGGCGAGATGCCGGGCGGCAGCCGGACGCCCCGGAAGGCTTCCGTCAGCTTGTCGCCGAGGCGGCTGGAGAAGACGGTGCCGAAGATGGCGACGCCGAAGGAGGCGCCGATGGAGCGGAAGAAGGTCGCGCCGGAGGTGGCGACGCCGAGGTCCTGGTAGGACACCGCGTTCTGCACGATGAGGATGAGCACCTGGAGGACCAGGCCGAGCCCGAGGCCGAAGACGAAGAAGTACAGGCTCATCTCCAGCGTGGAGCTGCGTTCGTCGAGCTGGTGCAGCAGGAGCAGGCCGAGCGCGGTGACGGCGGTGCCCGCGACCGGGAACACCTTCCAGCGGCCGGTACGGCTGACGATCTGCCCGGAGACGGTGGAGGTCAGCAGCAGCCCGACCACCATCGGCAGCATGTGCACGCCGGACATGGTGGGCGAGATGCCGTGCACGATCTGGAGGAAGGTCGGCAGGTAGGTCATCGCGCCGAACATGGCGAAGCCGACGATGAAGCTGATCACGGCGGCGAGGGTGAAGGTGCGGATGCCGAACAGCCCCAGCGGGAGCACCGGTTCGGCGGCCCGCCGCTCCACCGCGACGAACGCGACGGCGAGCACCACGCCCACCACGGCCAGCCCGATGATCTGCGCCGACGCCCACGGCCAGGTCGTCCCGCCGAGCGAGGCCACCAGCACCAGACAGGTGGCGACGGAGGCGATCAGCAGGGTGCCGAGGTAGTCGATGGTGTGCCGTTCGGTGCGGCGCGGGATGTGCAGGGCGGTGGCGATGACGACGAGCGCGACGATGCCGATGGGCAGGTTGACGTAGAACACCCAGCGCCAGCTCAGGTGCTCGGTGAACAGCCCGCCGAGCAGCGGCCCGAGCACGCTGGTCGCACCGAACACGGCCCCGAAGAGCCCCTGGTACCGGCCGCGTTCACGGGGCGGGACGATGTCGCCGACGATCGCCATCGACAACACCATCAGCCCGCCGCCCCCGAGCCCCTGGAGCGCCCGGAACCCGATCAGCTCGGGCATGTTCCGCGCCATCCCGCACAGCGCGGACCCGATCAGAAAGATCACGATGGCCAACTGGAACAGCCGCTTCCGCCCGTACTGGTCCCCGAGCTTCCCCCACAGCGGGGTCGCCGCGGTGGACGCCAGCAGATACGCCGTGACGACCCAGGACAGATGGTCCAGCCCGCCCAGATCGCTCACGATCGTCGGCAGCGCCGTCGACACGATCGTCTGATCCAGCGCGGCCAGCAGCAGCCCGAGCAACAGAGCCCCGATGGAGACCAGCACATTCCCGCTCACGCGCTCACCCCGGCGCACCTCCTCGGCAGCGCCATGCGTATCCAGGGCCATGAAGACCTCCCGAGGCTCGGATGCCCGGCTTCCATGGTCGGCGGTGGGAGGGGTTATGGCCTGTCGGGGGCGGGGGCGGACGAAGCGTTCGGGGACGGGGGGACCGGGGGTACGGCAGGGCAGCCGGGCGTGGCTCGCGTACGGCCGTATGGGGGACGGGAAGCCGCGAGCACCGGGATGGAAGCGATCTTCGCCGCGTCCAGGTGCTCCCAGATCAGCCCGGACGGCCGGTGCGGCGAGGAGCAGGTGATGATCTCGTCCGGCGTCACGATCACATCGACGCCGACGTCGTGCAGGGTCGCGGGCAGCTCCTCGTCGAGGACCTGAAGCGGATGCACGGTGGTGACGACGACGGTGTGGTCACCGATGAGCCCTGCCTCGGTGAGGAAGGCGAACTCCAGGTCGGAGTAACCGGCGCCCTTGCCGATACGCACCCCGGCCCGGTTCACGGCGACGCTTCCCAGCACGACCATGTCCACGGGGCGCAGGGCGTCCACACCCACCTTGGGGGCGATGACGGCGGCGACCCGGCTGGAGGCCGCTTCCTCCGGCGGGACGGTCAGGGCCGTGGGGTCGAGCAGATAGAAGGGGTGGCGGTCGGCGAGCCTGGGCACGGCCATGAAGACGGTCTTGCCTTCGGCCAGCGCGAGCGCCCGCACCGGGAGCTGGGCCCTGTCGGGCACAGCCTTGATCACCCCGGCCTGCTTCCAGACGGCCAGCCCACCGAGCGCGGCAGCCGCCTCCCGCGACCCGACGAAGTCCGGGATGCGCCCGTACGCGGTGTCGTCACGAACGGCCCCACCCGCGTCCAGCGCGCCCCAGACGCGTTCACGCACGCGCTGCTTTTCGCGGTCCATGTCCGTGAACATGTGGTCGTCGGTCATGCCGCCTCCATCAACCGCCGCACGGGAGTGGACGCCGTCGCTCGGTGTCCACCACCGTCGAGCGACCCGTGGACCCTCTCGGACTCAGCCCACCGTGAGCTGAACCCGGCCGTCGGGCAGCGCCGTGACCCGCACCTCGGTCAGGTCCCGTACCGTCACGTCCGGCCCGTGCTGAGCGGCGCGTGGGCCCACGCCCACCACGCGCATCCCCGCCGCCCGGCCCGCCGCGATGCCCGCGCCGGAGTCCTCGAAGACCACGCAGTCGGCGGGGTCGATGCCGAGTTCCGCCGCGCCCTTGAGGAAGCCCTCGGGGTCGGGCTTGCTGGCGCCGACGGACTCGGCGGTGACGCGGATCGCGGGGAGGGGGAGCCCGGCGGCGGCCATGCGCGCGGTGGAGAGGGCCACGTCGGCGGAGGTGACCAGGGCGTGCGGGGTGCCGGTGAGGGCGGCGAGGAAGGCGGTGGCGCCGGGGACCTCGATCACGCCGTCCATGTCGGCGGTCTCCGCGGCGAGCATGCGGGCGTTGTCCGCGAGGTTCTGCTCGACCGGGCGGTCGGGGAGCAGCAGCGCCATGGAGGCGTGCCCCTGCCTGCCGTGCACGACGCTCATCACGTGGTCGCCGTCGAGCCCCTGGTCGGCGGCCCAGCGCCGCCAGATGCGCTCGACCACGGCATCGGAGTTGACGAGGGTGCCGTCCATGTCGAGCAGGAGGGCGCGGGCGGTGAGAACGACGGGTTCGGTGGCCATCGGCAGCTCCAAAGACGCGAGGCCCCCGTGGGAGGGGGCCCGGAAGGGGACAAGGCGGCCCCGCCCGCCGGTCAGGGGAAGCGGGCGGGAGCCACTTTGTTCCTCTACGGTACAAAACGCGGACCGCATCCCGCCACCACGCCTCCCGCGAGCCGGACCGGCCGGGCTCAGCCGACGATCGCCTCGTACAGGCTCCACACGCCGAGGCCGACCATCAGCAGGGCCGCGATCTGGGTGATCAGCCGCAGCGGCACCCGCTTCATCAGGGCCTTCCCGCCGACGATGCCGAGCCCGGCGACCGCCCACAGGCCGAGCACCGCACCGAGGCCGACCGACAGCGGGTCGTCGTAGCGGGCGGCCAGGTTGGCGGTCATGATCTGGGTGAGGTCACCGAACTCGGCGACCAGGATGAGCATGAAGCCCGTACCCGCGACCTTCCAGAAGGACTGGTCGGCGGGCTTCTTGATCTCCTCCTCGCCCTCGTCCCGCTTCAGCAGCAGCACGGCCGCGCCGCCGAGGAAGAGGACGCCGGTGAGGGCGTGCACGATCTGCTGCGGCAGCAGGGTCAGTACGCTGCCCGCCGCGACGGCCAGTACGACATGCACCAGGAAGGCCGCGGCGACGCCGACGAACACGTACGAGGCGCGGTAACGGGCGCCGAGGACGAGACCGGCGAGCGCGGTCTTGTCCGGCAGTTCGGCGAGGAAGATGACGCCGAAGACGAGCGCCGTCACGGTGATACTGATCAAGGTTCCTCAATCGGTCGGGCCACCCCACCGAGAGTCGCGCTGAGCAGCGCGTGAGACACCTCGGCACGGCAGCACACGGTCCACCCGCGCCTGGTGGCACGGGCGTGCACTGCTTGCCGAAGGTCTCGCTGGCGGGTCCCACGGGATTCCGCCTCCGGGCGCCGGCTCAGGCTCGCTGAGCAGTATGTCGACGGTCCGGCGAAGAGCTACTCCCCTTCTGCACCGTCCATCGTACGGGACGTGAAAGTTCCGTCGTGAACCTTGTCGTGTCATGAACGCGTCACTAGCTTCTAACCGGGCGCTCACCCCACCGCAACGCCGCCTGGCGAGCATTCCCCTGCCTGCCCGCCAACACTCCTACCCCACAAGGGAGTTCATATGTTCCGCATGTCCCGCTCGTCCCGGTTCTACGCGCGTCGACGGCTCGGCGTCGTCGCCGCGGCGACCTGTCTGCTCGCCTCCGCCGCCCTGCTCAACTCACCGAGCGCCTCGGCCGCCCTGCCCACCCCGGTCAGCGGCGCCACCGCCCGCAGCTACCTCTCGCAGCTCACCGTGGCCACCGAGAACCGCACCGGCTACAACCGGGACCTGTTCCCGACCTGGATCACGATCAGCGGCACCTGCAACACCCGCGAGTACATCCTCAAGCGGGACGGTACGAACGTCACCACCGACTCCGCCTGTGTGGCGACCGGCGGCAGCTGGTACTCCCCGTACGACGGCGCGACCTGGGGCGCGGCCTCCGACGTGGACATCGACCACCTCGTCCCGCTGGCCGAGGCATGGGACTCCGGCGCGAGCAAATGGACGACCGCGCAGCGCCAGGGCTTCGCCAACGACGTCACCCGGCCGCAGCTCCTCGCGGTCACCGACAACGTCAACCAGGCCAAGGGCGACCAGGACCCGGCCACGTGGATGCCGAGCCTCACCTCGTACCGGTGCACCTATGTCCGGGCGTGGGTGCAGGTGAAGTACTACTACAACCTCTCGGTGGACTCCGCCGAGAAGAGCGCGCTGACGAGCTACCTGTCGGGCTGCTGACGGCGACCCGCCCCGACGGCCCGCCCCGCCACCCGGCCGGGGCGGGCCGTCGGCGTTCCCGGGGGGGTCCCGCACGACTCTCGGGGGTTCTCCCGCGACTTCCGGGGGTCCACCCGTGCGACTTCGGCCTCACCCGTCACGATCATGGCTGAATGTTGAACTTGCAAGTATGAGTGAGGCATACCTAACCTAGGTCCTCGTTCGGTACCCGCCGCCCCACATCCGGCCCCGAAAGAGGAGACCTCCCCCCATGTCCGCACGCCTCAACGCCGCCCAGCCCTACGCGCTCGGGCTCTTCCGCATCGTCATCGGCCTGCTGTTCGCCGTGCACGGCGCCGCCTCGCTCTTCGGCGTCCTCGGCGGTGCCGCGGGCACCCACGGAGGCACGATCGAGGCGGGCACCTGGCCCGGCTGGTACGCGGCGGTGATCCAGCTCGTCGCGGGCGGCCTGGTCCTGCTGGGCCTCGGCACCCGCGGCGCCGCCCTGATCGCCTCCGGTTCGATGGCCTTCGCCTACTTCGACGTCCACCAGCAGGCGGCGTTCTGGCCCATCCAGAACGGTGGCGAGCTGTCGGTCCTGTTCTGCTGGACCTTCTTCCTGCTGATCTTCACCGGCTCGGGCGCCTTCGGCCTGGACCGCGTGGTGGCAGCCCGCCGGGTGACTCCGGCCGAGGAGCGGACGCGGGAGCCGATAGCGGCCTGAGGGTCGGGTACGACACATGGGGCGGGACCACATATGGTTCCGCCCCATGTGTGCTGTGCGGGCGGTGACGCCCCCCCCTCAGCCCAGCAGTCCCAGTACCTCCGCCGCCGCCCGCCGCGCCCTCCATATAGCCGTTCCACACATCCGCGGTCTCCGCGCCCGCCCAGTGGACGCGTCCGCAGGGCTCGGCGAGGGCATGGCCGCACTGGGTCCAGACGCCCGCGCCAAGGCGGCCGCCATAACAGCCGCGAGTGAACTCCTCGTCCATCCAGTTCAGTTCGGCGTAGTCCACCGGCTCGGCCGCCTCCGGGCCGAACAGTTTGACCAGCGCGGCCAGTGCCGCCGCCCGGCGCTCGGCGGCGGGCAGCAGGGCGGCGCGGCGGGCGTGGGCGCCCTCGAAGAAGCCGACCAGGACGCCCGAAGACCCCTCCGGCGGGGAGTTGTCCAGGGTGACGCCGAGTGCGTCGTCCAGGTCGATGGCCCCCTGGGCGCCAACATCATCGTCGACCCGCGTACCGCCCGGGCCCTCGGCGCGCGTCTGGACGACGTGCGGAGCGGCCGGGGTGTGGTGCACAACGCGCTGCTGCTGGACCAGGTGGAACGCACCGTCGTACGGGGGCCGTTCCGTCCGGCGCCGCGCACCCTACTTAGCGGGGGCCGGCCGCTGATGCCCAAGCCGCCATGGTTCGTGGACAACCGGACGGCGGCGACGACCGGACGCCGCCTCACCGCCTTCGCCGCGCGCCCGAGTTGGCGAGCACTGCCGGGCATCTTCGCGTCGGCGCTGCGCGGTTAGCCGGTGACCCAGCCGAAGGGCACGGTGAAGCAGGCGACACGGGTGGCGCCGTCGCCTAGCCGGTCCTGAATGACCACGGAGGCGGCCTCCCCGCGCCGTAGCCCCCAGGTGTGCCGGTCGCTCGCGGCGCCCGCGCCCTGGGCGTCGGTGGTGAAGTCGAGCCGGACCTCGTTGTCGTCGGGGGCGCCGGGCTGGTTCTCGTAGCGGGCACCGGAGTCGGCGGGGAGGGCGCCGCAGGGACGCTGGTGGACCGACGCCCCGAACGAGTGATGGGGGCGTACGCCGGTGATGAGCAGGTCGATGGTGGTGACACCGCCCGCGCCGGTGTGCTGGCGTACCCGGATGGAGGCGGCGGCCGGGACATAGGACTGGTCGTACGTCACCGCCGCGGAGGGGATGAAGGCGGTGGGCGGCGCGAACCGGCCCTCGGCGTCGACGGTGTAGCCGCTGGTGGTGCCGCCCAACAGCACCGCCGCCGCCACCACGCTCAGGGTTGCCAGCATGGAGCACACCTTCTTTCCCGTAGCCGTCGCCGAAGCCGTAGTCGCTCCCCACATGTTGGTAAGCGACATGAGACCCGGCCGCCTCATGGGCGCGCCGCATGGGTGAAACGCGGCCTATGGGGCGGTCCTTCACCCTGGTGACGTGAACATGTTGTGTTGATCACTTGGTCCCCCCATGAACCTCCTGTCACGGGTCAGGCGTACGCTGTATGGCTGTAATCGGGGGAACGACGGGGAGTCATCGTGCTGGAGAGCGTGGGGTCACTGACCGCCGGTCCATGGATCTACGCCGTGGTGGCCGTCTCGGTCCTGCTCGACGTCTTCCTGCCGGTGCTGCCCAGCGGTGTCCTGGTCATCGCGGCGGCCACCGCGGCGGCGGCCGGTACGGGCGCGGCGGCGGGCCAGGTCCCGCACGACGTGCCGGACATCCTGGTCCTGATCCTGCTGGCGACGACGGCCTCCGTACTGGGCGACCTGGTCGCGTACCGCCTCGCCTGGCGCGGCGGTGAGCGGCTGGACCGCGCCATCGCCCGCTCCCGACGGCTGACCAAGGCGCAGGAACGTCTCGGCGAGGCGCTGTCGCGCGGCGGCGGCGCCCTGGTCGTCCTCGCCCGCTTCGCCCCCGCCGGCCGCTCGGTCGTCTCCTTCTGCGCGGGCGCCGCCCACCGCCGCGCCCGCGACTTCGTCCCCTGGTCCGCCCTCGCGGGCCTCTCCTGGGCCGCCTACAGCGCCGCCCTCGGCTACTACGGCACCCGCTGGCTGGGCACAGCCTGGCTGGCGACGGCGGTCTCGGTGGCAGCCCTGTGCGGCGCGGGCGCCGTGGCGGCGTACTTCATGCGACGACAGCCCGCGGAGTCCTGAGCGGACACTCCGCGAACCGGGCCACGTCGGCGCACACGGGGCAGACGGACGCGACACCTATGCGGCTGGCTCCGGACGACCCGGAGCTACTCCTCCTCGTGGGCGTGCTTCAGCTTCGCGCGGGCCTGGACGCGGTCCGTGACGGCTACCTCGGTCCAGTAGCGGTGGCCGGTGATGAAGACGGACAGTTCGTGTTCGCGGCGGCGGAGTTTCTCCACCTCGGCCTGTTCGTCGGGGGTCCAGCCGGGGGACGCGGGGCGTTCGATCTTGCGCCAGCCGGTGTCGTCGGTGAAGCCGTCCAGCGGCACGACCGACCAGGGCAGCCGCTTGAGCAGGGCCGACAGCTCGGCCCTGATCTGATGCAGCTCCTCCTGCCCGGCGAGCAGGTCACTGGGGAATTCATGGGACGCAGGCACACGGCAATGGTACGCCTGTTCGATTTTCAGTGGCGAGCTTCGCCGGGCAGTTCATTCGAACGAGTGGCCTCAGCCGATGCCGCCGCCCAGCTCCTTCACCAACCGCGCCGCCACCGGCACCGCCACCCCGTGCCGGTCGGCCGCGCGCAGCAACGCCCCGCCGATCGCGTCGAGTTCGAGGGCCCGGCCCGCCTCCGCGTCCCGCAGCATCGAGGACTTGGCCGCCGCCGGGAACAGGTCGTAGCGGGCGAGGGACCCGGCCGGGTCCGTCGGGGCACCGCAGGCCCGGCCGACCGCCGCCGTCTCGGCCACCAGGGCCTCAAGCTCCGCGCGGTAGCGCGTGCGGATCTCACCGATCGGGACCCCGTACCGCGTCGTGAGCAGGGCGGCCGGGGCGAGGAACGCCATCTTGGCCCACAGGGCCGCCGTCTCGTCGTCCACCACCCGCGTCGTCACCCCGGCCGCCGAGAGGGCCGTCGCCAGGGCGTCCAAGCGGGGCCGTACCGTCGCCGCGCCCGCGAGGTCGACCTCGGCGAAGGGGCTGCCGTGTTCGATCACCACACCCTCGCCCGCCCCGGCCGGGGTACGCGTGGACTCGACGCGGATCGTCGCGGGAGCGACCAGCTCGGGCGCGTAGACGGTGCGCAGCCTCGCCGGGTGTTCGACGCCGTTCAGCAGCGGTACGACCAGGGCGTCACCCAGTACGGCGGGCGGTACGCGGGTCAGCGCCGCGTCCAGCGTCGTGTGCTTGACGGTGATCAGGCAGGCGTCGACGGGCTCGCGCAGCTCGGTGTCCGCCTCCACGGCCGCGCCGAAGTCCCCGAACTGCCCGCTGCGCACCTGGATTCCGTCCCGGCGCAGCACCTCCGCCGTACCCTCCCGCGCCAGGCAGATCACCCGGTGCCCGGAACGGGACAGCAGGGCGGCGAGCAGGCCGCCGACCCCGCCGGGGCCCAGTATCGCGATGGTGGGCTTGTTCGTCATGAGGTGTCCTCTCCATCGGTCGGCCCCGAGATCCGGTGGCCGCCTGGAGCGATCATCGTTCACGCGCGGCCCGGTGGGAGGAGACTTGACACATGTGCCGGAGTATCAAGACGTTGCGGCCGCCCGTGTTGCCCGGTGAGGCCACCGAGGACGACATCCGCGCCGCCGCGCTGCAGTACGTACGCAAGGTCTCGGGCTTCCGGGCCCCCGCCGCCCACAACCGCGAGGCGTTCGATCGCGCCGTGGACGCCGTCGCCCGGGCCACGGCGGAGCTGCTGGACACCCTGGAGGTGCGGGGGCGGCCGGTACGGGAGGAGCCGGTCGGCGGACGACCATGAAAAAACGGCCCCCCGGACACTCCCGGAGGGCCGTCGCAAGCCTCTGACCTGCCACTTCTCACTGTGGGCGCGGACGGTTTCGAACCGCCGACATCCTGCTTGTAAGGCAGGCGCTCTACCCCTGAGCTACGCACCCGTGGTCCGGGCGCGTGGCCGGGACGAGTCGACAGCCTACCTTGCCCCGGCCGGTGTCCCGCAAACGCCGGAAACGCCGGGGCAGAGGTGAACTGACCGGGCCGTGTGTTCGTCTTCAACGGGTGGGAGAATGACACCCCCAGGGCCAACCGCAGCACGGGAGAGGGATGTGACGGCGAAACCGGGCACGTCAGCAACGCAGACCCACCCGCACCCGCCGTCCCCCGTGCGCGACGCCCTCACCCTGATGAGCCTCCCCGTACTCGCCGCCCTCACCCTGGCCGGCGCGTTCGCCGGGGGCGGCACCCGGCGCTGGTTCGGCGGGCGGGCCGAGAGCCAGCGGGCCGAGGCGCAGGCGGCGAAGGACGCCGCGGCGGCCGCGTTCTACGAACTCGACACCGCCCAGCGGGACCTGCGCATCTCCATCGAGACCATCTCCGCGGTCGACGACTCCCCCGCGGCCCGCCGCGCCGTCACCGACTTCGAGGCGCTGGGCCGCCGTATAGACGAGGCCAGCCAGACGTACATCCAGGCCGTCGACGCCCAGGACCTCGACCGCGACGACCTCGACGCGGGCACCGCGAACCGTGCCCGTGCCGAGCTGACCGCCGCCAAGGACGAGCTGGTCCGGGTCAAGGGGGAGCTGGACCGGTTCAGCACCTCCCTCGGCCCCCTCCTCGGCACCGCCGAGACCCAGCTGGCCCGGCTCGCCCCCGCCGTGGAGCGCGCCCGGCAGGCCCTGCTCGGCGCGAGCAACGCCCTGGACGCCGTACGCGAGCACCGGCTGAGCGCGGACGACCTCGCCGCCCGTCTCGCCGCCCTCGCCCCCGAGCTGACCCGGCTGAACCAGGGCGCCGGACAGCACGGCGTGACGGCCACGCTGGAGCGGGCCGAGCGGGTGCAGCGGGAGGCCGGGGCGATCCGGGCCGAGGCCGAGCGGCTGCCGGAGCGCGCCGCCGAGATCGACCGGCGCCTGGTCAGCCTCGGCACCCGCGCCCAGGCCCTGACCACCCGCAGCGGCCAGGTCGAGCCGGTGCTGAGCGAACTGCGGCGCCGGTTCGCGGCCGCCTGCTGGCAGGACCTCCAGCACGTGCCCGAGCAGGCCGCCGAGAACGTCCGCCAGGCCGAGCGCAAGCTGAGCGAGGCCAGTGCCGCGCGGGACGCCCAGCGCTGGCCGGACGCCACCTCGCTGCTGTCGACCGTACGGGCCCTGCTGAACACCACCGACGAGGCCGTCTCGGCCGCCGGGGACCGGCTGACCAGGCTGAACGCCGTCCAGAAGGACCCCCGGCAGGAGATCGAGCGGACCCGGTTCGCGCTGCGTGACGCCCAGCGGCTCGCCATGACGGGCCGCAGCGCGCCCGACCCCCGGCACGCCCGCCCGCTGGACGAGGCGGTGGCCCGGCTGGACCGCGCGGTCGCCGGTCTGGACAGTGGCCGACACCCCGACTACTGGCACTTCCTCACCGAGACCGAGGCCGTGCGGAGCACGGTGGCGCGGGTGGTCGCGCAGATCCGTGAGGAGCGCGGCGGCCCCGGCCAGTGACCCCGCACGGCCGCGCCCCTGTTGCCGGTGCGTGGGGTGCTGGTGAGTATTGAGGGGTACGGGACGGCCTCCGCACGCGCCCCCGAGGAGGCGACATGGCCGCACAAGCAGTGCACTCGCACGACAAACAGTCCACCCGGCGCCGGACGGTGCTCGACGAGCACCTGCCCGTCGACCACAAACTGAACCTCGTCTACCGCATCGGCGCCGGGCTCATCGGACTGTTCCTGCTGGTCTTCGGCATCCTCGGCGTGGTCGGCCACATCGGTGCCTTCAACGTCGGCAGCGACACCGTGGCGGGCCTGAACACCAACGGCGCGCTGAGCGTGCTCTCCATCTGCGTCGGCGTGATCCTGCTGGTCGGCATGGTGATCGGCGGCAACTTCGCCTCGACCCTGAACATGGTCTTCGGCGTGCTGTTCATCCTGAGCGGCTTCCTGAACCTGGGCCTGCTGGACACCGAGAACAACTTCCTGGCGTTCAAGATCCAGAACGTGTTCTTCACCTTCATCGTCGGCCTGCTGCTGATGACCTTCGGCATGTACGGCCGGGTCGGCTCGTCCCTCCCGCACGACAACCCGTACTGGCGCTCCCGGCACCCCGAGGCGGAGCGCGAACAGCCCGCCCTCACCACCCCGGACAAGCGCGCCGTCACCGGGCCGGACACCAAGGCCGAGTGACCTCCCCTCCCCACGGTCCGGCGGCTAACCTGTGCGCATGCCTCGCTACGAGTACCGCTGCCGGACCTGCGGCGACACCTTCGAACTCAGCCGCCCCATGGCGGAGTCCGCCGCGCCCGCCACCTGCCCCGAGGGCCACGACGACACGGTCAAGCTGCTGTCGGCGGTGGCCGTCGGCGGCTCCTCCGCCGCCCCGGCCCCCTCGGGCGGAGGCGGCGGCGGTGGCTGCTGCGGGGGCGGCTGCTGCGGCTGAGCGGCAGGTGAGAACGGCACCGGACATCCGGTGCCGTTTCGCTGTCCGCCGTACTCCTACGCGGGCTGCCGGGCCGGAACCACCGCGCCCCGCGCCACCCGCAGGAACTCGCGGGTGATCCGCTCCCCCGCCAGCACCCCGCGCTCGGCCACCGCGCCGACCGCGGCCGCGCTCCACCCGCTGTCGGCCAGCTCGCCGTGCCCGGGGCGCCAGCCGCGGTCGGCGGCCAGCAGCAGGTCGGCGTCCAGATGCGAGTCACCGGCGGCGAGCGTCAGCTCCGCGCCGGTGCGCCGGGCCACCTCGCGCACCGCCGCGCCCTTGGTGAGCGGCTGCGGCACGGCGTAGATCTTGCGGCCCTGGAGCGACACCGTCCAGCCCCGCTCCCCGGCCCACTCGGCCAGCTCGCCCACCCAGTCCTCGGGCAGCAGCTCCCGCTCGACCACCAGATACGCGAACAGGTCCTCCGCCACCCGCTGCTTGCGCAGCCAGACCGGGTCGGTGGCCCGGCGCAGATGGTCGGTGATCTCCGCGAGCGGCGCGCACTCGTCGGCCAGCCGGGCCTGTACCGAGGCGTGCCAGTCCTGGTCGGTGACGCCGTCGACCAGGAGATGGCCGCCGTTGGCGCAGATCGCGTACCGGGCGGGCGGGCCGGGCAGGTTGATCCGCCCGTACTGGGTACGGGTGCGGGTGGTCGTCGGCACGAACACCGCCGCGTCCGCCAGCTCGGTCAGCAGGGCGGCCGCCGTCTCCGTCATGAAGGACAGCGGACGGGCCTCGTGCACCTCCACGCAGAGCAGCCGGGGCGCCCGCGCGTCGGGCATGGTGAGGGCGAGGGCGCCCGCCGAGTAGATCAGGGTGCGGTCGAGGTCGCTGGCCACGAGTACCGTCATCAGACGTTCACCGCCCGGCCGTCGGCGCCGGTGGCGCCCCGCGTGTACTGGGGGTGGATCAGCCCGACGCAGGTGTACGGCAGGTCGTCGACCTCCTCCACCGGCACCCCGCGCTGTTCGGCGAGCAGCCGCACATGGTCGAGGTCGGTGCCCGCGCCCGCCTTGGCGAGGATCTTCCAGGGCACCCGGCGCAGCAGCACCCGCGTGGTCTCGCCGACGCCGGGCTTGACCAGGTTCACGTCGTGGATGCCGTACGCCTCGCTGATCCGCTCGACGGCCCGCCAGCCCTCCCAGGTGGGTGAGCGGTCCTCGGCGAGCAGCTCCTTCACGGCCGCGTCCACCTCGTCCCGGACCTCCGGGAAGCGGGCGGAGACGGTGTCGAGGAAGGCCACCGACACATCGGCGTCCGCGAGTTCGCGGTAGAACTTCGCGCCGTGGAAGTCGTCCGGGCCGACCAGGTCGGCGCGCAGCACGGTGCGCGATATCAGGCCGGAGACCGTGGAGTTGAGGCAGGCGGAGGGTATGAGGAAGTCGTCGCGGGTGCCGTAGGTGCGCACGCAGGAGCCGGGGTCGGCGAGGACGGCGATCTCCGGGTCGAAGCCGGTGACGCCCTCCGCGCGCTCGAACTCCTCGATGGCGTCCGCGAGTTCGCGGGTGATGGCACCCTTGCCGGTCCAGCCGTCGACGAAGACGACATCGCGCGGGTCGTGGTGCGCGGCCAGCCAGCGCAGCGCGTTGGCGTCGATGCCCCGGCCCCGGACGATCGAGACGGCGTAGTGCGGGAGTTCGACCCCGTACCGCTGCTCGGCCCAGCGGCGCATGAGCACGCCGACCGGGGTTCCGGCGCGGGCGAGCGAGACCAGGACCGGGGTGCCGCCGCGCTCGGTGAGGACGGTCTCGGTGACCACGCCGACCGCGCGGGCGATGCGGTCGGCGGAGGTGTCCAGGGCGGCGTGGAAGAGGGCCTGGTAGCGCTCGCTGGGCTGGTACTCCACCGGCAGCGACTCCGCGTAGTGCGCGCCGCCGCTCTGCACGGCCTCCTCGCGCTCCTCGGTCGGCGCCTCCAGGCTGACCGCGGAGAGGTCCTGGAGCAGCCAGCCGACCTCGTCGGGGGCGTACGAGGAGAAGGCGGGGCCGCGGAGGGGCTCGGGCAGCATGGCCGGCCTTTCGGGAAGGTGAGGCTGGTGGGCGGGCACGACCGCGAGCAGGACGTGCGGGGCGTGCGCCGCGAGGCGGGCGAGCAGGCCGTCCGGGGCGTGCAGGGCGGGGGTGTCGGCGGCGGAGTCGACGACGGCGACCACGGTGTCGAAGCCCGCGCCCGCCACGTTGTACGCGTACCGCTCGCCGGGGCCGTCCGCCGGGTCGTCGTGGGCGGGGAAGGCGAGCCGGGTGCGTATCGCGTAGCCGGGGTCGTCCACGGCGAGGACGGGTGAGCGGGTGGTGGTGGAGTAGCGCACCTCGGCACCGGCGGTCCGCTCCAGCTCGGCCGCGAGCCGCAGCGGGGCGTACATCAGCTCCTCGAAGCCGAGCACCAGCACGCGCCGGGAGCCCTCGGGCAGCGCCTCGGCGATCCGGGCGGCCATGGCGGGCAGCGCGGTCTCCAGCCGGGCGCGGTGGTCGGGGGTGAAGCCGTGCCGTCCGCCGTCCGGCAGCCCGGCCGGCCAGTCCAGCTCGACCCGCGTCACCTCGCCGTGCGGCGCCGGGGCGGGCGCGGCGCCCGCCGTCTCGTGCTCCGCGACCAGCGCCTGCCCCTTCTGCAGCACGCCCTCGGGCAGCCGTACGGTCCCGGAGGCGGTCGCGACCAGGTCGACGCGGGCGCCGATCTCGGCGGCGAACTCGTCCAGCCGGGCGGCGTCCTCGGCGGAGCGCATGTCGACCAGGGCGACCACCACATAGCGGCGGCGGGGGTGGCGGGCGTGCAGTTCGCGGATGGTGTTGAGGACGGTGTTGCCGGTGGAGAACTCGTCGTCCACCAGCACCAGCGGGCCGTCCCCGGCCAGCAGCGCCGGGTCTTCGGGGAGCAGCAGATGGGAGGTGGCGTGGGAGTGGGACTCCTCGAAGCCGCCTGCCGGGGTGACCCCGGCGACCGGGCGGCGGGTGGAGTGCAGGTACGGGGCGAGGGCGAGGCCGTCCGCGACCGAGTGGCCGAGGCCGGTGGCGGTCTCCGCGTAACCGAGGACGACCGCGCGGGCCGCCTCCGCGTCCCCGAGCAGGGCGCGCACCCGGTGGCCGAGCCGGAGCCCGTGCCCGTGGACCACGGCGGGCGACTGCGGGACGTGCTTGCCGAGCACCTTCGAGACCAGCAGATGGGCCCGCTTGGGGTTGCGGCGCAACGCCATCCCCAGCAGGTCGGTCAGGTGCTCGTCGCCCTCCAGTTCGACACCGAGTCGCCGTGCGACCCAGGTGCCGGACCAGACGCCGTCGTTCACTGCGTTTCTCATGCGTTCCTTGCGGCTCGGGGGGTGAGGAAGAAGAGGCTCTGTGCGAGGGGAAAGGGGCTCAGCCGGTCACACCGGCGGCCAGCAGGTCCACGAAGCCAATGTCCTCGTTGGCCACGCCGAAGACCTCCGCGCGCAGCAGGGTCCGCTCGGCCCAGGCGCGGTGCGGCTTCACCTCGTTCATCTTGTTCGTGTACGCGGACCTGAGGACTCCGCCGCCGTCGCTGTCCGGCCGGAGGATGTCCGCCGCGTCGCTGAACTCCTCGTGGCTGACCACGGACAGCGCGTGCACGGGCAGGACGTGGGAGGGATGGATGCAGGTCTTGCCGAGCAGACCGTTGGCCTGGTCCAGGGAGATCTCCCGCAGCAGGCCGTCCATGGCGTGTTCGATCAGCTTCTCGCGCAGTTCGACGGCGCGCACCTCCAGGAAGGGGCTCGCCCGCAGCTGGGGCTTGAACACCCGCTCGGGGACCCGGAAGTACTCCCACACCGGCCCGGTCACGGTGAACCCGCTGCCGTCGGCCCGGCCCAGCCTGTTGACCACGTCGGCGATGACGGAGGCGACGATCAGGACGTCGTACGCGGTCATGTCGGGGGCGCGGCGCAGCCCGTAGGAGGAGCAGAAGTCGGTGACGCCGAGGCGCAGGGCCAGCACCCGGTCGCGGTACTTGCCGACCGCGCGGGCGATGCCCTCCAGGGTCTCCACGCGGGACTCGCGGTACATCAGCTCGGGCGATTCGAGCACCGGCATGGCGAAGAGCCGTCTGCCGCAGGCGGTCTCGGCCGCGCCGAGCGCCTCCAGGAAGAGGACGCCGCGTTCCTCGGTGAACTTGGGCAGCACGAATCCGGACAGCAGCCGGACGCTGGAGCCGAGCCGCCGGACCAGGTCGGGGATCTGCTCGGGCGTGCGCACCCGGACGAACAGCAGGGGCGGCTCGGCGCCGGTCCGGGCGTTCAGCGCGTCCAGCTCGGCGAACTGCCGGACCAGGTTCTCCTCACCGGCCGGTACGTCCTCGTCGGCGATGGAGTCCTCCAGGCACAGCACCATCGAGACGACGCCGTTCCCGGTCTGCTTGACGATGTCGGCGGCGAGCCGGGGCCGCGTCGCCGGGCTGTACAGGGTGGCCCCCAGGGCCGCGGACAGCACCCGGGCCGGGGAGTCGGCGGTGAAGGCGCACGGCTCCTGGTGGAAGAGACGCTCCCGCGCTTCAGGGGCGATCTGCCCGAAATGACGCATAGGACTCCCTCATGGCGCCGAGTCTGAAACTGATGAGTCTGTGATTTCCGCAAAGGGTGGCCGGTAATAGTACGTAGAGACGCATGTCCGGGGTTCCCGGCCGGCATGAATTTCCGGTTACCCGCCCGTGTCCGACAGAACACCCCCCGCATTGTCGTGGCCAGGACCGAGAAGGCAGGATGAACCGCATGACGCACGCGATGCTGAAGGGGTCGAACGTCCCACTGGACGCCGCCACGGTCCGAGCCGTGCTGCGCTGGACGCCGGGGCAGGACGTCCCGGAGGTGGACGCCTCGGCGCTGCTGCTGGGCTCCGGCGGCCGGGTGCGCTCGGACGAGGACTTCGTCTTCTACAACCAGCCCCGCCACCCCTCCGGCACGGTGTGGGGGCTCGGCAAGAAGCCGGTCGCCGGGGGCCTGACCGACACCATCCAGGTGGACCTGGCCGGGGTCGAGCCCGGTGTGGACCGCATCCTGCTGGTGGCCTCCGCCGACGACGTCCCCTTCGACCGCGTCCCCTCGCTGTGCGTGCTGCTGTACGACGCCTCGGTGACCGACGCCGAGGCGCTGGCCCGGTTCGAGGTCAAGCCGGAGACCGGCGCGGAGACGGCGCTGATCTGCGGCGAGCTGTACCGGCGCGGGGACGCCTGGAAGTTCCGCGCGCTGGGCGAGGGCTACTCCAACGGTCTGGAGGGGCTGGCCACGGACTTCGGCATCTCGGTGGACGAGGCGGAGGCGGTGGCCGAGGAGCCGCGCCGCCAGGAGTCCCTGTCGGTGCCGCTGCCCCCGGAGCAGCCCGTGCCGCTGCCGCCGCTCCCGACCCAGCCGCCCGCCTACGGCTACCCGCAACCGGTCTCCGCCCAGCCCTCCGCCTACGGCTACCCGCAGCCCGCCTCCGCGAGCCAGGCCACCTACGGCTATCCCCAGCCCGCCACGACGCAGGCGCCGCCCGCCTACGGCTACCCCCAGCCCCAGCCGGTGCCCGCCGCGGCCCCGCTGGACCCGGACTTCCGGCTGCCACCGCAGGGGCCGCAGTTCCTCGGCCGCTAGGGCGGGCCCGGCGCGGTCACCGGTCCGCCTTGGACTTGTATCCGCGCCCCCAGGTCAGTCCCCAGCCGTAGAGCCGGTCCAGCTCGCCCTGGAAGCCGTAGACGAACTTCACCTCGCGGCGCACGACCAGCTCGCCCTTGACGTTCTCTATCATCACCACCGCGCACGAGCGGGCCTGCGGATGGCGTTCGTCGAGGCCGATCTCGATGCGCGGGCCGTTGCTCGGGTAGAGCGTGACCACCGCGTGGGTGCGGTCGAAGGCCGGGGTCTGGTCGTAGATGTACACGAAGACCAGCAGGCGTTTGATGGCGTCCCGGTGGTCCAGGTTCACGTACATCGTCTCGCCCGACGCGGAGCCGAACCGGTCGTCGCCGCTGAGCTTGACGTACGGCGGGGCGTTGACGTCGCCGAGATAGCCGCCGAGGGGCTGGACGACGCCCTTGGTGCCGTCGGTCAGCTCGAACAGGCAGCCGAGGTCCAGGTCGACGTTGACCATGCTCTGGCCGTGTCCCAGCACTTCCGGTGGTTTCAGCGCCTTGAAGGGATGCCGGAACAGGCTGCCGCGCTGGGGGCCGCCGAAGTCGGAGGTACGCATCCGCCAGGTCAGGTTGACCCGCAGGTTCCCGGTCGCCGCGCCCTGTCTGGTCAGTGACACCTGCTGGTGCCGCTTGGTGAGTTCGATCGCGTTGGACGCGGAGCTGCCCGAGTCGAAGTCGGCGGTCCGGCCGCCCAGCAGTCCGTCGAGAAATCCCATTCCCGCCCCCCTGGAAAAGTCGTCGGGGCGGCCGACCCGAGTCGGCCGCCCCATTCGAAGCGTTCCTCGCAGGGCGGGATGCCACACCCCGCCACGTCCCTGATCTTGCCCCTAGGGGATCGTCAGACCCCGGAGGAGATCTCCGTCTTCTCGCTCGACCCCGCGTCGCCCCCGGCGGCCGCCAGCGCGCGGTTGCGGCGCACCGAGGACCAGAAGGACCAGGCGATCAGGACGACGCCGACCAGACCGGTGACGACCTCGTTGATCTCGTACTGGATGGTGATCATGAGGATCACCGCGAGGGCGCCGATCGCGTAGTGGGCGCCGTGCTCCAGGTAGACGTAGTCGTCGAGGGTGCCCTGGCGGACCAGGTAGACGGTCAGCGAACGGACGTACATCGCGCCGATGCCGAGGCCCAGCGCCATCAGGACGATGTCGTTGGTGATGGCGAAGGCGCCGATGACGCCGTCGAAGGAGAAGGACGCGTCCAGGACCTCCAGGTAGAGGAACATGAAGAACGCGGCCTGGCCCGCGAGCTGCACCGCCGAGCGTGGCTTGCCGGAGCGGGCGGCCTGCTCCTCGGCCTCGTGCTCGGCTTCCTCCTCCGCCTCCAGCTTGTCCTCGAAGTAGCCGGAGAGACCGCCGACGACCATGTAGGTGATCAGTCCCGCGATGCCCGCGATCAGGACCGTCTGGGCCTTGTCGACATGGGCGCCGCCGTGCTGGTGGGCGTGGGTGGCGAAGGTGAAGGAGGTGATCAGCAGGACGATCAGGGCGATGCAGACCGACAGCATGTCGACCTTGCCGAGCTTGGCCAGCGGCCGTTCGATCCAGCGCAGCCACTGGATGTCCCGGTCCTCGAAGATGAAGTCGAGGAAGATCATCAAAAGGAACATGCCACCGAACGCGGCGATCGCCGGGTGGGCGTCGGTGACGAGTTCCTGATAGCGGTCCTTGTTGTTCAGCGCGAGATTGACGGCCTCGATCGGACCCATCTTGGCGCTGATGGCGACGATGACGACGGGAAAGACCAGCCGCATGCCGAAGACCGCGATGAGCACGCCGACCGTGAGGAAGATCTTCTGCCAGAAGGCGCTCATCTTCTTCAGGATTCCGGCGTTGACCACCGCGTTGTCGAACGACAGCGAAATCTCGAGGATGGAAAGGATCGCCACGATGCCGAAGCCCTGCCACCCCCCGTAGAAGACCGCCGCGACCAGGCCGAGCGCGGTCACCGCGAACGACCAGCCGAAGGTTTTCAGAAGCACTGGCTACCCCATCATCTTCCGGGGGTCCCCCCAGACCGCATCTGGGAGCGGGTTTCCCCCTTGCCGTACCCGGCTTTACGAAACGTTGACTCCGAAGTCTAGAGCGATGCCCCGAAGTCCGGACGCGTACCCCTGTCCGACCGCACGGAACTTCCATTCGCCCTGGTACCGGTAGAGCTCGCCGAAGATCATGGCCGTTTCGGTGGAGGCGTCCTCGCTGAGGTCGTAGCGGGCGAGTTCCTGGCCGTCGGCCTGATTGACGACGCGGATGAACGCGTTGGACACCTGGCCGAAGGACTGGCCGCGTTCGTCGGCCGCGTGGATCGAGACCGGGAAAATGATCTTCTCGCACTGGGGAGGTACCCGGGAAAGGTCCACCAGAATCGATTCGTCATCGCCCTCGCCCTCACCGGTGAGGTTGTCGCCGGTGTGCTCCACCGAGCCGTCGGGGCTGGTGAGCTGGTTGTAGAAGACGAACCACTCGTCCCCCAGCACCCGGTTCCCGGCGCCGCACAGCAGGGCGCTGGCGTCCAGGTCGAAGGCCGCGCCGGTGGTCGAGCGGGCGTCCCAGCCGAGGCCGATCGAGACGTTGGTGAGATTCGGTGCGGCCTTGGAGAGGGAGACATTGCCTCCCTTGGCGAGCGTGACACCCATGCTGATCCTCCCCTGTGGTGTTCTTGGTTCTCCTGCGCCTCCGGCGCCGCCCGCAAACGCGGAACGGCGCCGGAGGAGGTGCTGCCCGTACGGCGTCAGACGTTGACGCCGAAGTCCTGGGCGATGCCGCGCAGGCCCGAGGCGTACCCCTGGCCGATGGCGCGGAACTTCCACTCCGGGCCGTTGCGGTACAGCTCGCCGAAGACCATGGCCGTCTCGGTGGAGGCGTCCTCGCTGAGGTCGTAGCGGGCGAGTTCCTGACCGTCGGCCTGGTTGACGACGCGGATGAAGGCGTTGCGGACCTGGCCGAAGGACTGCTGGCGGTTCTCGGCCTCGTAGATCGAGACCGGGAAGACGATCTTGTCCACGTCGGCCGGGACCGTGGCGAGGTCCACCTTGACCTGCTCGTCGTCGCCCTCGCCCTCACCGGTGAGGTTGTCGCCGGTGTGCTCGACCGAGCCGTCGGGGCTCTTGAGGTTGTTGAAGAAGACGAAGTGCTGGTCGCTGGCCACCTTGCCGGCGTTGTTCACCAGCAGCGCGCTGGCATCGAGGTCGAAGTCGGTGCCGGTCGTGGTGCGCACGTCCCAGCCCAGACCGACGATGACGGCGGTCAGGCCGGGAGCCTCCTTGGTCAGCGAGACGTTGCCACCCTTGCTGAGGCTGACTCCCACGGGTCCTCCATGTGGTGTCCTGGGGCCGACAGCCCCGTAGTGCATCGGATACGGGATCAACGTGCCGATCCTAGTGACGGGTTCCCGCGAACCGCGGGGCCGTCACAGGGTGTCGAGCGCCTTCACGTAGTCGGTGAGGTCGCGGGCGTCGGGCAGACCGTTGACCACGGTCCAGCGCACGGTGCCCGTCTTGTCGAGGATGAAGGTGCCCCGCACGGCGCACCCCTTGTCCTCGTCGAAGACGCCGTAGCCCCGGCTGACGTTGCCGTGCGGCCAGAAGTCGCTGAGCAGCGGGTACTCCAGGCCCTCCTGCTCACCGAAGACGCGCAGGGTGTGCATGGAGTCGTTGGAGACGGCGAGCAGCTGGGTGTCGCGGTCGGTGAACTGCGGAAGGTTGTCACGCAGCTCGCACAACTCGCCGGTGCAGACGCCGGTGAAGGCGAAGGGGTAGAAGAGCAGCACCACGTTCTTCTCGCCCCGGAAGTCCGAGAGCC
This sequence comes from Streptomyces sp. NPDC002176, assembly GCF_044903645.1. Lineage (NCBI taxonomy): Bacteria > Bacillati > Actinomycetota > Actinomycetes > Kitasatosporales > Streptomycetaceae > Streptomyces > Streptomyces sp. NPDC002176. The sequence goes on from NZ_JBJDQW010000003.1 coordinate 574,790, forward strand.
GCACGGTGCGGCCGTGGTTGTCCTTCAGTTCGAAGTCGGGTGCCTCGTCGCCGACCTGGATCGCCATCGTCCTGCATCCCTTCGCTGGGCTGTTCGGGTGGGCGCGGGTCACACGCCCGGTCCCACCCTACGCAGCGATCACGCCGGGGCCGCCGGGCGGACCGGGGAGTCCCGGCCCGCTCGGCGCGGCGATGACGCGTTCTTTCTAACGCTTGCCGGACTTGGCGGCCTTCGGCGTCGCGAGACGCGAGCCGCTCCAGTCCTTGCCGACGCTGACGCTCTTCGAAGCGGTCAGCCCTGCGGTGGTTGCGGCCTCCGAGATGTCGCTCGGCTCCACGTACCCCGTACGGCCGGTCTTCGGCGTCAGAAGCAGGATGGCGCCGCCCTCTTCGATGTACGTGGTGGCATCCACGAGTACATCGGTGAGGTCTCCGTCGTCATCACGGAACCACAGCACAACGGCGTCGGCCACGTCGTCGTATTCCTCGTCCATCAGGTCGCCTTCGACGGCTTCCTCGATGGCCTCGCGGAGCTCCTGGTCGACGTCCTCGTCGTAGCCGATCTCCTGGACCACCTGTCCGGGCTGGAACCCCAGCCTGGCGGCAGGGTTCGTCCGCTCCTCCGCGTGGTCCGCGGTCGCGCTCACGGGTTGCCTCCTGATCATGTCTTGGTGAATATCTGAGCCACGCGCGTGCGCGAAGCATTGGCCGTAGTCCACACGGGCGGGACGGATCGCGCAAGTACCCGGCCTTCTTGACCGCCGAAACGGTGACGTTCCGGGCCGCTTCGCCGCCCCGCACCGCCCTTCATGGCACCGTATCCCGTTTCCCGGGGAACCACATCACACCGATGTGCCCCTTATGCGCACTTCGGAATCATCCGTCGTTACGCCCATCGAACAACTTTGCCATGCCCGTCACACCCCGGGCGTATCGTCATGATTTGAGCGGTCAGGCATCAGCAACGGGGGGAACCAGTGGATGACGTACCACGTTCCCCAGGTACACGATGGGGAACGGTGTAGGCAGGTCCCTCCGACAGGTAAGGAACAGCGTGGCTTCCGGTTCCGATCGCAATCCGATCATCATTGGCGGCCTTCCGAGTCAGGTTCCTGACTTCGATCCCGAGGAAACGCAGGAGTGGCTCGACTCCCTCGACGCCGCCGTGGACGAGCGCGGCCGGGAGCGGGCCAGGTATCTGATGCTGCGGCTGATCGAGCGGGCCCGCGAGAAGCGCGTGGCCGTGCCCGAGATGCGCAGCACGGACTACGTGAACACGATCCCCACCAAGAGCGAGCCGTTCTTCCCCGGCAACGAGGAGATCGAGCGCCGCATCCTCAACGCGACCCGGTGGAACGCGGCCGTGATGGTCTCGCGCGCCCAGCGGCCCGGCATCGGCGTCGGCGGCCACATCGCCACCTTCGCCTCCTCCGCCTCCCTGTACGACGTGGGCTTCAACCACTTCTTCCGGGGCAAGGACGGCGGTGACGGCGGCGACCAGGTCTTCTTCCAGGGCCACGCCTCGCCGGGCATCTACGCCCGCGCGTATCTGCTGGACCGGCTCTCGGAGAACCAGCTCGACGGGTTCCGCCAGGAGCACTCCAAGTTCCCGGACGGGCTGTCCAGCTACCCCCACCCGCGCTCCATGCCGGACTTCTGGGAGTTCCCGACCGTCTCCATGGGCCTCGGCCCGCTCGGCGCGATCTACCAGGCCCGGATGAACCGGTACATGGAGGCGCGAGGCATCGCGGACACCTCGGACTCGCATGTGTGGGCGTTCCTCGGCGACGGCGAGATGGACGAGCCGGAGTCGCTGGGCCAGCTGTCCATCGCGGCCCGTGAGGGGCTGGACAACCTGACCTTCGTGGTCAACTGCAACCTCCAGCGGCTCGACGGCCCGGTGCGCGGCAACGGCAAGATCATCCAGGAGCTGGAGTCGCAGTTCCGGGGCGCCGGGTGGAACGTGATCAAGCTGGTGTGGGACCGGAGCTGGGACCCGCTGCTGGCCCAGGACCGCGACGGCGTGCTGGTCAACCGGATGAACACCACCCCGGACGGCCAGTTCCAGACGTACGCCACCGAGTCCGGCGCCTACATCCGGGACCACTTCTTCGGTGACGACCACCGGCTGCGCGCCATGGTCGAGAACATGACCGACGACCAGGTGCTGCACCTCGGCCGCGGCGGCCACGACCACCGCAAGATCTACGCGGCGTTCAAGGCGGCCAAGGAGCACAAGGGCCAGCCGACGGTCATCCTGGCCAAGACGATCAAGGGCTGGACGCTGGGTCCCAACTTCGAGGGCCGCAACGCCACCCACCAGATGAAGAAGCTGACGGTCGACGACCTCAAGGGCTTCCGCGACCGGCTGCACCTGCCGATCTCCGACCGTGAGCTGGAGTCCGGCGCCCCGCCGTACTACCACCCCGGCCGGGACTCGGAGGAGATGCAGTACATGCACGACCGGCGCAAGTCGCTCGGGGGCTACGTCCCGACGCGCGTCGTGCGCTCCAAGCCGCTCGCGCTGCCCGACGAGAAGGCGTACGCGAGTGTGAAGAAGGGGTCGGGTCAGCAGTCCATCGCCACCACCATGGCGTTCGTACGACTGCTGAAGGACCTCATGCGGGACAAGGAGATCGGCAAGCGGTTCGTGCTGATCGCGCCGGACGAGTACCGCACGTTCGGCATGGACTCCTTCTTCCCGAGCGCGAAGATCTACAACCCGCTGGGCCAGCAGTACGAGGCGGTGGACCGCGATCTGCTGCTCGCCTACAAGGAGTCCCCGACCGGACAGATGCTGCACGACGGCATCTCCGAGGCGGGCTGCACGGCCTCGCTGATCGCCGCCGGTTCGGCCTACGCCACCCACGGCGAGCCGCTGATCCCGGTGTACGTCTTCTACTCGATGTTCGGTTTCCAGCGCACCGGTGACCAGTTCTGGCAGATGGCCGACCAGCTCTCGCGTGGTTTCGTGCTGGGCGCGACCGCGGGCCGCACGACCCTGACCGGTGAGGGCCTCCAGCACGCGGACGGCCACTCCCAGCTCCTCGCCTCCACCAACCCGGCCTGCGTGGCCTACGACCCGGCGTACGGGTACGAGATCGCGCACATCGTCGAGGACGGGCTGCGGCGGATGTACGGCGGGGACGAAGAGCACCCGCACGGTGAGGACGTCTTCTACTACCTCACCGTCTACAACGAGCCGATCCAGCACCCGGCCGAACCGGCGGACGTGGACGTCGAGGGCATCCTCAAGGGCATCCACCGGCTGAGCGAGGGCTCCGGCGGCTCGATCCCGGCGCAGATCATGGCGTCCGGTGTCGCGGTGCCGTGGGCGCTGGAGGCGCAGCGGATTCTCGCCGACGAGTGGGACGTCCGGGCGGACGTCTGGTCGGCGACCTCCTGGAGCGAGCTGCGGCGGGAGGCGGTGGCCTGCGAGGAGCACAACATGCTGCATCCCGAGGAGGAGCAGCGGGTGCCGTTCGTGACGCGCAAGCTCGGCGGGGCGGAGGGGCCGTTCGTCGCGGTGTCCGACTGGATGCGGGCGGTGCCGGATCAGATCGCTCGGTGGGTGCCGGGGCCTTACCAGTCGCTCGGGGCTGACGGGTTCGGGTTCGCGGATACGCGCGGGGCGGCTCGGCGGTTCTTCCACATCGATGCTCAGTCGATCGTGGTGGGGGTGCTGACGGAGCTGGCGAAGGAGGGGAAGGTTGATCGGTCTGTGCTGAAGCAGGCGATCGATCGGTATCAGTTGCTCGATGTGAAGGCGGCTGCGCCAGGAGCTGCCGGCGGCGACGCGTAGCGCTGCGCGGCTTGGACGTGGCCGCGCGATCACCGTTCGTACTTCGGTGATCGCGCGGCTGCGGGAGCGTCGTGGCTGGTCGCGCAGTTCCCCGCGCCCCTAAAAGCGCCACCAGTACCCGGAACCTAGATGTGGCCCACTGCCGCGCCCGCCTCTGCGTTTTCGCCTCGGCGGGTCAGGAGGGCTACCAGGATCGCTACCGCCGCTACGCCTGCCGCTACCAGGGAGGCGAGGCTCATGCCGGAGATGAAGGTGTCGTGGGCGACGCCGGTGATCTTCTCGATCAGTGGCGGGGGCATCTGCTTGGTGACCGGGGCCACGCCGACCTGGACGGCCTGGGACGCCTGGTCGAGTTGAGTGGGGGTCAGCGGGGGCAGGCCCGCGCCGGTCCAGTTGCCCGCGAGGTCGCTGTCGACCTTGGAGGCCATCACGGCGCCCAGTACGGCGGTGCCGAGGCTGCCGCCGATCTGCATGGCCGCCTGCTGGAGGCCGCCCGCCACGCCGGAGAGGGCCATGGGGGCGTTGCCGACGATGACCTCGGTGGCGCCGACCATGACGGGGGCGAGGCCGAGGCCGAGCAGGGCGAACCAGATCGACATGGTGGCGCTGCCGGTGTCCGCCTTCAGGGTGGACATGCCGTACATGGCGACCGCGGTGAGCGTCATGCCGCCCGCGAGCGGGATGCGCGGGCCCAGCTTGGTGATGGCGAAGCCCGCCAGCGGGGAGCCGACGATCATCATGCCGGTGAGCGGGAGCAGGTGCAGACCGGCGTCGACCGGGCTGAGGCCGTGCACGTTCTGGAGATAGAAGGTCACGAAGAACAGACCGCCCATGAAGGCGATGGCCATCATCACCATCAGCACCACGCCCGCCGAGAGCGGGACCGAGCGGAACAGGGTCAGCGGGATCAGCGGTTCGGCGACCCTCGTCTCCCACCAGGCGAAGGCCACGAAGAGCACCGCCGAGGCGCCGATGAAGCCCCAGGTCCGGCCGTCGCCCCAGCCCCAGGCCGGGGCCTTGATCAGCGCCCAGACCAGGCAGAACATGGCGCCGGAGAGCAGCGCGATGCCGGGCAGGTCGAAGGAGCGCGGGGCGTTCTCCGCGCGGTGGTCGAGCAGGATCAGCGTGCCGAGCAGCAGGGCGAGCAGGCCGACGGGCACGTTGATGAAGAACACCGACTGCCAGTTGACGTGCTGGACCAGGACACCGCCGAGGATCGGGCCGCCCGCCGTGGAGGCGCCGATGACCATGCCCCAGATGCCGATCGCCATGTTGAGCTTCTCGGCCGGGAAGGTGGCCCGCAGCAGGCCGAGCGCGGCCGGCATCAGCAGGGCGCCGAACAGGCCCTGCAGGACCCGGAAGGTGACGACCGCCGGGATGCTGTCGGACAGCCCGATGGCGCCGGAGGCCAGCGCGAAGCCGGTCACGCCGATGAGGAAGGTCTGCCGGTGCCCGAAGCGGTCACCGAGCTTGCCCGCGGTGATCAGGGCGACCGCGAGGGCGAGGAAGTAGGCGTTGGTGATCCACTGCACGTCGGAGAAGCTCGCGTGCAGGTCCTTGGCGATGGCCGGGTTGGCGATGGCCACGATGGTGCCGTCGAGGGCCACCATCATGACGCCCACGGCGACGGTGATCAGGGTGAACCAGGGGTGCCCGCGCAGGCCCGCCGGTGCGGGCGGCGACACGTCGGTGGGTGACCCGTCCTCCGGTCCCGTCTTGTCGATGGTGGTCTGACTAGTCATGTAATGAGGCTAGTGACAGTCTCTGACAGTTGACAAACGCATTCACCAGTCAGTGGCTGACATATGACCGCCGTTCGCCCGAGCGCATAGGCTGAGCTGGAAGGACGTACAGGGAGAGGCCATGGAGACGCTGCGCGAGCGCAAGAAGCGGCGTACCCGCGAGGCGCTGGTACGCGCCGCCCTCGAGCTGTTCACCACCCAGGGGTACGAGCGGACCACCGTCGACGAGATCGTCGAGGCCGTCGATGTCTCGCAGCGCACCTTCTTCCGCTACTTCGCGGGGAAGGAGGACGCGGCCTTCGCCGTGCAGGAGGTGACGGAGGCCCGCTTCGTGGCCGCCGTACGCGCCCGGCCGCCGCACGAACCGCCGATGGAGGCGCTGCGGCAGGCCATGCTGGAGGGCTGGGACGACATACGGGAGACCGTGGAGTCGGTCGTACCGGTCGAGCTGTATCTGCGGATGTACCGCATGATCGAGTCCACGCCCGCGCTGCTCGCCGCGCATCTGCGCCGTTCGGCGGAGACCGAGCAGACCATCGCCCGGCTGCTCGCGGAGCGCGAGGGCGTCGACCTGGAGACCGACCCCCGCCCGCGGCTCACCGTGGCCGTGTTCGCCGGGGTGATACGGGTCACCGAGCGGCAGTGGAGCACCGGGGACGACTTCAGCCTGGCGGCCATCCGGGGGCTCACGGAGGCGTACCTCGATCAGGTGGGCCCGGCGCTGACGGGGAACTGGCGCGCGGCCTGAAATCGTTGGCGGACCAGGGGAGATCGTTTAGAAAGATCGTCCGTGGACCGGCCCCCGGCCCACGAAACGTGATCCCCGCCACTCGATTGCCCCGAGACCCTTCCGTTCTCCTAGTGTGTCCTCCCAGTGACTTCCTTCGACACCTCTCCCCAGCTCAGCGTATGGCGCACGCTCCTCGCGATGGCCGTCGTCTTCGTGATGCTCGCGACCACCGGCTGGACCGCGCTGCACACCCACCGCGAGTCGACCGCGCTCAGGTCCTCGCTCTCCGAGTGGGTGCGCGACAGCGTGCACGGCAAGCCGCTGCCGGACCCGGCGAAGACCTCTCCGGACCGGCTGGCCCGCTTCTTCGGCTCGCTCACCGCCCACGACCGCCACGACCTGGCGTCGCGCTACCCGCTGGCGGTGGGCAACATGAACGGCGCCCCCGTCTCGCTGCGCTACGAGGCCAACCGGGTGGCGCTGGAGCGGGAACGGGACGTGGAGTCGCGGCGCATGCACGACAACCGGCTCAGTACGGCCGGCCAGCAGGACGCCTCCCGCAGGCTGCACCGGTACGAGGCGCTGATGCGGCCCGAGCGGCACATCCTCGCCTTCGACCCCGAGGGCTCGGGCCGGATCGCCGAGGTCTTCGGTGATCTGCGCCGGGCCGACCGGATCTCCGTGGTGGTGCCCGGTGTCGACACCGACCTGCTCACCTTCGAGAAGTCCTACCGCCCGTACAGCGCCCCGGTCGGCATGGCCAAGTCGCTGTACTCCGCCGAGCGGCAGGCGGCGCCCGCCACCCGGACCGCCGTGATCGCCTGGGCCGACTACACCGCGCCCGCCGGGCTCGGCGTGGACGCGGCGACCGCGATGCGCGCCGAGGACGGCGCCGTCCGGCTGAACGCGCTGCTGCGCGGGCTGCCCGGCCGGGCCGAGGTGTCGATGTTCTGCCACAGCTACGGCTCGGTGGTCTGCGGGGTCGCCGCGCCCGGCATGCCCCGCCGGGTCAGCGACATCGCGGTGGCCGCGAGCCCCGGCATGCGGGTGGCCACGGCCGCCCATCTGAACCGCACCGCCCGGGTGTGGGCGATGCGGGACGCCACCGACTGGGTGCAGGACGTGCCGTATCTGGAGGTCGGCGGGCTCGGGCACGGCGCGGACCCGGTGTCCCGCGCCTTCGGCGCCCGGGTGCTGTCCTCGCGCGACGCGCAGGGCCACGCCGGTTATTTCCAGCCGGGCACGGACAGCCTGCGCAATCTCGCCGAGGTCGGCGTGGGGGCGTACGGCGACGTGACGTGCGCCCGCGGGGACGAGGCGTGCCGGGCCGATGTGCCGGACGCGCCCGCCGCGGGACGCGCGTAGAGACAGCAGGAAGTGCGGTCCGCGCGGGTGGCGACGGAGGGACATGTGCCGCATACGATGAGCCGCATGGGTGACGTACTGGCGGGTTTTCAGGCCGTCTGGGAGTTCGAATCCGACTCCGTGCTCATCCGCTACGAGCGGGGGGTACGCACACCGAAACTCTTCCAGGCGCTCGGTGAACGGCGGGTCCCGCTCACCGCGCTGGAGGGCGTGAGCCTGGCCGAGGGAAAGCGGGGAACCGTCGTGCTGCGGCTGGAGCCGCGCGCCGGAGCCGACCCGCTGCTGGAGGCGGCGGCCGGGCAGCTCCCCGAGGGCCTGGACCCGTACCGGCTGGTCATGCCCGCCGAGCGGGAGACCCTGGCCGAGTACTACGCCGACGAGCTGAAGGCCGCGCTGACCGAATCCGGCCCCGCCGACCGGCATCTGATCGACGCCCCCGAGGCCCCGCGCCGGTTCAAGGCGTACGACGGCAAGGCGTCCTTCGACGGCACCTCGGTGCGTTTCCGCTGGTCGTGGACGGGTGCGTCCTCGGCGAAGTGGAAGGCGGGCGACCAGCGGTTCGCGGTCACGGACCTCGGCGGGGTCGAGTGGCGCTCACCGGAGGCGTTCGAGGGGTATCTGCGGCTGCTGCCGAACGGCCCGGCGGCCACCGGCGACCCGGTGCCGCCCGACCAGGACGCGGCGACCGTGGTCTTCGGGCTCGGGTACGGGCCGGTGCACGAGTCGCTGCCGTTCGCGGCGGCCGTCCTCGCGGCGGTACGGACCCGAGGGGCGGTACCGGCGATTCCGGCCGCGCCCCGACGGGACCCCGCCGACATCGCCGAGCGCATCCGCCACCTGGGCGAGCTGCACCAGGCCGGTCTGGTGACCGACGAGGAGTTCTCCGCGAAGAAGGCCGAACTGCTGGCGGAGCTGTAGGCGTTACTGCTCCCGGCCCGCCGAGGTGAACGTCATGTCGGCGTACCGGTCGCCCGCGACCTGCCCGGCGATCGGCTCCAGCAGGGCCAGCTCCTCCTCGGTCAGGACGAGGTGCGCGGCACCCGCGTTCTCGGTGACCCGCTCGGCCTTGCGGGTGCCCGGGATCGGCACCACCGCGAGGCCGTACACCGCCGCCCGCTGGTGCGCCCAGGCCAGCGCGACCTGGCCGAGGGTCGCCCCGTGCGCCTCGGCCACCTGGCGGACCGGCTCCAGCAGGGCCGCGTTGGCGGTCGCGTTGTCGCCGGTGAAGCGGGGCTGGGAGCGGCGGAAGTCGCCGTCGGTCAGCTCCTTGGCGGCGTCGGTGAAGGCGCCGGTGAGGAAGCCCCGGCCCAGCGGGGAGTAGGGCACCAGGCCGACGCCCAGCTCGCGGGCGGCCGGGACCACGTGAGCCTCGATGTCCCGGCTGAACAGGGACCACTCGGACTGCACGGCCGCAATCGGGTGGACGGCGTGCGCGGTGCGCAGTTCCTCCGCGGTGACCTCGCTCAGCCCCAGGTGCTTCACCTTGCCCTCGCGCACCAGGTCGGCCATGACGCCGACGGTCTCCTCGATGGGCACGTTCACATCGCGGCGGTGCATGTAATAGAGGTCGATGACGTCGACGTCGAGCCGCTTCAGGCTGTCCTCGATGGCCTGCCGGATGTACGGGGCGTCGTTGCGGATGATCCGCTTGCTCGGGTCCTCCGGCGGGATGGACAGGGCGAACTTGGTGGCGATGACCACCTCGTCGCGGTGCGCCTTGAAGAAGGGGGCGAGGAACCGCTCGTTGTCCCCGTTCCCGTAGGCGTCCGCCGTGTCGTACAGCGTGACGCCGAGGTCGAAGGCGCGCTCCAGGGCGGCCCGCGACTGCTCGGTGTCGGCGGGGCCGTAGCCGAAGCTCATGCCCATGCAGCCGAGGCCCTGGACGCTGGTCTCCGGGCCGGTCTCGCCCAGGCGTACGGTCGGCATCGTGCGGTCGGTCATCGGGGGGTCCCCTCCGTGGCGTAGAAACCGATCTTCAGGTCGAGCACGGCGAGCGTGTCGCGCAGCTCGTCGATCCGGGCGAGCACGTCCCGGCGGGTCGACTCCAGCAGCTCGCGCCGCTCGTCGTAGGTGCTCTCCCCCTGCCGCACCAGCTCGGCGTAGCGGACCATGTCGGCGACCGGCATGCCGGTGAGCCGGAGCTTGGTGACGAAGACCAGCCAGTCCAGGTCGCGGTTGGTGTAGCGGCGCTGACCGGTGTGCGAGCGGTCGACGTGCGGCATCAGGCCGATCCGCTCGTACCAGCGCAGGGTGTGCGCGGTCAGTCCGGTGAAGGCGACGACCTCGCTGATCGTGTACCGGTCCTGCCCGTCGGGCCGGGGATGGCGCGGCGGGGGGCCGGAGCAGATGTCCTGGCCGACCGGCGCCGCTTGCGTGGTCTGCATCACCGTCATGCCCTCAACGCTATGACCTTCGAGCGCACTCCAAGCAAGCGGTATCCGGCAGAAATGGCCAGGACGGGAGCCGGGACGGGACGCTAGCGTGCCGCGCATGAGTCTCGTACGCCGGGCCGTGCCCGAGGACGCGCGGGAAGTGCTCCGCCTGCGCCAGGTGATGATCGACTCCGTCTCCGGGGGTGACGCGGGGACCTGGCACGAGGAGTCCCTGCCCGCCCTGCGCGCCCGGCTGGCCGACCCGGAGGGCACCTTCGCCGCCTTCGTGGTGGACCACCCGGAGCGGCCGGGCGTGCTGGCCGCGCTCGCGGTCGGGACGGTGGAGTACCGGATCGGGCGCGAGACCAACCCCGGGGGCATCGTCGGCTTCGTCTTCAGCGTCGCCACCGACCCCGGCACCCGCCGCCGGGGCTACTCCCGCGCGTGCGTGGACGCGCTGCTGGCCTGGTTCCGCGAGCGCGGCGCCCGGCAGATCCAGCTGACCGCGTCCGCCGACGCCCGCCCGCTGTACGAGTCGCTGGGGTTCAAGCCCAAGCCGGACCCCTTGATGGAGCTGCGGCTGTGACCCGCATAGGCTCGTCGGCATGTCGTTGCAGAGCCTGGCGCTGATCGAGAACTGGCCCGTCCCCACCGCCGCCGCGGGCGTCGTACGAGCCGACGGGACCGTACGGGGCACCCACGGCCCGGTGGACCACCGCTTCCCGCTGGCCTCGGTGACCAAGCCGCTGGCCGCCTACGCGGCGCTGGTCGCGTACGAGGAGGGTGCCGTCGAGCTGGACGAGCCCGCCGGGCCGCCCGGGGCGACGGTCCGCCATCTGCTGGCGCACACCTCCGGGCTGGCCTTCGACGAGCACCGCACGATGGGGGCGCCCGGTGAGCGGCGGCTGTACTCCAACGCCGGGTTCGAGCAGCTCGGCGACCACATCGCCAAGGCCACCGACATCCCCTTCGCCGAGTATCTGCGCCAGGCGGTGCTGGAGCCGCTGGGCATGACGTCGACCGCGCTGGAGGGCTCGCCCGCCAAGGACGGGGTGTCCACGGTGGCGGACCTGCTGCGCTTCGCGGCCGAGCTCCAGGCGCCGCGCCTGCTGGACCCCAGGACGGTCGCGGAGGCGATGACCGTGCAGTACCCGGGTACCAAGGGCGTACTACCGGGATACGGACACCAGAACCCCAACGACTGGGGCCTCGGCTTCGAGATCCGGGGCGCCAAGTCCCCGCACTGGACCGGGAGTTCGTCCTCCCCGCGCACCTTCGGCCACTTCGGCCAGTCCGGCACCTTCCTGTGGACCGACCCGGACGCCCGGGTGGCCGCCGTCGCCCTCACCGACCGCGCCTTCGGGCCCTGGGCGATCGAGGCGTGGCCGGTGTTCACGGAAGCGGTGCTGGCGGAAGTCCGCGGCTGACCCTAGGGACCCATCTCCCACACCAGCACCTCGGCCGCCGTCACCCCCAGCGCCGCGAGCCCCTCGGCGCCGGTGATCCGGGCCGAGTCGCCGGGGCCCAGCGTCTCCCCGGCGAGGCCGACCTCGCCGCGCACCACGTGGACGTACAGGTGCGCGGCGTCCGGCAGCGCCGTCCGCTCCCCCGCCGCCAGCCGCCGCACGTGCAGCATCGCCCCCGCGCCGGGCAGGGCGTACGGGGTGGAGTCGGCGATGCCCGGCACCACCTCGTAGGACGGTTCGCCGCCGGGCTTCAGCGGGGCCAGCCACATCTGCACGAAGGTCAGCGGGACCGGGCCGTCGTTGCGCTCGACGTGCCGGACGCCCGCCGCCGCGCTCAGGTGCTGTACGTCACCGGGGCGGACCACGCTCTCGTGCCCGGCGGAGTCGCGGTGGGTCAGCTCGCCCTCGACGACCCAGGTGACGATCTCGGTGTGGCTGTGCGGGTGCTCGTCGAACCCGGCGCCGGGCGCGAGCCGTTCCTCGTTGCAGGCGATCACCGCGCCGAAGCGCAGGTTCGCGGGGTCGTAGTGCGGCCCGAACGACAGGGCGTGCCGGGAGTCGATGCCCGCCTCCGGGTCTCCTCCGTGGTAACGCTCAGCGGCGCGCCGTACCTCCATCACGGCCCCCACGGTAGTGCGCGCGGTGCCCGTGCCGCAGGCATGTACCAGCCGGTGCGAAAGAGCGGGACGGACCCGGCGGCACATGCGCGCGTCCCGATAAGGCAGTCTTGTCCACGTGCCCGAACCCGAATCCCACCCCGGCGACCCCGCAGGACATGTCGTCCACCCGCACACCGCGACCCTGAGGCGGCTGGAGAAGTCCTCCGGGAATCTCGCCGCGCAGGCCATCGCGCGGATGGACGACACCCTGCCGTGGTACCGGGCCATGCCCCCGGAGAACCGGTCCTGGATCGGACTCGTGGCGCAGGCCGGTATCGCCGCCTTCACCGAGTGGTTCCGGCACCCCGAGGCGCCCCAGGCCATCTCGACCGACGTCTTCGGCACCGCGCCCCGTGAGCTGACCCGCGCGATCACGCTGCGCCAGACCGTGGAGATGGTGCGCACCACCATCGAGGTCATGGAGAGCGCCATCGACGAGGTGGCCGCGCCCGGCGACGAGCGCGTGCTCCGCGAGGCGCTGCTGGTCTACGCCCGCGAGATCGCCTTCGCCACCGCCCAGGTCTACGCCCAGGCCGCCGAGGCACGCGGTGCCTGGGACGCCCGGCTGGAGTCCCTGGTGGTGAACGCGGTGCTCAGCGGCGAGGCCGACGAGGGCGCCGTGAGCCGGGCGGCCGCGCTGGGCTGGAACTCGCCGGAGCACGTCTGCGTGGTGCTCGGCACCGCCCCGGACGGGGACAGCGAGCTGACCGTGGAGGCGATCCGGCGGGCCGCCCGGCACGCCAAGCTCCAGGTGCTCACCGGGGTCCTCGGGGACCGGCTGGTGGTGATCGCGGGCGGCAGCTCGGTGCAGCCGCTGAACGTGGCCAAGTCGCTGATCGGGCCGTTCGCGCCGGGTCCGGTGGTGGCGGGGCCGGTCATGCACGACCTCCAGGCCGCGACCCGGTCCGCGCAGGCCGCGGCGGCGGGGCTGAAGGCGTGTACCGCCTGGCAGGACGCGCCCCGGCCGGTACTGGCGGACGATCTGCTTCCGGAGCGCGCCATCGCGGGTGATCCCAGTGCGCGCGAGCAACTGGTGGAGGAGATCTACAGACCGCTGGAGGAAGCGGGCTCGGCGCTCCTGGAGACCCTGAGTGTCTACCTGGAGCAGGCGAGCAGCCTGGAGGGCGCGGCGAGGATGCTCTTCGTTCACCCGAACACCGTGCGCTACCGGCTGCGACGTGTGACTGACGTCACCGGCTGGTCGCCCTCCGATGTACGATCCGCCTTCACGTTGCGGATCGCCCTGATCCTGGGGCGGCTCACCGATGGGGAGTCCCAGCCCTAGCCTTTTGTCGGGGGCCCACAAAAGCCTTCCGAGTTATTCGTCCCTGTCCCCACGGGCGGCTGCGGCCGTCTCCAAGAGAGAGTGTGAGAGTGCTCGTACTCGTCGCTCCCGGCCAGGGTGCCCAGACGCCCGGCTTCCTGACCCCCTGGCTCGAACTCCCCGGTGCCGCTGACCGCGTCGCCGCGTGGTCCGACGCCATCGGACTGGACCTCGTCCACTACGGAACCCAAGGCGACGCGGACGCGATCCGCGACACCGCCGTGGCGCAGCCGCTGCTGGTCGCCGCCGGACTGCTGTCCGCCGCGGCACTGGGTGACATCGCGCCGGGCGCGGTCGCGGGCCACAGCGTCGGCGAGATCACCGCCGCCGCCTTCGCGGGCGTGCTGGACGACATCTCCGCCCTGAACCTGGTCCGCAAGCGGGGTCTGGCCATGGCCGACGCCGCCGCGATCACCGAGACCGGCATGTCGGCGCTGCTCGGCGGCGACCCGGAGGTCTCCGTCGCGCACCTGGAGAAGCTGGGCCTGACCCCGGCCAACATCAACGGCGCGGGCCAGATCGTCGCCGCGGGCACGCTGGAGCAGCTGGCCGCGCTGATGGAGGACAAGCCGGAGGGCGTCCGCAAGGTCGTCCCGCTGAAGGTGGCCGGTGCCTTCCACACCCGTCACATGGCGCCCGCCGTCGAGACGCTGGCCGCGGCCGCGGCCGAGCTGGCTCCGGCGGACCCGAAGGTGACCTACGTCTCCAACAAGGACGGCGGTACGGTCGCGTCGGGCACCGAGGTGCTCCAGCGGCTGGTCGGCCAGGTCGCCAACCCGGTCCGCTGGGACCTGTGCATGGAGACCTTCAAGGAACTGGGCGTCACCGCGCTGATCGAGGTGTGCCCGGGCGGCACCCTGACCGGCCTGGCCAAGCGCGCGCTGCCCGGTGTACGGACGCTCGCCCTGAAGACCCCCGAGGATCTCGACGCGGCGCGCGCGCTCATCGCCGAGACCGCGACTCCTGCCGCTGACGCGGCGGGCGCCTGACAAGGAGCCCATGCCAATGGCGAAGATCAAGCCCAGCAAGGGCGCCCCGTACGCGCGCATCCTCGGGGTCGGCGGCTACCGTCCGACCCGGGTGGTGCCCAACGAGGTGATCCTGGAGACGATCGACTCCTCCGACGAGTGGATTCGTTCCCGCTCCGGTATCGAGACCCGGCACTGGGCGGGCCCGGACGAGACGGTCGCCGCGATGTCGATCGAGGCGGCGGGCAAGGCGATCGCGGACGCGGGCATCGCCGCCGAGCAGATCGGCGCCGTGGTGGTCTCCACCGTGTCGCACTTCAGCCAGACCCCGGCCGTGGCCACGGAGATCGCGGACAAGCTGGGCACCGACAAGGCCGCCGCGTTCGACATCTCGGCGGGCTGCGCGGGCTTCGGCTACGGCCTGACCCTCGCCAAGGGCATGGTGGTGGAAGGTTCCGCCGAGTACGTGCTCGTCATCGGCGTGGAGCGGCTCAGCGACCTGACCGACCTGGAGGACCGCGCGACGGCCTTCCTGTTCGGCGACGGCGCGGGCGCGGTCGTGGTCGGTCCGTCCCAGGAGCCCGCCATCGGCCCCACCGTGTGGGGTTCGGAGGGCGACAAGGCCGGGACCATCAAGCAGACCGTGCCGTGGGACCGCTTCCGGATCGGCGACGTCTCCCAACTCCCCCTGGACAGCGAGGGGAACATCAAGTTCCCCGCGATCACCCAGGAGGGCCAGGCGGTGTTCCGCTGGGCCGTGTTCGAGATGGCGAAGGTCGCCCAGCAGGCGCTGGAAGCGGCCGGGATCTCCTCGGACGACCTGGACGTCTTCATCCCGCACCAGGCCAATGTGCGGATCATCGACTCGATGGTGAAGACTCTGAAGCTGCCGGAGCATGTCACGGTCGCCCGTGACATCCGCACCACCGGCAACACCTCGGCCGCGTCGATCCCGCTCGCCATGGAGCGGCTTCTGGCGACCGGCGAGGCGAAGAGCGGCGACACGGCGCTCGTCATCGGTTTCGGGGCGGGTCTGGTCTACGCCGCCACGGTCGTTACCCTCCCCTAGGCACTCCGTGCCGGGCCATCCGGTCCGCTGCGGGGAAAAATGCCAACAATTGTCTGAACATCGAAGAACACCGAAGAAGGAGAGCGCCTGACATGGCCGCCACCCAGGAAGAGATCGTCGCGGGCCTTGCCGAGATCGTGAACGAGATCGCCGGCATCCCCACCGAGGACGTCCAGCTGGACAAGTCCTTCACCGACGACCTCGACGTCGACTCCCTGTCCATGGTCGAGGTCGTCGTCGCCGCCGAAGAGCGCTTCGACGTGAAGATCCCGGACGAGGACGTCAAGAACCTCAAGACCGTCGGTGACGCCACCGAGTACATCCGCACGCACCAGGCCTGAGTCACCCCTCGGTCCTAGCTGCTAGGCCCCGCCACCCGGCGGTGGCGCCGTAGATCCCGCATCTGTTGGAGAAAGAATTCCCGTGAGCCCGACCAATCGCACCGTGGTCGTCACCGGTATCGGCGCAACCACACCGCTGGGTGGCGACGCAGCTTCCACCTGGGAGGCCATGCTGGCCGGCCGGTCCGGCGTCAGCCGCCTCGAGCAGGAGTGGGCGGCCGAACTGCCGGTCAAGATCGCCGCGCAGATCGCCGTCGAGCCGGGTGAGATCATCCCCCGGCCGCAGGCCCGAAAGCTGGACCGGTCGGCGCAGTTCGCGCTGATCGCCGCTCAGGAAGCCTGGAAGGACGCCGGTTTCACCGCCAAGGCCGGTGAGGACCAGTCCGTGAATCCCGACCGGCTGGGCGCGGTCGTCGCCTCCGGCATCGGTGGCGTGACGACCCTCCTGGACCAGTACGACGTACTCCGGGAGAAGGGCGTACGCCGTGTCTCCCCGCACACCGTGCCGATGCTGATGCCCAACTCCCCGGCGGCCAACGTCGGCATCGAGCTGGGCGCGCGCGCCGGTGTGCACACCCCGGTCTCGGCCTGCGCCTCGGGCGCGGAGGCCATCGGGTACGCGATCGAGATGATCCGCACCGGGCGTGCGGACGTGGTCGTGGCCGGTGGTACCGAGGCCGCCATCCACCCGCTTCCCATCGCCGCCTTCGGCAACATGATGGCGATGTCCAAGAACAACGACGACCCCGAGGGCGCCTCCCGCCCCTACGACGCGGGCCGTGACGGCTTCGTGCTCGGTGAGGGCGCCGGTGTGATCGTGCTGGAGTCCGAGGAGCACGCCAAGGCGCGTGGCGCCCGGATCTACGCCGAGGCGGTCGGCCAGGGCATCTCCGCCGACGCCCACCACATCACGCAGCCGGAGCCCTCGGGCAACGGCATCGCGCAGGCCCTGCAGAACCTGCTGGACTCCACCGACCTGAAGCCCGCGGAGATCGTGCACGTGAACGCGCACGCCACCTCGACGCCCCAGGGTGATGTGGCGGAGATCAAGGCGCTGCGGAAGGTCTTCGGCGACGACGTCGACCACATGGCCATCTCCGCGACCAAGTCGATGACGGGTCACCTGCTGGGCGGCGCGGGCGGTATCGAGACCGTCGCGTCCATCCTGGCCCTGGTGAACCGGACGGCCCCGCCGACCATCAACGTCACCGAGCTGGACGCGGAGGTCAACGCGGATGTCGTCGTCGGCGAGCCGCGGCAGCTTCCCGAGGGCCGGATCGCGGCCCTGAACGACTCGTTCGGCTTCGGCGGCCACAATGTCGTTCTGGCGTTCCGGACGGTCTGAGTCGCCGTAAAGCTGTGATGGCCCGGTCTCCTTCGGTGGAGGCCGGGCCATTCGCCGTTGATGGATCTTCTCGTCGCCGGGTGCGGGTGCGTCGTGGCTTGTCGCGCAGTTCCCCGCGCCCCTGGGGTCGGCTGCCCTTGACCCCGTCGAAGAAGCTCGCTCACACCACCTGGTGCAGCCAGCGGACCGGGGCGCCCTCGCCAGCGTGGCGGAAGGTCTCCAGTTCGTCGTCCCAGGGCTTGCCGAGGAGCTTGGACAGTTCGGCCTCAAGGTCGGTCTCGCCCTGTCTGCTGCGCTGGAGGGCGGCGCGGAGGCGGTCCTCGGGGATGAGGATGTCGCCGTGGATGCCGGTGACGGCGTGGAAGATGCCGAGTTCGGGGGTGCAGCTGTAGCGCTCGCCCTCGGCGGCGGCGGAGGGCTCGGCGGTGACCTCGAAGCGGAGCAGCTGCCAGCCGCGCAGCGCGGAGGCGAGCTTGGAGGCGGTGGCCGCCTCGCCCTGCCAGGAGAACTCCGAGCGCCAGGTGCCGGGGGCGGCGGGCTGCCTGATCCAGTCGAGGCTGACGCGCGTGCCCAGCACCCCGGCGATGGCCCACTCGACATGCGGGCACAGCGCGCGCGGCGCGGAGTGCACGTACAGAACTCCACGTGTCGTCACCGGAACCTCCGGGCTGAGCGGGACATCTTGCGGGCTGGCGACGCGGCCGTGACGCGACGGCCGCGTTGATGGCGAGGCTACCCTGCGGGGATGCAAGGAGTGTGACGTACCGTCGGTCCCGGTGCCAGGAATCCTCTGCCATTCACCCAGGGGGACGCTTGTACGGGGGTGTGCCGTTCCCGCCCGGCCGGACGGGAACCCTCGCACGTTGTGAAGGGTGGGCGTACCGGCGGTCGGTGCGCGGACGAGCGAGGGGACCTGCGGGGATGCGGAAACCAGGCCACCGGGCGCGAGCCGTGCTCGCGGTGCTGACGGCGGCCGTGCTGGCGACGGGGTGTGACTCCATCCGGGGCGGCGGCGCGGGTACGGGCGTGTCCCGGCCCTCCGCGAAGCCCTCGCCGGTGTGGGACGCGCACCCGGACTCGATCGCGGCGGTGGGTGATTCGATCACCCGTGGCTTCGACGCCTGCCAGGTGCTGTCGGACTGCCCCAGCGTCTCCTGGGCGACCGGCGGCGACGCGGCGGTGGACAGTCTGGCGGTGCGGCTGCTGGGCACGCAGGGGGCGGCCGAGCGGGGCTGGAACTACGCGGTGACCGGCGCCCGGATGGCGGACCTGCCCGGCCAGCTGGCGCAGGCGGCCACGCGCAGGCCGGAGCTGGTGACGGTGATGGTGGGCGCCAACGACGCCTGCCGTCGCTCGGTGTCGGCGATGACCCCGGTGGCGGACTTCCGCAGGGACTTCGAGCGGTCGATGGCGGCGCTGCGCGAGAAGCTGCCGAGGACGCAGGTGTACGTGGCGAGCGTGCCGAATCTGCTGCGGCTGTGGTCGGAGGGGCGGGCCGATCCGCTGGGCAAGGAGGTGTGGAAGCTGGGCATCTGCCCCTCCATGCTGCGCGGCGCGGACGATCTGACCGAGGCGGCGACGGTGCGCCGGGAGGAGGTCCAGCGGCGGGTGGAGGCGTACAACGCGGTGCTGGCCGAGGTGTGCGCGAAGGACGAGCGCTGCCGCTCCGACGGCAACGCGGTCTTCGACTACCGCTTCGGCACCGGGCAGTTGAGCCGGTGGGACTGGTTCCATCCGAGCCGGGACGGTCAGGCGAGGCTCGCCGAGATCGCGTACCGGACGGTCACGGAGAGCGGACCGTGACCTAAGGTTTCCCACATGGGCGAACTTTTCGGCACACTTTCCGACGGGACCCCGGTGCACCGCTGGACGCTCGAGCGCGGTGGGGTACGGGTCCGGGTGCTGTCGTACGGCGGGATCGTGCAGTCGGTCGAGGTGCCGGACCGGGAGGGGCGCACCGCTGACGTGGTGCTGGGGTTCCCCTCCGTCGAGGGCTATGTGGACCATCCGGGGCCGTATCTGGGCGCGTTGGTGGGCCGGTACGCCAACCGGATCGCGGGCGGCCGGTTCCCGCTCGACGGGCTGACGTACGCGCTGGCGGTGAACAACGGGCCCAACTCGCTGCACGGCGGTGAGCGTGGCTTCGACCGGTACGTGTGGGAGGCGGAGCCGGTCGCGCACGGGGTGCGGCTGAGCCGGGTCAGCCCGCACGGCGAGGAGGGCTTTCCGGGGCGTCTGGAGGTCTCCGCGACGTACACGCTGGACGAGCGGGGCGCGCTGCGGATCGCCTACGAGGCGGTGACGGACGCGCCGACGGTCGTGAACCTCACCAATCACTCGTACTGGAACCTGGGCGGTTCGGGGCACGCGGGCGGTCAGGAGCTGCGGCTGGACGCCTCGCGGTACACGCCGGTGGACGACGGGCTGATCCCGGTGGGCGAGCCGCTGGACGTGACGGACTCGCGCTTCGACTTCCGCGTCTCCCGCAAGATCGGCTCGGGGTACGACCACAACTACGTGCTGGACAAGGGTGTGACGGCGGCGGCCGAGGAGGTGGCCGAGCTGTACGACCCGGCGTCGGGGCGGGTGCTGACGGTGGCGACGACCGAGCCCGGCCTCCAGCTGTACACCGCCGACCATCTGGGCGCTCCGTTCGCGCCGGGCGACGGGATCGCGCTGGAGACCCAGCACTTCCCGGACTCGCCCAACCGTCCGGACTTCCCGACCACCCGGCTGGAGCCGGGCGAGGTGTACCGCTCCGCGACGGTGTACGGCTTCGGGACGCGCTGAGCCGCCCCGGACGCATTCAGCCCCGGTCCGGGGGTCAGGTTCCGGGACCGGGGCTGATGTCGACGGTAGTCCGCGCCGGGCGGCCGGGGCTGCGGTTCGGGGGTCCGGGCGGCTTCCCCTACGAACCCTTCACGCGCGGGTCACGAGTTCGCCGCGTCGGCCGCCCCGCGGGTTCAGGCGGTGATCGGCTGGTCGCTCTCCGACTGCTCCTCCGCGCGGGGTTCGCCGAGGAGGTCGCGGGTGAGGAGGGTGGCCCCGGCGACCGCGCCGGGCATCAGGAACACCGCGACGACGGGCACCAGGAAGGCGAGGCCCAGCGGGACGCCGAAGCCCCAGGCGAGCATCTTGCGCGAGCGCAGCAGGGTGAGCCGGGCGCGCAGGTCGACGTCCCGGCGCTGGAGGGCGACGGCGGTCAGCTCCTCGGTGAGGAAGAACCCGGTGACGAAGAAGCCGAGGACGGGGACGACGGTCTGGCCGACGACGGGCAGGAAGCCGAGCGCGAAGAGCAGCACGCCCCAGACGCAGGCGCGCACCAGGATGCGCAGGCTGTCGCGGGCGGATATCCACAGCTCGTGCCCCATGGACCGGTCGGAGCTGGGCGCGGTGCCGTCGGGCGAGACGTCGGCGTCGGTCCGCTCGGACAGGCTCTCGTAGAAGGGCTGGCCGATCAGCAGGGTGGCCGCGGTGAAGGTGAGGACGGCCAGCAGCAGGCCGAGGGCGAACAGGACGACGGCGAGGAAGCCCCGGAACACGCCCTGCCAGGGGCTGGACCAGTCGTCGGCGAACGGGGTCGCCCAGGAGACGGCGTCCGTGCCCCACAGGGCGAGCGCGACCAGCGCCGCCGTGTAGAGGACGAGTGTGATCAGGCCGGGCAGCAGCCCGAAGCCGTACTGCCGTCCATGCCGGGCCACCCACCGCTGACCGGCCAGGAGATACCGGAACCCCACCCCGAAGTCACGCATGCCGGGGACTTTACCCGGAGCCCCGTGTTTCAGGCGTCCAGCATCCGGCGCAGCAGGTCGCGCAGGGAGGAGCGTTCGGCGGTGGAGAGGCCGGCCAGGGGT
Organism: Streptomyces sp. NPDC002176; assembly: GCF_044903645.1. NCBI lineage: Bacteria > Bacillati > Actinomycetota > Actinomycetes > Kitasatosporales > Streptomycetaceae > Streptomyces > Streptomyces sp. NPDC002176. The sequence continues at coordinate 595,826 of NZ_JBJDQW010000003.1, forward strand.
TCGCGGGCGAAGCGCAGGCCCTCGCGCAGTTCGCGGGCGACCCGCTGGCCCTCGTCGGTGGCGGCGGCGAGCTTGATCCGGCGGTCGGCGGGGTCGGGGCGGCGCTCGACCAGGCCGCGCGTCTCCAGCCGGTCCACGATCCCGGTCACGTTGGACGGCTCGCACTTCAGCCGGTGGGCGAGCTTGCGCATGGGCAGCGGCTGCAGGGCGAGGAGGCTGAGCAGGCGGGCCTGGGGTCCGGTGAGGGTGTGGGTGGCCGCGGCCTCCTCGTAGTCCGCGTGGAAGCGGGCCACGACGTCGCCGATCAGCTCGACGACCTCCATGGTCAGGGGGTCGGCGGCGCGGTGACGGGCGGCGGGACGCGGCGGCTGGGTGGACATGCCGTCCAGGATACCGGGTTACTTGACATCATGAAATATTCAGGCGCATGGTTGTTTCAGGTACTGAAGCTTTTGAGGAAGAAGGTCGACCCCCCATGTCCGACTCCCCCACCCTTCCCGCCGTGAGCCGCGAGTGGCAGCTGCTGGAGCGCCCGGTCGGCTGGCCGAAGCCCGAGGACTTCGCGCTCGTCGAGGTGCCGATGCCGGTGCCCGGCGAGGGCCAGGTGCTGGTGCGGAACGAATACCTCTCGGTGGACCCGTACATGCGGGGCCGGATGAGTGCCGCGAAGTCCTACGCCCAGCCGTTCGGGCTGGGCGAGCCGATGGAGGGCGGCGCGGTGGGCGTGGTCGTCGCCTCCGACTTCGACGGCATCGAGGTCGGTGACCACCTGCTGCACTTCCTCGGCTGGCGCGAGTACGCGGCGGTGGACGCGAAGAAGGCCGTCAAGGTCGACCCGGACGCCGCGCCGCTCTCCACGTACCTCGGGGTGCTCGGCATGACCGGCCTGACCGCGTACGCCGGTCTGCTGCGCACCGCCGGGTTCAAGGAGGGCGACGTCGTCTTCGTCTCCGGCGCGGCCGGTGCGGTGGGCAGCCAGGTCGGGCAGCTCGCCAAGCTGAAGGGCGCCTCGCGGGTCGTCGGCTCGGCCGGGTCCGACGACAAGGTCCGTCTGCTGGTGGACGAGTACGGCTTCGACGCCGCGTTCAATTACAAGGACGGCCCGGTGGGCGAGCAGCTCCGCGAGGCCGCCCCGGACGGCATCGACGTGTACTTCGACAACGTCGGCGGCGACCACCTCCAGGCGGCCATCGCCGAGCTGAACCTGCACGGCCGGATCGCCATCTGCGGCGCGATCTCGGTGTACAACAACACCGAGCCCGCCCCCGGCCCGAACAACCTCACCCGGCTGATCCAGACCCGCGGCCGCATCGAGGGCTTCCTGGTCGGCGACCACTACGACCTCCAGCCCGAGTTCGTCCGCGAGATCGCGCCCCTGGTCGCCTCGGGCGAGCTGAAGTACCGCGAGACGGTCGTGGACGGCATCCAGAACATGGTGGAGGCGTTCCTCGGGATGCTGCGCGGCGAGAACACCGGGAAGATGATCGTCAAGCTCTGAGCCCGGCCCGGTGACTTCTCGCCGGTACCGGTCGTTGGACCTCGCGGAGGCCGCATCCCTGGACGTGGGGTGCGGCCTCCGCCATGTCCCGCGGTGACTCTGCTCAGCCGCCGAGCGCCGCCCGGTGCACCGCGGCCGCCAGCCGGTCGTTCTCCGGGGCCGCGCCGCCGGGGTGGGCGAAGCGGCGGCGGGTGTAGCCGTAGGCGAGGCCCGCGCGCGGGTCGGCGAACGCCTGCGAGCCCGCCGCGCCGCAGTGGCCGACGGTGCCCGCGCCGAGGAACGGGTGCCAGACCTCAGCCGTGCACTCGAAGCCGAGGCCGAAAACCCCGTGAGCACGGTTCACCAGGTCATGTCCGGCCGAGTGCGGCTGCCCGAACTCCGCGAGGGTGTCGCTCTTCAGCAACGGCGCCTTCTCGTCGACCTCGCTGATCATCGCCGCGTACATCCCGGCCAGACCGCGCGCCGAGGCGACGCCGCCCACGGATGCCGGGCCGCTCGCACGGACGGCGCGGTCGTTCGGCAGCGACGGCAGGTCGGTGGGGATCGGGGCGTGCTGGTTGACGGCGATGGACGGGAGGGAGTGCGGGCCGGTGCGGCGCAGCTCGGCCTCCGCCTGCTGGGCCGGGGTGGGCATCATCGGCTGGGTGCTGCGGAAGCGGGGCTCGCGCGAGGCGGGCAGACCGAGGTGGAAGTCCAGCCCGTAGGGGACGCGGACCCGCTCCTCGTACAGCTCCTGGATGGTGTGGCCGGTGGCCCGGCGGACCACCTCGCCGGTGAGGGCGCCCATCGTCAGCGCGTGGTAGCCGAAGGCGGTGCCGGGGCGCCAGAACGGGCGCTGGTCGGCGAGGCGTTCGGCGAGCGCCCGGTCGTCGGCCAGCTCGGCCGCGCTGAAGCCGGTGTCGGTGCCGACGAGTCCGGCGCGGTGCGCGAGCAGGTCGCGCAGGGTCAGGGCGCCCTTGCCCTCGACGCCGAACTCGGGCCAGTAGTAGGTGATCTTGCGGTCCAGTTCCAGGGTGCCGTCCTGGACCAGGAGGGCCGTGACCAGGTGGGCGGCGCCCTTGGTGGAGGAGAAGACGCCGTACAGCGAGCCGCCGTCGACGTCCTCACCGGCCCACAGGTCGACGACCCGGCGGCCGTCCACATAGGCGCACAACTGGCCTTCGTAGTCCGGCTGTTCACCGGCGACGAAGGCGGTGAACTCCTCGCGGACCGCCTCGAACCCGTCGGCGACCGTGCCCTGGACGGTGCTGTTCTGCCTCATCCGTTCTCCTCAACTGAGCCGCTGCTCGCTGCTCCTCCTCGCACGGCGCCGGGCCCGGCCGACGCATTCCGAGGTCGTGTACGGCGAGATGTACCTGTTCGACTCAACCGCCGCGGGGCCCGCTCGGTCGCCTACCCGCGACCTGGCCGCCCACCACAGGTCATGACGTTCGCCGGGAGCGGTCCGGCATGACCTAGGCGCACCACCACAGGAAGCGGTCGCAGGTCTTGGTGGGAGTGGGGGCCGGGGTGGGTTTCGAGGTGGTGGGGGCCGCGGTGGGGGTGGGGGTGGCTTTGGCGGGAGCGGGGTCGGCGGGGGCCGGGGCCGTGTTCCGGGGGGTGGTGGCGGCCGGGCGCTCGGTGGTCGGTGTGGACGACGGGGTCTCGGACGCCGTCTCGCTCGCGGACTCGGACGGCGACGCGGAGGGCGAGTCCGACGGTGAGGCGGAGGGGCTGCCGGTGCTGGACGCGCCGGGCGAGGCGTCGGCGCGCGGGGCGCCGGTCGGGTCCGGGGAGGCGTCGGAGGACGCGCCGCCGTCCGGGGAGGCGTCGGAGGACGCGGGCCGGTCGAAGGAGAAGGGCGCGTCGGTGCCGAGTTCGGCGAGGCTCAGCGCGGCCGCCGCCAGCACGAACCCGGTCACCACCAGGAGGGTGCGGCGCCTGCGGCGGCGGTGCGCGGCGGCCTTGCGGTCGCGGCGGCTGCCGTCGAAGGCGGGGCCGGGGGCGTCGGACGGGCCCTCGGGGGCGGTGTCCTCGGGGGCGGTGGGTTCGGTGGGCGGCTCGTACGCGCCGCGTCGGTCGGCCTGCCGGGGCACCTTCGGCTGTTCGGGGGCGGGCGGGGCGTCCTGCCCGTAGGGGGCGGCGGGGGTGCTCTGCCCGTAGGGGTCCGCCGCCGTGCCCGCGGGGACGGTGGCGACCGGCGTGACGGCTGTCAGCACGGGAGCGCCGCAGCCGGGGCAGGCCAGGGCGCCGTTGAGGTGCCGTCGGCACGGGTGGCAGTAGTCCATGACGCGGGAAGACTAGGTTCCACTCGGGTCACGTTCCTAGATGCCGCTGTGAAGGTTTGGTGCGGGAGAGACGCCTGCGTACACGCCTTTGCCGGAACCGTTACGTGTTCGACCCATTGACACCCCCCGCACCCCCTCCCTACTGTCACGCCAGCATTTCGAACGCATGACGAAATTTCGAACACCGAGGGGTGGACGGGCGTGCGTATCACCGGAATCAGCACCCATGTGGTCGGCACACCATGGCGCAATCTGACCTATGTGCAGGTCCACACGGACGAGGGGCTCACCGGGGTCGGGGAGACCCGAATGCTCGGCCATACGGACGCCCTGCTGGGCTACTTGCGGGAGGCGGAGGCCAACCACATTGCGGGCTCGGACCCGTTCGCCGTGGAGGACCTGGTGCGCCGGATGAAGTACGGCGACTTCGGGCGGGCCGGGGAGATCGTGATGTCCGGGATCGCGGTGGTCGAGATGGCCTGCTGGGACATCAAGGGCAAGGCACTCGGCGTACCGGTGTGGCAGCTGCTCGGCGGGAAGGTCACCGACCGGGTCAAGGCGTACGCGAACGGCTGGTACACCACCGAGCGCACCCCGGAGGCGTACCACGAGGCGGCCCGCGCGGTGGTGGCGCGGGGGTACCGGGCGCTGAAGATCGACCCGTTCGGCACCGGCCACTTCGAGCTGGACCACGAGCGCTCGCGGTACGCGGTCTCCCTGATCGAGGCCGTACGGGACGCGATCGGGCCGTACACCGAGCTGATGCTGGAGATGCACGGCCGCTTCTCCCCCGCCACCGCGATCCGCCTCGCCCGCGAGCTGGCGCCCTTCGACCCCGCCTGGCTGGAGGAGCCGGTGCCGCCGGAGAACCTGAAGGCGCTGGAGAAGGTGGCCGGGAAAGTGGACGTCCCGGTCGCCACCGGGGAGCGGATGCACGACCGGATCGAGTTCCGGGAGCTGTTCGAGAGCCAGGCGGCGGACATCATCCAGCCGGACGTCGGCCACATCGGCGGCATCTGGGAGACCCGCAAGCTGGCCGCGACCGCCGAGACCCACTACGTCCTCGTCGCCCCGCACAATGTGGGCGGCCCGGTCCTCACCGCCGCCTCGCTCCAAGTCGGCTTCAGCACACCGAACTTCAAGATCCTGGAGCACTTCAACGATTTCGCGGACACGGAGATCAAGAACGTGGTGAAGGGTGCCCCCGAGGTGGTCGACGGCTACTTCCAGCTCTCCGACGCCCCCGGTCTCGGCGTCGAGCTGGACACCGACGCGGCCGCCGAATTCCCGCAGCAGCAGGCCCGGTTCGACCTGTGGGCCGAGGGCTGGGAGCGGCGGCGGCCGAAGGGGACGAAGTGAGCGTCCAGGTGGCGGTCGAGGCGCCGGGCGCACACCGGCTGGAGCCGCACACACCCCGCCCGCCCGGCCCCGGCGAGGCGCTGGTCGCCGTGCACGCGGTGGGGATCTGCGGCAGCGACCGCGAGCTGTACCGGGGCAACCGGCCCGCGCCGTACGTGCGTTACCCCGTGGTCCCCGGCCATGAGTGGTCCGGCACGGTACGGGAGGTGGGCGCCGGGGTGCCGGAGCGGCTGGTCGGCCGCAAGGTGGTCGGCGAGGGCTTCCGCAACTGCCAGGTGTGCGCCCGCTGTCACGCGGGCGAGACCACGCTGTGCGAGGCGGGGTACGAGGAGACCGGCTTCACCCACCCCGGCGCGATGGCCCCCACCCTCACCCTGCCCGCCCGGCTGCTGCATTCGCTGCCCGACGACGCCGACCTCACCGCGGCCGCCCTGCTGGAGCCCGCCGCCTGTGTCGCGGCCGCCGCCCTCCTGGCCGACGCCCGGCCCGGCGAACGGGTCGCGGTGGTCGGCACGGGGACGCTGGGGATGCTCGCGGTGCGGTTCCTCGCCGCGGTCTCGCCGAGGGAGCTGCTGGTGGTGGGCCTGGACCGTGAACGGGAGGCGCTGGCAAAGGAGTTCGGCGCCACGGACTTCGCGCTGAGCGGCCCGGATCTGCCCGGCGGCTACGACGTGGTCATCGAGGCCGCGGGCTCCGCCGAGGCAGCCCGCACGTCCGCCGCGCTGCTCCGGCGCGGCGGGCGCCTGGTCCTGACCGGCATCCCGGCGCCGGGCGCCGTCGGCCTGGACCCGGCCGACCTCGTCCTGCGGCGACTGGAGGTGCGCACGGTCTTCGGGGCGCCCCCGGCCGCCTGGGCGCACGCGGTGCGGCTGTTCGGCGCCGGGCTGCTGGACCCGCTGCCCCTGGTGTCGCACCGGCTGCCGCTGACCGAGTTCGCGCGTGCGGTGGAGACAGCCGGGCCCGGAAAGGTGCTGCTGCTGCCCTGACATGCACTTTTCCGGCCGAAGTTCCGAACCCTGTCCGGCATACCGAACACGAAAGGCAGCCCGTGACCGACCTTTCCGCTCCGGCAGTCCGCAGGCCCGGTGAGCAGGCGCTCGCCGCTCTGGGGCTGGCCGCGCCCGCCCCCGACCCCGCCGACGCCTCCCCGCACCGCTTCCCGGGCGGCGGGAGCTGGCGTACCGAGATCCCGTCGTGCGAGGGCCCCGAGGCGCTGGCCGTCGTGCTGGCCGAGGCGGCGCGGCTGGACGTGCCGGTGCACCGGATCAGCCAGGGCAGCGGCGTCTGGATGCTCACGGACGCCGAGATCACCGAGATGGCCGGGGCGACCCGCGAGCGTGGCATCGAGCTGTGTCTGTTCACCGGGCCGCGCGGCACCTGGGACACCGGCGGCGCGGTGCGCTCCGACTCGGGCGGCGGCGGCCCGCGCGCCCGGGGTCACGACGCGGTGGCCGGTTGTGTCGAGGACGCGGTCCGCGCGACCGAGCTGGGCGTGCGCTGCCTGCTGGTGGCCGACGAGGGCGTGCTGTGGGCGCTGCACCGGGCGCGGGAGTCTGGGGTGCTCCCGGCGGACACCACGCTGAAGGTCTCCGCGCTGATCGGCCCGGTCAACCCGGTCTCCTACGCGGTGTTCGAGCGACTGGGCGCCGACTCGATCAACGTGCCCGGCGATCTCACCCTCGCCCATCTCACCGAGATCCGCCGGGTGTCCGGCGCCCCCATGGACATGTACATCGAGGCACCGGACGACCTCGGTGGCCAGGTACGGATGTACGAGGTGGCCGAGCTGATCCGGCGCGGCGCCCCGCTGTATCTGAAGTTCGGCCTGTCCCGCGCGCCCGGCATCTATCCCTGGGGCGCCCACCTCCGGACCGTCGCCCTGGACACCGCGCGGGAGCGGGTACGGCGCGGCCGACTGGTCCTCGACCTGCTCGCCCGGCACGGCGCGGACCACGGCATGGCCCCGCTCGGCACCCGCCTCCCCGGCCCCCTGCACCGCTTCCCCACGACCGCGTGACCCCGCTCCACCGCACGGCCCGACCCGCTCAACGCCGAGACGAACAAGGACGGTTCCCCATGCGCGACCGGTACACCGCACGCCCCCGCAGAGTCGCCCTCGCCGCGACCGCCGTACTCGCCCTCACCCTGACCGCCTGCGGGCAGAGCGGGGAGGGCGGGAGTGACGACAAGGGCGGTGACGCGAAGGGCGGCACCATCGGCGTCGCCATGCCGACCAAGTCCTCCGAGCGCTGGATCGCGGACGGCGCCAACGTCGTCAAGAACCTGCGCGCCAAGGGCTACCGGACCAAGCTGGTCTACGGCGAGGACGACCCGGACCAGCAGGTCGCCCAGATCGAGAACCTGATCACGCAGGGCGTCAAGGGCCTGATCATCGCGGCGATCGACAACAAGTCCCTGAACAACGTGCTCCAGGAGGCCGCCGACGCCCACATCCCGGTCATCGCCTACGACCGGCTGATCCTCGGCTCCAAGAACGTCGACTACTACGCCTCCTTCGACAACGAGAAGGTCGGCGAGCTGCAAGGCACGTACATCACCCACAAGTTGGGGCTGGACAGCGGCAAGAAGGGGCCGTACTCCCTGGAGTTGTTCGCCGGGTCCAACGACGACAACAACACCAAGTACTTCTTCGGCGGCGCGATGAAGGTGCTCCAGCCGTACATCGACAAGAAGCAGCTCGTGGTGAAGTCCGGGCAGACCTCGCTCAACCAGGTCACCACGCTGCGCTGGGACGGCACCACCGCCCAGCACCGCATGGAGGACGTGCTGACCTCGGCGTACCGGTCCGGCCGGGTCGACGCGGTGCTCTCGCCGTACGACGGCATCTCCATCGGCATCCTGTCCGCGCTGAAGTCGGACGGGTACGGCGGGAAGGGCAAGCCGCTGCCGGTCGTCACCGGGCAGGACGCGGAGCTGGCCTCGGTGAAGTCGATCATCGCCGGGGAGCAGACGCAGACCGTCTACAAGGACACCCGCAAGCTCGCCGAGGTGGCCGCGAACATGGTCGACGCCACCCTGGGCGGCAAGAAGCCCGAGGTCAACGACTCCAAGACCTATGACAACGGTGCCAAGGTGGTGCCCGCCTACCTCCTCCAGCCGGTCAGCGTCGACAAGGGCAACTACCGCGAGGTGCTGGTCGACGGCGGCTACTACACCGAGTCCCAGCTCAAGTGACGGCGGCCATGACGGGACCCGTCCTCGAGATGCGCTCGATCGTCAAGACGTTCCCCGGCGTCAAGGCCCTCTCCGACGTCACCCTGACCGTCCGGCCCGGCGAGGTGCACGCCATCTGCGGGGAGAACGGCGCCGGGAAGTCCACCCTGATGAAGGTGCTCTCCGGGGTTCATCCGTACGGCAGTTACGAGGGCGAGGTGCTCTTCGAGGGCGAGGAGTGCCGGTTCCGGGACATCCGGGCCAGTGAGCGGCAGGGCATCGTCATCATCCACCAGGAGCTGGCGCTGGTGCCCTATCTCTCCCTCGCGGAGAACCTGTTCCTCGGCAACGAGCACGCCCGGCGCGGTCTGATCGACTGGACCGAGACCCTGCGGCACGCCACGAAGTTGCTGCGCCGGGTCGGCCTGGACGAGCATCCGGAGACCCGGGTCGCGGACATCGGGGTCGGCAAGCAGCAGTTGGTGGAGATCGCCAAGGCGCTGGCGAAGTCGGTGCGGCTGCTGATCCTGGACGAGCCGACGGCCGCCCTGAACGACGAGGACAGCGGCAAACTCCTGGATCTCATACTGGAGTTGAAGGCCCAGGGCATCACCTGCATCGTGATCTCGCACAAGCTGAACGAGATCCGCCGGGTCGCCGACTCGGTGACCGTGCTGCGCGACGGCCGCTCGGTGGAGACGCTGGACGTGCGGGCGCCGGAGACCACCGAGGAGCGGATCATCGCGGGCATGGTCGGCCGCGACCTCGACCACCGCTTCCCCGAACGCCCGCCGCACCAGGCGGAGTCGGGCGCGGCACCGGCGCTGGAGGTGCGCGGCTGGACCGTGCGGCATCCGATCGACCGGCAGCGCAAGGTCGTCGACGACGTGTCCATCGAGGTGCGCCGGGGCGAGATCGTCGGCATCGCCGGGCTGATGGGCGCGGGCCGCACCGAGCTGGCGATGAGCGTGTTCGGCCTCTCCTACGGCCGGTACGCGGGCGGCACGGTGCTCAAGGACGGCCGGGAGATCCGCACCCGGACGGTGGCGGAGGCGGTCGGGCACGGGATCGCGTACGTCACCGAGGACCGCAAGCACTACGGGCTGAACCTCATCGACACCGTGCACCGCAATGTCTCGCTGACCGCGCTGGGCAAGGTGGCCCGGCGCGGGATCGTGGACGAGCACGCGGAGCGGCGGGCGGCGGAGGGGTTCCGTACCGCGATGAACATCAAGGCGCCGACCGTGCTGGAGCCGGTCGGGCGGCTGTCCGGCGGAAACCAGCAGAAGGTCGTCCTCAGCAAGTGGATCTTCGCGGACCCGGACGTGCTGATCCTGGACGAGCCGACGCGGGGCATCGACGTGGGCGCCAAGTACGAGATCTACACCGTGATCGGGCGGCTCGCGGCGGAGGGCCGGGCGGTGGTCTTCATCTCCTCCGAACTGCCCGAGCTGCTCGGCATGTGCGACCGGATCTACACCATGGCCGCAGGCCGGCTGACCGGCGAGGTGCCACGGGCCGGGGCCACGCAGGAAGCGCTGATGCGCCTGATGACCAGAGACGAAGAGGTGACGCCATGAGCGCGGACGTGACCGCCCCGGCCCCGCCGGAGCGCGGCGGGCCGCCCGCCGGGCCGGGCGTGCTCCGGCTGATGCTGGACGGCCTGCGCCGCAACATGCGCCAGTACGGGATGGTGATCGCGCTCGGCCTGATCGTGGTCCTGTTCGCGGTATGGACTGATGGGGACCTGCTGCTGCCACGCAACGTCTCCAACCTGGTACTGCAGAACAGCTACATCCTGGTACTGGCGATCGGGATGATGCTGGTGATCATCTCGGGGCACATCGATCTGTCGGTGGGCTCGCTGACCGCGTTCGTCGGGGCGTTCCTGGCGGTGCTGAACGTACGGCACGACGTGCCCTGGCCGCTGGCGCTGGTGCTGTGTCTGCTGGTGGGCGCGGCGGCGGGGGCGGTACAGGGATATCTGATCGCCTATCTCGGTATCCCGTCGTTCATCGTGACGCTCGCCGGGATGCTGCTGTTCCGGGGGCTGACGGAGATCCTGCTGAAGGGGCAGACCCTAGGACCGTTCCCGGACGGGCTGCAGAAGATCGGCAACGGCTTCCTGCCCGCGTTCGGCCCCGACACCGACTACCACAATCCAACGCTGCTGCTGGGGCTGGTGCTGATCGCGGCCGTGGTCTGGCAGGAGGTCCAAGGCAGGCGCAGGCAGCGGGAGTTCGCGCTCCAGGTGCCGCCGCTGAGGCTGTTCGCGCTGAAGCTGGCCGCGCTGGTCGCCGCGATCCTCGCCCTCACCCTGCTGCTCGCCAGCTACAAGGGCGCCCCGATCATCCTGATCGCCCTCGGCGCCCTGGTCGTCGGCTACGGGTACCTCATGCGCAACGCGGTCTTCGGCCGCCATGTGTACGCGATCGGCGGCAACCTGCCCGCGGCGAAGCTGTCCGGGGTGAAGGACAAGAAGGTCACCTTCCTGGTCTTCCTGAACATGGGCGTCCTCGCGGCGCTGGCCGGACTGGTGGTCGCCGCCCGGCTGAACGCGGCCTCGCCGAAGGCGGGCGTCAACTTCGAACTGGAGGCCATCGCCTCGTCGTTCATCGGCGGCGCCTCCATGAGCGGAGGCGTCGGCACGGTCCTCGGCGCGATCATCGGCGGGCTGGTGCTCGGGGTGCTGAACAACGGGATGAACCTGCTGAGCGTCGGCACCGACTGGCAGCAGGTGATCAAGGGGCTGGCGCTGCTGCTGGCGGTCGGCTTCGACGTGTGGAACAAGCGCAGGTCGGGGGCGTGAGGGCGGTGAAGTGGCCCGGCCCGGAACCGGGTTGAACACCGCCCCCGAGTCCTCCGTATGCATGGATGGCCCGCGTCCCCCGCGCGGGCCACCCTTCGACGGAGGTCCCCTTGCCTGACAACGTCACCTCGTTGTTCCGCAGCACCCCCGCGCACAGCCCTTCGATGGCGGCGCTGGCGCGGGAGAGCGACGGTACGGGTCCGGTGGACTTCTGCATCCCCTGCAACCCCTATTTCCCGACCCCGGCCATGTTCGAGGAGATGGCGTCCCGGCTGCGCGAGATCATCACGTACTACCCGAGCGGCGCCGACACCATCACCGCCGAGCTGTGCCAGCTGCTCCAACTGCCTCCGCAGTGCGTGGCGATGGGCAACGGCTCGACCGAGCTGATCACCTGGATCGACCATCTGCTGGTCCGCGAGTCGCTCGCGGTGCCGGTGCCGACCTTCGGCCGCTGGACCGACCAGCCGATGGAGACCGGCAAGCGGGTCGACATGTTCCCGCTGCCGGAGGCCAACGGTTTCGCGCTGGACCTCGGCCGGTACGCCGAGTTCATCCGGGCGCGGGGCACGCGGGTGGCGGTGATCTGCAACCCGAACAACCCCGACGGGGGCTTCCTGCCCCGGCAGTCGGTGGTGCAGTTCATGGACGCGATGGCCGACCTGGACCTGGTGGTGATCGACGAGTCGTTCCTGGAGTTCGCCGACGCCGAGTCGGAGCCGAGCGTGGTGCAGGAGGCGATGCTCAGACCCAACGTGATCGTGCTGCGCAGCCTCGGCAAGAACTTCGGGCTGCACGGCATCCGGTTCGGCTATCTGGTGGCTAACCCGGGCCTCGCCAACAAGGTCCGCTCGATGCTGCCCAAGTGGAACCTCAACTCCTTCGCCGAGTACGTGGTGTTCATGCTGAAGCAGCACGGCGCCGAGTACACGCAGAGCCTGCTCCAGGTGCGGCGCGACCGGCTGGAGATGGCCAGCCAGTTGTCGGCGCTGCCGGGGCTCACCGTCTATCCCTCGCAGGGCAACTTCCTCTTCGTGCGCCTCCCGCTCGGCGCCGAGGGCACCGTGGTCCGGGACCGGCTGCTCACCGAGCACCGGATCCTGGTCCGCGAGTGCGGCAACAAGATCGGTTCGTCCAGCCGCTTCCTGCGGCTCGTGGTGCGCCCCGAGACCGACGTCCACCGCCTGGTGGCCGGTCTGGAGCAGGTGCTCTACGAGCCCGCCGTGCCGGAGCTGAGTCCTGGGACCAGTTACAGCTCGGGCACCGCGGCGGTGGACCGGCTGGTCGGCGAGACCAATGGGGCCGGAGCCAGGCTGGCCGCACCGGCCGTCTCGTCCGGCTCCCCCGTGATCGCCGCCGCCCTGGCCGCCGGTACCGGTATGCCGCTCCCCGCCGCCGGGCCCCCACCGGGCGGCGGGATACCGGTACCGGCGGCCCAGCCGGTACCGGTATCCCAGCCCGCGTACCCGCCCCAGGCCGTCCCGCAACAACCCGCGCCGCAGCAGCCGGTGCCGCAGCGGGCCCCCGCCCCGCCGCCGCAGCCGACGCCCATGGCACCCCCCGCACCCATGGCACCGCCGCCGGTCCCGACACCGGCACCCGCGTCCCCGTACCCGGTGCCCGCACCGGCCGCCGCGGCCGTCGCCGCCCCCGCGCCCATGGCCGCCCCCGTCCCCGCGCCCGCCGCCGCTCTCGGCCCGACCCCGCCCGGTGTCCCGGCCCGCGGCGGCCTGACCGCCGCTCAGGTGCGCGGCATGACCGCACCGGGCACCCCCGCCGCCCCGGCGTCCCCCGGCCTCGCCCCGGCCGGCGCGACCGGCTGGCCCAACGCCCAGAGCTGGCCGAACGCGGCGGGCGCGACCCCGGCGGGCCAAATGGGTTAGGGGGTGTCATGGCCCACGCGCCCCGCACGTCCGTGCGAACCTCCGGTGCGGCGGCGATTTCCGCGCGCTTCACCGGGGCGCCATCCCCCCGTACCGGGTGATTCGCCCGCGCCGAGGGCCCCTTGGGTCGGCCGGGGGCGGGCGGGGCGTGGAGAATGGCCGGACCCACGCTCCTTATGGGGTCCGACCGGAGGACGACCTTGGCGCTCAGCAGACGTACTTTCAGTGCCCTGACCGGCTGTGCCGCGCTCGGCTTCGCCATGGGCGGCAGCGGCGGTCCGGGAGCGCCCTCGGCGTTCGCGGCCCGGAGCGTGCCGACCGGTCCCCCGCCCGCGCCGCCGCGCGCGGACGGCCGTCGGCACACCATCGGGTACGACCCGTACTCGCTGCTGGTGGACGGGCGGCGGCTGGTGGTGTGGTCGGGCGAGATGCACCCCTTCCGGCTGCCGAGCCCGTCGCTGTGGCGGGACGTGCTGCAGAAGATGCGGGCGCACGGCTTCAACACGGTGAGCGTGTACGTCTCCTGGAACTACCACTCCCCCGCGCCGGGCACCTTCGACTTCTCCGGCGTCCGTGACCTGGACCTGTTCCTGCGCACGGCGGCCGAGACGGGGCTGTACGTCATCCTGCGGCCTGGTCCGTACATCAACGCCGAGGTCGACGGCGGCGGTTTCCCCGGCTGGCTGACCGCGACCAAGGGCACCGCGCGCACCGCCGACCCCACCTATCTGAGGCATGTCGACGCGTGGCTGACGCAGGTCGACCGGATCGTCCGGCGGCACCTGTACACCCAGGGCCGGGGCACGGTGCTGCTCTACCAGCTGGAGAACGAGTACGACTCCCACGTCACCGAGGCGACCGGCCGGGCGTACATGTCCCACCTGTACAAGAAGGTGCGGGCGGACGGCATCGACGTGCCTCTCTTCCACAATGACAAGGGTCGCAACGGCTATTGGGTGCCCGGCTCCTTCGACACCGGTGGCGAGGAGGGCGGTTATCTGTACGGCTTCGACGGCTACCCCTCGCCCTCCCAGAACCCGCCGGACTCGGGGAAGTTCGGGCCGGGCGGGCCGAAGGGCGGGGCCACCGCCTCACCGAACACACCGGGTTTCGTACCGGAGTTCGGCGGTGGCTGGTTCGACCCGTGGGGTGGGGCCTGGTTCGACGGCAAGGGGTACCCGGAGGCGCGGCGCACCCGTGACTCGGCCTACGAGCGCCGCTTCTACCTGACCAACCTGGCCAACGGCCTCACCCTGCACAACGTCTACATGACGTTCGGCGGCACCAGTTGGGGCTGGCTGCCCGCGCCGGTCGTCTATACGTCGTACGACTACGGTGCGGCCATCGACGAGGCCCGCAACGTCACCGCGAAGATGGCGCCGATGCACCAGCTGGGGCATCTGTTCCAGCGGGTGCCGGACTTCGCGCGGCTCGACCGGGCGGCGGACGTGACGGTGGCGGGGCTGAAGGTCTACCACCTGGCCAACCCGGACACCGGCGCCCATGTGTACGTCACCCGGAACGACGGCACGAAGCCGGTCACCGCCGAGCTGCCGACGAACGCCGGGAAGCTGCGGATCACGGTGCCCGCGCGGGACGCCCGCATGCTGGCGACCGGGCTGCGGCTCGGCAGGCGGACGATGAAGTACAGCACCGCGCAGCCCGTGCTGTGCGTGACGGCGGGCAAGCGGGACGTCGCCGTCTTCGCGGGCCGCCGGGGCGACCTGGCGGACCTGGTGCTGGACTGCCCGCAGGAGCCGAACGTCACCCGTCTCGACCCGGAGGCGGGCTGGGCGTACGAGCGCGGTGAGCTGCACGTCGGCGCCCCGCTCGGGGAGGCCGGGCTGAGCCGGGTGCTGGTGAGCGGCGGCGGGACCGAGACGCCGCTGGTGCTGCTCTTCGCGGACGACGCCACCTCGATGCGGATCTTCCCCTACGACACCCCGTCCGGCACCCTCGTGGTCTACGGCCCCACATTGCTGCGCCACGCGGAGGTGCACGGCTCCGAGGTGCGGCTCACCGGCGACCTGGCCGACGATCCGGTGATCGAGGTGTGGGGGCCGCGCGGCATCGACACCCTGGTGTGGAACGGGCGCCGGGTGCCGACCCGGGTCACCCTCTCCGGCAGCCTGATGACCACCGGCACGCTGCCCGGCGTACCCGAGGTGCGGCTCCCGGAGCTGACCGGCTGGCGCATGCGCACCGAGAACCCCGAGGCGGGCCCCAGCTTCAACGACTCCCGGTGGCGGCGGGCGGACCGCACGACCTCGTACAGCACCACCCCGGTCCCCAAGGGCGGCCCGGTGCTGTTCGCGGACGACTACGGCTTCCACTACGGGGATGTCTGGTACCGGGGTACGTACAGCGGGGGTACCGGTATCGAGTCGGTCCGGCTCTCCTACAGTTCCGGTACCCAGGGGCTGTTGATGGCCTGGCTGGACGGGGAGCCGCTGGGCACCCACCGGCTGCCGGTGCCGGACGCGACGACCACGATCCGCAAGGGCACCTGGGAGGCGACGGCCACCTTCCCGGTGCGTCCCGAGCTGCGCACGCCCGGCCGCCATGTGCTGTCGGTGCTGGTGCGGCGCATGCAGCACGACCAGGACGGCAAGGGCGACGACACCCACAAGGCGGCGCGCGGTCTGACCTCGGTGTCCTTCACGGGGGCGGCGCCGAAGGTGTCCTGGCGGCTGCAGGGCGAGCGGGCCGTGGACCCGGTACGGGGACCGCTGAACAACGGCGGGCTGTACGGGGAGCGGGAGGGCTGGCATCTGCCCGGCTTCCCCGACCGGGACGACCGGGAGTGGGAGCCGGTCACCTTCCCGAGGGAGGAGCGGCGGCAGGGCGTGACCTGGTACCGCACCACGTTCCGGCTGTCGGTGCCGGGCGACGTGGACGCCTCGGTGGGGCTGCGGCTGGAGGACGATCCGTACCGGGCCTACCGGGCGCAGATCTTCCTCAACGGCTGGAACATGGGCCAGTACATCAACAACGTGGGTCCGCAGCACACCTTCGTGCTGCCGAACGGGATTCTGCGCACACGTGGCGCCAACACACTGGCGCTCGCGGTGCTGTCGGAGTTCACCACACTGTCCGGACCGGGCAAGGTGAGCCTGACCCTGCTGGGCGCGGCCGCCGGTGGGCTCCCGGTGACTCCGGTGCCCTCTCCCGGCCACTGAACTCCGGTAGGCACACGGGTGGTTCCGGGTTGAACGAGGCCCGCTGATCCGCATGACGTGGACACACCCGTGCGCGTACCCTCGGACGGTCCGGCGACGGCGTCGGGGGGTGAGGGAGGAGAGGGCGGCACATGGTCAGCGCGGACGCGTGGGCGCGAGCGGCACGGCTGGCCGCCCGGCTGCGTCCCTCCCGGCCGGGGCACGCGATGCGCTCGCTGGCCAGGAAACTCGCCGCCGAAATCGCCGAGTTGCCCGAGGCCCCGACGGACGTGGACGGTGTGTGCCGTGCCCTGTGCGCGGTGATGAGCGCGCGGCGCGGCGGCCGGCCGGTGGAGCTGCGGTTCGAGCACTTCCCGGACGAGATCGAGGTCACCGGGCTGTGGGTGGAGTTCCAGGACTTCGATCTGGTCATCGTGGAGGAGCGGGCCGAGGCCGTGCAGCGACTGGTCATCCTGGGCCATGAGTTGTGGCATCTGCACGCCGGGCACCGGCACCATCCGCCGCTCGGCGACGCCACCCTGGCGCTCGCGGAGGGGTCCGGCTGGGAGGAGCGGGCGCTGACGGTGGCTGCCCGGGACGGCTCCCGCGAGGCCGACGAGGCGGCCGCCGAGGACTTCGGCCACCGGCTGGCCGCCCTGTTCCGCTCCCGGCTCGGGCGTCCGGCGGAGCCCCTGGACCCCGTGCAGCGCTCGCTCGGCTATCGCGGCCGGGGCGGGGCCGCGCGGTGAGCGTGGCGGCCATGGAACCCGCCGCCACCCTGCGGGACTTCTCGATCTCCTTCTGGATTCCGGCGGCGGTGCTGAGCATCGCGCTGGTGATCAAGCTGCCCACGATCATTCGGCTGTGGCGGGACCCGCTGCTGCGCGCGGTCGGCGGTCTGCTGCTGGTGGCCAGTGCGGTCTTCGTGTTCTGCTCGCCGTCCACCATCGCCCGGGTGAACCGGCTGACCGGCGTGCCCAACATCTCCGCGCCCTGGTGCTATTCGCTGCTCATGGCGTTCAGCGGCTCCTGCCTGCTGCTGATCATCACCTGGCGCAACGGCCCGGCCGACCGCTCGGCCGTCACCCGGCGGGCCCGGCGCTGGGTGGTGTCGGTGTACAGCGGGGTGATCGCCGCCCTGTGGGTGCTGTTCCTGCTGGCCGACGTGCCGGTGGAGCGGCTGCGGGACCTGGACACCTACTACGCCACCACCCCGTTCATGCGCGAGGAGATCCTGCTCTACCTCTGCGCGCACGCCCTGGCCTGTCTGATCACCGCGCGGCTGCTGTGGAACTGGGTGCGCGGGGAGGGGCTGGACGCCTGGCTGCGCTGGGGGCTGAAGCTGCTCGGCGCGGGCTACGTACTGAACCTGATCTTCGACGCGGTCAAGCTGGTCGCGGTCGGCGCGCGCTGGCTGGGCGGCGATCTGGACTGGCTGAGCACCGACCTCGCGCCGCCGGTCGCCGCGCTGTCCGCCATCCTGATCGCGGTCGGCTTCATCCTGCCGCACGCCGGGCAGTACGCCCGTGACCGCTGGCGGGTCCGGCTCGCGCACCGCGAACTGCGGCCGCTGTACCTGCTGATGCGTGCGTCCGCCGGGGAGGGTGTGCCGTTCGTGCTGCGGGCGGCACCGGAGCTGCGGCTGACCCGGCGCGAGACGTTCATCCGGGACGTGCTGCTGCCGCTGGCCCGGCACCTCGACACCGCCCTCGGCGCCCGCGCGTACGCCGCCGCACTGGGCCTCGGCCACCCGCCCGAGCGGGCGCGGGCGCTGGCCTCGGCGGTGACCATCCTGGACGCGGTCGAGGCCAAGCGGCGGGTGCCCGAGCCGCCCGCGACGGCGGCCGCGCCGGACACCACCGACCTGCTCCAGGAGATCGGGGCCGTCTCCCGAGCCCTCCGCCGTCCCGAAGAGATCGCGGCGGTCCGCGCCCGTGCGGCCGCCGACCCAGCAGAGAGCGTTGGCGCACATGAGTGAACTGAAGCCCACGGCCGTCGTGCTCGGCGGCTCCCTGGCCGGTCTGCTCGCGGCCCGCGCGCTGGCCGCCACGGGCGCCCGTGTCACGGTGGTGGAGCGGGACGCGCTGCCCGCGGGGCCCGAGCCGCGCAAGGGGCTGCCGCAGGCCCGCCATGTCCACCAGCTGTGGTCGGGCGGTGCCCGCGCGCTGGAGGAGCTGCTGCCGGGCGCGCGGGCGGCGCTGAGCGCGGCCGGGGTGCGCCGGGTGCCGATGACCGCGGACATGGTGGCGCTGTCGGCGCACGGCTGGTACCGGCGCTGGCCGGAGTCGGCGTTCATGCTGCCCGCGGGCCGCGACCTGCTGGACTGGGTGATCCGGGAACGGGTGCTGGCGGACGGCGCGGTCGAGCTGCTGGACCGCACCGAGGCCCTCGGCCCGACCGGCACCGGCCGGGCGCTGACCGGGGTGCGGGTGCGCACCGACGGCACCGAACGCACCTTGGACGCCGATCTGGTGGTGGACGCCACCGGGCGCGGCTCCCGTGCCGCGCACTGGCTGGCCGGGCTGGGCCTGCCCGAGCCGGAGCGCCGGGAGGTCGACTCCGGACTGGCGTACGCCAGCCGTCTGTTCCGGGCGCCGGAGGGGGCGCGGGACGGCTTCCCTGTGGTCAACATCGAGCCGGACCAGCGGGGTTCGCGCATCGGGCACGGCGGGGCGCTGCTGCCGATCGAGGACGGCAAGTGGCTGGTCACCCTGATCAGCGGCCGCACCGACGAACCCCCGTCCACCGGGGCCGAGTTCCTCCGCTACGCGCACGACGGGCCGCGCCATCCGCTGCTCGGTGAACTGCTGACCCACGCCGAACCGCTGACCGACGTCACGGTCACCCGGACGACCGCCAACCGGCGCCTGTTCTACGAGCGGTTGCCCGAGTGGCCCGAGCGGTTCGTCGTCCTCGGTGACGCCCTGTGCGCGCTGAACCCGGTGTACGGGCACGGCATGTCGGTCGCGGCCCGGTCGGCGCTGGCCCTGCGGGACACGGTGCTGCGGCAAGGCGGGCTCGGTGCGCCCGGCCTGGCCCGGCGGGCGCAGCGGGCGGTGGGCCGTACGGTGCGTACCGCCTGGGACCTGGCGATCGGCACCGATGTGTTCTACCCCGGCGCCACCCCGACCGGCCCCACGGTCCGGGACCGGCTGGTCGCCGCGTACGTCGGGCGGCTGCTGGTCACCGCCGCGGGCAACGGCCGGGTCGCCCGCCGGGTCACCGACGTGACCTCGCTGGAGGCGGGCGCGGAGGCGCTGCTCGCGCCGCGCATGCTGCTGGCGGCCGCCGTGGGCCCGCTGCGCCCACCGCTGTCCGGACCGCCCCTGACCACGGAGGAGCGGAAGGCCGCGGGACTCGCCTAACGCCTATCCGTCGAACGGCGGCTGGGGCAGACCCTGGCCCGCGTCCGGCACCACCAGGACCGAACCCGACAGCGGGGTGGGCGCGGTGAGGCCGACGCGGGCGGTGGTGATGTACAGGTCGGTCAGGGCGGGGCCGCCGAAGGCGCAGGCGGTGGTGCGCGGGACCGGCAGCCGGATCTCGCGGTCCAGGACGCCGGAGGGGGTGTAGCGGCGGACCGCTCCCCCGTCCCACAGCGCCACCCAGACGCAGCCCGCCGCGTCGACGGTCAGCCCGTCCGGGAAGCCCGCGCCGTCCTCGATCACGGCCAGGGTGCGCCGGTTCCGGACGCCGTCGCCGTCGTGGTCGAAGACGTCGACGCGCCGGGTGGGGCTGTCGACGTAGTACATGCGGGTGCCGTCCGGGCTCCAGCCGATGCCGTTGCTCACGGTGACGTCCGACAGGATCGTCTCGGCCGTGCCGTCGCCGGTCAGCCGGGTCAGGGTGCCGCCGCCGGTGGCCTCGTCGTAGCGCATGGTGCCGGCCCAGAGGGAGCCGTCGGGGGCGACGGCCGCGTCATTGGCGCGGCGGTCGGGCACCGGGTCGCGGTGCAGCCAGCGGAAGGTGTCGTCGGGGTCGAGGAGGGCGACGCCGTCGCGCAGGTTGAGCACCAGGCCGCCGTGGGTGCGGGGCTTGGCGGCGCCGACGTGCTGGCCGGTGGTGCGGACCGTGCGGCGGCCGGTGGCGGGGGCGTAGGTGTGTACGCGGCTGCCCAGGACGTCCACCCAGAGCAGGCGGCCGGTGGCCGGGTCCCAGGTCGGGCCCTCGCCCAGCTCGGCCCGGGCCGCGACGGCGACCTCGTAGCCGCTCACGCCGCCTCCCGGTGGCCGAGCCGCTCGGAGAGTTCGGCGGCGCCCCGCACGACCAACGCCTCCAGTTCGGTACGGCGTTCCTCGCTCCAGCGGACCGTCGGTACCGAGATGGACAGGGCGGCGACCACGCGTCCGGTGCGGTCGCGGACGGGCGCGGCGACGCAGCTCACGTCCGGGTTGGACTCGCGGCGCTCCACCGCGACGCCCCGGCGCCGGATCTCGGCGAGGGCGTCCCGCAGTGCGCCGGGGTCGGTGAGGCTGTCGGGGGTCATCGCGGCCAGCTCGGCGCCGTCCGGGACGCGTGCGGCCAGCTCCGGCGCGGGCAGCGAGGCCAGCAGCATCTTGCCGACCGCCGTGCAGTGCGCGGGCAGCCTGCGCCCGGCCGCGGAGACCATGCGGACGGCGTGCGTGGAGTCGACCTTGGCGATGTAGATGACGTCGGTGTCCTCCAGCAGCGCCACATGGACCGTCTCGTCACAGGTCTCGGCGACACCACGGGCGACCTCCCGGCCCTCGGCGGCGAGGTCGAGCTGCTCGGCGTACCGGCTGCCGAGCTGGTACGGGCGCACGCCGAGCCGGTACCGGCCGGGCTGTCCCGGTACCGGTACCAGGTAGGAGCGGGCGGCGAGGGTGGTGACCAGTTCGTGCACGGTGGTGCGCGGGAGGTCGAGTCGGCGCACGATGTCGGGTGCGGAGAGGGTGCCGTCCCCGTCGAGGAACAGCTCCAGGATGTCGAAAGCCCGCGTCACGGCGGGCACGAGGCGTCCCACGTCCGGCCTCCTTGCCTGCTCTACGGGCACGGTGGCCCGTGTTCGATACCCCGACCGGCGACCGGTGGGGCGAACACAGGCTAGTCAGCGCGGGTCGCACGGGCAACGGTCGCCCGGGTGCCGGGCACCATGGGGCGCATGGCTCTCGACTTCTCCCTGGTGCTGCTGCGCCGCATGGCCGACCACAATCCGGAGCTGGCGGAGGACGCCCGCAGGCGGCTCGGCGCCTCGGCGACCGAGATGCGGGAGGCGAACAAACACTGGCAGGCGATGGCCCGTTCGCCCAGGTCACGGGCTGCCGCGACTCGTTATCGCGCGGTGCTGGGCGAGCCGGAGTCGGTCGAGCCGCGCCGGGTCGGCGACCTGGAGTGCGAGGCGTGGCGGTGGGCGCTGCCCCTCTGGCCTGCCTTGCGCTTCGAGGTGCTGGTCGGGCAGGGCGGGGCGGTGTGGAACGAGTGGCTGGTGCGCGCCCCGGACGCCCCGGCTCCCCAGCTGAGCACGCTGGAGGACCTCACCCCGTGGTCCTGCACCCTGGAGGAGGTGGCCGCCGCCTTCGCCCCGGCCCGCCCGATCCAGGGCACCGCCCCGAGCCGCCAGGCGCTCGCCTTCACCGCGCCGGACCGGGACGGGGTACGGCACGAGATGGCCGCCGAGTTCACCTGGGGCCTACTCCAGCGGACGGCCCTGCGGGACTGAGCCTCAACTTCCCTTGGCCGCCTCGATGATGAGCTGGGCGACGCGGGGCCGGGACTCCGGGTGCAGGTCGAGGAAGAGGTGGGGCTCGACGAGTTCCAGCTCCAGCACGCAGGGCTCCCCGTCCTCGCCGTCGATGAGGTCGACCCGGCCGTAGTGCAGCCGCTCGGCACCGCCGGGTACCGACGCCAACGCCCGCTCGGCCACGTCCAGTTCGGCTGCTGTCGGCTGCCATTTCGCCAGGCTCGGGTGGGCGGTCTTGGCGGCGTCGAAGGGCGTGCCCGAGGCGAGGACGGCACCCTTGCGGCTGGCGTGCAGCAGGCGGCCGCCGAAGAAGTGCAGCGCCCGCTCTCCGCGTTGGTCGACGCTCCGCATGTACGGCTGCACCATCGCGGTCAGGCCCTCGGCGTGCATGTGCGCCAACTGCCGCACCGCCAGCTCTCGTTCCTCGGGCGTGTACCGGGCCGCGTACCGGGCTCCCGCGCCCGAGGCGGGCTTGATCACGTACTCGTGCCCGGTCGGCAGGTCCGGTTCGGCGCCGGGCGGGAGGTAGCGGGTGGGGACGGTCGGGACGCCCGCGTCGGCCAGTTCGCCGAGGTAGCGCTTGTCGACGTTCCAGTGCACCACGTCGGCCGGGTTGAGCAGCAGGGTCAGCGCGTCAGCCCGGTCCACCCAGGCCAGGAACTCGGCGGTGCGCCAGGTGTAGTCCCAGGTGGAGCGGATGAGGACGAGGTCGTAGGCGGCCCAGTCGGCGTCCGGGTCGTCCCAGAACCGGGCCTCGGCGTCGGCGCCCGCCGCCCGCAACTGAGCGACCAGACCGACCAGATCGGGGTCCTTGCTGGGCTCGGTGCCGGGGTCATAGGTGGCGAGGGCGATACGCGGCACGGCGGGCTCCCTGGTCGTCTGCGTCGGCTCGGTGCTCGCGAGGCTAGCAACCGCCCCGGAACCGGCACACCCCGGTTGACCTTCCCCTTCGGTGAAGCCCCAGCATCGGTGGCGAAGCGAGGAACCGGCCTTTCCAGGGAGCTTGCACGGACATGGATCTGCTGACCATCGGCGCGTTCGCCAAGGCGTCCGGGCTCTCCCCGAAGGCCCTGCGGCTCTACGACGAGCTGGGCCTGCTGCGCCCCGCACGCGTCGATCCGTACACCGGCTACCGCTACTACGCCGTCGTCCAGTTGGACCGGGCCCGGCTGGTGGCGTGGCTGCGGCGGCTCGGGATGCCGCTGGCGGAGATCCGCGCGGTGTCCGCCCTGACCGGGGCGGACGCGGCGCGGGAGGTCCGGGCGTACTGGGCCCGGGTCGAGGCGAAGACGGCCGTACGGCGGGATCTCGCCGCGTTCCTCGTGACGGAGTTGACCGAAGCACCGAGAGAGGGAACCACCATGCTGGAACTGCGCTGTGCCGCCCACTCCGACCGGGGGCACGTCCGCCACGCCAACCAGGACTCCGTGTACGCGGGCCGCAGGCTGCTCGCCGTGGCCGACGGCTTCGGCGCGGCCGGGGCTCCCGCCAGCGGGGCCGCCGTCGAGGCGCTGCGGTTCCTCGACGAGGGGGACGGGGTGCGGCCGGGCAATGTGCTGAACCTGCTGGCCGACGCCGTGCGCGGCGCGGGCGATGCCGTACGGGACGTCACGGAGGGGGCCGAGGACGCGGGCACCACGCTGACCGCGCTGCTGTGGACGGGGTCGGGGCTGGCCCTGGCGCACATCGGGGACACGCGGGCCTGTCTGCTGCGCGAGGGCGAGCTGTTCCGGATCACCCACGACCACAGCGTGGTCCAGTCGCTGCTGGACGAGGGCCGCCTCACCCCGGCGGAGGCCGAGAGCCACCCGCAGCGGTCGCTGCTGCTGAAGTCCCTCGGCGCCGAACCGGACCTCCGCCTGCACGAGGCCCGCCCCGGCGACCGCTACCTGCTCTGCTCGGACGGTCTCACCGGTGTCGTCCCGGACGACCGGATCAGGGAGCTGCTCACCGCGGCCCCGGACCCGGAGACGGCCGTACGGGCGCTGGTCGACGCGGCCAACGCGGCGGGCGGGCCGGACAATGTGAGCTGTGTGGTGGGTGACGTGGGGTAGGAAGGGGCTGTCGTACCCGGCAGCGAAGGAGTCCCGCGTGTCCTCCCTGTTCCCCGCCCTGACGGACCCCCGGACGGCTGGAAGGACGGCGCTGCGTTTCGGCGCCCGGTCGCTGACCTACGCGGAACTCGCCTCCGCCGCCGGGGCGGTGGCCGGGCACCTGCGCGGCCTCGGCCGGGTCGCCGTGTGGGCGACGCCCGAGCTGGAGACCGCCGTGGCGGTGACCGGCGCGCTGCTCGCCGGGACGGCCGCGGTGCCGCTCAACCCCAGGTCGGGGGAAGGGGAGCTGGCGCACATCCTCGCCGACAGCGAACCGGCGCTGCTGCTGACCGCGCCGGGCGCCGAACTCCCGCCGGTAATGGCGGACTTGCCCCGACTGGAGGTCTCCGGCACCGGCCAGGTCCCCGAGGACACCCACGGGGACGAGGACCCGGCGCTGATCGTCTACACCTCCGGCACCACCGGCCCGCCGAAGGGTGCCGTCGTCCCGCGCCGCGCGCTCGCCGCGACCCTGGACGCGCTGGCCGACGCCTGGCGGTGGACCGGGGAGGACGTGCTGGTGCACGGTCTGCCCCTGTTCCATGTGCACGGACTCGTCCTCGGCGTCCTCGGCCCGTTCCGGCGCGGCGGCTCGGTGCGGCATCTGGGCCGCTTCTCCCCCGAGGGCGTGACCCGCGAGCTGAACGACGGCGCGACCATGGTGTTCGGCGTGCCCACGATGTACCACCGGCTGGCGGAGGCCCTGCCGTCCGACCCGGAGCTGGCGAAGGCCCTCGGCGGGGCCCGGCTGCTGGTCTCGGGCTCGGCCGCGCTGCCGGTGCACGACCACGAGCGGATCGCGGCGGCGACCGGACGCCGGGTGATCGAGCGGTACGGCATGACGGAGACCCTGATGAACACCTCCGTACGCGTCGACGGCGAGGCCCGCGCGGGCACCGTGGGCGTACCGCTGCCCGGGGTGGAGCTGCGGCTGGTGGAGGAGGACGGCACCGAGGTGAGCGCGCGGGACGGGGAGAGCGTGGGCGAGATCCAGGTGCGCGGCCCGAACCTGTTCACCGGGTATCTGAACCGGCCCGACGCGACCGAGGCCGCGTTCACGGCCGACGGCTGGTTCCGCACCGGGGACGTGGCGGTGCGGGAGGCCGACGGGTACGTCCGGATCGTCGGCCGGAAGGCCACCGACCTGATCAAGAGCGGGGGTTACAAGATCGGGGCGGGCGAGATCGAGAACGCGCTGCTGGAGCACCCGGCGGTCGCGGAGGCGGCCGTCACCGGGGAGCCGGACGCGGACCTGGGCGAGCGGGTGGTGGCCTGGGTGGTGCCCTCGGACCCCGAAAGCCCGCCCGCGCTAACCGAGTTGGCGGGTCATGTGGCCGCCCGGCTGGCCCCGCACAAGCGGCCCCGCGTGCTGCACCTGCTTCCCGCGCTCCCCCGCAACGACATGGGAAAGATCATGAAGCGCGCGCTGACAGTCCCGGCCCCGCTGACACCCCCGGCCCCCGAGGGCCAGCCCGACACGGCATAGTCGCGCCGAAACCCCCCGTTCGGCGGCGCCCCGCCCGGCCCCCTCCAGAAGGCACCCCCGCCGGTGCCCGCGCAGGATTCCACTGAGGCCCCGAATCCGGTGGCCGCCCATGGTCAGCGCACTCGGGAGGAACTGCCGTGACCGTCAGCCTGGAGCAGTTGGGCCGCTGCCACTTCGCCGTCGACCTGGGCGCGGCCCGCACCCGCGTCTATGTGAAGGGCGCCGGACTCGTCGTCGACCAGCCCTCGGTGGCGGCCGTGAACACCCGGACCGGCGCGCTCATCGCGGTCGGTGACTTCGCGGAGCAGATGACCGGGCGCACCCCGCAGTACATCCGCGTGGTGCGGCCGGTGTCCGGCGGCACGGTCGTGGACATCGAGATGGCGCAGCGCATGCTGCGGCATCTGCTCGGCGACAAGATGCGCCGCGCCCTGCGCCGCAAGCCCCGGCTCCGCGCGGCGGCGTGCACCCCGCACGAGGCGGACCCGCTGGCGCGCCGGGCGACGATCGAGACGCTGGTCGGGCTGGGCGCGCGGCGGGTGGAGCTGGTGGACACGCTGATCGCGGCGGCCGTCGGCTGCGGACTTCCGGTGGAACGCCCCGAAGCCACCATGGTCATGGTGTGCGGGGCGGCGGCGACCCAGGTGGCGGTGCTGTCGCTGGGGTCGATCGTCACGGCCGAGCGCATTCCGG
Source organism: Streptomyces sp. NPDC002176 (assembly GCF_044903645.1). Classification (NCBI taxonomy): domain Bacteria; kingdom Bacillati; phylum Actinomycetota; class Actinomycetes; order Kitasatosporales; family Streptomycetaceae; genus Streptomyces; species Streptomyces sp. NPDC002176. The sequence continues at coordinate 621,947 of NZ_JBJDQW010000003.1, forward strand.
TGGGCGGCGAGGCGGTGGACCGGGCGATCGTGCAACACCTGCGGCACAAGCACGAGTTGATGCTGCCCAGCCAGTCGGTGCGGCCGCTGCAGATCGCCCTGTCGGACAACGGGCTGACCCCGCAGGGCCCGGTGTCCACCGAGATCCACGGCCGGGACGTGGCCACCGGCCTGGCGCGCAGTGTGCGGGTGGACACGGCGGCGATGCGCACCGCGATCCACACCCCGCTGCTGGCCGTCCTGGACGGCATCGGCAAGGTGCTCCGGGACTGCCCGCCGGACCTGGTGGCCGACCTGGTGGACCGGGGCATCATGATGGTCGGCGGCACCGCGCTGCTGCCGGGCCTGGACCAGATGCTCCAGGAGGCCATCGGCATCCCGGTGCACATCGCGGAACGCCCCGACATCTGTGCCGTGCAGGGCCTGGGCGCCATGCTGGAGGGGAAGATCGCCCCCCTCGTCCTGGCACCGCTGGCCGCCTGACGGCCGCCGCCGCCCGGTCTCAGTACGGCAGGACGCGCCCCGAGGGCGTCCTGCGGTCGATCTCCTGGCCCCGCGGAGCCGCAGGCCGACGACTGACCCGTACCCGAATTTGACGCTCCACGTCACCCTCCTCCCAACCGACACCGAACACCGGTAGGAGGACGGTGCCCAGAACGCGACCGCCCCAAGCCCGCCCGGCGAAAAGAATGCGATCACCCCGTTCTCCGGGCCACTTGACGGAAACCGGCACACGAGCGCACATCCCCCTCGCACACCCCTTCCATTAGAGTGCTGTCACTTCGTACGTCCGCGGTCCCGCAACGGGCGACCGCCGTACCTGAAGTCACATCGTTCGCCCCTCGCGGCGCCGTCCGCGCGCCCGGGGGCATGAGCATCTGGGGTGGGGATGTCCAGCCATCGGCTGTCCAAGAAGAGCCGTTACATCGCCTGGGGCGCCGCGGGGGTCGCGGTCGTCGCCGGTGCCGGGATCGCGGCGCAGGCGTCCAGCGCGGCCACGGTCTGGCCCGCGCAGAAGACCTTCACCGGCCGCGCCTTCGACACCTGCACGGCGCCGTCCGCCACGGCGATGAAGGCATGGAAGGCGAACGGCTACTACGGCGCCGCCGCCGTCTACATCGGCGGCAAGAACCGCGGCTGCGCGCAGCCGAACCTGACCGCTTCCTGGGTCAAGTCGGTCAACTCCCTGGGCTGGAAGCTGATCCCGCTCTACGTCGGCGCCCAGCCGCCCTGCCAGAAGAGCGCCAACCCGGAGAAGATGACCACCGCCAACGCGGCCTCCCTCGGCGCGACGGACGCGAAGGACGCGGTGGCCAAGGCGTCCGCGCTCGGCATGAAGACGGGCAGCGCGATCTACCTCGACATGGAGCCGTACGACACCGCGAACAAGGCGTGCAACGACGCCGTGCTGACGTACGTCCGTTCCTTCAGCAAGACGCTGCGCGCCAAGGTGTACCGCGCGGGCTACTACGGCTTCACCAGCTCCAGCGCGAAGGCAGTCGCCACCGCCACCGACAAGACCGACCTGCCGGGCAACCTCTGGTACGCCCTGTGGGACGGCCAGGACACCACCACGGCCGACTGGCCCTGGAACCCGAAGCAGTTCACCGACCACAGCCGCGCCCACCAGTACATGGTCAACAGCAAGGAGACGCGCGGCGGTTACACGATCACGGTGGACCGCGACGCGTGGGACGCGCCGGTCGCGATCGTCGGCTGAGCGGGCCTACAGGCTGAGGGTGATCGCCGCGCCGATGCCGCCCAGGCCGAGGGCCAGGGCGGCGGACCACCAGCCGCCCCGGCCCCAGGGGAAGAAGCGGTCGAAGGACAGGCGGCCGGGGCCGGTCGCGGCGATGCCGAGGGCTACGGCGGCGATGCAGAGGTTGTACTCGAGACCGCCGTCGGACGCCCACAGGCCGTGCTGGGCCGTGACCAGCGCCATCGCGTTGATCATGACGCCGATCAGCGCGGCGCAGGCCAGGGGGGTCAGCAGGCCGACGGCGAGGCCGAGGCCACCGACCAGCTCGGACAGGCCCGCGATGGTGGCGAAGACCTTGCCCGGCCGGTAACCGAGGGCTTCGAACCCCTTGCCGGTCGCGGTGAGCCCCTGCCCGCCGAAGATCCCGAACAGCTTCTGCGCCCCGTGGGCCGCCATCACCAGACCGAAGGTCACTCTGATGAGCAGCAGCCCCCAGTCGGCGGCGGAACCGAACAGGGTGCGGTCCGTGGCACGGGCGGGTCGGTCGGTACGCGTAGTGGTCATGGGCGATGCTCCGAAGGCCCCCCACCTGGGTCGGAAGGTACGGGCGGCTCCCCCCGCACGTGCCTTCCCAGGCTATTAGCGTCCGGCCTGCAGCGCGCCCCAGGTGGCCGGGCCGACCTGACCGTCGACGCCGAGGGAGCGGCTGGTCTGGTAGTCGCGTACCGCCTGTCCGGTGCCCGAGCCGAAGTCGCCGTCCGCCGTGATCGTCCGCCCGAGGGCCGCGGTCAGGGCCCGCTGGAGGCGCTGGACGGCGGCGCCGGTGCTGCCCTGGCTGAGCGCGGGCGTGCTGCCCGCCGAGAGCAGCGCGGTCCAGGTACGGGCGCCCACCACACCGTCGGCGCCGAGTCCCCGCGCCTTCTGGAAGGCGGTCACGGCCGAGGTGGTCTTGGTGCCGAAGCTGCCGTCGACGGTGCCCGCGTCGAAGCCCTGCGCGTTGAGCAGCGACTGCGCGGCCGAGACCTGGGCGCCGGTGGAGCCGGAGCGCAGGGTGTCGTACGACGGGAAGCTGAGCTGCACCTCGCCGCCGCCGGTGCTGCCGCCGACCAGCTGCATGTAGTAGGTCCAGTTCCAGTTCGGACCGGGGTCGGTGTGGTCGTTGCCGGGCACCTCGGAGTGGCCGACGATGTGCGCGCGGTCCTTGGGGATGCCGTAGCGGGCGCAGATGGAGGCGGTCAGCGCGGCGGAGGAGCGGTACATCGCGTCGGTGAACCAGCTGGGGTTGTTTATGTACCCCTCGTGCTCGATGCCGACGCCGGTCGCGTTCCCGGACCGGGCGTGCCAGGCGGTGTCCTTCTCACGCACCATCTGGGTGATCTGGCCGTCCGAGGAGCGCACCACGTAGTGCGCGCTGACCTGCGCCGACGGGTTCTGGAACCAGCTGATCGTCCCGGCGTACGAGCCCTCGGTGACGTGGATGACGACCTTGCTGATCGCGGCCGTGCGGCCGACCGCGTAGTTGGCGGAGTTGGCCGGGACCCAGAGGGCGGAGGGGTAGTCGGGGCTCTGCGCGGCCGGAGCGAGGCTGCCGCGCTCGGGGGCGACCTTGCGGGCGGGCAGGGTCAGCTGCTCGCCGCCCTCGGCGCGGGCGGTGACGCCCTTGGCCAGGAAGGTGTAGACGGTGTCGGCGTAGAGCCGGGCGGTGGCGGGGTCGGTGGCGCCGCCGTACCGGGCGAGGAGCGGGTACCAGGTGTCGGTGTCGCGGCGCTCGGCCTGGCTCAGTCCGGCGTGGTCGGCGTAGGAGCGCAGCACGGCGGCGCCGCCGCGGATGTTGGCGGCGGTGTCGGTGCGCAGCTCGCGGGCGGTGTCACCGGTCAGCCGGGACGCCAGCTCCAGGGTGTGCTGGTCGGGGTTGCTGACCAGGTGCATCACACCGTAGCCGCCCGCCTGGCTGGGCAGGCCGTCGTGGCCGTCGAGGTGGGTCTCGCTGTAGCCGAGGGCGATCAGGAGGTCGCGCGGGACGCCGTACTCGGCCGCCGCGCTGCTGAAGGCGTGGGCGACGGGGCCCTCGGCTCTGTCCGTCCGGGGTGCGGCGCTGACGGGCTGCACGGCGGCGGCGATCACGGCCAGGGTGCCGAGACCGGCGAGGGCCGCGCGGCCCAGGGGTATGCGGGGCATGGGGGTGTGACCTTCCGGGTGGGGGTGGTGGAGGTGCGGGGAAGCCGGGGACCTCGTGCGGTCCCCGGCCCCTGGGCTGCGGCGGCTTTAGATGGTGCCGCTCTCCCACCACCAGGAGCGGCCGAGGTCGGCGCGGCTGTCGACGTGCTGGTGGTCGACGTCGTACCGCTCCAGGCCGGAGAAGCCGCAGGTCTCGGCCTTCTGGTAGACGGTGCGGTTGGCGACGCCGGGCACGTCTAGGTCGGCGGCGGTGCCGTAGAGGTGCATGCTGTCGCTGGCGCCGCCGATCTCGGCGTTGTGCGCGATGCTGCGGAAGCCGGAGTTGACGGTGATCGGCACGTTGCCGAGCTTCTTGCGCAGCGCCTCCAGCTTGTACATGGCCCGGCGGGCGTTCTCCTTGACGGCGGCCGCGCTCACCTTGCCGCCGTTGAAGTTGCCGCTCGAACGGTCGTAGAACTCGCTCCAGTTGAAGTGCGCGGTCGAACCGTCCGACTGCTCCAGGGCGTTGAGCTGCGCCTGGGTCGCGGGCCCGGCGCTGCCGTCGGCGGAGAGACCGTACGCGGCCTGGAACCGGCGGACCGCGGCGGCCGTACCCGGGCCGAAGTCGCCGTCGACGCTCACCCGCGACTGCGAGGCGGAGTCCGCCGCCCAGCCGGCCACCCGGATCTGCAGCTCGGTCACATCGGCGCCGGTGGCGCCCTGGTTCATGGTGCGTGTCCAGTTGTACGCCTGCGCGCTGCCCGAGAGCAGGACGGGCCCGGCGAAGACGCCCGCGGTGGCGGCGAGGGTGCCGCGCAGGATGGTGCGGCGGTTCGGAGAGAAGGTCATCGTGAACTCCCTTTTACGAACGGTCAGAAGGCGTCTGCGGTCAGAAGGCGAGCTGGAACGGGACGTTCTGGGCGTCGGTGTCGTAGGCGTGCACGCGGAGCTTGAAGCGGGTGCCGTCCTTGACGTCGGTGGCGACGGTCGCCCACTGGGGGCCGAACGTCGAGTAGGTGTTGTCGTGGTTGCACAGCGTGGTGTGGTCCACGAAGACGATGCAGGCGTCCAGGAAGCCGGTGGCGGAGCTGCTGAGCTTGATGTTGATGTCGCCGCAGCGCGAGGTGGTGGTGTAGGTGCCGTACTCGACCGCGGCGGTGGAGTAGCGGTAGGTGAGGGACTTGGCGCCGCCGTAGCAGGAGGTGGCGGCGGCCTGCTCGGGCTGGGCGACGGCGGGCGCGGTGGCTCCGGCGGCGAGGAGCGCGGTCGCGGCGGCGAGGACGGCCGCCGTTCTCCGGGTGCGGGTCATGGTGGGTCCGATCACTTGAGGAGAGCGGGAGTTGAGGACCGTTGCGGGTGTCAGAAAGCGATCTGGACGCGCGCGGAGGAGCCTTCGAGGTCGACGCCGAGGGGCACGGTGAACTTGCTGCCGTCCTTGACGTCGGTGGCGATGGTCTTCCAGCTCCGGCCGACCTTGGTCCAGTAGTTGCACTCGCCGACGCGGGTGAACTTCACGCAGGCCCAGACGAATTCGGCGTCGCCGCTGACCATGCGGAGGTTGATGTCGGCGCAGCGGGAGGTGGTGGTGTAGGGGCCGAACTCGACGGCGTCGCCGTAGTTCACGGTGACGGCGCCGCCGTAGCAGCTGGCGGCCGCCACGGGGGCGGGGGCGGCCGACGCGGTGGCGGGCGCCGAGACGGCGAGGGCCGCGAGCAGGGCCGCCGCCGCGGCCGGGTGGGTGAGGATCTTCGCCATCGGGTTCCTTCGGTGTGCGGAAGGTGCGGGTGGTGCCTCGGGGATCGGTGCGGCGGAGCGAGTTCATGCTCCGGTGTGCGCCATCGGCTGTCATGCTCATTCGAAGAGGGTCAAATGACGGCGGTGGAAAGGGTGTTGAGCGTGCTTCGCTTCCACTTCTCGGCCGAGGATCTGGCCCGGACCCGGGTCGCCGCCGCCCCGCACCCCCTGTGGGAGATCGCCGCCAGCCTCCACCGCTTCCAGACCCCGGCGGGCCGCTGGGCGTACGCGGCCTGGTACCGCACGGCCCGCGAGCGGTTACGGGAGGCCGGGCTGGAGAACGCGGTACGCCGGACCCTGCTCCCGCTCTATCCCCGCGCGTCGTACTGGCCGGACTTCCTCACCCCGCTGGAGGGCGCGTACGGCCTGGAAGCGGGCCTGACGGCGATCCTGGCCACGCCCCCGGCCCGGGTGACGGCGGAACTGGCGGCGCTGGCCCGGATAAGACGTATCCCGCCCCACCTGGCCCGGCTGCCGGAGAAGGGGGCCCGCGAGGAGCTGGTGAGCGTCCTGCGGGCCTACCACCGCACCGTGATCGAGCCCCACGAGGAGTGGATGCACGAGGGCGTCCACACCGAACGCGTGCGCCTGGCCCGGCACTTGCTCGACGGCGGCACCGAGGGCCTGCTCGGGGGGCTCGGCCCCACGGTCCGCTGGCGTCATCCCCTGCTGGAGATCGGCGCGTACCCGACGGAGCACGACATCCGCCTGGAGGGCCGCGGGCTGCTCCTGATCCCCTCGTACTTCTGCTGGAAGGGCCCGGTCTCCCTGGCCGACCCGACCCTGCCCCCCGTCCTCATCTACTCCCTCCACCACGAGCCGCCCCGCGCGGCCCCGGGCTCACCCTCCCTGGAGGTCCTCCTCGGCCGGGCCCGGGCGACGGTCCTCCGTGCCACCGCCGCCGGAGCCACCACCACCGAGGCCGCCCACCGCGCCGGGGTGACCCCCGCCACCGCCACCCACCACACCACCGCCCTCCGGGACGCGGGCCTCATCACCAGCCACCGCCACGGCAACTCCGTCATCCACACACTGACCCTGCTGGGGGCGACGATGCTGAGCCGGAACCTCCGGCAGGACGCGGAGCCGTGATGCCCCGTTCCGGGCCGGGCGCGCCCGGTGTCGGCGGTGCGCCGTATGCTCGGCCGATCAAGGAGCGTTTTCGGAAAGGCGCAGTTGTGGATTACACGGTCAAGCCCACCGCCCAGGTCGACGCCACCGCGGAGCTGGGGGCGGGCACCACCGTCTGGGAACTCGCCCAGATCCGCGAGCAGGCGGTGCTCGGCGCGGGCTGCGTGATCGGACGCGGCGCCTACGTCGGCACCGGCGTGCGGATGGGCGACAACGTCAAGCTCCAGAACTACGCGCTGGTCTACGAGCCCGCCGTGCTCGGCGACGGGGTGTTCGTCGGCCCCGCCGCGGTGCTCACCAACGACCAGTACCCGCGCTCGGTCGACCCCGAGGGCAAGCAGAAGCGCGGCGGTGACTGGGAAGCGGTGGGCGTGACCGTCGGCGAGGGGGCGTCGCTGGGCGCCCGTTCGGTGTGCGTGGCGCCGGTCGCCGTCGGGCGCTGGGCACTGGTCGCGGCCGGGGCCGTGGTCACCCGGGACGTCCCGGACTTCGCGCTGGTCGCCGGGGTCCCGGCCCGCCGTATCGGCTGGGTCGGCCGGGCGGGCGAGCGGCTCGTCGAGAGCGCCGACGAACCGGGGACGTGGCAGTGCCCGCGCACCGGGGAGCGCTACACCGAGCAGGCCGGGGTGCTCACCCAGGCCGGACCCGAGGGCGCGGCCGACGCGTCATGACGCGGCCCGGAACCGCGCCCGGCGCGAGCCGGGCCGCCGCCGCGCTGGGGGCGCTGACCGCCCGCGCCTGGCCGCTCGCCGCCGCCGTGGCCGTCGTCTTCGTGCTGCTGCAGTTCACCGCGGGCGGGCAGTGGTCGATGTACCCGGACTCGTACCGGTACGCGCGGTCCGCGGAGCAGTTCGCCGGGCAGAGCCGGGCCGAGGCGCACCGGGAGGCGCTGGACGCCTTCTGCCGCACCCGCGCGGATGCGGCGCGGGCCACCGCCGATCTGGCGCCGCTCGACGGCGCGCCGCTGCCCACCGGCACGATGACCGCGGCCGACTGCGTGGCCCGCTGGGCGGACGCGCCGGACATCACCACCGCCGACCCCCGCTACCAGGCCATCTTCTCCTCCCGCCCCGGCTATCCGCTGCTGGCGGCGCCCTTCGTGCGCGCCTTCGGCGTGGCGGACGGCATGCGGGCGCTGGGGCTGCTGACCGCGGCGGGCTGCTCGCTGCTGGTGGTCGGGCTGCTGCGCTCCGCGGGGCTGACGCCGACGGCCGCGCTCGGCGGGCAACTGGTCTTCCTCGCCACCCCGCTGTCCCGCTGGAGTCTTCAGGCGCTCAGCGAGGGCCTGGTGACGCTGTGCGTCCTCGCGGCGGTGTGGGCCGCGGTGCTGCTGACCGGGCGGCGGCCGTGGGCCGGGGCGCCGCCGCTGGTGGTGGCGCTCGGGGTGTGCGCGGTCACCCGCTACTCCACGGCGCTGGTGCTGGCCGGGCTGCTGGCGGCCGCGGCGGTGGCCTGCTGGGCCGGTTCCCGGCGGCTGCGGCACCGCGGTACGGCGCTGCTGGCCGGGCTGGCGGCGCTGGGCGCCGTGGCGACCGGCGCCGCGATGTCCGTACTGGCCCTGCCGTCGTCGGCCACGACGCTCCAGGACACCTTCACCCGGCACTTCGCGTCCCCGGACGTGGCGGACCCGTGGGGGCGGCTGGCCGACCTGGACGTCCGCTACTGGGCGCACTGGATCGGCGAGCAGGCCACGATGCCGGTCTATGTGGTGCCGACGCTGCTGGCTGGCTGGGCGCTGGCCCGTCACGGCCGCGGGCTGGGCTGGTTCGCGGCGGCCACGGCCCTGGTGGGCGTGGTGCAGGTCGCCGCGCACCCGCTGGTCCAGGAGGCGGACCGGCTCGGGGTGCTCATGTGGGTGCCGACGGTGCTGGGCCTGCCCCTGCTGCTGGAGCGGGCCCGGCACCGTACGGGCGGTGCGGACTCAGCCGCCGATGACCACCCGGCGCACTCCCTGCCAGCGGTCCGGGTCGGTGGTGCGGCGCCCGTCGACCAGGACGCGCACCTCGGGAAGGTCTGACGGCGCGAGCTCGCGGTACTCCGCGTGGTCGGCCTGCAGGACGGCGGCCGTGACGGTCTCCCCCCGGTGCGGCGGGAGACCGAGCGCGGTCAGCTCGTCCGCGGTGTACATCGGGTCGGAGACGTACGGCACCGCGCCGCGCTCCCGCAGCGCCTGGACGGTCGGGAAGACGCCGGAGAAGGCGGTCTCCTTCACCCCGCCCCGGTAGGCGGCGCCGAGCACCAGCACCGCGGCGTCCGTCAGGTCGCCGTAGGCGGCGGCCAGCAGGTCCACCGCGTACAGCGGCATGGCGGCGTTCGCCTCGCGCGCCGAGCGGACCACGGTGGCCTGCGGGTCGTTCCACAGGTACATCCGCGGGTAGATCGGGATGCAGTGGCCGCCGACGGCGATGCCCGGCTGGTGGATGTGGCTGTAGGGCTGGGTGTTGCAGGCTTCGATGACCTTGGTGACGTCGATGCCCGCCTGGTCGGCGAAGCGCGCGAACTGGTTGGCCAGCCCGATGTTGACGTCGCGGTAGGTGGTCTCGGCGAGCTTCGCCAGCTCCGACGCCTCCGCGGAGCCCAGGTCCCAGACGCCGTTGGGGCGCGCGAGGTCGGGGCGCTCGTCGAAGTCCAGCACCTCCTCGTAGAAGCGGACGCCGTGCGCGGCGGACGCCTCGTCGATGCCGCCGACCAGCTTCGGGTAGCGGCGCAGGTCGGCGAAGATCCGGCCGGTCAGCACCCGTTCGGGGCTGAAGACCAGGTGGAAGTCCTCGCCCGCGGTCAGGCCGGAGCCCTCCGCGAGCATCGGCGCCCAGCGGTCGCGGGTGGTGCCGACCGGCAGCGTCGTCTCGTACGACACCAGGGTGCCGGGACGCAGACCGGCGGCGATGGCGCGGGTGGCGGAGTCCATCCAGCCGAAGTCCGGGACACCGTCGGCGTCCACGAACAGCGGGACGACGACCACGACGGCGTCCGCCTCGCGGACCGCCGCGGTGGTGTCGGTGGTCGCCGTCAGCAGGCCGCTCTCCACCGCCTGCTTGAGCCGGATGTCGAGTTCGGCCTCACCGGGGAACGGTTCCACCCCGGCGTTGACCTGCTCGACGACCTTCTCGTTGACGTCGGCACCGATCACCCGGTGGCCCTTGGCGGCGAACTGGACCGCGAGCGGCAGCCCGATCTTGCCCAGGGCGACGACACAGATCTGCACTGCTATTTCCTTCCGGTGGCCCGCAGCCGACGCAGGCGTTGAGCGATCACCCGGCGCAGCCGGATGGGGGTCAGGACAAAGGTGAGCGCGCCGTCGGACTCGACGGTCGCGGAGGCGCGGTAGACGTGCAGGCCGCGCCGCAGCCGTACGGACGCCGGGCCACCGGTGGTTCCGGGGGCGGTGGCCACCGGGACCGGCAGCTCGCCGTCGGCGGTGTCCAGCCGCCAGCGCAGCGACCAGGCGGTGCGGCCCGCGGCCGACGCGGCGGCGAGCAGCGGTGCGAGCGGGACGCGGGTGCTCAGCCGGGTGCCGCCGTCGGCCGGGGTGTACCCGACCTCGCAGTCCAGGCCGGCCGGTACGCCGCCCGCGGGCTTCCGCTCGCAGCCGAGGGACGCGGAGCGGACGAGGCCGCCGTAACCGGGTACCGGGGTCTCGGCGGTGAGCAGCAGGGCGGGGCCCGCGGCGTCGGTGACGAACGACGCCCGGGCCTTGCCGAGTCCGCGCACCGCGGCGCGGGTGCGGTCGACGAGCTTCGTGAGGTCGGCGAACCGGGGGTCGCCGACGAAGGGGTAGCCGAGGTGGGCGCGGCCTTCGACGACGGTGAGCGGCAGCTTCTTCTCGTCCACCTGCTCGGCGCCGCCGTGCTCCGCCTCGAAGCGCAGGGTGCTCAGCAGCAGGTCGAAGGCGCCGGAGCGGGCGAGCGTCAGGTGGACGCGGTCGGTGAGCGGCAGTCGGCCGAGCAGCGCGTCGGTGGCGAAGTCCGTCAGCAGCGGCCGGGCCCCCGCCATGATCCGCTCCCGCACGTCGGGCTCGGCGGCCAGCAGCCGGTAGCCCAGCACGAAGGACATCTCACTGGTGAGGTGGCGGCGGTTGAGACCGTAGCGCTCGTCCTCGGTCTCGGTGAACCGCTCGGTGAGCCGCATGATGCGCTCGGTGCCGATCAGCCGGTGCTCCAGGCTGCCGCGATAGGTGACGTTGCCCTCGTCGCCGCGCCGGACCGCGAAGTAGTAGTCGTAGTCGTCGAGGATCGATATGCCCTCGGCGCGGAAGCACGCCTCCAGGGTGAACGGCTGGTCGCTGAGGATCGGCAGGTCCTCGGGGTAGCGCAGGTGGTGCTTCTCGATCAGCGCGCGGCGGAAGAGCTTGGTGTTGGACAGCGCCCACGGGAGCGGGGAGTTGCGGAGGGTCGCGTCGTGCCGGGTGCGCTCGAAGACCGCCTGGGGCACCCAACGCCCGTTCACCCCGACCATCTTGGCGACGACCACGTCGGTGCCGTGCTCGTCGGCGGCGGCCACCATCCGCTCCAGTGCCTCGGGGCCCAGGTAGTCGTCGGAGCCGAGGAAGAAGACGTAACGGCCGGTGGCCACGTCGAGCGCCTGGTTGCTGGGGGCGGCCGGGCCGCCGGAGTTCTCCTGGGTGATCACCCGGAAGACGCCGGGGTGCTCGGCCGCGAACCGGGCCAGCTCCTTCGGGCTGTCGTCGGTCGACCCGTCGTCGACGGCGACGACCTCCAGCCGGTCCAGGCCGATGCTCTGCTCCACCAGGGAGTTCAGGCACTCGGTGAGGTACGGCATGGTGTTGTACACGGCGACGACGACGGTGACATCGGGCTCGGCGGGTTCCGCGGCCGGTGCGGATTCGGTCACGATCTGACTCCGGTCTGTGCGGGTTCGGGCTGCTCCGCCGGGCGCTCCAGGCGCGGGCGGTCCAGCAGATCGGCGTACAGGTCGTCGAGGATCTCCGCCTGCGCCTCCCATGTCCACTGGTCGAGCAGGCCGGGCTGGTCGTACACCGCCCGGTACCGCGCCGGATCGGCGAGCACCGCCTTCGTCGCGCGCACGAAGTCCTCCAGGTCCTCGGCCCGGAACACCTCGCCCTGCCCGGTGGACTCGGTCACGCCGCCCATCGTCTTCACGTCGCTGACCACCAGCGGCAGCCGGGCGTGCGCGTACTCCATGAACTTCGTGATCAGCGCGATCTCGTGGTTGGGCCAGTGGTGGATCGGGATGACGCCGATGTCGGCGGCCGCCAGGAACCTCGACACCTGGTAGTGCGGCACGTACGGCAGTACGTGCATCCGGTCGGCGACGCCGAGCGCGGCCGCCCTGGCCCGCAGGCTCCGCATGTACCCGTCCTCCGGGTACAACACGACGAACGCGGCGTGCACGCCCTCCAGTCGGGGCAGCGCCTCCACCATGATGTCGAGCCCGCGCTGCTTGGCCGCGGCACCGCTGTAGACCATCAGCGGCACGTCGGGGCCCACCCCGCACAGCGCGCGCAGGTCGGGGACCGGCTCGGCGGCCAGGTCGGGCGCGACGGTGGCGCTCGGCGCGTTGAGCACCACGCTCGGGCGCTCGGCCAGGCCGTGGGTCTCGCGCAGCATGTCGGCGAGCATCTCCGAGACGGTCACCACCGCGTCGGCGGCAGGCGCGTACTCGCGCTCCATCGCCACCGCGGCCGGGTGCCAACGGGCGGTGTCCTTCCACGGCTTGATACCGGGCAGGTACTCGTGCGCGTCCCACACCAGCTTGACCGAGCGGCCGCGCGCCCGCGCCCGCATGACCGCCCGCGCGGCCACGCCGAGCATCCGGAAGTCGTTGGCGTGGATCAGCTCCGGCTTGAGACGGTCGATCACCGGGCCGTAGGCCAGCTCGAAGTCCCACATGCCCGGCTCCAGCCGCCGCCAGGCGCTGTCGCCGCGCAGCACCGTCTGCATCCGGGCGACCAGCCGGTCGTACCGGGTGTCCTGGCGCCGCCTGGCCCGCTGCATGGACTCCAACTGGTGGCGTCGGAAAGCCACCCAGCGCTTGGCGACGAAGGCGCCCCCGCGGCTGGGCAGCAGCGCGGCCCGGCCGGCCGCGACCCGCAGCGGCGAACCGCCCTCGCGGGCGGCGACGTCGAGCTTCGTCCGGCGCTCGCGCAGGTAGGCGTGCCAGGCGTCGACCTGCGCGGTGCGGTACCGGGCGACGTGGAACGGCGGGTACGCGAACGGGCGGCGCAGCCAGGCGCGCCGGAAGTACATGGGGTGCTTGTCGAGGTGCCCCGCGACCTCGATCAGCCGGACGTCGGCGTCGCCGAGCTTCCAGGAGGCGACCTTGCCGTTCGGCGCGCGGCCGAGCAGGATCACCTCCCAGCCCGCGTCCGCCGCCGACCGGGCCTGCTTCTGGACGCGCGAGTCACCGTTGACCCCGTTGTCCACCAGCATGACGACACGTCCGCGGCGCTCGCGCGTCCCGGAGCCGTTCTCAGGGTCCATTGCCTGCCTTTTCCTGGGTGGGTGCGTCGGCTCCGTGCCGGTCCGCGGTGGATGGCCGCCGGACGGCGGGCGGGGCGGCCCGCCGTCCGGCCCGGGTGTTCAGTGCGCGGCCACGGTGTCCCGGGCAGGCGCGCAGTCCACGGTCAGGCCGCGTTCGGCGGACTCCAGCACCGCGGCGGAGACCTCGACGGTCCGCAGCCCCTGCCGGAGGGTGACGAGGTCCGCCATGGAGCCCACGCCGAGCACCGCGTCGCGGAACTTCTCGTGCTCGACCTGGAGCGGCTCCCGCTTGGCGATCGCGTAGCGGATCATGTCGCCCTCGGCGACGCCGCGGAAGGCGCGCAGCGCCTCCCATTCGGTGTTCACGGCCCCGTTGGCGTAGAAGGTCAGGTCGGCGGTCAGGGTGTCGGCGACGAAGCAGCCGCGGTCGCCGGTGACGACCGTGGACCGCTCCTTGAGCGGACTGAGCCAGTTGACCAGGTGGTTGACCATCGTGCCGTCGGACAGCTCGCCGACCACGGCGACCATGTCCTCGTGCGGGCGGCCGCTCTTGGAGACGGTGCGGGCGGCGACGGAGACGTAGTCGCGGCCGGTGACCCAGCCGGTGAGGTCGATGTCGTGGGTGGCGAGGTCCTTGACCACGCCGACGTCCGCGATGCGGTGCGGGAAGGGGCCCTGGCGGCGGGTCACGACCTGGAAGACCTCGCCGAGTTCACCGGCCTCCAGCCGCTTGCGCAGGCTCTGCAGGGCCGGGTTGTACCGCTCGATGTGGCCGACGCCCGCCACCAGCCCGCGGGACTCGAACGCCTCGACCAGCCGGGCGGCGGCCGCCACCGAGTGGGCCAGCGGCTTCTCGATCAGCGCGCAGACACCGGCCTCGGCCAGTTCCAGGCCGATCGGTTCGTGCAGCGCGGTCGGGCAGGCGATGACGGCGTAGTCCACGCCGCGCGCGATCAGTTCGGCGACGGTGGACACCACCGGCACACCGCGCGCCGCCCCGCCGGGGTCCCCGGCCGGGTCCACCACGGCGACCAGCTCGACGCCGTCGAGGCCGGACAGCACGCGGGCGTGATGGCGTCCCATCGCGCCGACCCCGATGAGTCCGGCGCGCAGCTTCGTAGCGGACCCGGTCACAGCACGTCCTCCAGCGCGTTCACGGCGGCGATGATCCGGTCCAGTTCGGCCGGGGTCAGCGACGGGTGCACCGGCAGCGACAGCGCCTCGGCGGCGGCCCGCTCGGTCTGCGGCAGGTCCCAGTCGCGGGACGCCGACGGACCCGACTGCGCGTACGGCACCAGGCGGTGGATCGGCGTCGGGTAGTAGACGGCGTTGCCGACACCGGCCTCGGTGAGCCGGGCCTGGGCCGCGTCGCGGTCACCGGATATCCGGACGGTGTACTGGTGGTAGACGTGGCTCGCGCCGGGTGCGACGGGCGGCGTGGTGACCGTGGTGATGCCCGCGTCCAGCACCTTGGCGTTGGCGCGCCGCTGCTCGGTCCAGCCGGGCAGCTTCTTCAGCTGCTCGCGGCCGATCGCGGCCGAGACGTCGGTCATCCGCATGTTGGCGCCGACGATCTCGTTGGCGTAGCGCTGTTCCATGCCCTGGTTGCGCAGCAGGCGCAGGGTCCGGGCCAGGGCCGGGTCCGCGGTGGAGACCATGCCGCCCTCCAGGGCGTGCATGTTCTTGGTCGGGTAGAAGCTGAAGCACCCGGCCGCGCCGAACGCCCCCACGGGCGTGCCGTCGAGGGCCGCGGCGTGCGCCTGCGCGGCGTCCTCCACGACCGCCAGCCCGCGGGCGTCGGCCAGCGGCTGGATACGGTCCATCGCGGCCGGGTGGCCGTAGAGGTGGACCGGCATGATCGCGGCGGTGCGCGGGCCGATGGCGGCGGCGGCGGCGTCCGGGTCGAGGCAGAAGCTGTCGGCGTCGATGTCGGCGAAGACCGGTTCCGCGCCGACCAGTCGCACCGCGTTGGCGGAGGCGGCGAAGGAGAAGGAGGGCACGATCACCTCGTCGCCCGGTCCGATCCCGAGGGCCAGCAGCGTGAGCTGGAGCGCCGAGGTGCCGGAGTTCACCGCCACACAGTGCCGTCCGGCCACCAGCTCGCCGAACTCCTCCTCGAACGCGGCGACCTCGGGGCCCTGCACCACCCGTCCGCTGCGCAGCACGCGGACGGCGGCGGCGATCTCCTCCTCGCCGATGACCGGTCGCGCCGCGGCAATCGGCTCGCCGGTGACGGCCGGCCCCTGGCCGGTGTCCGGCCCCTTGTCGCGTCCCGGCACTGGGCTTCCTCCTCGTGGGTGGCGGGTCCTCCCGCCGATCCGGCTCGACCCCGTCACGGGCCGATCAGTACGCAGGGGCTTGGCTGCCGCCGTATACGTCTCACCGTCGCGGGATGCCCGCGGGCAGCGCATTCGCGTACCCGAATGGGCGAACAATCGGCGCGCCTTCGCACGCCTGATCCAGCGACACCTTATAGCAGCTTTACCGCAGGGCAACCGTCCGTCAGGAACCCCGACATCGCCCGTACTCCGCGCGTTAATCCGGCGACGATCCCCTGACCCGGCATCAGCCGACCGGTCATCAAGGGGGAAGCGAAACGGGTCATCGGCAACCGCTGTCGCAGCGGGCGGCCCGGCCGCTCACGAAGCGGCACGGCTCTTCCAGTGTGGGTGGGGCGGGTGGGACTCGAACCCACGGCCGACGGATTATGAGTCCGCTGCTCTAACCGGCTGAGCTACCGCCCCTCGCGGCGTGTCGCGTACAACTGTGCGCGCCGTCTGCCGCAGCATAGCCGCTCATACGATCTCCTGCTTCGGATGGTCGGCTTCCGCGCTGCTTCCTGACCTGGAACGACTCTC
Source organism: Streptomyces sp. NPDC002176 (assembly GCF_044903645.1). NCBI lineage: Bacteria > Bacillati > Actinomycetota > Actinomycetes > Kitasatosporales > Streptomycetaceae > Streptomyces > Streptomyces sp. NPDC002176. The sequence continues at coordinate 638,046 of NZ_JBJDQW010000003.1, forward strand.
CCGGACAGGGAAGCGGACATGAAAAAGGACCCCGCAGGGTCCTCGTTCACCGCGCTCCCCCGACTGGACTCGAACCAGTAACCTGCCGGTTAACAGCCGGCTGCTCTGCCAATTGAGCTACAGGGGATCGAAGCTCCCCCGACTGGACTCGAACCAGTAACCTGCCGGTTAACAGCCGGCTGCTCTGCCAATTGAGCTACAGGGGATCGCTTCGTCTGCATCGAACGCATCCACCTGGGTATTCGCCAGGGGGCGGGCGCTCGCTGCGACACATACATTAGCGCAAGCAGGGGGGTGCTCCGCCAATCGGTTCCCCTCCGGCCCCCGCTCAGCACCACAGACCCCCGTCAGGGACTACGAAGGAAGGGTGGCCCACATGCGCTACCGGCTCACGTTCGTCGCCGGACTGGCCGTCGGATACGTCCTCGGAGCACGCGCCGGCCAGCAGCGCTACGAGCAGCTGAAGAAGGCCGCTCGCGGGATCGCGCAGAACCCCGCGGTCCGCAACACCGCCGAGACCGCCGCCCAGCAGGGCAAGGTCTACGCGGGCAAGGCGCTGCACACGGTGAGCGAGAAGGTCGGCGAGCACGCCCCCGAGTCCTTCACGGACCGTGTCCGCTCCCGGCTCGGCCGGGGTGGCCCGGCCCGTCCGGCCGAGGACGACTGGGGCACCAGCCACCCCTGAACCGGCCACCCCGCACACGTGCCCCCTGAGCTGCGGCTCCAGGGGGCACAGGCGTATCGGCCGGAGCAGCCCCCGCTCTGCGGCAGAATTTGAGCCATGGGGATAGTCGCCGGGTTGGACAGTTCGCCCGCATTCACTCGCATCGTGGTCTGCGACACGGACACGGGGGCCGTGCTGCGTCAGGGGTACGCCCCGCATCCGCTGGACGTGCCGGACGGCGCCCCGCGGCCCAGTGACGTCGACCCGCAGGCGTGGCTGCTCTCCCTGGGCGAGGCCGCGGGCGGCGGCCTGCTGGAGGGCGTGCAGGCCATCGGCGTCTCCACCCAGGCGAACGCCGTGGTCCCGCTGGACGCGCAGGGCAACACCGTGCGCCCGGCGATGGCCGGGGCCGACAAGCGGGCCCAGGTGGCCGCCGCCGACCTGATCGACGCGCTCGGCGGCCGCGAGGCGTGGGCGCAGGCGGTGGGCTGTGTCCCGCAGGCCGCCCGGCCGGTGACCAAGCTGCGCTGGCTGGCGAAGAACGAGCCGGAGAACGCCAGCCGGACCGCCGTACTCCTCCAGGCGCATGACTGGCTGGTCTGGCAGCTGCTGGGGCGCCCGGTGCGCCGGACCACCGACCGGGGCGGCGCCTCGGGCACCGGGTACTGGTCGGCGGCCACCGGCGCCTACCGCCCCGACCTGGTCGAGCTGGCGCTCGGCCACCAGGTGGCGCTGCCCGAGGTGATCGGCCCGGCCGAGGCCGCGGGCACCACCCCGGAGGGGCTGCTGATCTCCGCCGGTACGGGCGAGACGATGGCCGCCGCGTTCGGCCTCGGGATCGGGCTCGGCGACGCGGTCGTCTCGCTGGGCGCGTCCGGGTCCGTGATGGCCGTGCACACCGAGGCGCTGGCCGACCAGACCGGGATGATCACCTCCCTCGCCGACGCCACCGGCATGCACCTGCCGGTCGTCACCACGCTGAACGCCGTACGGGCCCTGCGCGGCACCGCCGGACTCCTCGGGCTGGGCGGCCTGGAGGAGCTGTCCGAACTGGCCCTGAAGTCCACGCCCGGCTCGCACGGCCTGGTGCTGCTCCCCTACCTGGAGGGCGAGCGCACCCCCAACCTGCCGCACACCGCGGGCACCCTCGCCGGGCTGCGCCGGGAGTCGATGAAGCCGGAGCATCTGGCGCGGGCCTCCTTCGAGGGCATGCTGTGCGGGCTCGCGGACGCGCTGGACGTGCTGCGCGGGCGGGGCGTGGCGGTGCGGCGGATCTTCCTGCTGGGCCAGGCCGCCGAGCTGCCCGCCGTGCAGGCGATCGCCCCGGCGCTGTTCGGCACGCAGGTGGTCGTGCCGCAGCCCGCCGACTACGCCGCGATCGGCGCCGCCCGCCAGGCCGCGTGGGCCCTCGGGGCCGCCCAGGGCACCCTGGACCCCCGTACCCCGCCCGCCTGGCGGGGAGCGGCCGCCCAGGTGCTGGAGCCGGGCGACGACCTCGCCGTGGGGCAGGCGGTGCGCCAGCAGTACGTGGCGGTGCGCGAGCAGACCCACCCGGGGGCCTTCCGCGCGTAAAGAGCCGTACAAGCCGGGAGCGGCGGGGCACCCGATGGGTTAATCGGTTGAGGTAACACGGGTGGAGTGCCCGACGATAGGGCCATGGGCTGTTCCACCGCCCCACCGCCGACTCCGAGAGACAAGCGTGCTCATACGACTTCTGCGGACCTGTCTCAGGCCCTACAAGAAACCCATCGCCCTGCTGGTGGCGCTGCAGCTCCTCCAGACCTGCGCCACGCTCTACCTGCCCAACCTCAACGCGCACATCATCGACAACGGTGTCGTGAAGGGTGACACGGGTTACATCCTCACCGCCGGTGCCCTGATGATCGGCATCTCGCTGGTCCAGGTCGTCTGCAACATCGGCGCCGTGTACTTCGGCGCCCGTACCGCCTCCGCGCTGGGCCGGGACCTGCGCGCCGCGGTCTTCGACCGGGTGCAGTCCTTCTCCTCGCGGGAGCTGGGCCACTTCGGCGCGCCGTCGCTGATCACCCGTACGACCAATGACGTGCAGCAGGTCCAGATGCTGGTCCTGATGACGTTCACGCTGATGGTGTCGGCGCCCATCATGTGTGTCGGCGGCATCGTGCTGGCCCTCGGTCTCGACGTGCCGCTCTCCGGCGTGCTGGTCGCCGTGGTGCCGGTGCTGGGCATCTGCGTGACGCTGATCGTGCGCAGGCTGCGGCCGCTGTTCCGGTCGATGCAGACCCGGCTGGACAAGGTGAACCGGGTGCTGCGCGAGCAGATCACCGGCAACCGCGTCATCCGCGCCTTCGTCCGCGACACGTACGAGCAGGAGCGGTTCGGGAAGGCCAACGGCGAGCTGACCGAGATGCAGCTGGCGACCGGCCGGATGCTGGCGCTGATGTTCCCGATCGTGATGACGGTGGTGAACCTGTCGTCGATCGCCGTGGTGTGGTTCGGCGCGCACCGCATCGACAGCGGCGGGATGCAGATCGGTGACCTGACCGCGTTCCTCGCCTATCTGATGCAGATCGTCATGTCCGTGATGATGGCCACCTTCATGTTCATGATGGTGCCGCGCGCGGAGGTGTGTGCCGAGCGCATCCAGGAGGTGCTGGGGACCGAGTCCAGCGTCGTGCCTCCGGTGGCGCCGGTCACCGAGCTGCACGGGCACGGGCGGCTGGAGATCCGGAACGCGGGCTTCCGCTATCCGGGCGCCGAGGAGCCGGTGCTGCGCTCCATCGACCTGGTGGCCCGCGCGGGCGAGACGACGGCGGTGATCGGCTCGACCGGCAGCGGCAAGTCGACCCTGCTGGGCCTGGTGCCCCGGCTGTTCGACGCCACCGAGGGCCAGGTCCTGGTGGACGGCGTGGACGTGCGCGAGGCCGACCCGGCCCTGCTGGCCCGTACCGTCGGCCTGGTCCCGCAGAAGCCGTACCTGTTCGCGGGCACGGTCGGCGGCAATCTGCGCTACGGCAAGCCGGACGCCACCGACGACGAGCTGTGGGCCGCGCTGGAGACCGCGCAGGCCAAGGAGTTCGTGGCGGGTCTCGAGGGCGGCCTGGAGGCGCCGATCGCGCAGGGCGGCACCAATGTGTCCGGCGGTCAGCGCCAGCGTCTGGCCATCGCCCGCACCCTGGTGCAGCGCCCGGAGATCTACCTCTTCGACGACTCGTTCTCCGCGCTCGACTACGCCACCGACGCGGCCCTGCGTGCGGCGCTCGGCCGGGAGACCGCCGACGCCACGGTGGTGATCGTGGCCCAGCGGGTGGCGACCATCCGGGACGCGGACCGGATCATCGTGCTCGACGAGGGCCGGGTGGTGGGCTCCGGCCGCCACCACGAGCTGATGGCGGGCAATCAGACGTACCGGGAGATCGTGCTCTCCCAACTGACGGAAGCGGAGGCCGCCTGATGGCCGGTCCCATGGGACGCATGATGGCCGGGGGCGGACCCGACCAGCGGTCGATGGACTTCAAGGGCTCGGGCAAGCGGCTCATGGCCCAGTTCCGGCCCGAACGGGTCACCATCTACGGGCTGCTGGCCTGCGTGGTGATCAGCGTGGCGCTGAACGTGATCGGCCCGAAGATCCTCGGCAAGGCCACCGACCTGGTGTTCGCGGGCATCGTCGGCCGGAAGATGCCCGCCGGGGCGTCCAAGGAGCAGGTGCTGGACTCGCTGCGCGAGCGCGGCCAGGGTTCGGTCGCGGACATGCTGCGCAGCACCGACTTCACGCCCGGCCAGGGCATCGACTTCGACGCGGTCGGCCGGGTGCTGCTGCTGGCGGTCGGGGTCTTCCTGGTCGCGGGTCTGCTCATGGCGGTGGCGACCCGGCTGGTGAACCGGGCCGTCAACCGCACGATGTACCGGCTGCGCGAGCAGGTGCAGGCCAAGCTGTCGCGGCTGCCGCTGTCCTACTTCGACAAACGGCAGCGCGGTGAGGTGCTGTCCCGCGCCACCAACGACATCGACAACATCGGGCAGACGCTCCAGCAGTCGATGGGCCAGCTGATCAACTCGGTGCTGACCATCATCGGCGTGCTGGTGATGATGTTCTACGTCTCCTGGCTGCTCGCGCTGGTCGCGCTGGTGACGGTGCCGCTGTCCTTCGTGGTGGCGACGAGGGTCGGCAAGCGGTCGCAGCCGCACTTCGTGCAGCAGTGGCGCGTCACCGGCACCCTGAACGCCCACATCGAGGAGATGTACACCGGGCACACCCTGGTGAAGGTGTTCGGCCGCCAGGAGCAGTCGGCGAAGCAGTTCGCCGAGCAGAACGACGAGCTGTACGAGGCCGGGTTCAAGGCGCAGTTCCACAGCGGGGTGATGCAGCCGCTGATGATGTTCGTGTCGAACCTGAACTACGTGCTGGTCGCCGTCGTCGGTGGTCTGCGGGTGGCCTCGGGCGCGCTGTCCATCGGTGATGTGCAGGCGTTCATCCAGTACTCCCGCCAGTTCTCGATGCCGCTGACCCAGGTCGCCTCGATGGCCAACCTGGTGCAGTCCGGTGTCGCCTCGGCGGAGCGGGTGTTCGAGCTGCTGGACGCCGAGGAGCAGGAGGCGGACCCGGTACCGGGAGTGCGTCCCGCCGAGCGGCGCGGCCGGGTGGAGCTGGACCACGTGTCCTTCCGGTACGACCCGGAGAAGCCGCTGATCGAGGATCTCTCGCTCACCGTGGAGCCGGGCCAGACGGTGGCCATCGTCGGCCCGACCGGCGCGGGCAAGACCACACTGGTCAACCTGCTGATGCGGTTCTACGACGTCACGGGCGGCCGCATCTCCCTCGACGGGGTGGACGTCCGCACCATGTCCCGCGACGACCTACGGGCCGGGATCGGCATGGTCCTCCAGGACACCTGGCTGTTCGGCGGCACCATCGCGGAGAACATCGCCTACGGCTCCTCGCGCGAGGTCACCCGCGGCGAGATCGAGGAGGCGGCGCGGGCGGCCCACGCGGACCGCTTCATCCGTACGCTGCCCGACGGCTACGACACGGTGATCGACGACGAGGGCACCGGGGTGAGCGCCGGTGAGAAGCAGCTCATCACCATCGCCCGGGCGTTCCTGTCCGAGCCGGTGATCCTGGTACTGGACGAGGCGACGAGTTCGGTGGACACCCGGACCGAGGTGCTGATCCAGAAGGCCATGGCGAAGCTCGCCGACGGCCGCACGTCCTTCGTCATCGCCCACCGCCTCTCCACGATCCGGGACGCGGACACGATCCTGGTCATGGAGAACGGCTCGATCGTGGAACAGGGCGCGCACGCTGCCCTGTTGGCCGCGGATGGCGCCTACGCGCGCCTGTACAAGGCCCAGTTCGCGCAGGCGGTAGCCGAAGTCGACTGAGGCTGAGCGGGGGTGGGCGCACTTGCCCGCGTTGGCGGGGTGCCGCCTGCGCCCACCCGTGCCGCCCCAAGCGGCACGACTGCCCGCAGTCCAGCTGTAGTTGTTTTTAGGGGCGCGGGGAACTGCGCGACAAGCCACGACGGGCCCGCAGCCGGAATCAGTCCAGATAGCCCCGTAGTTGATCCGCGTAAGCGTGATCCCGGAGCTTGCTCAGTGTCTTGGACTCGATCTGCCGTATCCGCTCACGGGTCACCCCGAACAGCCGGCCGATCTCCTCCAAAGTACGAGGGCGGCCGTCCGCCAAGCCGTACCGAAGTTGGACCACCTTCCGCTCCCGCTCCCCGAGGGTCGACAACACCGCCTCCAAGTGCTGCCGCAGCAGCAGAAACGCGGCCGACTCCACGGGACTTGCCGCATCCCCGTCCTCGATCAGATCGCCGAAGGCGACATCGTCCTCCTCCCCCACCGGCGCGTGCAGCGACACCGGTTCCTGGGCGAGCCGGAGCACCTCACGGACCCGCTCGGGCGGGAGGTCGAGGTGAGCCCCGACCTCCTCGGGGGTGGGCTCGTACCCCCGCTCCTGCAGCATGCGCCGCTGCACGCGGACGACCCGGTTGATCAGCTCCACCACATGCACGGGCACCCGGATGGTGCGGGCCTGGTCGGCGAGAGCACGTGACATGGCCTGCCGAATCCACCAGGTGGCGTAGGTCGAGAACTTGTACCCGCGCGCGTAGTCGAACTTCTCCACCGCGCGGATGAGCCCGAGGTTGCCCTCCTGGACCAGGTCGAGCATGGTCAGCCCCCGGCCCACGTACCGCTTGGCCACGGAGACGACGAGGCGCAGGTTGGCCTCGATGAGGCGGCGCTTGGCCATGCGGCCCATGACGACGATCCGGTCCAGGTCGAGCGCGAGCCCGCTGTCGAGGTGCGGGGTGGTGCCGAGTTTCTCCTCGGCGAAGAGTCCGGCCTCCACCCGGCAGGCGAGTTCGACCTCCTCGGCGGCGGTGAGCAGGGGGATGCGGCCGATCTCGCGGAGGTACTGGCGGAACAGGTCGGCGGAGGGGCCCCCGCTCTCGGTCCGGGCGGCTCCGCGTACGTCGGCGGGCTCGGGCTCGCCGGTGTCGCCGGTCAGCGCCTCGGCGGGGGGTTCGGGGGTGTCCTCCGGCGCCGGTTCCGGGGCCGTCTCCGGATGCCGGTGGCCATGGCTCTGCGCGGGCACGGCCCTGAGCAGTCCCGGCTCGGCACCGCCGTGGGCGCTGCGGGCTGTCTGCGTGAGGGTGTGGGTCTGCACGGGGGCGACCTCCAGGATGATCGCTGCTCCGGGGGGGTGTGCGGCAGCGGCGCGGCGGAGCGCGAAGTCGACGGCCTGCGCTCCGGAGACTCGGGCACCGCCCCCAGTGTGGGGTACGACACATCTCCGCCACGAGAGTCGTGCGGTGACTTTTTGCTTCCGGCCGGTGACCGCGTGGTGATCCTGGGGCGCCGGGGAACGTCTAGAGCGCGGCCGGACCCTCGTGCTGGAGGGCGCGGTCGTACCGGGTGAGCACCATCATCTCGTTCTGGACGGCCGCCGACTGGGCCGGATCGGTGTGGCCGAGGCGGGTGAGGGTGGACTGCAGCTCGGTGATGCGGCGGCTGACGGCACGCCGCCTGATCTGCACCAGCACCATGCCCGCGTACGTCTCGTCGACCGTGCGGCGCATGATCGCCTCCACGGCCAGCTCGGTCACCATGGCCCGGACGGTGTCGTCGGGGGCGGCCTCGCGGACGCGGACCACGTACTCCTGGGGGTCCTGGGTGCCGAATTCGGCGCCACCGGCTTCCGCGATGGCCTGACGGACGGCCGTGTACGGGGGTGCGGTGAACTCGTCGAGACCGTAGGCGTCGAAGGCGGGCGAGACCAACTCCGGTCGCTGGAGGGCGAGTTTGAGGAGTTCGCGTTCGGTGGCGTAGACCGGGTTGCGCAGCGTGAGGGCGGGGCCGCCGGTGGCGCGGGGCGCGGCCTCCCAACTCTGCTGGGGGGCGCGGGACCGCTCCTGCGGGGCGCCGCCCTTGCCGCCGCGTTCGCGGGCCCAGCGGGCCAGTTGGGCGACGCGCTTGACGACGAACTGGGTGTCGAGGATGCCGAGCATGCCCGCGAGGTCGACGGCGACCTCGTGCTGGGCACCGCTGTTCTTGATCCGGGCGACGACCGGCGCGGCCTCGTCCAGGGCGGCGGCGCGTCCGGCGGGGGTGTCGAGGTCGTAGCGGGCGACGATCTGGCGCAGCGCGAACTCGAAGAGCGGGGTGCGCGGCTGGACCAGGTCGGCGACGGCCTCGTCGCCCTTGGCGAGGCGGAGGTCGCAGGGGTCCATGCCGTCGGGGGCGACGGCGATGTAGGTCTCGGCGGCGAACTTCTGATCGTCCTCGAAGGCGCGCAGCGCGGCCTTCTGTCCGGCCGCGTCCCCGTCGAAGGTGAAGATCACGCGGGCCGAGCCGTTGTCCATCAGCAGGCGGCGCAGGATCTTGATGTGGTCGCCGCCGAAGGCGGTGCCGCAGGTGGCGATGGCGGTGGTGACCCCGGCGAGGTGGCAGGCCATGACGTCGGTGTAGCCCTCGACGACGACCGCCCGGCTGGACTTGGCGATCTGCTGCTTGGCCAGGTCGATGCCGTACAGCACCTGGGACTTCTTGTAGATCGCGGTGTCGGGGGTGTTGAGGTACTTGGGCCCGTTGTCGGACTCGTAGAGCTTGCGGGCGCCGAAGCCGACGACCTCGCCGCCGATGTCCCGGATGGGCCACATCAGGCGGCCCCGGAAGCGGTCGATGGGGCCGCGGCGGCCGTCCTGGGCGAGGCCGGAGAGGATCAGTTCCTTGTCGCTGAAGCCCTTGCCGCGCAGGTAGCGGGTGAGGTGGTCCCAGCCCTGAGGGCTGTAGCCGACGCCGAAGTGGACGGCGGCGGCCTGGTCGAAGCCGCGTTCGGCGAGGAAGATCCGGCCGGTGTCGGCCTCGGGGCTGGTGGCGAGCTGTTCGGCGTACCACTGGGCGGCGATCTTGTGCGCCTCGACCAGCCGGATGCGTTCGCCGCGCTGGTGGGCGGGGTTGTAGCCGCCCTCCTCGTAGCGCAGGGTGATGCCGGCCTGGGCGGCGAGGCGCTCGACGGCCTCGGAGAAGGAGAGGTGGTCCACCTTCATCACGAAGGTGAGGGTGTCGCCGCCCTCCTGGCAGCCGAAGCAGTGGAAGAGTCCCTTGCTCGGGCTGACCTGGAAGGACGGCGACTTCTCGTCGTGGAAGGGGCAGAGGCCCTTGAGGTTGCCGCCGCCCGCGTTGCGCAGCTGGAGGTACTCCGAGACCACGGCGTCGATCGGGACCGCGTCCCGTACCGCCTTCACGTCCTCGTCGTTGATCCGTCCTGCCACGGATGAATTCTACGGGGGTCCGGCGGCTCCCCCCGCTCGCGCGGACCTCAGGGCACCAGGTCGGCGAGCGGTACGTGCGGGTCGGCGAGCGCCTCGACGTCCACCGCGGCGCCGGAACGGATGAGGCGCTGGATGTGCTCTGTGACGTCCCACACGTTCACGTTCATCCCGGCGAGCACCCGGCCCTCGCGCACCCAGAAGGCGATGAACTCGCGCTTGCCCGCGTCGCCCCGCAGGACGACCTGGTCGTAGGAGCCGGGGGGTGCCCAGCCGCTGTACTCGAGGCCCAGGTCGTACTGGTCGGAGAAGAAGTAGGGGACGCGGTCGTAGGTGACGTCCTGGCCGAGCATCGCGCGGGCGGCCGCGGGGCCGCCGTTCAGGGCGTTGGCCCAGTGCTCGACGCGCAGCCGGGTGCCGAGGAGCGGGAAGTTCGCCACGTCTCCGGCGGCGAAGACGTCGGGGTCGGAGGTGCGCAGCCGTTCGTCCACCGCGATGCCGCCGCCGAGGGCGCGGTCGGCCAGGTCCAGCCCGGCCGCCTCGGCGAGGCCGGTGCGGGGGGCCGCGCCGATGGCGGCGAGCACGTCGTGCGCGGGGTGTTCCTCGCCGTCGTCGGTGCGGGCGGCGAGCACCATGCCGTCCTGGCCGATGATCTCGGTGAGCCGGACGCCGAAGTGGAAGCGGACGCCGTGCTCGCGGTGCAGCTCGGCGAAGAGGTTGCCCAGCTCGGGGCCGAGCGCGCCGTACAGCGGGGCGGGCTCGGGCTCGATCACGGTGACCTCGGCGCCGTACTCGCGGGCGGCCGCGGCGACCTCCAGGCCGATCCAGCCCGCGCCCGCGATCACCAGGTGGCCGTTGTCCCGGCCGAGGGCGGCCAGCACACCCTTGAGGCGCTCGGCGTGGGCGAGGCGGCGCAGGTGGTGGACGCCCGCGAGGTCGGTGCCGGGGACGTCGAGGCGGCGGGGTTCGGCGCCGGTGACGAGGAGCAGCTTGTCGTAGCGGATCAGGGTGCCGTCGTCGCCGAGGCGGACGGTCCGGGCCTCGCGGTCGAGGGCGTCGACGGTCTGGCCGAGGTGCAGCTCGATGTCGTTGCGGGCGTACCAGGCGGGCTCGTGGACGAAGACGCTGTCGCGCTCCTCCTTGCCGAGCAGGTGTCCCTTGGACAGCGGCGGACGCTCGTAGGGGTGGTCCAGCTCGTCGCAGATCAGTATCACGCGGCCGGTGAACCCCTCCGCGCGGAGCGTCTCGGCCGCCTTGGCTCCGGCGAGACCGCCTCCGACGATCACGAACGTCTGATCCGCGTCGACCACTTGATGCCTCCTCGTGAAGATGCCCCGCCTTCAGGCTTCAGGCGAGCGTCCCGCACGCGGCGTGGTGCGGGAAGAGGGGGTGACTTGAAACGGGCCACCCTCGGTCATTTTCCCGCTACATATGCCCCGTCAGTCTCGCGTGCAGCGTGCGGGCGGACGCGTCGGTCAGCGAGGCGATCTGGTCGACGATGACCCGCTTGCGCGCGTGATCGCTCTCCGCCTCGTCGAACAGCGCCCTGAACTGCGGCTCCAGCCCCTCCGGCGCGCGTCGGGTGAGCGCCTCGGCCAGCTCGGCGACGACGATGCGCTGATCGGCGCGGAGCAGTTCCTGCTCGGCGCGCTGCATCACGTACCGGTCGGCGACGGCCTTGAGCACCGCGCACTCCATGCGGGCCTCGCGGGGTACGACGAGTTCGGCGCCGTACCGGGTGAGGCGGCCGGTGCCGTACGCGGCGCGGGTGGCGCCCTCGGCGGCGAGGCAGAAGCGGCCGATGAGCTGGCTGGTGGCGTCCTTCAGCCGGGACTGGGCGACCGCGGTGCCGTCGTAGCCGTGCGGCCACCACTCCTGGTCCTGGAGCCGGTCGAGGGCCTCGGCCAGCTCGGCGGGGTCGGTGTCGGCCGGGACGTAGCGGCCGACGGCGACCTGGAAGACGGCCTGCCGTTCGGAGTCGGCGTGCAGGCAGTCGGGGTCGATGTGCCCGGCGTGCAGGCCGTCCTCGATGTCGTGCACCGAGTACGCGACGTCGTCGGCCCAGTCCATGACCTGCGCCTCGAAGCAGGTGCGGGTGCCGGGGGCCTCCTTGCGGACCCAGTCGAAGACGGGGCGGTCGTCGTCGTAGACGCCGAACTTGGGGGACGCCGGGTCGGTGGGGTGGGCGCCGCGCGGCCAGGGGTACTTGGTCGCGGCGTCGAGGGTGGCGCGGGTGAGGTTGAGGCCGACGGAGCCCTCGGGGGTGAAGCGCTTGGGCTCGATGCGGGTGAGCAGGCGCAGCGACTGGGCGTTGCCCTCGAAGCCGCCGATGTCGTCCGCGAACTCGTTCAGCGCCTGTTCGCCGTTGTGGCCGAAGGGGGGATGGCCGAGGTCGTGCGCGAGGCAGGCGGCTTCGACGAGGTCGGGGTCGCAGCCGAGGGCGGCGCCCAGCTCGCGGCCGACCTGGGCGCACTCCAGGGAGTGGGTGAGGCGGGTGCGCGGGGTGGCGTCCCACGCCGGGGTGCGGGTGCCGGGCGTGACGACCTGGGTCTTGCCCGCGAGGCGGCGCAGCGCGGCGGAGTGCAGGATGCGGGCGCGGTCGCGCTGGAAGGCGGTCCGGCCAGGGCGTTTGTCGGGTTCGGGTGCCCAGCGTTCGACGGAGGTCGGATCGTAGGCCGAGGGGTGTGCGGTGCCTTCCATGCCTCGACAGTAAGCGCCGGTACGGACATCGCGGGGCAGGGGGGACGGAATTGTGGCGGTATGCGGGGGCGGAGTGAACCACGTGGGCGTGTTTCACGTCCTCCGGGGCGGGGTTCGGACACCACAGGGGGCGGGATGGGGATCGGCCGACCGAGGCTGCCGCGTACGGTGCGGGGGCGCCGACGGCTGGTGCGGGGCGTGGTCGCGGGGTGCGTGCTGGCCCTGCTTCCGTCGACCTGGCTGTACGTGTCGACGGCGGACCGGCTGCGCACGGCGTCCGACGTGCCGCGTACCGACGTCGCCGTCGTCTTCGGCGCCGGTCTGTGGGACGGCGGGCCCTCCCCGTACCTGGCGCACCGGCTGGACGCGGCGGCCCGGCTGTACCGCGCCGGCCGGATCAAGGCGGTGCTGGTCACGGGCGACAACAGCCGCGAGGACTACGACGAGCCGAGCGCGATGCGCGCCTACCTCAGCCGCCACGGGGTCCCGGCCGGACGGATCGTCAGCGACTACGCGGGCTTCGACACCTGGGACTCCTGCGTCCGCGCCCGCCGGATCTTCGGCGTCCACCGCGCGGTCCTGATCAGCCAGGGCTTCCACATCCGCCGCGCGGTGGCCCTCTGCGAGGCGGCGGGCGTCACCTCGTACGGCCTCGGGGTCGAGGCGAAGCACGACGCCACCTGGTACTACGGCGGCACCCGCGAGGTCTTCGCGGCGGGCAAGGCGGCGCTGGACGTGGCGCTGCGCCCTGATCCGCGGTTCCTCGGCCCGCGGGAGAAGGGCATCCAGCGGGCGCTGGCTCCCTAGGGGGTGTCCCCCAGGGAGACCAGCAACTCGCGCGGGATGCGGCCCAGTTCGTCACGGTCGGTGTCCTCCAGCCCCGAGAGGATCTTCCGCTGGTTCCGCACGTGCCCCTCCGCGACGCGGTCGACGAGGTCCCGCCCGGCGTCGGTGAGCGCGATGTGCAGTCTGCGGCGGTCTCCGGGCACGGACTCGCGGACCACGAGGCCGCGGGCGACCAGCCGGTCGACGCGGTTGGTGCGGCTGTCACACGCCCGGAAGCCCCGCGGTCGCCAGTCCCCTAAGGGATCTCCACGCGCCGTCACGCCCCGTAGGGGATCTCCACGAGAACCCCATCAGGCCCCCTGACGGCGCTATGGACATGACATGTCATGCCCTCTTAAATCTCTAGGGCATCGCGCCACCCCCACGCCTCACAGGCGCCTCACCCAAGGAGACCGATGAGCCGGATACGGCAGCACGTCCGAGGGTCCCGTCGTCTCGCCACCGCCGGAACCGCCGCGGCCGCGGCAACCCTGCTGGTCACCGCCCTCTCCCCCGCCGCCCAGGCCGACCCCGGACCGCAGCGGGCGACCACGCTCGCGGACGCGGCCTCGATCCTGGTCGCGCACGCGACGAGCCTCGGCCTCACCTCCGACCAGGGCACCAGTGTCCGGGACGTGATCGTCGACAAGGACGGTACGCAGCACGTCCGTTACGACCGCACGTATCACCAGCTTCCCGTGCTCGGCGGGGACTTCGTGGTCCACCTGAACTCCGGCGGCGCCTACCGCGGCGCCGACCGCGCCACCCGTACCGCGCTCTCGCTGCCCACCGTCACCCCGAAGCTGACCGGCCCGAAGGCGGCCGGGATCGCGGTGGACGCGCTGCGTGCCGCGAGCCCCCGGAAGCTGACCCAGGCCAAGGCCAAGCCGCAGCTGGTCGTCGACGCCCTGCACGGGGCGCCCCGACTGGCCTGGCGCACCAACGCGGTCGGCCTGGACACCCTCGGCAACCCGGTGGGCCGTACCGTGCTGACCGACGCCCGCACCGGCGCCCGGATCGACGCGTGGGACAGCATCGAGACGGCGGCGGGCGACGGCAAGTCGCTGTACAGCGGCACCGTTCCGCTGCAGACGACCCAGTCCGGCTCGTCGTACCAGCTCAAGGACGCGACACGCGGCAACACCTACACCGGCGACGCGGCCAACAAGACCGACCTGTGCATCCTCGGGATCTGCCTGAGCCGCGCCCCCTCGACGGTGTTCACCGACACCGACAACCACTGGGGCACCGGCGCCACCGCCGACCGCGCCTCGGCTGCCGTCGACGCCCAGTACGGCACCGACCAGACCTGGGACTACTACAAGGACGTCCACGGCCGGAACGGCATCGCGGGCGACGGCAAGGGCTCGTACAACCGCGTCCACTACGGCAGCAACTACAACAACGCCTTCTGGGACGACAGTTGCTTCTGCATGACGTACGGCGACGGTGACGGCACCACGTTCGGCCCGCTGGTCGCGCTCGACGTGGCCGGGCACGAGATGACGCACGGCGTCACCTCCAAGACGGCCGCGCTGACGTACTCGGGCGAGTCCGGCGGTCTGAACGAGGCGACCTCGGACATCCTCGGCACGATGGTCGAGTGGCACGCGGACAACGGCACCGACCAAGGCGACTACCTCATCGGTGAGCGCATCGTGAAGCCCGGCTTCGGCAAGGCCGCGCTGCGCTTCATGGACAAGCCCTCCAAGGACGGCAACTCGGCCGATTACTGGTCGAGTTCGCTCGGCAACCTGGACGTGCACTACTCCTCCGGCGTCGCCAACCACTTCGCGTACCTGCTCGCCGAGGGCAGCGGCGCGAAGACCATCAACGGCGTGTCGTACGACTCCCCGACCGTGGGCGGCCAGTCGGTGACCGGCATCGGCCGGGACAAGGTCGGCAAGATCTGGTACCGGGCGCTGACGGTGTACATGACCTCCTCCACCAAGTACGCGGGCGCCCGCACGGCGACCCTGAACGCGGCGAAGGACCTGTATGGGGCCGGAAGCGCGGAGTACAGCGCGGTCGCGGCGGCGTGGACCGCGGTGAACGTGAGCTGAACCTGCTTCAGCGAGCGGTGACTGACGGTGCGTCGGGCTTCCGGCGCACCGTCTTCGCGTTCCCCCCGGCCGCACGCCATTCGTGTGCACTTGCCCCCCTGTCCCTGTGGTGCCCCTGACCTGCGGTTACGCCGTTCCGCCTCACCCGTGCGGGGGCGGCGGGCGCCACCCGTTCACCGCAGCGGGGGCGACGGCTCGGGAGGCGCGCCGGGCGCGGTGGCCTTTACCTCGAAAGGGCAGGGGCACGCCCCTGGATCACACGAGTCGGACAAGCTCTGGGGAGACCATGCGACGCACCGCCCGTCTGCTGACCGGTACCGCGCTGGCCGTAGCCGCGGCCGGGCTCGGCACCGCTCCGGCCCACGCGGGCGTTCCGCACCTGCGGCCCGCGCAGGTCGGCAGCCTCCAGGTGTACCCGTCCACCGCACTGCCGGGCAGCCAGGTCACGGTGAACACGGCGGCCTGCGGGGAGAAGGGCGCGGCGCTCGGCGACGCGGGGGCGGTGGGCGCGGGAACGTTCGCGTTGGCGCCCACCACGCACGAGGGCGAGGCGATCGGGCAGTTCCAGGTGCCGACGGGGGCGCAGCCGGGGACATACGAGATCGTCGCGCGGTGCGCGGAGGGCGACCGGCAGGTGCGGGGGGACCTGACGGTGACCATGGCCGGGGCGCACGGGCAGGTGCAGCCGCACGGCAGTGTGAAGACGGGTGTCGGCGGCGCGTTCGGCCCCGGCCCCACGCAGACCACGGCGGGTGTGGCGGCTCTGGCCGTCGCCGCCGCGGGCGGTACCTGGCTCCTGCATCGCCGGGCGAGAGGCGACGGGATCTGACGGACACCCTCCGCTGTCCGTCGCCGGTACCGCGAAGTCCCGCCCCCTAAGGGTCCGATGCCCCTCGTGACCCCTAGGGGGCGGGCCTCCCCTTGAGGGGGTCGTCGTCTCCGGGAAGAAGGGGTTCCCATGCGCAGGATCGGCGACACCGCCATAGCCGCCGTCACGGTATTCGCGCTCGGTACCGGTATCTGGCTGCTCGGTACCAGTACCGATACCGGTACTCCCCCGCAGCCGTCCGCCGCCGAGGGCCGCCCCGATCCGGGTGGCGAACGCGGCGCCGCCCCACCCCTGATGGCGTCCCCGCCTACCCGTATCCGCATCCCCACGATCCGGGTGAACGCTCCCCTGATGGGCCTCGCCCTGACCTCCTCGGGCAGCCTGGACGCCCCGCCCCCCGCCGAGAAGAACCTCGCGGGCTGGTACGAGGCGGGCACCACCCCCGGCGACACCGGCACCGCGATCGTGGCCGGCCACGTCGACAACACCGAGGGCCCCGCCGTCTTCTACGACCTCGGCGCCCTGAAGCGCGGCGCGGTGATCGAGGTGGACCGCGAGGACGCCACGACTGCCGTCTTCACGGTGGACGCGGTCGAGGTGTACGCGGCGAAGGACTTCCCCGACACCAAGGTCTACGGCGCCTCGTCCCACCCGGAACTCCGGGTGATCACCTGTGGGGGCGGGTACTCCAAGTCGACGGGATATCAGGGGAACGTGGTGGTCTTCGCCCACCTGACGGGCGCCCGGCCCACGTGACGGATCAGTTCCATCCGCCGAGCAGGCCGGAGCTGAGCTGGGCGTCGCAGATGTTGTAGCCCCCGGCCGCGTGGCCCTTCTTCGTGTGGCCGTCGACCGTGACCGAGCAGTTGATGTCGCCGGAGCCCTGGAGCTGCGCGGTGAGGCTGTAGTACATCGCGTCGTCGTTCAGCGGCAGGGTGGCCGTGAAGGAGCCGTTCTTCCAGGCGCCCTTACGGTTGTCGGAGTCTGACCCGTAGGTGATGTCCAGCGGACCGAGCGCCCCGCCGGGGGCGGTGCCCCACACCTTGAAGGTGACGACCTTCTTCTCCGGCTTGGCGTCGGACTTGGCCTTGTCGGCCTTCTCGTCGTCCCCCTTGCCCTTGTCGTCAGCGGGCTGCTCCTGCTTGGGCGCGGCAGCCTTGGCGTCACCGGAGCCAGTGGCCTTCCCGGACTTGGAGTCACCTCCGGCGCCCAGGGCGGCCCCGATGATCCCGATCAGCACGAACAGGCCGATGATCCCGAGACACCCGATACCGAGGATCTTCCCGATGCCGCTCTTCTTCGGCGGCTGCGGCTGCGGCTGGAACGGCGGCTGCCCGTAGGGCTGCTGGGGGCCGCCCCATCCCGGCTGCTGCTGGGGCTGCTGAGGCTGCGACTGGTTCATGGTCCCTCCCGAGGCACACTGTGTGACTTGCACGTGTGTGACTCGTGAAGGATGTGTGCGGTTGCGGCAAACCGCTGACGTTCACTCAATCGTGATCTTTGGGGTTAGGCGTCACTCCGTCCCTGATCGGCGCCGTGCCATGGGCATCTGATAGACCCTGCCCGTGGCGTTCATGGTGGTGGTCGAGGGTGATGCGGGCGGATGGCACGTCGATCGGGATGCGCTGACCGAGGTGATCCGCACCCGGTGGGCTGAGGTCAAGATCGATTCGTCGGCCCGTAGTGCGGCGCGCGCTCTCAGCTGGGCGCTCGACACGGAGAACGGCCCGGGCGAGGCTCACCTGCACGAGGACGGCACCTGCCTGTACCTGGACGTGTGGGAGAAGGACGCGATCTGGCTGGCGATCGCCTTCCGCAGCCTGACACCCATACATCTGGACCTGGTGTTCTGCGACGACGGCTACACCTTCGACGTGCGCGTCCCGGCCGGGGCCACCGAGGCCGAACTGTCGGCCCTGGTGCAGGCCCACTTGTAGCCAGGTTCTCGGCGAGAGCCGCCTTCAGGCGCGGTTACGAGGCGTCTCCAGCGACAGCCGCGGCTGTTGTAGCCCTTGTTGATCTCGTACGCGGCCCGGCCGTAGCCGAGGCCGGTACCTGGGCGCATGAGTACGGTGTCCCGCATCACCGCGCCCGCCAGATCCATGCTCCAGGCCGTGAGAGCGTGGTCGAGGAGCCAGGTCGGCAGAGGGTTGCTGCTCTCGGCGGTCGAGGCCAGCCCTTCGTAACGCGTCCGGGAGATACGGATTCCGCCCTTGGAGCCGAGGCGGGCAATCGAGAAGATTCCGTCGCACGGGCTCGCGATCAGCTGATGCACGGGGCCTCCTCCGGCGTGTCCTCCCAGGTGTGCCGCTCGGCGTGATCGGCGAACAGACAGCAGCCCTCCCCGCCGGTCGCCGGGCAGTCCGGGAGTACGACGAGTTCCGCCTCACTCATCCCGTACCAGCGGAGCCACAGTGCGGTCCCGCACATGCCGTCGTCGCCGAGGAGACCGAAGTGGTCACCATCGTGCGTGGACAGCTGGCACTGCACCGCCCTGTCGACGTGATCAACAGTCAGCTTCTCCTGAGCTTCCCGCACCAAGTCGAGGGGCACCCTGCGCCAGTGAACGCACCGCATGACGACACCATCCAGACAGACATGGCGGAATGGCAGGCCACCCCGAACCGGAGCCGTTCCGCCGTATGGCGGTGCGGCTTGCGCATCCAGGCTGGACCGGTGGACCGGTCCAGTCAAGGATGAATCTGGGCTTGATGAACGGGGAAGTGTGTCCCAGCAGCTCAAAGCACTTGATGAGGCATCAGGTGCAGACACGCGAGGCAGCGAGCTTCCGCTTCAGAGGTTCTTCTACATCGCGTAGGTGTCTACCTGTTCGAAGAGCGAGGCAGGGGTAATGCCCTCTTCGCAGACCAGCGGGCGCCCCTCCTGGTCGCGCGCCGTGTGCAGAAGAACAGCGACAGCGCTGCCCTCCTCGACCCCCAGCCGCTCCGCCTCAACATCGGTGGCGAGGCGCATGGTGATCACGTCCACTCCTTCTGCCGGGAAACGCCCGGTCTGCCGACGGACGTAGCGAGTCGTGCCCTCGGCGATGGGCGCGGCGCCGGACAGCCGGGGTGCCGCCTCTGCGATCTCTGGAGGGAACCACGCCTCCACACAGCTATGAGGGCTCCCATCGGGGAGTTGGAGGACCCGGACGCGCCGAAGAGCCAGTACGGCGGCCGCCAGACCCAGCGCCTCTGCGACGCGCGCGGGCGGTTCGGCCCAGTCGGGCACCCCGACCCGCAGGAAAGGCATCCCGCCGAGGATGCGTGCCGCCCCGGCCCGACGAGCGCCGGCAGCCCTCGCCACGGGTGTCTCCGTCACCACGAAACCGGTCCCCTGCTTGGCCACCACTACGCCGTCGTTGCGGAGCACATCCACAGCCTTGATGGCGGTAGCCCGCGACACCCCCCACTGCTCGGCCAGGTCTCGGCCGGACGGGATGGTCTCGCCGGGGGCGAACTCCCCAGCGGCGATGCGGGCCCGAAGCGACTCGGCGATCTCCTCATACTTCAGAACAGCCATGGTTTCCCCTACCTCGCACGCTGGACTGGTCCACCGGTACGCACGATACTGCGACCATGCCGACTCCCGAATTGGCCCCCTCTGTAATGCAGTTCTACGGCGAAACGGTGAACGAGGACGACCGCCTGCGCACATCGGCAGACGGACGGATGGAGTTGGCCCGCACGCAAGAGCTTCTCCGCCGGTTCCTTCCCCCTGCACCGGCCCGCGTGCTCGACGTGGGCGGGGGGACCGGGATTCATGCCGAATGGCTGGTGAAGGACGGCTACGACGTGACACTTGTGGACCCAGTCCCCCGTCACGTCGAGACAGCGTCAAGGGTGTGCACAGCAGTGGTGGGAGACGCTCGCGACCTGAGTGAACCGGACGACAGTTTCGACGTGGTGCAGCTTCTCGGGCCGCTATATCACCTGCCCAACCCCGAGGACCGGCGCACTGCACTGGCCGAAGCCCGGCGCGCAGTGAAGCCGGGCGGCTTGGTCGTAGCAGCCGCCATCAACCGGTATGCCTCGCTCTTTGAGCACGTGACTTACGCCCACCTTCACACGGAGCGCATCCGTGAATCCGTCTCCAAGATTCTTGAGACGGCTGTTTATGACGGAGTACGCGGATTCACCCTGAGCTACTTCCACAGGGCCGAGGAGCTGGCTTCGGAGTTGTTGACATCCGGCCTGACCGACGTGCAGGTTTTCGGAATCGAGGGCCCGGCGTGGTCGCTGGTGAAGGCGGCGGAGCAGCAGCCGGGCGAAGGACCTACAGATGAGCTGATTGCGTCCGCCATGGAGGCGGCCCGCTTGGCCGAACCGTACCCAGAGTTGCTTGCTGCTAGTTCGCATCTACTAGCCGCGGGAAGAGCCCCTGTTGGCATCAGTGTCTGATGCCAACGATGGCGAGCACTCACGGAGCAACAACCTTCATCGCGCAGCCGTTTTAGCGCTGGCAGCGCGGTACAAATTTCTTTACTCCGTCAAGGCCCGCGCACGGCGCGGGCGCGCTGCGTGCATGCGGATGAAGGCTGGAAAGAAACTCTCTGAGGCTGGGGCCGGCCGGCTCCACAGCTTTAGGCAGCCGATTTGATGCGAGCCTCGAAAATCACGGCCCAAAATCGAGCACTAACGGGTAGGCTAACAAAGCTGCCCGATCCGCTGACTAGCGGAATGGGCTATGATCACTCGCACCAAATGAACTCCAACCCAAAGCCTCTCCACCGACCTGACTTGTTTGGCCGACTATGCGGATTGGCGGACGAGGTCGAGTGCTTCTTTGAAGCCAGGGTGAACCCTGAAGACTTCCGAGGATGCATTGAAGCGGGCACGCGGATCTCGATAGCGCCATACGTACTCCGAGCCACCGCCACGCCCACCAGGCTTCAAGTAGCCCACCACCGAGAACTCAAATAGTTGACCCAACGCAAGGATAGGGTCAATGCCGGAGAGACTGGTACGTCGACCCCAGGTCGTTGTGAACTCTTCTAGAGAGAACTGGAGGGAGCCCATTTCTTTCACTACCTCCAGGTACTCCTTGTACTGGGGAACGTGCTTAGCTATCTCGTCATCGAGCTCGTTGAGGAGGTAATCCGAGTACCCCGATCGGGCCTCATGCACTACCTGGTTATCGAACTGTCCGCCGACAGCAAAAATTGGCTGCTTATATTGGTCCAAGACCTCGTTGCAGAACTTGATAATATCTCTCGGACGTAGGAATGTGCGATCGCAGATGTGCTTATATTTGGTCTGCCTACTCGGCATCTCGCGCGTCTCGTCGAACACTCGATCCCAGGTAATAGACTCCCCGGAGTCCTCCCCGAGGACGCGACTGAACCGACTCTCCATCAGGCCCTCGAGGGTCAGGCCGCCGATGCTCTCGTGCCACTGAACCAGTTCGGAGAAGTTTTCAGTGATCTTATTCTTGTCCTCGAATTGGAGGTCTTGGTAGATGTCGTCCCTGAGGAAGACAACGACGTTGAGCTTTTTCCCGCGTTCTCGTGCCGCCAAGAATAGATCTCTGGCCGCAAGGATCAGCCCGATCAGTCGCTGAGAGTACGCCGGATCAGACTTGATGAATCCAAGGTCGAGCTGATCGAAACAAATGTAGTAGGAGTTCCTTGGATTCAAGGCTCGAAGAATATGTTCCTGAATGGCGCGATTGACTTCCTGAATATGCGGAGGAAGCTCCTTGACTCGCACCCGTTCACCACTTATGTCAATAAAGGGCAACTTGAAGGCGCCCTTGAACCGCAACTCCTTATCCGGACTGAATAGTTGCCGCACATCCGGATCGCGCGACCCGTAGGAATCCACAACGAAATCTTCCAACGCTTGCACAGAGTCGAAAGACTCGTCGCTCCACGGCTGGCTCTGGTCGACGTTCAGGAGGAGTTTCGCCAAGCCGAGCAAGGTGAGATACTTCCAGCTGTGAAAATACCGGCGCTCTTCCGGGACTCCCGTCTGCGCTTGCAGGTCATGATGATGCCATGGGTAATCGTCGAACGAGTGGCCATAAGCGAATTCATGGGGATAACGCTCAGTTAGAATCCTTTTGAATATTGCTGTCTTGCCTGACCCTTTGCGACCAAGGATTAGGAACTTCTTATTACGCTTGGCGGCAAGATATGCAGGATGGTCCTGAAAGCATTCGCGCAACAATTCATCGGCATCTGCGTCGATGGCCCCAAAGTTTTCAACGTCTGCAATGTTACGCACTAGTCACCCGTAGCCTTCTGTGTGAGCCATGGTCGCCAGAATTAGCCTATCGCCAGGCACGCCGGTCTAGGGAGGGTTCGCCTACTGGCAAGCTCCCTTGAGTAGCCGTCCGCAACTTCGGCTGGCTCCGCAGCGATGACTGGTTGATAGCGAGTTTCGCCATGTTCCGGGGGCGTCCCTGGGCCGTCCGAGGTCACCCGACGCCGACCGGCAACGACAGAAGCCCACGGCGCCCGAGCTGGACAGAGCCGTGAGCTCCTGCGGTCCGCTGGTCAAGGGAGACGGTGATCAGTTGTGACTGTAGAGAACAGCCACAGGTACGCACCCTGGCGACCGCCACCGTAAGTGACAAGCCGGAGCCGTACCCAGAGGGCCCAACAGCCCCGCGCAGGTTCAACGACAACCAACGCCAGCAAACAACATTTGGCCTGGTCGGCGCCGCATCTTGACAGCCCCCCACCCCCAAAGAGGCGGCACCCCCGCACAGGGTGCCGCCTCTCTTTTTGGTGCCGGGGCCCGTCGGCGATCGGTGGTGAGGGTCGGGGACCGACGGCGGGCTCCGGGGCCGGGAAGGGTCAGCGGTGGTCGCTGCCCTCCGACTGGGTGGCCGCGCGGCCCGCTTCCAGGCGGGCGACCGGGATGCGGAACGGGGAGCAGGAGACGTAGTCCAGGCCGACCTCGTGGAAGAAGTGGACGGACTCCGGGTCGCCGCCGTGCTCGCCGCACACGCCGAGCTTCAGGTCGGGGCGGGTGGCGCGGCCGGCTGCGGCGGCCGACTTGACCAGCGAGCCCACCCCGTCCTTGTCGATCGTCTCGAACGGGCTGACCCCGAAGATGCCCTTCTCCAGGTACGCCGTGAAGAACGATGCCTCCACGTCGTCCCGGCTGAAGCCCCACACCGTCTGCGTGAGGTCGTTCGTGCCGAAGGAGAAGAATTCGGCGGCCTCCGCGATCTGGCCCGCGGTCAGCGCGGCGCGCGGGAGTTCGATCATCGTGCCGATCGCCAGCTTCAGCTTCGTACCCGTCGCCGCCTCGACCTCCGCGATGACCTGGTCTGCCTCGTCGCGGACGATCTCCAGCTCCTGGACCGTACCGACCAGCGGGATCATGATCTCGGCGCGGGGGTCGCCCTTGGCGGTCTTGCGCTCGGCGGCCGCCTCCGCGATGGCGCGGACCTGCATGGTGAACAGGCCGGGGATGACGAGGCCGAGGCGTACGCCGCGCAGGCCCAGCATCGGGTTCTGCTCGTGCAGCCGGTGCACGGCCTGGAGCAGGCGGAGTTCGTTCTCGTGCGGCTCCTGCCGGGACTCGGCGAGGGCCACGCGGACCGACAGCTCGGTGATGTCGGGCAGGAACTCGTGCAGCGGGGGGTCGAGGAGACGTACCGTCACCGGCAGGCCGTCCATCGCCTCGAACAGCTCGATGAAGTCCTGCTTCTGCAGCGGGAGAAGCTGCTTCAGTGACTCCTCGCGCTCCACCTCGGTGTCCGCGAGGATCAGCCGCTCGACCAGCTCGCGCCGGTCCCCGAGGAACATGTGCTCGGTACGGCACAGGCCGATGCCCTGGGCGCCGAACCGGCGGGCGCGCAGCGCGTCCTCGGCGTTGTCGGCGTTGGCCCGCACCCGCAGCCTGCGCTTGCGGTCGGCGAAGGCCATCATCCGGTGCACGGCCTCGACCAGCTCGTCGGCGTCGTCGGCGCCCGGGTGCATCCGGCCCTCGAAGTACTCCACGACCGGAGATGGGACGACCGGGACCTCACCGAGGTACACCTTGCCGGAGGAGCCGTCGATGGAGATGACGTCGCCCTCCTCCACCACATGCCCGCCCGGCACGGTCATCCGGCGCCGCTTGGTGTCGACCTCCAGCTCCTCCGCGCCGCAGACACAGGTCTTGCCCATGCCGCGCGCGACCACGGCCGCGTGGGAGGTCTTGCCGCCGCGCGAGGTGAGGATGCCCTCGGCGGCGATCATGCCGTCCAGGTCGTCGGGGTTGGTCTCCCGGCGTACCAGGATGACCTTCTCGCCCGAGCGGGACCACTTGACGGCGGTGTACGAGTCGAAGACCGCCTTGCCGACCGCCGCGCCCGGCGAGGCGGCGATGCCGCGTCCGACCTGCTCGGCCCGCGCGTCCTCGTCGAAGCGGGGGAACATCAGCTGGGCGAGCTGGGCGCCGTTGACCCGCTGGAGCGCCTCGGTCTCGTCGATCAGGCCCTGGTCCACCAGCTGGGTGGCGATCCGGAACGCCGCGCCCGCGGTGCGCTTGCCGACGCGGGTCTGGAGCATCCACAGCTTGCCGCGCTCGATGGTGAACTCGATGTCGCAGAGATCCTTGTAGTGGTTCTCCAGCGTCTCCATGATCTGCATCAGCTGGTCGTACGACGCCTTGTCGATGTTCTCCAGCTCCGCGAGCGGCACGGTGTTGCGGATACCCGCGACCACGTCTTCGCCCTGCGCGTTCTGGAGGTAGTCGCCGTAGACACCCTGGTGCCCGGAGGCGGGGTCACGGGTGAAGGCGACGCCGGTACCAGAATCAGGGCCGAGGTTGCCGAAGACCATGGAGCAGACGTTGACCGCGGTGCCCAGGTCGCCCGGGATACGCTCCTGGCGGCGGTAGAGCTTGGCCCGGTCGGTGTTCCAGGAGTCGAAGACCGCGTGGATGGCGAGGTCCATCTGCTCGCGCGGGTCCTGCGGGAAGTCCCGGCCGGCCTCGGCCTTGACGGTCTTCTTGAAGGCGGTGACCAGCTTCCTCAGGTCGGCCGCGTCCAGCTCGGTGTCGACCTGGACGCCCTTGGCCTCCTTGGCCTTCTCCAGCGCCTCCTCGAAGAGCTCGCCGTCGACGCCGAGGACGGTCTTGCCGAACATCTGGATGAGGCGGCGGTAGGAGTCCCACGCGAACCGCTCGTCGCCCGCCTGCTTGGCCAGGCCCTTCACCGACTTGTCGGAGAGGCCGATGTTCAGGACGGTGTCCATCATGCCGGGCATGGAGAACTTGGCGCCGGAGCGGACCGAGACCAGCAGCGGGTCGTCGGCCTGGCCGAGCTTCTTGCCCATCCGCTGCTCGAGGGCGTCGAGGTGCGCACTCACCTCGTCGCGCAGGGGGGCGGGCTCCTCGCCGCTGTCCAGGTAGACCTTGCACGCCTCGGTGGTGATGGTGAAGCCGGGGGGGACCGGCAGTCCGAGGTTGGTCATCTCGGCGAGGTTGGCACCCTTGCCACCGAGCAGGTCCTTGAGGTCCTTGTTGCCTTCGGTGAAGTCGTAGACGAACTTCGCTACGTGAGGCTCTTTGTTTTCCGACACGGGTCTCGACTCCTTGAGGCCACGGTGGCTGCCCTGACGGCGAGGAACATACCCAGATCGAAGGCGCCTTGGTACGTCCAGTCGTGCGTCATAAGCCTGTAACCAGCCGTCTGCCACAGGATCTAAAGCAAAGGCATGGCAAGGCCAGGGCCACGCGAGTGTTCACTTCTTGAACGGACGGGCCTGCCGCGACGCCCCATCCTGCTCAGATGAGCGGTGATCGGCACGCTTGATTTCGATCAATGAACGCCGCAGGGGTGGCACCGAGTGCCACCCCTTGGAGAAGTGCAGCCGCTCATGATCCGCTCATCTGAGCGCGACCCTTATCAAGGGTGGCGAGAATCACGCTGCCACACGGCACGGGATTTCACCATGCGGACGCCGTTCCGGGCCGGAAACCGGGGCGTCACACACCGAGCGCGGCGAGCCGCTCCTCCACTCGTTCCGGCGCGTACAGATGCTCCACGACCAAGGCTCGCGCGCCGATCAGCCCGGCCCGCTCCCCCAGCCGCGCGGTGACGACGTCGAGGTGGGCCGTGGAGCGGGGCAGCGCCCGCTGGTAGAGCAGTTCGCGCACCCCGGTCAGGAAGGGCGTCCCGGCGAGGTCGCCCGCGATCATCAGCACTCCGGGGTTGAGCAGGGTGACGACGGTCGCCAATACGTCCCCGACCCGGCGCCCGGCCTCCCGTGCCAGGGCCGCCGCCTCCGGGTGCCCGGCGGCCAGCAGTTCCCGTACGTCGGAGCCGGACGCGGCCGGTACGCCCGCCTCCGTCAGCCGCCGGGCCACGGCGCCACCGCTGGCGACGGCGGCGAGACAGCCGTACGAGCCGCAGCGGCACAGCGCCTCGGTGCCGACCCGGATGTGCCCGAGGTCGCCCGCGCCGCCGTCCACGCCCCGGTAGATCGCGCCGTCGACCACGACCCCGGCGCCGATACCGGTACTGACCTTGACCAGTACAAACGCCCGGCAATCCTGGTACCCGGTGCGCTGCTCCCCGTACGCCATCAGGTTGGCATCGTTGTCCACGAATACCGGGACCGGGCCGATACGGGTATCGGCACCGGTACTGGTACCCGTATCGGTACCAGTACTGATACCGGTGTGCTCGGCAAAGGCGCGGGAGAGGCGGCCCCGTATGTCGTAGCCGTCCCAGCCGGACATCATCGGCGGCTGCACCACCCGCCCGGTCTCACTGTCCACCGGGCCCGGCACACCGAGCCCGATCCCGCACACCGACTCCGGCGCGTACCCGGTCTCGGCGAGCAGCTCGGCGAACCAGCGGCCGAGACCGGCGAGGACCACCTCCGGGCCGTCCTCGACGACCAGGGCACCGGCCCGCTCGGCGAGGATCTCGCCGGTCAGGGTGAGCAGGGCGGCGCGGGCGTGCCGGGTGTCGAGGTCGGCGGCGAGGACCATGGCGTGCGAGCCGTCGAACTCCAGGGTGATGGCGGGGCGGCCGCCGAGCGGGGAGTCGACCGGGCCGCCCGCGCCCTCGCGCAGCCAGCCCGCCCGGAACAGCCGGTCCAGGCGCTGGCCGACCGTGGCTCGGGAGAGCCCGGTCAGCTGCTGGAGCGCGCCGCGCGTGACGGCCTGTCCACTGCGCACCAGGTCGAGCAGATCACCGGCGCTCGTCTGAGCGCCGCCCCTGGCCGTCCTGCCCGGCTTTCCGGTCATGCCACCCCCTTGTGTTCCTCAAGTTTGCATTACATATTGAGTTTTGCGTGTTAAATGGACGTAACCCTGCGATAGACACAACCAAACCAGGCCGGCCGGACGTCTTCGGGGAGCCCCGAGTGGATCGCACTGCCCAGCTCACCGCCCGTGTCACCGAGCGCGGGATCGCATACGATCCACCCTCCTCCTCGCCTCCCCCCGCGCCCTCGGCCGCATCGCTGCACGTCAGGGCGGCCCGGGTGCTGGCGGCGAACTGGACGGGCGGCTCGACGGTCCCCTCCCGGAGCCTGTACCCGCACCAGTGGTCCTGGGACTCGGCGTTCATCGCCATCGGGCTCAGGCATCTGTCGCCGCTGCGGGCGCAGACGGAGCTGGAGACGCTGCTCGCGGCGCAGTGGGCGGACGGGCGGGTGCCGCACATCGTGTTCTCCCCCTCCGTGCCGCTCGACGCCTACTTCCCGAGCCCGGATTTCTGGCGCTCGTCCACCGCCGGGCGGCCCGCGGGCGCCCCGCGCACCGTACAGACGTCCGGCATCGTGCAGCCACCCGTGCACGCGCTGGCGGCCTGGCTGGTGCACCGGGCCGACCCCGTCCTGTCGCGGGCGCGCGGCTTCCTGGCCCGCGTGTATCCCCGACTGGCTTCCTGGCACCGCTATTTGCTGCACCGCCGGGACCTCGGCGGGGGCGGGCTGGTGTCGGTGGTGCACCCGTGGGAGCAGGGCATGGACAACAGCCCTTGCTGGGACGGCCCGTTGGCCCGCGTCACCCCGGCCCCGGCCCGCTCCTTCCGCCGCGCCGACCTCGATCACGGCGCCGCCGGGGACCGGCCGACCGACCTGGACTACGGGCGGTACGTGCGTCTCGCGGCCGACTACCGGGACGGCGGATACGCGGACGGAGAAGGCGAGTTCGCGGTGGAGGACCCGTCCTTCAACGCCCTGCTGATCGCCTCCGAGCACGCCCTCGCCCGGATCGCCGCCGAGTTGGGCGCCCCCGGCACCGCCCGCCACGCCCGCGCCGAGCGGCTGACGGCGGCCCTGGTGGAGCGGCTGTGGGACGACGCGTCCGGGATGTTCCTGTGCCGGGACCTGCGGGGCGACGGCCCGATCCGGGAGCGGAGCGTGTCGGGCCTGGTCCCGCTGCTGCTGCCCGGCCTCCCCCGCGAGGTGGCGGGCGCGCTGGTGGGCACCCTGCGCGGCCCGCACTTCGCGGCGCGCACCGGGCTCGTACCCAGCTACGACCTGCGCGGCCCGGCCTTCGAAGCGAACCGCTACTGGCGCGGCCCGGCCTGGTTCAACACGGCCTGGCTGGTGGAGCGCGGACTGCGGGCCCATGGCGAGAGCGGGGCCGCCGACTCCCTGCGCGGTGCCTTCCTGCGCACGGCCGGGGAATCCGGGTTCGCGGAGTACGTGGACCCCGACACCGGCGAGGCGTGCGGGGCACCGGGGTTCGGCTGGACCGCCGCGCTGACGCTGGATCTGCTGCACGGTGCGGACGTGGCTCGGGAGACTGGGGAAGAGGGAGGGAACCGGGGATGACTCATCTGCTCGTACGGGGAACGACGTTCGCCGCCGTGGGCGACCGGGGCGACATCAGCGGGGTACGCGGCGGCGGCCAGGTGGACGGGCTGTTCGTGCGCGACGCCCGGCACTTGAGCCGCTGGCAGCTCACCGTCGACGGCGCCGTGCCGGAGGTGCTGCGGCCGGTCGGGGAGGGCGACACGGCACGCTGCGTACTGGTGCCGCGCGGTGGCCGTCAGGAGCCGCCCGCGTACACCCTGTGGCGTGCACAGGCCGTGGGTGACAGCTCGTTCGTGGAATCGGTACGGATCACCGGCAATCTCCCGGTACCCACCACGGTACGGCTCGCCCTCACCGTCGACGCCGACTTCACCGACCAGTTCGAGCTGCGCTCCGACCATCGCACCTACGTCAAGACGGGCGCCGTGCGCAGCCGCCAAGTCCTGGACGACGGGATCGAGTTCGGTTACCGGCGCGGTGCGTGGCGGTCCTGTACGACCATCACCGCCGACCCCGCCCCGGACGCGGTGGAGGAGACCGGTACCGGTGCCCGGCGGCTGGTCTGGACGCTCGAACTCCCGCCGCACGGAAGCGCGGAGCTGCTGCTGCGGGTGATGGCCCGCCCGCACGGCGACCGGCGCGCGGTGCGCGTACCCCGCTCCCCCGCCGCCGTGAGCGGACAACTCCGATCAGCGGAGGACGAGTTCATGGAGGGGGTCGCCTTCCCCACCGCCTGGCCGGAGTTGGCGGCCGCCTGTGCGCGCGGGCTGTCCGACCTGGCCGCGCTCCAGGTACCGGCGCGGGGGCCGGACGGGGAGGAGTTGCGGGTGCCTGCCGGGGGCGCGCCCTGGTTCCTCACGCTGCTCGGCCGGGACGCCCTGCTCGCCTCGCTGTTCGCGCTGCCGTACCGCCCTCAGCTGGCCGCCGCCACGCTCCCCGCGCTCGCCGCCACCCAGGCCACGGCCGACGGCACCTCCCCGGTCGCCCAGCCCGGCAAGATCGTGCACGAGGTCCGGCACGGCGAGCTGGCCCACTTCGGGCAGGTGCCGTACGGGCGTTACTACGGCTCGGTCGACGCCACCCCGCTCTTCCTGGTCCTGCTCGGCGCCTACACCGAGCGCACCGGGGACGCGGCCCTCGCCCGGCGGCTGGAGCGGCACGCCCGCGCCGCCGTCGGCTGGATGCTGGACCACGGCGGGCTGACCGCGCGCGGCTATCTCGTCTACCGCGCCGACGAGGGCGGCCTCGCCAACCAGAACTGGAAGGACTCCCCCGGCGCGATCTGCCGCGCCGACGGCACCCGGCCGAGCGGCGCGGTGATGGCGGCGGGCGCGCAGGGATACGCGTACGACGCGCTGCGCCGCACGGCGTGGCTGGCGCGCACGGTGTGGGACGACGGGACGTACGCGGCGCTGCTGGAGCAGGCGGCGGCCGACCTGCGCGACCGCTTCCAGCGGGACTTCTGGCTGCCCGAACAGTCCTTCCCCGCCCTGGCGTTGGACGGCGACGGCCACCGGATAGACGCGCTCGCCTCGGACGCCGGGCATCTGCTGTGGTCGGGGCTGCTGGACAAGGAGTACGGGGAGGCCGTCGGGCGCAGGCTGCTGGAGCCGGACTTCTTCTCCGGCTGGGGCGTGCGCACGCTGGCCTCCGGCCAGGCCGCGTACCACCCGCTCTCCTACCACCGGGGCTCCGTCTGGCCGCACGACAACGCGCTGATCACCCTGGGCCTGGCCCGCTACGGCCTGCACGACGAGGCCCGCGCGGTGGCCCGTGGCCTGGTGGACGCGGCGGCCTGTGCGGGTCACCGGCTTCCCGAGGTGCTGGCGGGTTACGGCCGTGACACCCACCCCGAGCCGGTACCGTACCCGCACGCGTGTGTGCGGGAGTCCCGTTCGGCTGCCGCGCCGCTCGCCCTGCTCACCGCGGTCGGGGGTGCCTGACACCGGCCTTGACCGGGCGTTTGCCCGGTATTTGCCGTAGGTCGTGAACACCGGTCCGCGGTGGACCGTACGGAAGGACGGCGGGCCAGGCGGACCGGCCGCCACCGGTCCTGCCCAGCCTCCCCAGCGTGGCCCGCCGCCTCCGTCGTCACCGGCCCCGTGCGGAAGGACCTCCGGGTTTGTCTCAGCAGAAGAACACGCATACGTCACCCGGCGCGCCGGGGGGACCAGGGGGCGCGGGGGCTGTTGCCGAGCCCGAGGTTCGGCCGGGCACGCCTGCGGGGGACGCGGAGGTAGGGGCCGACCCTGAGGGCAGCCCTGAGGGCACCCCCGGCGCGGAACCCACCCCTGAAGCCGGCACCCCCGAGCCACCCCGCTTCGCCCGCCTCACCCGCTGGCGGGCCGAGCACCCCCGGCGGGTCCGCTTCCTCTCCCGCGCCGTCACCATCCTGGCCGCGGTACTGGTCGTCTGCACCCTGGTGATGCCCGCCACCATCGCGGGCGTCCACCCCGCCAGCTTCTTCCGGCTGCCCGGTGAGGCGATCGTCGGGGCGGCCGTGCTGCTCGCGCTGCCCCGGAAGCCCCGTGTGGTGCTGGCCGCGCTCTCCGGCGTGGTCCTCGCCGCGCTGACGGTGCTGAACTGGCTCGACATGGGGTTCAAGCAGTACCTGGGCCGGACCTTCAACCTGGTGCTGGACTGGAGCCTGCTGGGCGACGCGCAGTCGTACCTGGAGGACTCGCTCGGCCGGACGGCCACTCTCGCCGCGACCGCCGGACTGATCGTCCTCGTGCTGGTGCTGTTCGCCTCCTCGGCCTACGCCGTCGTGCGCCTGAGCGACGTCCTCGCCCGGCACTCGGCCACCGCGACGCGGGGCACCCTGATCGCGGGCGTCGTCTGGATCACCTGCTCCTCCTTCGGGGTGCAGCTCGCGGGCGTGCCGCTGGCCGCCGACAGCGCGGCCCTCACCATCCAGAGCCAGACCCAGCGGGTGTCGAACACGCTGAAGGACGAGGCCGCGTTCCAGAAGGTCGCCCGGGCGGACGCGTTCGGCGCGACCCCGCCCGACCAGCTGGTGCCGGACCTGCGCGGCAAGGACGTCATCTTCACGTTCATCGAGAGCTACGGGCGCAGCGCGATCGAGGACCCGATCATGGCACCCGGTGTGGACCAGACCCTCGCCGTCCGCAACGAGGCGCTGGAGAAGGCGGGTTACCACGCCAAGAGCGGCTGGCTGACCTCGGCGACCTACGGCGGCAGCAGCTGGCTCGGCCACTCCACCACCCTGTCGGGGCTGTGGGTCAGCAACCAGCAGCGCTACCGCACGGTGATGGCGAGCGACCACCTCAGCCTCACCAAGGTGTTCAAGAAGACCGGCGCCTGGGACACGGTCGGGGTGATGCCGGGCATCCAGAAGGCATGGCCGGAGCAGAGCTTCTTCGGCTTGGACAAGGTCTACAACGCCTTCCAACTCGGCTACAAGGGACCGAAGTTCAGCTGGTCGACGATGCCGGACCAGTACGCGCTGGAGCAGTTCCAGCAGCGGGTGCACGGCAAGAAGCACGACAAGCCGGTGATGTCGGAGGTCATCCTGACGTCCAGCCACCAGCCCTGGGGCCCGATCCCGAAGATGGTCGGCTGGGACCAGCTGGGCGACGGCTCGGTCTTCAAGGGCATCGAGGCGGCGGGCAACGACCCGGCCGACGTGATCGCCGACACCACCAAGTCCCGCCAGGAGTACGGCAAGTCGATCCAGTACTCGGTCACCGCGCTCACCGAGTGGCTGGAGCGCTACGGCTCCAAGGACACCGTGCTGGTCTTCCTCGGCGACCACCAGCCCATCGCCCGCGTCAGCGGCAACCACGCCAGCAGGGACGTACCGATCTCGATCGTCGCCAAGGACCCGAAGGTGCTCGACAAGATCGGCGACTGGAACTGGACGGACGGCCTGCGCCCCGCCCACGACGCCCCGGTATGGAAGATGAACCTCTTCCGCGACCGCTTCCTGACCGCGTACGGCTCGACCCCGCACCCGAAGAAGGGCTGACCCCTAGGGGTCCTGAGGGCAGGGCCGGTCCCTCAGGGGAACCGGCCCTGTTGCCGCTCAGCCGCCGGAGGTGTCCAGCTCGGCTTCCTCGCCGACGCCCGCGCAGTCGTACGGGTCCTTCAGCCAGCCGTCGGGGAGCACCACCCGGTTGTTGCCGGAGGTGCGGCCGCGGGGGCCGTCGGCGCCGGTCGGCCACGGCTGGTCGAGGTCCAGCTCGTCCAGGCCGGAGCGCAGCTCCTCCAGCGAGGAGGTGATGGCGAGCCGCTTGCGCATCTCGGAGCCGACCGCGAAGCCCTTGAGGTACCAGGCGACGTGCTTGCGGAAGTCGATGACACCGCGCGACTCGTCGCCGAGCCACTCCCCGAGCAGCGTGGCGTGCCGGACCATGACGTCGGCGACCTCGCGCAGCACGGGCCGCTGGAAGTCGTCGCGGCCCTCGAAGGCGGCGACCAGGTCGGAGAAGAGCCAGGGTCGGCCGAGGCAGCCGCGGCCGACGACCACGCCGTCGCAGCCGGTCTCGCGGACCATGCGCAGCGCGTCCTCGGCGGACCAGATGTCGCCGTTGCCGAGCACCGGGATCTCCGGGACGTGCTCCTTCAGCCGGGCGATGGCGCTCCAGTCGGCGGTGCCGCCGTAGTGCTGGGCGGCGGTGCGGCCGTGCAGGGCGATGGCGGTGACGCCCTCCTCGACGGCGATGCGCCCGGCGTCGAGGTAGGTGATGTGGTCGTCGTCGATGCCCTTGCGCATCTTCATGGTGACCGGCAGGTCGCCCGCACCGGAGACGGCTTCGCGCAGGATGGACCGCAGCAGGTTCCGCTTGTACGGCAGCGCGGAGCCGCCTCCCTTACGGGTGACCTTGGGGACCGGGCAGCCGAAGTTCAGGTCGATGTGGTCGGCCAGGCCCTCCTCCGCGATCATGCGGACGGCCTTGCCGACGGTGGCCGGGTCGACGCCGTACAGCTGGATCGAGCGGGGCTTCTCGGACTCGTCGAACCGGATGAGCTGCATGGTCTTCTCGTTGCGCTCGACCAGCGCCCGGGTGGTGATCATCTCGCTGACGAACAGCCCCTTGCCCCCGCTGAACTCCCGGCACAGGGTGCGGAAGGGGGCGTTGGTGATCCCGGCCATGGGTGCGAGCACGACGGGCGGCACCACGGCGTGCGGGCCGATGGACAGCGGCTGGGTCATCAGGGGGCTCCGGGACGGATGTACGGCATGGGCGTCGTCCATTGTCCCTCACCTCACCGGTGCCTCTCCCCCATGAGGGGCAAGGATCATGTAAGGGTCATTAGTTAGCCGCACTATCGAAGCGCGTACGATGGGACGCATGCCCGAGCTGACTCACCGGCGGCGGATGCTGGTGCTCTCGATCTGCTGCATGAGCCTGCTGATCGTGAGCCTGGACAACACCGCCCTGAACGTCGCGCTGCCCTCGATGCAGCGCGAGCTGCACGCCACCACCTCCGGCCTCCAGTGGGCGATCGACGCCTACACGCTGGTGCTGGCCTCGCTGCTGATGCTGGCGGGGTCCACGGCGGACCGGATCGGCCGCAAACGCGTCTTCATGGCGGGCCTGGTGATCTTCACCGCCGGTTCCCTGCTGTGCTCGCTCGCCCCGAACCTGGAACTCCTCGTGGTGTTCCGCATGGTCCAGGCGATCGGCGGCTCGATGCTCAACCCGGTCGCCATGTCGATCATCACCAACACCTTCACCGACCCGCGCGAACGGGCGCGGGCGATCGGCGTCTGGGGCGCGGTGGTCGGCATCTCCATGGCGGCCGGTCCGCTGGCGGGCGGGCTGCTGGTGGAGTCGGTCGGCTGGCGCTCGATCTTCTGGGTCAACCTGCCGGTCGGCCTCGCCGCCCTGCTGCTCACCCTCCGCTTCGTCCCCGAGTCCCGCGCACCCCGGCCACGCCGCCCGGACCCGGTCGGCCAGGTGCTGGTGATCGCCCTGTTCGGCTCGCTGACGTACGCGATCATCGAGGCGCCCGACGCGAGCCTCGCCGAGGTCCTCCCCTTCGCCGCCGTGGCCCTCGCCGCCCTGCTGGCCCTCCTGATCTACGAGCCCCGGCGCGCCGAACCCCTCATCGACCTGCGCTTCTTCCATTCGGCGCCGTTCAGCGGGGCGACCGGGATAGCGGTGAGCGCCTTCGCCGCGCTGGGCGGGTTCCTCTTCCTGTCCACGCTGTACCTGCAGAACGTACGCGGCCTCGACGCCCTGCACGCCGGTCTGTGGATGCTGCCCATGGCGGTGCCGACCCTGCTGTGCGCCCCGCTGTCCGGACGGCTGGTCGGCAGCCGGGGTCCGCGCCTGCCCCTGCTGATCGCGGGCGCTGCGATGACGGCGAGCGGCCTGCTCTTCGCCCTGTTCGAGGCCGAGACCTCCGACGTCACCCTGTTCCTCGGCTACGTCCTCTTCGGCGTCGGCTTCGGCTTCGTCAACGCCCCCATCACCAACACCGCCGTCTCCGGCATGCCCCGCGCCCAGGCGGGCGTGGCGGCGGCGGTCGCGTCCACCAGCCGCCAGCTCGGCCAGACCCTGGGCGTGGCCGTGATCGGTGCGGTCCTGGCGGCGGGTATCGGCAGCTCCCCGTACCGCGACACCTTCGTCTCGGCGGCCCGCCCCGGCTGGTGGGTCCTGGCCGCGTGCGGCGCCGCGGTCCTGATCCTGGGCCTCCTCACCAGCGGCCGCTGGGCCCACCGGACAGCGGAGCGGACGGCGGAACGCCTGGAGACGGAAGAGGTACGCCAGCCCGCGGGGGTGTCCTGACCTCAGACGGCCTCGGCCAGTTCGACCCACTGGCGGACGAGTCCTGCCCACCGGGCGGGCTCGGAGCTGCCCAAGGTGCTCGCCTCCGCCCAGCGCTCCCACGGCCCTCCGGGGGCGAGCAGTTCGCCCGAGACCATCGAGCCGAGCCGCTCTTCGACGACCAGCAGCGCGCCCAGCAGCCACGGCTGGTAGCTCCGGTGCGCGGGATCACCGAGGTCGGCCGCCAGATGGTGCGCCAGCACCTCCGCGTCGGCGGCCTGTCCGGACCGGGCCAGCGCGAACGCGATCCCCTTAGCCGCGCGCCCGGCCTCCCCCGCCCGGAGGCGTCGGCTCAGCTCGGGCCGGAATTCCCACCGCTGCGCGAACCCGATGAGCCAGCACGCGGTGCTGACCTCACGCCAGTCCCCCGCGAGCAGCCCCTCCAGCTCCGCCACGGACGCCCGGCGGCCGTCGTCCGCCATCGCCCGGCCGAACCGCAGCGCCTGTTCCCGGTCGCCGGTCAGGACCCTCACAGAGAGGAGCTTCTTGTACCGGTTGCCGGGCAGGCAGTACCGCCGGAACAGGTCGTCCCGCCCGCTCACCCCTCCAGCGCCATCGCGTGCAGCTTCTCCAGTCGCTCGCGGGACTCCTCGTTCTTCGGCGGGTAGATCACGATGCGGGGGCCGGGGTCCGGGGAGAGCCAGAGGTCGGTGTGTTCCAGGGTGAGGTGGCCGACGTGGCGGTTGAGGAACTCCTTGGTCTTGGACCGGCTGCCGACCACCTCGTAGCGCTCCCAGTTCTCGAGGAACTCCGGGTACGCCTTGAGGCGCTTGAGCAGCATCTTCCAGGCGGGTTCGCCGAGGTGTCCGGCCATGGAGGCGCGCAGCCGGGCCGCCATCAGCCGCAGGGCCTCGTCGAGGTGGACGATGGAGGAGCGCCACTCGGGGTTGGAGTAGGCGAGGAGCACGCAGTTGCGGTCCTCGGGCGGGACGGCGTCCATGTCGCACAGGAGCCGGGCGTAGGTGCGGTTGTAGGCCAGGATGTCGTACCGGCTGTTCTGCACGGCGGCCGGGAACGGTTCCATCTGGCGCAGGGTCGCGAGCAGCGCCGGGGTGACGCTGGGGCAGATCGCGGCCGGGGTCGGGTCGGTGGCCCCGGCCAGCTGGAAGAGGTGGGCGCGCTCGCTGGGGTCCAGCATCAGGGTGCGGGCGAGGGCGTCGAGGACCTGCACGGAGACCTGGATGTTGCGGGCCTGTTCGAGCCACGTGTACCAGGTGACGCCCACCGCGGAGAGCTGCGCGACCTCCTCCCGGCGCAGACCGGGCGTACGCCGCCGGGCCCCGCGCGGCATCCCCACCTGTTCGGGGGTGATCCGCTCGCGGCGGCTGCGCAGGAACGCCGCCAGTTCATGGCGCCGGATC
The DNA here is from genome assembly GCF_044903645.1 of Streptomyces sp. NPDC002176. Taxonomy (NCBI): domain Bacteria; kingdom Bacillati; phylum Actinomycetota; class Actinomycetes; order Kitasatosporales; family Streptomycetaceae; genus Streptomyces; species Streptomyces sp. NPDC002176. The sequence continues at coordinate 674,759 of NZ_JBJDQW010000003.1, forward strand.
TCCGCGCCCTTGACCGCCGGGGCGGCGCTTTCCTGGGCCATGGTCGTCATGGTCCTAGAGTGCCTCCGCCCGGACACCGTTGCCAGGTACTCCTGCCACCAGGATGAGCGCCCGCCACCACCAGGCTGCGGGTGGGACAAGGCCCGGCCGAGGGCGTTGGCGGGTACTTCCGGTACCAGCATCGGCACACTCTGGTACCCGTCTAACGGCGGGCACACGCTCGGTGGCATGACCGAGACCACCCTCTCCACCGCGCCATCCGTACGCGCTCCGGCGGCGGCGCCCACCCTGAGCGGGGCGGGCCTGATGACCGTCCTGCTGGCCGCCGCGCTCCCCCTGGTCGACTTCTTCATCGTCAACGTCGCGCTCCCCGCCATCGGCAGCGACCTCTCCGCGAGCGAGGCCCTGCTGGAACTGGTCGTGGCCGGGTACGGCGTCACGTACGCCGTGCTCCTCGTGCTCGGCGGGCGCCTCGGGGACCTCTTCGGCAGGCGTCGGCTGTTCATCGGCGGCATGGCCGCCTTCGGGCTGACCTCGCTGGCGTGCGGACTGGCCCCGGACGCGTGGAGCCTGGTCGCGGCGCGGGCCGCGCAGGGCGCGTCGGCCGCGCTGCTGCTGCCGCAGGTGCTCGCCACCATCCAGTCCACCACCACCGGTGGCCGCCGCGCCCACGCGATGAGCCTGTACGGGGCGACGGCGGGCCTGTCCATGGTGGTGGGCCAGATCCTGGGCGGCGTCCTGGTCGCGGCGGACATCGCCGGAACCGGCTGGCGCTCGATCTTCCTGGTGAACGTGCCCGTGGTCGTCCTCGGCCTGATCCTCGCCGTCCGCCACGTCCCCGACACCCGCGCCCGGCACCCCGAGCCGGTCGACGTCCCCGGCACGGTTCTGCTGGCGGTGGCCCTGCTGGCGCTGCTCGCCCCACTCACCGAGGGCCGCGCGACGGGCTGGCCGCTGTGGACCTGGGTCTCGCTCGGCGTGTTCCCGGTGGCGGGGTGGGCGTTCTGGACGGTGGAGCGGCGCCTGGACCGGCTGGGCCGCACCCCGCTCCTGCCCCCGAGTCTGTTCGCCACCCTGTCGCTGCGACGGGGGCTGCTGATCGTGGTGCCGTTCTGCCTGGGATTCAGTGGGTTCATGTTCGTCATCGCGCTGAGCCTCCAACAGGGCGCGGGTCTGGGTCCGGTACGTGCGGGTCTGGCGCTGGCGCCGATGGCGGTCTCCTTCCTCCTCGTCTCGCTGGCGGGGCCCCGGCTGATCGCCCGCTTCGGAACGCGGGTGGTGGGCGCCGGGGCCGTGCTCCAGGGCGTGGGCGTGCTGCTGATCGTGCTGGCCGTGTGGCGGGACTGGCCGGACCTGGGTCTGGGCACCCTGCTGCCGGGCGCGGCCGTCGCCGGAGCCGGTCAGGCGCTCCAGCTCCCCAATCTGCTGCGGATCGTGCTCTCCGAGGTCCCGGCCGCCCGTGCCGGGGTGGGCAGCGGGGTACTGGCGACGACCCAGCAGGCGTCGTTCGCCCTGGGCGTGGCCACCCTCGGCGCCCTCTTCCTCACCCTGGTCCCGCACCTCGGTATGCGGGACGCCCTGCTGATCGCCCTGTTCACCCAGCTCACGGCGATCCTCGCCACCGGCCTGGCTGAGCCTGCGCCTGCCGCGTGAGGTGGGTTGAGCCGGACCCGTGTGAGAGTTCCCACCCGGAGTTCCGCCCCTCGCCCCGCCCCGCGTGCCGCACACTCCGGGCATGACCGACAGCAGAATCGGCACCAGCGTGCGCCGGTGGGACCGGCACGGCCGGGAACACGTCGTACGGGTGGTGCGGGCCGGACTCCAGCGGACCTTCGGCTGCGGCACCTGCGGCTGGCGCCGGGGTACCCGGCACCTGCCCTGGACGCCGACGGACGAGCACCCGGCGACGGAGCATCTGGCCGATGCCCATCAGGCGACGCTGGACCCGGCCCGGCGATGAATCCACGGCGCCGTGGGAGTCGTAACCCCATGACGACCCGCGCCGACCGGAAGGCCAGCCCCATGACCGCACTGCACGAGACCCTGCGCCGGTACGTGGACGACGGGAGCCTGCCCGGCGCGGTCGGCCTCGTCGCCCACGGGGACGACGTCGAGGCCGTGGCCGTCGGACACACGGACACCGGGCGGACCGTGCCACTGGAGCGGGACTCGCTGTTCCGGCTCGCCTCGATCACCAAGCCGGTGACCGCCGCCGCGCTGATGATGCTCGTCGACGAGGGGCTGGTCGGGCTGGACGACCCGGTGGCCCGGTGGCTGCCCGAGCTGGCCGCGCCGATGGTGGTGCGGACGCCCGAGTCGCCGGTGGACGACCTGGTACCGGCCGAGCGGCCCATCACCGTGGAGCACGTGCTCAGTTCACGGTGCGGGTGGGGGTTCCCGCCGGACTTCTCGCTGCCCGCCGTGGCCCCGCTGTTCGAGCTCCAGGGCGGCGGGTTCGCCCCGCAGGCGGTGCCCGCCCTGGACGAGCTGCTGGCCGAACTCGCCAAGGTGCCGCTCCTCCACCAGCCCGGTGAAGCCTGGCTCTACAACACCTCCTCCGATCTTCAAGGCGCCCTGATCGCACGGGCGACGGGCCGGACACTGCCGGACTTCCTGGCCGAGCGGATCTTCGAGCCACTCGGTATGAAGGACACGGGCTTCTCTGTGCCGGAACGGGACCTGCACCGGCTGCCGACGGCCTACCAGCCCGCTCCCGACGGCACCCTGAACGTGGCCGAGACCTTCGACGGCGGCTGGGACCGGCTCCCTGCCTTTCCCTCCGGCGCAGGCGGCCTGGTCTCCACCGCCGACGACTACCTGGCCTTCGCCCGGATGCTGCTGGCGGGCGGTGAAGCGGCCGGTGAGGGCGGTGGCCGCAGGCTGCTCTCGCCGGAGTCCGTCGCCCGGATGACCAGCGACCAGCTCACCCCGGCCCAGCGGAAGGGCAGTCCGCTCTTCCTGGAGGGTCAGGGCTGGGGATACGGCGGCTCGGTCGACATCGACCGCACCGAACCGTGGAACGTGCCCGGCCGCTACGGCTGGGTCGGCGGCACCGGCACCGCGGCCCATCTGGTCCCCGCCACCGGCAAGGTGACCGTGCTGCTCACCCAGGTGGCAATGACCGGTCCGACCCCACCCGCGGTGATGCGGGACTTCTGGCGGGTCACGGCCTGACGGGAACCACGACCCAACACGGATCAGCACGGCTGACGCTGGTCACGACCCGACTCGGGTCACGCCTCGACTCTGGTCACGGCCCAACGAGGCTCACGGCCTGGCGGGTGCGCCCAGCCCACGTATCAGCAGGTCCACGATCACCTTGAAATCCTCCTCGATACCGGGCTGCTGCCATTCGCGTGCGTAACAGGGGTCGTGGAAACGGGCCGTGGCCTGGAAGACCGCGCGGGCCTCGGTGGCCGGGTCCGCGGCACGGAAGGTACCGGACTCGGTCCCGGCCTCGATGATCCGGGCGAGCTGGGCGGTGAGGTCGGTGATGTGCTCGCCGACCGTCACCCCGCTCTCCTCGGCCAGCACGCTGTAGGTGGCGAACAGTTCGGGATCGTCACCCGCCTTGTGCCGCTTGGCCTCGAACAGGGTGGCGAGCCAGTCCCGCAGCCGCCGCTCGACCGGGGTCTCCTCACCGGCGATGACCGCGAGCCGCTCCGAGGTGCGGTCCAGCCAGCGCTTGGTGACCGCCTCGCGCAGCGCCGCCTTGGTGCGGAAGTGGCGGTAGACGCTGCCGTGGCTGACGCCAAGAGCGCGGGCCACGTCGACCACGGTGGCCTTGGCCGGGCCGTGGCGGCGCAGCACCTCCTCGGTCGCTTCGAGGATGCGCTCGGCGGTCAGGGTCTCGGTCGCTGCCATGCCTAGACCGTACCCGGCGCGCCGGTCACCCGTTCCGGCTCATCGCTCGCTGTCCAGCATGGCCATCTGCGCGGGCGCGTACCGCTCACCGGCGGCCGCGTCGGCCGGGACGGCCTCCTCGATGGCGGCGAGGTCGGCCGGGTCCAGGGTGATGTCCAGGGCGCCCAGTGCCTCGGACAGCCGCTCGCGGGTGCGGGAGCCGATGACCGGCACGATGTCGGAGCCCTGGGCGAGGACCCAGGCGATGGCGATCTGGGCGACCGTGGCCCCCTTCTGTTCCGCGATCTTGCGGAGGGAGTCGACCAGGCTCAGGTTGTGCCGGAAGTTGTCGCCCTGGAAGCGGGGCGAGAAGGCGCGGAAGTCGGTGGCGGCGAAGTCGCGGTCGGCGGAGATGTGGTTGGAGAGCAGGCCGCGGGAGAGCACGCCGTACGCGGTGACGCCGATGCCCAGCTCGCGCAGGGTGGGGAGGATCTCCCGCTCGATGCCGCGCGAGATCAGCGCGTACTCGATCTGGAGGTCGGAGATCGGGGCGGTGGCGGCGGCGCGGCGGATGGTGTCGGGGCCGACCTCGCTGAGGCCGATGTGTTTCACCCATCCCTTCTCCACCAGTTCCGCGACGGCGCCGACCGTCTCCTCGATGGGGACGTCCGGGTCGAGGCGGGAGGGGCGGTAGATGTCGATGTGGTCCACGCCGAGGCGCTGGAGGGAGTAGGCGGCGAAGGTCTTCACCGCCGCGGGGCGGCCGTCGAAGCCCAGCCAGGCGCCGTCCGGGTCGCGCAGGGCGCCGAACTTCACGCTCAGCACCGCGTTGTCGCGGAGGTGGGCCGGGGCGGTGCGCAGGGCCTCGCCGACCAGCATTTCGTTGTGGCCCATGGCGTAGAAGTCGCCGGTGTCGAGGAGGGTGACGCCTGCTTCCAGAGCGGCGTGCACCGTGCGGACTGCCTCCGGGCGGTCCGCTTCTCCATACATACCCGACATGCCCATGCAGCCGAGGCCGAGGGCGGACACCTGGGGTCCGGTGGTTCCGAGATTTCGCGTGGGAATCGTCATGCGTCCAGCCTGGCACGTGGACTGACAGAATTCAATATCTGTCAGCTGTTACTTGTCAGCGGATTCCGGGTAGACCCCGTCCGAACACGAAAAAGCCCACCCTCCGACCCGGGGGACCGGGCAGGAAGGTGGGCGGAAATGCGAAGGTCAGGCGCCGATCAGACGGGCGGCGAGGTAGCCCTCGATCTGGTCGAGGGAGACCCGCTCCTGCTTCATGGTGTCGCGCTCGCGCACGGTCACGGCGTTGTCCTCGAGCGTGTCGAAGTCGACGGTCACGCAGAAGGGGGTACCGATCTCGTCCTGACGGCGGTAGCGGCGGCCGATGGCACCGGCGTCGTCGAAGTCGATGTTCCAGTTCTGGCGCAGCGCCTGAGCGAGACCCTTGGCCTTCGGGGACAGCTCGGGGTTGCGGGAGAGCGGGAGCACCGCGACCTTGACCGGCGCGAGGCGGTGGTCGAGGCGCAGCACGACGCGCTTCTCCATCTTGCCCTTGGCGTTGGGCGCCTCGTCCTCGGTGTAGGCGTCGAGGAGGAAGGCCAGCATGGTGCGGCCGACACCGGCGGCGGGCTCGATGACGTAGGGGGTCCAGCGCTCGCCGGCCTCCTGGTCGAAGTAGGAGAGGTCCTGGCCGGACGCCTTGGCGTGAGCGCCGAGGTCGTAGTCCGTGCGGTTGGCGACACCCTCCAGCTCGCCCCACTCCGAGCCGCCGAACGAGAAGCGGTACTCGATGTCGGCGGTGCGCTTGGAGTAGTGGGAGAGCTTCTCCTTCGGGTGCTCGAACCAGCGCATGTTCTCCTCGCGCAGGCCGAGGCCCGTGTACCAGTTCCAGCGCTGCTGCATCCAGTACTCCTGCCACTCCTCGTCCTCGCCCGGCTTGACGAAGAACTCCATCTCCATCTGCTCGAACTCGCGGGTCCGGAAGATGAAGTTGCCGGGCGTGATCTCGTTGCGGAAGGACTTGCCCATCTGGGCGATGCCGAAGGGCGGCTTGCGGCGCGAAGTGGTCTGCACCTGGGCGAAGTTGGTGAAGATGCCCTGGGCGGTCTCGGGACGCAGGTAGGCGACGGAGCCGGAGTCCTGGGTCGGGCCGAGGTGGGTGGAGAGCAGACCGGAGAACTGCTTGGGCTCGGTGAAGGTGCCCTTGTTGCCGCAGTTCGGGCAGTTGAGGTCGGCCAGGCCGTTCGCCGGAGCGTGGCCCTTCTTCTCCTCGTACGCCTCTTCCAGGTGGTCCGCGCGGAACCGCTTGTGGCACGAGGTGCACTCGGTCAGCGGGTCCGTGAAGGTGGCGACGTGACCGGAGGCGACCCAGACCTCGGGGGCCAGGATGACGGACGAGTCGATGCCGACCACGTCCTCGCGGGACGTCACCATGTAGCGCCACCACTGACGCTTGATGTTCTCCTTGAGCTCGACACCCAGCGGTCCGTAGTCCCAGGCGGCACGCTGTCCGCCGTAGATCTCACTGCAGGGGAAAACGAAGCCACGGCGCTTGCTCAGGCTGACGATGGTGTCGATCTTGTCGGCGGCCACGGTGCTCTCTTCATTACGACGACGGGCGTTGAAGCGAGATGCTTCCAGCGAATGATTCAGGTTACCGGCGCATGCTCCCCCTCGGCCAAATCGGCCCCCGCCGACCCCCCTCCCGAAGCCCCCGAAGCCCGCCCGAACCCTTACCAAGCCGACCCGGAGAATCCGTGTCGTGAGCTCCGGCCGTCGAGCTTGTTGACAATCGTTTCCAACATTGTTGAAAATGACTGTCATGAACGTACGACGACGCCTCATATCCGGGTCCGCGATAGCGGCCGTCACCGCGCTGGGCCTGGGCACGCTGTCCGCCTGCTCGGACAGCAGCGCCGCATCGGGGAACACGGGCAAGTTCGACGTCGTCGCCTCGTTCTATCCGATGGCCTTCCTCGCCGAGCGGATCGGCGGCGACCACGTGCACGTGACCACACTGACCTCGCCGGGTCAGGAGCCGCACGACCTGGAGATCAGCCCTCGGCAGATCGGGGGCATGGAGAGCTCCGACGCCGTCCTCTACCTGAAGGGGCTCCAGCCCTCGGTGGACGAGGCGGTGGAGCAGTCGCCGGTGAAGACGAAGATCGACGCGGCCACGCTGACCACCCTGGAGAAGCACGGAACCGAGGTCGGCGGCCACGCGGCCGGGCACGAGGAGGAGCACGCGGGCCACGACCACGAGAGCGAGAACGGCAAGGACCCGCACATCTGGCTCGACCCGGTGCGGTACGCCGAGGTCGCCCAGGGTGTCGGCCGGGCCTTCGAGAAGGCCGACCCGGACCACGCGGCGGACTACAAGAGGAACACCGCGGCCCTGGTGAAGCAGCTGGACGAGCTGAACACCGACTTCAAGGACGGCCTGGCGCACACCCGCTCCAAGGTCTTCATCACGACCCACGCCGCCTTCGGTTACCTCGCCGAGCGCTACGGCCTCACCGAGGAGGCGATCAGCGGGCTCAACCCCGAGTCCGAGCCGAGCGCGGCCCGGGTGCGGGACCTCCAGCGGCTGGCCAAGGCGGACGGGGTCTCCACCGTGTTCTACGAGACGCTGGTCAGCGACAAGACCGCGAAGACGGTCGCCGGGGACGCGGGCCTGAGGACCGACGTGCTCGACCCGATCGAGGGCATCACGAAGAAGTCGCGCGGCCAGGACTACCTCGCCGTCCAGCGGGCCAACCTCAAGGCCCTCCAGAGTGCCCTGGGGGCCAAGTGACCACCGAAGAGCGGGAATCGGCGCCTGTACTCACCCTGCGGGACGTACGGGCCGAGCTGGGCGGGCGGCCGGTGCTGCGCGGCATCGACCTGACCGTCCGGCCCGGTGAGGTCGTCGCGCTGCTCGGCGCCAACGGCTCGGGCAAGTCCACGGCCGTGCGCACCGCCATCGGGCAGGTGTCCGCCACCTCCGGCGCCGTCGAGCTGTTCGGTACGCCGCTGCGCTCCTTCCGCGACTGGGCCCGCGTCGGCTACGTCCCCCAGCGCACCTCCGCCGCCGGGGGCGTACCGGCCACCGTCTCCGAGATCGTGTCCTCCGGCCGGTTGGCCCGCAGCCGCTTCGGGCGCTTCCGCAAAGCGGACCGGGAGGCCGTGGGACGCGCCCTGGAGCTGGTCGGCATGGCGGACCGCGCCAAGGACTCGGTGACCGCGCTCTCCGGGGGCCAGCACCAGCGGGTGCTGATCGCCCGCGCGCTGGTCTCCGAGCCCGAGTTGTTGATCATGGACGAGCCGATGGCCGGTGTCGACCTGGCCAGCCAGGAGGTGCTGGCGTCGACCCTGCGCGAGCAGGTCGCCGCCGGGGCCACCGTCCTGCTGGTGCTGCACGAACTGGGCCCGCTGGAGCCGTTGATCGACCGCGCGGTCGTCCTGCGCGACGGCTGTGTGCTGCACGACGGGCCGCCGCCGAAGGCCGTCGGCCAGCACGCCCTGCCCGGCCACGACCACGTGCACCCGCACGAGGGCGCCGAACCGATCCGTACGGGACTGCTGAGCTGATGGACTTCCTGAACTACGCCTTCATGCAGCGGGCACTGCTCGCGGCCGTCCTGGTCGGCGTCATCGCCCCGGCGATCGGCATCTACCTCGTCCAGCGCCGCCAGCCCCTCATGGGCGACGGCATCGGGCACGTGGCGATGACCGGCGTCGGCCTCGGCTTCCTGCTGAACTCCTCGCCGGTGTGGATGGCGACCCTCGTCTCGGTGGCGGGCTCCGTACTGATGGAGCTGATCCGCTGGTATGGCAGGACGCGCGGCGACATAGCCCTCGCCATGCTCTTCTACGGCGGCATGGCGGGCGGTGTGCTCTTCGTGAACCTCGCGCCCGGCGGCTCCAACGCCAACCTCACCTCGTATCTCTTCGGCTCGCTGTCCACCGTGGCGCCGTCCGACGTGACCGCGATCATCGTGCTGGGGGCGTGTGTGGTCGCCGTGACGCTGGGGCTGCGGCGGCAGTTGTTCGCGGTCAGCCAGGACGAGGAGTTCGCGCGGGTCACCGGGCTGCCGGTGCGGGCGCTGAACCTGCTCGTCGCGGTCACCGCGGCCGTCACCGTCACCGTGGCGATGCGGGTCGTCGGGCTGATCCTCGTCTCGGCGCTCATGGTCGTTCCCGTGGCCGCCGCGCAGCAGCTCACCCGCAGCTTCGCGGCGACGTTCGCCATATCGGTCGCGCTCGGGGTGACGGTGTCGATCGGCGGCACGATCACGTCGTTCTACGAGGACGTTCCGCCGGGCGCGACGATCGTCCTGCTGACCATCGCCGCGTTCGCCGTCATGACCGCGCTCGCCACTCCCCTGGCGCGCCGCCGAGCCCGCGCGGCCCGGCCCGCCGGAGATCCGGTGGAGTGCGCGATCCCGGCCACGCGGGCGGCGGGGGACGAGGTCGGCGTCTGACCCCGGGGGCGCCGCCCTGGCCCCGGCCGGGTGCACGCCCCCCCCGTCAGGAACCCGCCGGAGCCGCTTCCGCGTCTGACCGACCGGGGTCCGGGCTGGCACAATGGCCCGGTCAGAGGCGCAGACATGAGGAGGCACCGGGTGACGACCGCTGGACCGCCCGTGAAGGGCCGCGCGACCAAGCAGCGCGCGGCGGTGGCGGCGGCCCTCGACGAGGTCGACGAGTTCCGCAGCGCGCAGGATCTCCACGACATGCTCAAGCACAAGGGCGACTCGGTCGGGCTCACCACCGTCTACCGCACCCTCCAGTCCCTCGCCGAGGCCGGTGAGGTCGACGTGCTGCGCACCTCGGACGGCGAGTCGGTCTACCGCCGCTGCTCGACCGGCGAACACCACCACCACCTGGTCTGCCGCACCTGCGGCAAGGCGGTGGAGGTGGAAGGTCCGGCTGTGGAGAAGTGGGCCGAGGCCATCGCCTCGGAACACGGCTTCGTCAACGTGGCCCACACGGTGGAGATCTTCGGTACCTGCGCGGACTGCGCGGAAGCCAACGGCTGACCCGGAGCGTATGAAGAAGAACGCCCCCGCCGGTCCGGCGGGGGCGTTCTCGTACCCGGTCACGCTCGGGGCGGCTACGCCTCGGGGTTGCCCCTCATAGCCGCCTCCATAGCCAGCAGCTCCTCATTGGGCACCGCTCCCCCGAAGCGCCGGTCGCGGGAGGCGAATTCGACGCAGGCTCGCCACAAGTCGCGCCGGTCGAAGTCGGGCCAGAGGACGTCCTGGAAGACCATTTCCGCGTAGGCGCTCTGCCACAGCAGGTAGTTGGAGGTGCGCTGTTCGCCGGAGGGGCGGAGGAAGAGGTCGACGTCGGGCATGTCGGGGTAATACAGGTACTTCTGGATGGTCTTCTCGGTGACCTTGGCGGGGTCGAGGCGCCCGGCGCGCACGTCCTCGGCGATGGCCTGGGCCGCGTCGGCGATCTCGGCGCGGCCGCCGTAGTTCATGCAGAAGTACAGGGTGAGGAGGTCGTTGTCCTTGGTCTGCTCCTGCGCGACCTGGAGTTCCTTGGCGACCGACTTCCACAGCTTGGGCATGCGGCCCACCCACCGCACCCGGATGCCCAGCGCGTCGAGCTGGTCGCGGGACTTGCGGATGAAGTCGCGGTTGAAGTTCATGAGGAAGCGGACCTCGTCGGGCGACCGCTTCCAGTTCTCGGTGGAGAAGGCGTAGAGGGAGATGTTGCGGACGCCCGCCTCGATCGCCCCCTGGAGCACGTCGAGCACCTGCTCGGCGCCCACCTTGTGCCCCTCCGTGCGCGGCAGCCCCCGCTCCTTCGCCCAGCGGCCGTTGCCGTCCATGACGATCGCCACGTGCTCGGGGACCAGCTCACCGGGAAGCTTCGGCGCGCGGGCGCCGGACGGGTGCGGTTCCGGTGCCTGGTACTCCCGGCGCCGGCCCCCCAGAAATCCGCGTACGACCATGCTTCTCGTCTCCTCAGCCGTGCTTGCTGCTTGTTTCGCTGCTTACTTCTCTACGTACCGCAGGGAGCGCAGACCCCGCTCCAGGTGCCAGTGCAGGTAGGCGGACACCAGGCCGCTCCCCTCGCGGACGTGCCGCGCCTCGGCCGCGTCCGCGGTCTCCCAGTCTCCCGTAAGCAGCGCGCCCAGCAGCATCAGGGTCTGCGGTGAGGGGACCACGCTGCCCGGCACCCGGCAGTCGACGCACACCGAGCCGCCCGAGGCGACCGAGAAGAACCGGTTCGGCCCCGGCATCCCGCAGCGCGCGCAGTCCCCGAAGGTCGGCGCGTAGCCGTTGACGGCGAGGGAGCGGAGCAGGAAGGCGTCGAGGACGAGGTTGGAGGCGTGCTCACCGCGCGCGAGGGTGCGCAGGCCGCCGACCAGGAGCAGGTACTGCTGTACGGCGGGCTCGCCCTCGTGGTCGGTGAAGCGCTCGGCCGTCTCCAGCATGGCGGTCCCGGCGGTGTAGCGGGAGTAGTCGGTGACGATGCCGCCGCCGTACGGGGCGATCGTCTCGCTCTGGGTGCACAGCGGCAGCCCGCGCCCGACCAGCTCGCTCCCCCGCGCGAAGAACTGCACGTCGACGTGGGAGAACGGCTCCAGCCGGGCCCCGAACTTCGACTTCGTGCGCCGTACGCCGCGCGCCACCGCCCGCACCCGGCCGTGGCCACGGGTGAGCAGGGTGATGATCCGGTCCGCCTCGCCCAGCTTCTGGGTGCGCAGCACGATGCCGTCGTCGCGGAACAGACTCATGCCGTCCATTCTCGCCCACGCCCGGACCCGGGAAGCCGGGTCTCCGCTTATCCGCCCCCGGCTGTGACCGGCCCCACGCCCGGCTCTACGATCCGCTGGACGTGACGCGAGTGTGCGCACGGGCCGCCCGCGGGCGGCAAGGGGAGAGGCTGGACATGAGAACAGAGGCTGGCGGCGCGCGGGCGCCGCGGGGGAGACGGGCCAAGATATGGCTCGCGGCCGGGACCGTGCTGGTGGCGGGGACGGGCGCGGTCGTCGCCGTCCGTGCCACGTCGGGCACCGACACCGCGGCGGACGGGCCGCACGTGGTGCACACCTCGGTGAACTCGCTGGACCTGACCGGCTCGTCGGGCGAGCGCGCGCTCGCGGCCCGCTCGACCAAGGCGTTCCGGATGCTGGCGGTGAGCTGGCAGGACCCGAGCGTCCGGCTCGACGGGACGGTACGGGTACGCACCCGGTCGTCGGACACGGGCCAGTGGTCCGCGTGGCAGGCGCTGGGCGCCGGGGACGCGCAGCCGGACCCGGCCGAGCGCGACCGGGCCGGAGTGCGCGGCGGCACCGCCCCGCTGTGGGCCGGACCCTCCGACGGCGTGCAGGTGAAGGCGGACGGCAAGGCGCTCCCCAAGGGGCTGACCGTCGACCTGGTGGACCCCGGCAAGGGTGACTCCACCGCTCCCGCGATGGACCCGGCGGCCTACGCGATGCCCGGCGACGGCGAGGAGACGCCGACGGACCAGCCGACCGACCCCGACACCTCCACCCCGGAGCAGACCCCGTCGGACGACCCGGGCGAGACCACGCCCGCACCCCCCGCCCCCTCCGACTCCGCGACGGACACGCCGCCCGAGACCACGACCACGCCCCCGCCCACCCCGACCGTCGAGCCCTCGCAGAGCACGACGGCCGCGACGAGCGCCCCGGCGTCGCCCACCGCCCCGACCTCGACGGCCCCGCCGCCCAGCGCGCCCGGCTACCTTCCGTCGCTGTCGGCCGCGTACCCCTCCTGCGCGAGCGCGTCCGCCGTGCCGCAGACGATGCCCAGCCCGCTGCCCGCGCAGCCCCCGACGACGAAGGTGCCCGCTCCCCCGGTCGTCACCCGGGCGGGCTGGGGTGCGGACGAGTGCGCCCGTGACACCGGTTACCCGGACTACGGCCACACGGTGAAGGCGGTGTTCGTCCACCACACCGACACCACCAACACCTACTCCTGCGCCGACTCCCCCTCGATCGTGCGCAGCCTGTACGCCCTGCACCTGCACCAGGGCTGGCGCGACCTCGGCTACAACTTCCTGGTCGACAAGTGCGGCACGATCTTCGAGGGCCGGTTCGGCGGCATGGCCATGCCGGTGATCGGCGCGCAGACCTACGGGTTCAACACCGACTCGATGGGCATCGCCGCGATCGGCACGTTCACCGACCTCACCGGCGGTGACTCCAAGGCGAGCACCATCCCCGGTGCCACCCCGACCACGGCCATGGTGACCGCGATCTCCCGGATCGCCGCGTGGAAGCTCGGCATGTCCGGCGTCAGCCCGACCGGTACCAGCGTCCTCACCGAGGGCTCCAAGGACAGCTCCGGCTTCACGTTCGGCAAGGCGTACACCCTGAACGCCGTCTCCGGGCACCGCAACGGCTTCGCCACCGACTGCCCCGGCAACCAGCTGTACGCGAAGCTCGCCACCATCCGCTCCTACGCGGCCGGTCCCCCGGCCGGGGTCGGCGTCACCAGCGTGGACACCCCGTCCGGCGCGGTGCGCTCGGGCACCGGGTACGTCACCGGCACCACGGCCACCGTGCGCTGGACCACGTCCACGCCCACCGCGCTGCTCTCCGGCGCGGAGGTCCTCGTGGACGGCACCTCCGTGGCGAAGCTCGCGGGCACGGCCACCTCGGCAGCCGTCAAGCTGACCTCGGGCCGTCACACGGTCCAGGTGCGGGCGACCCACGTCTCGGGCACGACCGCCACCTCGGCGGCGGTCACGGTGACCGCCGACACCACGCGGCCCACCTACCCGACCGCGCCGACCGCGCAGTTGGGCAAGGGCACGGTCAACACGGCGGGCGTCCCGGTGACGGTGAACTGGAAGGCGGCCGACGACAACGGGCTGCGCTCCCAGGCCGCCACCTCGCCCACCGCGACGGCGCTGACGGCCACCTCGACGAGCTGGTCCACCACCGCCAAGTCGGCGACGGCCACCAAGTTCGGCCTGATCGCCACCGACCTGGCAGGCAACACCGCGACCGCGTCGGTCACCGGTACCGCCACCCTGGTCCAGGAGAGTTCCGCCAAGGCCACCGGCACCTGGACCAAGCGGTCCAGCAGCAGCTACCTCGGCGGCTACTCCTCCAGCTCCGGCACCAAGGGCGCCTCGCTGACCTGGACCTTCAAGGGCCGCTCGGTGGCGTGGATCGCCTCGCGCGCCAGCACCTCGGGCGCGGTCCAGATCTACGTCGACGGCACCCTGCAGACCACCGTCGACCTGAAGTCGGCCACCACGGCCTACCGCCAGGCGATGTGGACCAAGTCCTGGAGCAGCGCGGCCCAGCACACCCTGAAGATCGTGGTCGTCGGCACGTCGGGTCGTCCGACGGTCACCACCGACGGCATCGCGGTCCTCAACTGACCTGATCCCGCGCGGGCGAGCGGCCTTCTCCGGACTCCGGTCCGGGGAAGGCCGCTTTCCCTTGGGCGGGGTACCCCGCCGTCACGGCACCTCGCCTCTGCTGCGCGCGTTCGCATACGCCGTCGCCGCGCTGATCCGCTCCGCGGGGGTCGCCTCCCGCACCCGGTCCGGCGACACGTCCCACTCCCGGCCGCCACCGAGCGGTCTCAGCTGTACGTACGGCCCCTGGTGTCCCATGACCACGCCCACTCTGTTCGTGCCGGTGTCCAAGGCGTACGAGCCCAGCGGCGGCCCTACGGCACTCATCGCAGGGCCGCGGCGAGCAGCGCGGCCGTCTCCACGGAGCACCGCCCCAACTCCACCAACGGGATCGGGGCCTCGCAGGCCAACGAGATGGGATCGAGCCCGAGCGACGGCAATTTGATCCCGGCCTTCTCCAATGCGGTCCGCAATTCCTCGAGGGTTCGCTCCGCTGCCTCGACCCGGTCCGCTGAATCCTGTGTGTTCACTGTCCGCATCACTTCCCTTCCGTCACGTTCTTCACGCTTCGTGTCCTAACGGTGACGCTGCACAACTAGACTCGGAAGGGGTCTGAGCCCTACAAGCGCATGGCAGTACAAGGGGGTTGGCAGTGGCCAACGGTTCACGTCAGGCGGTCTGGGAGTTCTTCGGAACGGAACTGAAGCGTCGCCGCGAGAAGGCGGGGTTCAGTCAGGCGGGGCTGGGGGCGGCGGTTTTCGTCTCCGGCGGGTACATCGGCCAGTTCGAGCTGGCGATCAGGAAGCCGCAACTGGATGTGGCCCAGCGGATCGACCGAGTACTGCAAACCGACGGTATTTTCGAGCGGCTGTGCAGAAAGCTGATCGACGACCCCAGGTATGCGGATTACTTCGCGCAGGTGGTGGAGCTGGAGCGCCTCGCCACGCTGATCTGCGAGTTCGCTCCCACGGTGGTTCCGGGGCTGCTCCAGACGAAGGAGTACGCGCGCGCGGTCACCATCGCGGCCAACCCCTTCAAAACCGACGAGTACGTGGACGAGATCGTCACCGCCCGGTTGGAGCGCTCGCTGATCCTCAGCGACGCTACAAGGCCCGAGTATTGGGTGGCGCTGCATGAGAATGTGCTGCGCATCCCCGTGGGCGGACCGCTCGCCATGGCGGGCCAACTGGACTACATCGCAGGGATGATGCGGGACCGCACGGCCATGGTGACGGTACTGCCCCACACGACGGGTGCACACGCCGCCATGAACGGTGACCTCAGGCTCATGGAGTTCGAGGACGCGCCCCCGGTCGCCTATACAGAGACCTCGTTTTCCGGGACGCTGGTGGACGTTCCGGCCGTGGTGAAGCGAGCCCAACGCGCATACGATCTTCTCAGGGTCGCCACGCTGTCGCCGGAGGTGTCCCTGACCCTGATCGAATCGGCGGCGGAGGACTTCAGACGATGCGCCAGTACGACCTGACCAACGCCCACTGGTCCAAGAGCAGCTACAGCAACGGAGAGGGCGGCAACTGCGTCGAGGTCGCCAACGGAGTCCCCGGTGTCGTCCCAGTACGGGACAGCAAGGTCCAGCGCGGCCCCGTACTCTTCGTCGGCGCCTCCGCGTGGACCCACTTCATCAACTCGACTGGAGCGGAGACCCCCCGATGCGAGAGCACGATCTGACCAACGTCCATTGGCGTAAGAGCACATACAGCAACGGCGCGGGCGGTAGCTGCGTCGAAGTCGCCGACGGCATCCTCGTACGGGACAGCAAGGTCGAGGACAGCCCCGTACTCCGCCTCGGCGACTCCGCCTGGGCCGACTTCCTTGACGCCATCCGGCGCTGACATCCGCACCCCACGGCTCGACCTGCTACCCCTGCGGGTCGAGCACGCCGAGGAGATGGCCGGGGTGCTGGCCGACCCCGCCCTGCACCGCTTCATCGGCGGGATCTCGTACACCCCGGACGCGCTCGAACTGGGTAATCCGGCTGCGCGTGGTGGGCACGCCCTGGCAGGGGCGGGGCATCGCCAAGGAGGCGGCCGTGGCGAGGGCGGCGGGTCTCGCGCCCACCCCGGAACGCCAAGCCGGTGAGATCCGCTGGGAGTGTGCGGGCCAAGCCGGGGGCACTGGAGGCTCAGGGAGGGAACATGACGCGACGACCCAAGTCCCGTGAAGAACCGGCCTGGACGAAGCCCGGATCTCAATGGGCCTTCTGGCTGTTCCTGTCGATGCTGGTCCTCAACTTCGCCGTATTGGTCATGCGGGTCCTAGCGGGTGCGGGAGTAGACCGGATCGGCTCCTCCCTCGGCCTCTGCATCCTCTTCACCTGGTTCCTCGTGGCGAACCGAACTGCGCGGCGAAAGCGGTCGACGCCCACGCACTAGACCAGTGGATCACTCAGCTCGATCGCCCGCAGCACCGCCGCGAAGGCACGCTCGTCGCCGATGTCCAGCGCGGTGTCCGTCAGTTTGATGACGTGCTCGTCGCCGTGGGCGAGGGCTCGTTCGGAGAGTTCCTCGGGGGCGAGGGGGCCGGACGGGGCGTAGGGGACGGGCTCGTCGGGGGCGTACATCGCCGTGACCGCCGCCGAGGCCGTCCAGGCGGCGCGCAGACTCGGGGCCCACAGGTCTCTCGGGAGCGCGGGCAGGGTGCGGAGTACCGCGTTGGGGGCCGTCGCCGCGTGCACCAGCATGGTCGGCTCGCCGTGGGCGTGGGTGGCGTAGCGGTGGGTGGCGGCCCGGACGAGGTCGGTGAGGCGGCGGTGGGCCTCGGCCGGGTCGGTGACGTCCGCCGCCCAGACGGGCAGGCTCGTGACGCGGTCCAGCCGGGCGGGGAAGCCGCCGTCCCGTACGGCGATGGGACGTACCGCGTCCAGCGCGGCGGCGGCGCTGTCGGCGCCGGGCAGCGGGGTGAGACCGGCGACGGGGCGGTGCCGGGCGGCCCAGTAACCGAGCCCGTGCGCAAGCTCGTTGATCCGTGGCGCGGTCTCCCCCGCGAGCAGCGTCCGTACCGCGTGCCCGACCCGGATCACCGGATGCGTGGAGCCGCCGTACATGCCGGGCAGCAGCCGGGGCCACCACTCGGCCAGCACCTGCCGCCAGCCGCGCTCGCCCACCTCGCCCTGGAGGTACCCGATCCAGTCGGCGACCCGCCGCGAATCCCCCAGCGCTGCGGCCCAGTTGGCGTCGGTCACCCGCTCCACCCCGGTCGGGAACTCCTCCAGCTTGCGCGCGTACAGGTCGACCCACCGGTGCACGCCCGCCGCCTGCCCCCGCGCGGCCAACGCCTCCACGGCCATGGGCGCGTGATTGGTGAGCCGCCCCATCCGCTCCGGCCCGGCCCCGTGCAACCGCTCCAACGCCTCGTCCAGAACTCCGCTCTCGTCCATGCCGGGGACGGTAGAGCGGTGCGCGGGGGCGGCGTAACGGCCGTAAGACCTAGGCCGGGACCTAGGGCTGCCGGAGTGGTGGGCCGAAGCGGACGGGGACGCCGGGTGCGTAGAGCACGCTGGCGGGGTCGCCGGGCGGGGTGGAGAGCCCGGCCGCCGCGACGGCGGTTTCGTCGTACGAGGTCAGCTCGCACCGGCTGAACGTCCACCGGGGGTGGGTGTTCGGCAAGTAGTAAGTGCGGCCCCGGAGTTGAGCATGGAGTCCCCATCGGCAGGTGAGGAACTCCTCCAGGGCGTTCGCCTCGTACGGCGCGGGGAGGATCTCGGCCCGGACGCGCGCGCCCGCTCCGGAACCGTCGCGCCGGAGGCTGTCGTAGGAGATCCCGGTGCCGGTGCGGCGGGTGTGGATGCGGGCCCAGCGGTAGGGCAGGCCGAATGCCGCCCGGGCCGTCAGCACGGGGAGCAGGCGGTCGCAGTCCAGGGAGCGGAACACCACTCCGCGCCGCCCGAGGGCGTCCCTGCTGTACAGGCGGACGTTCACCTCGCCGAAGCTGCCCAGGTAGGGAAGCGCGGGCCCCCGGCCGAGGGCCAGGTCGTCCATGCGGAAGAAGACGAGGCCGACGTAGGTGCGGCCCAGGTGGAGGTCGGGGTACGTGCCCGGCGGCAGCAGGCGCGCCACCTCGTCGGGGTCGGCGGCCCAGTGCAGGAAGACCAGTTCGCGCCACCACTGCCGGAACAGGACGTGCGACAGGGGGCGTGGCGGCAGGGGCGTGACGTCCTCCACGTGGACGGAAGTGCCTGCCGTCACGACGTGACCCGCTTCGCCCCGACGCCGTCCACGACACGCGCGTCCGTACGCATGCCTTCCACGATGGCCTCGACGGCCTCCGCCACCGTGATGCCCGGTGGCAGGGCCGGAGCGGTGCCGGTCACCGCGCGCCCCGCGAAGCCGGACTCGACGTGGGGCAGGCAGATCTCCAGCACCCCCACCCCGGCGCGCCGCAGCTCCCGGCGAGCCGCCGTCAGCCAGGTGGCCAGGGCGGCCTTCGCCGCCGCGTAGTCCGCCATGCCGGCCGGTACCGAACGGGCGACGGTCCCCGTGACGGCGGCGAGCAGGCCGCCCGAGGACACGTGGGTCGCCGCGGAACGCAGGATCGCCATGGGCGCCAGCGCGTTCACCGCCATCACGTGCTCCGCGACCGCCTCGCCGATCTCACCGACCGGCCCGAACGCGGCGACCCCCACGCAGACGACCACGGCGTCGAGCCCGCCCAGTTCCCGTGCCGCCCAGGCGGCCGTGCCCTCGGCGCCATCGAGGTCCCAAGCATCGAAGGTCCGGGAGGGGCCGGGACCGCACCGCTCGCGCACCTCGGCGAGCCGTCCCGCGTCCCGCCCCGCGAGCGCGGTCACCGCCCCGAGCCCGGCCAGCCGCTCGGCCAGCGCCGACCCGATGTCACCGGTCGCCCCGGCGACCAGAATGCGTGCGCCCCGGATCTCCACACCGCGCCTCCCGTCCCACGTCTTGGAAGGACTTCGCCCGGTGACGGCCGGACGGATGCGGCGGGGCGGCGTTGCGTTCCTCCTGCCCGATCCGTAGCGTGTAGTAGGTGAAACAGGATATTGACTATTACGAGGTACGGGCCGACGTGCCCTCCGTGGAGACCTATCTCCGACTGCGTTCCGAATCGGGGCTGAGCGCCAAGACGCCCGAGGCCGCGCGCATCGGCCTGCCGAACTCATGGCACGCCGTGACCGTCTTCCGCGAGGGGCGGCCGGTCGGGATGGGGCGCGTCATCGGGGACGGCGGCTGCTTCTTCCAGATCGTCGACATCTGCGTCCTGCCCGAGCACCAGGGCCAGGGGCTGGGCAAACGCATCATGGCCGAGCTGGTGGAGGAGCTGGAGCGCCGGGCGCCGCAGGGCACGTACGCGTCCCTGATCGCCGACGGGGACGCGCGGTTCCTGTACGAGAAGTTCGGCTTCGAGCCGACGGCACCCGCCTCCGTGGGCATGCACCGCTTCTTCCACCGGTGACCACCTGGGCAGTTCCCCGCGGAGCGCCCCCGCAGGACCGCCGCTGAACCCCGGCGGCGGACCGCTCAGGCGGCCGGTGCCGGGCTCGTGTTCAGGATGCCCTCGACGCCGTCCAGGAACGTCGCGCAGATCAGGGTCGGGTCGAAGAGGCACCCGGCTGCCATGGCGCCGTCCCGCAGCATGACGAAGTGGCGGCCGGTCACGTCGGCGGGAGAGCAGCCGGCTTCTTCCATGAGCTGCGTGGCGGTTTCCAGGAACCATTGCCGGTGGGCCAGTACGGCCTGATGGACGGGGTGCGCGGGGTCGGGATACTCGGCCGCCGCGTTCAGGAAGGCGCAACCACGGAAGCCCGGGGACCGGATGCCCTCGGCGATGAACCTGCCCACGGCCCGGACCGTCCCGGCCGCCAGAAGGCCCTGGGCCCGGATGGCGTCCACCTGTCCCCGGATGCCGTGATCAGCCTGCTGGAGGTAGGCGAGGATCAGCTCGTCCTTGCCCTTGAAGTGCCGGTACAGGGTGGCGCGGGTCACCTGGGCCTCCGCGATGATCCGGTCGACCCCTACGGAGTGAATCCCCTCCGCGTAGAAGATCCGGGTCGCCGTGTCGAGCAGCCGCGCCCGGGCCTCGGACGTGCTCTTGCCTGCTGTGCCCGTGCTCATGGCGGCCACGGTAGCAGGCGAGCGAGGGAGAACGTTCGGTCTTGACAGGTGAGGGAGGAGGTCCCTTGAATGGAGGAGGGAGACCGAACGTTCTCCCTCCTCTTCGATTCCCTGCGGAAAGGGCATCTCATGGACTCGTCCATCACCGCCCCTGCTCCCTCCCGGACCGACACCGCGACGCTGCGCCGCCTGTACGTCCTGCGCTTCGCGTTCGCCGCAGTGTGGGCCGTCCTGGTCTTCGCCACGGCCCGCACGCTGAGCCCCCTCAGCGCGACACTGCTGGTGCTGTACCCCCTGTTCGACGTGGCGTGCGCGGTCGTCGACCTCAGGTCCGCCAAGGCCGACCAGGGCCCGGTGCGCGGTCTCTACGCGAACGCCGCGCTCAGCACCCTCACCGCCGCGGGACTCGTCGCCGCGGCCGCGTCAGGCATCCCCGCGGTCCTGCGCGTCTGGGGCGCGTGGGCGGTCGTCGCCGGTGCCGTCCAACTGGTCGTCGGCGCCCTGCGACGCCGACGCGGCCTGGCAGGGCAGTGGCCCATGATCCTCAGCGGGACCATCTCCACCTTCGCCGGAGCCTCCTTCGTCGCCCAGGCCGCCGAGGCGAACGCCTCCTTGGGCTCGCTGGCGGGGTACGCCTTCCTGGGCGGGGTCTTCTTCCTGATCTCCGCACTCCGCCTGGGGCGGCCCGGCAGGACCGACCGAGTCCCCTCACACACCTAGGGCGTTGGAAACGGTCAGGACGGCATCCGCGCCGTCGTCAGCACCCGCTCCACCACCTCGGACGGGAGCAGCAGTGCCTCGCCCGCGACGGTGAGGGCGGTGTGTTCGGTGGGGGTGTAGGGGCCGTCCGCGAGGGCGATGAGGGCGGC
Organism: Streptomyces sp. NPDC002176; assembly: GCF_044903645.1. Classification (NCBI taxonomy): domain Bacteria; kingdom Bacillati; phylum Actinomycetota; class Actinomycetes; order Kitasatosporales; family Streptomycetaceae; genus Streptomyces; species Streptomyces sp. NPDC002176. The sequence continues at coordinate 695,904 of NZ_JBJDQW010000003.1, forward strand.
GTCCAGGAGGAGGGACTCGCGGCCCGGTGCGGCCAGGTGGGGGGCGAGGGCGGTCAGGGGGGTGCGGGGGTCGCCGCCGTCGAGGGTCATGGCGAGACGTTCCGCCGCGTCCTCCTCGCAGCCCGCCGCCCGCACGGTCTCGGCCGCCGCCTCCAGCGCGGCCCGCGAGCCCGTGCCCCCGGCCACCAGCACCGAGACGGCCACCGCGTGGACCGCGTCGCGCAGCAGGACGGAGAGGCGGCGGGTGGTGGGGTGGTCGAGGGTGTCGACGCCGAAGCGGTGCAGGCAGGAGGCGCACTCCACGACCGGCTCGGTCACCCCGCGCGCGAGAACGGGCACCCCGAGCACGGTGAGGCGCTCGCGGCCGGTGAGGCGCTGGTAGTTGCGGTCGCCGCCGCAGCCGGGGCAGAAGAACTCCCCGTCGCCCTGGGGCGTCCAGGCGGTGCGGGAGCCCAGGATGCGCCGGACGAACCCGGTGGCTCGGCCGTCTCGTCCCCGTACTGGCAGCACGTCGCACCTCCGCACGTCACCACGCGGCAACGTCGCCGCGCTGGCGTGATGTTAGCCACATCACGGAGCCCGAGTCAGCACCCTGGGCGAGACCGGTCCGTGACCTGCGGCGTTCCGCGGCCGGAAGACGACGGTGCCCCGACCGCCGTACACAGCGGCCGGGGCACCGAAGGGCGGGGTCAGCGGGTCGCGCGGTTCACCGCGGAGACGACCGCCTTCAGCGAGGCACGCGTCGTGTTCGCGTCGATACCGATGCCCCACAGCACCTTGTCGCCGATCGCGCACTCGATGTAGGAGGCGGCCTGCGCGGACGCGCCCTCGCTCATCGTGTGCTCCTGGTAGTCCAGCAGGCGTACGTCGACGCCGACCGACTGGAGCGCGTCGAAGAAGGCCGAGATCGGACCGTTGCCCGTACCGGTCAGTACCGTGTCCACGCCGTCCACCGTCGCCTCGACGGTCAGCGTGTCGACGCCGTCGGTGTCGGTGGTCGACTGACCGGCGCGGACCTGGACGCGGCCCCAGGGGTTCTCCGGGTTCGGCAGGTACTCGTCCTGGAAGGCCGCCCAGATGTCGCGCGGGGTGATCTCGCCGCCCTCGGCGTCCGTCCGCGCCTGGATGATCTTCGAGAACTCGATCTGCATCCGGCGCGGCAGTTCCAGCTTGTGGTCGTTCTTCAGGACGTACGACACACCGCCCTTGCCGGACTGCGAGTTGACCCGGATCACGGCCTCATAGGAGCGGCCGACGTCCTTGGGGTCGATGGGCAGGTACGGCACCGCCCACTCCAGCTCGCCCACGGCGACACCCTGGGCGGCCGCGTCGGCCTCCATCGCGTCGAAGCCCTTCTTGATGGCGTCCTGGTGGGAGCCGGAGAAGGACGTGTAGACCAGGTCGCCCACGTACGGGTGGCGCGGGTGGACCTCCATCTGGTTGCAGTACTCCCACACCCGGCGGATCTCGTCGATGTCGGAGAAGTCGATCTGCGGGTCGACGCCCTGCGAGAACAGGTTCACGCCCAGGGTGACCAGGTCGACGTTGCCGGTGCGCTCGCCCTGCCCGAACAGGCAGCCCTCGACGCGGTCGGCCCCGGCCATCAGGGCCAGTTCGGCGGCGGCTACGGCGGTGCCCCGGTCGTTGTGCGGGTGCACGGACAGGACGACGTGCTCGCGGCGGGAGAGGTTGCGGTGCATCCACTCGAACCGGTCGGCGTGCGTGGACGGGGTCGAACGCTCCACCGTGGCGGGCAGGTTGAGGATGATCTCGCGGCCGGGACCGGGCTGGTAGACGTCCATCACCGCCTCGCAGACCTCCAGGGCGAAGTCCAGCTCGGTGTCGGTGAAGATCTCCGGGCTGTACTGGTACCCGAATTCGGTCTCCGGACCCAGCAGCTTCTCCGCGTACTCCACGACCAGCCGGGTGCCGTCGACGGCGATCTGCTTGATGTCCTCCTTGGAGCCCCGGAAGACCACCCGGCGGAAGACGGGCGCGGTGGCGTTGTACAGGTGGACGGTGGCGCGGCGGGCGCCCTTCAGGGACTCCACGGTCCGCTCGATCAGGTCCTCGCGGGCCTGGGTGAGGACGGAGATCGTCACGTCCTCGGGGATCGCGCCCTCTTCCTCGATGATGGAGCGCACGAAGTCGAAGTCGGTCTGGCCGGAGGCGGGGAAGCCGACCTCGATCTCCTTGTAGCCCATCTTGACCAGCTGGTCGAACATCCGGCGCTTGCGCTCGGGGGACATCGGGTCGATCAGCGCCTGGTTGCCGTCGCGCAGGTCGGTGGAGAGCCAGCGGGGGGCCGCGGTGACACGCTGGCCGGGCCAGGTGCGGTCGGGGATGTCGACCTGGTCGTACTGGCCGTAGCGCTGGAACGGCATGTGGCTGGGCTGCTGGCGGTTCGCCATGATCGCGTGGGCTCCTCGGAAAGTCCTTGGGACGGCCGACGACGCAACGCCAATAGCACCGCGGGGAGGGAGTCGGCCTTGCTTACAGGCCCTCGCCGCGGCAGCTAAGGAGAAGCAGCCCGAAACGCATGATGCTCCGCAGCCTAGCCGAGGCCCGCCGGGCACGCCGGGGCGTATCAGCATGCGGAACCGGGACGGGTGACGCGGGCCCGTGGTGAGGGTCCATACCACTCAGTGACGCGGAGTGACGAGAGATATCACCGTATTTCATCAATCACGGTTACAGCTAGTGACTTTGACATCGCTCGGTGCGACCATTTATTGGTATGACGACCAACGGGGGCCATGAGCCCGTCTTCTGCACGATCGTGCCGCCGCACCTCCTCGACAAGCTCGCGCGCGACTCCGACCCGGCGCTGTCGGGCCCGGCCCGCCGCTCCCTGGAGCGGGACGCGTTCGAGCGCACCCGCCGTCGGCTGACCACCGTGATCGGCGCGCAGGCCGCTGCCGCCGCCGCGCCCGCCGACGGGGACCAGCCGGACCGCACCATCTTCGACGCCGAGCACACCCAGAACCTCCCCGGCAAGAAGGTCCGCGAAGAGGGCTCCGAGCCGGGCTCCGACGCCACGGTCAACCGGGCCTACGCGGGCCTGGGCGCCACCTTCGAGCTGTATCTGAAGGTGTACGGCCGCCGCTCCATCGACGGCGAGGGCCTCCCGCTCCAGGCCACGGTCCACTTCGACAAGGACTACGACAACGCCTTCTGGAACGGCGAACAGATGGTGTTCGGCGACGGGGACGGCGAGATCTTCCTCGACTTCACCATCCCGGTCGACGTCATCGGCCACGAACTCACCCACGGCGTCACGCAGTACACCGCGAACCTGGCCTACTTCGGCCAGTCCGGCGCGCTCAACGAGTCGCTGTCCGACGTGTTCGGCTCGCTGATCAAGCAGTACACGCTCCGCCAGACCGCCGCCGACGCGGACTGGCTGATCGGCGCGGGCCTCCTCGCCCCCCGCGTCCAGGGCCAGGCCCTGCGCTCGATGAAGGCACCGGGCACCGCGTACGACGACGACGTGCTCGGCAAGGACCCCCAGCCCGCCGACATGCAGCACTACGTCCACACCGGCCGGGACAACGGCGGCGTGCACATCAACTCCGGCATCCCGAACCACGCCTTCTACATCGCGGCCACCGCGATCGGCGGCTACGCCTGGGAGAAGACGGGGCAGATCTGGTACGACGTGCTGACCGGCGGCAAGCTCAAGGAGGACGCCCAGTTCGCCGACTTCGCCACCCTGACCGTGAAGGCCGCCCGCGAGCGGTTCGGCGCGGGCGGCGAACTCCAGGCCGTGGAGAAGGCGTGGGAGGAAGTGGGGGTGCAGACGCTGTAGGCGCCGGTGCCGGACACTGGGGCCATGCGTATCCAAGTACGGCGCACGGGCGGCTTCGCGGGCATCGAGCGGCAGGCCGAGGTGGACACCTCGGATCGCGCGGACGCCCCGGAGTGGCGCACCCTGGCCGACCGCGCCCTGGCCGCCGCGCCGGACACCCCGGTACCGGGTGTCCCGGACGGCTTCCACTACGAGATCACGGTGGACGGCCACACCGTCCACGCGGCCGACCCCCGGCTGACCGAGGCCCAGCGGGAGCTGGTGTCAAGGGTGTTGAAGGAGGGTGCCTAGGCAGGCTGTTCGGCGAGGAACTCCTCCCAGGTGCGCTTGCCGGTGTCCGCGCCGGTGAGCGTCAGGTTGTCGCCCGCGCGGTAGGCACGGCCCGCCTTGCCGGGGATGCGGACCGGCAGCATCGGGCGGCGCCTGCCGTGCGCCTGGAGGTAGCTCCGGCCCAGCTCGTCGAGGCCGTACACCCGGGGTCCGGCGAGGTCGGGGACGAGTCCGGCCGGGGTGCCGAGGGTGAGGTCGGTGAGGCGGGCGGCCACGTCGCGGGAGTCGACCGGCTGGAGGCGCAGTCCGCCCGGTACCGGGAAGACGGGCAGCTTGGCCATCGACTGGACCATCTTCAGGGTGAGTTCATGGAACTGGGCCGCCCGCAGCGTGGTCCACGGCAGCCCGGAATCCGCGATGGCCTGCTCGGCGGCCAGCTTCGACCTGAGCCAGGCGAGCGGTACGCGGTCGGCGCCGATGACGGAGATGTACACCAGGTGCCGGACCCCGGCTTCTCGCGCGGCGCGGACCAGGTTGCCGGTGGCGGTGTCGTCGCCCTTGGGGCCGCCCGCGAGGTGGAGCACGGTGCCGATGCCGTCCAGGGCGGCATCGAGTCCGGTGCCGGTGCGGAGGTCGACGCTCACCTGGTCCGGGCCGTCCCCGCCCGTGCGGCTGAGGACGCGTACCTCGCGGCCCGCCTCCCGCAGCAGGGGGACGACATGGCGGCCGAGCGTGCCGGTGCCACCGGTGACCAGGACGGCTGAGGTGCTGGAGGTCATGACTGCTCCCAGTTTCACGGGAACCGGAAAGCTTGCGTCCGGGTCCCCTCGGCGGGTGTTCTACCTCCGTGACACCACGCGCGGAGGGAATGTGACACCGGTGGGCGACGCCATGTGGTCGGCGGAGATGTTCGAGGGGCACCGGGCGCGGCTGCGGGCGGTGGCGTACCGGATGCTGGGCTCGGCGAGCGAGGCCGACGACGCCGTGCAGGAGACCTGGCTGCGGGCCGACCGGGCGGGTGCCGACGGGGTGGAGAACATCGCCGGGTGGCTGACCACCATCGTCGGGCGGGTGTGCCTGAACCTGCTGCGCACCCGTGAGCGTCGGCGCGAGGACCCGCTGGAGTCCCGGCCAGCCGATCCGGTCACCGACGCTGTCCCGGAGGACGAGACGGTGCTGGCCGACTCCGTCGGGGTGGCGCTGCTGGTGGTGCTGGACCGGCTCTCCCCGGCGGAGCGGCTGGCGTTCGTGCTGCACGACCTGTTCGCGGTGCCGTTCGACGAGATCGCCCCGCTGCTGGAGCATTCCCCGGCCGCCGTAAGGCAGTTGGCGAGCCGGGCCCGGCGCCGGGTCAGGGGCGACGGACCGCCGCCGGAGGGCGATCCGGTCCGGCGGCGCCGTGCGGTGGAGGCGTTCCTCGCGGCCACGCGGGGCGGGGACTTCGACGCGCTGGTGGGTCTGCTCCACCCGGACGTGGTGCTGCACGCCGACCGGTTCGTGGTCCCGACCCCGGAGCCGATCACCGCCCGGGGTTCCGGCATGGTCGCGCGGGGCGCGATGGCGGCCACCGGCCGGGCGCTGTTCACCGGCGTCGCCCTGCTGGACGGCTCGGTGGGTCTGGTCATGGCCCCGCACGGCCGCCCGGCCCTGGTCCTCGCCTTCACCTTCGCGGACGACGGCCGGATCACCGGGATCGAGGTCGTCGCGGACCGGGAGCGGCTGGCCGCACTCGAGATCGCGCCCCTGGAGGACTGACGGGGGCGTTGACGCGGCGGGGGCCGGGTGCGGATGATCCGGCCCATGGTGACGGACGCGCACGGCCCTCTCCCCCGCTTCCCCGACGGCTTCCTGTGGGGGGTGTCGACCTCCGCGCACCAGATCGAGGGCGCCGCCGACCTGCGCGAACCCTCCGTGTGGGACGTGTTCACCGCCGAGCCCGGCCGGGTGAAGGACGGCTCGACGGCCGCCGTGGCCTGCGACCACTACCACCGCTACCCGGAGGACGTGGCCCTGCTGGCCGACCTCGGCGTGGACGCGTACCGATTCTCCATCTCCTGGCCGCGGGTGAACTCCCCCGGCGGCCTGGACTTCTACGACCGGCTGGTGGACGCGCTGTGCGAGGCGGGGGTCCAGCCGGTGCCGACGCTGTTCCACTGGGATCTGCCGACCGGGCTCGACTGGCTGGACCGGGACACCGCGTACCGGTTCGCGGACCACGTCTCCCGTGTCGCGGACCGGCTCGGGGACCGCGTACCGCGCTGGATCACCCTCAACGAGCCCGCCGAACACACCCTGTTGGGCCACGCCCTCGGCACCCACGCCCCCGGCCGCGCGCTCCTCTTCGACGCGCTCCCGGCCGCCCACCACCAACTCCTCGCGCACGGCTTGGCGGTACGGGCACTGCGCGCGGCCGGGGTCACGGGCATCGGCATCGCCAACTCCCACTCCCCCGTGGAGCCCGCCTCAGCCGACCCGGCGGACGTGGAGGCGGCCGTCTTCTACGACCTGCTCCTCAACCGCCTCTTCGCCGAACCCGTCCTGCTGGGCGAATACCCGGACGGCACGGCCGCGTTGATGCCCGAGGGCGCCGAGGACGACCTGCGGATCATCGCGGAACCGCTGGACTGGTACGGGATCAACTACTACGCCCCGGCGCGAGTGGGCGCCCCGCAGGAGAAGCCCACCGAGTTCGACGGCGTGCCCCTGCCCGCCGAACTCCCCTTCTCCCTGCGGGAGTTCGAGGGCGTCCCGGTGACCGACTTCGGCTGGCCGGTCGTCCCCGAGGCCCTGACCGGCCTGCTCACCTGCCTCCGGGACCGCTACGGCGACCGGCTCCCGCCCCTCGTCATCACCGAGAACGGCTGCTCCTACGAGGGGCTCGACGACCAGGACCGCATCGCCTACCTGGACGGCCATGTCCGCGCCGTGCACGCCGCGCTCACCGAAGGGGTCGACGTGCGCGGCTACTTCGTGTGGTCCCTCCTGGACAACTTCGAGTGGGCCGAGGGCTACGCCCGCCGCTTCGGCCTGGTGGACGTGGACTTCGCCACGCTGCGACGCACCCCGAAGGCGTCGTACCGCTGGTACCAGGAGCTGCTGCGGGCGCAGCGGGGCTGAGGGCTCAGAAGCCCAGCTTGCGGAGCTGCTTCGGGTCGCGTTGCCAGTCCTTGGCGACCTTCACGTGGAGGTCGAGGAAGACGGGCGTGCCGAGCAGGGCCTCGATCTGCTTGCGGGACTTGATGCCGACGTCCTTCAGCCGCTTGCCCTTGGGGCCGATGATGATGCCCTTCTGGCTGGGCCGCTCGATGTAGACGTTGGCGTGGATGTCGAGCAGGGGCCTGTCGGCCGGACGGTCCTCGCGCGGGAGCATCTCCTCGACGACCACGGCGATGGAGTGCGGCAGCTCGTCGCGCACGCCCTCCAGCGCGGCCTCCCGGATCAGCTCCGCGATCATGACCTGCTCGGGCTCGTCGGTGAGGTCGCCCTCGGGGTAGAGCGGCGGGCTCTCGGGGAGCAGCGGCACGATCAGGTCGGCCAGCAGGCTCACCTGCTTGTCGCCGACCGCCGACACCGGCACGATCTCGGCCCACTCGAAGCCCAGCTCCTTGCCGAGCTGGTCGATGGCGATGAGCTGCTCGGCGAGGGCCTTGGAGTCGACCAGGTCGGTCTTGGTGACGATGGCGATCTTGGGGGTCTTCTTGATCCCGGCCAGTTCCTTGGCGATGAAGCGGTCGCCGGGGCCGATCTTCTCGTTCGCCGGGAGGCAGAAGCCGATCACGTCGACCTCGGCCCACGTGGTGCGCACCACGTCGTTCAGCCGCTCGCCGAGCAGGGTGCGCGGCTTGTGGAGGCCCGGGGTGTCCACCAGGATCAGCTGGGCGTCGTCCCGGTGCACGATGCCGCGCACCGTGTGCCGGGTGGTCTGCGGCTGGTCGGCGGTGATGGCCACCTTCTGCCCGACCAGAGCGTTCGTGAGGGTGGACTTGCCCGCGTTGGGACGGCCCACGAAGCACGCGAAGCCTGCGCGGTGGGCGTTCTCGCCCGACCGCTCGGATGACTGGGTACGAACGCTCATGCCGACCATTCTCCCTGATCCTCCGGCCCGCGCCGCACCGGCGTCCGCCGCGCCCCCGCCACCAGCGCCTCCGGTCACCCGAGTGGGCCGAAACACCCTGGAAACGCCCCTGTAGGCGACCGGAAACGCACGCCCGTGAACCTCTGACGAGCCCGCTCCCCCGGACCGCTGGAGACGCCCGTGACCCTCGCCGCCGCGCACGCAGACACCGGCGACACCGCCTGGCTGCTCGCCGCCACCGCCCTGGTGCTGCTGATGACACCGGGTCTGGCCCTGTTCTACGGCGGCATGGTCCGCGCGAAGAGCGTCCTCAACATGCTGATGATGAGCTTCGTGTCCATCGCCCTGGTCACGGTGGTGTGGCTGGCGGCCGGCTACTCCCTCGCCTTCACCGACGACCTCGGCGGCGGTCTGCTGGGCGGGCTGGAGCACGCCGGGATGGCCGGGGTCGGCCCGACCGCGCTGCACGGCACGGTGCCGACGCTGCTCTTCGCCACCTTCCAGCTCACCTTCGCGATCATCACGGCGGCCCTGATCAGCGGCGCGGTGGCGGACCGCACCCGGTTCGGGGCGTGGCTGGTGCTGGTGCCGGTGTGGACGCTGCTCGTATACGTTCCGGTCACGCACTGGGTGTGGGGACCGGGCGGGTGGATCGGCGCGAAACTGGGTGCGCTGGACTTCGCGGGCGGTCTGCCGGTCGAGATCACGTCCGGCGCCTCGGGACTCGCCCTGTGCCTGGTGCTCGGACCCCGGCTGGGCTTCAAGAAGGACTCCATGCGCCCGCACAGCCTCCCCCTGGTCATGCTCGGCACCGGGCTGCTGTGGTTCGGCTGGTTCGGCTTCAACGCGGGCTCCGCGCTCGGCGCGAACGGCCTCGCCGCGGCCGCCTTCCTCAACACCCTGGCCGCCGGGTGCACCGGTCTGCTGGGCTGGCTGCTGGTCGAGCAGAAGCGGGACGGCCACCCCACCACGCTCGGCGCCGCCTCCGGCGCGGTCGCGGGCCTGGTCGCCATCACCCCGTCCTGCGGCACGGTCTCGCTGCTGGGCGGGCTGGTCGTCGGGCTGGCGGCGGGTGTCGTCTGCTCGTACGCGGTGGGCTGGAAGTTCAAGCTGAACTTCGACGACTCCCTCGATGTCGTCGGCGTGCACCTGGTCGGCGGGGTGATCGGCACCCTGCTGATCGGCCTGTTCGCGGACAAGGCGATGACCGGCGGCGCGGAGGGGCTGTTCCACGGCGGCGGACTCGGGCTGCTGGGCCGCCAGCTCGTCGCGGTCCTCGCGGTCGCCGGGTACGCCTTCACGGTGACGTACGGGCTCGGCAAGCTGCTGGACCGCACGATGGGGCTGCGCGCGAGCGAGGAGGAGGAGCGCACCGGTCTGGACCTTACGGTGCACGCCGAGACGGCCTACGATCACGGGGTCCTGGGCCATGGCGCCCCCGTCCGGAAAGCCGAGAGCCCCCTATGAAGCTCATCACCGCCGTCGTGAAGCCGTACCGTCTGGACGAGGTGAAGTCCGCCCTCCGCGACCTCGGCATCGACGGCCTCACCGTCACCGAGGCCAGCGGCTACGGCCGCCAGCGCGGCCACACCGAGGTGTACCGGGGCGCGGAGTACGTGGTCGACCTCGTCCCCAAGGTCCGCCTGGAGCTGGTCGTCGAGGACGCGGTGGCCGAGCAGGCGATCGACACCATCGTCCAGGCCGCCCACACCGGCAAGATCGGTGACGGCAAGGTGTGGTCCGTACCGGTGGAGACGGTGGTGCGGGTGCGGACGGGGGAACGGGGACCGGACGCGTTGTGACCGGCCCCCGGACCGTCGCCGTCAGTCGGTCGTGACGGTCGACTTGACGACACCGTCGGCCCCGGCGAGCAGCACCGGTGTGCCCGCTCCCCCGAGGTCGGCGACCGCGGCCAGGTCCTCCGCCGAAAGACCCTCCGCCTCGCTCACCACGGCCGCCGCCTCCAGGGACTCGGCGCCGGAGGCCACCGCCATGGCGACGGCCGTGCGCAGGGCGCTCAGCTGGAGCGAGGGCAGCGACACCGCCCCGGCCACGTAGGTGCGGCCCGTGGAGTCCCGTACGGCGGCCCCCTCCGGGACGCCGTTGCGGGCCCGCACCGACCGTGCCAGGGTCACGATCTTCCGGTCCTCAGGATCAAGCTCGTTCTCGCTCATGCCCCGAGCATACGAACCCCGTCGTCCGCCCCCGCCAGCCACTCCAGCTTCGCCGAGGTGTCCGCCTCCGGCAGCGGGGTATGCAGGACGATCAGCAGGTCGGGCCGGGCGGGCACCTGCATCGCCGTGGACTCCACCACCAGCAGCCCGGCCCGCGGATGCGTCAGCTCCTTGCGGATCTGCCCCTGGTCCTCGATGTCCCGCTCGGCCCACAGCGCGTTGAACTCCGGGCTCAGGGCACTCACTTCGGCCAGCACCGCCTGGAACCCCTCGTCCTCCGGGTGCGCGGCGCAGGCGGCCCGGAACTGCGCGACGACCGTACGCGCGTTGGTCTCCCAGCTCAGCGTGCGGCTCCGGAACAGCGGGTCGGCGAAGAAGTCGACCAGGCAGTTCCGGGTGGTGGGCCCCTGCCCCATGCCGAACACCGCGGTGGCCACCGCGTTGTACATCACGCAGTTGTAGTAGCGGTCCATGATGTGCGCCGGGTAGGGCATCCAGGTGTCGATCAGCCGCCGCAGTCCGTCGCACATGTCCCGGCGGGCGGAGACGAGTTCGGGCGCGGGCGGGTTGAGTCCGGCCAGCACGTACAGGTGCCGCACCTCGGCGTCGCTCAGCCGCAGCACCCGCGAGACCGCGTCGAGCACCTGCGGGGAGACGGAGATGTCCCGCCCCTGCTCCAGCCACTGGTACCAGGAGGCGCCCACCCCGGCCAACACCGCGACCTCCTCGCGGCGCAGTCCCGGCGTACGGCGCCGGGGGCCGCCGAAGGGCAGTCCGGCCTCCTGCGGGGTGATCCGGGCGCGCCGGGTCATCAGGAACTCCCGGAGCTCACTGCGCCGTTCACTTCTCGGCGTGCTCGCCGTGCTCGCCGTGCTCGCCGTCGCAGCCACGTCCCGCTCCCCCTCGTCGCCGTGTCTGGTGGTGCCACCACCACCATAAGTTCCGACTCCCCACGTTTCTTCCGGGCATCGGAAGCTCTTTGCCATGGCGATCGACACCCCAGCCCCCGTAACTCCCCCCGCTGACAAGCCAGTCCGTCCCGCCCGGCTCTCGGCGCGCGACCGGCTCGTCCTGTTCGTGCTGTGCGCGGCCCAGTTCATGGTCGCCCTCGACTTCTCGGTGCTGAACGTGGCGCTGCCCGAGCTGGGCACCGGCCTCGGCATGAGCCGTTCGGCGCTCCAGTGGGCGGTCACCGCGTTCGCGCTGCCGTCCGGCGGCTTCCTGCTGCTCTTCGGCCGCGTCGGCGACCTCTACGGCCGCCGCAAGCTGTTCCTGACCGGTCTCGCCCTGTTCGGCGCGGCCTCCGTGCTGGCGGCCCTGGCCTGGGACCCGGCGTCCTTCCTCACCGGCCGCGCCCTCCAGGGGCTCGGCGCGGCGGCGATCGTGCCGACCGGCATGTCCCTGCTGACGACCACCTTCCCCGAGGGCCCGGCGCGGGACCGCGCGCTCGGCATCTCCGGCACGCTGCTGTCGCTGGGCTTCACCATCGGCATGGTCGCGGGCGGCGTGCTGACCGACACCTTCGGCTGGCGCTCCACGATGGCGCTGCTGGCCGTGTTCGCACTGATCGTGCTGCCGCTGGCGCCGGGCCTGCTGCCCGAGTCCCGCACCCCGGACCGCCCCCGGCTGGACGTGCCCGGCGCGGTCACCGTCACCCTCGGTCTGCTGTCCCTGATCTACGCGCTGTCCACCGCCGCCGACCGGGGCTTCGGCCACCCGGACGTGCTGGCCGCCCTGGTGGCGGGGCTCGCGCTGCTGACCGCGTTCACCGTGATCGAGTCCCGTACGGCCCAGCCGCTGGTCTCGCTGCCGATGCTGCGCCGCCGGACGGTGGCGTGGGGCAACCTGGGCGGACTGGTGACGTTCTCGATGATGTCGACCGTGGTGTTCGTGCTGACCCTGTACCTCCAGGAGGTGCTGCGACTGTCGGCGTTCCGCACCGGACTGGTCTTCGGTGTGCAGGGCGTGCTGTCGGCCGTGGCGGGCGTCTTCGCCCCGAGGGTGATCGGCCGGTTCGGCGCCCGCCGCGTCCTGGTCGGCTCGCTGACCGGCCAGGGACTTCTGGTCGCCGCCCTGCTGCCGCTGAGCACCCAGGGCTGGTCGGTGTGGCTCGCCACGGTGGCCGTGTCCCTGGCCAGCATGTGCCACCTCGGCGCGATCATCTCGTACGGCCTCACCGTCACCTCCGGTGTCCCGGACGGCGAACAGGGGCTGGCGACCGGGCTGGTGACCTCCACCCAGCAGGTCGGCCTCACGGTCGGGGTGCCCCTGCTGGGCGTGCTGGCCACCACCTCCGGCGACCTGCTGGCCGGTGTCCACACGGTGATCGCGCTGGACGCGGTCGTCGTGCTCGGCGCGGCCGCCCTGATCGCCCTCGGGCTGCGTCCCGTCAGGGCGTGACCTCAGTCCAGGGTCTGGGTGATCGCGCCGCGCGCGGCCGTGTGCTCCACGCGGCCGCGCGCGCCGTTGACCAGCGGCAGATACGGGGCGACATGCCCGCACTCCACGTCGGCGACGATCGGCACGCCCAGCGGGCCGAGCGCGTCGAGCACCGCCTCGTGCTGGGTCAGGGTCGGGCTGTCCGGGGCCTTGGTGCGGCCGACCAGGATCGCGGCGGCCCGGTCGAAGAACCCGGCGAGCCGCATCCCGTGCAGGTTCCGGCAGATGCTGAACGCGCTGTCCTCGCAGGCTTCCACGTAGACGAGCAGCGGCTCACCGGGGGCGAGGGCGGCGGTGTCCAGATACGGCGTCCCGGCGAGGTTGGCCAGGATCTCGACGCAGCCGCCGATCAGCCGCCCGGTGACGTCCACGTCCCCGGTGCCGTCCAGCCGGGTCCAGGTGCCCTCGGTGTCCAGCCTCAGATCACGGACCTCGGGGTTCCCGGCGAAGTCGTCCCAGCCGCCGGAGCGGTACCGGCCGGGCGGGGTCTGCGTGAACGGCTCGCCCTGGGGCGCCTCGACGATGTCCAGCCAGGACAGCAGGCCCCCGGGTGTCCCGTAGGGGGTGTCCATCAGGTTGTTGCCGTGCACGGTGGGCAGCCCGGACAGCAGGGTCAGGGGCGCGAGCAGGCCCGAGACGTCGGAGTAGCCGACGACCCAGGTGGGCTCGGCCCGGCCGATCTCCGCGAAGTCCAGCAGCGGCAGCAGGTCGATGCCGGTCTCGCCGCCCCACGGGGGCACCACGGCCCGGATCTCCGGGTCGGTGAGCATCGCGGTGAGTTCGGCGGCCCGTTCGGCGGCCGGGGCGCTGAGGTGGCTGGAGCCGTCCATGCACCGGCCGACCGTCACCTCGTACCCGCGCTCCTTCAGGTCGCGCACGGCCACGTCGAGTCGGCCGCGCAGGGCGTCCGGGACCCCGCTGGAGGGCGAGGTCACGCCGATACGGTCTCCGGGGCGCAGGGGGCGCGGGTAGCGAGGCGTCATGCGGCGGATTCTGACACGGGGTCATCGCCGTCCCGTAGGGGTTTTCAGGGGCGGTCGAGCTTCAGCCGTTCGGCCTTCGGGAGGCCCGCGACGACGAGGTCGTAGGAGTCCTCGACCAGTTCCTTGACCAGGGCGTCGGGCAGATCGGAGTCCACCGTGACGGTGTTCCAGTGCCGCTTGTTCATGTGATAGCCGGGGACGATGAGGCCCTCGTGGTCGGCGCGGAGGCGCGGGGCGTCCTCCGGGTCGCACTTGAGGTTGACCGTCAGGGGCCGCGCGTCCAGCGCCGCGAGGGCGAACATCTTGCCCAGCACCTTGAAGACCGAGGTGTCCGGGTTGAAGGGGAACTCCTCCGTCACCGCGTTGAAGGACAGGCACAGGGCGCGCAGCTCCTGGGGCTTCATTCCCTGCTCTCCTCCCGCGCCGGGACCCCGGCGGGCTCGACCAGTACCGTCACGATCTTGTTCCGGCGTCCGGCGGCGGCCTCGGCGGTCAGCTTCAGCCGTCGCTCGTCGGGGAGTTCGACCTCGGCGCTCGCCCCGGCGATGGGCACGCGGCCCAGTGCCTTCGCGAGCAGTCCGCCGACGGTCTCCACGTCCTCGTCGTCGTACTCCTCCAGCCCGTACAGCTCGCCGAGGTCGGTGATGTCCAGGCGGGCGGTGACCCGGTGGCGGCCCTCGCCGAGGTCCTCCACGGGCGGGAGTTCCCGGTCGTACTCGTCGGTGATCTCGCCGACGATCTCCTCCAGGATGTCCTCGATGGTGACGATGCCCGCGGTGCCGCCGTACTCGTCGATGCCGACGGCGACGTGGTTGCGTTCCTTCTGCATCTCGCGCAGCAGGTCGCCCGCGTTCTTGGTGTCGGGGACGAAGACGGCAGGGCGCATCGCGGTGGAGACGAGGTCGTTCTCGGCGTCCCGGTTGATGTGCGTCTTGCGGACCAGGTCCTTCAGATACACGATGCCGACGATGTCGTCCTCGCTCTCCCCGGTGACCGGGATACGGGAGAACCCGGAGCGCAGGGCGAGGGTGAGGGCCTGCCGGATGGTCTTGTACCGCTCGATGACGACCAGGTCGGTGCGCGGCACCATCACCTCGCGGACCAGGGTGTCGCCCAGCTCGAAGACGGAGTGCACCATGCGGCGCTCCTCGTCGGCGATCAGCGACTCCTGCTCGGCGAGGTCGACCATCGCGCGCAGCTCCGCCTCGGAGGCGAACGGGCCGCGCCGGAAGCCCTTGCCGGGGGTGAGCGCGTTGCCGATGAGGATCAGCAGCGAGGGCACCGGGCCCATCACGCGGGCCAGCGGCAGCAGCACGTAGGCGGCCGCGGTGGCCGTGCTGAGCGGGTGCTGACGGCCGATGGTGCGCGGTGAGACGCCGACGGCGACGTACGACACCAGGACCATCACGGCGATGGCGACCAGCAGGGCCTGCCAGGTGGCGTCGAAGGCGCGCAGGCAGCCGTAGGTGACGAGGGCGGCGGCGGCCATCTCGCAGGCGACGCGGAGCAGCAGCGCCACGTTGAGATAGCGGGTGGGGTCGGCGGCGATCTGCGCCAGCTTGCCGCTGCCGCGGCGGCCGGACTTGACGGCCTCCTCGGCGCGGAAGCTGGAGACGCGGGCGATGCCCGCCTCGGCGCAGGCGGCGAGCCAGGCCACGACGATCAGCGCGACCGCGCCGATCACGATCTGCGGACTCAAGTGTCGACCCCTCTTACGAGACGGTCGGCGCCGGGGACGGCCCGGTCAGCCCGCGCTCGGCCCGCCAGCCGTCGACGATGGCGGCCTGGAGGCCGAACATCTCGGCCTTCTCGTCCGGCTCCTCGTGGTCGTAGCCGAGGAGGTGCAGCACGCCGTGGACGGTGAGCAGCTGGAGCTCCTCGTCCATGGAGTGCTGGGTCGGCGCGTCCTTGCCCTGCTGGGCGGCGACCTCCGGGCACAGGACGATGTCGCCGAGGAGGCCCTGCGGGGGCTCCTCGTCGTCCTTGCCCGGCGGGCGCAGCTCGTCCATCGGGAACGACATGACGTCCGTGGGTCCTGGCAGGTCCATCCACTGGATGTGCAGCTGCTCCATGGCATCGGCGTCCACGACGATCACCGACAGTTCGGAGAGCGGGTGGATGCGCATCCGGGCGAGCGCGTAGCGGGCGATGTCGAGCACCGCCTGCTCGTCCACCTCGGTGCCGGATTCGTTGTTGACGTCGATCGACATGGTCGTGCTGGTCTACTTCCCCTTGGAGCCCTTGGCACCGGTTCGGCCCGTGCCCTGGTGGCTGTCGTACTTCTCGTACGCGTCGACGATACGGCCCACCAGCTTGTGCCGGACGACGTCCTGGGACGTCAGCCGGGAGAAGTGGACGTCCTCGACACCCTCCAGGATCTCCTGCACCTGCCGCAGCCCGCTCTTGGTGCCGCCGGGCAGGTCGACCTGGGTGACGTCACCGGTGATGACGATCTTCGAGTCGAAGCCGAGCCGGGTCAGGAACATCTTCATCTGCTCGGGGCTCGTGTTCTGGGCCTCGTCCAGGATGATGAAGGCGTCGTTCAAGGTGCGGCCACGCATGTACGCCAGCGGGGCGACCTCGATCGTGCCCGCTGCCATCAGGCGGGGGATCGAGTCGGGGTCGAGCATGTCGTGCAGGGCGTCGTAGAGCGGGCGCAGGTACGGGTCGATCTTCTCGTACAGGGTGCCGGGGAGGAAGCCGAGGCGTTCGCCGGCCTCGACCGCCGGGCGGGTCAGGATGATGCGGTTGACCTGCTTGGACTGCAGCGCCTGTACGGCCTTCGCCATGGCCAGGTAGGTCTTGCCGGTACCGGCGGGGCCGATGCCGAAGACGATGGTGTGCTTGTCGATGGCGTCGACGTAGCGCTTCTGGTTGAGAGTCTTGGGGCGGATCGTGCGGCCGCGCGAGGAGAGGATGTTCTGCGTCAGCACCTCGGCCGGGGTCTCGGGGCCGTCGCTCGTGCCCTCTTCGCTCGCCTTGAGCATGGCGATCGAGCGTTCCACTGCGTCCTCCGTCATCGGCTGCCCGGTGCGGAGCACCAGCATCATCTCGTCGAACACGCGCTGGATCAGGGCGACTTCCGCCGGGTCGCCGACCGCGCTGATCTCGTTGCCCCGGACATGGATGTCGGCCGCCGGGAAAGCCTTCTCGATCACGCGCAGGAGGGAGTCGCCGGAGCCCAGCACGGTCACCATGGGGTGCTGTGCGGGAATGCTGATCCGTGCTCTCGCCTGGTCCTGTGCGGAGGTGTGAGCTGTCGGTGTCTGAGTCATGGGCCGGCGCTGATGGCCTGCGTGTCCTCCTGATCACGGCCGCCCCCCTTACGGCGGCCTCGCACGTCCAGAGTACGCCGGGGGGCCGTCAACACCGCAGCGGTTTTCGCCCGTGCGGGTGGCTGCGCCGCGTGGGTGGGCACCCGGCCTCCGGCCGGGTCCAGTGTTCCCACCCGCACCACCCGTGCGACTTTCGTCGTCGGGTGCGGGTGGCCCCTGTGGGGCGGACTCGCCGTCGGCGGGTGCGGGATCTCTGCCGGGAGGGGCCCGTCTCGCTTGCGGCTCTCCGCCGGGAATGGGCTCAGGTCGTGCGGCCGAAGCCGATGGTGGGGACTGCTCGGCGTAGGGGCCAGGGGCGGTCGAGGTGGGTGGGGACGAGGGTGTCGAGGAAGGCGTAGCGGCGTAGGGCGGCGGGGTTCTGGGTGTCCAGGGACTGGACGCGGCGCCACCAGGCGCCGATCTCGGACCAGCCGGGGGCGGAGAGGGAGCCGCCGAACTCCTGGACGGAGAGGGCGGCGGTGAGACCGGCGAGGGCGAGGCGGTCGGCGAGGGGCCAGCCCGCGAGGGTGCCGGTGACGAACCCGGCCACGAAGACGTCCCCGGCGCCGGTGGGGTCGAGGGCCTCCACCGCGATGGCGGGCACCTCGGCGGTCTCGCCGGTGCGCCGGTCCACCGCGTAGGCGCCCTCCGCGCCGAGGGTGACGACCGCGACGGGTACGTGCTCGGTGAGGGCGTGCGCGGCCGCCTTGGGGCAGGTGGAGCCGGTGTAGCGCATCGCCTCCTCCGCGTTGGGCAGGAACGCCTCGCAGTGCTCCAGGTCGGCGAGTCCGGCGAGGTCCCAGGCGCCGGTGTCGTCCCAGCCGACGTCGGCGAAGATCCGGGTGCCTTCGCGGGCGGCCTGGGCGATCCAGGGGGCGCGGCGGCCGGGGGTGAGGGAGGCGACGGCGGCACGCGCGGGCGACGGGCAGTCGGGCGCGGGCTCCTCGGGGGGCGGCTCGTGCCCGTGGGAGATCATCGTCCGCTCCCCCTCGTACGCCATGGAGACGGTGACCGGCGAGTGCCAGCCGGGCACCGTGCGCGAGGGGGTGAGGTCGATGCCCTCGCCCTGGGCCAGCGCGTCCCAGCAGTACTCCCCGTAGTGGTCGTCCCCGAAGGCCGCCGCCAGCGAGGTGCGCAGGCCGAGGCGGGCCAGGGCGGCGGCCATGTTGGCGACGCCGCCGGGGCTGGAGCCCATGCCGCGCGCCCAGGACTCGGTGCCGCGTACGGGGGCGGTGTCCAGGCCGGTGAAGACGATGTCGAGGAAGACGGTGCCGGTGAGGTAGACGTCCCAGGGCGGGTCGCCGGGGGCGCGCAGCGCGGCCAGCGGGTCGATCTGGGCCTGGTGGCGCGCTGTCTGCGTGAGGTGCTCCGGGTCGCCTCCGGTTTCCTCTCCGGCGATCGCGTGGGACGGCATCTGTGCGGGCTCCCTGACGTGGTACGGATCTGGCCAGTGTGCACCACCGACCGGCCGGTGACCGAGGGTTCGGCGGCCGGAATCCGATGGTTCCAGGGGGCTCGCGGGAGTGCGCGGGGGTTACCAGCGGGGCATCACCGGGGTCTGCCAGGCGGGGTCCGCGTGGCGCATCGCGGCGCTGTCGTCCCGGTCGCGCAGGGCGGCGTCGGCGGTCAGCCAGCGGTGGTGGAGGCGGGCGAGGGCGTCCCGGTCGAGGTCGACGCCGAGGCCGGGGCGGTCGGAGACGGTGACGTGCCCGGCGGTGAAGGGCACGCGCTCGGTGAGCACGTCCTCGCCCTGCCAGGGGTAGTGGGAGTCGCAGGCGTGGTGGAGGTCGGGCACGGTGGCCGCGACCTGGGTCATCGCGGCGAGGCTGATGCCGAGGTGGGTGTTGGAGTGCATGGACACCCCGACACCGAAGGCGGCGCAGATCGCGGCGAGGTGCCGGGTGTTGCGCAGCCCGCCCCAGTAGTGGTGGTCGGAGAGCACCACCTGCACGGCGTCGCGGGTGAACGCCTCCTTGATCTCGCCGAACGTGGTGACGCACATGTTGGTCGCGAGCGGCACCCCGGTCAGCGCGGCGACCTCGGCCATGGCGTCGGTGCCGAGTACCGGGTCCTCCAGGTACTCCAGCAGGTCGGCGAGTTCCGCGGCCACCTTCAGCGCGGTCGGCACCGACCAGGCCCCGTTGGGGTCGAGCCGCAGCGGCCGTCCGGGGAACGCCTCGGCGAGGGCGCGTACGGCCGCGACCTCCTCCTCCGGCGGGAAGACGCCGCCCTTGAGCTTGAAGGAGGTGAACCCGTGCCGCTCCGACAGCGCGCGGGCCTGCGCGACCACTCCGGCCGGGTCGAGCGCGGCACCCCACTCGTCCGGGTCCGACCCGGGATGCGCGGCCCACTTGTAGAAGAGGTAGGCGCTGTACTCGACGGAGTCCCGCAGCTTCCCGCCCAGCAGCGCGTGCACGGGGAGCCCGAGCGCCCGGCCCTGGGCGTCCAGGCAGGCCACCTCGAAGGCGGAGAGCACGGACAGCCGGAGCTTGTCGGCGCTCTGCACCCCGCGCAGCCCGCCCGCGTCGACGGCGCCCCTGACCCGGCTCTCGTCCACGGCGAGGTCGAGGGAGAACAGCGCGTTCACATCCGTGACCGAGTGTCCGGTGAGCCGGGCGGCCAGCGGGCGGGCCAGTTCCAGGTACTTGGTGTCGCCGTAGGTCTCCCCGAGCCCGGTGGCCCCGCCCGCCGTGGCCACCTCCACGATCAGCCGGGGGGTGTACGGCTGGTGCACGCCCTGGGTGTTGAGCAGCGGCGGGTCGGCCACCAGGACCGGGGTCAGCCGTACCTCGGTGATGGTCAGGTCCGGGGTCACAGGGCGGCTCCCACGAGGTCGAGTCCGGTGGCGAGGAGATCCTTCAGCGCGGCGAGGTCGGCGGCTCCGGGGTCGATCAGGGGCGCCCGTACGGGTCCGACGCGCGCGCCTCTGAGCCGGGCGGCGGCCTTGACCAGGGAGACGGCGTATCCGGGTGTCCGGTCGCGGAGTTCGACGAAGGGGACGTAGAAGCCGCGCAGCAGCCGGTCGGCCGTGTCGTCGTCCCCGGCGCGCAGGGCGGTGCGGAAGGCGTCGGCGATCTCGGGGGCGAAGGCGTGCACGGCGGAGGAGTAGGCGGGGACGCCGACGGCGGTGTAGGCGCGGGCCTGGACCTCGGCGGTGGCGGCGCCGTTGAAGAACAGGAAGCCCTCGGGGGCGGCGAGGGTGAGCCGCTGGAGCCGGTCGAGGTCGCTGTGGCCGTCCTTGAGTCCGATGACGTTCGGGATGCTCGCGAGGCGCCGCAACGAGTCCACGGTGTAGGCGACTTGGTCCCGCTGGTAGGCGATGAGCGGGAGCCCGGTGCGGGCGGCGAGGTGTTCGAGCTGGGCGACGAGTCCGTCCTGCGGGGCGGCGACCAGGTAGTGCGGCAGCACCAGCAGGGCGTCGACCCCGGCCTCCTCCGCGATGCGGGCGAAGCGGGCGGCCTGCGCCCAGCCGTAGCCGGTACCGGCGACGACCGGCACCTGCCCGGCCGCCTCCTCGACGGCGATGGTGACGACCTGGCGGTACTCGTCCTCGTCCAGGGAGAAGAACTCCCCGGTGCCGCAGGCGGGGAAGAGGGCGCCGGGACCGGCGGCGAGGCGGTCGGCCACATGCGCGCGGCAGCCCTCGGGGTCGAGGGTGCCGTCCTCGTGGAAGGCGGTGAGCGGGAAGGAGAGCACACCCCGCGCCATCCCCTCCCGCAGCCGCCGGGCCACGTCCTGCGGAGCGCCGCTCACCCGCACCATCTCCTCTTGTGAATGCCGTCCACGTATGAGAACTGAGGCTAGGTACCGGTACCGGGGCCGTCAATGGGGCGGGGTGCGGGTGGCGTCCGGGTGGCGTCCGGGTGGCGTCCGGGGACGGTTCGAGCGGACGGAGGGAGCGACAGGGCGCGCGCTGAAGCGGGGCGGCGCGGAGCGGGGGCGCGCAGCAAAGAGCCCCACCCCGCTCGGAAACGGGATGGGGCTCTGTTCGGAGCGCCGGGCAGGCCTTGCACCTGCATTTCCCCGCAGGAAGCGGGGCGTCTTTCCTTGGACCACCAACGCACTGTCCGCCACCGGGAGTTACGGCGACCGCGACGTGAACAACCATAGCGCATCCCGGAGTTCTGTGCGATCACCGTCCGGGCGTTCGAGCGCGAAATCAACGGTGTCTACCCGCCTCGGCGGAGATCAAACGTGATAGTGATCTGAATCACGTCGGCCGAACTTCTGCTGCAAACCGCGTGCTTGATACAACTTGCTCGCGCGCTCCCGTCGGACAGACGGCCGTCGCCCCTCCCCCTCTTTCACTCCTCGTCGAGCTGTCGCTCACGCCTGCCCTGGGAACGCCCGTGTTCGCCCCCCGCTCCATCCCCTGGCCCCTCGTCGCCCTCTTCACGGCCGGGTACCTCGCCTCGTATCTCCTGCCGACCACGGTCGGCCGTCTCGACAGCGCGCTGCCGCTGTCCGCCACCCAGGCCGGGGCCATCGGCAGTGCCCTGCTGCTGAGTTCGGCGTCGGCCGGGTTCACGCTGGCCGCCCGGGTGGACCGGTTCGGCGCCCGTGCGCTCGCCCGGCTGGGGCTCACCCTGGCCGTGCTCGGCTACGGCTCGGCCGCCCTCACCGACTCGGTCCCCGCCGTGGTGCTGGGCGCGGTCGTCGGCGGGTTCGGCTCCGGCACGATGACGGCGGTCGCCGCCAGCGGGATCGCCGCGGGGCGCGATCCGCACCGGGCCACCACGTCCGGGCTGCTCGTGGTCTCCGCCCTGGCGGGCGCCCTCTATCTGACGATCCCGCGCCTCGGGCCCGGCCACGGTCTGCCGCTCGGCGCGGTCGCGCTGACCGCGCTCGCGGTGTGGCCGTTCACCGGCCGCCTGCCCGCCCGCACCGCCCCGGCGGCCGGTTCCGCCGTCATACGCCGGCCGCTCCCCCACCGCCGGTCCGGGCTGCTGCTGGCCGCGACGATGCCCTGCTGGTCGCTGGCGCAGAACGCGCTGTGGGGCGTCAGCGGACGTATCGGCCTGGGGCAGGCGCACCTCACCGAGATCACGGTCGGCGTGGTGTTCGCGGTCGCGCTGGGCGCCGGACTGCTGGGCGTGGTCGGCGCGGGCGCCCTCGGCCCCCGCCTCGGCCGCGCGCTGCCGATCGGGCTCGGTACGGCGCTGATCGCGGGCTGCATCGCGCTCAGCGCCTCGGCCACCGACCTGCCGTCCTTCGCGCTGGGCGAGATCGCGTGGAACCTCTGCTACCCGGTGGTGCTGTCCTACGTGATCAGCCTGGCCGCCGCTCTCGACACCCGGGGCCGCTGGGCGGTGCTGGTCGGCTCGGCCGCGTCGCTGGGCACGGCCGCCGGTCCGCTGACCGGCAGCCTGCTGTCGGCCCACGCGGGCTTCGCGGCGATGGGCGAGATCCTGGCGGTGCTCCTGCTGCTGGCGGCCGTCCCGATGTCCGCGGTCGCCCTGCGGACGGCACCTCGCCGCCTGCGGGTGGTGGAGATCTCCCTGCGCCAGGTGCCGGTGCCGGTGCCGGAGCTGGCCATCACGGACGTGGCCGCCAAGGTCACGCCGGTCACGGTCGGGGGTGTCACCGTCCGGGACCTGGCCGCCAAGGGCATCCCGGCCGTGCACATCCCCCTCACCGACACCCCGGCCGCGACCATCCCGGCGTGACTACGCCTGCCTGCCCGGGAACTCGTACGCCTCGACCTCCGCCAGGTACCGCGCCCGGCGGGGCTCGTCGTCCTCCAGGAAGGAGGCGAGGAAGGAGTTGCGGGCCAGCTCGCGCATCCGGTCCTCGGAGAGACCGAGGGTGTCGCGGACGGCGTGGAAGTTGTCGCCCACGTAGCCGCCGAAGTAGGCGGGGTCGTCGGAGTTCACCGTGCACATCAGCCCCGCCTCCAGCATCGCCGGGAGCGGGTGGTCGGCCAGCGTGTCGACCGTGCGCAGGCGGACGTTGGACAGCGGGCACAGGGTCAGCGGAATGCGGTCCCGGACCAGCCGCTCGACCAGCTCCGGGTCCTCCATGGACCGCAGCCCGTGGTCGACCCGCTCCACCCCGAGCAGGTCGAGGGCCTGGACGACGTACTCCGGCGGCCCCTCCTCACCGGCGTGCGCCACGCGGCGCAGGCCGAGCGCGGCGGCGGCGTCGTAGACCTCGCGGAACTTCTCCGGCGGGTTGCCCACCTCGGCGGAGTCCAGGCCGACCCCGGTGATCCGGTCCAGGTACGGCTTGGCCGCGTCCAGCGTGGCGAGGGCCGACTCGGCGGACTCGTCCCGCAGGAAGCACATGATCAGCTTGGTGGAGACGCCATGGGTCTCCTCGCTGCGGCCCAGCGCCCGCCACAGCCCCTCGATCACGGTCCCCATCTCCACCCCGCGCGCGAGGTGGGCCTGCGGGTCGAAGAAGATCTCCGCGTGCCGCACCCCCTGCGCGGCGGCACGGGCGAGGTAGGCGTCGGCCAGCTCCTCGAAGTCCCGCTCGGTGCGCAGGACGGCCATCAGCTCGTAGTACAGGTTCAGGAAGGACTGGAGGTCCTCGAACCGGTACGCCTCGCGCAGGGCCTCGGTGTCGGCGTAGGAAAGCTCGACGCCATTGCGCTCGGCCAGTCGGAACGCAAGCTCCGGCTCCAGCGTGCCTTCGATGTGCAGGTGCAGTTCAGCTTTGGGGAGGGGCATCGAAATATCGTACGCCCGCCTCCGCGCGCTCAGCCGCGCTTGGGCAGCGGCACGCGGTCCAGGTCGCGGGCGACCGTCAGCTCGCCCTCGAAGCCTGTCGCGCGGGCCTGCCGCTCGAACTCGGTCGGGTCGGAGTAGCGCTGGCTGAAGTGGGTGAGGACGAGGTGCCGTACCCCGGCGTCGCGGGCCACGGTCGCGGCCTGTCCGGCCGTCAGGTGGCCGTGGTCCTCGGCGAGCGTCGCGTCCTCGTCCAGGAAGGTGGACTCGATGACGAGCAGGTCGCAGCCGTCGGCGAGGGTCCGCACCCCGGGGCACAGCCGGGTGTCCATGACGAACGCGAACCGCTGCCCGCGCCGTGTCTCGCTGACCTCCTCCAGCGCGACCCCGCCGAGCGAGCCCTCCCGCTGGATACGGCCCACGTCGGGGCCCGCGATGCCGTGCGCGGCGAGCCGGTCGGGCAGCATGCGCAGCCGGTCGGGCTCGATCAGCCGGTAGCCGTAGGACTCCACCGGATGGGACAGCCGGTGCGCCTCCAGCGTGTAGGAGGGGGTGGTGGCGAGGGGGCCGTCCGTGTCGACGGGCGCCTCGGCCAGGTCGACCGTCTCCCGGTAGGCGGTGGCGTACCGGAGCCGGTCGAAGAAGCGCTGCCCGGAGCGCGGGTAGTGCGCGGTGATCTCGTGCGGCACCCGGTCCAGGTTGATCCGCTGGATCACCCCGGCCAGGCCCAGGCTGTGGTCGCCGTGGAAGTGGGTGACGCAGATCCGGTTCAGGTCGTGCGCGGCGACCCCGGCGCGCAGCATCTGCCGCTGGGTGCCCTCGCCGGGATCGAAGAGGATGCCCTCGCCGTCCCAGCGCAGCAGATAGCCGTTGTGGTTGCGGTGCCGGGTCGGGACCTGGCTCGCGGTGCCGAGGACCACCAGTTCACGTGCCGACATGTGAGTTATCCGGGGGGCCAGTTCAGGCCGCGGCCGCCGAGGACGTGCGCGTGGGCGTGCCAGACGGTCTGCCCGGCGCCGCTGCCGGTGTTGAAGACGGTGCGGTAGCTCTCCAGCTGTTCGCCTTCGGCTACTCCACGGGTCTCCGCGAGGACGTCGGCTGCGAGCTGCGGGGCTTCTGCGGCGAGTTCCGCGGCGTTCTTGTAGTGGGCCTTGGGGATCACCAGGATGTGGGTGGGAGCCTGGGGGTTGATGTCCCGGAAGGCGAGGGTGGTGTCGGTTTCCCGGACCACGTCGGCGGGGATCTTGCCCGCGATGATGTTGCAGAAGAGGCAGTCTTCTTGGGGTTCGCCTGCCATTTCGCTGCGCTCGCTTTCGCCGGTGATCTTTGCCTTCGGCATCCTAGTCGTTCGGGTGCGGGTCCGTTGTGGCTGATCGCGCAGTTCCCCGCGCCCCTAAGAGGTTGGCAAAGTGGGCGGGGTTTTTGCCGGCTGTCTCTCCAGTGCTTCCAGGGCCAGCCTTATCGCTTCGTTCAGTTGGGGGTCCTCGGCCCTTGCCCAGTCCTGGGGGCGCGTCGGGATTTCCACGTCCGGGTCCACTCCGTGGTTCTCCACGTCCCAGCCCGCGCCCTCCATCCAGAAGGCGTACTTGGGCTGGGTGATGACGGTGCCGTCGACGAGGCTGTAGCGGCTGTCGATGCCGATCACGCCGCCCCAGGTGCGGGTGCCGACCACGGGGCCGATGCCGAGGGCGCGGATGGCGGCGTTGACGATGTCGCCGTCGGAGCCGGAGAACTCGTCGGCGACGGCGACGACGGGACCTCGGGGGGCGTCCTGGGGGTAGCTCACGGGGCTCATGCCCCGGGGGAGGTCCCAGCCGACGATGCGGCGGGCGAGCTTCTCCACCACGAGCTGGGAGGTGAAGCCGCCGCGGTTCTCGCGGACGTCCACGACCAGGCCCTCGCGGGCGACCTCCACGCGCAGGTCACGGTGGATCTGTGCCCAGCCGGGGGCCTGCATGTCGGGGACGTGGAGGTAGCCGAGGCGGCCGCCGGAGCGTTCGTGGACGTGGGCGCGGCGGCCCGCGACCCAGGCGTGGTAGCGCAGCGGCTCCTCGTCGGCCAGGGGTACGACGACGGCGTGCCGGGGTTCGCCGCCGCCCGCGGGGGCGACGGTCAGCTCGACGGGTTTCCCGGCCGTGCCGAGGAGCAGCGGGCCGGGCCCGGTGACCCGGTCGACGGGGCGGCCGCCGACGGCGAGGAGGGTGTCACCGGGGCGTACGGCGACACCGGGCGCGGCGAGCGGGGAGCGGGCCTCCGGGTCGGAGGTCTCCGAGGGCAGCACCCGGTCGACGCGCCAACTGCCGTCGTCGTGGCGGGCGATGTCGGCGCCCAGCAGCCCTTGCGGGGTGCTGCCGCCCCAGCCGCCGGGCGGGACCACATAGGCGTGGGAGGTGCCGAGTTCGCCGTGCACCTCCCAGAGGAGGTCCACGAGGTCGTCGTGGGTGGCGAGGCGGCCGAGGACGGGGCGGTAGCGCTCCAGGACGCCGTCCCAGTCGACGCCGCCCATGTCGGGGCGCCAGAAGTTGTCCCGCATGATCCGGCCGGTCTCGTCGTACATCTGGTGCCATTCGGCGACCGGGTCGACGGTGTGCCGGACGCGGCCGAGGTCGACCTTGACGCGGGAGTCGCCGTCCTCGTCGTCCGGGGCGCGGCGGTCGGCGGGTACGACGCGGAGTCTGCCGTCGCTCCACAGCAGGACGCGGCGGCCGTCGCCACTGACCTCGAAGTGGTCGGTGTCGGCGGCCAGTTGCTCCAGCCGGTGCTGGGCGAGGTCGTAGCGCTCCAGCTCGGTCTTGGGGTCGGGGGCGTCGGGGGTGGCGCGGGAGGCGCCGAGGACGCCGCGCACCGGGTGGCGCAGCCAGAGCATGCCGTCCTTGGCCGCGCGCAGGTTGCCGTACCGGGCGGCCTCGACGGGGAAGGGCACGATGCGGTCGGCCAGGCCGTCGAGGTCGACGCGGGTGGCGGGGGCGCCCTCGGCACCGGGGGTCTCGTCCCGGTCGGGGGTGCCGAAGGGGCGGCCGTGGCGCTGGGGGCCGAAGGGGGAGGGTGTGGTGGCGGCGAGGGTGATGAGGTGCGGGCGGACGCCCTCCACGAAGGCGAGATCGAAGACGTGCTGGTCGAAGACGGGGTCGAAGGCCCGGTTGGAGAGGAAGGCGAGGTGGCGGCCGTCCAGGGTGAAGACGGGATCGTAGTCGGCGAAGCGCAGCGGGGTGGCCTCGGTGACGGTGAGGTCGGTGGTGGCCGCGAGCCGGATCTGGGAGAGCGGGCCGGGGCCGGGGTGGGTCCAGGCGAGCCAGCCGGAGTCGGGTGAGAAGGCCAGGCCGTGCGGGTCGCCGTCGCCGCTGCGGTCGACCTCGCGGATCTCGCCGGTCTCCCGCTCGACGAGCAGCAGCCTGCCGTCGTGGGAGGCGACGGCGGCGCGGGTGCCGTCCGGGGACATGGCGAGTTCGAGGACGCGGCCGAGCTGTCCGGCGGCGAGCCTGCGCGGCGCGGTGCCGGGGGCGAGACCGGTGGCGGGCGCGAACTCCAGCGCGTCGTCGCCCTCGGCGTCGGTCACCCACACCACCCATTCCTCGCCGCCCGCGCGGAAGGTGCGCGGCAGCCGGGCCCGTACGCCGGGCTCCGCGGCGAGGGCGCGGGCCGGTCCGGCGCGGTGGGTGACCCAGTGCACGGTGCCGCGCACGGCGACCGCGCTGCCGCGCCCGGTGTGGTCGGGGGTGGCGGAGTCCAGCCAGCGGGCGGCGTCCAGGACGAAGGGCTGGAGGTCGGTACGGGGGCCGCCGAGCCGGATGCCGGGGCGGCGGGGTTCGGCGCCGTCGAGGTCGTCCAGCACCCAGAGCTGTCCGGCGGCGACGTAGACGACACGGGTGCCGTCGCTCGCGGCGTGCCGGGCGTAGAACCCGCCGAGCGGGGTGTGGCGGCGCAGGTCGGAGCCGTCGGCGAGGGAGGAGTACAGGGCGCCGGTGCCCTCGTGGTCGGAGAGGAACGCGAGGCGGTCGCCGACCCAGGACGGGTACTCGATGTTGCCGTCCAGCTCCTCGTGCAGCCGGACGAACTCGCCCTCGCCGTCCCGGTCGATCCACAGCTTGCCCGCGGTGCCGCCCCGGTACCGCTTCCAGGCGGAGGCGTCGCGGTTCATCGAGGCGGACAGCAGCACGGTGTGCGGGCCGTGGGCGACGGCGCCCACCGGGCCGTACGGGAGGGTGGCCGCCGGGCCGCCGTCGAGCGGGACGGCGCGGGCCCAGCTGTGGCGGGTGCTGTGCCGTCCGGCCGCGCTGATCGCCAGCACCTCGCCGTCGGGGGTCCAGCCGCGGACCTGGGTGCGGCTACTGCCCCAGTGGGTGAGGCGCCGGGAGGGTCCGCCGTCGACGGGGGCGGTGTGCACCTCGGGGGCGCCGTCGCGGGTGGAGGTCCAGGCGAGGGCGGTGCCGTCCGGGGAGATACGGGGGTGGTTCACGGGCACGTTGTCGGCACTGACCCGCCAGGCCCGGCCGCCGTCCAGCGGGGCGACCCAGACGTCGTCCTCGGCGGTGAAGGTGATCAAGTCGCCCCGCACATGCGGGAAGCGGAGATACGAGGCGGCGTTTTCCGTGGCAGCACCCTGAGTCACGCGGTCACCCTACGCGCGAACGTCCGCCCACGGACCCGGAATTGATCACTCCCGCGCTACTTGCCCTCGACGGGCCTGCACGAGGGGTCGTTCTCGCACCACAGGGTGCGGGTGACGGTGACGGTCACCGTGGGATTGGGCTGGCCGGGCGGCCGGTACGTGGCGGGCGGAGTATAGGAGGGTGCCGCATCGCAGTTGCCGAGCCCACTGACCCGGAAGACCTGCCGTCCACCGACCTTGGCGACGAGATTCCCGCGCACACACGCCCCGTTCACCGCGCGGGTCACCTTGCCCGTGACGGTGATGTCCCGCCCGTCCTTGGTCTTCCCCTGGCAGTCCACGGTGACCACGGTGGATTCGCTCGGCGTCCCACCGGCCGACGAGCCGCCGTCCTGCCGCCCGGTACAGGTCAGCCAACTCACGTCCACATCACGCCTCTTCAGCGCGTCGGTCGCCGTCGAGTCGGTGGTGTACGCGACCGATGCCGCCCCCAGCTCGCCCGGCTGACATCCCGTCACCGTACCGATGACAAGCGCCACGAGCCCACCGGCGGCCAGCACCCGAATCCCACTCGAAGCCCCCATACACCCCAGCGTCCCACCGCCGCCCCCACGGCGGAAGGCCGCATACGGCCAGTCACCCGAACGTGCGGCGCGGGCCTTTCAGGACCAGCGCCCCGTGCGACCCAGCAGGAGGGCGGTCGCGGCCGTACCGGCGGTGGAGGTGCGCAGCACGGACGGCCCGAGCACGCAGGCGCGGGCGCCCGCCTTCTCGAAGAGCGCCAACTCGTCGCGGGAGACGCCGCCTTCGGGACCGACGACGAGCACGATCTCGCCCTCGGCGGGGAGTTCGGCGGTGGCCAGCGGGACGGACTCGTGGTCGAAGTCGGAGTGCAGCACGGCGGCGAAGTCGGCTTGCGCGAGAAGTGCCGCCACCTGCTTGGTCGTTGCCGTGTCCGCGACCTCGGGGAAGCGGACCCGGCGGGACTGCTTGCCCGCCTCGCGGGCGGTGGAGCGCCACTTGCCGAGCGCCTTCAGCCCCCGCTCGCCCTTCCACTGGGTGATGCAGCGCGACGCCTGCCAGGGCACGATCCGGTCGACCCCGGTCTCGGTCATGGTCTCCACGGCGAGTTCGCCCCGGTCGCCCTTGGGCAGCGCCTGTACGACGGTGATGCGGGGCCGGGGCTCCGGCTCCTCGCGCACCTCGGGCAGCTCGACGATCAGCCGGTCCTTGCCCTCGGTGCCGGTGACCCGGCACAGCGCGTAGCGTCCGGCGCCGTCGGTGAGGACGACCTCCTCACCGGGTTCGAGCCGCTTCACGGAGACGGCGTGCCGTCCCTCGGGGCCGTCGAGTACGTATCGGGTGCCGTCCGCGCGGAAGTGCTCGACGACGAAGACGGGCGCGGTCATCGCGCGTCTCCTCCTTGGGCTCTGATGGGTCGGTACCGCCGCCCCGACTCGCCCCGTACGAGGTTGAGTTCGGCGGCGAGGGTGCGGACGAGTTCGGCCGCGGGCAGCGGCCGGGCCAGCCGGTGGCCCTGGCCCGCCCAGAGCGACATGCCCTGGGCGTCCCCGGCGGCGGTGGCGGCCTTGCGCAGCGGCGCGGTCAGGTGGTGCACGTCGGGGTAGGCGGCGGGCGCGTACGGTCCGTGCTCGCGCAGGAAGCGGTTGGTCAGGGCGCGCGCCGGGCGTCCGGAGAAGGCGCGGGTCAGCTCGGTGCGCGGGAACACCGGGTCGGTCAGCGCCCGCTTGTGGGCGTCGGGGGCGCCGGACTCGGGGGTGGCGAGGAACGCGGTGCCCAGCTGGGCGGCGGTGGCCCCGGCGGCGAGGACGGCGGCGATCTGGGCGCCCCGCATGATGCCTCCGGCGGCGACGACCGGGATCTCGACGGCCCGCGCGACCTGGGTGACCAGGGACAGCAGGCCGAGTCCGGTGCCGTCGTTCTCCGCGAGGTCGCGGTGGGTGCCCTGGTGGCCGCCCGCCTCGATGCCCTGCGCGATCACCGCGTCCGCCCCGGCCCGCTCCACCGCGCGGGCCTCCTCGACGGTGGTGGCGGTGACCAGGGTGACGGTCCCGGCGCGGCGCAGCGCGGCCAGCGCCTCCGGGTCGGGCACGCCGAAGTGGAAGGAGACGGCGGCGACGGGATCGTCCAGCAGGACGGCGAGCTTGGCGTCGTAGCCGTCGTCGCGGCCGCCGTCCGGGTCGCCGGTCCCGGTCTCGTACCAGGCGGCCTCACCGGCCAGTTGCTGCGCGTACAGCTCGACCGCGCCGGACTCGGCGTGGGCGGGCTGGGGCAGGAAGAGGTTGACGCCGAAGGGACGGCTGGTCAGCCCGCGCAGGCGCTTGATCTCGCGGTACATGCCGTCGGCGGTCTTGTATCCGGCGGCGAGGAAGCCGAGCCCTCCGGCCTCGGAGACGGCGGCGGCCAGTTCCGGCACGGCGACACCGCCCGCCATCGGGGCCTGCACGATCGGGTGCACGACGAGATCGGCCAGTGCGGAGGACATGCCCGCATGGTGTCATGTCCGCCTGACAAGTCCGAATCCGGCCCGAGCGAGGGGGCGCACGCGGCGCCCCCCGCCCTCAGCGTCCGTTGAACGCGTCCTTCAGCCGGGAGAACAGCCCCTGCTGGCCGGGCTGGAACTGGCCCGTGGGCCGCTCCTCGCCGCGCAGCTTGGACAGCTCCCGCAGCACCCGCTCCTGCTCGGCGTCGAGCTTGGTCGGGGTGGTGACCTCGACGTGCACGATGAGGTCGCCCCGGCCGCCGCCGCGCAGATGCGTGACGCCCCGGCCGTGCAGCGGGATCGACTGGCCGGACTGGGTGCCGGGCCGGATGTCGACCTCCTCCATGCCGTCCAGCGTCTCCAGCGGCACCTTGGTGCCGAGGGCCGCGGCCGTCATCGGGAGGGTGACCGTGCAGTGCAGGTCGTCGCCGCGCCGCTGGAAGGTGGAGTGCGGCAGCTCGTGGATCTCCACGTACAGGTCACCGGCGGGGCCGCCGCCGGGGCCGACCTCGCCCTCGCCCGCGAGCTGGATGCGGGTGCCGTTGTCGACACCGGCGGGGATCTTCACGGTCAGGGTGCGCCGGGAGCGGACCCGGCCGTCGCCCGCG
Organism: Streptomyces sp. NPDC002176; assembly: GCF_044903645.1. Classification (NCBI taxonomy): domain Bacteria; kingdom Bacillati; phylum Actinomycetota; class Actinomycetes; order Kitasatosporales; family Streptomycetaceae; genus Streptomyces; species Streptomyces sp. NPDC002176. The sequence goes on from NZ_JBJDQW010000003.1 coordinate 727,355, forward strand.
CACTCGGGGCACGGGGTCGGGACCACGGTGCCGAAGCCCTGGCACTGGGGGCAGGGGCGGGAGGTCATGACCTGGCCCAGGAAGGACCGGGTGACCTGGGAGACCTCGCCACGGCCGCGGCACATGTCACAGGTCTGCGCGGTGGTGCCGGGGGCGGCGCCCTCGCCGCTGCAGGTGTTGCAGACGACCGCGGTGTCGACCTGGATGTCCTTGGTCGTGCCGAAGGCCGCCTCGTCCAGCTCGACCTCGATCCGGATCATCGCGTCCTGGCCGCGCCGGGTGCGCGAGCGCGGGCCGCGCTGCGACGCCGTACCGAAGAACGCGTCCATGATGTCGGAGAAGTTGCCAAAGCCACCGGCCCCGAAACCGCCCGCGCCACCGGCGCCGCCCGCCTGCGAGAGGGGGTCGCCGCCGAGGTCGTAGACCTGCTTCTTCTGCGGGTCCGACAACACCTCGTAGGCGGCGTTGATCTCCTTGAACCGCTCCTGGGTCTTCGGATCGGGATTGACGTCCGGATGCAGCTCGCGCGCGAGCCTGCGGAACGCCTTCTTGATCTCATCCTGCGACGCGTCGCGGCGCACGCCGAGAACGGCGTAGTAATCCGTGGCCACTTACGACTCCGCCAGGATCTGTCCGACGTACCGTGCCACTGCGCGTACCGCTCCCATCGTTCCCGGGTAGTCCATGCGGGTCGGTCCGACCACGCCGAGCTTGGCAACCGCCTCGCCGCCCGAACCGTAGCCGACCGACACGACGGACGTGGAGTTGAGTCCCTCGTGGGCGTTCTCGTGCCCGATACGCACGGTCACGCCCGGATCTTTGGCCTCGCCGAGGAGCTTGAGGAGCACGACCTGCTCCTCGAGGGCCTCCAGCACGGGCCGGATCACCAGGGGGAAGTCATGTCCGAAACGGGTGAGATTGGCGGTGCCGCCGATCATCAGCCGTTCCTCGTTCTCCTCGACGAGTGTCTCCAGCAGAGTGGAGAGCACTGTGGAGACCGTACCGCGATCCTCCGCCTCGAAGGCATCGGGGAGGTCCTCGACCAGACGCGGTACGTCGCTGAACCGGCGTCCGGCCACCTTGCTGTTGAGCCGCGCCCGCAGATCCGCGAGCGGTCCCTCGCCGAACGGGGCGGGGCAGTCGACCATCCGCTGCTCGACCCGGCCGGTGTCGGTGATCAGGACGAGCATCACGCGGGCGGGGGCGAGTGAGAGCAGTTCCACATGCCGGACCGTGGACCGGGTCAGCGAGGGGTACTGCACGACGGCGACCTGCCGGGTGAGCTGCGCGAGCAGCCGGACCGTGCGGGCCACGACGTCGTCGAGGTCGACCGCGCCCTCCAGGAAGTTCTGGATCGCGCGCCGCTCGGGCGCCGTCATCGGCTTCACACCGGCGAGCTTGTCGACGAAGAGCCGGTAGCCCTTGTCGGTGGGGATGCGCCCGGCGCTGGTGTGCGGCTGGGCGATGAACCCCTCCTCCTCCAGCGCGGCCATGTCGTTGCGCACGGTGGCCGGGGAGACGCCGAGGCTGTGCCGTTCGGTGAGGGCCTTGGAGCCGACGGGCTCCTCGGTGCCGACGTAGTCCTGCACGATGGCGCGCAGTACCTGCAGCCTGCGTTCGCTCAGCATGCGCACCTCCATCACGTCGCCCCACGGCCCCTACGGTGTACCGCCTGGCACTCTGCGTGCGCGAGTGCCAGACTTCCCCGGCCAGTGTACGGCCGCGGGGTGCTCACCGGGCAAGGTCGGTGCCGTCCGCCCGGCTTGTCCAGAGCTAGCGTCCGGGTATGACGGTGACTTGGGAAGACCTCGGGTGGGAGCGGCTTGCCGAAGGGGTGGGCCGGTGCCGACTGCCGGGCTGGGACTGCACGGTGGGGCTGGTGGTGGGCTCGGGCACGGCACTGGTGGTGGACGCGGGGTCGAGCCTGGCCGAGGGGGCCGCGCTGCGGTCGGCGGTACGGACGCTGGCCGGGCGGGATGTGACTCATCTCGCGCTGACCCACCCGCACTTCGATCACGTCCTGGGCACCCCCGCCTTCGCCGGGGCGGAGGTCTACGGCGCGGTCGGGCTGGACATGGTGTCCGCGCACGAGCGGGAGGCGCTGCGCCGGGACGCGGTCGACCACGGGGTCCCGGCCGGGGAGGCGGAGGCCGCCGTACGCGCCCTGCTGCCGCCCGCGCACGCGGTGTCCGGCGAGTGGACGCTCGACCTCGGCGGCGGCCGCCAGGCGCTGCTGGCCAACGTCGGCCCCGGTCATACCGCCCACGATCTCGCGGTGCTGGTGCCCGGCTCCCCCGAGGTCGTCTTCTGCGGCGACCTGGTCGAGGAGTCCGGCGAACCGCAGGCGGGCCCGGACGCGGTGCCGTCCCGCTGGCCGGACGCGCTGGACCGGCTGCTGACCCTGGGCGGCGAGGACGCGCTGTACGTACCCGGTCACGGAGCGGTGGTCGACGCGGCTTTCGTACGACGCCAACGGGACGCCCTGGCAGCGCGTTTCGGCGTGTCCTGAGTGTCGCGCGGCAACTTCTCCTATCGTCTGCGAAATGCGCGACTACTCCCCCGACCTGACCGCTCCCTGGAAGAAGCCGCAGCCGGTGCCCGAGGTGGCGGCGGAGGCGGGGCTGGTGGTGGAGGAGCCCGGTACCGGGTTCTGCGGGGCGGTGATCCGCTGCGAGGCGGGCACGGTCACGCTGGAGGACCGCTTCGGCAAGCACCGGGTGTTCCCGCTGGAGCCACGCGGCTTCCTGCTGGAGGGCCGCCCGGTCACCCTGGTCCGCCCGGCCGCCGCCCCGCTGAAGCCCGCCCGCACCGCCTCCGGCTCGCTCGCCGTCCCGGGCGCCCGTGCCCGCGTGGCCCGCGCCGGGCGGATCTACGTCGAGGGCAGGCACGACGCCGAGTTGGTCGAGAAGGTCTGGGGCGACGACCTGCGCATCGAGGGCGTCGTCGTGGAGTACCTGGAGGGCGTGGACGACCTGCCCTCGATCGTGGCCGAATTCGGCCCCGACGCGGATGCCCGGCTGGGCGTCCTGGTGGACCATCTGCTGCCCGGCACCAAGGAGTGGCGCATCGCGCAGTCGGTGACGAGTGAGCACGCGCTCGTGGTCGGCCACCCGTACATCGACATCTGGGAAGCGGTGAAGCCCTCAGCTCTGGGCATCCCCGCCTGGCCCCGCGTCCCCCACGGCCAGGACTGGAAGAAGGGCGTCTGCAAGGCGCTCGGCTGGCCGGAAAACACCGGTGCGGTGTGGCAGGCGATCCTGGCGAAGGTGACGTCTTATCGGGACCTGGAGCCGGAGTTGCTGGGGCGGGTGGAGGAGCTGATCGACTTCGTCACAGCAACGGGAAGCGGTGAGGCTTGACGTCGGGGAGGGTTCCGAAGCCGCTGGTGTCGATTTCGATTCCGAGCGCCTCGGGCGTCAGCGTCTCGCCGAACTTCTGCTTGTGCTGCCTCTTGTAGTCGGCCCGCTCCCCTTTACCCGTGGGCTTCTCCAACAGAACACACTGCGCCATGATCGGGTCGATGATCAGGTAGACCGGGATACCGGCAGCGGCATAGATCGATCGCTTCACGCTGTAATCCCGCTCGACGCTGGTCTTGGACACCACCTCGACGACCATGGTGACCAGGCTCGCCGGGAGGAGCCGTCCCGAGGGGGGAAGGACTTCGGGAGCCACGACCACGAGATCCGGGACGGGCTCACTGGCTTCGTCGACGATGTCGACATCTTGGGTCTGCAGGGGATACCAGCGATCCAACGGGATCTGCCTCTGCGTGAGCAACACGATGAGGTTGTGCACCAGATCCGGGCTCGCCATCATCACGATTTCCCCCCGCAGAAGCTCCACCTTGAGTCCGTCGGGCGGGACGAATCCCTCGAAGAACTCCGCGACTCCACGTTCGTCCACAGCGGTCATCTCCGTGGCCTCCACATTCGCCGCTTATTGTCAGCGGCAGCTTATGAACCAGGTTATGGACCAACCCGGCGTTCCGCAGTCATTCACCCCGGCGAGTGATCAGTCCACCAGATCCCGCACCACCGCGTCCGCCAGGAGCCGTCCGCGCAGGGTGAGGGCCGCGTGGCCCTCGGAATACCGCTCAGGGCGGAGGAGGCCGTCCGTCAGGGCGCGGGCGGCGGCGGCCAGACCGGCAGGCTTGAGCAGGGACAGCGGGACGCCGTCGCGGAGGCGGAGTTCCAGGAGGATGCGCTCCACCCGGCGGTCCTCCTCGGAGAGGAGTTCGCGGCCCGCGCCCGGGGTACGGCCGGAGGCGAGCGCGGCGGCGTACGCGCCGGGGTGCTTGACGTTCCACCAGCGCACCCCACCGACGTGGCTGTGGGCGCCGGGGCCCGCGCCCCACCAGTCGGCGCCGCGCCAGTACAGCTCGTTGTGCAGGCAGCGGGCGGCCTCGGTGGTGGCCCAGTTGGAGACCTCGTACCAGTGCAGGCCCGCCGCGGTGAGCAGCTCCTCGGCGATGAGGTACCGGTCGGCGTGGGTGTCGTCGTCGGTCATCGGGACCTCGCCGCGCCGGATGCGCCGGGCGAGCTGGGTGCCCTCCTCGACGATCAGGGCGTAGGCGCTGATGTGGTCGGGGCCCGCGCCGAGCGCCGCTTCCAGGGAGGCGCGCCAGTCGTCGTCGGACTCGCCGGGGGTGCCGTAGATCAGGTCGAGGTTGACGTGCTCGAACCCGGCGGCGCGGGCTTCGGCGACGCATGCCTCGGGGCGGCCGGCGGTGTGGGTGCGGTCGAGGATCTGGAGGACGTGCGGCTTGGCGCTCTGCATGCCGAAGGAGAGCCGGTTGAAGCCGCCTTCGCGCAGGGTGGCGAGGTAGGCGGGGTCGACGGAGTCCGGGTTGGCCTCGGTGGTGATCTCGGCGTCGGGCGCCAGGCCGAACTCGTCCCGGATCGCGGCCAGCATCCGCACCAGGTCCCCGGCGGCCAGCAGGGTGGGGGTGCCGCCGCCGACGAAGACCGTACGGACCTCGCGGGGGTCGTCGCCGAGCACCTTGCGGGCGAGCCGGATCTCCTCGACGACGGTGTCCGCGTAGTTGTCCCGCGAGGCGAGGACACCGCCCGTGCCGCGCAGCTCGGTGGCGGTGTAGGTGTTGAAGTCGCAGTAGCCGCAGCGGGTCGCGCAGTACGGGACGTGCAGATAGAACCCGAGGGGCCGCTCGGCGGCACCGGCGAGCGCGGCGGCGGGCAGCGCGCCGTCGTCGGGGACGGACTCGCCGTCGGGGAGTGCGGAAGGCATGTCCTCCATTGTCCCGCACCGCGCGCGGGACCCGGTTCACCGTGCCTGTCACTGCGCCTGGAGCACCAGCAGGGCGAGATCGTCCTCGGGTTCGTCCTCGCCGAAGCCATGCACCAGGTCGCGGATGCGGTCCGCGATGTGCTCGGCGCTCAGGCCCGTACAGCCGGACAGGGCCCGGGCGAGGCCGTCGCCGTCGTCGAACTGGTCGGTGCCGGAGCGGCGCTCGGTCACGCCGTCGGTGACGCACAGCAGGCTGTCGCCGGGGCGCAGCTCGATGGTGTCGCTGGTGTAGGTCTCGTCCTCGACGACGCCGAGCAGGGTCTGCGGGCGGGCGACGGTGCGCACCTCGCCGCCGGGGCCCAGCACCAGGGGCAGCGGGTGTCCGGCGGAGGCGAGGGTGCAGCGGACGCCGCCTTCGACGGGGGTCAGCTCGCCGTAGAGCAGGGAGAGGAAGCGGGTCTGTGGGCCGTCGCCGGGGGCGAAGGGGCCTCCTCCGGCGGCGATCAGGGCGCGGGCTGCGGCGTCGGCGGCCTCGGTGGCGTCGTCGAGGAGGAGCTGGTTGAGGCGGTCGAGGACGTCCGCGACGCCGTATCCCTCGCGGGCGAGCAGCCTGAGCCAGGGCCGGGCGAGCCCGATGACGACGGCGGCCTCGGGGCCCTTGCCCTGGACGTCGCCGACGGCGAAGCACCAGCGGCCCCGGCCCGTCGGGAACAGGTCGTAGAAGTCGCCGCTGGGGCCGCCCTGGTCGCGGGGTTCGTAGACGAGGGCGCTGGTCATGCCGGGGATCTCGGCGACGGCGCCGGGGAGCAGGCCGCGCTGGAGGACGGCGCTGATGGTGGCCTGCCGGGCGTACTGGCGGGCGGCGCCGATGGCGAGGGCGACCCGGCGGCCGAGGTCCTCGACCAGGCCGGTGACCTCGTCGGGGAAGCCGAGCAGTCCGCAGCGGCCGATGAGGAGCGTGCCCAGCGGGCGGCCGCCCGCGATCAGCCGGTAGGCGAGGGCGGTGCCGTGGGTGCCCTCGGGGCCGAGCGCGGTGCCGGGCCAGGGGTAGGGCTGGGGTCCGGAGCGCACGCCGTGGCCGGAGCGCGGCGGCTCCTTCTCCAGGGCCCCCTGGAGGTCCTCGATCCGGCTCTCGCTGGCGTGCCAGACGCGGGCGGGGCCGTCGGTGCCGCCGCGTACGGTCGCCTCGTCCTCCAGCCAGATGGCGCACCAGTCGGCGAGCCGGGGCACGATCAGCTGGCCGGTGAGGGCGGCGACCAGGTTCTCGTCGAGCTGTCCGGCGAGGAGGTCGGAGGCTTCGGCGAGGAAGGACAGGGCGCCCCGGCCGAGCCAGTCCCGGTCGCCCGCGGCGCGCTGCGGCTGCGGGGCGAGGGCTTCGGCGGCGACCAGTGCGGGGGCGGGCGCGGGGCCGTCGGGCTCCTCGGTGCCGCCGGGCGGCAGCCGGGCCCAGACGGTCTTGCGGCCGGTGCGGTAGGTGACGCCCCAGGACTCGGCGAGGGTGGCGACCAGGCGCAGCCCGCGCCCGTGCTCGGGGGTGTCGTACGGGGCCTCGCCGTCGGGGTCGCGCGGGGCGCGGGCGGGGTGCTGGTCGTGGACCTCCACGACGAAGGCGCCGTCCTCCTCCAGCCGCCAGTCGATCTCGACCGCGGTTCCGGCGTGGACGACGGCGTTGGTGACGAGTTCGCTGACGACGGCGGTGGCGTCGTCACCGAGCCGGGCGTCATCCGGGCCGGTGAGGCCGAGGTCGGCCCAGTCGGTGAACGCGGCGCGCACCAGGGCGCGGGCGGAGCCGGGTGCCGCGGGGCTGCCGGGGAGGGTGGCCCGGCCCGCGGCGAGCGTGCGCGTGCCGGAGAGCGCCGGTGCGCCGTCCGCTCCGGCGTCGCCCGCCCGTTGCACGGGTATGGCCGCCATGTCCATGCGGCCAGGGTGACAGACAGGCGGGACGCATAAGCACCGAGTCACCGAAGTGAACGCCCGTGACGACGAACTCGGCTACCGCCCGGCCAGAAGACGGTCAATTCCGGTCATGGCCGAAAGCGAACCCGCCGGAGCGGCCGAAAAACCACCCCGGCGGGTGCTCCTCACGCCTCGCGGGCCCCGCTGTACATCTCGTCGATCAGACCCTTGTACTCCCGCTCGACCACGGGCCGCTTCAGCTTCAGGCTGGGCGTGATCTCGCCGTGCTCCACGTCGAGGTCGCGCGGCAGCAGCCGGAACTTCTTGATGGTCTGCCAGCGCTGGAGCCCCTGGTTGAGCTCCTTCACGAAGCCGTCGACCAGCTCGACGGTCTGCGGCGCGGCCACCACCTCGGCGTACGACTTGCCCTCCAGGCCGTTGTCGGCGGCCCACTGGAGGATCGCGGGCTCGTCGAGGGCGATGAGGGCGGTGCAGTAGTTCCGGTCGGCGCCGTGCACCAGGATGTTGGAGACGAAGGGGCAGACCGCCTTGAACTGGCCCTCGACCTCGGCGGGCGCCACGTACTTGCCGCCCGAGGTCTTGATGAGGTCCTTCTTGCGGTCGGTGATGCGCAGATAGCCGTCGGCGGACAGCTCACCGATGTCGCCGGTGTGGAACCAGCCGTCGGACTCCAGCACCTCGGCGGTCTTCTCGGGCTGCCGGTGGTAGCCCTCCATGACGCCGGGGCCGCGCAGCAGGATCTCGCCGTCCTCCGCGATGCGCACCTCGCAGCCGGGCAGCGGCTTGCCGACCGTGCCGGTGCGGTACGCCTCGCCGGGGTTCACGAAGGAGGCGGCGGAGGTCTCGGTGAGGCCGTACCCCTCCAGGATGTGGATGCCGGCGCCGGAGAAGAAGTAGCCGATCTCGGGGGCGAGGGCGGAGGCACCGGAGACGCAGGCGCGCAGGTTGCCGCCGAACGCCTCGCGCAGCTTGCCGTAGACGAGGGCGTCGGCGGCCTTGTGCTTGGCGGCCAGCGCGAACGGCACGGAGGCGGTGCCGGTGCGGCGGAAGCTGTCCTGGGACGCCTTGGCGTAGTCGCGGGCGACCTCGGCGGCCCACTGGAAGATCTTGTACTTGGCCGCGCCGCCCTCGCGGGCCTTGGCGGCGACGCCGTTGTAGACCTTCTCGAAGATGCGCGGCACGGCGGCCATGTAGGTCGGCCGGACCACGGGCAGATTCTCGATGATCTTGTCCACGCGGCCGTCGACCGCGGTGACGTGGCCGACCTCGATCTGGCCGGAGGTGAGCACCTTGCCGAAGACATGGGCGAGCGGCAGCCAGAGGTACTGCACGTCGTCGGCGGAGATCAGGTCGGTCGAGGCGGTGGCCCGCGCCATGTAGGCCCAGTTGTCGTGCGGCAGGCGCACGCCCTTGGGGCGGCCGGTGGTGCCGGAGGTGTAGATGAGGGTGGCGAGCTGGTCGCGGGTGATCGCGCCGACCCGCTCCTTGATCAGCTCGGGGTGCTGCTCCAGGTAGGCGTTGCCGCGCTTCTCCAGCTCGGCGAGGGTGATCACCCAGTCGTCGGTCTCGGCGCCCTCGGGATCGATGACGACGACCTTGGTCAGCGCGGGCAGCTCCGCGCGCCGCTCCACCGCCTTGGCGACCTGGGCGGCGTCCTCGGCGATCAGCACCCGGCTCTCGGAGTCGGAGAGGATGAACGACGACTCGTCGGCGTTGGTCTGCGGATAGACCGTGGTGGTGGCACCGCCCGCGCACATGATGCCGAGGTCGGCCAGAATCCACTCGACCCGGGTCGAGGAGGCGAGCGCCACCCGCTGCTCGGGCTCGATCCCCAGCTCGATGAGACCGGCCGCGATCGCGTACACCCGCTCCGCCGACTGGCCCCAGGTCAGCGACCGCCACTCGTCGGGGCCCTCGCCGGAGGCCGCCGGGACCGGGTACCGGTATGCCTCGGCGTCCGGTGTGGCCGCCACGCGCTCCAGGAAGAGGGCCGCCACGGACGGCGGACGGTTCTCGATCAGGGTCTGTGTGTCGCTCACGACATCCTCCGGGGCCCGCGACGGTGCGGCTGACTCGGTGCGGCTGGGTGGACTCACTGGTTCGAAGCTGTTGTTTAACCCGCGAGTAACTAGCGAGCAGGCATCAGGGTAAGGGGCGACCGGCCACCGCGTAAGAGGCCACGGCCTGTGACTTCACACCGGAACCCCATCGAGATCCGCCCCCGGACGACCCCCCGTACGAGCGGGGGCCCGCCGTACACATGTACGGCGGGCCCCACTTTGCCCGTTTCGCTCCGACAACTCGGCGCCGGGGCGGGCTACTTCTTGCCCTTGCCCGAGCCTCCGCCGCTGTCGTCGCTGGAGAGCACCGCGATGAACGCCTCCTGGGGAACCTCCACGGAACCCACCATCTTCATCCGCTTCTTGCCCTCCTTCTGCTTCTCCAGCAGCTTCCGCTTACGGGAGATGTCACCGCCGTAGCACTTGGCGAGGACGTCCTTGCGGATGGCGCGGATGGTCTCGCGGGCGATGACCCGCGAACCGATGGCGGCCTGGATCGGCACCTCGAACGCCTGCCGCGGGATCAGCTCGCGCAGCTTGGCGACGAGCCGGACACCGTAGGCGTACGCCTGGTCCTTGTGGGTGACCGCCGAGAAGGCGTCCACCTTGTCGCCGTGCAGCAGGATGTCGACCTTGACCAGGCTGGACGCCTGCTCGCCGGTGGGCTCGTAGTCCAGGGAGGCGTAGCCGCGGGTCTTGGACTTCAGCTGGTCGAAGAAGTCGAAGACGATCTCCGCGAGCGGCAGCGTGTAGCGGATCTCGACCCGGTCCTCGGAGAGGTAGTCCATGCCGAGCAGGGTGCCGCGCCGGGTCTGGCACAGCTCCATGATCGAGCCGATGAACTCGGACGGCGCGAGGATCGTGGCGCGCACGACCGGCTCGTACACCTCCGCGATCTTGCCCTCGGGGAACTCGCTCGGGTTGGTCACCGTGTGCTCGGTGCCGTCCTCCATGTCCACGCGGTAGACCACGTTGGGCGCGGTGGCGATGAGGTCGAGGCCGAACTCGCGCTCCAGCCGCTCCCGGACCACGTCCAGGTGCAGCAGGCCGAGGAAGCCGACACGGAAACCGAAGCCGAGGGCGGCGGAGGTCTCCGGCTCGTAGACCAGGGCGGCGTCGTTGAGCTGGAGCTTGTCCAGCGCCTCGCGCAGCTCGGGGTAGTCGGAGCCGTCCAGCGGATACAGGCCCGAGAAGACCATCGGCTTCGGGTCCTTGTAGCCGCCGAGCGCCTCGGTCGCGCCCTTGTGCAGGGAGGTGATCGTGTCACCGACCTTGGACTGCCGGACGTCCTTCACACCGGTGATGAGGTAGCCCACCTCACCCACGCCCAGGCCGTCCGCCGGGAGCATCTCGGGCGAGCTGACACCGATCTCCAGCAGCTCGTGACTCGCGCCGGTCGACATCATCCTGATGCGCTCGCGCTTGTTGAGCTGGCCGTCGATGACACGGACGTACGTCACGACACCGCGGTACGAGTCGTAGACCGAGTCGAAGATCATCGCGCGGGCGGGGGCGTCCGCGTCGCCGACCGGGGCCGGGATCTCCTTCACGACCCGGTCCAGCAGCGCGTCCACGCCGAGGCCGGTCTTCGCGGAGACCTTCAGCACGTCGTCCGGGTCGCAGCCGACCAGGTTCGCCAGCTCCTCGGCGAACTTCTCCGGCTGCGCGGCCGGCAGGTCGATCTTGTTCAGCACCGGGATGATCTTGAGGTCGTTCTCCATCGCCAGGTACAGGTTGGCGAGGGTCTGCGCCTCGATGCCCTGCGCGGCGTCGACGAGGAGGACGGTCCCCTCGCAGGCGGCCAGCGACCGCGAGACCTCATAGGTGAAGTCCACGTGGCCCGGCGTGTCGATCATGTTCAGGATGTGCGTCGTGCCCTGGTCGGGGCCCTCGGTGGGGGCCCAGGGCAGACGCACCGCCTGGGACTTGATCGTGATGCCGCGCTCGCGCTCGATGTCCATGCGGTCGAGGTACTGAGCACGCATCTGCCGCTGCTCGACGACGCCGGTCAGCTGGAGCATCCGGTCGGCGAGCGTGGACTTGCCGTGGTCGATGTGCGCGATGATGCAGAAGTTGCGGATCAGAGCCGGGGCGGTACGGCTCGGCTCGGGCACATTGTTAGGGATCGCGGGCACGCAGGGTCCTGTCTCTTGAGGCGCCTTGTGCCTCGGGTCGGATCGATACGTAGACTCCATGGTCCCACGGAGAGCGACCAGGGAGCGTTTTGGGCCGCCGTCGGGGCCGCTGGTACTGTAGAGCGCTGTGCCTCATGCCCTCTCAGCGCGAGGCGCGACTGAAAATTTCTGGATCACCGGTACGGGACCTTTCACGGGCCCGTGCCTGAACCTGTAAAGGCTCCTTTCGTGGCGAACATCAAGTCCCAGATCAAGCGGATCAAGACCAACGAGAAGGCTCGGCTGCGCAACAAGGCCGTCAAGTCCTCCCTGAAGACCGCGATCCGCAAGGCCCGCGAGGCCGCTGCCGCGGGTGACGTCGAGAAGGCCACCGAGTACCAGCGCGCTGCCGCGCGTCAGCTCGACAAGGCCGTCTCGAAGGGCGTCATCCACAAGAACCAGGCCGCCAACAAGAAGTCGGCGCTCTCGGCCAAGGTCGCGGACCTCAAGGGCTGAACCTCCTTCTGATCTGACCGCCGGAAGGACCCAGAGCGGGCCCTCTCTCTCCGCTCCCGTCCGGCACCCCGAAGCCACACGCGGCCTGCGTTCGCCACGCGGGTGTGGCTTCAGCAACTTGGTCCCGAGGCCCCGGTGCCCTTCCTTCCCAGGAAGGCGCCGGGGCCTTCGGCATACTCCTCTACTGAGCCCGCCCCCGGGAGCGGGCCGCCCTGGCGATGGTCACGACCGCCTTCTCCAGCGCGTACTCGGGGTCGTCGCCGCCGCCCTTCACGCCCGCGTCGGCCTCCGCGACCGCGCGCAGCGCCACGGACACCCCCTCCGGGGTCCAGCCCCGCATCTGCTGCCGGACCCGGTCGATCTTCCAGGGCGGCATCCCCAGCTCACGGGCGAGGTCGGCCGGACGCCCGCCCCGCGCCGAGGACAGCTTGCCGATGGCCCGCACGCCCTGGGCCAGCGCGCTGGTGATCAGCACCGGTGCCACCCCGGTCGACAGCGACCAGCGCAGCGCCTCCAGCGCCTCCGCCGTACGCCCCTCCACCGCCCGGTCGGCGACGGTGAAGCTCGATGCCTCGGCCCGCCCGGTGTAGTACCGGCCGACCACGGCCTCGTCGATCGTGCCCTCGACATCGGCCACCAGCTGGGCCACGGCCGCGGCCAGCTCGCGCAGGTCGCTGCCGATCGCGTCGACCAGCGTCTGGCACGCCTCGGGCGTCGCGGACCGCCCGAACTCCCGGAACTCCCCTCTCACGAACGCCAGCCGGTCGGCCGGCTTGGTCATCTTCGGGCAGGCCACCTCGCGGGCGCCCACCTTCCTGGCCGCGTCCAGCAGGCCCTTGCCCTTCGCACCACCCGCGTGCAGCAGGACGAGCGTGATCTCCTCGGCGGGCGACCCGAGGTACGCCTTGACGTCCTTGACCGTGTCGGCAGAGAGATCCTGTGCATTGCGTACGACCACGACTTTGCGCTCGGCGAAGAGCGAGGGACTGGTCAGCTCGGCGAGGGTGCCGGGCTGCAACTGGTCCGGGGTGAGGTCGCGTACGTCCGTGTCGGCGTCGGCGGCCCTCGCGGCGGCCACCACCTCCCGCACGGCACGGTCGAGCAGGAGGTCCTCCTGGCCCACGGCAAGGGTCACCGGGGCGAGAGGGTCGTCATTCGCAGTCTTTCTTGCCATCACTCACAGCATCCCACGCGGCACCGACAACCAAGCGGGGCGTGCACCCTGGGCGGTCCCTGAGCGGACCCTGAGACGGGGGTCAGGGGCGTGAGGGGCGCGCGGTGCGGGGCGCGGGCGTGGGGTGCGGGCGCTGAGGTGCGGGGTGCGGAGGCGTGGGGTGTGCGGAGGCGTGGGTGCGGGTGCGGGTGCGTAAACAGGGGGCGGGGCTCACGGCTCCTCCCGCCAGCCCTCCCACTCACCCGCGAAGGCGTCCAGCTCGGCGGGGTCCAGCCGCTCCGCCTCGTCGTGCAGAAGCACCAGCCACTGAGCGTCCTCGGCATCGTCCTCACCGGCCAGCGCGTCCCGTACGAGCCGAGGCTCCTCGTCCACGCCGAACCGTGCCCGAAGCGCTTCGGCGGCCTCTTCGGCGGAGTCGCGGTCGGGCAGCACCAGGACATGTCTCACATCGCTCACGCGGCCATTCTCCGGCACGGCGCGGCGGCCCGATCGGCCGGGCGGGTGCTCAGACCCTGGGGACGATCTGCACGTCCAGGTCGACCCGGATGCTCGGGCCGATCGCCGCGATGCCACGGGCCAGCAGGGTCTGCCAGTTGATCGTGTAGTCGTCGCGGTGGAGTTCGGTGGTGGCGCGGCAGGCGGCGCGGGTCTCGCCCTCCATGCCGGTGCCGAGGCCGAGGTACTCGGTGTCGAGGGTGACGGTACGGGTCACGCCGTGCAGCGAGAGCCCGCCGGTGACGGCCCAGCGGTTGCCGCTCCGCCGGACGAACCGCTCGCTGTAGAACTCCAGCGTCGGATACCGCCCCACGTCCAGGAAGTCGGGCGAGCGCAGGTGGTCGTCGCGCATCCGGACCCCGGTGTCGATGGAGGAGGCGTCGATCACCACGTGCATCGCCGAGTTCTCGACCCGGTCGGAGATCCGTACCGCGCCCGCGAAGGCGTTGAACCGCCCGTGGATACGGGCCAGTCCGATGTGCCGGGCGGTGAAGACGATGGAGGAGTGGACCGGGTCGATGTCCCAGTCGCCGCGCATCGGGGGCTCGGTGGGCGGCGCGACCTGGAGGGTCACGTCACCGAGCGAGGCGAGAGAGTTCTCCGTGACCATGGCCGTGGCCCGGTAGGGCGTGTACCCCTCGGCGGACACCGCGAGCCGGTACTCACCGGCCGGGACGGTCGCCATGAAGGAGCCGTAGGGGTCGGTGCCGCCGGTGACGACCTTGCGGCCCATGCTGTCGCTGATGCTGAACTCCGCCGAGGCGACCGGCTGGTTGACCGGATCGAGCACCCGGCAGCTCAGCACCCCCGCGTCGGCCGGGGTGCGGACCGCCGCCAGTGGACTCGCCCGGTGGACCCGGTCCGTTCGTTTCTCCAGCCACCGGCCGAACATGTACGCCACTCCTGTGCGTCTCTGCATCCTGTGTTGCCGAAGGGTCATTCGATCACCGATGCGGCTTTCGAGCAAAACGGGCCCACATCACGGGAGTACGGCCCATGCGCCGGAAGTCACCCGAATTGGCCGCCCCGGACGGTGGGTACCGCGCTCAGCCCGATCCCGAACTCATCCCCGTACACCGCGAGCACCTCCTCGTCCGTCCCCAGCTCACGCACCGTCTTCCGCCCCTCCGCGTCCGTGGTCGTCAACGTCCGCCCGCTGAGTGTGATCCGCCCGCCGTCCTCCGTGATCCGCGAGCACACCAGCGACCGGGTGAAGTGCGACTCCGGCGAGGTCGAGTGCCACCAGGCTCCCGCCCGGAAGTCCGGGAGCGTCCGGGGCCGCGTCTCCAGCCGGTACTGCGGCTTGCCGTCCCGGAGAACGTCCAGGTCACCGTCCCCGACGTCTACCACCCGGAACGTCCCACCCGTGTCCACCTGATCCCCGCGCTCACCGAACTCCAGCGGACCGTGGCTGTGCGCCCCGAAGCCCACGTCGGCGATCAGGTCCCCGCCGTCCACCGTCCGTACTAGAAGGGCGAGATGGTCGTACGGAATACCGAGCCGCCCCTCGCCGACGTGGACCCGGCCCGCGAGGAGCTGGGCCTCGTAGCTGAGGGCGGCCAGCAACAGGCCGAAGGCACCGTTGAGTTCGTAGCAGGAGCCGCCCCGGCGGGCCGCGACCACCTTATCCAGCAGCGCTTCCTCCGTCAGGACGACGGGCTCACCGAGGTGGATCGACAGGTTCTCGAAGGACACCGTCCGCAGATGGCGCACCTGCAAGGTCCCGCACGTCGTGGGCGAGCCCTGTTCCTGTAAGAAGGAGGGAAAGGAACATCACTGGACGAGCACGAGTCAGCGCGGGAACAAGGACATGCCCACCTACACGGGCAAGAAGGACGGCAGGGGCTGGAACGGCCGGACCATCCAGATTATCGACTTGGAGCCGCTGATGGAGAAGCTCCTCTTCAAACGCCTGGAGGAGGTCGAGGCGGCGACCGAGGCGGACGAGAACGACCTCCGCCCCGAGCTGGAGGCCAGTCTGGCCCGCTGGGAACGCTGGAAGAAGTAGCTGAGGGACGAACTCCTGGATGGCGACCGTCCAGTCGGGAAATCCGAGGGGAACATCGACCCACTGAACGGCCGGATGGCCGGGGCCCGTAAAGAGATCGCCCAGTATGCGGCCCAAGGCCAACCTCTCCGAGGTTAGCGCCGTCGAACTGCGGGAGAATTGGAAGAGCTACTCCGTCGCCCGGAAGCAGTCGGTGCCGGGGCCTGATCAGAGAGATCCTGATCCACCCCGCGACCCGGCCATTCAACGTGTGGAATCCGGATCGAGCTGAGGTGAGATGGCGGTGAAGGGCGGGGCCCCATGCCCCGCAAAGTGGATCGACTCATCGCTCACGATCCGCCCTAGCGCGTCACCGTCGTAGTCGTTTGTCCCGCACCCCGCCGATACCACCATGTCGGGTCCAAGGCGAAGATGACTGCTCGGCGCGGCCACCGGTGTCAGGTTGAGGCGCACAGTGTGCGTCACCCGCTCCTCGCTCGCCTTCTTCCCGCTCGCTTCCACCACCCAGAACTTCGCTCCGCCGCCAAGCTCGTCCGACTCGCTCATCTCCATGGCCAGCTCAACTTCGACAGAGTCGTACCGAAGGTTCAGGCCGTCCTTCACTTGAATCGTCGTCATGGCTGTGTGTAGCTCTGTATAGAGGGTCTGGATTGCGGCGGCAAGGTTGGTGCGAGGCACAGCGGACTCCACTTCATCGGAGAGAGTGATCGGGTGACGCTGGCGAGGTCCCGTCGTGGCCAGACCTCAAACGCTCAACGGGTTTGCCTTCCGCCATGGCGCGTCGGCGTCTTCGAGGGTGTCCAGGATCAGCTCGCACCAAGTCACTGCGGCGTTGACCGTAAGGCGAGCATGGCGGATCCCCAGGCCAGAGGGCACGCTGGCCTGCCCGTGACCGCTGCCGAATCCCTGGTTGCGCAATTCGGCGACACCGACGGCGATGTTCACCGAGCCGGAGAGGATTTTCTTCACGGACTTGCTGCCGTCGGGTCCGTTGGGGGCCGAGCCGGCATCTAGCCTCAGCGCCTTCTGGACCGTGTTCACCAGCGTGGGAAGCTGGGCATTCCTGTCGACCTCGACGTTCAGCTCCCGGAGAGCCGTCTTCGCTGTGGCCTCGATGAGCTGCTTGGCGGCCCCGATCGCCCCGTGCGGATCGGTGGTCAGGTCTCGCCTTATCCTCTCCAGTTCGACCGCGATCCCTGAACCGTCGCTGAGGGTGCTCAGGTCTCGATCCAAAATGCGGACCGGTGCTCGCCGCCAGGAGATCCGGCCGCTCTTGTCAAGCAAGAAGCCGTCTCGCTCCAGTCGAACACCGATGTCCTCCAGCCACTTCGGAGTGCCCTGCTGGCCAGGGTCTCGGTACGCACGAATGAAGTCCTCGAAGACGAGGAGAGCCCGGCGGACATGCTCGGGATCGCCCCAGTCGACGCCCTCCGCATAGAGCATAAAGGTGGTCCGTCGCTGACCTGCATCGTCGTACTTCAGCTCCTCGGGCGGGATGGGCGCGAACCCATGGTCCTCCCACAGCTCGGCCACGATCCGGATAGTCAGATCCGTGGCAAGAGAGCGGAACGCATTACGGGTTGCTGGGCTCACCAGCTCCCGGCGGGCAGAGGCGGTCATGGTCTGAAGATACGAGTAGACCCTGACAGCGTCATGGCCTTTTCAGATAGAGGCCCTCAGTCGGTCTGTACCGCCCGCCTCAGCCATCTTCACCCGGCACAGTCAGTCGGGGCCGCTGTGGCCACGTGCCGCTCGCCCCGCAAGCCGATCATGTCGTCGCTCTTGCCAGCCTTCAACGCGCGAGCCGCCGTCTCGTCCTCCCGAAACCGGGGCCACAGGAACTCCACCATGACCTCGTTGATCTGCCTCATCGCTCCCCCTCGTCACTACTTGCTGAAGGGCTATTGAACCCCTCCAGGATCATCCCGAGACCCCGAGCAAGCGCCTCTTCAGCTCGGCCAGGGCGCCCTTCGAGACCACCGCGGCCTCCAACAATTCCTGAGCCGACCGCCGGTGAAGGGGGTCCAACAAGGGCACCTCCCTGACCTTCTCGACCAAGGTCTCCGGAGTGCTCGGGACGGGCCCGACCTCCTTGACCCTCTGGATCAGATGGGCGTGCATGGCCATCTTCTCACCCTGCTCCACCAGCTCCCTCCACTCGGCAGCGGCGCCCTCGGGCAGCTCGTCCAGGCACGCCTGGCACGTACGGGGGAGGTGGCGCGCCTGGCGGAGGTAACCCGCGCCTTCACGGAGCTGTACCTCACTCGGCGTCACCTGATCGCCCCGGAGGCTGAGAACGCCGCCTATGCGGGCCCAGCTCACCCCCTCATAGGAGCGGAAGCCGGACCCGTCGGGGTGACCTAGCTCCCATCCCCAGGCGTTCCTGGGGGATGGGTCGCCTGGGGCCGAGCCCTCAATCCGATCGCGCCTGCAGTAAAGGGGAGTTACCGTCCTCCCATGGACGATTCACTCTCGTTCGAGAGCTTCCTCGAAGGCGCCAAGAAGGCCGCCCACAGGGCCATGGACGACCACGGGCGACGCGAGTACGACGAGTTCGCCCTCCACGGGGGCGTCGCTTTCGAGCGACTCGCCAAGGCCGTCCTGGTCAAGAAGAATCCGGTCTACCTCCTGGACATGCGCAACGGGAACCACGACCTGATGCTCTACTTCGGTGGCCATCTGGAGATGGCAGGGGAGAAGGTCCGCACCGTTGGCGCCAAGGACGCCATCAAGCGGCTACGGACAATGGGACTGCTTCCTCCTGGCAGTCAACTCGACAAGCTCATCGAACTCCGCAACGGAACTGCTCACACAGGCGGTAGCGACGAAGCGAAATCGCTACTGGCACCGCTTGCGGAGAATGTCGCGCTGCTATTGAAGGACATGGGCATACCCATCGAAATCTTTTGGGAACGCTGGGCGAGCACGATCCACATGGCTGTGGACAAACGGCGCAACGAGATCGAGCGGGACGTCGAGATTCGCATTCGGCAGGCCCGCCACCGCTTTGACGACCGTTTCGCAGGACTGCCTGATGAGGCCATGAAGAAGCTTCTCCAAGAGACGATACCCCTCTTCGGAGGACTGCTGGGAGCAATCTCGATCAAGTCCGGTGACGACTTGGTGGCCCTGATCGGTTCCACTCCTTGTCCCGCCTGCAAGGGTCAGGCTCAGGTGAGAATGGCCCTCATCAAGTCCTCGCCGACTACTGGTGAGCTGATTCCGCAAAGCCTTCAATGCAGCATGTGTGCGCTGAAGCTGGAAAGTCCGGAAGAGGTCGAAGTTATCGGCACCCGCGCCATAGTGACTGGGACCCCCACCTCGGCACCCTTCTCATGGAACAAAAATCCTCCCGGCTTTGATATCAAAGAAACGCACATCGGCTGATCCCACTGCGTAGCCCTGGACCCGGCCAGGGCTATCGCGTGCTCGGAAGCGTCGTGCGCATGTCACCGTCGTCGGTCCGGAGTCGGTGGTGAGGGCCTCGAGTGCGTTCGCGGACGAGGTAAGGGACTTCAGGAACCAGCTTGTCCATGCCGCGCTCCGGGGCCACCCATTCCACCACAAGGGGAAGCTCGAACGACCACTGGAAGCCTTCGCCAAGGCAGCCCGAACTGCGCTCGAAGACGAAGGCCATCCACCGGCTGGGACTACTTGAGGGGCAACTCCGCCGACATGACGGCGTATACGGGCGAGTCCGGGAAGGGTTGGCGCTCGCCGACCTTCTTGAAGCCCCAGCCTTCGTACAGGGATTGCACGCGCGGGTGGGTAACGTCGACCAGGAGGACGGCCAGATCCTCGTCCCTGCCGTCCAAAAGAGCCCTCGTCACCCGCTCCGCCGTCCCGGTCTTGCGATGGGACATACGAACGGCCAGCTCGGAGTACGAGAACGTGAGGTGCTTGTCCGGGACTTCCTCCAAGTGCTCGCGCCACCACTCGCGGTCTGCCGTCGCCGGAGCCCCGTAGGCGAAAGCCACCGGAACGTCCCCGTCATACGCGATCACGCAGGCGAAGTCGGGGTTGCCGCCCCAGTGGTCCACGAACCAGGGAAAGCGCTGGTTGAACTCGTCGTCCAAGTCGTGCGCGTACGCATCACGGTGGACGTCGATGAGGGCCTGGCGGACCTGCGGGAGGTCCTCGTGGGTGAAGTGGCGGATCACCAGCTCTGGCGCTTTCAAGCTCGGCTCCATTCAGTGCGGTAGCGGTCTCCCCACTCTCGAGTGACAGCAGCGCGGGGCGCAAGAGTGATCAGGTCTCTGTAGTAGTCGCCGAGGAGAAATCGCATTCGCCCCGGGGATCGGTGAGTCGGCCATCAGGTCGAAGACGCCAGAGGCCGTAGCAGACCGAGCTCACCGGCGACCCGCTGCGGGGGCGCGGCCTGCTGATCGTGGACAGGCTGACGGACCGCTGGGGCACCGAGCTGTACCGGTGGGGCAAGCAGGTGTGGGGGCGAACTGCGGGGGGGGGACGAGCGATGAAGGACGGCAAGCCCTGGGTGGGCGACGAGGTACGCGACGGCGCCACCGGCAGGAGGGCCATCGTGACCGACGTCCGAAGGAACCAGGCGTACATCCTTCGGCCCCGTGCGGGTGGCGGCCCGAACTGGGTCGCCGAGGACCCCGAGGGGCTGACCGTGATCACGCCGAGGCGGGACGGGCCCGCATTCAGTCCCGGCTGACCTTCAGATCCCCGTGTGGTCCGCCCGTTCCGGTCAGGGCCAGGGCTCCGTCCCGGTCGGTGCGCAGGACCGTGGCTCCGGTGGAGCGGAGGGCCGACACAGTAGAAGGGGCCGGGTGGCCGTATGGGTTGCCGGTGCCGCAGGAGATGAGGGCTACTCGGGGGGCGGTGAGGTGGAGGAGGGCGGGGTCCTGGTAGGCCGAGCCGTGGTGGGCAACCTTCAGTACGTCCACTCGGGCCAGGTTCGCCGCCTCCGGTGTGTGCAGCAGCTCTCGCTGGGCGGGGGGTTCGAGGTCTCCGAGGAGGAGCAGGCGGAGGCCCGCGGTGTGGACCAGGAGGGTGATGCTGGCGTCGTTCGGGCCGTCCGGGGGCACCGGTGTATCGGCCTGTGGCCAGAGGACGCGCCAGGTGAGGGGGCCCGCTCGGCGTTCCTCGCCTGCCGCTGCTGTGGTGAGGGGGATGTGGTGGGTGGCGGCCTCGCGGCGTACCGACTCGGCCTGGTCGGCGGGTTCGGTGAACGCCGTCGTCTCGATCTCGGCCACCGAGCGGCCCCTCAGTACTCCGGAGAGTCCCCCTACGTGGTCGGCGTGGAAGTGGGTCAAGACCACCAGGGGGATGCGGGTGATGCCCAGTTCGCGCAGGCAGCGGTCGACCGGTGCCGGGTCGGGTCCGGCGTCCACGACGACGGCGGCGCCGGGTCCGGCGGACAGTACGGTGGCGTCGCCCTGGCCCACGTCGCAGACGGCGTAGCGCCAGTCGGGCGGGGGCCAGCCGGTGACCGCGCGGGTCAGCGGGGCGGGGCGTACGACCACCAGCAGGAGGAGCAGGGCGAGCGCCCCGCACCACCACGGGTGCCGGATCAGGCGCCGTCCGGCCAGGACGAAGGCCGCGGTGACGGCGGCCAGCAGCAGCGCCCCCTGCCAACTGCCCGGCCAGTCCACGCCCGCGCCGGGCTGGGCCGCGCCGGTACGGGCCACGGTGGCGATCCATCCGGCGGGCCAACCCGCGCACCAGGCCAGCGCCTTGGCCAACGGCATCGACGCCGGTGCCGCCGCCAGCGCCGCGAACCCCAGTACCGTCGCGGGGGCCACGGCCAGCTCGACCAGCAGGTTGCACGGCACCGCCACCAGGCTCACCCGGGCCGACAGCACTGCCACGACCGGCGCGCACGCCGCCTGCGCCGCTGCTGCCGCCGCCAGCCCCTCCGCGAGCCGGGCGGGCACGCCGCGCCTCCGCAGGGCCTCGCTCCAGCGTGGCGCCAGGAGGAGCAGCGCGCCGGTCGCCAGTACCGAGAGGACGAAGCCGTAACTCCGGCTCAGCCAGGGGTCGTACAGGACGAGCAGGAGTACGGCCGTGGCGAGCGCTGGGAGCAGGGATCTGCGGCGGCCGGTCGCCAGGGCCAGCAGGGCGACCGCACCGCACGCCGCCGCGCGCAGCACGCTGGGATCGGGGCGGCACACGATCACGAACGCCACGGTCAGCGCTCCCGCGAGCAGGGCCGTGGTGCGCAGGGACAGGCCGAGGAAGGGTGCGATGCCTCGGCGTTCGGCGAGGCCCGCCATTCCCGGTGGGCCGATGAGCAGGGCCAGCAGGATGGTGAGGTTGCTGCCGGAGACGGCCAGGGTGTGCGCGAGGTCGGTCGCCTTGAAGGCGTCGTCCAGGTCGGGGGTGATGCGTGAGGTGTCGCCTACGACCAGGCCCGGCAGCAACGCACGTGCGTCCGAAGGGAGTTCCTCGGTCGCTTCGCGCAGCCCGGCTCGGAGCCGTCCCGCCAGGCGTTGCGGAGGGGTCGGCCCGGACACGGTCTGCGGTGGCGGCCAGCTTCGTACGCGCAGGATGGCGGCGGTACGGTCACCGGCCGTCGTGGGAGGTGCGAGCCTGCCGGTCAGGCGGAGTCGGGTGGAGGGGAGCAGCCGGAGCCAGCCCGCACGTGCCTCGGCTCCGCCAGCGTGTGTTCCGGGCGCCGGTACATCCGCGTCCACTACGAGGAGTACGGGACTCCGGGTGAGGAGGGGCCCCTCCCCTCCCCCCACCCCCTCCTCCCCCACCCACCGCACCTCGCCCCTCACCAACACCCCCACCGGCGCCGCGCGATCCCCCCGCACCCGGGGCTTGCTCAGCCACGGGTCGCCGGTCAGTTCCACCTCGGCCTCCACGGTCCCGAACCTCCGCGCCGCCTCCGGCACCGGCCCGCGCCGTACGTCCGCCCCGTGCAGCCCCGCCGAGACGGCGGACGCGGCGACACAGAGCAGTACCGCCGCCACCGGGGTGCGGTGCCAGCCGAGCCGCAGCCGAACCCGGCCCCGGAGCAGCACGACCCCGGCGACGAGGCAGGCACCCGCGACCCCGAGGCTCCACTCCAGCGGAACGTCCAGCACCAGCGCCGCCGTCGCCCACGCGGCGAGCGCGGGTGGTACGAGCCGTAGGTCGAGCGGGCCCTCTTGCCGGGGGTGGGAGTCGCCCTTCCAGCCGGGGTCGTGCTCGGGCGTCACGGCCCCACCCGTGCCCGGAGGTCCGAGAATCGCCGGTCACCGATGCCGTCCACCTGGCGCAGCTCGTCCACTGAGCGGAAACCCCCGTGCTGGGTGCGGTAGTCGATGATGCGCTGGGCCAGCACCGGGCCCACGCCGGGCAGTGTGTCGAGCTGTTCGACCGTCGCCGTGCCCAGCGAGACCGGCGCCGAGGAAGCCGCCCCGGGTGGTGCGGGACCCGCGACAGCACCCGGCGCTCCCGACGCTCCCACCACGATCTGCTCCCCGTCCACCAGGAAGCGCGCCCGGTTCAGCCCCTCGGCCCGCACCCCCGGCCGCATTCCCCCAGCGGCCTTCAGCGCGTCCGCCACCCGCGACCCCGACGGCAGCCGCCGAATCCCCGGATCACGCACCTTGCCGCTGACGTCCACCACGATCTGCGCGCCCGGCGACCCCGTCACAGCGACGGAACCGGCGCCAGCCCCCGGCGCTTCCGGCCCCTTCACCCGCACCGGAGCCTCACGCACCACCTGAGGCGCGCTCACGCTCTCCGTACGCCCCGCCCAGAAATGCTGACCGGCGAGCACGGCGGCCAGCACCAGCACCACCCCGAGCGCCAGCACCCCCCGCCGCTCGACCCCGCACCGCGCCTGCACCCACATCGGCACCCGGTCCCGCAGCGCGAGCACCACCCGCTCCCGCCGACCGGAATCGACAAGTCGGCCCTCGCCACCCAGGGCCCCCGCACCCAAGGCTCCCCCACCGCGGGCCCCCGCCCCGAGAACCCGCGCCCCCCGAACCCCCGCGTCCAATCCCCCCGGCGGCCCACTCCCCGACTCCCCCGGAGCCTCGCCGAACAACCGCCCCGCCCGCCGCCGCACCTCCTCCCCGGGCACCGGCGCACGATGCCGCGTCCGCCGGCCCCGCTCAGGCGGACGCCGATGCCGCACGCGGCTGTCGGAGGAAGGTCCCCTGCCGGGACCGCTGGTCGGGGTGGCC
This sequence comes from Streptomyces sp. NPDC002176, assembly GCF_044903645.1. NCBI lineage: Bacteria > Bacillati > Actinomycetota > Actinomycetes > Kitasatosporales > Streptomycetaceae > Streptomyces > Streptomyces sp. NPDC002176. Next base: position 751,033 of record NZ_JBJDQW010000003.1, read on the forward strand.
GTACGAGTCAGTGATCGAAGTGTCATGACCCGAGGATCGGGCACTCCGCCGCAGCAAGTGGATCTTGCTCGATTTCCGTGGAAAGACAGCCCGTTGTGGATAACTTCGCCACTCACACGAGTGAGAGGCCACCTCGCGGGTGCCTTACCGAGGCGAAACCACAACCCCCAACAATCCAGGCCCAGTGTGCGCCCCGATCACCGCCCCCACCTCGCTGACATGCAACTCCGCCAGCCCAGGCACCCGTTCACGCAACCGATCCGCCAACACCCCGGCCCGTTCAGGCGCGGACAGATGATGGACGGCGATGTCCACCTCCGCGCCCCCCGCCCGCTCCACCACGATCTCCTCCAGCCGGGCGATCGCCTTGGACGCCGTGCGCACCTTCTCCAGCAGCTCGATGCGCCCGTTCTCCAGTCGGAGCAGGGGCTTGACGGCGAGGGCGGAGCCCAACAGGGCCTGGGCGGTGCCGATGCGGCCGCCCCGGCGGAGGTAGTCGAGGGTGTCGACGTAGAAGTGGGCGGAGGTGCCCGCAGCGCGTTTCTCGGCGGCGGTCACCGCCTCGTCGACCGTGCCGTCGCCCTCTGCGGCCTCGGCGGCGGACAGGGCGCAGAAGCCGAGGGCCATGGCGACCATGCCGGTGTCGACGACCCGGACCGGTACCGGTGCCTCGCGGGCGGCCATTACCGCCGCGTCGTAGGTGCCGGACAGCTCGGCGGACAGGTGCAGGGAGACGATGCCGTCGGCACCCGTGTCCGCGACCTCGCGGTAGGTGCGGGCGAACTCCTCCGGGCTGGGGCGGGAGGTGGTGACCGCGCGCCGCTTCTGGAGGGCCTGGGCCAGGGAGCGGGTGGAGATCTCGGTGCCCTCTTCGAGCGCCTGGTCGCCGAGGACCACGGTCAGCGGCACCGAGGTGATGCCGTGGCGCTCCATCAGCCCCGGCGGCAGGTAGGCCGTTGAATCGGTGACGATAGCGACATGGCGGGACATGAGCTGGAGGTTACCTGCCGTAGCGCCCGCACGGCAGTCCGGCCCCGGAGGAGGGCGTGGGTGGTCAGGCGGTGCTCTCCGGGCGGGGCTTCTTCTGCCAGGGGTAGGCCGGGCGGGCGGTGGGCGGGGTGATGGCGGGCTGGGCTTCGGGGACCTCGGGCCAGGTCTGGCGGTGGGGCGCCCCTCCGTCGGCACCCGGGGCCTCGGGCCAGGGGGCGGTCGGCGTGGTGGTCCAGTGGCGCAGGGCGCCCGCCTCGATGTCGATCTGGCTGCTGAGGGCGTCGAGGTCGTCCTCGGCGAAGCGGCTCGCGCGGTCGCGGGCGGCCCAGCGCAGGGAGTCGGCGGAGGCGGTGATGCGCTCGGTGCGGGTGCGCAGCTCGGGCAGGCGTGCGGTGAGAGTGGCGCGGTCCGGCTCGGACTCCAGGTGCCTGAGGACGACGTCCAGCTCGCGACCGTGCACGCTGAGCCGCTCGAAGAGGCCGAGGGATTCCTTGAGCGAGGCGTCCTCGGCCGGGCCCGTGTGCAGCGCGTCCTGGGTGGCGCGCATCGAGGTGCGCAGGGTGAGCCGGAGCTGGGCGATCTCCCCGGCGGGGCCGGGGCGGGTGAGCGACTTGGCGCGCAGGGTGTGGTCCTCGACCGTGCGGCGGCCCTGGGCGATGGTGCGGTCCACGCTGCGCTTGGCGGCGCCGACCGCCTTCACCGTGGCGTAGGTGCCGAGGACGACGAGCAGCACGAAGAGCACGGCGAACACGGTGATCACTGCTTCCATGACGCGTTCCTCCTCAGACCGCGGCCGCGAGCCGCCTCGCTCCGCGCCGCCTCGTTCTCCACCGTCTCCACGGTAAACGCAACGGGCAGGCCCCGGGTTCCATCGGAACCCGGAACCTGCCCGTAGGGGATCACCCCGACACGAGGCCCGACACGAGGCCCGGCACCCGGCCCGGCAGCCGAAGCACCGGCCGCTCAGCCAGGAACACCCCCTCAGCCGCTGACGATGTTCACCAGCTTCGGCGCCCGCACGATCACCTTCCGGATCGGCGCGCCACCCAGCGCGGCGACGACCTTCTCGTCGCCCAGCGCGGCCTTCTCCAGCTCCTCGTCGGAGATGCTCGGCGGCACCTCCAGGCGGGCCTTGACCTTGCCCTTGATCTGTACGACGCAGGTGACGGTGTCGTCGACCAGGTACTGCGGGTCCGCCACCGGGAAGTCCTGGTGGACGACGGAGTCGGTGCGGCCCAGCTTGCGCCACAGTTCCTCGGCGATGTGCGGGGCCAGCGGCGCGATCATCAGGACCAGCGGCTCGGCGACCGTGCGGGGCAGCACACCGGCGCTGCCGTACGCCTTGGTCAGGTGGTTGTTCAGCTCGGTGACCTTGGCGATGGCCGTGTTGAAGCGCAGCCCCTCCAGGTCCTGGCCGACGCCGTCGATCGCCTTGTTGAGGGCGCGCAGCGTGTCCTCGCCGGGCTCGGCGTCGGTGACGGTGACCTCGCCGGTCGTCTCGTCGACGATGTTGCGCCACAGCCGCTGCAGCAGCCGGAACTGGCCGACGACCGCGCGGGTGTCCCAGGGGCGGGAGACGTCCAGCGGGCCCATCGCCATCTCGTACAGGCGCAGGGTGTCGGCGCCGTACTCGGCGGAGATCTCGTCCGGGGTGACGGCGTTCTTCAGGGACTTGCCCATCTTGCCCAGCAGCCGGGAGACCTGCTCGCCCTGGTACCAGAAGGCGCCGTCGCGCTCCTCGACCTCGGCGGCCGGGACGGCGATGCCCCGGCTGTCGCGGTAGACGTACGCCTGGATCATGCCCTGGTTGTACAGCTTGTGGAACGGCTCGGCGGACGAGACGTGTCCCAGGTCGAAGAGGACCTTGGACCAGAAGCGGGCGTACAGCAGGTGCAGCACGGCGTGCTCGGCGCCGCCGACGTACAGGTCGACACCGCCGTGCGGCATGCCCTCGCGGGGGCCCATCCAGTACTGCTCGACCTGCGGGTCGACCATCTCGCGGTCGTTGTGCGGGTCCAGGTAGCGGAACTCGTACCAGCAGGAACCGGCCCAGTTGGGCATGGTGTTGGTCTCGCGGCGGTACTTGCGCGGACCGCGCCCGTCGCCCAGGTCCAGGGTGACGTGGACCCACTCGTCGTTGCGCGACAGCGGGGTCTCGGGCTGGGTGTCGGCGTCGTCGGGCTCGAAGGTGCGCGGGCTGTAGTCCTCGACCTCGGGCAGCTCCAGCGGGAGCATCGACTCGGGCAGCGCGTGGGCGATGCCGTCCTCGTCGTAGACGATCGGGAAGGGCTCGCCCCAGTAGCGCTGGCGGCTGAACAGCCAGTCGCGCAGGCGGAAGTTGACGGTGCCCTCGCCGATGCCGTTCTCGGCCAGCCAGTCGGTGACGCGGGCCTTGGCCTCGGGGACGGCCAGGCCGTCCAGGGTGACGGACTCGCCCGCGGAGTTGACCAGCTTGGCCTCGTAGGAGGAGAAGGCGTCGTCCCAGGTGCCGGTGTCGGTGCCGCGGCCGTCGGTCGGCTCGACCACGCAGCGGATCGGCAGCTCGAAGGCGCGGGCGAACGCGAAGTCACGCGTGTCGTGGGCGGGGACGGCCATGATCGCGCCGGTGCCGTAGCCCATCAGGACGTAGTCGGCGATGAAGACCGGGACCTGCTCGCCGTTGACCGGGTTGACCGCGAACACGCCGGTGAAGACGCCGGTCTTGTCCTTGGCCTCGGCCTGGCGCTCCACGTCGGACTTGGCGGCGGCTTGCGCGCGGTAGGCGGCGACGGCCTCGGCCGGGGTGGCGTGCCCGCCGGTCCACGCGTCGTGGGTGCCCTCGGGCCACGCCTCGGGGGTGAACTTCTCCACCAGCGGGTGTTCCGGGGCCAGCACCATGTAGGTGGCGCCGAACAGGGTGTCGGGGCGGGTGGTGAAGACGGTGATGCGCTCGCCGTCGACGGGGAAGTCGACGCGGGCGCCCTCGCTGCGGCCGATCCAGTTGCGCTGCTGCAGCTTGATGGCGTCGGGCCAGTCCAGCCCGTCCAGGTCGTCCAGCAGGCGGTCGGCGTAGGCGGTGATGCGCATGTTCCACTGGCGCAGCTTGGCCTTGAAGACCGGGTAGTTGCCGCGCTCGGAGCGGCCGTCGGAGGTGACCTCCTCGTTGGCCAGCACGGTGCCCAGGCCGGGGCACCAGTTGACCGGTGCGTCGGAGGCGTAGGCCAGGCGGAACTCGCCCAGGACGTCGGCGCGCTCGGCGGCGGTCAGCTCGCTCCACGCGCGCGTGTGGCCCGGTACGGGGCGCTCACCGGACTCGAAGAGGGCGACCAGCTCGGAGATCGGGCGGGCCTTGCCGGCCTCGTCGTCGTACCAGGAGTTGAAGATCTGGACGAAGATCCACTGGGTCCACTTGTAGTACTCGGGGTCGATCGTGGCGAACGACCGGCGCTTGTCGTGGCCCAGGCCCAGCCTGCGCAGCTGGGCCTTCATGTTCTCCATGTTGGCCTCGGTGGACACGCGGGGGTGCGTGCCGGTCTGCACCGCGTACTGCTCGGCGGGCAGGCCGAAGGCGTCGAAGCCCAGGGTGTGCAGGACGTTGTGCCCGGTCATGCGCTGGAAGCGGGCGTAGACGTCGGTGGCGATGTACCCCAGCGGGTGGCCGACGTGCAGGCCCGCGCCGGAGGGGTAGGGGAACATGTCCATGATGAACTTCTTGGGCTTCGCCGCCAGCGTGGCGTCGTCCGCCAGGTCCCCGGTGGGGTTGGGCGCGTCGTAGGTGCCGTCGACGTCCCAGAAGTCCTGCCAGCGTGCTTCGATCTCGGCGGCCAGGGCGGCCGTGTAGCGGTGCGGCGCGGCCTCCGCCGACGCGGCAGCGGTGGCGGCGGGGTTCGTCTCGCTCATGATCCTCAAAGCTCCATCGATCGTCTCTGCCCGCGGAAATCGGCCCACGGAGATCTGCCCGCGGAAACGAAAAAGCCCCTCACACAGGAGGGGACGCCGCGCCGATGCCGACCGTCCGTGGGGACCGGCGGTCGGTACTGATCAGCGCGGCTCGCTAAGCAGAAGGCGTACAGCACGCATGGCCACAGGGTACCGCAGCCCTTGAGCAAGCCGCGACGCGCGTGCGTATGCAGGTGAGACATGTCCGTACGGCCGCCAGATCTGAATCCGGGTCAAGGATTACTTCGCGTAACAGTCACTAAGGGACGACGCCGCAGGTGATTCGTCCGTTGATAACAACGCAATAACTCAAACCTCGTACTGATCGGTATGGCTCCACCTAGAGTTCGGCAGCGGGACCGCCTTCCCGAAACTGCTCGGAGTTGCCCCCATGAACCCTCGTCGTAGTAACAGCTCGCTCCCCAAGCCCGGCCGGTCGGCCTACGGGGTGGCGTCCGCTGTCTTCCTGCTGTTGATACCCGTGATCGTGCTGGTCGGAAGCAGCCAGTTCCAGGAGTTCCTGAACTTCGGCGCAGGCGTGCTCACCCTCGTCTCGCTCAGCTCCTCGGTGATCTGGGGGCTGGTCGCCCAGGACCGCATCCTGCTGAACACGCGCCAGCGGATCATCGGCCAGGCGGTCCACCGGACCATGTCGGTCGCCTCGATCGCGTTCCTGCTGCTGCACATCACCGCCAAGATCGCGCTGGACCACACCACGCTGATCGCGGCCCTCATCCCCTTCTCCGGCGGCCTCACCGCCAGCGGCGGCCTGATCGGACTGGGCTCGCTGGCCGGGCTCCTGATGATCTTCGTCGGCGTCACCGGCGCCCTGCGCAGCAACTTCGCCGCCCCGGCCCCCGTGGCCGCCCGCTGGCGCGCGATGCACATGCTCGCCTACCCGGCGTGGTGCGCGGCCCTGGTGCACGGCCTCTACGCGGGCCGTCAGGCCAAGCCGGTCTTCGTGATCCTCTACGGCCTCGCGCTGATCGGCGTGATGGCCGGCCTCGCCCTGCGCGCCGCGCCGCGCCCGGTCAAGCAGCGGCTCGCCGACCAGCTGATCGGGCTCCTCGGCGGCGGCGATCGCCTCGACCTGGACCGCCTGGAGGCGAGCCGCAGCCGGATGTCCGAGCCGGGCTTCGACAACCGGCGCGAGCCCCGCCGCGCCCCCGAGACCCCGTCCGGCCCGCTCTACCAGTCCCCGGCCGCGGACGCCACGGCGGGCTTCGCCGCCGCCTACCGCACGGCGAACGGGCCCGGGCAGCAGCAGTTCGGCGCCCAGGGCGGACGCCGGGACACCCCCGCGGACATGCGGCCCACCGAGGCGATGCCCCGGATGAACCCCACCGGCCCCGGTCCCGGCCCCAGCTGGCCGGTGCCGTCCCCGCCCCCGGTCCGCGAGGCCCCGCCGTCCTCCTACGACCCGCTCCAGGACACCGGATACAACATCCCCGCCTATGGCAATCCGGGCACCCCCGGATACGGCGGAAGTGATGTGTACAACACCGGTGAGACGAACGCCCGGTACGGGACGTACAACTCCTCCGAAACGTTCAACAGCGGTCCCGCCCCTGAAGCGACCCCCGGCGCAGGCTATGACGCGCCGGGTTCGGGCGAGCCCTGGAACACGCCTTCCGGAGGCCATAGGTGAACGAGGCCCTGCCCGACGTCCCCGAAGTCCGCGTGGTCGGACTTCCCCAGCTCACGTCGGGTTTCGACCTTGTGGAGCGGCTCGATCTGCCCATGCATCTGAAGGTGCACGGGCCGCTCGAGCCGCTCGGCGGTGAGCAGCTCGCGCAGCTCTCCGAGAGCATCAACCTGAAGGGCCGCGGCGGCGCGGGCTTCCCCTTCCACAAGAAACTCCGCTCGGTCGCCGAATCGGCGATCAAAAAGGGTGTGCGGCCCGTCGTCGTCGTCAACGGCAGCGAGGACGAACCGGCCTGCCGCAAGGACACGGTGCTGATCAACCGGGCCCCGCACCTCATCCTGGACGGCGCGCTGCTGTGCGCCGAGGCGATGGGCGCGCGCACCCTGGTGATCGGTGTGACCCGCGAGTCCACCCAGCGCTCCATGGAGGCGGCGCTCGCCGAGCGCGGCCTGAGCAACTCCCGCCGCTCGGCGCTGCGCGCCTGGGTGCAGCGCAACCCGGTGCGGATGGTCACGGGCGCCGCCGCGGCCCTGATCCGCTCGGTGGACGGCGGCCCGGCGATCCCGCCCGGCCGCAAGATCAGCGCCTCCCAGAGCGGCGTCGGCGGCGTCCCCACCCTGCTCTCCAACGCGGAGACCTTCGCCCAGCTGGCCATCGCCGCCCGCATCGGCCCCGAGCGCTACGGCAACACCGGTCTGTACGACGAGCCGGGCACCGTGATGCTCACGGTGTCCGGCGCGGTCGCCCGCCCGATGGTGATCGAGGCCCCCACCGGCGTGCCGCTGCGCTACATCCTCCAGCTGGCCGGTGCCCCGCCGGTCCCACAGGGCGTGCTGACCGGCGGCTACCACGGCAAGTGGATCGACGCGGCGACGGTGAACGAGGCGGTCGTCTCGCGCAACTCGCTCGACGCGGTGGGCGGCGCGCTCGGCGCGGGCGCGATCCTGCCGATCAGTCAGGAGACGTGCCCGCTGGGCGAGTCGCTGCGGGTGGCGCAGTGGCTGGCCGACGAGAGCGCCGGGCAGTGCGGCCCGTGCTACCTCGGACTGCCCGCCGCCGCGCGGGGCATGGAGGACATCATCAACGGCGGCGGCCCGGCCGCGCTGGAGGCGCTGAAGCAGGTCGCCAAGAACGTGAAGCGACGCGGGGCCTGTTCGCACCCGGACGGCTCGGCGATGTTCCTGGAGTCGACCATCAAGGCGTTCACGGACGACCTGGCCGCCCATGTCCTCGGCAACGGCTGCGGACGCCCCGTGGAGGGCGTGCTCCCGCTGTTCGAGGGCGGCCAGCTGCCCGCCGGGATCACGGGCGGCGCGGCACCGGAGGAGGCCGGCGGCAGCCGCCAGAAGATCTACGTCGACTGGACGCTGTGCCGGGGCCACGGCCTGTGCGCGGACATCCTCCCGGAGGTCTTCGAGCTGGGCGCGGACGGCTTCCCGACGGTCGCCCAGGCCCAGGTGCCGCGCTACGCCGAGGCGAAGGCGCTGCGCGCGGTACGCCGCTGCCCGGCGCTCGCCCTGCGGATCGAGGAGGACACCCGCGGCCAGGCGCCCGCGCGGAACCTCCCGGTGGTCTCCCAGGGCCGGGGCAGGCGCGCACTGGGCCGCTGACGCGACTGGGCGGGCCGTCCGCGAACGGCCCGCCCGGCCAAAGGCTGGAAGACGTCAACACGACGAAGGCGGACCGTCTTTACGACGATCCGCCTTCGTTCTCTGTGGAGCTAAGGAGAATTGAACTCCTGACCTCCTGCATGCCATGCAGGCGCTCTACCAACTGAGCTATAGCCCCTTGTTGTTTTCCGCCCGGTTTCCCCGGCGGCGATGCCAACATTACACGGACCCCGGGGTGGAACACCAAATCGGTTCCGCAATGTCCGTTATGCCGCGATGCAGGTCAAGCGGTGACGAAGGAGTAGAACCGCTTGAGCGTGCAGTGCTCCTCCAGCAGCCGTCCGTAGATCGGCTCCCCCTCCAGCTCGCGGTACGTCTCGATGGGGTCGCCTTTTATGATCAGCGCCCGCGCGCATTCCTCGCACCAGTACTGGTAGTCGGGGTTGATCGGCTCCATGTCGCGGACGATCGGGGTGCCGCTCCCGCACCAGTCGCACTTCCGCCTGTGTGCACCCATCGCTCAGCTCCAGCTATGGCCACAGGCCACCCGCGCGGAACCTCCAAGGATGCTCGCAGGCATCGCCACTCCCTCCCGTCGGGCCGAGCCCCCTTCCGGCCGTCTGATTCTGCCACGGCCGGGCCTGCACGGTCAGCGACGCCTCAGTACCGGTCCGGACACGGTCACCCCCGCACCGACCCCGTTCACAGAGGTATACGACCTTGGAACGTGAACGACTCAAGCCGGGGAGAAACAGAAGATCCCGCCCCTCGAAGGGACGGGATCTTCATCACCGATCTGTGACCACTCGGTACGAGTGTCGATCTGTGGAGCTAAGGAGAATTGAACTCCTGACCTCCTGCATGCCATGCAGGCGCTCTACCAACTGAGCTATAGCCCCTCGCGTTCTTCCCGCTCCGCGGGCCGAACAAGAAGAACTTTAGCCTGTGACCTGCCGGAAAGTGAAATCGGCTCAGTCGTCGTCGCCGAGGACCGGCTCGGGCAGGGTGCCCGCGTTGTGCTCCAGCAGCCGCCAGCCGCGGGCGCCCTCGCCGAGCACGGACCAGCAGCAGTTGGTCAGCCCGCCGAGGCTCTCCCAGTGATGGGACTCCAGGCCGAGTAGCCGGCCGATCGTCGTACGGATGGTGCCGCCGTGGCTGACCACCACGAGGGTGCCGTCCTCGGGCAGCTTCTCCGCGTGCCGCAGCACGACGGGGGCGGCCCGGTCGGCGACCTCGGTCTCCAGCTCGCCACCGCCGCGCCGGACCGGCTCGCCGCGCTTCCAGGCGGCGTAGTCGTCCCCGAACCTGGCGATGATCTCGTCGTGCGTCAGGCCCTGCCAGGCACCCGCGTAGGTCTCCCGCAGGGCCTCGTCCCGGACGATGTCCAGGCCGGTGAGGGCGGCCAGCTCGTCGGCCGTGTCCGAGGCGCGCTTGAGGTCCGAGGCGATGATCGCGTCCGGCCGCAGCGAGGCCAGCTGCCGGGCGGCCCGGCGGGCCTGGGCCACGCCGGTCCCGGTCAGCTCCACGTCCGTGGTGCCCTGGAAGCGGCGCTCCACGTTCCAGGCGGTCTGGCCGTGCCGCCACAGGATGACGCGGCGGCCCCGGCTCGGGCGGTCGGTCACCTCACCGGTGGCGCTCATCAGCGCTCCTGGCCGGGCTGGTCACCGGCCTCGTCCGCGTGCAGCTTGGCGTGCTCCTCGGCCTTGCCGCGGGTGGCGCGGGCCTCCTCGGGCAGCTCCAGCTCGGGGCAGTCCTTCCACAGGCGCTCCAGGGCGTAGAAGACGCGCTCCTCGCTGTGCTGGACGTGGACGACGATGTCGACGTAGTCCAGCAGGATCCAGCGGGACTCGCGGTCGCCCTCGCGGCGCACGGGCTTGGCGCCGAGCTCCTTCTGCAGGCGCTCCTCGATCTCGTCGACGATCGCCCGGACCTGGCGGTCGTTCGGGGCGGAGGCCAGCAGGAACGCGTCCGTGATCGACAGCACGTCGCTGACGTCGTAGGCGATGACGTCGTGGGCGAGCTTGTCGGCGGCCGCCTGGGCGGCGGTGTTGATGAGTTCGAGAGAACGGTCGGTGGCGGTCACTGTGCGGCTTTCGTTCGAGGACGGGGTGTGATGACGAAGAGTTCGGGGCGGCCTGCCGGGCGCGGGGCGCTTTCCGGAAGGCACCGGAACTCCAAGGGTCTCACGGGCGGCCGGGCGCACCCCACGTGTTCCGGTGCTCACGTGGGGTGTGCCGCGTCGCGTTCAGGAGGTTGTGGGCCGGTAGTCCTGGCCGAGGACGACGAGGACGTCGGCGCCGGAGGAGACCGCGCCCTTGGTCACCGACCCGGCGGGCAGGCCCAGGGTCTTGGCGACCTCGGCGGCGTTCTGCCGGTCGGCGGCGTCGGAGTAGACCACCTTGGAGGCGGCCCGGGCGCCGGAGGCGGTGCCGCCCTCGATGAAGCCGAAGCCGCCGCCGAGCAGGGTCACGCGGGCCTTGTCGGTGTCGTCCTTGGCGCCGGTGGCGTTCTGTACGGCGACCCGGACCGCGGAGCCCGCGTCGGGGCTCTTGGCGGTGCCGCCCAGGATGTTCTTGACCACGCTGTCACTGGTCCCGGCGGTCAGCGTGCCGTCGCTCTGCACCGGCAGCGGGACGGTCCGGTACTTCCCGCCCTTGGCGAGGTCGGCCAGCTTGGCGAGGAAGGTGCCCAGGTCCTTGTCGGTGAGCGGCGGGTCGAGGATCTGCGCGAGGGTCTGCACGGTGGTCGTCGCGGCCGACGGGTCGGACGACAGCTTGCGCAGCGCGCCCTGCATGACCGCACCGAACCGCTTGAGCTGGGCGTTCTCGGTCTCGCCGGGCCCCCGGTAGGTGGCGTAGGCGACGGCCATCTTCCCGCTGAGGGTCTGCGCCTTGCCCCGGTGGACGAGCGGGGCGGCGCCCTTCTTCTTGGCGTCGGGGTCGGGCACGTCGGTGTCGGTGTCGATCTCGATGTCGCCGACCAGCTCCACGAGGTTCTGCAGGTACGGCGTGTCCAGGCGCCAGGTGCCCTGGATGTCGGTGCCGAGGACGGTGTCGAGCTGGTCGCGGGTGCCGGAGGAGCCGTCGTCGTCGACCGACTTGGCGAGCGTGGTGGTGGTGCCCGAATCGTCGCTCAGCGCCAGGGAGTTGGGGAGCAGGACGGTGGTGCCGCGCCGGGTGGTGGTGTTGTCGACGAGCAGCACGGTGGAGGTGTCGCGCGTGCCGGTGTTGTGCAGGTGGACCACGATCACGTCGCGCTTCTGGGCGCCCGCGGCGACGGTGGTGCCGGTCCCGGCGCCGGGCGAGGAGACGCCGGGCAGCTTGCCGTCGTACCAGAGGTAGCCGACGCCGCCCGCCACGACCAGGCCGAGCACGACACCGAGGGCGACGACCCGGCCGCGGGCGCGACGGCGGGCCTCCTCGCGGCGCTCGGTGCGGTTCTCGGTGAACTTCAGCCAGTCGATGACGTCCTCGGACTCACCGTCCGGCTCCTCGGCGAACGCGAACTCCCCGCCCTCGCCCGCCTCTTGGCGCTCCGGTCCGGCCGGGGGCGGCGGTGTGCCGGGCTCCTCGCGCGGCTGCGGCTGCGGCTGTGACTGCGGCTGGGCGCCGGGGCCGGTCTGCTGCGGGATGTGCGCGGTCCGCTCGGTGACCCTCGGCTGCTGCCCACTGGTCGCCGCCTGCCCGTAGGGGTCGTAGCCGGGCGCGGGGTCCTGGCCGCCGTTCCCGTACGGGTCGTAGGGGGCGTGCTGGGTCCCGTAGGGGTCGTAGGCGGGGGGTACGGGCTGCTGCTGCCCGGTGTCGTAGCCGCCCTGGGGGTAGCCCTGACGCTGCCCGTAGGGGTCGTAGGTCTGCTGCTGCGGCGTGTGGCGGGGCGGGACCTGCTGGTACACGGGGCGGCCGTAGTCGTCGTAGCCGACGATCTCGTACTGGTCCTCACCTCCGTGACTCTCGTCGCCGTACCCAGCTTCGTATCGGTCGTTCACCGGTGCCCCTCTCGGCTCACTCGCCGCGGTACAGCTCACGCTTGTCGATGTAGCGGACGACGCCGTCCGGGACCATGTACCAGATGGGGTCGCCCTTGGCGACTCTCGCCCGGCACTCCGTGGAGGAGATGGCCAGCGCGGGCACCTCGACCAGGGAGACCCCGCCCGCGGGCAGACCGGCGTCGGTGAGCTGGTGGCCCGGGCGGGTGACGCCGACGAAGTGGGCGAGGGAGAAGAGTTCCTCGGAGTCGCGCCAGGTCAGCAGCTGGGCCAGGGCGTCGGCGCCGGTGATGAAGAACAGGTCGGTGTCGGGGTTGAGAAGGCTCAGGTCGCGCAGCGTGTCCACGGTGTAGGTGTGGCCGCCGCGGTCGATGTCGATGCGGCTGACCGAGAACTGCGGGTTCTCGGCGGTGGCGATGACCGTCATCAGATAGCGGTCCTCGGCCGGGGAGACGTTCCGGTGCGACTTCTGCCAGGGCTGGCCGGTGGGTACGAACACCACCTCGTCCAGCTGGAACCGGGCGGCGACCTCGCTGGCCGCCACGAGGTGTCCGTGGTGGATCGGGTCGAAGGTGCCGCCCATGACGCCGAGCCTGCGCCGGTCCGTGCGGGCGGGGCCGTGGCCGGCCGTGCTCGCGGCCGGATCGTTCACGGTGCCCTCCGCCGGACCGGTAGGCATGTCCTGCTCTCCCATGCGTGCAGACCCTACCGGCCCGGCCTGCGGCTTCTCGCCGGGGACCGGTCGGGTTTCAGCGGTCGCGGTTGAAGCGCGTGGTGATCCACAGCAGGAGCAGCAGGATGATCAGGGCGCCGCCGCCGGTGACCGCGGGGTTCAGGCTGTTGTGGTTGCCGCCGTGCTCGCCGCCCTCGGCGGCGAGAGTGACCAACTGGGCAGCGGTGCTGTGGAAGCTCATCTTCGGCAGGACCTATCGCGTGTGGGCGGGATAAAGACGTCGCTTCATCGTAAGCGGGTGCCCCCGCGACGATCACGCCGACTCCGGCAAAGGGCCCTCGGGGCGCGGCGCGCGGGAACCTCCGCCGCGCGTCAGTCGTCCTTCTGCTTGTAGCCGCGCAGGAGGAACCAGGCGGTCAGCGCGCAGCCCAGGACCATCACGATCAGGACGATCCGGAGCAGGTTTCCCGGCCCCTGCTGCTGGACGGCGCTCGCGGCGGCCTCGGTCAGCCAGGTGGCCGTGGGGTGGTGCTCCATGCGTGACTCCTTAGGGGTGCTGCCCGTCCACGGTATCTCCGCCTAGGCTGGGCCCGGTCCGGGGGGCGCAGCGGGTTTCCGAAGACGCAGGGGGAAGACATGTCCGACGACCGCCACGAGCAGGCCGGCCACGAGCGGGTGCCGGGCAGGCGCCGCAGCCGCTTCCCGGGGATCTCCTCGCGGGCCTACGAGCATCCGGCCGACCGGTCCGCGCTGGTGGCCCTGCGCAAACTGACCGGTTTCGACACGGTGTTCAAGGCGCTGAGCGGGCTGCTGCCCGAGCGGAGCCTGAAGCTGCTGTTCCTGTCCGACTCGGTGCGGGTCTCCGACCGGCAGTTCGCCCACCTGAGCGACATGCTCCGCGACGCCTGCTACATCCTGGACCTGGAGAAGGTCCCGGCGATGTACGTCACGCAGGACCCGAAGCCGAACGCGATGTGCATCGGCCTGGACGAGCCGGTCATCGTGGTGACCACCGGTCTGGTCGAGCTGCTGGACGAGGAGGAGATGCGGGCGGTCGTCGGCCATGAGGTGGGCCACGCGCTGTCCGGCCACTCCGTGTACCGCACGGTGCTGCTGTTCCTGACCTCGCTGGCGCTGAAGGTGGCGTGGATTCCGCTGGGCAATGTGGCGATCATGGCGATCGTGACGGCGCTGCGGGAGTGGTTCCGCAAGTCGGAGCTGTCGGCGGACCGGGCCGGGCTGCTGGTGGGCCAGGACCTCAGGGCGTCGATGCGCGGCCTGATGAAGATCGCGGGCGGCAACCACCTGCACGAGATGAACGTGGACGCGTTCCTGGAGCAGGCCGAGGAGTACGAGGCCGGGGGCGACCTGCGGGACTCGGTGCTGAAGATCCTGAACGTGCTGCCGCGCTCGCACCCGTTCACCACGATCCGGGCGGCCGAGCTGAAGCGGTGGGCCGAGTCGCGCGACTTCCAGCGGATCATGGACGGCCACTACCCGCGCCGCGAGGAGGACAAGGACGCCCGGGTCGGCGAGTCCTTCCGGCAGTCCGCGGCGAGCTACGCGAGCGACGTGCGCACCAGCAAGGACCCGCTGATGAAGCTGGTCTCGGATCTCGCGGGCGGTGCGGGCGACCTGGGCGGCCGGGTGAAGCGGGGCTTCAACGGCTTCGCCGGGCAGCCCCCGAAGGACGGTCCCGCGAAGGACGCCCCGGCGGAGGGCTGAGCCGCCCCGGCCCCGCGCTCACACGTGCGGCTGGGCGGAGTCGGCGAGCGTGCCGCACAGGGCCGCGGCGCCGGTCCCATAGGGGTCGGTGCCGGGCGGTCCGCCCGCCTTGGCCCGCTCACCGGCGAGCAGCGGCCGCAGATAGGCGCTGGTGTCCGTGTCGCAGGACAGCGGGCCCGCCTGGGTGCTGGAGGAGGTCAGCCGGGTCTGGCCGACGCGCAGGATCTCCTGGTCGAAGCGGAAGGTCAGCTCGCGGCGCACGGTGAACAGCGAGACGGGGCTCTTGCCCTCGGTTCCGGCGGCGCGCAGGGCGTAGACGAAGGTGCCGTCGGCCACGACCTGGAGGGTGGCCGAGTCGGTCTCGCTGACCCGGAGGGCGCCCCGGGTGCGGATGTCGTTGTCGGCGAGGGCGGTGCGGGCGGGGTCGAAGCGGATCATCCAGCCGGTGGGCGCGTGCCTGCCGTCGGCCGCGGGGGCCGCCATGCCGCGGTCGAACTGGTCGAGCTGGTCGGCGGCGATCAGGGCCCGTACGGGGCGGGTCTGGCGGCCGGTGAGCACGTCGGGGTCGAGCGCGGAGTGCAGGACGTACTTGCGGGCGGTGTCGAGGGCCGCGAGGACCTGGCTGTCGGAGAAGTGCGGGGTGGGCTGGGAGGGGGGCAGCGGCATCCCGGCTAGGCCCACCGCGAACCGGGCGGCGGGGCTGCGGGCGTACAGCGTGCGGGCGTCGGGGGCGCCGGGCACCTGGCCGCGCGGGGCGAGCGGGACGACGCTCATGCGCAGCGGTTCGGTGGATCTCTTCACGGGTGCTGAGCCGTACGGGTGGCGGAAGCCCATGAAGATGGCGGTGCCGAAGGCCACGGCGAGCAGCAGGAGGAGCACCATCGCCTGCCGGGTGATGCCCCGGCGCAGGGGCGGGCGGCGGCGTACGGCGGGGGCGTGGTCGCTGACGCGTTCGCGGGCGGAGGACTCCTGGAGCCGGGCAGCGCGGACGAACGACTCGTCGAACACGACGGATCGGTACTCGTCCTCGGCACCTCCGGGGCCGCCCTCGGGTGTCCCCTCCGGTGGGTCTCCAGGCCCGCCCATACATTCAGGGTAGGTCGCGGGAGGCTCGGGTAAACGCGCTGGTGCGCGACAAACTTCTGGCAGGTTCGCACCAAGAACGCCCGGGCGGGCGTCAGGGGGTGGGCGGGATCGCGGAGACGGTTGGCCGGGAGTAGTCGGCGGAGACGGAGGGCGCGGCCACGCCGTCCCGGCCGAGGCCGGTGGAGGCGGGGGCGGGCACCTGGTCGCGGGTGCCGGAGGAGGCGCCCCGGTAGACGGCGGCGAAGGCCAGCGCGACCATGCCGATGCCCATCACCACGGCGAGCACCCAGGCGACGGGCCGGTGCCAGCGGATCTTTCCGTAGGCGCCGAAGGGGCCCTCGTGGCCGTCGTGGGCGTAGCGGCCGTCGGGGTCGTCGTCGTCGAGGTCGTGGCCGAAACCGTTGCCGTCGGGGCCGTAGCCCTCGTCGTAGGGGTCGGCGGGGGCGTGGGTGCGGCGGCCGTCGGTGTCGGTCGCCTCGGCGCGGGCCTCGGCGGCGGCGAGGAGGCGTTCCACGGCGGTCGGCTCGTGGATGGTGGCGGCGGCGACGAAGGCCGCGTCGAACACCACGGAGGCGAACTCTTCGTCCGGCACCCCGTGGTCGTGGTCGTCGTCGGGCTCCCAGCCGTCAGGGAACGGCGTGCCCCCCACGTCCTCCGGCACGGGTCCAGAGTAGACCTGGGGGGTCAATTTGGGCAGACGGTATGGAAATTCGTCCGTCGTCCCGTGGGCGCTCGGTGGAGATGTTCAGGGGCGTACGTGGCCGTCGCCGGTGACGATGTACTTGGTGCTGGTCAGCTCCGGAAGGCCCATGGGGCCACGGGCGTGCAGCTTCTGGGTGGAGATGCCGATCTCCGCGCCGAAGCCGAACTGGCCGCCGTCGGTGAAGCGGGTGGAGGCGTTCACGGCGACGGTGGTGGAATCCACCAGACGGGTGAAGCGCCGGGCCGCCTGCTGACTGGTGGTGACGATCGCCTCGGTGTGCCCGGAGCTCCACCGCCGGATGTGCTCGACGGCCTGGTCGAGGGAGTCGACCACGGCGGCGGCGATGTCGTACGACAGGTACTCGGTCTCCCAGTCCTCCGGCACCGCCTCCACCACGGTCGCCTTCGTGCCCTCGGCGTGGGCCAGGACGC
Source organism: Streptomyces sp. NPDC002176 (assembly GCF_044903645.1). Taxonomy (NCBI): domain Bacteria; kingdom Bacillati; phylum Actinomycetota; class Actinomycetes; order Kitasatosporales; family Streptomycetaceae; genus Streptomyces; species Streptomyces sp. NPDC002176. The sequence continues at coordinate 767,799 of NZ_JBJDQW010000003.1, forward strand.
GCGGGTCGGCGTGCACGGTGACCCCGGCGTCGGCCAGCGCGTCCAGGGCGCGGGGCAGGAAGGCGGCGGCGATGTCCTGGTGGACGAGGAGGGTCTCGGCGGCGTTGCAGACGCTGACCCGGTGGGCCTTGGAGTTGACCAGGATGTCGATCGCCATGTCGATGTCGGCTTCGGCGTCCACGTAGACGTGGCAGTTGCCGGTGCCGGTCTCGATGACGGGGACGGTGGACTCGCTGACCACGGTCTGGATGAGCGAGGCGCCGCCGCGCGGGATGAGCACGTCGACGAGTCCGCGGGCGCGCATCAGCTCCCCCACGCTCTCCCGCCCCTCCCCCGGCACCAGCTGGACGGCGTCGGCGGGCAGCCCGGCGCCCCCGACGGCGTCCCGGATCACCTGGACGAGGGCGGTGTTGGACGCGTAGGCGGAGGCGGAGCCGCGCAGCAGGACGGCGTTGCCGGACTTCAGGCAGAGCGCGGCGGCGTCGACGGTGACGTTGGGCCGGGCCTCGTAGATGATGCCGACGACGCCGAGCGGGACGCGGACCTGGCGCAGGTCGATGCCGTTGGGCAGGGTGTTGCCCCGGACGATCTCGCCGACCGGGTCGGGCAGCTTCACGACGTCGCGCACGTCGGCGGCGATGGCGCGGACCCGCTCGGGGGTGAGGGTGAGCCGGTCCACGATGGACTCGGCCGTGCCGTTCTCCCGCGCCTTGGCCACGTCACGGGCGTTGGCGGCCACGATCTCGGCGGTGCGGACCTCCAGCGCGTCGGCCACGGCGAGCAGCGCGTCGTCCTTGGCGGCGCGCGGCAGCGGCGCGAGGTCGGCGGCGGCCGCCTTGGCCCGGTGGGCGGCCCGGGTGACCGGCGAGAGGGAGTCGTTCGGGGAGAGCGTGGTCATGGGGGAAGGGTAGTGCGCGGCGCGTGGCGCTCCGGGGGGCTTTCCACACCGCGAGACGCGGGGCGCTCAGAAGGGGTGGACCCCTACGGGGGTGGCCGGTGCGGGCCCGTAGCCCTCGGCGATGCGCTGGTGGTAGGTCTCGCGGTCGATGACCTCCAGGCCGACGATCTCCCAGGGCGGCAGTCCGGCGGTCTGCCGGTGCTCGCCCCACAGGCGCAGCGCGACGGCGGCCGCGTCGTGCAGGTCGCGGGCCTCCTCCCAGTACCGGATCTCGGCGTGGTCACCGGCGTATCTGCTGGTCAGGAGGAAGGGGTGGTCGTGGGCGAGCTGTTCCAGGGCCCGCCGCAGATCCTGGACGGGGACGTGTTCCCCGGAGACACTGAGGGTGACGTGCCACAGGCGGGGCAGGTCCTTGGGCTCCTCGTAGGTGTCCCCGGCCGCGACGCTCGTCAGAGCACCGCGGGACGCCGCCCCAGGACGGACTCGTCTCACGACGGCCTCCTTCACGCATGGCCCCTTGACGGAACGTGTCCCTTCAACATGTCCCCGCGACAAAGTTGAGCAGGCCGCAGGGCTCCGCGTGGCGGTTTTACGGAACGTCCCCCACCGGGGTCGCCCGGTGTGCCCGGCCTTTCCGGGGCGGGGGCGGCGGTCAGGGGTGCAGGAGTACCAGGTCGTCCCGGTGCACGACCTCGCGTTCGTAGGCCGGGCCCAGCTCGCGTGCCAGCTCGCGGGTCGAACGCCCGAGCAGCTGGGGCAGCTCCCGGGCGTCGAAGTTGACCAGCCCCCGCGCCACCGCGTGCCCGGCCCGGTCCCGCAGCTCGACCGGGTCCCCGGCGCTGAACTCGCCGGTGACGGCGGCGATCCCGGCCGGCAGCAGCGAGCTGTGCCGCTCGACCACCGCGCGCACGGCGCCGTCGTCCAGGGTGAGGGAGCCCTGCGGGGTGGAGGCGTGCTGCAGCCAGAGCAGTCGGCCCGCGGAGCGTTTGCCGGTGGGGTGGAAGCAGGTGCCGGTGTCGCCGCCCGCGAGGGCGTCGGCGGCGTGCACGGCGTTGGTGAGGACCACGGGGATGCCCGCGGCGGCCGCGATCCGGGCGGCCTCGACCTTGGTGACCATGCCCCCGGTGCCGACGCCCGCCTTGCCCGCGCTGCCGATCTCGACCCCGGCGAGGTCGGCGGGGCCGCGCACCTCGGCGATGCGGGAGGTGCCGGGGCGGGCGGGGTCGCCGTCGTAGACGCCGTCGATGTCGGAGAGGAGGACCAGCAGGTCGGCGTGGACGAGGTGGGCGACGAGGGCGGCCAGGCGGTCGTTGTCGCCGAAGCGGATCTCGTCGGTGGCGACGGTGTCGTTCTCGTTGACGATCGGGAAGGCGCCCATCGCCAGCAGCTTGTCCAGGGTGCGGGAGGCGTTGCGGTGGTGGGCGCGGCGGCTCATGTCGTCGCTGGTGAGCAGGACTTGGCCGACGCGGACGCCGTAGCGGGCGAAGGACGCGGTGTAGCGGGCGACCAGCAGGCCTTGGCCGACGCTGGCGGCGGCCTGCTGGCGGGCGAGGTCCTTGGGTCGGCGCTCCAGGCCGAGCGGGGCGAGTCCGGCGGCGATGGCGCCGGAGGAGACGAGCACGATCTCCTTGTCCCCGCCGCCGCGGACCTTCGCGAGCACGTCGACCAGCGCGTCCACGCGGTCCGCGTCGAGTCCGCCCGCGGCGGTGGTCAGCGAGGAGGACCCCACCTTGACGACGATCCGCCGGGCCTCGCCCACGGTCTGCCTTGCGCTTGCCACCTTGCCCGCTGTCCTCTCGTCCCGGTCCGGCTGCGTGTGCCCGCAATCTACGGGAACGCCGGTGGCCGGTGCAGCCGGGTTTCAGCAGGCGGACGGGGTGCGCGGTGGAGGCACGGGGTGCGGGCGGGGCGCGTTCTGCGACCATGGAGCCCATGCGAAAAGGCGGTGCGGTACGAGCGGTTGCGGCTGCGATGGGCGGGGCGTTGATCGTCCTCGGCGCGGCGGGGTGCGGGGGTCCGGACAACAAGGACTCGGGTTCCGCGCGGGCCCAGGACGACAGAAAGGCGCCCCAGACCGACCTGAAGCGGGTGCCCGGTGTCGGTGACCGGCTGTGGAAGCGCGTACCCGGGGAGTCCCGGCAGGTGCTGGTGGTCTCCGGCAAGGGGCGGGACTCGGCGGACTCGGACGCGGCGCTGTACACGAAGAAGGGGTCGACCTGGACGCGGGAGCGTGCCTGGGCCACCCACAACGGCCGCAAGGGCTGGACGACCGACCACCACGAGGACGATCTGCGCAGCCCTGTCGGGGTGTTCACGCTGAGCGACGCCGGTGGGGTGCTGGCCCAGCCCGCGGCCAAGCTGCCGTACACCGAGTCGGCCGCGTTCCAGGCGCCGCACTTCTGGAAGAAGTCGTACTGGCACGACTTCGACCTCGTCATCGCCATCGACTACAACCGCGTCAAGGGCACCCCGCCCAACGACCAGACCCGGCCGCAGGGCCAGTCCAAGGGCGGCGGCATCTGGCTGCACATGGACCACGGCAGCGGTACGTCGGCGTGCGTGAGCCAGTCGAAGGCGGACATGGAGTATCTGCTGCGCACGCTCGACCCTGCGCTCCACCCTGTCGTGGTGATGGGTGACAAGGCGGAGCTCAAGGTCTGAAGCGTGACGCGGGCTCAGCCGTGGCGGTGGCGCCAGCCCTGCCAGGCGGAGTCGATCATGTCGTCGAGGTCGAGGCGGGCGGTCCAGCCCAGTTCCTCGCGGATGCGGTCGGCGGAGGCGACGACCCGGGCCGGGTCTCCGGCGCGGCGGGGGGTCACGTCGGGCGTGCGGTCCTCGTTGTCCGTCACCTTGAGGATGCGGTCCACCACCTCGCGGACCGAACTGCCCTCGCCACGGCCGATGTTGAGGGTGAGGGAGGTGCCTTCCGGCGCCTCCTTCAGCCGGGTCGCGGCGGCCTGGTGGGCGGAGGCGATGTCCTGGACGTGGATGTAGTCGCGCACGCAGGTGCCGTCCGGGGTGGCGTAGTCGTCACCGAAGATACGGGGCGACTCCCCGGCCTCCAGCCGCTCGAAGACCATCGGGACCAGGTTGAAGACACCGCCGTCGGACAGCTCGGGGGCGGCGGCACCGGCCACGTTGAAGTAGCGCAGCGAGATGGCGCGCAGGCCGTGGGCCCGGGCGGCCGCGGCGATCAGCCACTCGCCGACGAGCTTGGTCTCGCCGTAGGGGCTCATCGGGGCGCAGGGGGTGTCCTCGGTCACGAGGTCGACGTCCGGCATGCCGTAGACGGCGGCGGACGAGGAGAACACGATCCGGCCGACACCGGTGTTCTTCATCGCCTCGAGGAGGGTCTGCAGGCCGGTGACGTTCTCGCGGTAGTAGTGGAGCGGCCGCTCCACCGACTCGCCGACCTGCTTCTTGGCCGCGATGTGCACCACACCCGTCACGGCGTGCTCACGCATCGTCCGCTCCAGAAGCTCCTGGTCCAGGACGCTTCCCACGACCAGCGGAACACCCGAGGGCACCCGGTCGGCACTGCCGGTCGACAGGTCGTCGTACACGACGACGCCTTCGCCGCTCTCCGCCATGACGCGCACGACATGGGCACCGATGTATCCGGCGCCGCCCGTGACCAGCCAGCTCATTCCGATTCCTCCTCGATGTTCACTACCCGGCAGCAGACTCCTTGATGGGCCAGGGAAAATCGAATCCGACATCCCATCCCGGACATTGAGAAATCGGGCATGCGTGGAGATATGAGATGGACCACTTCACGACCATCTCATGAGAGGAAGGGAACGATTCGCGCCGCGAGAGGGTCCTTGTACGCTGTGGCGGCGGCTCGCTCGGGCCCGTCGGCGGACAGAGTTCACTCCGGCCCCGGCCCACACTCATGTGATCGGCCCTCGGAACAGGTTGTAAAGGATGCCCAAACTCTCTCTCGTCGTCCCCGCGTACAAGGTGCAGGCGTACCTCGCGGAGTGTCTCGACTCGATCCTGGAGCAGGACTTCACGGACTTCGAGGTCATCGCCGTCGACGACTGCTCGCCCGATGCCTCGGGCGCCATTCTGGACGAATTCGCCGAGCGCGACCCGCGAATCCACGTGATTCACCTCACGGAGAACGTGGGCCTCGGTCACGCGCGCAACGCGGGCATGGAGAAGGCGACGGGTGAGTACCTTCTGTTCCTCGACAGCGACGACACCCTCACCGAGGGTGCGCTGCGGGCGATAGCCGAGCGGCTCGAGGCCGCGGGTGACCCCGAGATACTCGTCTACGACTACGCGCGCGGCTACTGGGACGGCAGGGTCTCCCCCAACCAGCGCGCCGCCCTGCTCCGCCCCGACGGGCCCGAGTCCTTCCCGCTCAGCGAGCGGCCGCAGCTGCTGGACCTGCTCCAGATCGTCTGGAACAAGGCGTACCGCCGGGACTTCGTCCTCCGCATGGGCCTGAGCTTCCCGTCCGGGTACTACGAGGACGCCCCCTGGACGTTCTGCTCGATGATCAGCGCCGAGCACATCGCCCTGCTGGACCGGGTCTGCGTGATGTACCGCCAGCGCCGTGAGGGCGGCAACATCCTGAAGACCGTCAGCCGCAAGCACTTCGACGTCTTCGACCAGTACGACCGGGTCTTCGACTTCGTCGACGCGCATCCCGAACTCGCCGAGTGGCGCGGGCCGTTGTTCCGCAAGATGGTCGACCACTTCCTCACCGTCCTCACCAAGCCCGGCCGACTGCCGCAGAACGCGCGTGCCGAGTTCTTCCATCGCGCCTCCGCCGACTACCGCAAGCGGCTCCCCGCGGGCTTCCAGCGGCCGGCCGGCAACCTCGGCCACAAGTACGCGATGATCGAGCGCGGCTCCTACGTGACGATGGCCGGTGCCCTGGGCGCGGTGAAGCTCCGCCAGGCGGTCAGGCGCCGGGCCCGCACCACCGTCAACAGGTCCAAGCGCAACGCGATGGGCGTCTACTACCAGTCGCAGCTCAAGCTGCCGCTGGACGAGAACCTGGCGCTGTTCTCCGCGTACTGGAGCCGCGGTGTCTCCTGCAACCCCGCCGCCATCGACGCCGAGCTGGCCCGGCTGGCGCCGAACGTGCGCCGGGTGTGGGCCATCAAGGCGGACGCGGTGGACAAGGTGCCCGCGGGCGTCGACTACGTCCGGGTCGGCTCCAGCGCGTACTGGTCGGCGCTCGCCCGCGCCAAGTACCTGGTGAACAACGTGAACTTCGCCGACGCGGTCGTGAAGCGCGAGGGTCAGGTCCACCTCCAGACGCACCACGGCACCCCGCTGAAGAGCATGGGGCTGGACCAGCGCAAGTACCCGGCGTCCACGAACATGGACTTCGCCCAGCTGCTGCGGCGCTGCGACCGCTGGGACTTCAGCGTCAGCTCCAACCGCTTCTCCACCGCCATCTGGGAGCGGGTGTACCCCTGCTCCTACGTCTCGCTGGAGACGGGCTACCCCCGCAACGACGTGCTGGCCAACGCGACCGCCGAGGACGTGCGGGCGGCCCGTACCGCGCTGGGGCTCGCCGACGGCACCAGGGCGTTCCTGTACATGCCGACGCACCGCGAGTACCAGGCCGGTTTCGTGCCGAGTCTCGACCTGGAGCGGCTCGCCGACGAGCTGGGCCCGGACGTCACCCTGCTGGTGCGCGGCCACTACTTCTACGGCGGCTCGTCCTCGCACCTGGCCGAGCTGTACCGGAGCGGCCGCATCGTCGACGTCTCGGACCACGGCCGGGTGGAGGAGCTGTACCTCGCCGCGGACGCGCTGATCACGGACTACTCCTCCGCGATGTTCGACTACGCCGTGCTGGACCGGCCGATCGTCATCCACGCGCCGGACTGGCAGATCTACTCCACCGTCCGGGGCACGTACTTCGACCTGCTCGAGGAGCCGCCCGGCGCGGTCAGCACCTCGCAGGCCGAGCTGACCGCCCTGCTGGACTCGGGCGCGTACCAGAGCCCGGACGCGACCGCGCGTCGCGCCGCCTTCCGCCGCCGGTTCTGCGAGCTGGACGACGGGCGGGCGGCCGAGCGCGTGGTCCGGCAGGTCTTCCTCGGGGAGTCGCTCACGCAGTTGCCGCCCGTCGTACCGCTGGACGAACGGGTGCCCGCACCGACGCCGTCAGACATCGCTCCGTCCGATTCGATATCCGTACTTTGACCAGAGGTAGCCGCTGCTGTGTCCCCGCGTGACAACGAAACACCCGACATCAGCGTCGTCGTCATCGTCTACAACGACGCGGAACGTCTTCCCACGGCAGTGCGGTCGGTCCTCGACCAGACCCTGCGAAACGTGGAAGTCGTCATCGCCGACGACCACTCCACCGACGGCTCCTTCGAGGTCGCCCAGCGGCTGGCGGAGGGCTCCGACCGCGTGCGGGCCATCCAGCTCGCCGAGAACAGCGGCGGCTGCGGCGAACCGCGCAACCAGGGCGTGGCCATCGCGCGCGGCCGGTACGTGATGTTCCTCGACAGCGACGACACGCTCGAGCCCAACGCCTGCCTGAACATGCTGGAGGCCGCCGAGCGCACGGGCGCCGACCTGGTCTCCGGTCTCTGCCTGCGCGTCCACATTGATAGCCGCGAGGGCAAGACCGCCAAGTGGTACGCCTGGCTGTACCGGCAGACGCGCACCTTCGACTCCGTCGACGAGATACCGGACCTCCTGGTCTTCGACACCCTCTCGACGAACAAGTGCTACCGGCGCGAGTTCCTCATCGAGAAGGGCCTGGTGTTCCCGCGCGGAATCCACTACGAGGACCTGCTCTTCTCCGCGCAGGCGTACCTGGCCGCGTCCCGGATCACGCTGATCCCGAACACGGTCTACCACTGGAACGTCGTCGAGAAGACCGAAGCGAAGTCGATCAGTAACCGTCGGCACGAGATCAACAACTTCGCCGACCGGCTGGAGATCCACCAGCGGATCGACCGCATCCTCGTCGAGGACGGCCACGACGCGCTGAAGCTGCACAAGGACATCAAGTTCCTCAAGCACGACCTGGTGCTCTACCTCCGCGAACTGCCGTTCCTGGACAACGAGTACCGGCACCTCTTCGCGGAGATGGCCCGCGGCTACATCCAGGACTTCCCCGAGGAGGCGTACGCCGGGCTCACCCCGATCCACCGGCTCTGCGCCTACCTGCTGCTGCGTGAGGACTGGGATCACCTCATGCCGGCCATCGACACGCTCCTCAACAAGAACAAGGTCTCCAGCCCGCTGGTGGAGCGGGACGGCCGGGTGTACTGGTGCGCGGAGCACCTGGACGACCCGTTGGCCCGCCGCATCCTCGACGTGACCGACCTCGGCTATCACGACAAGCCGGTGGAGAAGCTCAACCTGCGCAACGAGCTGACCCAGTACACGGAGAACCCGGCCGGGGTGACCCTGGCCGGAGCGCTGGTCAACCCGCTCGGCGTCATCGGTCCGGACGCCCGGATCGAGGCCGAACTGGAGTTCCGGGCCCGCCGCAAGAGCCTGCAGTCCTTCCGCTTCCCGGTGACGACGCTGCAGCACACGGACGGCGCCCTCACCTGGCAGGCCGCGCTCCCGCTGGCCCGGAAGCTGCGCCCGGTCGGCATCGTCGACGACGTCTGGGACGTGCGGATGCACCTGACGGTCGACGGGGAGCACACCACGAGCCGTCTCACCGTCGGCCGCACCGACCTGGAGGGCGCCGGAGCGGTCCGCGTCCGGCCGCGCCTCGGCCGACTGGTGGCCGACCGTGTCGTGCCGCACGCCTCGGCCAACGGTCACCTCGCCTTCCAGCTGGTCCAGCACGGCAAGCTCGCCCAGCAGACGTCGGCGCTCGTCCAGCGCAACATGCAGGGCAAGCCCGCGCAGGTCGCGAAGTCGGCGGTGCGCAAGGTCGCCTCCGCGCGCAAGGACCTCAACTCCGGCCCCCGCAAGGTCGAGATGTTCGAGCGGATGATCCGGCTGCTCCCGGTCCGCAAGGGCACCATCGTCTTCGAGAGCCACCTCGGCAAGCAGTACAGCGACAGCCCGCGCGCCATCTACGAGGAGCTGCGGCGGCGCGGTACGCCGGTCAAGGCCATCTGGTCGTACGCCGGATCGCGTCCCACCGGGTTCCCCAAGGACGTCGAGCTGGTGCGCCGCTGGTCCTGGCCGTACCTGCGGGCGCTGGCACAGGCCGAGTTCTGGATCGACAACCAGGGCTTCCCGCTGAAGCTGACCAAGCGGCCCGAGACGACGTACATCCAGACCTGGCACGGCACCGCGCTCAAGCGCATGGGCTTCGACGAGCCGCAGTACCGGATCAAGCCGGAGCACGAGCAGCAGGCGTACCAGCGGGCGATCGACCGCTTCGACCACTTCGTGGTCCGTGGTGAGCACGACGAGAAGACCCTCGGCCGGGCCTACCGGCTGCCGGAGGAGAAGCTGCTGCGCACCGGCTACCCGCGCAACGACGCCCTGGTGCGGGCGCGGGAGTCGGCGGAGCAGGCCCCGGCCGCGCGGGAACTGGCCAAGCGCCTCGGCATCCGGCAGGACCGTCCCGTCGTGCTCTACGCCCCCACGTTCCGGGCGCAGGACGACGGCAAGGTGCGCAAGTTCGAGTTCCCCTTCGACGTGGAGGAGTTCGCGGAGCGCTTCGGTGACCAGTTCACCCTGCTCATCCGCACGCACTACCTCAACAACGTCAGCCTCCCGCCGTCGGTCGCCGGGCGCGTCGTCAACGTGAGCGGGGTACCGGACATCACCCCGGTGCTGCTCCTGTCCGACGTGCTGATCACCGACTACTCGTCGGTGATGTTCGACTACTCGCTGCTCCAGCGGCCGATGGTGTTCTTCACCTACGACTGGGACGACTACGTGCGCAACAGCCGCGGCACGTACTTCGACCTCTCCGAGCAGGCTCCGGGCCCCGTCGTCGGGACCAAGGAGGAGCTCTTCGACGTGCTGTCCGACCTGGACGCCCTGTCGTCCGGCTCCGAGAGCAAGGTCAAGGAATTCATGACGCAGTACGGCGAGTACGACCGGGGCGACGCCGCCGCCCGCATCGTCGACCGCTTCTTCGGCTCCGAGGGGGAGGCGCGATGACCGAGCGAGACATCATCTTCGTGGCCAACGAGGTCAACGAACTGGGCGGTGTGGCCCGTTGGCAGGCCCTGATGGCCGCCCTGTTCGCCGAGCGGGGCCACCGGGTGACCATCGTGGGCATAGCCCCGCCCGAGGTGCCGATGGACCTCGGGGACAACCCGCCGTTCGACACGGTGACCCTCTACGACGTCCGGCCCCCCGGCCGCTGGCAGGCCCGCAACCTCCGTGACCGCGCCAACCTGACCGCCCGGAAGCGCGAAGCCGCCCGGGAGACGGAGATGCGCGCGGCCGCGGAGCGGCTGTCGGACATCTTCCGCGCGGCCCGGCCCGGCGCCATGATCATCGTGACCCAGGTGTGGGCCATGGAGTGGGTCGCCGCCGCGGACACCGCCGGTCACGCGGTCCTCGGCATGAGCCACGAGTCCTACGAGTACTCGCGGGGCTCCTCCCGGTTCGGGCGCGTCCAGAAGTTCTACAAGGACGTCGCCCGGCTGCTCCTGCTGACCCAGGAGGACGCCGACCTCTGGACCGGCCGCGGCCTCAACAACGTGGGCTTCATGCCGAACCCGCTGCCGATGATGCCGGAGGTGCCGTCGCCGCGCACCGAGAAGGTGGTCGTGAGCATCGGCCGCCTCGGGCACCAGAAGGGCATCGACATGCTCCTCGACACCTGGGCGGAAGCGGCACCGGGGCACCCCGGCTGGACCCTGCGCATCTACGGTTCCGGCCCCGACGAGGCGGCCCTGAAGCAGCAGTGCGCCGAGCTGGGCCTGGACGACTCGGTGGAGTGGGCGGGCCAGACCGACGACGTCGTCGGCGCGCTGCACGGCGCCTCGGTGTTCGTCCAGTCCTCCCGCGGCGAGGGCTTCCCGCTGGCGCTGCTGGAGGCGATGGCGTGCGGCGTGCCCTGCGCCGCCTTCGACTGCGCCCCCGGTGTCCGGGAGATCGTCCGGACCGAGGAGGACGGGCTGCTCGCCAGGCCCGGCAACACCAGTGAACTCGCCCGTCAGCTGGGCCGGATGATGGACAGCGCCGAACTCCGCGACGAGATGGGCGACAAGGCGCGCGCGAACGTGCAGCGCTACTCCCCCACGGCCATCACCGACCGCTGGGAAGAGCTGTTCGCCCTGCTGGAGCGCTGAGTCACCGTACGGCGAAGGGGCGGGTACCGGTTCGCTACCGGTGCCCGCCCCTTCGCCTTACCTCGGCCTAGAAAGGCTCGAAGTCGTCGAACTCGCGCTGGGACTCGTCGCGTTCGGCCTGGCGGTCCCTGCGGCGCTGGGCGGCCGGGCGCTCCTCCTCCAGGCGGTGGTCCTCGCCTCGGCGGCCGAGCATCTCGGCGCCCGCGGTGACCGTGGGCTCCCAGTCGAAGACGACCGCGTTCTCCTCGGGGCCGATGGCGACGCCGTCGCCGGTGCGGGCGCCCGCCTTCATCAGCCGGTCCTCGACACCGAGGCGGTTGAGCCGGTCGGCGAGGTAGCCGACGGCCTCGTCGTTGTTGAAGTCGGTCTGCCGCACCCAGCGCTCCGGCTTCTCGCCGCGCACCCGGAACAGCGGCTCGCCGTCGATCTCCTCGCGGGTGACGGAGAAGCCCGCGTCGTCCACGGCCTTGGGCCGGATGACGATCCGCGTCGCCTCCTCCACCGGCTTGGCGGCACGCGCCTGGCCGACCAGGTCACCGAGGGCGAACGTCAGCTCGCGCAGCCCGGTGTGGGCCACCGCCGACACCTCGAAGACCTTGTAGCCGCGCGCCTCCAGATCGGGGCGGACCATCTCGGCGAGGTCCTTGCCGTCGGGCACGTCGATCTTGTTGAGGACGACGATGCGGGGCCGGTCGTCGAGACCGCCGTACTGCCGCAGCTCGTCCTCGATGATGTCGAGGTCGGAGAGCGGGTCGCGGTCGGACTCCAGCGTGGCGGTGTCCAGCACGTGCACCAGCACCGAGCAGCGCTCGACGTGGCGCAGGAACTCCAGGCCCAGGCCCTTGCCCTGGCTGGCGCCGGGGATCAGACCGGGCACGTCGGCGATGGTGTAGACGGTCGAACCGGCGGTCACCACACCGAGGTTGGGCACCAGGGTGGTGAAGGGGTAGTCCGCGATCTTCGGCTTGGCGGCGCTGAGCACCGAGATCAGCGAGGACTTGCCCGCGCTCGGGTAGCCGACCAGGGCCACGTCGGCGACGGTCTTCAGCTCCAGGACCACGTCGTGGAAGTCACCGGGCTCACCGAGCAGCGCGAAGCCGGGCGCCTTGCGGCGGGCGCTGGCGAGGGCCGCGTTGCCGAGGCCGCCCCGGCCGCCCTGCGCGGCGATGTAGGAGGTGCCGTGGCCGATCAGGTCGGCCAGTACGTTGCCCTCCTTGTCGAGGACGACCGTGCCGTCCGGGACGGGCAGGACCAGGTCCTGGCCCTCCTTGCCGGAGCGGTTGCCGCCCTCACCGGGCTTGCCGTTGGTGGCCTTGCGGTGCGGGGAGTGGTGGTAGTCGAGCAGCGTGGTCACGGACTGGTCGACGGTCAGGATGACGTCGCCGCCCCGCCCGCCGTTGCCGCCGTCCGGACCGCCCAGCGGCTTGAACTTCTCACGGTGGACGGAGGCACAGCCGTGGCCCCCGTTACCCGCGGCGACATGCAGTTCGACGCGGTCCACGAAGGTGGTCATGGTTCGGTGCCTCCAGAAAAGTACGGGTACTACCTATGTCAACACGCGAAAGGCGGACCCGCCTTCCCGACCGGGAAGTGAGGTCCGCCTCGCGCAGCTTTAACGCTCGCGGCCGTGAATCAGAGGATTCAGGCGACCGGAACGATGTTCACGACCTTGCGGCCGCGGTTGGTGCCGAACTCCACCGCACCGGGCTGGAGCGCGAACAGCGTGTCGTCGCCGCCACGGCCGACGCCCGCGCCGGGGTGGAAGTGGGTGCCACGCTGGCGGACCAGGATCTCACCGGCGTTGACGAGCTGACCGCCGAAGCGCTTCACGCCGAGCCGCTGGGCATTGGAATCGCGACCGTTCCGGGTGGACGATGCGCCCTTCTTGTGTGCCATGTGTTCTCAGTCCCTTACTTCGCAGCCGCGGGGATCTCAGTGACCTTGATCGCCGTGTACTGCTGGCGGTGGCCCTGACGACGGCGGTAGCCGGTCTTGTTCTTGTAGCGCAGAATGTCGATCTTCTGGCCCTTGTGGTGGTCCACGATCTCAGCCTGGACCTTGATGCCGGCCAGCACCCACGGGTCGCTGGTCACGGAGTCGCCGTCGACAACGAGCAGGGTCGAAAGCTCGACCGTGTCGCCAACATTGGCGGTGGAAATCTTGTCAACCTCAACGATGTCGCCGACAGCAACCTTGTGCTGGCGACCACCGCTGCGCACGATGGCGTACACGCGGATCTCACTTTCGCTCGAAGAACGGCACCCCCGAAGGCCAGCCGCACCGGTAGAACACCACGGACGACCTCTCCCGACCGCCCAGGGCGACCGGGAGGAGAAGGTTTACGGGGATGTGGCATGTTCAAATGACACGCCGACGGTCAAGAGTACGGGGGGCGTCCCGTACGGGTCAAACCGGGCCCTGATCAGGGGCTCGGCTCAGGGGCTCAGCGGTCCAGCGAGGCCGTGTAGTCGGCGTACGCCCGCCGGATCTGGTCCGGGGACAGCTCCAGGTGCTCCAGGATCGTGTACCGGCCGGGCCGGGTCTCCGGCGCGAACTCCACGGCCCGGACGAACTCGTCCACACCGAACCCGATCTCCTCGGCCAGCACCGGCAGCCCGTGCCTGCGCAGCGAGGCGGCCATGAGGAACGAGCCCTCGTGGTCGCCGCGCAGATGCGTGGCGAAGGCCGCGCCGAGGCCCACCTGCTCGCCGTGGCTGGCGGCCCGCTCGGGGAAGAGCAGGTCGAGCGCGTGGCTGATCTCGTGGCAGGCGCCGGACGAGGGCCGGGTGTGGCCCGCGATCGACATGGCGATGCCGGACATCACGAGCCCCTCGGCGAGCACGGTGAGGAACGCGTCGTCGCCGCAGCCGCCGGGGTGCCGGAGCACCGCCTCGCCCGCCTGGCGGGCCATGGCCGCGGCGAGACCGTCGATCTTCTCGCCGCTGACCCGGTTGGCCAGCTCCCAGTCCGCGACCGCCGAGATGTTCGACACGGCGTCCCCGATGCCGGAGCGCACGAAGCGCACCGGGGTCTCCCGGATGATGTCCGTGTCGATCAGCAGCGCGATGGGCGTGGGCACGCCGTACGAGCCCCGGCCCGCGTCGTTGTCCAGGATGGACACCGGCGAGCAGATGCCGTCGTGGGAGAGGTTGGTGGCGACCGCGACCAGCGGCAGGCCGACGCGGGCCGCCGCGTACTTGGCGCAGTCGATGACCTTCCCGCCGCCGAGCCCGACCACGGCGTCGTAGCGGCCGGACTTCATCTCGTCGGCGAGCCGGACGGCGTCGTCCAGGGTGCCGCCGCCGACCTCGTACCAGGTGGCACCCGGCAGCTGCGGCGCGACCCGCTCCCGCAGCCGGGCGCCGGAGCCGCCGCTGATCGCGACCGCGAGGCGCCCGGAGTGCGAGATGCGCTGGTCGGCGAGCACGATGGCCAGGTCGGCGAGGGCACCCGGACGGATGTCCACGACGACCGGCGAGGGGATCAGCCGGGTCAGTATCGGCACGCGATCTCCCGTCCTCGTGCGAGGTCGTCGTGGTTGTCGATCTCGACCCAGGAGACGTCACCGATCGGCTGGACGTCGATCTTGAAGCCGCGGTTCACCAGCTCCTGGTAACCGTCCTCGTAGTACAGCTGCGGGTCCCGCTCGAAGGTCACCCGGAGCGCGTCCGCGAGGTCGGCCGCCGCGTCGCCCTCGATCAGGGTGACGCCGATGTACTCACCGGTCGCCTCGGCCGGGTCCATCAGCTTGGTGATCTTCTGGACGCCCTTGTCGGGGTCCACGACGACCTTCATCTCCTCGTCCGCCAGGGACTTCACGGTGTCCAGCGCGAGGATGATCTTCTTGCCGTCGCCGCGCGCGGCCAGCAGGGTCTTCTCGACCGAGACCGGGTGCACGGTGTCGCCGTTGGCGAGGATCACGCCGTCCTTGAGCGCGTCCCGGCCGCACCACAGGGAGTAGGCGTTGTTCCACTCCTCGGCCTTGTCGTTGTCGATCAGCGTGATCTTCAGGCCGTACTTGGCCTCCAGCGCGGCCTTGCGGTCGTAGACGGCCTCCTTGCGGTAGCCGACGATGACACCGACCTCGGTCAGGCCGACCTCCGCGAAGTTGCCCAGCGTCAGGTCCAGCACCGTCAGCGACTCCTCGTCGCCCTCCGGGCCCACCGGCACCAGGGCCTTGGGCAGCGTGTCGGTGTAGGGGCGCAGACGCCGTCCGGCGCCGGCCGCCAGCACGAGACCTATCATCGCGGGTTCTCCTTAACTTCCCCGGTGCACGGGGCGACTTCCCCGGTTCGCGGGGTGTGGGGGGTAAAGCCGTGTGGCCCTGCCGCGAACGGCAGGACCACACGAGGGGTGTTCGATCTCAGCTCTCGTCGTCCGACGCGGAGACCTTGGCGGTCTTCTTCGCCGTCGACTTGGCGGCCGTCTTGGCGGTCTTGGTGGCCGCCTTCTTGGCCGTCGTCTTCTTCGCCGTCGTCGTCTTGGCGGCCGTCTTCTTCGCGGCCGCCGTCTTCTTGGCGGGCGCGGCCTTCTTCGCGGCCGTCTTCTTCGCCGGTGCCTTCTTGGCCGCCTTGCGGGCGGTCTTCTTGGCGGGAGCGGCCTCTTCCTCAGCGGGCTGCTCGGCGGGCTGCTCGGCGGCGGGCGCCTCGGCGGCCTGCTCCGGCGCGGCCGACGGGACGACCAGGACGGCCGTCTCCTCGGACGCGGTCGGCGCGGTGGCCTTGCGCACCGCGCGGCGGCGCGGACGGGCCGGGGCGGCGCTCTCCTCGGCCGCCGGGGCGGCCTCCGGCTCCGGCTGCGGCTCCGGCGCGGCCACCGGCGCGGACTCGGCGACGGTCACCACGGCGGCCTCGGCCCCGGCCGGCGAACCGGCGGGCGCGGACACCTTGCGGGTGACCCGGCGCCGGGCACGGCCCTTGGGCGCGGCGTCCTCAGCGGCGGGCTCGGCTGCGGGCTCGGGCGCGACCACCGGGTCCTCGGCGGCCATCGGCGCGGCCTGCGCCTCGGCGGCGGGCTCCGGCTGGACGGGCCGGGCCGCGGCCTCCTCGGCGGAGACGGACGCGGCGGTCGGCGCCTCCTCGGCGGCCCGCTCGAACCGCTCGGCGCGCTCGGCGGAGCGGCGGTTGCCCTCCTTCGGCGCACCGGCCGGGGCCGAGGCCCGGCGCCCGGCGCGGCGGCGCGAGCGGCCCCGTCCGGCGGCGGCCTCCGCCTCGGCGACGGAGCTGTACAGCTCCTCGTCCGGGGTGAACTCCGCCGCGGGCAGCGCGATCGGCTCGGCGACCTCGGCGGCCACCTCGGCGGCCGTCTCGGCCTGCGTGTCGGGGGTCTCGGCCACGGCCGTCTCCACCGTCAGCGTCTCGCCGTCGCCCTCGTGGGTGTGGCCGTCGCCGCCGCGGCGCTTCTTGCGCTTGCCGCCACCGCCGCCACCGACGGCGGTGGGCTGCTCCATGTGGACGATGACACCGCGGCCGTTGCAGTGGACGCAGTTCTCGGAGAAGGACTCCAACAGGCCCTGGCCGACCCGCTTACGGGTCATCTGGACCAGGCCCAGCGAGGTCACCTCGGCCACCTGGTGCTTGGTCCGGTCCCGGCCCAGGCACTCCAGCAGACGGCGCATCACCAGGTCCCGGTTGGACTCCAGCACCATGTCGATGAAGTCGATGACGATGATGCCGCCGAGGTCGCGCAGCCGGAGCTGACGCACGATCTCCTCGGCCGCCTCCAGGTTGTTCCTGGTGACCGTCTCCTCCAGGTTGCCGCCCTGGCCGGTGAACTTGCCGGTGTTGACGTCGACGACGACCATCGCCTCGGTCCGGTCGATCACCAGCGAACCGCCGCTGGGCAGCCAGACCTTGCGGTCCAGCGCCTTGGCGAGCTGCTCGTCGATCCGGTACGTGGCGAAGACGTCGACCTCGCTGGTCCACTTCTGGAGCCGGTCGGTGAGGTCGGGGGCGACGTGGGAGACGTAGCCGTGGATGGTCTGCCAGGCGTCGTCACCGCTGATGATGACCTTGGAGAAGTCCTCGTTGAAGATGTCGCGGACGACACGGACGCTCATGTCCGGCTCGCCGTACAGCAGCGCCGGGGCGTTGCCCGTCTTCGCCTTCTTCTTGATCTCCTCCCACTGCGCCTGGAGCCGCTCGACGTCACGGCGCAGCTCGTCCTCGCTCGCGCCCTCGGCGGCGGTGCGCACGATCACGCCCGCGTCCTCGGGGACGATCTTCTTGAGGATGGTCTTCAGCCGGGCCCGCTCGGTGTCGGGGAGCTTGCGGCTGATGCCGGTCATCGAGCCCTCGGGGACGTACACGAGGTAGCGGCCCGGCAGGGAGACCTGGCTGGTGAGGCGGGCGCCCTTGTGGCCGATCGGGTCCTTGGTCACCTGGACCAGGACGGGCTGGCCGGACTTGAGCGCGACCTCGATACGGCGCGGCCCGTGGCCCATGCCGAGCGCCTCGAAGTTGACCTCACCGGCGTACAGGACGGCGTTGCGGCCCTTGCCGATGTCGATGAAGGCGGCCTCCATGGACGGCAGCACGTTCTGGACCTTGCCCAGGTAGACGTTGCCGACGTACGAGGTGGCCTGCTCCTTGTTGACGTAGTGCTCGACGAGCACGCCGTCCTCCAGGACGCCGATCTGGGTGCGCTCGCCGTGCTGGCGCACGACCATGACGCGCTCGACGGCCTCGCGGCGGGCCAGGAACTCGGCCTCGGTGATGATCGGCACCCGGCGACGGCCCTGCTCGCGGCCCTCGCGGCGGCGCTGCTTCTTGGCCTCCAGGCGGGTCGAGCCCTTGATGGACTGGACCTCGTCGGACGGCTCGGCGGCCTTGCGGGGCTCGCGGACCTTGACGACGGTGCGCTCGGGGTCGTCGCTGGGCTCACCCTCGCCGGAGTCACCGGCGCGACGGCGACGACGACGGCGGCGACGGCTGGAGCTGGAGCCACCGGACTCCTCGCTCCTCGTCTCCTCGGCGTCCTCGGCGTCTTCGGCGTCCTGCTCGGCGGTGTCCTCGGCGTCCTGCTCGGCCTGCTCGGCGGCCAGGTCGCCGGACTCGCCGTCCGTGCCCTCGTCGTTCTCGTCGTCGTCGTAGGCGTCGCCACGGCGGCGGCGACGGCCGCCCCGGCGGCGACGGCGGCGCGAGCCGGACTCCTCCGAGCCCTCGGCGTCGTCGGACTCGTCGTCCTCGGTGACGTCCTCGGCGGGCTCGTCGGCCGCCTCGGGCTTCTCCTCGACGGCGCGGGTCTCCTCGGCGGCGGCACCACGGCGGCGACGGCGACGGCGGCCGCTGTCGCGCTCGTCGGTGCGCTCCTCGGCGACGGCCTCGGTGGCGGTGGTCTCCGCGGGCTTCTCGGGCTCCGCGGGCGCCTCGGCCTCACCGGCACCGGCGGCCTGGGCCGCGGCCTCGGCGGCGGCGCGCTGCGGGGTCTGGAACCTCGGCTCGGTGAAGACGGGCGCCTGGAACGTGGCCACGGCGGGCCGGGCGGCGCGGCGCGGGGCGTCGCCCTCGGCGGGGGCGGGCGCGGAGAACCCGCCCGCGGCCTGGCGCACGGCACGGCGACGGCGGCGCGGGCCGCCCTCGGTCTCGGTCGTCTCGGGCTCGGCCTGCGTCGCCTTGCGGGCGGGGCGCGGCTCGGCCTCGGCGGCGGCCTCGGGCTTCTCCTCGGCGGCGGCCGGGGCACCGGCGGGCGCGGAGGCCCGCCGGGCGGCACGACGGCGGGTACGGCCCGCGGGCGCGGCCTCGGCCTCGGGCTCCGCCTCGGCGGCCGGGGTCGGGGTCGGCTCGGCCTCGGGGGTCACGGGCTGCTCCTCGGCGGCGGCCGGGGTCTCGGCGGGCGCGGAGGCCCGACGGGTGGCGCGACGGCGCGTACGCCCGGCCGGAGCGGCCTCGGCCTCGGCGGCGGGCTCGGCCTCGACGGCCGGAGCGGGCTCAGCGGGCGCGGCGGGCGTCTCGGTGGCGGCTGGGGTCTCGGCGGCGGGCGCGGACGCACGGCGCGTCGCACGGCGGCGCGGACGCGCGGCCGGAGCCTCGGTCGCCGTCTCCGTCGCGGTCTCCGTCTCGGCGGCCGGTGCCGGTTCGGCGGGCGTCTCGGCGGCGGGCGCGGCCTGGGGCGTCTCGTCGGCCTTGGGCGCCCCGGCCGGGGCGGAGGCGCGCCGGGTGGCGCGGCGGCGCGGGCGCGCGGGGGTCTCGGGGGTGGCCTCGGCGGGCGCGGCGCCCGTCTGGTCCTCGGTGTCCTGGGCCACGTCGGCCTCCTCGGCCTTGTTGTCCTCGGCGGCGATCTGGGCGGGGGCCCCGGCGGGCGCGGAGGCGCGGCGGCGGGTACGGCGCGGCGCGGCGGCGGTGCGGGAACCGCTCTCGGCGGACTCGGCGGGCTCGGCGGCGGGCGCGGCCGGTGCGGCCGGTGCGGCCGTCTCGGTGACGGTGACGGCCTCGGCGGGGGACCCGGCGGGCGCGGCGGCGCGGCGAGTGGTGCGGCGGCGCGGACGGGCGGCCGGGGCGGCCGTCTCGGCGGGGGCCTCGGGGGCCTCGGCCGGGGTGGTGGCCTCCGGCTGCGCGGTGGTCCCGGTGCCGCCGGCGGTGGCGGGCGAACCCGCCGGGCGGGAGGCGGCGCGGCGACGCCTGCGCGGAGGCAGGGTGTCGCTGGGGGTGTTCAGTTCGGAGCCCTCGTTGGGCTCGGTCGGTTCGAGCATGCGGGCATTTCTCCCGTCGGAGCTCCCGGGTCGCCGCACCTGGTCCGGGGCCGGTCTCGTAAAGACCGGCCACCGCTGACGTCCGCGGCCCGCGCGATGCGCGGTGGCCGCCGTCCGGGGCGCGGGCGCCGCACGGGAGCACGCTGTGTCCTGTCTCGCCGGTTCCGTACGCCTTGTCGGTACGGCCTGGCGAAAGTCTTCTGGTTCGGTGCGCTGCCCGACCCAGGTGGCTCCCGGATCAGAGGGCGGCGCTACGGCGTCCGTCCCTACACGGAACCTTCCGGCGTCGGCGCCGTCGCGGCGGCAGCCGGTTCGGCCTTCGGGGCCGGGGCTGCCTCGCGGTCGGGCGCGAGCGGGTCGGTCACCGTGCCGGTCTCTTCATCGAACAGCCCCTGCGCCAGCCTGGTCACCGCTGCGGGGACCGGCGGCGCCAGGTCGGCCACGGCGCGAAGACCGGACAGGACGTCGTCGGGTCGTACGGCAGGCGTCACGTGCCGAACAACCAGGCGCAGTATCGCACAGGGCTGGTCGCTGGGCCTATCAGCCGACTCGTCCCGCGTTTCCAGGGTGACGACGGCGGCGCGGGCGTCGAAGGTACGGACGCCGTTCTTGGCCATGCGCTGCACCTCCACCGTCTCCGCCGCGATGAAGGCGTCGGCGGCGCGCCGGGCCTCCTCGGGGTCGACGCCGTCCAGCCGCAGCTCCCACACGGAGGCGGTGAGCCGGTCGGCGAGCCCCGAGGTGCGGCCCTCCACGGCGTCGACGATGTCGAGCCCGGCGGGCATCGACTCGTCGAGCAGGGCGCGCAGGGTCTCGGGGTCGCGCGGTGCGGTCAGCGCGATCTCCAGGTACTCCGCCTCACTGCCCGTGCCGGTGGGTGCGGCATTGGCGTACGACACCTTCGGGTGCGGCGTGAACCCCGCCGAGTAGGCCATGGGTACGGCGGCGCGGCGCAGGGCGCGCTCGAAGGCGCGCTGGAAGTCGCGGTGGCTGGTGAACCGGAGGCGGCCGCGCTTGGTGTAGCGCAGTCGGATGCGCTGCACCGCGGGTGCGGGCGGCGGGCCTTCGGGCTGTCGCTTGCCCAGTGTCCTAGTCCTTCGTGAGAACGGTCGTACTGTCACCAAGAGTACGTGGGTCGCGCGCGGGAGGTTCCCGCCGGTCCACGGCCAGCGGCTGCCGGGGGTCGCTGAAGAGGGCCCGGCGCAGATCCCGGCGGGTCTCGCGGAGGGTGTCGCGGGCGGCGGCGAGGGTGAGCCGGGTGACCCGTCCGACCTCGCGCGCTACCCGGGCGACGGGCCGCAGGACCGCGTCGCGCACGGCGTGGCCGACCGGGGTCAGGATCGTCCGGTACACCCAGCGCGCGGGCTCCACGAAGATCCACCGGAAGAGGGTCCCCAGCGCCCGGCCCACGGCGAGGGAGACGCGCCCGGCGATCCGCCAGGCGTGCCCGAGCGCGTCGGCGACCTCGCGCACGACGACGGCCAGCACCCGGCCCACGGGGGCCAGGACCCAGCGCCACAGGGCGAGGGCGGGCAGCACCAGCAGGATGCGGAGCGTCCAGTACAGGGCGGGCGTCAGCACCCGGAGGTACAGCCACCGGGCGGGGACGACGAGCAGGTACCGGACGAGCCACGCCAGCCCCCGGCCGACCGGTGCCAGCAGATACGCGTACACCCCCCGCCCGAGGGGGGCGAGGAGATGGACGTACGCCCAGCACAGCGGGACGACCACCAGGACATGGCCGAGCCACCGCAGGGCCTTCCCTACCGGGACGAGCACCCAGCGCCACAGCGCCACGAAGGGCCACACGAAGAGGGCCCGGCCGACCCACAGCAGCGCGCGCCCGAGCGGCCGGAGCAGGGTGGCGTGCAGGTACCGTCCGGCCACGGCCAGCGCGTCCCACACCAGCCGTACCGGCACCACGAGCACCAGCACGACGATCCGGACGGGCAGCCGGACGGCGACGACGAGGCAGCCCTCCGGGGGCTGCGGGGCGGGCGGCTTGTCGAGGTCCATACCCACATGGACGCCACCGGCCCGCTTTCGGATGCCTTTTCAGGTCGCCGTGACCACCCGGGCCTTGTACGACTCCGGGTAGCGCTGGGTGAACTTGACCGCGATCACCAGCAGGGCGATGGGGATGACCCAGTTGAACCAGTCGTCCTGGTCGGGGAAGTGGATGGCGAGCCAGGTGGACGCCGTCATGATGGCGAAGGT
This sequence comes from Streptomyces sp. NPDC002176, assembly GCF_044903645.1. NCBI lineage: Bacteria > Bacillati > Actinomycetota > Actinomycetes > Kitasatosporales > Streptomycetaceae > Streptomyces > Streptomyces sp. NPDC002176. Next base: position 789,814 of record NZ_JBJDQW010000003.1, read on the forward strand.
GACGCCCCAGTACGTGGTGAGCACCCGGTTGATGTGCCGGAAGACGGGCGAGTCCCAGTACTGGCGCGGGGTCGACTCACGGGCGTACTGCGCGGTGAACGGGTCGTACAGCAGCGAGACGAACGCCACCACGGCGACCAGGCCGTTGGAGATGACCTGGGCGTAGGTCTCCACCCAGAGCAGGTCCGAGCGGTTCAGGGCGAGGGCGAGGACGGAGAGGACGGCGAAGAACACGATGCCGGCCGCGTCGAGGATGCGGATCTTCCCGTGCAGCAGGTCCTGCGCGGACAGCACGAGGGCCGCGACCAGTGCGGCCAGGGCCGCGTACTCCCAGGTGCTGGGGCTGGCCACCACTCCGAAGATGATCCAGGGGGCGAACGAGAGGAACACGCTGCCGGTACCGACGGGCTTCTTCTTGGGCGAGATCTGTTCCGTGGTCGCCTGCTGCACCATGAGGACGTCCTCCCGTGAGGTGTGCCGTCGTGGGATGTCGCGGCCCGCCCCCCTGTCCCATGGTGGCGCCGCTCGCCCCGGCCCGCACGCCGCCCGTGGTGCGGTGCGGCGGCCGGGCCCCTACCGTGAGAAGTGCGGTCCGGACCAGCGAGGGGTTCAGTCGGCCTGTCCGGGAGCCGTCATGACGTATCACTTCAGTGAGAACGACCAGTTCAACTACGAGATCCTGCTCGCCCTCGGTTCGGTGTGGCGGCAGGGAGCCGATGCGGGCGAAGTGCTCAGCACCGCCGCGTCGGTGGCGGACGGGGACGGGCAGGCGTGGTTCGACGCCTGGCTGGACCTGGGCCGCCGCGTCCGGGTGGAAGCGGAGGAGTGCGCGGCGGCCGGCCATCTGGTGAGCGCGCGCGAGGGCTGGCTGCGGGCGGCCGGCTATCTCGGTACCGCGATGGTGGGCGTGGACGCGGTCCCGGACGCGGAGAAACGCGCGGCGGAGGCGTTCGCCGAGCACCGCGCCTGCCTCGACCGGTTCCTGCTGGCCCTGGACCCGCCCGCCGAGCCGGTGTCGATCCCGTACGAGGGCACGACACTGCCCGGCTATCTGATCGGCCCGCCCGGCGCGGACGGGCCGCTGCCGACGCTGATCGCCAACAACGGCAGCGACGGCCCGCTCAGCTCCACCTGGACGCTGCTCGGCGCCCCGGCGGTGGAGCGCGGCTACCGGGTGCTGCTCTTCGACGGCCCCGGCCAGCAGTCGATGCTCTTCGAGCGCGGGGTGACCTTCCGGCCGGACTGGGAGAACGTCATCACCCCGGTCGTGGACTTCCTCCTCGCCCGCCCCGACGTGGACCCGCGCCGGATCGCGCTGGCCGGGATCAGCCAGGCCGGGTACTGGGTGCCGCGCGCGCTGGCCTTCGAGCACCGGATCGCGGCGGCGGTCGCCGATCCGGGGGTGGTGCGGGTCGCGGAGAGCTGGTGGCAGCATCTCGGGCCGGACCTGCGCGAGTTGTGGGAGTGCGGGGACCGGGACGCCTTCGACGCGATCATCGGGGAGGCGCTGGAGCAGAACCCGGCGCTGGCCGCGACCTGGCGCTGGCGGGCCAAGCCGTACGGCATCGAGGCGCCCTACGACCTGCTCCGCGAGGTCTCGCGGTACGACCTGCTGACCGAGGTCTCCCGGCACGACCTCACCCGGGTCGTGGACCACATCACCACCCCGCTGCTGGTCACCGACCCGGAGGGCGAGCACTTCTGGCCCGGCGCCTCCGAGCAGCTGTACGACGCGCTGCCGGGCGTGAAGGAGCTGGTCCGCTTCACCGAGGAGGAAGGTGCGCATCTGCACTGCGAGCCGCTCGGGCGGGCCCTGTTCGAGGAGCGGGTCTTCGACTGGCTGGACGCCCGGCTGGCCATCGCCGGGACGGTGTGATCCAGGGGTTTGATCACCGAACGGCTGCGGCCGCGTAACGCATTGATCTGACCACGCCAAAGCTATGGATTCCGGCCAGTGCTGCTGGTTCCATGGGAAGCCACTCACGCACTTCCCTGGGGGGACGAGAAATGCACTGGTACGTCGACGTGCTCAAGAAGTACGCGGTATTCAGCGGTCGCGCGCGGCGGCAGGAATACTGGATGTTCACGCTGTTCAGCTTCATCATCAGCGTCGTGCTGACGATCCTGGACAACGCGCTGGACATCAACTTCCTCGCCACCATCTACGGCCTGGTCGTGCTCCTGCCGTCCCTGGCCGTCACGGCCCGCCGACTGCACGACACGAGCCGCACCGGCTGGTGGATCCTGCTCGTGCTGATCCCCATCGTCGGCGCCATCATCCTCATCGTCTTCCTCGCCTCCGAGGGCAAGCCGGAGGCCAACGAGTACGGCCCCAACCCGAAGTACGCCCCGGCGGTCTGACGCCACCTCAGCCACACGACGAAGGGCCCACCGGAACATCCGGCGGGCCCTTCGTCGTACGCGCGGGTCAGAGCTCGGGGGCGAGCAGCGTCAGCCGGAGCAGCGCAGCCACCCCGAAGACCACGGGAACCACGTACCACCACCCCCGCACCCAGCCCGCCTTGACAAACCCCCACGTCAAAAGCCCCAGCACGACCGAGACGGCCAACGCGAACCCAGCGGCGAAGTTCGAGTGCGCGACGGTCTCACTGTCCCAAGGGCCGGCGGGCCGGGCCATGTAGGCGAGAAAGAGGAGATAGGCCGTGACCAGGTGTCCCAGCGTGAGAACAAGACCGCATAGCGCGGACCCGATCCGGGCGCGGATGCCAGGTCCGCTCCGTGTCGGCTCCGTCGGGGCCTGAGCAGCGGAGGAACGGACGTAGCGGCTCACCGCAGGGCCTCCTTGGCATTGTCCAGCTTGCGATCGAAGCCTCGGCCGTATGCCTGGGCGTTCGGGTCCTCGTAGTAGGGGCCACCGTTGTAACGGGCGGCAAGCTCTTGCATCTGGTCGCGAGTCATTTCTTCCGGGGGTACATCGGCGAAGCTGCTTCCCGCCTTGAGCTGGGCCAGGTACTCCGAGGCGATGAAGATGTTCTGGGCGGGGTCCTTGATGGCGTCGACGACCTGGTCCCGCTGCCCGTCGGTGAGGTGGTGCGGGTCGTAACCGAGCACCTCCGCGGCCCGACGGACCTGGATGGAAAGGGGACCCATCGACGTCTCGTCGGGGTCCTTGGCGAAGGGGAGGTACTTCCGGCCGTCGTATGCCAGGTCATCGGCGACGCCGGGGTCGCCCATGACCTCCTGCCAGGCGATACCGGCGACCATCTCCGGCGGCAGGCCGGCGTCGTGTGCGGCGGCCTTGATGAGTTCACTGTTGCCCTGGATGTACTCGCGGCGCCCCTCATCGGAGTTCGACGGCAACCAATAGTTGTTCCCGTGCCCGTCCGGCAGACCGTCCACGCGCATCTTGATCCGGTACAAGGTCTCGCTGATCAGCACGTCCTCGCCCGCCGGCAGGACCGGCATCGCGTCCACCTTGGGGCCGGAGCCCGGAAGCTGGACGTACGGGTTGTCGCTCGCCTGCCGCGCCTCGGCCTGGAGCGGTCCGAGGTTCTTCAGGAACTGTGCCGGATCAGCGACAGGGCTCTTGAAGTCAGGCAGGGACCGATACGCCGCCTTGATCCGGGAGACGCACAGGTCACGCGCCTCGGACTCCACGCGCCGGGCATCGCCGTAATGGCCCTTGGTCTGGTGGTAGTAGCGCTCGGCGTCCTCGCGGATCGCATCGACGTCGACGCCCATCTCCGCGAAGAAGTCCATGACTCCTGTGGTCCCCCGCAGGTCCTCCCACTGATGCAGGGGCTCTGCGGCGCGAGCGGTCGGCGTGATGGCCGTAGCCTCCTTGGCCATCACGCCCGCCAACTTACTCTCGGTGAGTCTGCCGCTCCGGTAGTGGCTCTTGGCCGTGGTGACGGCGGCGGCGTAATCCGTGAGGGCGCTCGCCACTTTGCGGAAGGCATCAGAGAGGTCATCGGTGAGGTCTCTCGCCTCGCTCAGCCGCTTGGCGTAGAGATCACGCGCCTCGCTCTGCCAGTCCACCTTGACCGCCTTGCCGAAGGCTCGGTCCGTAGTGCCGATCAAGTGGTGCAGACGCGAGAACTCGGCGGCACTGCGACCGATGAGGGCCGGATCGGCGTCCTCGAGAAAGGCGACATCTTCGCGATAGGCCACAGCCGATCACCGGCTTTCGGCTTCGACGTAACGTCCCGAGTCCAGGACCGAGGCCAGCCTCCGGCGCACGGCGTCATCGAAGTCCGCGTAGGCGTTGTTCGACGACTTGAGCTTGCTGGAGAGCGCCGCCAGTAGCACCACCGCGTCGTTGTACTGGTCCTGGGCGTGGCGGGCGAAGGTATCGATACTCGCCGCCACGTCAGGATGACAACGGGGTGCCCGGCACATGGCCGCGTTCTCCCCGTCCATACGCCCCTCGTACAGGACTCCCGCGATTTCCAGCAGCAGGTGCGAGCTGCCGTCGATGGAACCCGCGCTCAGCGAGAACCCGTCACCGCTACCGGAGCCCCCGCCACCATCGACCGCCAACTGGTTCAGTCGCATGTGCGCCGACTGCTGCTGCCGCGCAAGGGCACCAGCCTTGAGCTGAGCCCATTCCTCGTCCCACGACACTCCGCTTCCCCCGTCCCGCCACCCCATCACGAGCACATGTGCTCGACACCGACGAGTGTGTCATGGGCAGGTAAAAGTGATCGGGACTTTCGTGCACCGCGACGCACGAGGGGGACGGACCCGAAGGCTCGCCCCCCTCAAGGTGCGTTCGTGCTCAGTGCGAGTGGCCGGTCGGTGCCGGGGCCGCGTTCTTCACCGCCAGGGGCAACAGCTTCTTGCCCGTCGGGCCGATCTGGATGTGGGTGTCCATCTGGGGGCAGACTCCGCAGTCGAAGCAGGGGGTCCAGCGGCAGTCCTCGACCTCGGTCTCGTCGAGGGCGTCCTGCCAGTCCTCCCAGAGCCAGTCCTTGTCGAGGCCGGAGTCGAGGTGGTCCCACGGGAGGACCTCCTCGTAGGAGCGCTCGCGGGTGGTGTACCAGTCGAGGTCGACGCCGAACTCGGCCAGCGCCTTGTCCGCGCAGCCCATCCAGCGGTCGTAGGAGAAGTGCTCACGCCAGCCGTCGAAGCGGCCGCCGTCCTCGTAGACCGCTCGGATCACCGCGCCGACGCGCCGGTCGCCGCGCGAGAGCAGGCCCTCGATGATGCCGGGCTTGCCGTCGTGGTAGCGGAAGCCGATGGAGCGGCCGTACTTCTTGTCGCCCCGGATCTTGTCGCGGAGCTTCTGCAGGCGCGCGTCGGTCTCCTCGGCGGAGAGCTGCGGCGCCCACTGGAACGGGGTGTGCGGCTTGGGCACGAAGCCGCCGATGGAGACCGTGCAGCGGATGTCGCCCGAGCCGGAGACCTCGCGGCCCTTCTGGATGACGTGCGTCGCCATGTCGGCGATCTGGAGGACGTCCTCGTCGGTCTCGGTGGGCAGGCCGCACATGAAGTACAGCTTCACCTGGCGCCAGCCGTTGCCGTACGCGGTGGCGACCGTACGGATCAGGTCCTCCTCCGAGACCATCTTGTTGATGACCTTGCGCATGCGCTCGGAGCCGCCCTCGGGGGCGAAGGTGAGGCCGGACCGGCGGCCGTTGCGGGTCAGCTCGTTGGCCAGGTCGACGTTGAACGCGTCGACGCGGGTGGAGGGGAGGGAGAGGCCGATCTTGTCGTCGGTGTAGCGGTCCGCCAGGCCCTTGGCGATCTCGCCGATCTCGGAGTGGTCCGCCGAGGACAGCGAGAGCAGGCCGACCTCCTCGAAGCCGGTCGCGTTCAGGCCCTTCTCCACCATGTCACCGATGCCGGTGATGGAGCGCTCGCGCACCGGGCGGGTGATCATGCCCGCCTGGCAGAACCGGCAGCCGCGCGTGCAGCCGCGGAAGATCTCCACCGACATCCGCTCGTGCACCGTCTCCGCGAGCGGCACCAGCGGCTGCTTCGGGTACGGCCACTCGTCCAGGTCCATCACCGTGTGCTTGGAGACCCGCCACGGGACGCCGGAACGGTTGGGGACCACACGGCCGATGCGGCCATCGGGCAGGTACTCCACGTCGTAGAACGCCGGGATGTACACCGCGCCCGTCTTCGCCAGCCGGAGCAGGACCTCCTCGCGGCCACCGGGACGGCCCTCGGCCTTCCAGCCGCGGATGATCTCGGTCATGTCCAGCACGGCCTGCTCGCCGTCACCGATGATCGCGGCGTCGATGAAGTCCGCGATGGGCTCCGGGTTGAACGCCGCGTGCCCGCCCGCCAGGACGATCGGGTCGTCGACCGTACGGTCCTTGGACTCCAGCGGGATGCCCGCCAGCTCCAGCGCGGTGAGCATGTTGGTGTAGCCCAGCTCGGTGGAGAAGCTCAGGCCGAACACGTCGAACGCCTTCACCGGGCGGTGGCTGTCCACCGTGAACTGCGGGACGCCGTGCTCCCGCATCAGCGCCTCCAGGTCCGGCCACACGCTGTACGTGCGCTCGGCGAGGACGCCCCGCTGCTCGTTCAGTACCTCGTACAGGATCATGACGCCCTGGTTGGGCAGACCGACCTCGTACGCGTCGGGGTACATCAGCGCCCAGCGGACCTCGGCCTCGTCCCAGGGCTTGACCGTGGAGTTCAGCTCCCCACCGACGTACTGGATCGGCTTCTGCACATGCGGGAGCAAGGCTTCGAGCTGCGGGAAGACCGACTCGACAGACATCGCGGCATTACCTTCGTGAGCTGACTGCAGGGCATCTCCCGGCCGGAGGCTGGAAGGGTGACCATCAAGCCTAACCCGTCCGGGCGCCTCCCCCGTACGCCGGTGTCAGCGCGGGAACGCCGACCGGGCCTTGCGCCACCTGCGCGGCAGCTCCGCCTCCGCCCGCCGCGCGGCCTGTTCCTCCCGCTCGTACAACACCCCGTAGGTGAACGCGTTCTCCCCCGCCGCGTGCGCCACCGCGGCCAGCTCGCGCAGGGTCTGCCGGGCCAGCACGCTGTCCTGGTGCTCGCCGAGCAGGCTGGTCAGCTTCTTCGCCGCGCGGGCCAGGGCGCGGGCCGGGCCGCCGAGCGCCGGGACGGCCGCCTCGGCGGCGTAACGGGCGCGCTTGGCCCGCTTACGCGCCTCGTGCAGGGCGTGGTCGCGGTCCTCGCCGGGCGGCAGCGCCAGCGCGGCCGTCACCAGCCGGGACAGCTTCGCGCCCTCCTTCCGCAGCGCGCGGGTGAGCACCTTGTCCGGCTTCCGCGCGGCCCTCTTCCGCAGCGGCGGGTCCGCGAGCAGGGTGTCGATGCTGTCCAGCAGGGCGAGATAGCGGGCCGAGTCCAGCACCCCGAGCAGATGGCCGCGGGTGCTGCCGTGCCGGGCGGTGGCCCAGGAGGCGAGGCGCTCGCGCACGGGGCCGGTGGCCCGGCCGGGCGGCAGGGCGTCGAGGGCGGACGTCAGCCGGTCCGCCAGCACCTCCTGGTCGCGGCCGGTACCGAGTTCGCGCGCCAGCCACTTCAGCTCGGCGGCGACCGGCGCGGTGGCGTCCCGGTCCAGCACCGAACCGAAGGCGCGGAACGCGGACCGCATCCGGCGGGTGGCCACCCGCATCTGGTGCACGGAGTCCGGCAGGTCCCGGCGGACCCCGGGGTCGCGGGCGAGGATCGCCTCACGCTGCTCGCGGAGGTACGCCAGGACATGGTCCCCGGCCGTCACCGCCTCGGCCGCCCGCGCCGACCGGGCGCGGGAACCGCCGGTCCGGCGCAGCGCCTCGGCCACCTTGGACGCCGCCTTCGACGGCCGTACCCCCGCCTCGCCGAGCCGCTCCTCCACGGCGTCCAGCAGGGCCGGGTCGGCGCCGTCGGCCAGCTCCACCTCGATCTCGGTCCACCGGGCGTTACCGCCCGCCCGGTTGAGGCGCTCGGCGGTCACGGTGTCCACGCTCGCCTCGGCCAGCAGGGCGCCGTCCGCGTCGAGGAGGTGCCGCACATCGCGGGCGGACCGCAGCCGGACCACCGGCACCAGCTCGGCGCCCCGGACGCGCGAGCGGACCAGCGCGGCGATCTCCTCGGGCACGGTGTCCGCGAGCGGCGCCCGGATCTCGTCCCGGACACCGGGCGCGACCGGGAACTTCAGATGCCAGCCGGCGTCGGCGCCCCCGGTGCGGCGGCGCAGGGTGAGCGAGGCGGCGCCCAGGCGCTCGTCGGCGGTGTCGTAGTAGACGGCGTCCAGCTCGACCACCCCCTGGTCGACGACGTCCGCCACCGGTCCGGCCCCCGCCAGCTCGGGCAGCCCGCCGTCCGCCACCTCGTACTTCCGCTCGATCTCCCGCTTCACGTCCGTCATGAACCGAATCTAGAACGCGCCGCCGGTCTCAACCAGCCCCCGGATACGGGTGAGGGCCGGGAGATCGACTCCCGGCCCTCGCTCGGCACCGCGTCCGGCTCAGGCGGACATCGGGCGCTGCGCTCTGATCGACTGCAACAGCCCCACGGCGATCCACACCGCGAACATCGACGAGCCGCCGTAGGAGACGAACGGCAGGGGCAGACCGGTCACCGGCATGATGCCGAGGGTCATGCCGATGTTCTCGAACGCCTGGAAGGCGAACCAGGCGACGATCCCGGCGGCCACGATCGTGCCGTACAGCTCGGTGGAGTCGCGGGCGATACGGCAGGCGCGCCACAGGATGACGCCGAGCAGGAGGATTATCAGGCCGGCCCCGAGGAAGCCCAGCTCCTCCCCCGCGACCGTGAAGACGAAGTCGGTCTGCTGCTCGGGCACGAACTGGCCCGTGGTCTGCGAGCCGTGGAACAGCCCGGAGCCGGTCAGCCCGCCCGAACCGATGGCGATCCGGGCCTGGTTGGTGTTGTAGCCGACGCCCGCCGGGTCCAGCTCCGGGTTGGCGAAGGCGGCGAACCGGTTGATCTGGTAGTCGTCCAGGATGTGCAGCTGCCACACCGCGATGGCACCGGCGGCGCCCGCCGAGATGAGGCCGAACACCCAGCGGTTGGAGGCGCCGGAGGCGAGCAGCACGCCCAGGATGATGATCACCATCACCATGACCGACCCGAGGTCGGGCATGAGCAGCACGATGAGGATCGGCACCGCCGCCAGCCCGAGCGCCTGGAGCACCGTGCGGTGGTCGGGGTACGCCTTGTCGCCCGCGTCGACCCGCGCGGACAGCAGCATCGCCATGCCCAGGATGATCGTGATCTTCACGAACTCGGAGGGCTGGAGCGAGAAGCCGCCGCCGAAGACGATCCAGGAGTGGGCGCCGTTGACGGTGGAGCCGAGCGGGGTGAGCACCGCGAGGATGCCCGCCAGCGACAGCCCGTAGAGGATCGGCACCGCGTTGCGCAGGCCGCGGTGGCCGAGCCACAGGGTGCCGATCATCAGGGCGAGCCCGATGCCGGTGTTCATGAAGTGCCGGAACAGGAAGTAGTACGGGTCGCCCTGGTTGATCTCGGTGCGGTTGCGGGTCGCCGAGAACACCAGCAGGGAGCCGATCAGCGACAGCGCGAGGGCCGCCAGCAGCATCGGCCAGTCGAGTCTGCGGGCCAGCGAGTCACGGGCGAAGACCTTGGTCCAGCCCGCGCGCTCCGGGCCGTACCCGGAGACGGAGAAGGTGTTGCCGGTCATGTGCGTGTCCTCCGGCTCCCCCTCCGGCGGGGCCGCCTGCGGGTGTTGCTGTTGGTGTTGGGCGAGGGCGAGGTGGCGGCGGCGGGCTGGTCCTCGCCGTTGCTGGTGTTGTTCTTCTGGGCGTTCTCGACGTCCTTGGCCGGGTCGCTCTTGATCTTCGGGGCGGCCACGGTGCCGTCGGGGCGGACCTTCGGCAGGGTCTTCTGCGGCTCGGGCAGCAGGGCCGCGTTCTTGTCGATGGAACCGTCGCCCTTGACGCCGTAGAGCGCGCTGTAGATGTTGCGGACGGCCTCACCGGAGGCTCCGGAACCCGTACCGGCCTGGGCGATCGTCATGATCACCGTGTAGTCCTTGGAGTAGGTGGCCAGCCAGGAGGTGGTCTGCTTGCCGTAGACCTCGGCGGTGCCCGTCTTGGCGTGCAGGGGGATCTTGTTCTGCGGCCAGCCGCCGAACTTCCAGGCGGCGGTACCCCGGGTGACCACGCCCGCGAAGGCGTCGTTCATGCCCTTCAGCGTGGTCTGGGAGACCGGGAGACGGCCGCTCTTCCTCGGCGGGATCGGGGTCACGGTCTTGCCGTCCGCGCTGATGACGGCCTTGCCGATGGTGGGGTGGTACATGGTGCCGCCGTTGGCGACGGCGCCGTAGATCACGGCCTCCTGGATCGGCGTGACGAGGGTGTCGCCCTGGCCGATGGAGTAGTTGATCGAGTCGCCCTCACGCATCTTGTTGCCTTCGAGGCAGTTCTCGTACGCGATCTTCTCGACGTAGGAGCCGTCCTTCTTGCCGTACTTGCACCAGGCGTCCTTGTTGGCCTTCCAGTAGTCCAGCTTCCACTGGCGGTCGGGGACGCGGCCGGTGACCTCGTTGGGCAGGTCGACGCCGGTCTCCTTGCCGAGGCCGAACTGGTGGGCGGCCTTGTAGAAGTAGTCCTTCGGCTGACCCTTCTTCGGGTTGATGCCGCCGTCCTTCTTCCACTGCTGGTCGGAGAGGTAGTAGAAGACGGTGTCGCAGGAGACCTCGAGCGCCCGGCCCAGCGGGATGGGGCCGAAGCTCTCGCCCTCGAAGTTCTTGAAGACCTGGCCGCCCACCGAGTAGGAACTCGTGCAGGGGTAGCGGCCGTCGAAGTCGTACCCCGCCTCCACCGCGGCGGCGGTGGAGATGACCTTGAAGGTCGAGCCGGGTGCGGCCTGGCCCTGGATGGCCCGGTTCAGCAGCGGGTAGTCGGAGTTCTTGCCGGTGAGGGTCTGGTAGTCCTTGGCGGAGATGCCGCCGACCCAGACGTTCGGGTCGTAGTCCGGCGCGGAGGCCATGGCGACGATGCGGCCGGTCTTGGCCTCCATCACCACGGCGGCACCGGAGTCGGCCTTGTAGTTGGTGCCGGTGATCTTGTCGAACTGCTGGCGGGCGACCTTCATCGCCTTGTCCAGCTCGAACTCGGTGACCCGCTGGACGCGGGAGTCGATGCTGGTGACCAGGTTGGAGCCGGACTCCGCCGGGTCGGCCTGGGCCTTGCCGATGACCCGGCCGAGGTTGTCCACCTCGTAGCGGGTGACGCCCGCCTTGCCGCGCAGCTCCTTGTCGTACTGCCGCTCCAGCCCGGAGCGGCCGACCATGTCGGAGCGCAGGTACGGCGAGTCGGTGTCCTTGGCCTTCTGGATCTCGTCGTCGGTGACCGGCGAGAGATAGCCGAGGACCTGGGAGGTGTGGGCCTTGCCGGGGGCGCCGTACCGGCGGACGGCCTCGGGCTCGGCGGTGATGCCGGGGAAGTCCTCGGCGCGCTCACGGATCTGGAGGGCCTGCTTGGGGGTGGCCTCGTCGGTGATGGGGATCGGCTGGTAGGGCGAGCCGTTCCAGCAGGGCTGGGGGGTCTCGGCGTCGCACAGCCGGACCTTCTGCTGGACCTCGTCGGCCTTCAGGCCGAGGACGGCGGCGAGCTTGGCCAGCACGCCCTTGCCGTCGTCCTTCTGCTTGAGCAGGTCGGTACGCGAGGCGGAGACGACGAGGCGGGTCTCGTTGTCCGCGAGGGGCACACCGCGCGCGTCCAGGATGTCACCGCGCACGGCGGGGTCGACGACCTGCTGGACGTGGTTGCCGGACGCCTCCTTCTGGTACTCGGCGCCCTCGCGGATCTGGAGGTACCACAGGCGGCCGCCCAGGGTGCCGAGCAGCGAAAGGACGAGGATCTGGATGACGACCAGCCGGATCTGGACCCGTGGGGTCCGCCCGGTCTCGGGAATGTTCGTCACTGCTGCTGACTCCCCCTCTCAGCGCGGGAACTGATGTACGGACGACCGGTGAACTGGGGCGCTGTCACAGCCGCTTGACCCCCTTGATGCGGCCGACCCGGGCCGAGCGGGTGCGGGCCTTGGCCTTCAGGGCGCCCAGGCCCCGCTGGGAGCCCAGGCGCAGGCCGGTGCCGGAGGAGAGCCAACCCGAGGAGATGTTCCCGGCCTTGGCGGCGGGGCCGGACTCGGCCAGCGGGTCGTTGTCCGCGCGGCGGGCCAGCCACATCACGCCGGGCACCACGAAGGGGGCCAGCAGCAGGTCGTACAGCGCGGCCGAGAACAGCAGGCCGGGCAGGCCGACATGGCGGGCGGCGGTGTCGCCGACGAGGGCGCCGACGCCCGCGTAGAGCAGGGTGGAGCCGATGGCGGCGGCGACCACGACGGCCATCGGGCCGGTCGCCGACTTCAGACGGCCGGTCTCGGGCTTGACGAGCCCGGCGAAGTAGCCGATGACGCACAGCACGAGGGCGTAGCGGCCGGCCGCGTGGTCGGCGGGCGGCGCGAGGTCCGCGAGGAGTCCGGCGCCGAAGCCGACGAGGGCGCCGCCGACATGGCCGTACACCAGGGCGAGGCCGAGGACGGTGAGGAGGAGCAGGTCGGGCACGGCACCGGGCAGGTGGAGGCGGGCGAGGACACTCACCTGGATCACCAGGGCGACGACGACCAGCACCGTGGAGAGCAGGACACGGTTGAGGCGCATGGGGGTTCAGCTCCTACTGCTGCTGGCCGTTGGTGTCGGAGTCGTCCGGCGCGGAGCCGTCCGCCGAGGGGGTGACCGTGACGGTCACCGTGGGCGTCGGGACCGGCTTGGGCTTGGCCGGGAGGACCTCGTCGCGCGGGTCCTTCTTCGGTCCCGCGACGACCACGCCGACGATGTCGAGCTTGCTGAAGCCGACGTACGGGGTGACGTAGAGGGTGCGGGTCAGGCCGCCGCCGGAGGGGTCGACACGGGAGACCACGCCGACCGGGACGCCGGGCACGAAGGGCTTGTCGGCCTGGGAGCCGAAGGTGACGAGCCGGTCGCCCTTGTTCACCTCCGCCTTGCCGTTGAGGAGTTCCACGCGCAGCGGGCGGTCGCCCTGCCCGGAGGCGAAGCCGAGTTCGTCGTTGCCCTCCATCCGGGTGCCTACGGTGAAGTCGGGGTCGTTGGCGAGCAGCACGGTGGCGGTCTCGGGGCCGACCGTGGTGACGCGGCCGACCAGGCCGTCGCCGTTGAGCACGGTCATGTCCCGCTTGATGCCGTCGTCGGCGCCCGCGTCGATGGTGATGGTCCAGGAGAAGCCCTGAGCGGCTCCTATGGCGATGACCTGGGCGCCCTTGATGCCGTACTGGCCCTGACCGGCGACCTTCAGCATCCGGTCGAGCTGGTTCAGACGGCTGCGGTTGCGGTCGTCGCTGCCCAGCTTGGCCTTGAGTGCCGCGTTCTCCTTCTCCATGACGGCGAGCCGGTCATGGCGGTCTCCGGAGTCCCGGACGGCCGAGACGGCGTTGCCGACCGGATCGACCGCCGTGGACAGCCCGTTCTCGATCGGGCCGAAGGCCGCGGCCGCGGCCTGCCGGGCTCCGTCGACCGGGGAGTTCCGGCCTCCGCGGATGTCCACCGTGATCAGTGCGAACGCGATGGCGATCAGCAGGACCAGGAGCAGGCGGCTCTCTTTCGTGTCCCTCACGTGCGGCGGCCGTGCCCTTCCTCTATAGGAATTCGGGGACCCCGATAAAGCGCCGTTGCCGATGCGCGAATCGAAGGGGGTCCGTTGGGGGAGCTTATGCCTCTATATCAACGATCCGCCGTACGAGAGCAGAACGTCTCGTACGGCGGAATCGAAGTGTCATGTCATCGGCGCGGCTGGGCGTCGAGCACCTGCTGCAGCGCCTCGAACTCCTCGACGCACTTGCCGGAACCGAGCGCGACGCTGTCGAGCGGGTCCTCGGCGATGTGGATCGGCATACCGGTCTCCCGGCGCAGCCGCTCGTCGAGACCGCGCAGCAGGGCGCCGCCGCCGGTCAGCACGATGCCCCGGTCCATGATGTCGCCGGACAGCTCCGGCGGGCACTTGTCCAGGGTCGTCTTGACGGCGTCGACGATCGCGTTGACCGGTTCCTCGATCGCCTTGCGTACCTCCGCCGCGGAGATGACGACGGTCTTGGGCAGCCCGGACACCAGGTCCCGGCCGCGGACTTCGGTGTGCTCGTCGGAGTCGAGGTCGTACGCCGAACCGATCGTGATCTTGATCTGTTCGGCCGTCCGCTCACCCAGCAGAAGGCTGTACTCCTTCTTGATGTACTGGATGATCGCGTTGTCCAGTTCGTCACCCGCGACGCGGATGGACTGGGCGGTGACGATGCCGCCGAGGGAGATGACCGCGACCTCCGTGGTGCCGCCGCCGATGTCCACCACCATGTTGCCCGTGGCCTCGTGGACCGGCAGGCCGGAGCCGATGGCCGCGGCCATGGGCTCCTCGATGATGTGCACCTGGCGGGCGCCCGCCTGAGAGGAGGCTTCGATGACGGCGCGCCGCTCGACGCCTGTGATGCCCGAGGGGACACAGACGACGACCCGAGGCCGGGCCAGATACCGCCGCTTGTGGATCTTCAGGATGAAGTAGCGGAGCATCCGCTCGGTGATCTCGAAGTCGGCGATCACGCCGTCCTTCAGCGGCCGCACGGCCACGATGTTGCCCGGCGTGCGGCCGATCATCTTCTTCGCTTCGGCGCCGACCGCGAGGATGCCACCGGTGTTGGTGTTGATCGCCACGACGGACGGCTCGTTGAGTACGATCCCGCGACCCCTGACGTACACCAGCGTGTTGGCGGTCCCGAGGTCGACAGCCATGTCACGGCCGATGAACGACATTGAGTTCCCCATCAGGATTCGACGGGCCTTCCCTGGGAGCTTTTGAGGGCTTTTCAGGTCGGCGAGGTGGGTGCGGTGACGTGAAGGCTTCCATCGTAGACGCGCCTGCACGAACACCGCGCGAGGGTCTTCGCCCATTGTCAGCAGATGGCGCGGCGCCTCGCTTGTGGAGACGGTCCATCGGGGGCATGCGTTCCCCCGATCGGCAACGCATATGCCGAGGGACGGCCGAAATGGTACGGCCGCCCGGCGGCGGGATATCCGGGAAGCCTGACGGCCCCTCAGAAAAAATTCCCTAAAACTCCTTACGGCGTGGCCCGGACGGGCCCGTACCGCACCGGTCAGTCACGACCCGGAAAGAAAATCTTCACCTCGCGCTCGGCGGACTCCTCCGAGTCCGAGGCGTGGATCAGGTTCTCGCGCACGATGACCCCGAAGTCGCCGCGGATGGAGCCGGGAGCCGCCGCGATCGGATCCGTCGGCCCGGCGAGCTGCCGCACACCCTCGATGACCCGCTCCCCCTCGACGATCATGGCGACGACGGGGCCGGAGGACATGAACTGCACCAGCGGCTCGTAGAACGGCTTGCCCTCGTGCTCGCCGTAGTGCTGCTCCAGCGTGCCCCGGTCCAGCTCGCGCAGCTCCAGCGCCGCGATCCGCCAGTCGGCCTTGCGCTCGATACGGCCGATGATCTCGCCGATCAGGCCACGACGGACGGCGTCGGGCTTGAGCAGGACGAGGGTGCGCTGGGTCACGGAAGGCTCCTTACGACTGACGTGCGGTGGCACGAGGTTACAGGGCGTGTCCGCACCCTCGTCACGCAGCGTCAGCCTTGGGGGAGGGCTCGGCGGCAGCGGCCGCCGCGAAGCGGGCCTTGGCCTCGTCGACCTTGCGGCCGTAGTGCACCGACGCCCACCACAGGGCCGCGAACACCGCGCCCATGAAGTACATCATCGGCACGAAGAACCCGGACGCGATCAGCGCGATCTGCAGCGCCCAGCCGAGGACGACACCGCCCGGCCGGGACACCATGCCGCACAGCAGCACGGACAGCACCATGGCGACCCCGCAGACCCACCACACCGTGGACATGGCCAGCGAGGGGTCCTTCATGGCGACCAGACCGGCGAACCCGATGACGAAGAACTCGCCGATCAGCGTCGAGGAACAGAGCGTACGCACGAGCGGTTTACCTCAGCTCTTCCGAAGCAGCAGGCGGGCCTCGCCCACCGTGATGACCGAGCCGGTGACCAGGACGCCGCCACCGGCGAACTCGCCCTCCTCCTCGGCCAGGGTGATCGCGGCCTCCAGCGCCTCCGGCAGCCGGGGCTCGACCTGGACGCGGTCCTCGCCGAACACCTCGACGGCGATACCGGCCAGTTCGTCCGCGTCCATCGCGCGATGGCTGGAGTTCTGCGTGACGACGACCTCCGCGAAGATCGGCTCGAACGCCTCCAGCACCCCGCGCACGTTCTTGTCCGCGCTCGCGCCGACCACACCGATCAGCCTGCTGAAGTCGAACGACTCCCGCACCGCCTCGGCGGTCGCCTCGGCACCGGCCGGGTTGTGCGCCGCGTCCAGCACGACGGTCGGCGAACGCCGGACGATCTCCAGGCGGCCCGGCGAGGAGACGGCCGCGAACGCCTTGCGCACGGTGTCGATGTCCAGCGGCTCGGCGCGCTCGGCGCCGACCCCGAAGAACGCCTCGACGGCGGCGAGGGCGACGGCCGCGTTGTGCGCCTGGTGGGCGCCGTGCAGCGGGAGGTAGACCTCGGGGTACTCGCCGCCCAACCCGCGCAGGGTGAGCAGCTGGCCGCCGACGGCGACCTGGCGGTCCACCACACCGAACTCCATGCCCTCGCGGGCCACGGTGGCGTTCTCCTCGACGGCCTTCTTCAGCAGCACCTGCGCCGCGTCGACCGGCTGCTGCGCCATGATCACGGTCGAGTCCGGCTTGATGATGCCGGCCTTCTCGGTGGCGATCTGCTCCGGCGTCTCGCCCAGGCGGTCGGTGTGGTCCAGCGAGATGGGCATGACCACGGCGACGTCACCGTCGATCACGTTGGTCGCGTCCCAGCTGCCGCCCATGCCGACCTCGACGACGGCGACGTCCACGGGCGCGTCCGCGAAGGCGGCGTACGCCATGCCGGTCAGCACCTCGAAGAAGGACAGCCGGTGCTCCTGGGCGGTGTCGACCATCCCGATGTACGGCTTGATGTCCTCGTACGTCTCGATGAACCGCTCGGCGCTGATCGGGGCGCCGTCCAGGCTGATGCGCTCGGTCACCGACTGCACGTGCGGGCTGGTGTAGCGGCCGGTGCGCAGCTCGAAGGCGCCGAGCAGGGCCTCGATCATGCGGGCGGTGGAGGTCTTGCCGTTGGTGCCGGTGATGTGGATGGAGGGGTACGTGCGCTGGGGGTCGCCCAGTACGTCCATCAGGGCGGCGATCCGAGTGACGGAGGGCTCCAGCTTGGTCTCGCCCCAGCGGGTGGCCAGCTCGGTCTCCACCTCGCGCAGGGCGCGGTCCACCTCGGGGTCCTCGGGCCGGGCCGGTACGTCGGCCTCCGGCGGGCCGCCCTGGGTACGCAGGGTGCGGCTGCCCGCCTCGATCACGGCGAGGTCGGGGTCGCGGTCGGTCTCCTCGGCGATGATGTCGTCGAACTCGGCGAGGGGGTCGGGCGTGTCGTTATTACCGGGCGAGTCGCTCACATCGCCCAGTCTACGGAGGGGGCGGTGTCTTGCGCGTGGTGGTCCTTCTGCGGCGCCTTCGTGGTTCGGCTGCGGCACCGTCGTGGCTGGTCGCGCAGTTCCCCGCGCCCCTGGGCATCTGCGGCCGAGCCCCGCTGGATCGCTCGCGCGTGCGCCTGTCGTGTTCGGCCGCGGGCCCGTCGTGGCCTGTCGCGCAGTTCCCCGCGCCCCTGGGTATCTGCGGCCGAGCCCTGCTGGATCGCTCACGTGTGTGCCTGTCGTGTTCGGCTGCGGCGCCGTCGTGGCTGGTCGCGCAGTTCCCCGCGCCCCTAGGTATCCGCAGCCAAGGCCCGCTGGATCGGCCCCCACCTCGCCGCGCCCCACCCCACCCACCCAGCTGCGGGCAGTCGTGCCGCAGGGCGGCACGGGTGGGCGCAGCGGCACCCCCGCGGCGCCGCAGGTACGCGAAGGCCCCCGGCATCCAGTGGACGCCGGGGGCCTTCGTTGGTTCACGCCTGCGGGAGGCGGTCCAGTTGGGACTGGAGGCGGCGGATGTCTTCCTCGGACTTGGTCAGGCGGGTGCGGATCTTGTCGACGACCGCGTCGGGCGCCTTCGCGAGGAACGCCTCGTTGCCGAGCTTGGCCGTGGCGGCCGACTTTTCCTTCTCAGCGGCCGCGAGGTCCTTCGCGAGGCGCTTGCGCTCCGCCGCGATGTCGATCGTGCCGGAGAGGTCCAACGCCACTTCCGCCCCCGCCACCGGCAGCGTGGCCGTCGCCGTGAAGGCGTCGCCCTCCGGCTGGAGACGGAGGAGCTGACGGATCGCCGCCTCGTGCGGGGCGAGGGCCGTACCCGTCAGGGTGAGGCGGGCCGGGACGCGCTGGCCGGGCTGGAGGCCCTGGTCGGCGCGGAAGCGGCGGACCTCGGTGATGACCGACTGGAGCGACTCGATCTCCCGCTCGGCGGACGCGTCACGGAACCCTGAGTCCGTCGGCCAGTCCGCGATGACCAGCGACTCGCCCCCCGTCAGCGTCGTCCACAGCGTCTCCGTGACGAACGGGACCACCGGGTGCAGCAGCTTCAGCGTGACGTCGAGGACCTCGCCCAGCACCCGCTTGGAGACCTCGGCCGCCTCCCCGCCCGCCTGGAACGTGGTCTTGGACAGCTCGACGTACCAGTCGAAGACCTCGTCCCACGCGAAGTGGAACAGCGCGTCGGACAGCTTGGCGAACTGGTAGTCCTCGTAGTGCGCGTCGACCTCGGCCACGACCGAGTTGAGGCGGGACAGAATCCAGCGGTCGGACGCCGACATGCGCGACGCGTCCGGCAGCGGGCCCTCGATCGTCGCGCCGTTCATCATGGCGAACCGGGTCGCGTTCCAGATCTTGTTGGCGAAGTTCCGCGAGCCCTGGACCCAGTCCTCGCCGATCGGCACGTCGACGCCGGGGTTGGCACCACGGGCCAGCGTGAAGCGCAGCGCGTCGGAGCCGTACTTGTCCATCCAGTCCAGCGGATTGACCGCGTTGCCGAAGGACTTCGACATCTTCTTGCCGAACTGGTCGCGGACCATGCCGTGCAGGGCGATGGTGTGGAACGGCGGGGTGCCGTCCATCGCGTAGAGGCCGAACATCATCATCCGGGCGACCCAGAAGAAGAGGATGTCGTAGCCGGTGACCAGGACGGAGTTCGGGTAGAACTTCGCCAGCGACTCGGTCTGCTCGGGCCAGCCCAGGGTGGAGAATGGCCACAGGCCGGAGGAGAACCAGGTGTCGAGGACGTCGGTGTCCTGGTGCCAGCCCTCGCCGGTGGGCGGCTGCTCGTCGGGGCCGACGCAGACGACCTCGCCGTCGGGGCCGTACCAGACCGGGATGCGGTGGCCCCACCACAGCTGGCGCGAGATGCACCAGTCGTGGAGGTTGTCGACCCAGTCGAAGTACCGCTTCTCCATCTCCTGCGGGTGGATCTTGACCTTGCCGTCGCGGACCGCGTCACCGGCGGCCTTGGCGAGCGGGCCGACCTTGACCCACCACTGCATGGACAGCCGCGGCTCGATGGTGGTCTTGCAGCGCGAGCAGTGGCCGACCGAGTGGACGTAGGGCCGCTTCTCGGCGACGATCCGGCCCTCGGCGCGCAGCGCGGCGACGATGGCGGAGCGGGCCTCCAGGCGGTCCAGGCCCTGGAAGGGGCCGGGGGTGGTGATGACGGCGTGCTCGTCCATGACGGTGATGGACGGCAGGTCGTGCCGCTGGCCGATCTCGAAGTCGTTCGGGTCGTGCGCCGGGGTCACCTTGACGGCGCCGGTGCCGAACTCGGGGTCGACGTGCTCGTCCGCGACGACCGGGATGGAGCGGTCGGTCAGCGGGAGCCTGATCAGCTTGCCGATGAGGTGCCGGTACCGCTCGTCCTCGGGGTGGACGGCGACGGCGGTGTCACCGAGCATCGTCTCGGCGCGGGTGGTGGCGACGACGATGGTCTCGTCCCCGTCGCCGTACTTCATGGAGACGAGCTCGCCGTCGTCGTCCTGGTACTCGACCTCGATGTCGGAGATCGCGGTGAGGCAGCGCGGGCACCAGTTGATGATGCGCTCGGCGCGGTAGATCAGCTCGTCGTCGTAGAGGCGCTTGAAGATGGTCTGGACGGCCTGGGAGAGGCCCTCGTCCATGGTGAAGCGCTCGCGGGACCAGGCGACGCCGTCGCCGAGGCGGCGCATCTGGCCGGAGATCTGGCCGCCGGACTCGCCCTTCCACTGCCAGACGCGGTCGACGAACGCCTCCCGGCCCAGGTCGTGGCGGGACTTGCCCTCCTTGCCCAGCTCGCGCTCGACGACGTTCTGGGTGGCGATACCGGCGTGGTCCATGCCCGGCTGCCACAGGGTCTCGAAGCCCTGCATGCGCTTGCGGCGGGTCAGGGCGTCGATGATGGTGTGCTCGAAGGCGTGGCCCAGGTGGAGGCTGCCGGTGACGTTGGGCGGGGGGATGACGACGGTGAAGGGCGGCTTGTCGCTCTTCACGTCGGCCTCGAAATAGCCCCGCTCCACCCAGCGCTCGTACAGCGGCCCCTCTACGTCGGCCGGCGCGTACTGGGTCGGCAGTTCGGTCTCGGGCGCTGATGGCTGCTGCTGAGCGTTCTCGGTCACGGGGGTCAGTTTAGAGGTGCCACGGGGTGCTCCCGAAACGCGTTTGTTCTGTAACGGTGCGGCCCCCGGTGCCACCCCTCCCCCGCCGCTGGGCAAGGATGGCGGCAACACCTGAACATCTGGAGGGGAACCCAGCCATGAGCAGCAACCAGCCGGGCCCGTACGGCGGGCAGCCCCCGCAGCCGGGTCCTTACGGTCAGGCTGGTCAGCCCGGCCCCTACGGGCAGCAGCCCCCGGCCCAGCCCGGCCCCTACGGGGCACCCGGACCATACGGTCAGCCCCCGCAGGCGCCCCAGCCGGGCTACGGCTACCCGCAGTCCCCGCCGCCCCCGCCCGGCCCTCCGGGCACCCCCTACGGGTACCCGCAGCAGCAGGGCGTCCCCCAGCAGCCGGGCCCCTACGCCCAGCCCCAGCAGAACCCCTACGGGCAGCAGCCCCCGTACGGGCAGCCGCAGCAGGCCCCCTACGGCGCCCCGCAGCCCCCGGTGCAGGGCCGCAACAACTCCAAGCGCAACGGGCTGATCATCGGCGCGGTGGCCGTGGTCGTCGCCGTGGCGGTGGGCGTCTACTTCCTGACCAGCGGCGGCAGCGGCGGCGATGTCGCCGACGACGGCCCGCACAAGCTGGTCGCGCCCTCGACGGTGCTCTCGGAGTACAAGAAGGGCAAGAGCGCCAACGGCGCGATGACCCAGGACGACCTGAAGGACGCCGAGAACTGGGGCGTGGAGAACCCGAAGGACGTCAGCGCCGAGTACGCGGCCGGGAACGTCGACAACCCGCTGAGCAAGAAGGTCATCGAGTTCGGCGGGGTCTACGGCACGATCGCCGACCCGGAGAAGACGGTCGACGAGATGTTCGCCTACATGAAGGACCAGAGCGCCAAGGACGCCGAGCACAAGTACGAGCTGATCGGCGAGCCGAAGCCGTACGAGCCGGAGGCGCTCGACGGCGCGGTCCTCAAGTGCCAGCAGGCGAAGGGCGATACGTCGGGCAGCGGCGAGGGCGTGCCGAAGGAGATGACGTTCTCGCTGTGCGTGTGGGGCGACCACAGCACCGTCGGTTTCGTGATGCCGATGGACATCGCCACCCTGGCGGCGGGCCGCACCAGCGACCCGGCGCAGGACGCGGAGCTGACCGCCAAGTTCCGCTCGGCGGTACGCGTCAAGGCGTGACCGCGCACAGATGAGAAGGGCCCCGGCCGGTCGGCCGGGGCCCTTCCTCGTGCTGCGGGGGTTACGCGGTCTTCTGCTCGCCCTGGCCGCGCCCGCGGGAGTCCCTCGGGATCAGCGTCGGGTTGACGTTGGAGTGGACGACGTCGGCCGTGATGACGACGCGGGCCACGTCCTTGCGGGACGGCACCTCGTACATCACCGACATCAGGACCTCCTCCATGATGGCGCGCAGGCCGCGCGCGCCCGTCTGGCGGAGGATGGCCTGGTCCGCGATGGCCTCCAGCGCCTCGCGCTCAAAGTCCAGCTCCACGCCGTCGAGTTCGAAGAGCCGCTGGTACTGCTTGACCAGGGCGTTGCGCGGCTCGACGAGGATCTTCAGCAGGGCCTCGCGGTCGAGGTTGTGCACCGAGGTGATGACCGGGAGACGGCCGATGAACTCGGGGATCATCCCGAACTTCACCAGGTCCTCGGGCATGATGTCCTCGAAGATGTCCTTGGCCGCCAGCTCGCGCTTGGAGCGGATGGTGGCGCCGAAGCCGATGCCCTTCGCGCCCGCCCGCGCCTCGATGATCTTCTCCAGACCGGCGAAGGCGCCGCCCACGATGAACAGCACGTTCGTCGTGTCGATCTGGATGAACTCCTGGTGCGGGTGCTTGCGTCCGCCCTGCGGCGGCACCGAGGCGGTGGTGCCCTCCAGGATCTTCAGCAGCGCCTGCTGGACGCCCTCGCCGCTGACATCGCGGGTGATCGACGGGTTCTCGCTCTTGCGGGCGACCTTGTCGATCTCGTCGATGTAGATGATGCCCGTCTCGGCCTTCTTGACGTCGTAGTCGGCGGCCTGGATGAGCTTCAGCAGGATGTTCTCGACGTCCTCGCCGACATACCCCGCCTCGGTCAGCGCGGTCGCGTCCGCGATGGCGAACGGGACGTTGAGCATGCGGGCCAGGGTCTGGGCCAGCAGGGTCTTGCCGGAGCCCGTGGGGCCGAGCAGAAGGATGTTGGACTTCGCCAACTCGATGGCGTCCTCGCGGCCTTGGCCGCCGCCGTTCTCACCGGCCTGGACCCGCTTGTAGTGGTTGTACACCGCGACGGAGAGGGCCTTCTTGGCCGGTTCCTGACCGACCACGTAGCTCTCGAGGAACTCGTAGATCTCGCGGGGCTTGGGGAGTTCCTCCCAGCGCACCTCGCTGGTCTCGGCCAGCTCTTCCTCGATGATCTCGTTGCAGAGATCGATGCATTCGTCGCAGATGTACACACCGGGACCTGCGATGAGCTTCTTGACCTGCTTCTGGCTCTTGCCGCAGAACGAGCACTTGAGCAGATCGCCGCCGTCACCGATGCGTGCCACGGTGTGCTTCCCCTTCGCCTGGGAGACGACTGGACACTGAAGATCCAGCGGCTCCTGGTGCTGCCTTATGTCGACGGTACCTTGCCGGGCACCGTGTTCGGGCCCCCCTTGGCAGGGTTCACTTTGACGTGCACCCTGCCAAGAAGGCCCGGACGTGCGCAACCGCGGTCAGCGGACCGATTCGTTGTTCATCTTGCGGGTGGAGATGATCTGGTCGACGATGCCGTACTCCAGCGCCTCCTCGGCCGTGAGGATCTTGTCGCGCTCGATGTCCTCGCGGATCTTCTCGATCGGCCGCTTGGTGTGCGTGGCCAGCATGTCCTCCAGCTGCTCACGCATCCGGGTGAACTCCTTGGCGATGATCTCCAGGTCGGAGAGCTGACCGCGCCCGGTGGAGCCCGCGGGCTGGTGGATCAGCACCCGCGAGTTCGGCAGCGCCATGCGCTTGCCGGGGGTACCGGCGGCGAGCAGGATGGCCGCGGCCGAGGCCGCCTGGCCCATGCACACCGTCTGGATGTCGGGCTTCACGAACTGCATGGTGTCGTAGATGGCCGTCAGGGCCGTCATGTCACCGCCGGGGCTGTTGATGTAGATCGAGATGTCCCGGTCGGGGTCCATCGACTCCAGGCACAGCAGCTGCGCCATGACGTCGTTGGCGGAGGCGTCGTCGATCTGGACGCCCAGGAAGATCACGCGCTCCTCGAAGAGCTTCGCGTACGGGTCGTACTCGCGGACGCCCTGGGAAGTGCGCTCGACGAAGCGCGGGATGATGTAACGGCTGTCGGGGCGGGGGCCCTCGTACATGCCGCTGGCGGCGCCGGGGAAGTCGTTCATGGGGTGTTCACCGTCCTGGTGGCGTTCTGGGAGCTGTCGGTGGCGTGCGTGCGGAGCGTGGCCGGGCCGGTCAGGCGCCGGTGCCGCCGCCTCCCGGAACACCCGAGGCGTGCGTGATGATCTCGTCGATGAGACCGTACTCCTTGGCCTCTTCCGGGGTGAACCAGCGGTCGCGGTCGCCGTCGCGGATGATCGCTTCCACCGTCTGGCCGGAGTGCTGGGCGGTCAGCTCGGACATCCGCTTCTTGGTGCGCAGCAGGTACTCGGCCTGGATCTTGATGTCCGAGACCGTACCGCCGAGGCCCGCGGAGCCCTGGTGCATCATGATGTCCGCGTGCGGCAGCGCGAAGCGCTTGCCCGCGGCGCCGCCGGTGAGCAGGAACTGGCCCATCGAGGCCGCCATGCCCATCGCGATCGTGACCACGTCGTTCGGGATGTACTGCATGGTGTCGTAGATCGCCATGCCGGCCGTCACCGAGCCGCCGGGGCTGTTGATGTAGAGGTAGATGTCCTTCTCGGGGTCGGCGGCGAGGAGGAGCAGCTGTGCGGTGATCTTGTTGGCGATGTCGTCGTCGACCTGCTGGCCGAGGAAGATGATCCGCTCGCCCAGCAGCCGGTTGTAGACCTGGTCACCGAGGCCACCACCGATGGAGGGCTCGCCGGCGGCGGTAGGCATCAGATTCGTCACGTATCCACCTGCTCGTCTTACGACGGCGCCGGGCCGTCTCACGTTGTCCTGCGGGGTCCTGCTGGGGCTTCGTGGGGGGCCGGTGGGCTCCCCTGCCCCTCGTATTCATGGACCCTAACGCTCTGCTCCCCCGGGTGAATCCCGTGGAAGCAGGTGTTCGCCGGGGGCGTAGAGCGCCATGGGGGTGAGCTGTGATGCCGGGTGCGGGTGCGTTGTGGCTTGTCGCGCCCCGCGGCGGAGCCGCAGATCGACACAGCCCCGCGCCCCTAAAAGCAACTGCAGCTGAACCAAGACAGCAGGCCCCCGGGAGACGCGCTCCCAAGGGCCTGCTGTCAGGTTGAGGTGCCTTGGGCTCAGCCCTCGGTCTTCTCCTCGGTGACCTCGGTGACCTCGGTGGTCTCCTCGTCCTCGTCGTCCAGGTCGACGATCTCGCCGTTGGTGTCCTTGACCGTGGCGGACTCGACGACGACGGCCAGGGCCTTGCCGCGGGCGACCTCGCCGACGAGGAGGGGCACCTGGCCACCCTCGACGACGGCCTGGGCGAACTGGTCGGGGGACATGCCGGAGGAGGCGGCGCGGCGCATGAGGTGCTCGGTGAGCTCCTCCTGGTTGACGCCGAGGTTCTCCTTCTTCACCAGCTCGTCCAGGACGAACTGGGTCTTGATGCCCTTGACCGCGGCCTCACGGGTCTCGGTGTCGAACTCCTCGGCGGTCTTGCCCTGGATCTCCAGGTACTTGTCGAGGGTCAGGCCCATCTGGCCGAGCTGGTGGTGCTCCAGGTTGTGCTTGCGGGTGTTGACCTCGTCCTCGAGGAGCTTCTCGGGGACGGGGACCTCGACCAGCTCGAGGAGCTTGTCGAGCACGCGCTCCTGGGCCTGGGTGGCCTGGTCGTACTGCTTCATGTTGGCCAGGCGCTTGGTGCTGTCGGCCTTCAGCTCGTCCAGGGTGTCGAACTCGGACGCGAGCTGCGCGAAGTCGTCGTCCAGCGCGGGCAGTTCGCGGGCGGCGACCTGGGTGACCTTGACGGTGACCTCGGCCTCGCGGCCCGCGGCGGAGCCACCCTTCAGCTCGGAGGTGAAGGTGCCCTCCTCACCGGCGGACAGGCCCTTGACGGCGTCGTCGATGCCGTCGAGCAGCTCGCCGGAGCCGATGGTGTAGGAGACGCCGCTGGCGACGCCGTCCTCCAGGACCTCGCCGTCGACCTTGGCCTCGAGGTCGATCGTGATGACGTCGCCGTCCTCGGCGGCACGCTCGACCGGGGAGGTGGAGGCGAAGCGCTCACGGAGCTGCTCGACCGACTTCTCGACGTCCTCGTCGCTGACCTCGATGGCGTCGACCTCGACCTCGATGCCGGAGTAGTCCGGGATCTCCAGGGTCGGGCGGATGTCGACCTCGGCGGTGAAGTTCAGCGTCTCGCCGTCCTTCAGCTCGGTGATGTCGACCTCGGGCTGGCCCAGCGGGGTCAGCTCGGCCTCGTTGACCGCCTCGGTGTAGAACTTCGGGAGCGCGTCGTTGACGGCCTCCTCGAGCACGGCGCCCCGACCGAACCGCTGGTCGATGACGCGGGCCGGGATCTTGCCCTTGCGGAAGCCCTTCACCGTGACCTGCTGGTTGATCTTCTGGTACGCCGCGTCGAGGCTGTCCTTGAGCTCCTCGAAGGGCACCTCGACAGTGAGCCGAACCCGAGTCGGGTTCAGGGTCTCCACGGCGCTCTTCACGGTTCGGTCTCCTTGTGGCTGACTTCTTGGGTTCTGCCGGAGCCAGAGGGCACCGGCGGATAGCCGCCCGGAGGAGTAGCAGGCCATGAGGCCGGACACACGGGCGCGCAGCTTGCATAGTAACCGCAGCCGGTCAGCGCCCCAAAAGGCGATCATCACGACACCGTGGGCCAAGTGGTCGGGGTGGCGGGATTTGAACCCACGGCCTTCCGCTCCCAAAGCGGACGCGCTACCAAGCTGCGCCACACCCCGTCTGGTGCGAGTCGTAGGGTACATGCCCCGGACGGGCGCGTCGTCGCGTAGCGCGGGGGCTTCCGGAGCACGTCAGGTTGGCCTCCGCGCCGAGGTACCCGCTACGATGCTCCCGTACCGCGGTCACCGACTTGCGGTGCGCTCCTCGCGGGCGTAGCTCAATGGTAGAGCCCTAGTCTTCCAAACTAGCTACGCGGGTTCGATTCCCGTCGCCCGCTCTTCATGATTCAGGGGCCCGGCAGCCGCTTCGACGGTGCCGGGCCCCTGAGCCGTTTCCGGGGGCACGTCGGGCCCCCTCAGAAGCTGATCGAGTTGACCATCTCCGCTATCGAGTTGAGGAAGCGGCTGATGGAGGGCGCCATCCCGGTGGAGGCGAGGAAGAAACCGAAGAGGATGGCCACGATGGCCGGGCCCGCCTTGATGTTCCCTCCTCGCATCAACACCACCAGGATGATCGCCAACAGCAGCACCACGGACAGTGAAATGGCCACAACTGATCACACCCTCGGTCGGTTCGCTCTCCCGGCCTGGAGGCACCGTGCAGCACACCTCCGCCAGAACCATCGTGCCACCAACCCGCCCTCTGTATGCGGCTCGTGACACATCGTCGGCCAACCGTCCCGGCGCGCGGCCCGGCCCGGCCGCCGCTCCAGGGCCCCATCAGGGGTGTCGGCGACGGTAATTGCCCAACATCATTTCCATACCCACACATCGGCGGGGCGGGTAATTCGAATTGCGCGGCGACCGGTCGATCATGACCCAATTAGGCTGGATTAATCGGGACATCCAGCAACAAAGAGCCCGCTCTATTGTGCTCGCCATCACCCTGGTGACATCGGCAAGTTGTGCGATTTCCGGGGTATTCGAAGCCGATAAACGTGAATGACCTGGATGGTTTTACGGACTCACACACGCGAGGCTAGGGTGCCTGAGATGTTCGACGCCTCCCCGTCCCCCGGCCAGACCCGCGCGCCCACGCTCCCGGCTGCCCAGCCGGTGCCGGAGAGATCCGCCAGGAAGCGCGACTCGTTCTTCGACAACGCGAAGTACCTGGCGATCGTGCTCGTGGCGATGGGGCACTCGTGGGAGGCGCTGTACTCGGACAGCCGGATACTCCGGGCGCTCTACATCTTCGTCTACACCTTCCACATGCCGGCGTTCATCATCATCTCCGGCTACTTCTCGCGCAGTTTCGACATGCGGCCGGACCGGCTGAAGCGGCTGATCACCGGGGTCGCCGTGCCGTACGTCGTCTTCGAGACGGTCTACTCCCTCTTCCGCGACCACTTCGGCGAGGACTCCGAGACCGGGATCACCCTGCTCGACCCGTACTTCCTGTGCTGGTTCCTGGCGGCGCTGTTCGTGTGGCGGCTGACCACCCCGCTGTGGAAGGTGGTGCGCTGGCCGCTGCCGCTGGCCCTCGGCATCGCCATGCTGGCGACCGTCTCCCCCTCGATCAGCAACGACCTGGACTTCCAGCGGCTGTTGCAGTTCCTGCCCTGCTTCGTGCTGGGGCTGTGCCTGAAACCGGAGCACTTCCGGCGCGTACGCACCCGCGCCATGCGGATCGCCTCGGTGCCCGTCGTCGCGGGCGCGCTGGCCTTCGCCTGGCTGGTGGTGCCGCACCTCGACTTCGGCTGGTTCTACCGCCGGGACGCGGCCCAGGAGATGGGCGCGCCGTGGTGGTACGGGCCGCTGATGGCGCTGGCCCTGTTCGCCTGCTCGGTGGTCCTGACAGCCTGCTTCCTGGCCTGGGTGCCGGGGCGCCGGATGTGGTTCACCTCGCTGGGCACGGGCACGATCTGCGGCTATCTGCTGCACGGCTTCGTCCTCAAGTACACCCGCTGGGAGGGCTGGTACGACGCGCACTGGCTGCACACCCCGCTCGGCGCGGTCCTGGTGACGTCCTTCGCGGTCGCGGTCGTCACGGTGCTGTGCACGGCCCCGGTACGCCGGGTGTTCCGCTTCGTGATGGAGCCGAAGATGGAATGGGCCTTCAAGCGGGACCCCGCCCAGCAGGCGCGGGAGCGTCAGCACGAGGGGCCGAGGCAGCCCGTACGGGAGAAGGCGAGCGTGTAGCGCCTCCCCTCACCCCTGTCGCCTCCCCTCACCCCTGTTCCGGCTGGCCGAGAAGCGCGCGCATCCGTGCGTACTTCCCGGCCAGTCGCGTGCGGGTCGGCTCGTCCAGCACCGCGAGGCGGGCCGGGTCGGCGTTGTGCGCGAGGTCGGCGTGCTTGACCAGGGGGGCGCCCGGTGTGGCGAGGATGCGGCGCGCGTACTCCTCGGGCGGCTCACCGGCCCGCTTGGTGAGGGCGAGCACGATGGCCTTGGTGCGTGCGGTGAGCGCGGCACCGGCCAGCCACTCCTCGGTGAGCGCGTCGTCCTCGACGGCGTCGTGCAGCCAGGCCGCCGCGATCTGCTCCTCGTCACCGCCGCGTTCCCGTACGCCCTCGGCGACGGCGGCGAGGTGTTCGGCGTAGGGACGGCCCGCCTTGTCGGTCTGTCCGGCGTGGGCCCGGCGGGCGAGGTCTTCGACCTGGGCAACGGTGAGCGGTGTCATCGGCCCAGTCTGGCACCGGGGGTTCAGCGGACGGGCGCGGATGCCTCGCGGCAGATCAGCAGCAGCGCGCGGTCGTCGTTGACGTCCTTGGCGACGGCCTCGATGAGGTGCCAGGCGGCGCCGTGGAAGCCGCCCGCGACATAGCGGTCCGCCTCGCCGGTGAGGCGGTCGATGCCCTCGGCGATGTCCCGGTCGGAGGCTTCCACCAGGCCGTCGGTGAAGAGCATCAGGACGTCGCCGGGCCGCAGGGTGCCCTTCTTGGAGTCGAACTGGGCGCCGTCGTACACCCCGAGCAGCGGGCCCTCGGCGGCCGTCTCCTCCCAGCGGCCGGTGCCCGCGCTGAGCTGGAGGCCCGGCGGGTGGCCCGCGGAGTACAGCTCGTAGTCGCCGGAGTCGAGGTCGAGCACCAGGTGGATGGAGGTGGCGAAGCCCTCGTCCCAGTCCTGGCGGAGCAGATAGCCGTTGGCGGCGGGCAGGAAGGAGTGCGGGGGCAGCGAGCCGATCAGGCCGCCGAAGGCGCCGGACAGCAGCAGGGCGCGGGAACCGGCGTCCATGCCCTTGCCGGAGACGTCGGTGAGGACGACCTCCAGGGTGCGGCCATTGTTGGTGCGGGCGGCGACGACGAAGTCACCGGAGAAGGACTGGCCGCCCGCCGGGCGCAGTGCCATCTCCTGGTGCCAGCCCCGGGGCAGCTTGGGCAGCTCGCTCTGGGCCCGGATGCGTTCGCGGAGGTCGAAGAGCATGGTGCCGCCGCGCCGCCAAGGCACGCCGACCCGGCTGCGGAACTGCGCGGTCAGCAGCCCGAAGAGGCCGCAGGCGGCGACGACCAGCACGATGCCGGGGGTGACCCTGGAGGGTCCCTCGGTGTACGGCCCGAGCTGCACCGATTCCACGATGAGGGCGGCGGCGGCCGTGGCGTACAGGCCGAGCAGGCTGGCCGGGCGCAGCACCAGTCCGCCCGCGACGATCGGGATGACGAGGGTGGCCGGGGAGCACCAGACGGAGTTGGCCAGTGTGAGGGCCATGAGCGCGGGAATGGTGAGGAGCAGGCCGACCAAGGCGATCCAGTCGGGGCCGTCGCCGCGGAAGTAGTCCACCGCGCTTCTGCGCAGCGCGACGCGGACCCGGTGCCACTGCATCTTCCACCGGGCCGTGAACGTCTCGGCCTTCGCGCGCCGTTCTCGTCCTGCTGCCATCAGTTCGGGACCCTATCCATCCAACCGGCCGCATGGCACGGGAGGTCCCACTTGTCCCCCGTGCGAGGCTCCGCTTCGCGTTTCGGCCCCGCGTCACGACCACGCCGTCCGACTACACAGTGAACGGCACGAACGGCCGTCGCGCTGCCACCCGGCGGAAATTCCCCGCCCTGTTCGGCGGCGGGCTGCGGGCCTGGCACGACGGAACGGGGCGCACGACCGGTTCACGGATGCGCACGGGGCGCACGGGTCAGCCGAGTTGGCAGGCGGGGCACCAGAAGAGGTTGCGGGCGGCGAGGTCGGCGGTACGGATCTCGGTGCCGCAGATGTGGCAGGGCAGGGTGGCCCGGCGGTAGACGTAGACCTCGCCGCCGTGGTCGTCGACGCGGGGCGGGCGGCCCATCGCCTCGGGGGTGTGTTCGGGGCGGACGGTGTCGATGCGGTTGTGGCGCACGCCGTCGCGCATCAGCGCCACGAGGTCGGCCCAGATCGCGTCCCACTCGGCCCGGGTGAGGTCGCGGCCGGTGCGGTAGGGGTCGATGCCGTGCCGGAAGAGGACCTCGGCGCGGTAGACGTTGCCGACTCCGGCGATGGTCTTCTGGTCCATCAGCAGTGCGGCGACGGAGGTGCGGCTGCGGCTGATCCGCCGGTAGGCGACGGCCGGGTCGGCGTCGGGGCGCAGCGGGTCCGGGCCGAGGCGGTCGTGGACGGCGCGCTTCTCGGCGTCGGTGATCAGGGCGCAGGTGGTGGGGCCGCGCAGGTCGACGTAGGCGGTGTCGTTGGCGAGGCGGAGCCGGACGGTGTCGGTCGGCGGGGGCGCGGGGGCCGGGCCGAAGGCGACCTTGCCGAAGAGGCCGAGGTGGATGTGGACCCAGTCGCTGTCGCGGAAGCCGAGGAAGAGGTGCTTGCCGTGGGCGTCGGTGGTGGTCAGCTCGGCGCCGTCCAGCAGCTCGGCGGCGTCGGTGAACTTGCCCTGGGGGCTGGTGACCAGCGGGGCGGTGCCGCGAAAGCGCTCGGCGTAGTCCTGCGCCAGCCGGTGGATCGTGTGCCCTTCTGGCAAGGCCGGAGGGTCCTTCCTCGGGTGCGGGCCCCCGCCACGGTCGGGCGGCGGGGGCGGCGCGGGGTTACTGCTGGGGGTGGTGCGCCGGGATGGGCGGGAGGTCGCCGGTGTTCTCGTAGTCCGTGAGCATGTCGATGCGGCGGGAGTGGCGCTCCTCGCCGGTGAACGGGGTGTTCAGGAAGATCTCGACGAACTTGGTCGCCTCGTCCTCGGTGTGCTGCCGGGCGCCGACGGCGATGACGTTGGCGTCGTTGTGCTCGCGGCCGAGCGCGGCGGTGGCCTCGCTCCAGGCGAGGACGGCGCGCACCCCCTTCACCTTGTTGGCGGCGATCTGCTCGCCGTTGCCGGAACCGCCGATGACGATGCCGAGGGAGCCGGGGTCGGCCACCGTGCGCTCAGCCGCCCGGAGGCAGAAGGGCGGGTAGTCGTCCTGGGCGTCGTAGATGTGCGGCCCGCAGTCGACGGGCTCGTGCCCCGCCGCCTTCAGCCACTCGACGAGGTGGTTCTTGAGTTCGTAGCCCGCATGGTCGGAGCCGAGATACACGCGCATGCACCGAGTGTGTCACGCCCGATTCCGGGCAGCAGCTCCGGGTTCGACAGGAGATATGTGAGGCAGACCATAGAACCTCAAGGGAACCTCAAGTAACAATCCGGATTCAGAGGTTCCCGAATTCGTTCCCCTCAGATTCACTGGACCGCCTCGTACACCGCTCGTGCGAGACCCCGTACGACGACGTACGACTGCTTCGCCGTACGTACGGGAACCGCTCCACCTGGCGCAAAGGAATTCCGCCCATGTCCCATGGTTCCGGGCTGCAAGCAGGTCTCAAGAACCGTCACCTTTCGATGATCGCCATCGGTGGTGTGATCGGCGCCGGCCTTTTCGTCGGCTCCAGTACGGGTATCGCCACGGCGGGACCCGGCATCCTGCTGTCCTACGCCCTCGTCGGCACGCTCGTCGTCCTCGTGATGCGGATGCTGGGCGAGATGTCGGCGGCGAACCCGACCTCCGGCTCCTTCTCCGCGCACGCCGACCGTGCGCTGGGTCGCTGGGCCGGTTTCTCCATCGGCTGGCTGTACTGGTTCTTCTGGGTCGTGGTGCTCGCCGTCGAGGCGACGGCCGGCGCGAAGATCCTGGAGGGCTGGATACCGGCCGTCCCGCAATGGGGCTGGGCGCTGATCGTGATGCTGGTGCTCACGGCCACCAACCTGGTCTCCGTCGGCTCCTACGGTGAGTTCGAGTTCTGGTTCGCCGGGATCAAGGTCGTGGCGATCGGCGCGTTCATCGTCGTCGGCGCCCTCGCGATCTTCGGTGTGCTGCCGGGTGCCCACACCGACAAGGCGGGCCTGTCCAACCTCACCGCCCACGGCGGCTTCCTGCCGCACGGTCCGGGCGCGATCCTCACCGGTGTGCTGCTGGTCGTCTTCTCCTTCATGGGCTCCGAGATCGCCACGCTGGCGGCCGGTGAGTCGGAGAACCCGCAGCGCGCGGTCACCAAGTCGACCAACAGCATCATCTGGCGCATCGCGGTCTTCTACCTGGGCTCAATCCTCGTCGTGGTCTCGCTGCTGCCGTGGAACGACCCGTCGATCAAGACCGACGGTTCCTACGTCGCCGCACTGAACTCCCTCGGTATCGCGCACGCCGGTCAGATCATGAACTTCATCGTGCTGACCTCGGTGCTGTCCTGCCTGAACTCGGGTCTGTACACCGCGTCCCGCATGGCCTTCTCGCTCGGTGAGCGGGGTGACGCCCCGAAGATGTTCGCCAAGACCAACGCCCGCGGTGTGCCGATGGCGGCCATCCTGGCCTCGGTGCTGTTCGGCTTCGTCGCGGTGTTCTTCAACTACAAGTTCCCGGACTCGGTCTTCCTGTTCCTGGTGAACTCCAGCGGCGCGGTCGCGCTCTTCGTGTGGCTGGTCATCTGCTTCTCGCAGCTGCGGATGCGGAAGATCATCCAGCGGGAGGCGCCGGAGAAGCTCGTCGTGAAGATGTGGCTGTACCCGTACCTCACCTGGGCCACGGCCGCGATGATCGTCTTCGTCCTCGGCTACATGCTGACCGACACGGAGCATGACGGCCGCGAGACGGTCCTGCTGTCCCTGATGGTGGCGGCGGTGGTCCTGATCATCGCCTTCGTCAAGCAGTCGATCACGGCGAAGAAGACCCAGCCGGAGATCCCGGCCACCGAGGACCCGGAGAAGGTCCCGGCGGCCTAGCCACCGGCCCCCGCACCTGACGCGGACACGAAAGAGCCCCGGGACCAGTTCATGGTCCCGGGGCTCTTCGGCGCTTGGGGTCAGCTCTTGTTCGTCAGCTTCCACGCCGTGGGCAGTGCGCCCATCGCCAGGGCGGCCTTCAGGGCGTCGCCGATGAGGAAGGGGGTGAGGCCCGCCGCGATGGCCGCCGTGGCGGACATGTGGGCCGCGAAGGCGAGGTAGGGGACGCCGACGGCGTAGATGATGGCCTCGCCCAGGAGCATCGTCCCGGCCATGCGCAGCGGCGAGCGGTCCGCGCCGCGGCGGGCCAGGGCGCCGACGGCCGCGGCGGCGAGCAGCATGCCGAGGACGTAGCCGAAGGAGACCGACAGGCCGGAGCCGCCCTGGGCGAACCACGGCACCCCGGCGAGGCCCGCGGCGGCGTACAGCGCGAGGGCGGCGACACCGCGGCGGGCGCCGAGCGTCGTGCCGACCAGCAGTGCGGCGAAGGTCTGTCCCGTCACCGGCACCGGGGAGCCGGGCACCGGCACCGCGATCTGGGCCGCGAGACCGGTGAGCGCCGCGCCGCCGAGCACGAAGGCGGCGTCGCGCACGCGCGAGGACGGAAGGAGGTCGGCGAGGACGGCGCCGGGCCGGGCGGTGACGCTGGCGGTGCTCATGGGGACTCCGCGGGTGTGTGGACAGGGACAGGGGGCAACATCTGGACGCTATACCGGCCCGCACGCGCCGATCACCGTCTGTGCTCGACAAAGGCGTGAACAGCGGCTTGGTGGGCTTCGCACAAAGGATGCGTCGTACACCGGATGCGGCGTGATACCCGTCACCGACCTCTCCGCCGTACGGTAAGTGGACGTAAGCATTCCGTAAGCGAGGCGTCCGCATACCGGACACACCCCCTACCCGCAGGCCGACTTCGCCCAGACTGGGGGAGTTTTTACCCACCTACCGCACTGGACGAGCCGCGCCGATGCCCAGCACCACCACGCAAGCGCCGCAGGAGCAGCAGCAGGGCGTCCCGCTCTCCTCCGGCCTCAAACAGCGCCACCTGTCCATGATCGCCCTGGGCGGTGTGATCGGCGCGGGCCTGTTCGTCGGCTCCGGCGCCGGTATCGCCGCCGCGGGCCCGTCCATCGTCGTCGCCTACACCCTCTCCGGACTGCTGGTCCTGCTGGTGATGCGGATGCTGGGCGAACTGTCGTCGGCGTACCCGTCGTCGGGTTCGTTCTCCGCGCACGCCGAGCGGGCGATCGGGCCGTGGGCCGGGTTCACCGTCGGCTGGTCGTTCTGGGTCATGCAGTGCACGGTCGTCGGCCTGGAGGGCATCGGCGCCGGGAAGATCGTCAGCGGCTGGCTGCCGGGGACCCCGCAGTGGGCCTGGGTCGCGCTGTTCATGCTGGTCTTCTGCGGGGCGAACCTGACCGCGGTGAAGAACTTCGGCGAGTTCGAGTTCTGGTTCGCCGCCCTGAAGGTCGCCGCGATCTGCGCGTTCCTGCTGCTCGGCGTGCTGGCCATCGCGGGCGTGCTGCCCGGCACCCACTCCCCCGGCACCTCCCACCTCACCGACCTCCTGCCCCACGGGAGCCAGGGCCTGGTCCTCGGCCTGCTCGCGTCGGTGTTCGCGTACGGCGGTCTGGAGACGGTGACCATCGCGGCCGCCGAGTCCGAGGACCCGGTCCGGGGCGTGGCGAGCGCGGTGCGCACCACGATGTGGCGGATCGCGCTGTTCTACATCGGCTCGATGGCCGTCGTGGTCACCCTGGTGCCGTGGGACTCGAAGGAGGTCGTGGAGCGCGGCCCGTACGTCGCCGCCCTGGACACCCTCGGCATCCCCGGCGCGGGCCAGGTGATGGACGTCGTGGTGCTGGCCGCGCTGCTCTCCGCGATGAACGCCAACATCTACGGCTCCTCGCGCATGCTGCACTCCCTCGTCCAGCGGGGCCTGGGCCCGAGGGTGCTGGCGAGGGTGTCCGGCGGGGTGCCCCGGATCGCGGTCCTGGTCTCGTCGGTGTTCGGCTTCGGCTGTGTGCTGCTGAGCTACTGGCGTCCGGACGACGTGTTCATGTGGCTGCTGAACATGATCGGCGCGGTCATCCTGGTCGTCTGGATCTTCGTCGGCGTCTCCCAGCTCCTGCTGCGCCGCCGCGCCGAGCGGGCCGGTGAGGCGCCGCCCGCCGTGCGGATGTGGGCGTTCCCGTGGCTGACCTGGGCCGCGCTGCTGGGCATGGTGGTGATCCTGGTCCTGATGGCCGAGCAGCCCGACACGCGCGTACAGCTGTACTCCACCGGCGGCCTGACCCTGGCCCTGGCGGCGGCCGGGTACGTCCGACAGCGGGCGCGCGCCCGTAGCTGAGCCCTTCCCGACAGGCCCCCGCGTGGACGACACGCGGGGGCCTTCGCGTACCCCCGTACCCAAGACCCGCGTTCTGTTGCTAGCGTGTAGTTGCAAGTAACTTGCAATAAGGCTCCCGCCTCGTGATCGTCTTCTCAACCTTCACCGGCGGGCGGATGAAGGAAGCCCCCCGCGAGGACAGGACTCGCGGGGGGCTTCTTCACGCGCCGGTCAGAGGTTGCTGAAGTCCGGGCCGACCGTGCGGCTGCGCTTCAGCTCGTAGAAGCCCGGTACCGAGGCGACCGCGACGGTGCCGTCCCACAGGCGGGCCGCCGCCTCGCCCTTGGGGGCCGGGGTGACCACGGGGCCGAAGAAGGCGATCTGCTCGCCGTCCGGGCCGGGGACCGCGATGACCGGGGTGCCCACGTCCTGGCCGACCTTCTCGATGCCCTCCTTGTGGGAGGCGCGCAGCTCGGCGTCGAACTCGAAGTCGGTCTGGTCGAAGTAGTCGATCAGGTCGGCGGGCAGGCCGACCTCGGCGAGCGCGCCCACGACGGCCTCGCGGGTCGGGCCCTCGCCCTCGTTGTGGATACGGGTGCCGAGCGCGGTGTACAGCGGGCCGAGGACGTCCGCGCCGTGCTTCTGCCAGGCGGCGGTGACCACCCGGACCGGCTGCCACGCCTTGGTGGCGAGCATGTCCCGGTACTCCTCGGGCAGCTCGTCGATCCGGGGCTCGTTGAGGACGGCGAGGCTCATGATGTGCCAGCGGACCTCGATGTCACGGACCTTCTCCACCTCCAGCACCCAGCGGGAGGTCATCCAGGCCCAGGGGCAGAGCGGGTCGAACCAGAAGTCCACCGGGGTCTTGCCCGACGTGGTCGCGGTCTCGGACATGTCTCTCCTCGCGAGAAGGTCTTTTCCAGCGGCAACAGCGCCCCCCGCCCCGCAATTCCCCGCTGCCGCCGGTCAGGGCCGCATGGCAGGATCGTGCCGTTCAGAGCCTGAATCTTGCGACCCCAAGGGAGTGCCGCCCGTGCCCGGTGAGAATCTGTCCCGCGACGAGGCCCGCGAGCGAGCCGCCCTGCTGTCCGTCGACGGGTACGACGTGGCGCTGGACCTGCGCTCCGCCGTGGGCGAGTCCGACGGCGAGCCCCGCACCTTCCGCTCGGTGACCACGATCCGTTTCCGCTGCGCCGAGCCGGGCGCGACCAGCTTCGCCGACCTGATCGCGCCGAGCGTGACCTCGGTGACGCTCAACGGCCGCGATCTCGACCCCGGCGAGGTGTTCGACGGCACCCGGATCGCGCTCACGGACCTGGCCGCCGACAACGAGCTGACCGTGGACGCCCAGTGCGCCTACTCCCGCACCGGCGAGGGCCTGCACCGCTTCGTGGACCCCGAGGACGGCGAGGTCTACCTCTACACCCAGTACGAACCGGCCGACTCCCGGCGGGTGTTCGCCAACTTCGAGCAGCCCGACCTCAAGGCGCCCTACCGCTTCGAGGTGCGCGCCCCCGAGGGCTGGACGGTGTGGAGCAACGGCGCCGGTGAACTCACCGACGGTGTCTGGCGGTTCGCGGAGACCAAGCCGATCTCGACGTACATCACCTGCGTGGTCGCGGGCCCGTACCACTACGTCACGGACTCCTACGAGCGCGTGCTGGAGGACGGGTCCACGCTGGAGATCCCGCTCGGCGCGAT
The DNA here is from genome assembly GCF_044903645.1 of Streptomyces sp. NPDC002176. Lineage (NCBI taxonomy): Bacteria > Bacillati > Actinomycetota > Actinomycetes > Kitasatosporales > Streptomycetaceae > Streptomyces > Streptomyces sp. NPDC002176. The sequence continues at coordinate 827,448 of NZ_JBJDQW010000003.1, forward strand.
GTGCCGCAAGGGTCTGGCGCCCTACTTCGACGCCGACGACATCTTCCTGATCACCAAGCAGGGCCTGGACTTCTTCCACGAGAACTTCGACTACCCGTACCCCTTCGGGAAGTACGACCAGGCGTTCGTGCCCGAGTACAACCTCGGGGCGATGGAGAACCCCGGACTGGTGACCTTCCGGGAGGAGTACATCTTCCGGGGCAAGGTCACGCAGGCGTCGTACGAGGCGCGGGCCAACGTGATCCTGCACGAGATGGCGCACATGTGGTTCGGCGACCTCGTCACCATGGTCTGGTGGGACGACCTGTGGCTGAAGGAGTCCTTCGCGGACTTCATGGGCACCTTCGGCAACGTCGGCGCGACCCGGTTCAAGGACGCCTGGACGACGTTCGCCAACCGCCGCAAGGCATGGGCGTACCGCGCCGACCAGCTGCCCTCCACGCACCCCATCACCGCCGACATCCGCGACCTCCAGGACGCCAAGCTCAACTTCGACGGCATCACCTACGCCAAGGGCGCCTCCGTCCTCAAGCAGCTGGTGGCGTACGTCGGCCAGGACGCCTTCCTGGAGGGCGCCCGGCGCTACTTCAAGCGGCACGCCTACGGCAACACCCGGCTGGCGGACCTGCTGTCGGTGCTGGGCGAGACCAGCGGACGGGACATGTCGGCGTGGTCCCGCTCCTGGCTCCAGACGGCCGGGGTCAACTCCCTGACTCCGCAGGTGCTGTTGGACGACGAGGGCCGGATCGCGGAGCTGGCCGTGGTGCAGGAGGCGCCGGAGTCGCATCCCGAACTGCGCCCGCACCGGGTGAAGGTGGGGCTGTACCGCCTCACCCCCGAGGGGGAGCTGAAGCGGTACTCCTGTGAGGAGCTGGATGTCGACGGGCCCCGCACGGTCGCCGGGTACACGGTCGGCGCCGAGGCTCCCGACCTCGTCCTGGTCAACGACGACGACCTCACCTACTGCAAGATCCGCTTCGACGAGACCTCCCTCGCCACCCTCCGCGAGCACCTCGGCGACCTGACCGACCCCCTCGCCCGCGCCCTGTGCTGGTCCGCGCTGTGGAACCTGACGCGGGACGGCCTGCTGCCCGCGCGGGAGTTCGTGGCGCTGGTGCTGCGGTTCGCGGGCCGGGAGTCCGACATCGGCGTGCTCCAGATGCTGCACGCCTGGGCCGGTACCGCCCTGGAGCGGTACGCGGCGCCCGAGTGGCGGGCGGCGGGCGGCGAACTGCTGGCGCAGGGCGCGCTGAAGGAGCTGCGGGCCGCCGGGCCGGGCAGCGAACAGCAGCTGGCCTGGGCGCGGTTCTTCGCCACGGTCGCCTCCGGCCCGGCCGACCTGGCCCTGCTGACGGAGCTGCTGGACGGCACCGAGACGGTCGAGGGCCTGGCCCTGGACCAGGAGCTGCGCTGGGCGTTCCTGGAGCCGCTGGCCGCGCACGGGGTGGCCGACGAGGAGGTGCTCGCGGCCGAACTGGCCCGCGACGACACCGCGTCGGGCAAGCGGCACCAGGTGCGCTGTCTGGCCGCGCGGCCCTCGGCGGCGGTCAAGGCGCAGGCGTGGGCGCAGGTCGTGGAGTCGGACGCCCTGTCCAACGCGCTGGTGGAGGCGACCATCGCGGGCTTCGGCCAGCCGGGGCAGCGGGAGCTGACGGCGCCGTACGTGGAGAAGTACTTCGCGGCGCTCGAGCGGGTGTGGCGGGAGCGGTCGATCCAGATCGCCATGCACCTCGTCAGCGGGCTGTTCCCGGCGTACCAGGACCGGCCGGAGACCCTGGCGGCGACCGACGCGTGGCTGGCGGAGCACGCGGACGCGGCCCCGGCGCTGCGGCGGCTGGTGCTGGAGGCGCGGGACGACCTGGCACGGGCGCTGCGCGCACAGGAGTGCGACGCCGACGCCTGATCTTTGGCCTGAGCTTCATCGCCCGGTGACCGTTACGGAATCCGGGCACGGCGACCCGTAACCCCTGGTCCTCCCCCGAACGGACCAGGGGTTTTCGCGGCCTATTCGGCACCCGAACACCCGTCCTTTAGTACCGTGTTGTCCGCATTTTTCGACGGCTGTGTAACAGCGGTTACGGGTGGGCCGGAAGTAGGGCATTCCAGAGCCATGACGCACGACACCCCGCTCTCCCCCCGCCCGCTCCGCCACCTCACCGAGGTCCACCGCCGGGTCCTGACCGCCGCCCAGCTGCGCACCCACGGGGTGACGACGGCCGAGCTGAACGAGCGGTGCCGGGCCGACGGCCCCTGGCGGCTGCTGTTGCCCAACGTGGTCCTGCTGCACTCCGGGGCGCCCACGAGCGAGGAGCGCCTGCACGGCGCGCTGCTGTACGGCTCCCGCGAGTCGGTGCCGGGTGTGCCCGCCCAGCCGGGCGCGGGCGACCCGCACCGGGGGGCCTACGCGGAGGCGATGCTCACCGGCCTGGCCGCGCTGGCCCTGCACGGGCTGCCGTCCGCTCCCCCGCTGGTGTCCCTGGAGCGGATCGACGTCCTGGTCCCGAGGCTGCGCCGACTGCGCTCGACCGGGTACGTGCGGGTGGTGCGCACCCCGGACCTCCCCGTCGCCCGGCCGGTGGCGGGTCTGCCGGTGGCGCCGGTGGTACGGGCGGTGGCGGACGCGGTGGCCCACCTGAGCGACGCGGACACGGTACGGCGGCTGCTGGCCGAGGCGGTGCGCGACGGGCACTGCGATCCGGCCGCGCTGGTACGGGAGTTGACCGAGGCGAGGCTGATGGGCCGGGCCCATGTGGTGGACGCGGTGGACTCCCTGGTGGCCGAGGGCCGCGCGGTCGCGGAGGACCGGCTGTACCGGATGGTCACCGGGTACGGGCTGCCCGACCCGGTGTGGAACGTGGACCTGCGGCTGCCCGGCGGCCCCCACCTGGGCGGGCTCGACGCCTACTGGCCCGAGCAGGCGGTCGCCGTCGAGCTGGACACCCGGGCCCCGCGCCAGGACGAGGACGCGACCTGGTCGGAGTACGCCCGCAAGCGGGAGCACCTGGAGCGGCTCGGGATCACGGTCGTGCACATCACCCCGAGGAAGCTGAGGGAGTCGGCGGAGCAGCAGGCCGCGGTGGTCCGCACGGCACTGATGGCCGCCGGTGACCGCGATCCGGCGGCGTACGTGGTGGTGCTGCCCCGCTAGGGCGTCTCGCTCAGCGCGCCCAGGCGGCCGGTGGGCGGGCGGTCGCGCCACAGGCGCAGGGCGGTGTCGATCAGGGAGACACGGGGCAGCCCGGACACCGCGTCGAGGTCGTGCCAGGCGGCGAGGTCGGTGGAGCCGCCCACCTCGTTGCGCAGTTCGCCGCCGGTGACGTGCGCCGCGTACAGCAGCCGGACGCCGTGGTGGTCGACGGCGCGGCCGGGGAAACGGCCGGGCAGCACCGCCCGGTTGGTGTGCACGCCGAGCAGGTCGGTCACCTCCACCCGGTAGCCGGTCTCCTCCGTCACCTCGCGGCGCACGGTGTCGTACGGGTCCTCGCCGAACTCGGCGCCGCCGCCCGGCAGTACCCACTCATGGCCACCGCCGCGCGCGGGTGAGCGGGCGAGCAGGAGCTGTCCGTCCCGGACACACACGGCGTAGGCCGCCACCCTCAACTTACGTCGCATGCCCGGACGTTAGCGCGCGCCGCCGGGGAACCGAGCGAATTCATGCTTATTCGGTCCCCAACCGCACACATCGCATCGCGGGTTTTCCCCATACATGGATTTCGATTCGGTCAACGAACCCCAAAGATCGGTCGCTTGGGAAAGGCTGCGCTGGTCCGGCACTGGACCTCGCGGACAACCCTCACCGACTAAGGGATGCGATGACCCACTCCCCCGACCGTGATCCGATATCCGGCCCGAGACGCCTGGCGCGTCTGAGCGTGGCCGTCGGCGTGGTGGCCGCCCTCTGTGCGGCCGGCCCCGTGCCGATGGCCCTCGCCGCCGACGCGCCGCCCGCCGACCCGGGCGCCAAGTCCGCGCCCCGCAAGCTCGGTCCGGACGACGCCGACCGGCTCGCGGAGGCCAAGGCGGACGGCGCCAAGAGCGTCACGATGATGATCGCCACCGCGCCGGGCTCCACCGAGCAGGTCGCCGCGCAGCTGGACACGGTCGGCACCGTGGGCCGCACCTTCGACAAGGTCGGCTACGTCCGCGCCACCGTCCCGACCGCCCAGGCGGACTCGGTCATCGCCGCCGCGGCCAAGCTGTCCTCGGTGCACGCGATCGACCTGCGCCAGGAGATCCCGCTGGACGACCCGGCGCCGGGCGCGGACACCGCGAAGGACGCCAAGGACGCCCGTGCGGCCGCCACTTACCCGGCGCCCGACAGCAAGACCCCGGCGAAGAACCCGTACAACCCGTCCTTCGAGACCGGCGCCGTCGACTTCGTGAAGAACAACCCGAAGGCGGACGGGCGCGGGGTCACCATCGGCATCCTGGACTCCGGTGTCGACCTCGGCCACCCGGCGCTCCAGAAGACCACCACCGGTGAGCGCAAGATCGTGGACTGGGTCACCTCCACCGACCCGGTGAACGACAGCGACGGCACCTGGCGGCGGATGACCGCCGCGGTCTCCGGCCCGTCCTTCTCGGTCGGCTCCGGCGCGAACGCGGAGACCTTCAAGGCCCCGGCCGGTGCCTACAAGTTCAACTACCTGTACGAGTCCGCCACCACCGGCGGCGACATGAAGGGCGACCTCAACCGCGACGGGGACACCACCGACGCCTGGGGCGTGCTGTACGACCCGGCCACCGGCACGGTCCGCGTCGACACCGACGACGACCTGGACTTCGGCAACAACGCGCCGATGAAGGCGTACAAGGACGGCTACCAGGTCGGCTACTTCGGCACCGACGACCCGAAGACGGACGTCGTCGAGCGCATCCCGTTCGTGGTCGAGGTCCGCAAGGACGTCGTCTACAACGCCTCGGGCGCCAAGGCCGACTACGTCAACATCGGCGTGATCGAGTCCGAGCACGGCACCCATGTCGCGGGCATCACCGCCGCCAACGGGCTGTTCGGCGGCAAGATGAACGGTGCCGCGCCCGGCGCGAAGATCGTCTCCTCGCGCGCCTGCACCTGGTCCGGCGGCTGCACCAACGTCGCCCTGACCGAGGGCATGATCGACCTGGTGACCAACCGGGGCGTGGACATCGTCAACATGTCCATCGGCGGTCTCCCGGCGCTGAACGACGGCAACAACGCCCGTGCCGAGCTGTACACCCGGCTCATCGACACCTACGGCGTGCAGCTCGTCATCTCGGCGGGCAACTCCGGCCCCGGCGCCAACACCATCGGCGACCCCGGCCTGGCCGACAAGGTCGTCTCGGTCGGCGCCGCCATCTCCAAGGAGACCTGGGCGTCGAACTACGGCTCGGCGGTGGACACCAAGTACGCGCTGATGCCGTTCTCCTCGCGCGGCCCGCGTGAGGACGGCGGCTTCACGCCGACCATCACCGCGCCCGGCGCCGCGATCAACACCACCCAGACCTGGCTGCCCGGCTCCCCGGTCGCCGAGTCGGGCTACACCCTGCCCGCCGGTTACTCGATGCTCCAGGGCACCTCGATGGCCTCCCCGCAGGCCGCGGGCGCGAGCGCGCTGCTGATCAGCGCCGCCAAGCAGAAGAACATCGACCTCACCCCGGCCGTGCTGCGCACCGCGCTGACCTCGACCGCGCACCACATCCCGGGCGCGCAGGCGTACGAGGAGGGCTCCGGCCTGATCGACGTCGTGGACGCCTGGACCGCGATCCGGCTCGGCGCCTCGGCGCACGAGTACACGGTGAAGGCCCCGGTCGACACCGCGATCGACTACGCCCTGAAGACCCCCGGCTTCGGCACCGGCCTCTACGACCGCGAGGGCGGCCTGAAGTCCGGCCAGCGCAAGACGTACGACGTCACGGTCACCCGCACCACCGGTGCCGACCGCGCGGTCTGGCACCTGCTGAGCTTCGGCAACGACCCGGAGCACACCTTCCGCGTCGTCGGCAGCCCGCTGGTGAAGCTGCCGCTGAACCAGCCGGTCACCGTCAAGGTGGAGGCCGCCCCGAAGTCGGCCGGGCTGAAGAGCGCGATCCTGCGCGTCGACGACCCGCTGACCGTGGGCGTCGACAAGCAGATCCTCAGCACGGTCGTGGTGGCGAGCCCGGTGGACTTCACCCGCTCCGTCTCCGGCTCGGTGCAGCGCAACAGCACCCGCTCGTACTTCCTGACCGTGCCCGAGGGCGCCAAGTCGCTGGAGGTGGCCATCGGCGGCCTGAAGTCCGGCAGCCAGACCCGGTTCATCGCCATCCACCCCTACGGCACGCCGGTCGACAACACCGGCACCCCGTACTGCTACAACAACTACCTCGACGGCAACGGCTGCAAGGCCGACGTGCGCTCCTACGCCGACCCGCAGGCCGGTGTCTGGGAGGTCGAGGTCGAGGCGCGCCGCACCTCGCCCCTGCTGGACAACCCCTACCAGCTGGACGTCTCCGTGCTCGGCGCGGTCTTCGACCCGGAGACCGTGACGGTGCCCGAGGCCAAGGTGGGCGTCCCGGCCACCGCGTCCTGGAAGGTCACCAACAAGTACGCCGCGCTCGACGGCAAGCTGGTCGGCGGCCCGCTCGGCTCCGCGAAGGCCGCCCGCCCGGCGATCAAGGAGGGCGAGACCGCGACCACCACGGTGGACGTCCCGGCCGGTGCCAAGTCGCTCGACGTGGCCATCGGCAAGGTCTCGGACCCGGCCGCCGACCTCGACCTCACGGTCTACGACGCGTCCGGCAAGGTGGTCGGCACGTCCGCCGACGGCGACTCGGAGGAGGCGGTCTCCGTCCCGTCCCCCGCCGCGGGCACGTACACGGTCGAGGTCGTGGGCTACTCGGTCCCGGCCGGTTCCACCGACTACGACTACCGGGACGTGTTCTTCTCCGACGCCCTCGGCGCGGTCACGGTCGACGGTTCGGCCCCGGTGAAGCTCGCCACGGGCGCCTCCGCCACGGTGTCCGGCCAGGTCACGGCCGCCGCCGAGGCCCCGGCCGGCCGCGAGTTCTTCGGCCGCGTCCAGCTGGTGAACGCGCGCGGCACGGTCGCGGGCACCGCGAGTGTGCAGATCGGGAAGGTCACGCCGTAACCGGCTGATTTCCCTGGTGGAGGGGGCGGGCGTCCTGGTGGGCGCCCGCCCCTTCGGCGTGTGCGGCGTGCGTCACACCTCCGTATGGCGGGGGGCCGGACGGGCAGGGACCGGACAGCACGGCTTGCGGCCGACGGGTCCGGGGGAGGGAACTTCTGCGGCCGCTCCCCGCGTGGGACCGCAGGTCCGCGGGCCGTCCGCCCGGCCACGGGTGTCCCCCACTTCGGGCACACCCGTACAAAGGATTGGACACGCGGCCCTGTGTCGGCCGCATGATGGAAAAGTGCCGGTCAAGCAAGTGACCCGGTACTGGGACAGACAGAGGGAGTCGTCGTGAGGGTCGGAATCGTCGGAGCCACCGGTCAGGTCGGCACGGTCATGCGCAAGATCCTCAAGGAGCGGGACTTCCCGGTCACCGAGCTGCGCCTGTTCGCCTCCGCCCGCTCGGCCGGGACCGTGCTGGACGGCGTGACGGTGGAGGACGCCTCGACCGCCGACTACTCCGGCCTCGACATCGTGCTCTTCTCCGCGGGCGGCGCCACCTCCAAGGCGCTCGCGGAGAAGGTCGCCGCGCAGGGGCCCGTCGTGATCGACAACTCCTCGGCCTGGCGCCGGGACCCCGAGGTGCCCCTGGTGGTGTCCGAGGTGAACCCGCACGCCATCGCGGACCGCCCCAAGGGCATCATCGCCAACCCGAACTGCACCACGATGGCCGCGATGCCGGTGCTGCGCCCGCTGCACGAGGAGGCCGGGCTCGAGGCGCTGGTCGTCGCCACCTACCAGGCCGTCTCCGGCTCGGGTCTCGCGGGCGTGGCCGAGCTGCACGGGCAGGCACAGAAGGTCGTCGCCGACGCCGACAAGCTCACCCACGACGGCGACGCGGTCGACTTCCCCGAGCCGGGCGTCTACCAGCGCCCGATCGCCTTCAACGTGCTCCCGCTGGCCGGGTCCATCGTGGACGACGGCCTGAACGAGACCGACGAGGAGCAGAAGCTCCGCAACGAGTCCCGCAAGATCCTGGAGATCCCGGAGCTGAAGGTCTCCGGCACCTGCGTGCGCGTCCCGGTCTTCTCCGGCCACTCCCTCCAGGTCAACGCCCGCTTCGCCCGCCCGATCTCCGCCGAGCGCGCGACCGAGCTGCTGGCGCAGGCGCCGGGTGTCGCCCTCTCCGAGATCCCGACCCCGCTCCAGGCGGCCGGTCAGGACCCGTCCTACGTGGGCCGCATCCGCGCCGACGAGACGGTGGACCACGGCCTCGCCCTGTTCATCTCCAACGACAACCTCCGCAAGGGCGCCGCGCTGAACGCCGTGCAGATCGCGGAGCTGGTGGCGGCGGAGCTGAAGGGCTGAGTCTGCTGGGGGGCGCGCCGTTTTTTAGCGGTGCGCCCCCTTTTTCATGGCCTGCGCACCTCGTACAGGAAGCAGCCGTACTCCACCGCCCGGACGTGTACGAGCGCCACCTCGGGGTCGGTGAACGCCTCGCTCAGGGCGGCCTCGAAGTCCTCGGGCGGGGTGACCAAGCGGCCGCCGAGGATGTGGCCGTCGGGCGAGTAGCGGCGCAGCACGCGGTGCGCGTCGGTGAAGGCGAGCCCGCCTTCGGACGCCGGTCCGCCGCAGGGGTCGGCGTGGATGAACACCGGGCCCTGCTCGTCGTACGCGCCCGGTTCGGCGCCGGTGTGGGCGGCCCAGCGGCGCAGGGGCGCGTAGGAGACCAGGGCGATGTGCTCACCGGGTTCGCTGCGGCGCAGGCAGCAGCGCAGCGGGGCGCCGCCCTCGGGGTCGGCGAGGGGGGTCGTCGGGCGTCCGGCGTCGTCCGAGGCGCGCAGTGCGGCGAGGACCGTTGCCGTGATGGCGCGCGCGGTGTGGAGGGTCGTGGCGTGTGTCGTCATGTGTCCCAGGCTGGTCCCGCGAAGGCCCGGTGACCGGCGGGATAAGGACATCGCGTTCGCGGATCTCCCGTGGAAGGATGGCGCAACCCACACATAACGAGGAGATGACCGCGTGCCTGGCACAAACCTGACTCGGGAAGAGGCGCAGCAGCGGGCTGAGCTGCTCACCGTGGACTCGTACGAGATCGATCTCGACCTTTCCGGCGCGCAGGAGGGGGGCACCTTCCGGTCCGTGACCACGGTGCGCTTCGACGTGGCCGAGTCCGGCGCCGAGTCCTTCATCGACCTGGTCGCACCGGCCGTGCGCGAGGTGACGCTGAACGGGGACGCGCTGGACCCGGCGGAGGTCTTCAAGGAGTCGCGGATCGCGCTGCCCGGTCTGCTCGACGGCCGCAACATCCTGCGGGTGGTGGCCGACTGCGCGTACACCAACACCGGTGAGGGTCTGCACCGGTTCGTGGACCCGGTCGACGAACAGGCGTACCTGTACACGCAGTTCGAGGTGCCGGACGCGCGGCGCGTGTTCGCCAACTTCGAGCAGCCGGACCTCAAGGCGACGTTCCGCTTCACGGTGACGGCCCCCGAGGGCTGGACGGTGATCTCCAACTCCCCGACGCCGGAGCCCAAGGACAACGTCTGGGCGTTCGCGCCGACCCCGCGCATCTCGTCGTACATCACGGCGCTGATCGTCGGCCCGTACCACTCGGTGCACAGCGTGTACGAGAAGGACGGGCAGTCCGTGCCGCTCGGCATCTACTGCCGTCCCTCGCTCGCGGAGTTCCTCGACTCCGACGCGATCTTCGACGTCACCCGGCAGGGCTTCGACTGGTTCCAGGAGAAGTTCGACTACGCGTACCCCTTCGAGAAGTACGACCAGCTGTTCGTACCGGAGTTCAACGCGGGCGCGATGGAGAACGCGGGCGCGGTGACCATCCGCGACCAGTACGTCTTCCGGTCCAAGGTGACCGACGCGGCGTACGAGGTGCGGGCGGAGACGATCCTGCACGAGCTGGCGCACATGTGGTTCGGCGACCTGGTCACCATGGAGTGGTGGAACGACCTGTGGCTGAACGAGTCGTTCGCCACCTTCACCTCCATCGCCTGCCAGGCATCGGCGCCGGGCTCGAAGTGGCCGCACTCGTGGACCACGTTCGCCAACTCGATGAAGACGTGGGCGTACCGCCAGGACCAGCTGCCGTCCACGCACCCGATCATGGCGGACATCCGCGACCTGGACGACGTGCTGGTCAACTTCGACGGCATCACGTACGCCAAGGGCGCCTCGGTGCTGAAGCAGCTCGTGGCGTACGTCGGTGAGGACGAGTTCTTCCGGGGCGTGCAGGCGTACTTCAAGCGGCACGCGTTCGGCAACACGCGGCTCTCCGACCTGCTGGGCGCGCTGGAGGAGACCTCCGGGCGCGATCTGAAGACCTGGTCGAAGGCGTGGCTGGAGACGGCGGGCATCAACATCCTCCGTCCCGAGCTGGAGACCGACGCGGACGGTGTCATCACCTCCTTCGCGGTCCGCCAGGAGGCCCCGGCGCTCCCGGCCGGTGCCAAGGGCGAGCCGACGCTGCGCCCGCACCGCATCGCGATCGGCCTGTACGACCTGGACGACGCGGGCAAGCTGGTCCGGGTGAAGCGGGTCGAGCTGGACGTGGACGGCGAGCTGACGGCCGTACCCGAGCTGTCCGGCGTGCGCCGCCCCGCGGTGATCCTCCTCAACGACGACGACCTGTCGTACGCGAAGGTCCGCCTGGACGAGGAGTCCCTCGCGGCCGTCACCGAGCACCTCGGTGACTTCACGGAGTCGCTGCCGCGCGCGCTGAGCTGGGCGTCGGCCTGGGACATGACCCGTGACGGCGAGCTGGCCACCCGTGACTACCTCTCGCTGGTGCTGTCCGGCATCGGCAAGGAGTCCGACATCGGTGTCGTGCAGTCGCTGCACCGGCAGGCCAAGCTGGCGATCGACCTGTACGCCGACCCGGCCGCCCGCGAGACCCTGCTGACCCGCTGGACCGAGGCGACGCTGGCCCACCTGCGCACGGCGGAGGGTGGCAGCGACCACCAGCTCGCCTGGGCGCGTGCGTTCGCCGCGACCGCCCGTACGCCGGAGCAGCTCGACCTCCTCGAGGCGCTGCTCGACGGCTCGCAGACCGTCGAGGGCCTCGCCGTCGACACCGAGCTGCGCTGGGCGTTCGTGGAGCGCCTCGCCGCGGTGGGCCGCTTCGACGAGACGGAGATCGCCACCGAGTACGAGCGTGACCGCACGGCGGCGGGCGAGCGCCACGCGGCCACCGCCCGCGCGGCCCGCCCGACCGCCGAGGCGAAGGCGGAAGCCTGGGCCTCGGTCGTCGAGTCCGACAAGCTCCCCAACGCCGTCCAGGAAGCCGTCATCGGCGGCTTCGTCCAGACCGACCAGCGCGAACTCCTCGCCCCCTACACGGACCGCTACTTCGAGTCCGTCAAGACGGCCTGGGACTCCCGCTCCCACGAGATGGCCCAGCAGATCGCGGTGGGCCTCTATCCGTCGGTCCAGGTCTCGGAAGAGACGCTGACCAAGACGGACACGTGGCTGACGGCCACGGAGCCGACCCCGGCCCTCCGCCGCCTCATCTCCGAGTCCCGCGCGGGCGTGGAGCGGGCGCTGAAGGCGCAGCGGGCGGACGCGGCTTCGGCGTAGCTCGGTTGACGTGGAGAAGGGGCGCTCGGCACTGTGCCGGGCGCCCCTTCTCGTTGCCCTGACGCGAACCGGCCCGAACCTAGCGGCATCTAGCTTTTGCCGGCCGTGACGTTGGCGCTCGCGCGGTCTCGCAGCCCGAGTTCGTGTATGTCACCTGAGCACCTCGGTGCTCCTGCCGGCCGTGATGGTGGTGAGGAGGGGGAACGCGATGAGCAGCGCGACCGCGACGAGGAGTCCGCTTGCCCAGAGCGGCCCGAGGTCGCCGGCTTCGGTGCTGAGGGTGGCCGCAGCGATGACCGGGCCGACGGCGGCGCCCACGTTGAGCGCCGCGGTCGCATACGAGCCGGCCATGGTGGTGGCTCCCGCGGCCTCGTAGAGGACCCGCGTGATCAGCGTGCTGCCCAGCGCGAACGACAGTGCGCCCTGCATGAACAGGAGAATGAACAGGGCGACCGGCTCGTCGGCCAGCATCGCAAGGGCCGGCCAGCCGATGAGCAGCAGCGGGCCGCCGACTGCGATGACCGGGCCGGGACGCCGGTCGGAGAGCCGGCCGGCGACGGTGACGCCCACGAAGGAACCGGCGCCGAAAAGCACCAGAGCTACAGAGATCCACAACTCGCCCAGGCCGGCGCTGTCGGTCACCACGGGAGCGAGAAAGGTGAGGCTTCCGAAGGTTGCCGCGTTCACCAGAGCGCCAAGCAGCATCACCAGAATCAACCGCGGCCGTGCGAGCTGGGCGAGCTCCGCTCGCAACGCCGGCCTGCCGGTCGCCTCATCTTCATCACGTCCTGCTGGGATTCCCTTCAGGATGCCGAGAGCCACCGGCAGGCAGAGAGCGGCGACGGCCCAGAATGCGGCCCGCCAGCCGAGCAACGTGCCGAGCACCGAGCCGCCAGGGACACCGGCGATCGTGGCCACCGTCGTGCCGGACAGCAGCACGGCCAGCGCGCGGCCCTTCCTGTCGGGTGAGACCAGCGTGGCGGCAGTCGTCAGAGCGACGGCAAGGAACCCCGCGTTGGCGAGCGCGGCAACGACCCGGGTGGCGAACAGGACCGGGAAGCTGGTGGTCATGGCGCCCACGGCATGAGCTGCCGCGAAAGTGAGGATGAACCCGAGAAGGCTGGAGCGCCTGGGCCAGTTGCGGGCAAGCGCGGCCACAAGTGGTGCACCGACGATCATGCCGACCGCGAAGGCCGAGGTGAGCGTTCCGGCTGCCCCGACTGTGACATCGAGGTCTGAGGCGATGTCCGGCAAGAGGCCGGCAAGCATGAATTCCGAGGTGCCCATGGCGAAAACCGCCATGGCAAGCAGGTACAGCGGGAGAGGCATCGAGTGGCTCCGAGGTGAGGAGAAGCGCGAGAAGGTCATCTCGTCACCGCGGCCAGCCCCAAGGGCACACTCGGCCCGGCCGCAGAGTGCGGCGCGACGACAGGGCTACGAGCTCAGTGGTTCAGGGGCTGACGGCGTGACCGAAAGCCCCCACCTTGTCTGACTCAGGACTCGACATGGCCCGCACGGTATCCGACCGATGCCCGTCGAGGCATCTTGATTTCACTGACATCGGCCTGTGTCACCAACGTCATGTCCCGCAGCATCCTGCGGGTTCCAGCGGCGGCTCTGCGATCCTGAAGGCCGATCGAGAGGGGCCGCAGCGATGCAGTGGAAGATCCACGGGGAACGTCCGATCTATGAGAACAAGTGGGTCGACCTCTGGCTCACCGACGTGGAGACGCCGGACGGCAGCCGCTGGGAGCACCACGTCGTCAAGCTCCGCCACTTGGCCGTGGCCGCCGTGGTCAACCAGCGACGCGAGGTGCTGATGATGTGGCGGCACCGCTTCATCACGGACACCTGGGCGTGGGAACTGCCCATGGGCCTCATTGAGGAGGGCGAAACTCCCGCCGACGCGGCCGCCCGCGAGGTCCTGGAGGAAACGGGCTGGCGCCCCGGCCCGATGAAGCCCCTGATCTACGCCGAACCCGCCAACGGCATCACCGACTCCCAGCACCACGTCTTCCGCGCCGACGGCGCGACGCACGTGGGCCCACCGACCGAGCAGAACGAGTCGGACCGCATCGAGTGGGTCCCACTGACCGACATCCGAGCCATGATCGACCGCCGCGAGATCGTCAGCAGCGGCTCACTGGTGGGGCTGCTCTACGTACTCATGGACGACGCGCTTCGCTGACCTGCCGGGGTGCATGGCCTCGAAAGCGGCGCCCCACCGAGGGGCGCCCGAACATCGTCCGAGCACCCCTCGTTTGCACTTCCAGCCACTCTCAGGGCTCGACCGCGAGCGCACCCCCGAGGACGGACTTGAACACCGTCCAGACTGTTTTGCCGGGGTTGTTGGACGTCACGCCGAAGTCGTCGGCAAGAGCTTGAACGAGGAGGAGTCCTCGGCCGCCGCACTCTTCGAGTCCGCCTGTTCTGACCATCGGCACTCCCCCGCCGCTGTCCCGTACCTCGACGCGGATCGAAGCACCGTCTCCAGTGAGGGCGAGCAGAAATTCGCGCCCCGGCGGTACGCCGTGCAGGACGGCGTTCGTGGCCAACTCCGAGACGCAGAGCCGGATGTCTTCTTGCCGGTCGTGGCACCCCCACTCCAGCAAGGTCTCCACGGCGAACTCACGGGCAGCTCCAACTGATCTGCGTGCGCGGGGAAATCGTCGTTGACGTAACAGAGGCATGGCTCATCACCTACTTGCCGCTGAGATGCGAGATCGACGAGACCGTACCACTATTCGCGAAAAGCGGTCAGCTACTCTGGCTGCAAGTAACTCGGACGGGTCGCCTAACGTGTAGTCCGGGAAGCCCGATTGAGGAGGACGCCGTGAGTGACAGCAGGTGGGTCAGTGCCTCGATGCCGTATCTGGCGCCGCGGGAGCGGGGGCAGGCCGACGCGTGGGGTGCGGAGGCGGCTGCGCGGGGTGGGAAGGGCGGCCAGCGGATCGTGCACGCCGGTGAGGTCCCCGCCTCGGACGAGGTGGCCGCCCTGCTCGGAGTGACTGCCGGAGAAGCGGTCGTCGTGCGGCGGCGGGTCATTGAGCTGGACGGGCGGCCCGTCGAGTTGACCGACACCTACTACCCGACCGCCATCGCGCGGGGCACCCGTCTCGCCGAGCGAGGCAAGATCCCTGGCGGGGCGGTGACGCTGCTCGCCGAACTCAGTCATCGTGGCGTGCGGGTGCGCGAGGACGTGACGGCCCGGATGCCCGACGCGGAGGAGCGCGAGGCGCTGCGTCTGGACGCTGGTGAGCCCGTCCTGCGACTGAGCAGGGTCACCTTTGACGACACCGACCGGCCCATCCAGGCCGACTTGATGGTGATGCCCGCCCATCGTCAGCAACTTCGCTACGAGATTCGGATCGGATGACCGTGCCCACCGACGACACCCCTGACCGACGGTCCCTGCACGAGCGGATCGCCGCCGATCTGCGCGACGAGATCATGTGCGGCGACCTGGCGGCGGGAGCCAGCCTGCCCTCGACCGTCAAGCTCAAAGAGCGCTTCGACGCTTCCAACGCCACCATCCAGAAGGCGTTGCAGCTGCTGAAGGACGAGCGGCTCGTGGTCGGTCGGGCCGGAGCCGCTGTCACGGTCCGCGAACACCGTCAGCGCACCATGCGCCCCGCCTCGTACATGGCTCCGGCGCCTTCCGGGGAGCCCTACCGCTGGCTGACCGAGGCGGCGAAGCTGGGTGCGCGGCCCGACAGTTCGCTGCTGGATGTGCGCGAGACCTCCGCACCCGCCGACGTGGCCGCCGCACTGCGCATCTCGGGCGACGAGACCGTACTCCTGCGAGAGCAGGTCCTCACCCTCGACGACGAGCCCGTGGAACTGGTCAAGTCGTACTACCCGATGGCCATCGCACTAGGTACCGCCATCATGGAGAAGCGGAAGATCAGGGGCGGCACTCCGGCGCTCCTGGCCGAACTCGGCTTCCCGCCGCGCACCAGTGTGGACCGGGTCTCCGCGAGGGTGCCGACGCAGGAGCAGTACCGCGCACTGAGGCTGCCCAGCGACCTTCCCGTGCTCCGCACGCTGCGGGTGGTGTTCAGCGACGACGAGCGGCCCATCGAAGCGACCGTCATGGTCAAGGCAGGCCATCTCTACGAGCTTCAGTACGAGTTCTCAGCGGAGTGAGCCGGGCCCACGTGTTCAAGTAGAACCTTTTCCAGCTCCGTTGGGGATGGGGACTTTGCCGACCAAGCGATGTAGCCGTCCGGGCGGATCAGGAGCGTCCTAGGGCCCGCCCACTCGGAAATGGTGAGGTGAGGGTGGGCACCCTGGTACGGGCCCTGGGTCAGGAGGACGAAGTTGCCCCGGCGTAGGGCCTCGTAGAGGCGGGTGTTGCCCGGCAGAGGGATGTCCGGGGCTCGTTTGCCGGTTAGGGGGCCGGGGCCGTAGGAGTAGGCCAGGCCCGTTACCTGGTGCATCGCCTTGCGGCGTAGGGCGGGGATGTGAGTGACCAAGGTCGTCAGGACGGATCGCAGGCCCCGCGTCCACGGACGGTTCGCCATCGCCAGGCGGATCAGGGCGCCGCTGCTGCGGAGGACCGTGCGGCCCACCGGGTGGCGTTCGGTGTTGTACGTGTCCAGGAGGGACGCGTCCGCGCGGCCCGAGACGACCGCGGCCAGCTTCCAGCTCAGGTTCGCCGCGTCCTGGAGCCCCGTGTTCATGCCCTGGCCGCCTGCCGGGGAGTGGACGTGGGCGGCGTCGCCCGCCAGGAAGACGCGGCCCGACCGGTAGGACGGGGCCTGGCGTTCGTCGCTGTGGAAGCGGGACAGCCAGCGTGGGTCGCGCATGCCGTAGTCGCGGCCGAGGGCGGTGCGGACGATGTCCTGGATCTCGGCGAGGTCGAGAGGGGCGTCGTCGGGGACGTCGTGCGAGCGGTGCCAGCCGACGACCCGGTGGTAGCCGTCGCCGAAGGGGATCAACAACGCGAAGGCGTCGCCCGTCGTGCCTGCGGTGAGCAGGTCCGGTGGGTTCTCGGAGAGGCGTACGTCCGCGAGGACCACGGAGCGGATGACCGACCGGCCGGGGAAGGGGAGGCCCACCGCCTCGCGTACCGCGCTGCGCATGCCGTCCGCGCCGACCACGTACGCGGCCCGCAGCGGCTCCATGCCCCGCCCGAGGACCGTCACCCCGGACGCGTCCTGGGTCAGCGCGGTCACCTCGGCCTCGTGGACGAACTTCGCGCCCGCCTCCCGCGCCCGGCGCTCCAGTACCCGTTCCACCTCGTACTGCGGGATCACCAGGACGTGCGGGAAGCGGGTGGGGAGTTCGGCGAGGTCGAGGGTGAGGCCGTCGAAGAGGCCGAGCCGGGTCATCGGGTGGCCGAGGGACTCGAGTTCGTCGGCGAGGCCCCGCATGTCGAGCTGTTCCAGCGTGCGGGCGTGCAGCGCGAAGGCGCGGGTGAGGTTGCTGATGCCGGGTGGCCGCTTCTCCAGCACGGTGACCGGGACCCCGGCTTCCGCGAGGTCACCGGCGAGGAGCAGTCCGGTCGGGCCGCAGCCGACTACGACGACGCCGTTGGTGCCTGCCATCCGCGGCTCCTCGGGGGAACGGGGGAACAAACACGCCGGGGGCGCCGTCCGGCCTCACGCGCGTACGCGGGCGGACAGGCGCCCCCGGCCGGGGACCAGAGGTCCGTCAGCTCTTGGAGGAGGACGGCCGCGACTTGTCCAGCACCATCACCAGACCGGCGATGAGGACGAACAGGCCCAGCGGGATCAGCACGTACAGGCCGACGGTCTCCCAGGCGGAGAGACCGACACCGGGGTCGTCACCGTCGTCGCGGGTGATCGCGAGCGCGGGGGACGACATGAGCAGCATCATCAGCGTCGTGCCGGCCGCCAGGGCTCCGGCGCGCAGTGCGTTCTTCTTGTCCACGTTCCCCAAGTTAGCGAACCGCCGTACCGGCCGCGCGTCCGGGGTGCCGTACGCACGGCTGGTACGGCCCCTCATACCCCGCTGTGCCCCAGCCCCGCCTCCACCGCGGCCAGCAGCGCGCGCAGCCTCGGGGACGCCGTCAGCTCCTCCAGCGGTACCGGACGCCCCTGGGGGTCGGACACCGGCAGGCGCCAGTTGGGGTACTGGTCCCAGGTGCCGGGCACGTTCTGCGGGCGCCGGTCCCCGATGCCGTCCGGGAGCCAGACGCCGACCAGCCGGGCCGGGGTGCGCAGCAGGAACCGGTGGAAGCCCTGGATCTCGGCCTCCTCGTCGCTGCCGGGCAGCCCGGCGGCCGGGGCGTCCAGCAGCCCGAGGCTGCCCAGCAGGGCCAGCCACTCGGCGGTGTCCGCGACCGCGTCCGCCCGCTCGTCGGCGCCCGACTTGATGAGCAGGCCGAGCTTCTCGCGCAGGTCGACGTGTTCGCCGGTGAGCCGGGCCGCCGTGGGCGGCAGGTCGTGGGTGGTGGCGGTGGCCAGGCAGTCCTCGCGCCAGCCCTCGGGGGGCAGCGGGCGGCCGTCGCCGGTCCAGTCCCGCTCGAACCACAGCACGGAGGTGCCCAGCACCCCGCGCCGCTGGAGCGTCTCCCGTACGCCGGGCTCGACGGTGCCCAGGTCCTCCCCGATGACCAGCGCGCCCGCGCGGGACGCCTCCAGGGCGAGCAGGGCGAGCATCGCCTCGGCGTCGTAGCGGACGTAGGTGCCGTCGGTGGGCGGGCTGCCCTCGGGGACCCACCACAGCCGGAACAGGCCCATGACGTGGTCGATGCGCAGCGCGCCCGCGTAGCGGAACAGGGCGCGCAGCAGCTGGCGGTAGGGGGCGTGGCCGGACTCGGCGAGCCGGTCGGGGCGCCAGGGCGGCAGGCCCCAGTCCTGGCCGCGCGCGTTGAAGGCGTCGGGCGGGGCGCCGACCGACATCCCGGCGGCGAAGTGGTCCTGCTGGGACCAGGCGTCGGCGCCGACCGGATGCACGCCGACCGCGAGGTCGTGCACGATCCCGATGGGCATCCCGGCCTCCTCGGCGGCCCGCTGGGCGGCGCGCAGCTGCCCGTCGGTGAGCCAGGCGAGCCGGGTGTGGAACTCGACCCGGTCGGCGAGCCGGGCGCGGGCGCGCGCGGTGTCCGCCGAGCGGGGGTCGCGCAGCGGCTCGGGCCAGGCCCGCCAGTCGGGGCCGTGCTCCTCGGCGAGGGCGTACCAGGTGGCGTGGTCCTGGAGCGCCTGGCCCTCCTCGGCGCGGAAGGCGTCGTACGCGGCCTGCCGGCCGGGGCCGAGCGGGAGCCGTACGACCTGTTCCAGCGCCTGGCGCTTCAGCTCCCACACCGCGTCGCGGTCGATG
Organism: Streptomyces sp. NPDC002176; assembly: GCF_044903645.1. Lineage (NCBI taxonomy): Bacteria > Bacillati > Actinomycetota > Actinomycetes > Kitasatosporales > Streptomycetaceae > Streptomyces > Streptomyces sp. NPDC002176. The sequence continues at coordinate 846,413 of NZ_JBJDQW010000003.1, forward strand.
AGGGCGCCCTTGTCGAGCACGTCGGCGCGCAGCCGCTCGGCCCGCTCGCGCAGCCCCGGGTTCAGCTCGGTGTAGGCGTACTCCGGGATGTCCTCGACGCGCAGATGCACCGGGTCGGGGAAGCGCCGGGAGGAGGGGCGGTACGGGGAGGGGTCGGTGGGGGCGCCGGGTACGGCCGCGTGCAACGGGTTGACCTGCACGAATCCGGCGCCGTGGGTGCGTCCGGCCCAGGCGGCCAGTTCGGCGAGGTCCCCGAGGTCGCCCATGCCCCAGGAGCGGTGCGAGAGCACGGAGTAGAGCTGGGCGAGCAGGCCGTAGGAGCGGCCCGTCGGGGCGGGGAGGCGCTCTGGGGCGACGATGAGGTGGGCGTGGCCGGTGCGTCCGTCGGGGGCGGTGGCGATGACGTGGTGGACGCCGGTGGGCAGGTCGTCGATGCCGGTGTGCCGCTCGCCCTGCTCGGTGTCGATCTCGAGCCGGGTGCCGGGCGGCAGGACCTCGAAGGGGTCCGGGAGGGCGGGGGTGCCGGTGCCCGCGACGGGCTGGCCGGTCCAGCGGACCACGGTGGGCGGCAGCAGCCGCTCCCGCAGTTCGCGCTCCCGCTCGACGAGCGCGGCGCGGACGGCGGCCGGGGTGCTCGCGTCGATGTCCAGGGCGGCCAGGGCGGCGGTCACGGCGGCGGCGGGCACCGCGACGACGACCTCCGGGGAGGGGCTGTACGAGGTGGCGACGCCGTGCAGCTCCGCGAGCGCGCGCAGCTCTTCGTCCTCCAGCGCCGGGGCCATCTACTCGGCCGGGCCGAAGCGGACCGGGACGGGGTCGGCGTCACCGGTGAGCGGGACGGCGTCGGCGAGCGGGGGCTCGCTGGTCAGCGGCTCGGCGCCGGGCAGCGGGGGCTCGCTGGTCAGCGGGGCCTCCACGCAGGCGCTCTCCGCGCTGAACGCGCAGTCGGCGGGCGTCTCCGCCTCGGGTTTCCACTGGGCGGGCAGGAACAGGTGAACCGCTGCGGCCACGAGAGCCTCCTTGGTCACGGGGGCGGGTGCGTTTTGCCGGATTACCCAGCCCTACCCAGAGACGCGGAGGCCACGCCCGCGCGCGGGAGTGATCCATCGCTCGGGGGCGGGGCGATAGAGGGGGTGTGAGACTGTTCCGCCCCATGGGGGGCCTCCGGGAGAAGAGCGACGGGGCGTTGCTCCGGGCCGTCGCGGCGGGTGATCAGGCGGCCCTGGCCGACCTGTACGACCGGCACGCGGGGTGGCTGCACGCCCGCCTCGCCCGGCGCTGCGCCGATCCGGAGGTGGTCCGGGAGGTGCTCCAGGACACCTTCGTGACCGTGTGGCGTTCGGCCGCCGCGCACCGGGGCGAGGAGGCGGGCGGCTGGCTGTGGACGATCGCGGCCCGGCGCCTGGTCGACGCCCACCGCGCCCAGGAGCGCACCGCGCGGACCGCGCCGGAACCGGAGGCGGCCGCCACCGCGCCGTCCGCCGAGGACCGGGTGCTGGCCGGTCTGGAGTACGGCGATGTGGGCACCGCCCTGGACCGGATCTCCCCCGAGCTGCGCGAGGTGCTGCGCGCGACGGTGGTGGACGGGCTGTCCACCCGTGAGGCGGCCCGGCTGCTCGGCATACCCGAGGGCACGGTCAAGTCCCGGGCCCGGCGCGCCCGTACCGAACTGCGGGCCGCGCTGGCCCAGTTGAACCCGTCCCCGCTGGGAGGCCCGGCATGAGCAAGCAATGGCACGTGAGCGACGCCCTGGCCGCCCGGTACGCCGACGGCTCCCTGCCGGAGCCGGACGCCTGGTCCCTGGAGAAGCACCTGGAGACGTGCACGGGGTGCGCGTCCCGTGTCTCGGGGGCGGTACGGGGGACGGTGGCGGGCCCGGTGCTCAGGGACGTACGGGCCGCGGTGCTGGCCGCCGCCGCGCGGGAGGGGGCGCCGGTCGCCGTACGGGGGTCGGGGACCGGCGCCTCCCGGTTCAGCCGGTTGCTGTGGGCGGCGGGGCCCGCCGTGCGCGGTGCCTGGTCGGCGGCCCTGCTGCTGGTGGCCGGGGCCGCGCTGCTGCTGGGCCACCTCGGCGGCGCCCCGGAGGCGCGCACCTTGCTGCTGGCCTTCGCCCCGGTGGTGCCGGTGGCCGGGGTCGCCCTGTCCTACGGTCCGCACGCCGACCCGCTGTACGAGCTGACCGCCTCCACACCGGGCGGCGGACTCCGGCTGGCCCTGACCCGGACGGCGGCCGTGCTCGGGGTGAGCCTGCCGGTGCTGACCCTCACCGGGCTGCTGCTGCCCGCCTCCGGCGTCCCGGCCGCCGCCGCGTGGCTGCTGCCGGGGCTGGCGCTGACGCTGGCCACCCTGGCGCTGGGCCCGCTCACCGGATTCCGTACGGCGTCCGCCCTGACGGCGGGCGGCTGGCTGTGCGCGGTGGTCGCGCCCGCGCCCGGGGCCCCGGCGGACCAGGTCCTCACCCGGCTCGCCGACCGGCTGGCCTGGTGCCTGGGCGACGCCTCGGCCCAGTCCGCGTGGGCGGCCGCGGTCGCCCTGGGCGCCCTGCTGCTGGCGGTCCGCCGCAGCGCGTACGACCGCGCTTGAGCCCGTACGACCGCACGTACTAGCACGTACTAGAGACCTCTGGGAGTTCCCTTGTCCATCCGCGTCACCGGCCTGCGGGTCCGGCATCGCAGAACCGTCGCCCTCGACTCCGTGGATCTGGAGCTGGGCACCGGCGTCCATGGCCTGCTCGGGCCGAACGGCGCCGGGAAGACCTCGCTGATCCGGGTGCTCGCCACCGTGGCCCGTCCGTCGGGCGGCGCCGTGGAGCTGCTCGGCCGCGACAGCGCGGACCAGCGCGAGCGCTCCGAGATCCGGCGGCGGCTCGGCTATCTGCCGCAGGAGTTCGGCTACTACCCGGCCTTCACCGTGCGGGAGTTCGTGGCGTACGTGGCGTGGCTGAAGGAGGTCCCGGCCGACCGGGTCCCGGCCGCCGTGGAGCGGGCGTTGGGGCGGGTCGGGCTCGCCGACCGTGCCGACGTCAAGATCAGGACGCTGTCCGGGGGCATGGTCCGCCGGGTCGGCATCGCCCAGGCCGTCGTCAACGACCCGAGCCTCCTGTTGCTGGACGAGCCCACCGCCGGGCTCGACCCCGAGCAGCGGGTGGAGTTCCGCGAGCTGCTGCGCGAACTCGGCGCCTCGACCACGGTGGTGGTCTCCACCCACCTGGTGGAGGACGTGGCCGCCGCCTGCACGGAGGTCACCCTCCTGGACGCGGGCCGGATCGCCTACCAGGGCACCCCCGCCTCCCTGACCCGGCTCGGCGAGACCTCCGACGGCCCCGGCGACCACCCGATCGAGCGCGGCTACACGGCGGCGCTGCGGGCCCACCGCGCGCAGGGCGCCCCGGACGCACGGGAGACGGTGTGACGACCACGACCGGCACCACCGACACCCTCACCGCTGCCACGCCGAAGGCGGCCCCGCATCCGCTGCGCGCCGAGGCCGTCCGGGGTTTCCCGCCGCTCGCCGGGGCCGCCCTCATGGTGGCGTGCGGGGCGATGATGATCGCCACCGCCCGGGAATGGCAGGGCGACTGGGCGGAGACCGCCGGGCAGCTGCACGACGGCCTGCTGATGGCCCTGCCGGTCGCCGCGGCGGCCGGCTGCTGGCACGGCGGCCGGGAGCGGCGGCGGCGCACCGAGGAGCTGTGGGGTACGGCGGTCCGCCCGCCCCTGGCCAGGCTGCTGGCCAGTGCCGTCCCGGTCGCCCTCTGGACGGCCGTCGGCTACCTGCTCGTCCTCGCCGCCGCGAATGTCGCCACCTGGCCGTACGCGCGGGGCGACCATCCGCACCTGATCCTGGTGCCGGGCGACACCGCCGCGCTGATGGCGGCGGTCCTGCTGGGGCATGTGGTGGGCCGGATCGTCCCCAGCCTGCTCGCGGCCCCGCTGCTGGGCGTGGCCGGGTTCGCGGGGCTCGCCGCCGCGGTGCCGGAGGCCGACGTCCAGCCGCTCGACCCGGCGTCGTTCACCGTGCACGGCAGCTGGCCGGTGTGGTGGCAGCCGCTCGCCATGACCGCCTGGACGCTCGGCCTGGCCCTCGCCCTCACCCTCGCCTACGCGGCCCGGCGCCGGGCGACCGCCCTGCTGCCGCTGGCCGCCGCCCTCACGGGGGCCGCGCTGCTCGTGCAGGGCGGGGACGCCACCTGGCAGCCCGACCCGTTCCTGCGCCGCCAGGTGTGCGACACGTCCACGACCCCGGCGATCTGTGTCAACGCCCGGTACGGGGGCGTGCTTCCCCAGGTCACCACCGCCCTCTCCGGGGTCACCGGCAGACTCAAGGGCGTCAAGGGGCTGCCGGTGCGCTGGGCGGACCGGGAGCACGGCCCGCGCGCCGATGAGGCGCAACTGCCGATACTGGCGCCGGTCGGCTGGTCGCTCGTCCGGGGTCGGCTGGTCGATCCGCACCAGTACGCGTACGAGGCGGCCGCCATGCTGTCGGACCGGGGCCAGTGCGAGCGCGCGTCCGAGCGGGTGACCTTCGCGGTCGACGCCGTGCAGTCGTATCTCGCGCCGAGTCCGGGCCGGGGCGCATTCGACGCCATCGAGGCCAAGGGCGACGCGGCCGCGCGCGCTCACCTCCGCGCGAGCCTGGCCGCCCGGGCGAAGCTGGCGGGCATGGACGAGGAGCGGCGCAAGGTCTGGCTGTCCGCCTACTTCGCGGCCCGCGCGACCTGCGACGACGAGGGGGTGCCGTCCCTGTGAACCCCGGCCTCCCGCTCTACGTCCGCTCCCGCTCCCTGCCCCTGACGCTGGCGGCCCTGGCCGCGACCACCGGTGCCGCCGTGTGGGCGGCCGATGCCCTGGACACCTTCCTGGACCCCGTCCGCCGGGCGCCCGTGGTCACCCTGGCCCCGCTGGCGGCCGCCGCCGTGATCGGGGCGAGCCTGCGCTCCGACTCCGACGAGCTGGACCGTACGGCCGTACGCCCCTGGTGGCCCCGGCGGTTGGCCTGGCTGGCGGCGCTGACCGCCGTGGCGGCCCTGCTGCTCCCCCTGGCGGTACTGGGCCACGCCCAGACCTTCGGGCCGCCCGCCATGATCCGCAACATCCTGGGCTGTACGGGCCTCACCGCCCTGTCGGCCGTCTTCCTGGGCGCCCGCCTGAGCTGGCTTCCCGCCTGCGCCTTCGTCTCCGCGGCCGCCCTCGTCTCCTCGGGAGCCCGGGGCCCGGCGGTCGCCCTGTGGGCGTGGCCGCTCCAGCCGGGCGCTCAGCCCGCCGCCTGGGCAGCCGCCCTGACGGTCTTCGCGGCGGGCGCGGCCCTGTACGCGGCCCACGGCGCCCGGCCGGGGAGTCCTGGCCTGCCGTAGCCGAACCGACCTGGTGGTCAGGCGGTGTCGTCGGCCACCAGGTAGCGGCCCCACACCTCGCCGCCCCGGTAGGGCCCTAGACCGTGGCTGTCGCGCTGCGGCTCGTCGAAACGCACCAGATAGACCAGCTCACCGTCGCGGCCGCGGTCGTTCCGTACCGGGAAGGGAACCTGCGTCCCGGCGATCGTGCCGTAGAACTCCACCGGGTACGGGCCGTCCCAGTCCGGAGACTTGATCACCCGCACCCGGGCGCCGGGCGGCCAGGCGTCCTTGGGCCATTCCGCCGGGACGGGCGCGCCGTGCTGCGTCATGGGTACCCGCCTCACCTGTCATCCCGCCCGGTCCGAGCGGTCCTCGTACCGGGGCGGCCCCCGCGATCACGCTGATCGTAGGCGCGCCTCGGGCCCCGCGCGGACACGCGAAGGCCCGGACCGTCAGGCGGAGATGCCGTCGATCCGGGCCAGGGCGGCGTCCGCGCCGTAGGGCTGCAGGTAGGGCAGCCAGCGCGGGTCCCTATGGCCGGTGCCGATGATGCGCCAGGCCAGGCCGGTGGGCGGGGCGGGCTGGTGGCGCAGGCGCCAGCCCAGCTCGACCAGGTGCCGGTCGGCCTTGACGTGGTTGCAGCGGCGGCAGGAGGCCACCACGTTGTCCCAGACGTGCTTGCCCCCGCGGCTGCGCGGGATGACGTGGTCGACGCTGGTCGCGATGCCGCCGCAGTACATGCACCGGCCCCCGTCCCGTGCGAACAGCGCGCGCCGGGTGAGGGGAACGGGCCCCCGATAGGGAACCCGCACGAAACGCTTGAGCCGGACCACGCTGGGTGCGGGGACTGTGACGGACGCGCTGTGCAGATAGGCGCCGGATTCCTCGAGGGAGACCGCCTTGTTCTCCAGGACGAGGACGAGCGCGCGGCGGAGCGGTACGACGCCGAGGGGCTCGTACGACGCGTTGAGGACCAGGACATGCGGCACGGGTGCCTCCTTGGGCGTCGGCGGCGCGTGGCTCGCGCCGGGACGATCTGGAGTCAGTCTCCCCTCATGCCTGGTCCGAGCGCCACCATGTGCCGGTAACGGGCTCGAAGTGTTTTCGACCACATGAGCGGCGTCCCGCGCTCGGCAGGGCCTGTTCAGGCGCGGTCGGGGCAGGCGGGCTCCGGTGAAGCGGCGAGTGGGCGCGCGATGCCCCGTTAGTGTGGTGGTTCGGTCCGTCCGGTGACCTTTCCGTGATCTTGCCCGCCCCCGCCGGAGCGGACCGCAGCACCATGGAGGTACCCGCCGTGTCCCTGCCCGTCGCCCTGCTGGCCGCCGGAGCCTCGCCGTCTCCCTCGCCATCGGGCTCGGACCCGGCGGTGCCCTCGCTCCAGGACGCCCAGCAGAACGCGGCGAACGCGGCGAGCTGGGTGGAGCAGAACTGGTCGACCTGGCTGGCGATGGGGCTGCAGATCCTGCTGATCGTGGTCATCGCCGTCGCGCTGCGCGCGGTGGTGCGCCGGGCGATCACCAAGCTGATCGAGCGGATGAACCGCACCGTGCAGGCGGTGGACCACACGGCGTTCGGCGGGCTGCTGGTCAACAACGAGCGGCGCCGTCAGCGCTCGGCCGCCATCGGCTCGGTCCTGCGCTCGGTGGCGTCCTTCACCATCCTCGGCACGGCCGCCCTCATGGTGCTCTCCACCTTCCGCATCAACCTGGCCCCGCTGCTCGCCTCCGCCGGTGTCGCCGGTGTCGCGATCGGTTTCGGCGCCCGGAACCTGGTCACCGACTTCCTGTCCGGCGTCTTCATGATCATCGAGGACCAGTACGGCGTCGGCGACACCATCGACGCCGGGGTGGCGACCGGCGAGGTCGTCGAGGTCGGCCTGCGCGTGACCAAGCTGCGCGGCGACAACGGCGAGATCTGGTACGTCCGCAACGGCGAGGTCAAGCGCATCGGCAACCTCTCCCAGGGCTGGGCCACCGCCAACGTGGACGTCACCGTCCGCGCTGACGAGGACCTGGACAAGGTCAAGTCCGTGCTGGACGAGGTCGCCGAGAAGATGGGCAAGGAGGAGCCGTGGAACGAGCTGCTCTGGAGCCCCATCGAGGTGCTGGGCCTGGACAGCGTGCTGATCGACTCCATGGTCATCCGGGTCTCCGCCAAGACCATGCCGGGCAAGTCGGTGTCGGTCGAGCGTGAGCTGCGCTGGCGGATCAAGCGGGCCTTCGACAAGGCGAGCATCCCGATCGTCGGCGGTGCCACGGCCGTGATCCCGGCGGAGGACACCCCGGACGCGTCGGCCACCGTCGCCGCGCCCTCGGCGTTCGCCAACTCCACCTCCCCGCAGTCCCTGGCGAGCAACCCGCTCACCACCCCGGTCGGCACGCAGAAGCCCCCGGCCAAGTGACGTTGACGGAGTCTCCCGCCTGCGCCTAGGTTCCTGCTGGCCGAGGAGCCCGTCGTACGCGAGGGAGAGTCGCCCGTGAGACTGACCGTGGTCGGCGGAGGTTCGACCTACACCCCGGAACTCGTCGACGGCTTCGCCCGGTTGCGGGACACGCTGCCGGTGACCGAGCTGGTGCTGGTGGACCCGGCGGCGGACCGGCTGGAGCTGGTGGGCGGTCTGGCCCGCCGCATCTTCGCCCGGCAGGGGCACGACGGCCGGGTGGTCACCACCTCCGACCTGGACGCCGGGGTGGCGGGCGCGGACGCCGTGCTGCTCCAGCTCCGGGTGGGCGGGCAGGCGGCACGCGAGCGGGACGAGACCTGGCCGCTGGAGTGCGGGTGCCTGGGCCAGGAGACGACCGGCGCGGGCGGCCTCGCCAAGGCGCTGCGCACGGTCCCGGTGGTGCTGGACATCGCGGAGCGGGTCCGGCGGGCCAACCCGGATGCGTGGATCATCGACTTCACCAACCCGGTCGGCATCGTCACCCGCGCCCTGCTCCAGGAGGGGCACCGCGCGGTCGGCCTGTGCAACGTGGCGATCGGTCTCCAGCGGAAGTTCGCCGCCCTGCTCGGCACCGAGCCGGGCGAGGTCCACCTCGACCACGTCGGCCTCAACCACCTCACCTGGGAGACCGCCGTACGCCTCGGTGGCCCCGACGGCGAGGACGTCCTCCCCCGCCTGCTGGCCGAGCACGGCGACGCCGTCGCCGCCGACCTGCGCCTGCCGCGCCCCCTGCTGGAGCGGCTGGGCGCGATCCCGTCGTACTACCTGCGTTACTACTACCTGCACGACGAGGTGGTGGGCGAGCAGCAGGTGAAGCCCTCGCGGGCGGCCGAGGTCGCGGCGCTGGAGCGGGAGCTGCTGGCGATGTACGCCGACCCGGCGCTGGACGAGAAGCCCGCGCTGCTGGCCCGGCGGGGCGGGGCCTTCTACTCGGAGGCGGCCGTGGACGTGGCGGCGGCCCTGCTGGGCGGCGGGGGCAGCCCGTACCAGGTGGTGAACACGGTCAACGGGGGCACGCTGCCGTTCCTCCCGGACGACGCGGTGATCGAGGTGCCCGCCGCGGTGGGCCCGGCCGGGGCGAAGCCGCTTCCGGTGCCGGGCGTCGACCCGCTGTTCGCGGGGCTGATGGCGAACGTGACGGCGTACGAGGAACTCGCGCTGGACGCGGCCCTGCGCGGCGGCCGGGAGCGGGTGTTCCGGGCCCTGCTGGCGCATCCCCTGGTCGGCCAGTACGCGTACGCCGAGAAGCTCACCGACCTCCTCCTCGCGCACAACCGGGAGCACCTCGCGTGGGCCTGACCGGGACCGTGCTCGCCGTCGACGCGGGCAACAGCAAGACCGACGTGGCCGTGGTGAGCGCGTCCGGCGAGGTGCTGGCGACGGCACGCGGCGGGGGCTTCCGGCCACCGGCGGTCGGCGTGGACCGGGCGATGGACGCGCTCGCCGTACCGGTGGAGCGGGCGCTCAAGGAGGCGGGGGTGGCGTCCGTCTCCCATGTCTCCGCCTGCCTGGCCAACGCCGATCTCCCGGTGGAGGAGGAGCGGTTGGCGGCGGCGGTGACCGCGCGGGCCTGGGGCGCTGCGGTGGCGGTGCGCAACGACACCTTCGCCATTCTGCGCGCGGGCGTGTCCGAGCCGCGTGGCGTGGCCGTGGTGTGCGGGGCCGGGATCAACTGCGTCGGCATGCGCCCCGACGGCCGTACGGCACGCTTCCCGGCGCTCGGCCGGCTCTCCGGGGACTGGGGCGGCGGCTGGGGTCTGGCCGAGGACGCCCTCTGGCACGCGGCCCGCGCGGAGGACGGCCGGGGCGGGCCGACCGAGCTGGCCCGTACGCTCCCGGCCCACTTCGGGCTGCCCACCATGGGCGCCCTCATCGAGTCCCTCCACCTCGGAGGGCTGGCCCCCGCCCGTCGCCATGAGTTGACCCCGGTCCTCTTCGCCACGGCGGCCGACGGCGACCCCGTGGCCCGCTCCCTGGTCGACCGCCTGGCGGAGGAGGTGACCCTGATGGCCACGGTCGCCCTGACCCGCCTGGACCTCCTCACCGAGCCGACCCCGGTCCTGCTCGGCGGCAGCGTCCTGGCAGCGGGCCACCCCCAGCTCGACCAGGGCATCCGCACCCGCCTCACCGCCCAAGCCCCGCTGGCGGAGCCCCAGTTGATCACCACTCCCCCGGTCCTGGGCGCGGCCCTGCTGGGCCTGGACCACCTCGGCTCCCCGCCCGGAGCCCAGGCGCGGACCCGCGCGCACTGGGAGGCGGCTACAGGCCGAACGCCCCGCTGACCGACCGCTCCAGGTGGTCGGCGAGCGCCGCCCCGGAGGCGGGTGGCGCGGTGTCGGGCAGGTCGCGATCAGTTCGGGCCACATGGCGTGTTTCGTTCTCCACGTCATGACCGGTGGGGAACCGTCGGGAATGGTACGGCGTGTTTCTGGACAGAGGGGGTAGAGCCCGCTTCGCGCCCCGATCCGATCAAGTTGCGGTGAAGGCTGGTGCGAAGGGGGGCGGGTGCGGCGATACTGGCGGCCAACGGATGACCATGGGGGAGGTCAGGTGACACAACCGCCGCAGAGCAGTACCGCGTTCGCACCACCGGTCACCTCGGCCACTCCGGCCGTTCCCGCCCAGCGCGGCCCGTCCGGCCCGCCTCCCGTGCGGCGCACCGCGTTCGTCGAGGGGGCCGAGCGGCTGCGGGACGCCGCGACCACCGAGCCGGGGCGGCTGCGGGTCATCGGGGCCGTACTCGCCCTGCTGGTCGTCGCGTTCGGCGCCGTCACCGCCTGGCAGAGCGGCGAGCGGGCCGGTGCCGCCGACGACGTGCTGACCCGGAGCCAGCCGCTCAGCTCGGGCGCGGCCGCCATCTACCGTTCGCTGGCCGACGCCAACACCGCCGCGTCCACCGGCTTCCTGGCGGGCCCGCGGGAGACCACCGCGAACCGGGAGCGGTACGAGGACGACATCCGTACCGCCGCCTCCGGCCTGATCCGGGCCGCCGCCGACACCGAGCCGGGCTCCCCCTCCGAGGCCACCGTCCGCAAGCTGAACCGGCTGCTGCCCGAGTACAAGGGTCTGGTCGAGCGGGCCCGCGTCTACAACCGCCAGGGCTACCCGGTGGGCGGCGCCTATCTGCGGTACGCCAACGAGAAGATGCAGACGGAGATGCTCCCGGCCGCCCAGGACCTGTACACCAAGGAGAACCAGCGGCTGGACGCCGACTACGCGGACGCCACCCCGTACCCCTGGGCGGCGATCGCGCTCGGCCTGCTGGCGCTGGCCGCTCTGGGCCTGGCCCAGTACCGGGACTACCGCCGGACCAACCGCGTCCTGAACCACGGTCTGGTCGCCGCGTCGGCCGCGACCGTCGTGGTGCTGCTGTGGCTGGTCGTCGGCCACACCGTGGCCCGCTCCGGCCTGTTCGGCTCCTACGACCACGGAATCCGCTCGCTGAACGTGCTGCACAACGCCCAGATCGCCGCCCTGAAGGCGCGCGGCAACGAGAACCTGAGCCTGGTGGCGCGCGGGGCGGAGACCGTGGAGGTGGACGGCGTCAAGCAGGACGCGTACTACTACGCCTTCGACCGCGACCTCGGCACGCTGAAGGCCCGGCTCACCGAGGCCCGGCGGTACGCCGACGACGAGCGGGGCGGCGCACCGGTCGACTCGGCCCTCGGTGACACCGCCGAGTGGGAGGACCGGCACGGCACCGCCCGGGACGAGGACGAGAAGGGCAACTACCAGGTGGCGCTGGACCAGGTGATCGGCGCCCACGACACGACCGGCGCGTCCTTCGACGGCGTCGACCGCAGCCTGACCCGCGCCCTCGGCCATGAGCAGACGGAGTTCGACCGGGCCGCGGCCGACGGCCGGGACGCCATGACCGGGCTGCCTGAGGGCGCCGCCGTACTCGGTGTACTGGGCGCGGCGGGCGCGGTGTTCGGCATCGGGCGCAGGCTTTCGGAGTACCGGTGACAGGGGGCCAGGCGATGGACGCGGCGCGGAGGCACACCCGGCTGCGCGGCTGGGGCGGGGTCGGCGCGATGGCCGTGCTGTGCGCGCTGGCACTGGCGTTCGTGCTGCTGCTCCCCCGTACCCAGGCGCACCCGGCGACCGGTGCGGGACCGGCGGGCCGGAACCTGGTCACGGGCAGCCCGGCCCGTGCGGACGACTGCGTGGAGAGCGCGGCGCAGGACCGTACGCCGTCCCCGTCCGGCGCGGACGGCCCGACCATCGATGCCATCAAGGCCCGCGAGGGCGACAAGCGCAAGCTGATCGTCGGCGTCGACCAGAACAGCTACCGCTGGGGCTACCGCAACCCGGGCACCGAGGGCGCGGAGCTGGAGGGCTTCGACATCGATCTCGTCCGCCGCATCGCGGAGGACATCCTCGGCAGCCCGGACGACGTGCAATTCAAGGCGATCCCGACCAGCCAGCGCATCCCCGCGATCCAGGAGGGCCGGGTCGACATGGTGGTCCGCACGATGACCATCACCTGTGACCGGCTGCGCGACGTGGCGTTCTCCGCGCCCTACTTCAAGACCGGCCAGCAACTGCTGGTGCCCGACGCCTCCGGCATCAGCGGCTACGACGAGACGCTGGCCGGCAAACGGGTCTGCACGGCGGCCGGTTCGACCGCCTACGGCAAGCTGAAGGCGGACCGGGAGCGCAAGACGCTGCCCGCCACCACCGACTTCTCCGCCACCGTCCCCAACCAGCTGGACTGCCTGGTGCGGCTCCAACTGGGCGAGGCGGACGCGGTGGTCACCGACGGCGCGCTGGCCGCCAGCCAGGCCGCGCAGGACCCCACGGTGAAGGTGCTGGGCAAGCCCTTCACCACCGAGTACTACGGGGTGGCGATGAAGAAGGACGCCACCGACCTGGTGCGCCGCGTCAACCGCGTCCTGGTGGGCTACCGGGCCGACGGCTGGCAGGCGTCGTACGACAAGTGGCTGTCGGCCACACTGGGCAAGGACGCGCGCTCCTCCAGACCGCCCGCCCCGAAGTACCTGCGCGAGAGCTAGCGCGAAACACGCACGGGCCATACCGACCACACAGCAGCGAGAGGTGATCGATGGGCGTCACGGACCCCGCCGGGCCGGTGATGGACCGGGACGAGGTGGACCGTGCGCTGGCGCGGCTCGGCCAGGAGCACGAGGCCATCGAGACCTCGCTGTTCGCGCTCCAGGACCACGCCGGGCGCCGCCTCCTCGAGGGCGCCGAGCTGACCGGTGTCACCAAGGAGCGGTGGGCCGCCACGGAGGCGTCGATCACCCTGCTCTGGACCTGCTTCGACGCGTACACGGACGCCGTGCGCGAGGCCCGTGAGATCCGCTCCCGGCGCCGCTGGTCCAGCCGAGAGGACCTGGTGGAGCTGACCGGGCTGCTGCGCGGGGAGTCGGTCACGGTGGCGGGCGGCGCCTCGGGCTCGGCTGTGCTCAGCGAGCGCTTCACGCTGGCCGCCCTGGTGGACCGGATGAACGAGCTGTACGCGTCCTCGCTGGACATGGTGGTGGCCGCCGACGCCGTGTGGTCGGCGCTGCCCGCCCGGATCGACCTGCTGGCCGCCGAACTCCAGCGCACCCGCAGACTGGCGCACTCCGTCGGCGTCCGCCCCGGCGAACACCCCTCCGGGGACGACCTGGAGGGCATCACCGCCACCCTGACCGCGCTGCGCGAGGAGGTCGTCCGCGATCCGCTCGCCCACTGGGTACCGGCCGGGGGCAGCTCCGCGCCCGGCGGCGGCCGCCCGGACACCACGGTGTACGACCGCGAGGCGCGGGCCCTGGAGGACGTGCGCCGGGAGATCGAGGCGGTGCTCACCGTCCGGCAGGACGCCGAGGAGCGGCTGATCCGGCTGCGGGACGTGCTCTCCCGCGCCGACCGCACCCTGGCCGAGGCCCGTACCGCGCGCGGCGAGGTGCTGGCGAAGATCGCCGCGACCGAGGTGCCGGTGGTGAGCGGCCCGCCGACCGTGCTCCAGGAACAGCTGGCGGCGGCCGCCGAGTACCGCCGCCAGGCCCGCTGGCACCGCCTCTCCCCGCTGCTGGAGTCCCTGGAGCAGCGGGCGGAGGACGAACTGCTGCGCGCCCGCGAGTCGTTGACGGCCGTCACCGCGCCGCTCGCGGTCCGCGCCGAGCTGCGCGGCCGCCTGGACGCCTACCGGGCGAAGGTCACCCGGCACGGCCTGGCCGAGGACCGGCTGCTGATCGAGCGGTACGACGCGGCCCGCCGGATGCTGTGGAGCGCGCCCTGCGATCTGCGCGTGGCCGAGCAGGCGGTGCTGCGCTATCAGCAGGCGGCGGCCGAACTGCTGGCCCCGCCGAGGGTCCCGGAGCAGTACGCGCCCGAGGACGGCAAGGGAGACCAGGAGTGAGCGAGGAACGGCGCACCTGCCAGCGGCCGGACTGCGCGGGCGCCTACGAGGACATGGGCGGCGGCGAGCTGTACTGCGACACCTGCGGCCTGGCCCCGGTGGTCTCCCCGAAGGCCGCCCCGGAGCCGGTGGGTTCGGTCGGCTCGGCGCCGACCGGGATCAACGGCGGTGTCACCCGCAGCTCCTCGCAGTCCGCCCGCTCCCGGCGCTCGGTGTCGGGGCGGCTCTCCCGCTCGGTGTCGGGGAAGTCGGGCGGCCGTTCGGTGTCGGTGCGCGGCTCGGGCTCGGCGTCCGGACCCTCGGGGCGCGGGCGGCTGGGCGCCGGTCTGGTCGTGGTGCCGCAGGTGCCGAGGCCCGACCCGCGCGCGATGGTGCTGGACGACCCGCAGGTGCCCGAGCGCAAGCGGTACTGCTCCCGCTCGGACTGCGGGGCGCCGGTCGGCCGGGCGCGCGGCGAACGGCCGGGGCGTACCGAGGGGTTCTGCACCAAGTGCGGGCACCCGTACTCCTTCGTGCCCAAGCTGCGCGCCGGGGACATCGTGCACGGGCAGTACGAGGTGGCGGGCTGTCTCGCGCACGGCGGGCTCGGCTGGATCTACCTCGCGGTGGACCGGGCGGTGTCCGACCGCTGGGTGGTGCTCAAGGGGCTGCTGGACACCGGTGACCAGGACGCGATGGCGGCGGCGATCTCGGAGCGCCGGTTCCTCGCGGAGATCGAGCACGCGGGCATCGTCCGGATCTACAACTTCGTCGAGCACCTCGACCAGCGCACCGGCTCGCTCGACGGCTACATCGTCATGGAGTACGTCGGCGGCAAGTCGCTGAAGGAGATCGCCAACGCCCGCCGCACCCCGGACGGCAGGCGGGACCCGCTGCCGGTGGAGCAGGCGTGCGCGTACGGCATCGAGGCGCTGGAGGCGCTCGGCCATCTGCACAGCCGCAACCTGCTGTACTGCGACTTCAAGGTCGACAACGCCATCCAGAGCGAGGACCAGCTCAAGCTGATCGACATGGGCGCCGTGCGCCGCGTGGACGACGAGGAGTCCGCGATCTACGGCACGGTCGGCTACCAGGCCCCCGAGGTCGCCGACGTCGGCCCCTCGGCCGCCAGCGACCTGTACACGGTGGGCCGCACCCTGGCCGTCCTCACCTTCGACTTCCAGGGCTACACCACCGTCCACTCCGACTCGCTGCCCGACCCGGACACCATCGAGGTCTTCCAGCGCTACGAGTCCTTCTACCGCTTCCTGGTCCGCGCCACCGACCCCGACCCGGCCCGCCGGTTCGCCTCCGCGCAGGAGATGGCCGACCAGCTGACCGGCGTGCTGCGCGAGGTCGTCTCGCTGAGCACCGGGCAGGCGCGGCCCGCGCTGTCGACCCTGTTCGGGCCCGAAGTGCGGGTCACGGACACCGAGTTGTTCCCGGCGCTGGACGGCGAGGTGTCCCGGCTCGGCGCCCGCGCGCTGCCCGGGCCGGGGCGTCCGCCCGGTCTGCCGCCCGCGCTGGTCAGGCCGGTCGATACCCCGGCCGCCGCGCTGGCGCTGCCGGTGCCGCTGGTCGACCCGAACGACCCGGACGCCGGTTTCCTCGCGGGCCTCGTCGCCTCCGCGCCGGGCGAGCTGCTCAGCGCCCTGGACGCGGCGCCCGGCCAGAGCGTGGAGACCCGGCTGCGGCGGGTGCGCGCCCGGCTGGAGCACGGCGACCGGGAGGCCGCGCAGGCGACGCTGGCCCGGCTGGACGAGGAACGGCCCGACGACTGGCGGGTGGTCTGGTACCGGGGCGTGGCCGCCCTGGTCACCGGCGACTTCGAGAGCGCCGCGCTCGCCTTCGACGCGATCTACGACGCCTTTCCCGGCGAGGCCGCGCCCAAGCTGGCGCTCGGCCTGTGCGCGGAGGTGCTGGGCCAGCTGGACAACGCCGCCGAGTACTACCGGCTGGTGTGGGCGACCGACCCGAGCTTCGTCAGCGCCGCGTTCGGCCTGGCGCGGGTGCGGCTGGCGAGCGGGGACCGGGCGGGCGCCGTACGCACGCTGGAGTCGGTGCCGGAGTCGTCCATCCACTACACGGCCGCGCGGGTCGCGGCGGTGCGGGCACGGCTGCGGCAACGCACGGCGGCCGCCGGTGACGTACCGTTCCTGGACGACCTGACCGCCGCGGCGGGCCAGGTCGAGGCGCTGGACGCGTACGGGCTCGACCCGGCGCGACGCGAGCGGTTGTCGGCCGAAGTCCTCGGCTGCGCCCTGGACTGGATACTCTCCAGGGGTCAGGACACCGCTCGGCCGGTCACCGGCGGGCGGGTGCTGCTCGGCAGCGGTCTGGACGAGCGGGGCCTCCGCTTCGGACTGGAGCGCGCCTACCGCACGCTGGCCCGGCTGGCGCCCGGCGGCGAGGAGAGGATCAACCTGGTGGAACGGGCCAACCGTTACCGCCCCCGGACGTGGGTGTAGTCATGTCACAGATGCCCCAGCAGGCCGCACTGCCCAAGTGCCCGAGCTGCGCGGAGCCGCTCGAGGCGGGCGATCTCTTCTGCGGCGCGTGCGGATACGACCTGTCCGCCGTGCCCGCGCCGCCCGCGGACCAGCCGACGCTGGCCATGACCGGCGCGCCGGACGGGGACGTCGACTGGCCCGAGCCGGAGCCGGTCACCACCGGCAGCACCGAGCCGCGCGCCCACCGGGCCGCGGACGTGCCCGGCACCGACTCCGGCGGCTCCCCGCTGCACGCGCCCGAACCGGCCGCGTCCGGGGTGCGCTTCGACCGGCGTGCCGACCTGGGCGAGCCGACCGAGCCGACCGAGCCGACGGAACCCACCGAGCCCGACGAGTACCCGCTCCAGGCCCCCGATCCGCGTGCCGAGGCCCCCGCTCAGGTGTGCGTGGCCTGCCGCGCGGGCCGGGTGGACGGCGACGGCTACTGCGAGAACTGCGGGCACGCCCAGCCCCGCGAACGCGACCACATGGAGCGGGAGTCGGGCCCGGTGGCCGCGATCAGCGACCGGGGCCTGCGCCACCACCGCAACGAGGACGACTTCGCCGTGGCGCACACCGCGCTGCCCGACGGCTCCCCCGCCACGCTCGCCGTGGTCTGCGACGGCGTGTCCTCCGCGACCCGCCCCGACGAGGCGTCCACCGCCGCCTCCCGTACCGCCGGTGACGTGCTGCTGGCCGCCCTGCCGCGCGGCACGCATCCGCAGGCGGCGATGCACGAGGCGATCGTGGCGGCCGCGCAGGCCGTGGACGCGCTCGCCGAGCCGCCCGACGGCGCCCGCGAGCACGCCCCGCACCAGAACGCCCCGGCCTGCACGATCGTCGCCTCGGTGGTCGCCTCCGGCCTGCTGGTGGTCGGCTGGGTCGGCGACAGCCGCGCCTACTGGGTGCCGGACGACCGCTCCGCGCCCCCGGCCCGGCTGACCGAGGACGACTCCTGGGCGGCCCAGATGGTGGCGGCCGGCCTGATGAACGAGGCGGAGGCGTACGCCGATGAGCGGGCCCACGCCATCACCGGCTGGCTCGGCGCCGACGCCTATGAACTGGAGCCGCACACCGCGTCGTTCAAGCCGGACCGGTCCGGCGTGGTGCTGGTGTGCACCGACGGGCTGTGGAACTACGCCGAGACGCCCGAGGAGATGGCCGAGGTGCTGCCCCCGGACGCGGCCGCCCGCCCGCTGCACGCCGCGCGGGTACTGGTGGGGCACGCGCTGGACGCCGGGGGCCACGACAACGTAACAGTGGCCGTCGTGCCGTTCCCCGCGCCGCCGCAGGGGGCAGGATCGGCCTGAGGCCGTCGCGCGCCGCGGGGGTCTCGCGCACGGGGAAGCACACGGGCGGACGCGGAGGGGACCGGTCCGCCCGAACGCACCGCCTCGCCGGGAAGCGGGGCGGGTCCGAGGGGGATGTGAACCAGCATGGCCAATTTCGCCAGACCGGGCGGTCCGCGGTTCTCGGTGGACGTCTACCAGAACGAATACCTGCCGGAGGGCGGCCGCGAGGTCAACGCCATCGTGACCGTGACCGCCAAAGGCGGCCGAGCACCGGCCGGACCGGCCGCGTCGGCCGCCGTGGTGCTGATGGTGGACTGCTCGGGCTCGATGGACTACCCGCCGACCAAGATGCGCAACGCCCGTGACGCCACCGCCGCCGCCATCGACACCCTGCGCGACGGGACGCACTTCGGGATCGTCGACGGCACCCATGTCGCCCGCGAGGTCTACCCGGGCGGCGGGCGGCTCGCGGTGGCCGACCCGACCACCCGCGCCCAGGCCAAGCAGGCGCTGCGCAGGCTGAGCGCGGGCGGCGGCACCGCGATCGGCACCTGGCTGCGGCTGGCGGACCGGCTGCTGGCCGGGGCGGACGTGTCGATCCGGCACGGCATCCTGCTGACCGACGGGCGCAACGAGCACGAGTCGGCGGCGGAGCTGAAGGACACCCTCGACGCGTGTGCCGGACGCTTCACCTGTGACGCGCGGGGCGTGGGCACCGACTGGGAAGTGAAAGAAGTCACAGGCATCGCCTCGGCGTTGCTCGGCACCGCCGACATCGTCGCCGATCCGGCCCGGCTCACCGAGGACTTCACCCGGATCATGGAGTCGACGATGGGCAAGGAGGTCGCCGACGTCGCCCTGCGGGTGTGGACGCCGGTCGGCGCGCACCTCAAGTTCGTCAAGCAAGTGGCGCCCACGGTCGAGGAGTTGACCGAGCGGCGCACCGAGGCGGGTCCGCGTGCCGGGGACTACCCCACCGGTTCCTGGGGCGACGAGTCCCGCGACTACCACCTCTGCGTGGAGGTCCCGGCGGCCGGACTGGGCCAGGAGATGCTGGCCGCGCGCGTCTCCTTGGTGGCGGCCCAACCGGACAGAGAGGTACAGAACCTCGGCGCTCAGGGTCTCGTACGGGCCGTGTGGACCGACGACATGGCGGCCTCGACCTCGCTCAACTCCCAAGTCGCCCACTACACCGGCCAGGCCGAACTGGCACAGGCCATCCAGGAAGGTCTCGACCTTCGCAAAGCGGGTGATATGGACGGAGCAACGGCCAAACTGGGACGTGCCGTTCAGCTCGCGGGGGTGTCGGGGAACGCCGATACTGCGAAACTGCTTGCGAAGGTGGTGGACGTGGTCGACGCCCCGACCGGTACTGTGCGGTTGAAGGCGAAGGTCGCGGAGGCCGACGAGATGACTCTCGAGACCCGGTCCACGAAGACTGTTCGCGTCAAGAAGTGAAGTGACCCTGGCGACAGGGACTCCGTAGACACCGATGCCTCAGCAGAAGGGGTACCACCGACATGCCGACCTGCCCGAACGGACACCAGTCGGGTTCCGACGACTGGTGCGAGGTCTGTGGTCACCGCATGGCCGGTGCCGTGCCTCCGCCCCCGCCCTCGTCCGGCGGCGGCTACGGGTTCCCGCCGCCCCGCGCCGAGGGACGCCCCGGCGCCGAGGCCGAGCTGTGCCCGCAGTGCCGTACGCCCCGCGAGGGCGGCGCGCCCTTCTGCGAGGAGTGCCGGTGGAACTTCCTGACCAACACCGCCACCTCGTACACCCCGGCGGCCCCGCCCCGGCAGCAGCAGCCTCGCTACCAGCCGCCGAGCCAGCCGTACGGCGGCGGCGGTGACGGGTTCGACTACCAGGGCTCGCGGCCCTCGCAGGTGAACCGGCCCGCCGAGCCGATACCCCCGTTCGACAACGAGCCCTCGGGCCCCACGCCGTTCGGCGCCGAGCGCCGTCCGGCCTCCCCGCCGCCCACCACGGGCGGCCCCTCCCCCTTCGGCAACCGCCGCCAGGGGCCTCCGCCCGGGTTCGACGAGGGTCCGGGGCAGCGGCCCGCGGGGCCCGGCGCCGGTCCTTCGGGTCCGGGGTCCGGTCCTGGTCAGCAGGGGGGTCCGGGTCAGCCTGGCCGTCCCGGCGGGCCGGGTGGGCCGGGCTATGGCGGTCCCGGCGGTCCCGGTGGTCCCGGTGGCCAGGGCGGTCCGGGTGGCTTCGGCGGCCAGCGGGGTCCGGGCGGTCCGGGCGGCCAGGGCGGTCCCGACAGCTTTGGTGGTCAGCAGGGCCCCGGCGGCCAGGGCGCTCCCAGCGGCCCGGGCGGCTTCGGCGGCCAGCGGGGTCCCGGCGGTCCGGGCGGCCAGGGTGGTCCCGGCGGCCCGGGTGCTCCCAACGGCCCCGGCGGCCCGTCCGGTCCCCCGCCCTTCGGGCGTGAGCCCTCCGCCTTCGGCTCCGCTCCCTCCCGGCAGGCTCCGCCGCCGTCGGGCCCGTCCGCGCCGACCGGCTTCCCGCCGGAGAGCGGCCGTACCCCGGCCGGAGGCCCGTCCTTCGCCGACGACGACTGGGTGATCCCCCCGCCGCCGTCGAACAACGGCCCCTCCGGCGCCCCTGGTGGCGGTTACGGCTACCCGCAGCAGCCCGGCACCGGCCAGTCGCAGGGCTACCCGCAGGCTCCGCAGCCCCCGCAGGGACCGGCGACCTGGACCGCGACCATCGGCCCGGACCGCGACTACTTCATGGCGATGATGCAGCGCTCCGGCCCCGAGGCCGCGGGCCTGAACCTGCCCGCGTACTCCCCCGAGCAGCAGCGCACGCTCACCGGCAACCAGATGACCATCGGCCGTCGCAGGCACTCCACCGGCGACACCCCCGACGTCGACCTGTCGGTGCCGCCGGAGGACCCCGGCGTCTCCCACCAGCACGCGGTGCTGGTGCAGCAGCCGGACGGCGGCTGGGCGGTCGTCGACCAGAATTCGACGAACGGCACCACGGTCAACGGCTCCGACGAGCCGATCCAGCCGTTCGTGCCGGTACCGCTCCAGGACGGCGACCGGGTGCACGTGGGCGCCTGGACGACGATCACCGTCCGCCGAGGCTGACCAGGGCGTTCACGGCAGCGGCCAGGCGTGGCGGCCCTTCGGGTCGTCCAGCCAGGCCCAGGCGCGGGGGCCGCTGACCGTGACGCCGTACCGTTCGCGGCCCGGCATGCCCGCGCTCTCCCACAGCGCGTACGCCGCCGAGGGCTCCAGCGCGCCCCGGACGAGCCCCAGCAGGAAGCGGAACGACTCCTGGTCCCGCGCCCGCCCCGGAAGTCCCCGCGTGGACACCGGCTCGGCGGGCGCGCGGCTCTCCCCGCGCAGCGGCACGAAGTAGGCGCCGGTGCGCAGGAAGCGGCCCTCGGCGCGGCCGGAGTCGTCGACGGTGAGGTCGAGCAGCCCGTTGTTCAGCGGGGCGATGATCCGGGCGCCGGGCGCGCACTGGGCGATCCAGGGGCGCGGCACCGTGGGCAGCATGCAGGTGGCCATGATCCGGTCGTAGGGGGCGTGCGCGGGCACCCCGTACGCCCCGTCGCCGGTGACCACCAAGGGGTGGTATCCGGCCCTGGTGAGGTTGCGTGCGGCGGGACCGGTGATCTCCTGCTCCATGTCGACCGTGGTGACCAGGGAGTCGTCGCCGAGGCGGTGGGCGATCAGGGCCGCGTTGTAGCCGGTGCCGGTGCCGACCTCCAGCACCCGGTCGCAGTCCCGGACCCCCAGCGCGACCAGCATCCGCGCCATCAGCGAGGGCTGGCTGCTGGAGGAGACCAGCTCGCCGTCGTGCAGCCGGGTGGCCAGCGGGGCGTCCGCGTAGGCGCCGCGCGCCCAGCGTTCCCGCCCGGCCGGATCGGGGTCGTCGGCCGCGTGCCGCTCGTAGCCGCCGAGGACGCCGACGTAGTAGTACGGCACGAACAGATGCCGGGGCACCGCGGCGAACGCCTCCCGCCAGACGGGGTCCGTCCGCCAGGCGCCGTCGCGGTCGATCAGCCGGATCAGCGCGGCCCGCGCCTCGGCGGCCACGGCGGTCAGCTCGGAGTCGTAGGCGCCCATATGTCCACAGTAGGGGCGATTCGCGGGCACGGCGGCGGGCGGTGGCCTGGTCCTACGCCTTGAGTCCTGGGCCCTGTGGTCTGAGACCATGGACGGGTGAACGAGATCCGACGTGGCACGCTTCAGGAGCAGACCTTCTACGAGCAGGTCGGCGGGGAGGAGACCTTCCGCCGGCTCGTCCACCGTTTCTACGAGGGCGTCGCCGAGGACCCGCTGCTGAAGCCCATGTACCCGGAGGAGGACCTCGGCCCGGCCGAGGAGCGGCTCACCCTGTTCCTGATCCAGTACTGGGGCGGCCCCACCACCTACAGCCAGGAGCGCGGCCACCCCCGGCTGCGGATGCGGCACGCCCCGTTCGCCGTGGACCGGGCCGCGCACGACGCCTGGCTCAAGCACATGCGGGACGCGGTGGACGAGCTGGAGCTGTCCGAGGAGCACGAGCGGACGCTGTGGAACTACCTGACGTACGCGGCCGCTTCGATGGTGAACACGGCGGAGTGAGGCTGTTCGTACGGGGGTTCAGCGCACGCTGACGCCCAGCGCGCCCAGCCCGGCCCGTCGTACGGCGATGGACCCGTAGGGGGTGCGCAGCCGGAGCCACGCGCCGGAGGCGAACAGGCCGGTCTCCTCGGCGCTGTCGGGGTCGGGGGGCCGCAGGAAGCCCAGCGAGTGCGCCGCGTGCACGGCCCGCACGGGCAGCCGGGTCGGGGCGACCTCGCGGGACCAGATCTCCCGCCCGATCCGGTCCAGCTCGGCACGGGTGCGCTGCTCGGGCGCCAACTCCTCGGTGCGGGAACGGAATTCGGCGACCGACTGGGCCACGGTCCGATGCAGCGCGGCCGGTCCGGGCAGCCCCGGCTCGGCCCGCCAGCCGCCGCGCGGCGGCAGCACCCCGGCCCATGGGGGCCCGGTGACGGCGGCGGGAACGGCGGCGGTGGCCGCCCGCTCGTCCACCGACTCCAGCAGCTCACCGGCGGAGACGGTCACGTCGAGGGTGGCGTCCAGCCCGTCCTCGTACGGCTTGGCGAGGCGCACCGCGCGGACGGCCAGCACCTCGAAGGAGGGCGGCCGTCCGAACACGGCGAGCGCGGTCCCGGCCGCCTGGAGGCGTACCGCGGCGGCGCGGTCGTAGCGGAGCAGCCGGGTGAGGAAGGCGGCGAGGTCGGCCGCCTCCGTCTCGTCGGCGAGATGGAGCACCGTCATGCGGCGACGGCCTCCTCCTCGGCGGCCTCGTCCTGGTACTCCCGGAGGAACTCCCGCTCCGCCTTGGTGATCCGGCGCGGCCGCTGGGCCTCGAAGTCGAAGGGGACGACGACGGTGGAGGCCGTCACGTACACGGCGTCCGCGTCCTTCACCTCGTAGGTGATGGTGAAGCACGCGGCCCGGATCTCGGTGATCCACAGCTCGATGTCCACCGGGTGGTGCCGGTGGACGAGCTGCCGTTTGTAGTCGATCTCGTGGCGCGCCACGACCGACCCCTGCTGGAAGTCCTTGTCCGGGCGGAACAGGAAGTCGATACGGGCTTCCTCCAGATAGCGGAGGAACACCACGTTGTTGACGTGGCCGTACGCGTCCATGTCCGCCCAGCGCAGGGGGCAGCGGTAGATGTGGCGCAAGGTGCGATCAGCCCCGAGTCAGCTTCTTGTAGGTGGCGCGGTGCGGACGCGCGGCGTCGGCGCCGAGCCGCTCGATCTTGTTCTTCTCGTACGACTCGAAGTTGCCCTCGAACCAGAACCACTTCGACTCACCCTCGTAGGCGAGGATGTGCGTGGCGACTCGGTCCAGGAACCAGCGGTCGTGGGAGACGACCACGGCGCAGCCGGGGAACTCCAGCAGCGCGTTCTCCAGGCTGGAGAGCGTCTCGACGTCGAGGTCGTTGGTGGGCTCGTCGAGGAGCAGCAGGTTGCCGCCCTGCTTGAGGGTGAGCGCCAGGTTGAGGCGGTTGCGCTCACCGCCGGACAGCACGCCCGCGGGCTTCTGCTGGTCCGGACCCTTGAAGCCGAAGGCCGACACGTACGCGCGGCTCGGCATCTCGACCTGGCCGACGTTGATGTAGTCGAGGCCGTCGGACACGACCTCCCACAGCGTCTTCTTGGGGTCGATGTTCTCGCGGCTCTGGTCGACGTACGAGATCTTGACCGTGTCGCCGACCTTGATGCCGCCGGAGTCCGGGGTCTCGAGGCCCTGGATCATCTTGAACAGCGTGGTCTTGCCCGCGCCGTTCGGGCCGATGATGCCGACGATGCCGTTGCGCGGCAGCGTGAAGCTCAGGTCGTCGACGAGGATCTTCTCGCCGAACGCCTTGTTGAGGTCGTTGACCTCGACGACGATGCTGCCCAGACGCGGGCCCGGCGGGATCTGGATCTCCTCGAAGTCCAGCTTCCGCATCTTGTCGGCCTCGGCCGCCATCTCCTCGTAACGGGCGAGGCGCGCCTTGGACTTGGCCTGACGCCCCTTGGCGTTGGACCGCACCCAGTCCAGCTCTTCCTTGAGCCGCTTGGCGCGCTTGGCGTCCTTCTGGCCCTCGACCTTCAGACGGGTCTGCTTGGTCTCCAGGTAGGTGGAGTAGTTGCCCTCGTACGGGTACGCGCGGCCGCGGTCCAGCTCGAGGATCCACTCGGCCACGTTGTCCAGGAAGTACCGGTCGTGGGTGATGGCCACGACGGTGCCCGGGTACTTGGCGAGGTGCTGCTCCAGCCAGTTCACCGACTCGGCGTCGAGGTGGTTGGTGGGCTCGTCGAGGAGCAGCAGGTCGGGCTGCTCCAGGAGCAGCTTGCAGAGCGCGACGCGGCGCTTCTCGCCACCGGAGAGGGTGGTGACGGGCCAGTCGCCGGGCGGGCAGCCCAGGGCGTCCATGGCCTGCTCGAGCTGGGCGTCGAGGTCCCACGCGTTGGCGTGGTCCAGCTCCTCCTGGAGCTTGCCCATCTCGTCGAGCAGCGCGTCGGAGTAGTCGGTCGCCATCAGCTCGGCGATCTCGTTGAACCGGTCGAGCTTGCCCTTGATCTCGGCGACGCCCTCCTGGACGTTCTCCAGGACCGTCTTCTCGTCGTTCAGCGGGGGCTCCTGCAGCAGGATGCCGACGCTGTAGCCCGGGGAGATGAAGGCGTCACCGTTGGACGGCTGCTGCAGCCCGGCCATGATCTGCAGCACGGTCGACTTACCGGCACCGTTCGGACCGACGACGCCGATCTTCGCCCCCGGCAGGAAGTTCAGGGTGACGTCGTCGAGGATCACCTTGTCGCCGTGCGCTTTGCGCGCCTTGCGCATGGTGTAAATGAACTCAGCCAAGAGAAACCGTCCGGCAGCTTGAAATCTGGCAGTGGGCAGATACACCCCATCTTGCCGTACGGCCAGGGGTAGGTGGTAACCCGTTCCGGCGGGGGGCTGTGAGCTGGCCCTTCTGTGGCGGGTGCGGCTCGGCCCTTACTGTCGGTCACCCCTTGATCAGCCCACTGCAACGCCGCCCACCCTCAACAGTCACCGACTGGGCGACAACGCGGGACAGGCAACGGCAGGTGATCTGCGCGACGCGCGTACGAACGGAACAACGCGACTTGCACCGCCAACCCCTGGCATCCGGTGGAACACGAACGCCGGAGACCGTTGCCGCCATGCCGCATACCGCCCCTCACACCTGGGGACGTCTAGTCGGGTACTTGCTCCTCCTTCAAGCCAGGAGAGCTGAGACCAGCAGGCGCCTTACGGAACAGGCATTTATCGCAGGGGGAATAATGGAGTGGGGAACGATCATCACCGTCCTCATCGGTGGACTTATTGGATTGAGCGGCGACACCATTGGCAGAATAGGGGCTCACCGTCAGGCACAGAGGGCTCGACGAGAGGGCTTGGAGGATGCCGAGACAGCACGAAGGAAAGCCATTGAGGACAACGAAAGGAAAGGGAGGGAGGACAGGGAGAGGCTCGCAGTGGAGAACATCCTTAAGGCTTACCTTGGAAATCCCATCATGCTCCTCAATCAACCGACAGAAGAGGCATCCCTGAGCGTCGCCAACATATGCATCACCTTGGGGTTCGAGCAGTCTTTTCTCCTCGATAGGGAGTTGCGTCACCGCATCGCTGAAATCGGTTACTTTCTGGACCTCGCGGCAGCGGACGGGGTCGTCGAATACTCGCTTCCGGAGGTGGGCTTCCTCTCGCGGAGCGAGACTCGAATGCTGATGGGAGCATGGTCCAGGGGGGAGGACCTGCCAGACTCCATCGGAGGGTGGAAGGAGATCCGCGACAGCCGTCCACAGGTTGAGGCGCGATGGCAGGAGAAGTTGCGCAGCGCGGGATCACGCGTGGTCATACCCCCGCTTTCCACGTATTAAGAATGAGGCCCTTGGCCGCACATCCGATCCGTACGCCACCGCGACACAATCGAAAGAGTTACCACATCACCTTACTCTTATACTCCACAACGGAACGGCGTACCGTTCAGGCCGGCTAGTGATGAGCAGTCGACGCAAGGCATCGCACTGCTTGCCGTTGAGATTCAAAGCTTCCGCAAGGTGGCGGAACGTCGTATGGCTTACTCCGCTATCACGCTCTTCCGCTTCAAACTTGTCGAGGCGGGACAGCACTGCTTCGCTAACGCGCCTTCGTAGCGGCCCCTCCGCCAAGCGAACTGCCTTGGTCCGCTCGTAGTCGATCTCTGAGAAGCCACACACTCGTCGGCTGTGCGCATCGGCCGCGTGGAGCGTTCGTGTTCCGGTGATGGCGCGGGCCAGGGTGTTGCGAATCATCGCCTCGCCAAGATCGACCTCGTGCACTCTCGGACCATCATCTGTCAGAGGCACAGGCAGGCTGGCATCCCGGATCTTGCAGGTGCCTCGGATTCCCCTGGCCGTCGCGGTGAGCATCGCGGTGGCTTCTGACGGATGCCATTCGAGCACTGGGGTGATCGGTTCTGTATCGCTCACCGTGAGGGCGTGGACTACGGGGCCCAGCACCGGACAGAGCTCGTCGGCAGAAAGCTCGCCATCCAGGCCCGGGCCAGCTACCAGAAGCCGGATCGTTGCGCTCACTTGGGACGCAGCGGCCAGCGTCAGCGCGTCTGCGAGTGGGCTGCGGAGGGTCGGTTCGTCGCCTCGCGCCAGGATGTCGCCGCCTACGTCCAGGAGGTCGATCGACTCGGGGTGCAGGTGGTCGATCAGCTCTTGGAGTTGGCGGGTGATGCCCACCGCACCCTTGTACGGGTCCAGCAGGGCGAAGGTGTGTGGGAGTTCCGCTGCCAGGCGCGGGAGGGTGGAGCCCGCTGGAGGGATCGGCTTGGTCTCAGCCGTTACCGCCCAGACCGAGGGGGTCAGGCGGGACAGGCCCGTGAAGTCGCCGGCTCCGCGTGGGCCTGGGAGGGGGTCGATCAGTAGACGGTCCCACGCGTACGTGAAGATGACCGCGGGGTCCTCGTCGCCATACAGAGCACTGCTCAGCATCGCGGCAGCGATCGCGTCGCCTCCTCCGCCTGCTGCGACGATCAGTCTCGTCATACAAACCAGCGTACGAGTTTGGGCGTTGGTCGGTCACCCTATAGTGGCCAAAGGCCATAGCCACTTGGACGATGAGGGAGGGGAGCATGCCTCAGATCGAGGAGGCTCAGCCGAAATATCTCCAGATCGCGCACTTCATCCGAGACCAGATCCTCCGGGGTGACCTGCGGCCAGGAGACGAGGTGCCCTCGGAGCGGCAGCTCGCCACCGACTGGAAGGTGTCCCGGCCGACCGCCGCACGCTCCCTGGAAGCGCTCAGCCACCAGGGCCTGGTTGAGAAGCGGCAGGGGTCGGGAACGTACGTCCGGAGTCTCGAAGTCAACCGACGTGCACGCGAGTTGTACGGGCGGGCTCGGCAGACCGGGAAGATCTATAGCCCCGGCGAGTACGCGGTCATCACTTCGGCTGGCTGGAGCGAGGCCCCCGAGCATGTCGTGGAGGCGCTCGGGCTGGGCAAGGACCGGCAAGTCGTGCACCGGCGCCGTGTCACCAACGATCAGGACGGGCCCATCATCTGTCCACGTCGTGGTTCACGCCGGACGTCGGCCACAAGGCGCCGAAGCTGACCGACCCCGAGCGGATTCAGCAGGGCACTCTCCTGTACATCGAGAAGATGACCGGGCGGCAGGGCAGTTACGCCGAGGACCGGATGTCTGCGCGCTCCGCCACGGAGGAAGAAGCGGCCGACCTACGACTCGAACAAGGTTCAGCCGTACTGGTCGTTCACCATGTCGTCTTCGACCTCCAGGACCGGCCACTGGAGTTCGCCGAGGCAACCTACCCGCCCCACCGCTGGGCGTTCGAACAGGGTTATCCACTCATCTGACCTCCCCTCGGGTTATGCCGAACCGCTTGCACGCTAGAAGTGGCCAATGCCACTATCCACTAAGTGGCTAAGGCCACTTGGCTGGACAGGCCAAGGCGACGACGAGGAGTGCACGCATGGCTTACGTACTCGACCGCGATCCGTGCCCGGAGTCGCCCCGCATGGGGGCGATGACCTTAGAGCCGGTCCCCGAGTCTGTGGCCCGTGCCCGGCGCTGGTTCCGGAGGTTCATCACCCCGTACGAGCCGATCTGTTCGGTCTACGACTGCGTGCTGCTGATCTCCGAGCTGGTCACCAACGCCATCCTGTACGGGCGCTCGGAGGACCCGTGGACCGTTCGCGTCGAGTGGTACCGCGAGGGGAACTCGCTCCGGGTCGAGGTCCACAACCCGGGCTTCCCGGCCAACGTCCATCTGCGCAAACCCGATGCCAGCGACGCCCACGGGCGCGGGCTGCTGCTGGTCGACTCCATCGCAGACTCGTGGCACGCGGGGCCGAGTTACCTCGGCGGGACGGTCGTCTCCTTCGTCATCGCCGGTGCCTGGACCGACCTCGGTGAGCAGGATGCGGCGGGGGTAACGCCTACTCCCCCGCCCGGTTCTCCCGCCCCCGAAGAATCACCAGCACAGCCCCACCGATGACAACCAGCCCGATCGCCGCCCCCGTGATCACCGGTGTCAGCGCGGACCCGCCCGTCGCCGCCAGGTCCGTGCCCGTGGGGGCCTCGCCAGGGAGGGTGATCGGGGTCGGCTCGCTCAGGGTCTGGGCCGAGGCGGCCGTGGCAGGGCCCTGGGTGGCGCAGTCGAGGACGCCGGTGAAGCGTTGGGTGAAGCCGTTCGGGCCGGTGACGGTGAAGTCGTAGGACTGGTCCTCCTTCAAGGGGACCGTGATCGTGTCGGCCTTGCCGGGGGCGACCGTGTGGGAGGTGCCCATGAGGTCGAAGGTGAAGGGCGCGTCGCCCTTGTCGGCGACCGTGACGTCCACGCCGCCCTTGGCGCAGTTCTTGCGGGCCGACACCGCCGGTACGGCACCCTCGGCGGCCCAGGAGGCGTCGACGGTCGCGGAGACCGTGGACTCGCTGGACCCGGCCAGGATCTGCGTCTGGCTGCGCGACTCGGAGGCGAAGGCGCGGCCCACCGGGACGGTGGTGGACGCCAGCACGGCGACCTGGACCGAGGCGTCCGGCGCGCCCTCGGGTATGTCGAAGAACAGCTGGGTGCCGTCCTGCGCCGAGGTGATCACCTTGCCGGTGCGGTCGATGATCCGTACGCCCTGGGCCGCGGCGTCCGCCGGGGGCGAGACGATCACGCCCGCGGCGTCGGTGTGCACGGTCACCGGGCCCAGCAGGTCACCGGGGCGGCCGGAGACCGCGGGCGGGTCCAGGGTGAGCGAGGCGCGGGGCTCGGCAGCGGGGCGGGCGCTCTTCTCCAGGTAGTCGGCGAGCTTCTCGGCCTGCGGGTCGGCCGCGTCGACCTTGGCCGCGTCCGAGTAGCGCCAGATGGCCACCTGGGTCCCGGCCGCAGCGTCCTGCTCGGTGAGCCCGGTCGCACCGGCCTTGCGGGCGAGTGCGGCGAGGTCGTTCACCTGCGGGTAGGAGTGCTGGAGTATCCAGCGGACGCGCCCGGCGTTCTGGTTGGTGCCCAGCGAGGTGCCGCTCCAGGGGGTCTCCTGGTACTTGGCGTCGCGCTGGGTGGGGTTGTGCAGGTCGACGCAGTACGTCTGGAGGGTGCCGCCGCCGTCCACGGACATGTCGAACAGGCCGGCCGGCACCCGCAGGTCGGTGCCGCCGTCCTCGTGGATCACGGCCTCGCCGTACGTCTTGAGGCCGTTGATCGTGGCCGTCGCACCGTTCTGCGTCTGTGGTCTCTCGTCGGCCAGGGCCGTACCGGCACCGGACAGCACACCGGCCGCCGCCAGCCCACAGGCCAGCGTCATGGCACCGGCGGTCCGGACAGGCACGGTGGACCGGGTGAACCCAGAGAACGCAGAAAGCACAGAATTCCCCTTCGAGCAGGACCCGTTGGACTTGGGGGGCGGTCCCACCAGCAGAAATCACCAACCCCTAGGGGGTGTTCGCCTGGGCATCCTATGGATCAACGAAGCCCATACCCGGCGGTCGGATGGTCGTACGACTGATCCGAGCTGTAATCGTTATCGCGAAGGCGTGTCACGAGCTGGGCTTATCGACAAATCCACCGTTTTAGATGGGGTGTTCTCGGCGCATTCGCCGATAAGCCACGTCTCGGTCAGGCCAGGGATGACGTCATGTCACCAACACTGCCTCTGACTCCTGTTGGGCCTCAGGTTCGGAAGGCGGCGGTGTCTCCCACTGCGGCTCCGGACGCGTCTCCACCCGAGTGGGTGTCTCCGGTTTCGCCGAGCGCCGGAACGCGGCCGTCCCCCGCGTCAGATCGTGGCCGATCGTCACCGCGTCGATGTCGGCCGACGCCCACGCCTGCTGCTGCCCCTCGCGCATCTCGGTCCGCACCTTCAACCGCCCCTGCACCACGAGCGGCTGCCCCACCTCCACCGAGGCGGCCACGTTGACCGCGAGCTGCCGGTTGGCCCACACCGTGAAGAAGTTGGTGTGCCCGTCGGTCCAGAGATTCTTCTCCCGGTCCCAGTACCGCGCGGTCACCGCGAGCCGGAACCGGGCCGACGGGCCGTTCGGCAGCTCCCGGTACACCGGCCGCGTCGCCACATTGCCCACCACGCACAGCACGGTCTCGTTCATCGTGATCCCCTCCCTCGCCCGGCGCTCACCGCCGGACAGCCGGTGCCGCGACGGGCCTGTCCCGTACGGCTTCCTGTGCCGTGCGGCGCGCACCGGTCTCACTCGTGGCGCGCCGCACGACCGCCGACCGCGAAGCCCGCCCGTCCCCACCTGATGTGCCGGGCAGGCGGTGCGATCGCCGTGGCACCAGACTGCCCCCACCCCCGCCGACCCCGCCCGGCGCTGTGGACAGCCCCCCGCTTGTGGACAACTCCGTCACCCGATGAGGTGGCCGCCCTGTCCACAGCCCGCCCCGCAGACCCCCTACCGACCGGCCCCCACCCCCGCGATCCGCCCGTACTGCTCCCGCACCTCCCGGTACCGCAACAACTCCGCCGCCACCGGGTCCAGCACCCGCGCCCGTCCACAGCTCGCCGCCGCCTCCCGCAGCCGACGCTCCGCCTCCTGCCCATACCGCCGAGCAGGTCCCCGTGCCGCCATCCGGCACCCCCACTCCACCAGCGGCCCGCCGACGATCCCGCACAGCATCAGCAGCACCGGCACGCCCAGATTCGGCGAGAGCACCCCCGCGATCTGCCCCACCAGCCACACCCCGCCCACGATCTGGAGCAGCGTCATCGCGGCCTGCGCCAGCACCGCCACCGGCCACCAGCCCGGCCGGGGCGGGCGTCCCGGCGGCAGACCGGACTGGTCCGCCAGCTCGTCCAGCGACTCCGACAGCCCCTGCGACCCGCGTACGGCCGCCTCGCGCACCGCCTGCGCCCAGGGGGTGGGCAGCTCGGCGGCGGCCTGGTCGGACACCGTACGGACCGCATGTTCCACCCGTTGGCGCGCGGTGGCCTCGGCGTCGTTCTGCCTGCGCACCGGGAGGCTCCCGGTCTGCGGGCCGCCGCGGTCCTGGTACCAGCGCCACAGCCGCAGCCAGGGCGTACCGCAGGCGCGGTTGGCGCTGCGCAGCCAGGCGCGTTCGGCGGCCTCCCCGGCGGCGGTGGCGCCGACCGCGTCCGCGAGCCGCCCGGAGAACTCCTCGCGCGCCTCCTCGCTGAGCCCGACGCCCTGCCCGGCGGCGTACACGGGGCGCAGGTCGGCGGCGGCCGCGTCCACGTCGGCCGAGACCCGGCGAGCGGCCGCGCCCCGCTCGGCGACGAACGTGCCGAGCGCCTCGCGCAGGTCGCCGACGCCGTCGCCGGTGAGCGCGGACAGGGCGAGCACGGTGGCGCCGGGTTCGTCGTACTCGCCGAGCGCGATGCCGTCCTCGTCCAGCAGGCGGCGCAGGTCGTCGAGGATCTGGTCGGTGGCCTCGGCGGGCAGCCGGTCGGTCTGGTTGAGGACGACGAACATCACCTCGGCGTGGCCCGCCATCGGCCGCAGATAGCGCTCGTGCAGCGCGGCGTCGGCGTACTTCTCCGGGTCGACCACCCAGATGACCGCGTCGACCAGCTTGAGGACCCGGTCGACATGCTCGCGGTGCTGTACGGCGGCGGAGTCGTGGTCGGGCAGGTCGATCAGGACCAGCCCGCGCAGCTGCGCCTCGGCCTCGGCGCTCTGCAACGGGCGGCGGCGCAGTCGGCCGGGGATGCCGAGGCGGTCGATGAGGGTGGCGGCGCCGTCGCTCCAGCTGCACGCGATGGGCGCGGCGGTCGTCGGACGGCGCACCCCGGTCTCGGAGATGGGCACCCCGGCGAGCGTGTTGAACAGCTGGGACTTTCCGCTGCCGGTCGCGCCCGCGATGGCGACGACGGTGTGCTGCCCGGACAGCTTGCGCCGCGCGGTGGCCTCGTCCAGGACGCGCGCGGCCTCGGCGAGGGTCTGGTTGTCGAGGCGGGCGCGGGACAGCCCGACGAGTTCGCGCAACGCGTCGAGACGGGAGCGCAGGGGGCCGTCGTAGGCCAGTGGCGCCGGGGGGCCGCTCGTCGCCCCGCGCGCGGGGGGCTCCTGGGGTGCGCCGTCCTCGGTGGCGCGGCGGGCGATGAGGCCGTCGTCCCAGGCACCGCCGTCGGCGGAGACCTCGTCATCGGGACGCTGATCGCCCTCCACGCGCGCGTGCGGCTCGTCGTCGGCGGAGGCCGTGGCGTCGACGTGATCCATCTGGTCCTTCTGGGCGGCGGCGGTCACCGGTCACCTCTCCTTCTGCAGTACGGACAGCGCGGCGATCAGCTCGGCCTGCGACTCGGCGTGGACGTCCAGGGCGTCGATCGGGGCGAGACGGCGCTCGCGTTCGCCGTGCAGGACCCGGTCGACGTGCTCGGTGAGCAGGCGCCCGGCGCGGTCGCGCAGCCGCAGCGCGCCGTGCGCCCCGATCCGCTCGGCCAGCCCCTCGCCCGCCGTACGCGCCCGGCGTCCGCCCAGGACGACGGCTGCGGCGAGCGCGGCGACCGTCTCGGCGTCGGGTGCGTTGCCGCGTTCCAGCTCGCGCACCTCGTCCTCGGCGTACTCCTCCAGCTCGCGCCGCCAGCGCCGTACGGCGAGGCCGATGCGGTGCTCGGCGCTCTCCGGGGAGGGGTCGCGGTCGGCGAGTTCCGGGGCGGCCGCGGCGGGTTCGCGGCGCCATGCCTCGGCCACGCGCTCATCGGCGGCGGTGACGGCACACAGCAGCAGCGCGCCGAGGCTCTCCGTGAGGGCGTCGAGGAGTTCGGCGGCGGTGCAGTCCAGCGGGTAGGCGCGCCAGCGTTTGAGGGCGTCCCCGGCGAGGACGGTGCCGGACTGGAGCCTGCCGCGTACGCGCGCGTGCTCGCTGTCGTAGGCACCGTCCACGGCGGAGGTGAGGCGGAGGGCGGCCGCGTACTGCGCGGCGGCGGCGCTCGCCAGCTCCGGCATACGGGCGGCAAGCGAGTCGAGCAGGCCGTACGCCGTACGGGTGAGGGCGCTGCGGCGGGCGCCGGGGTCCTGGGTGTGGTGGTGCAGCCAGGTGCGCAGCGAGGCGACGGCGGAGGCGGGCAGCAGTCCGCCGCCCCAGGCCGACTCGGGCAGCTCGGGCACGGTGAACCGGGGCACCTCGCCGAGCCCGGCCTTGGTGAGCAGGGCGCCGTACTGGCGGGAGACCTCGGCGACGACCTGGTGCGGGACGCGGTCCAGGACGGTGATCAGGGTGGCGCGGTACTCCTTGGCGGTGCGCAGCAGATGCCAGGGGACGGCGTCGGCGTACCGGGCGGCCGTCGTGACCATGATCCAGATGTCGGCGGCGCAGATCAGCTGGGCGGCGAGTACGCGGTTGTCGGCGACCAGCGAGTCGACGTCCGGCGCGTCGAGCAGGGCGAGCCCGCGCGGGAGGGTTTCGGCGGTCTCGACGCGGAGCACGCGCGCGTGGTCGTCGACGGGCGTGTCGCTGTCCTTGGCGGGTTTTTCCTGGTGGGGCACCCAGCGGCGGGTGAGGTCGGGCAGTACGCGCATGCCGCTGAACCAGTGCTGGTCCTCCGGATGGCAGACGAGTACGGGGGTACGGGTGGTCGGCCGGAGCACGCCCGCCTCCGTCACCCGCCGCCCCACCAGGGAGTTCACCAGGGTCGACTTCCCGGTCCCGGTCGATCCGCCGACGACGGCCAGCAGGGGCGCTTCGGGCGAGCGCAGTCGGGGTACGAGATAGTCGTCCAGTTGGGCGAGCAGTTCGTCCCGGTTGGCGCGCACGCGCGGGGCTCCCGCCAGGGGGAGCGGGAAGCGTGCGGCGGCGACACGGTCGCGCAGAGCAGCGAGTGCGTCGAGTAGCTGAGGGCGTACGTCCAAGGTCACCACATGCGAAGAATGCCCAATTTTAGGGGAATTCTGAAGCATATGGACATGCCTGCGCGCCGAAGGGACAGACCGGACGGAAGGGATGACTGGGACGCGGGCCCCCTCCCGGCATAACGAGTGCACAACACCCGGCGCGTCAGGGCGCAAAAGCGATGCATGATTCGTACCCGCCTGCGATTATCTTGACCGCTTCACCGAACCTCCACATCGAGCCACGGAGGCGCGGCGACGGGGTCAAGGAACGGGGAGCTTTATCCTTGACCCGCACCAGGCCCCCGTAGCTCAGTGGATAGAGCAGGCGCCTTCTAAGCGCTTGGCCGCAGGTTCGAGTCCTGCCGGGGGCGCCAGCCGTCGCCAGCAAAAACGCCCCAGAGGGCATCTCCCCTCCAGGGCGTTTCGTGTCTCTGACGGCAACGCTGACGGCAACGGGCCCGTCTCTCACTCGCTCGCGAGCAGGCTCCCTAGCTGATCAAGAGCGGTCCGCTTCTCGGTCGTGTCGACGTGTGCGTAGATGTTCATAGGCACGTCCAGGGCGCCGTGCCCGACGATGTCGCGGGCGATGTGCGGTGGGACATCGAGGCCGAGAAGCAGCGTCACGCAGGTGAGCCGCACACCGTGAGGATCAGCTCGCGGAGGTTCGTATCAGGTCGACGTACAGGATGATGTTGTCCGGACGGTGGCCCGCACGCAGGTCGCCGCCGCAGGTGATGACGCGCAGTTCGGGGCGGGGGGTGTCGCCGTACACCCGCTGGGTGGGGAAGTTTTTCTTGTCCACCTGCTGCAGGGTGCGTACGGCGAAGACCGCGGTGGTGCCGTCGGCGCGGTCGACGGTGATGGTGTCGCCCGGACGCACGCGTGCCACGTTCCGCAGGACGGCGGGCCCGTTGACGGTGTCGAAGTGGCCGATGAGTACGGACGGGCCCGTCTGGCCGGGGGTGACGCCCTCCCGGTACCAGCCGATGCGGTCGGCCTGGGCGACGGAGGGCACCTGGACGGTTCCGTCGGCTGCCAGGCCGAGTTGGAGGACGGGGGAGGTGTCGACGCCGGCGGCAGGGATGCGGACCCGCACGGGCGCGGACGCTGGCAGCGGAGCCGGTGGGGACGCGGGCGAGGACGTGGACGCGGGCGACGGCGGTGGGGCGGAAGCGGTGATGTTCGCTGCCGGGCCGTGTGCGGCGGATGCCGGGGTGTCGGCGTGTAGGGCGATGACCGTCATCCAGCCGCCGACGGCCAGTGCTGCCGCCGCCGCAGCCGCGATCCAGCGCGGGCGGCTGTGGGAGGACGGGGAGGGGGGCGGGGTGTCCTGGGCTGGGGGCGCCTTCATTTGGGGTTCCTCGGGGCTTCCTGGGCTGCGCTGCGGGAGGCGCGGAAGGCGGGCCGCCGGTGACGACCGGTGGCCCGCCAGGTGCGGTGGTGTCGGGGGGTCAGAGGCCCGCGCGGCGGCGGCGCACCACGTAAGCGAGGCCGATCGCACCGCCCGCGGCCAGGGCCGCGCCGCCCGCCAGGAGAGCGGTGTTCTGCGAGCTGCCGATGCCTTCGGCGCCCGCGGCGACAGCGCCGGTGGGAACGACCTTGGTCTGCGTGGCCGTGATGGTCTGGGCGGTGGCGGTGCCGGTGTGCTTCGAGGTGCCCGTGGTGGTGTGGGTGGTGGCGGTTCCGGTGTGCTTCGAGGTACCCGTGCCGGTGCCCGTGTTCAGGCAGCCCTTGGGAAGCTTCGGGAAAGGCGTCGTACGCCACGACTGCGGGGCGCCCTGGTTGTTGTCGAGGAAGAGCGGGGCGGTGCTGTACGCCTTCTCGATCTTCAGACCGTTGGCGGTGTCCTCCAGGTGGCTGCGGTCCACGGTGGACACCGCGTTGCCCTTGCCGTCCCTCAGCACGGCCTTCGGGCCCTTACGGAGACTGTTGGTCAGGTCGACCGTCCAGCCACCGAAGCGGGAGGGGATGGTCTGGAGCACGGTGCACTCGCCGGTGACGGTGACGGAACCGGTGCCAGCGCCGGTACCCGTGCCAGTACCGGTGCCGGTGCCGGTACCAGTGCCAGCACCGGTGCCAGTGCCGGTACCAGTGCCGGACCCCGTACCCGTACCGGAACCGCCGCCCGTACCCGTGTTCAGGCAGTCCTTCGGCAGAGCCGGGAAAGGCGTCGTGCGCCACGGCTGCGGGTCGCCCTGGGAACGGTCGAGGAAGAGCGGGGAGGTGGTGTCCGCGTTCTTGATCTTGAGGCCGCTGGAGAGGTCCTCGGGGTGGGCGCGGTCCACGGTGGACACCGTCGTGCCCTTGTCGTCCTTCAGCACGGCCTTGGGGCCGGCCGAGAGGTCATTGGTCAGGTCGACCGTCCAGCCGCCGAAGGAGGCGGGGATGGTCTGCGTAGCGGTGCAGTGCGCGTCGGTGCCGGACGGGCCGTCAGCGGCAAAGGCGACGGCAGGCGTGAGCAGGGCGCCGGCGAGGGCGGCGGTGGCGACGGCGGCGCGGAGGGTGAGGCGGTGGCGCGCGAGGACGGCAGACATGGTGATCCCCCCAGGGATGACAAGAGTGGTGTAGCAAGAAGATCGCGCCACGCGGTTTTCCGTCCGGCCCCCCGGCTTCGGCTCTCGCGGTGTGCGATGCGCTCAGTGTGGCTGAGCACATGATCATGATCGATCCGGGAACCGTCACCGCCGTGTAACAGCGCGACGGCTCACCTCTCCGGCCGCCAGGCCGACAGGCCGCCCCACCGTTCTCCGGCAGCCTGGCAGGCACCTTGACCAGTGGCGCAAGCTCTCTCGCGCCTTCGGTCATGCAGGTGCAACACACAGCAGGGCACCCCGGACACGGGCTGCCCTGCTGCGGCTTGGATGCGCTGAGCTTGGCTCAGTCGCCGTCGTCCTCCTTGCGGCGCTTGCGGTCGCGCTCGTACTTCTTGATTTCCTCAGGCGCGCCCTCCACGGGCCAGGGCTTCCAGGCGCGCAGTTCATACGTCACCGCGGTGATGCCGTTCTCCTTGGTCCGGTGGGAGACGATGTCCCAGCCGAGGACGAACCGCAGTTCGCGAAGCCGCTTCTTGGGGTCGCCCTTGTGCGTGTCCCGTGCCACGATCTGGATCAGCTCGGCAGGAGTGAACTCCCCCTTGTCGGCGAACGCCTTGAGCAGTTCGCCGATCCGCTCCCAGGGGTTCGGGCGGTGTATCGCCTGAGCGAGGGCATCGCCGTAGGGGTTCAGGCTCTGGAAGAACGCCTTCTTGCCGTTGTTGTGCGCCTGGCAGAGCGGTTCCAGGTTGTCCAGCTCTGTCTTACCTCCCCAGGACCGCGGGACGATGTGGTCGATCTGGAGCCTGGCGTCCTTGGGGCCCGCTCCGCACATCGCGCAGAAGCGCCCCTTGACGGTGAAGACCTCCGCCTGGAGCTTCGGGGAGATCTTCACGTTGTCACCGGCGGGCGTCTCGCTCCAACCCACAAGCCGGTAGACCCACTTACCGTCACCCTCGCGGCGGTAGGAGTCGACCTTGAAGTGGTCACGCACTTCCCGGAGCCGACGCTGGGTGTGCACGTTGCCCTTCCCGAAGATCTCCCGGGACCGCTGGATCCACTCGTCCATGGTCGGCGGGTCCGCACGCCGCTCCAGCAGGAAATCTGCGGCCGCCGCCGTCTCCCGACTCGTGAACAGGGCCTTGACCTCAGCACTGCCAGGCGCTGGCAGCGGTCGCTCGGTCATCTCGTTCGTGTCCGTCATCGCGGAACCCCCTCCTGATCGCCAACCCCTCGGCCGACGATCAAGAACCTATAGGGCGGCATGGCGGATCGGCAAGCTACATCCACATGCCACCCAAGCATCCTGGAGTCAGAAAATAGCCTCTGAGCTGGCACTTTATGAGAATCTCGCCGCCGGAGAATTCTCCCCAGCTACAGGTTTCCGGCGGCGAGAAAGGAAGTCAGAGCACTCCCCCGGAACCGGACGGAGCCAACTGCGCCAAGGGCATGTCACACATCGCCGCCTCAGTCACGTCTTCCTCCCGGAGGGAACGTCGACCGGTAGGGAAGTGGGACACATGGACCTCGCTCTGTGGATCAGCGCATGGGCGCTGGCCGTGGTGGCTTTCGTCGGTGGTGTCAGCAAGACCTTCGTGTCGAAGGAGAAGCTGGCCGCCGTGCACGGGGGAGGGTGGACCGAGGGGGTCGGTGCCCGGAGCGTCAAGGCGCTGGGGGTGCTCGAACTGCTTGCCGCCGTCGGGCTCGTGCTGCCCGCCCTCCTTGACCGCGTGCCCGTCCTCGTCCCGGTGACCGCCGCCTGCTGGGTGCTGTTGATGATCGGCGCGATGGCCACCCACGGCCGGCGCCGTGAGTTCGGGTTCGTGGCGCTGAACCTGGTCTACCTCGCGCTCGCCGCCTTCATCGCCTGGGGGTGGTTCGGCCCGGAGTCCTTCCCCGGCTGATCGGCGGCCCGTCTCACCTGCGACAATCCCTCAACGAGCGGGGAGCGAGGGGGAATTGTGGTGCGGACGGTCAGCGTGAGACATCTGGCTCGGGCCGAGGATCTCGCCGCCGGTGCCGCGCTGTCGCCGCGGGTCCGGCGATCCCGGGACCGGGCCGCGCGGAAGGCCGTGGTGGGGGCCGCGGTGACGGTGGGGCTCGTGGTGCTCCAGGGGCGGTACGACGATCCCACGCATCTCGTCTACCTCGCCGCCTGCATCTCCGGCGCACTGACGGGACGCTCCTTGCGCACCGTCCTCCTCTCCACCCCCTGGGGCCGCCGCTGGTCGGTGAGGCGTGCGGTGGACGCGCGCCCCGACCCGGAGGTGACCGTCGGCGACGACGGCATCGTGCTCGTCGCCGACGGGCGCTCCCACCTCGAGCCCTGGGACACGTTCACCGGACACATCGAGACCGAGCGGCAGTTCATCCTCCTCAGGGCCTCGGGGGAACCCGCCGTCAGGCTGCCCAAGCGCACCTTCCCGGACGCGGCCCTCGTCGCGGAGTGCCGACGCCTGCTCGCGGAGCGACTGCCCGCGCGACACGAGGAGAAGTGACATGCGGCTTCGCTGTGCCGTACTCGACGACTACCAGGGAGTGGCCACCGAGGTGGCCGACTGGGCCCCGCTCGACGGGCGCGTGGACGTCGTCGCCTTCCGGGAGCATCTCGGCGGCGAGGACGCCCTCGCCGCCGCGCTCGCCGACTTCGACATCGTCGTCACCCTGCGCGAACGCGTCCCGTTCCCCGCCGCGCTGATAGCCCGTCTCCCCCGGCTGAAGCTGCTCATCGCCTCCGGGATGCGCAACAGCGTCATCGACTACGCGGCCGCCCGGGCGCACGGCGTCACGGTGTGCGGTACGGCGAGTTCGTCGGCGCCTCCGGTCGAGCTGACCTGGGCGCTGCTGCTCGGGCTCGCGCGGGGGATCGTCGAGGAGAGCGGCGCGCTCCGGTCCGGTGGGCCCTGGCAGAGCACCCTCGGCGCCGATCTGCACGGGCGGCGGCTCGGGCTGCTCGGGCTCGGGAAGATCGGGAGCCGGGTCGCGGCCGTGGGGCTCGCCTTCGGGATGCGGGTGAGCGCCTGGAGCCCGCACCTCACCGCCGAGCGCGCCGACGAGGTCGGCGTGGACCTCGCCGCGAGCAAGGAGGAGCTGCTCGCCGAAAGCGACTTCGTCTCCGTGCACCTCGCTCTGGGCGACCGGTCCCGCAAACTCCTGGGCGCCCCTGAACTCGCCCTGATGAAACCGACCGCCTACCTCGTCAACACCTCCCGCGCCGCGATCGTCGACCAGGACGCCCTGCTGGACGCGCTCCGCACGGGCCGCATCGCGGGCGCCGCCGTCGACGTGTACGACACCGAGCCCCTCCCCGCCGACCACCCCCTGCGCACCGCCCCGAACCTGCTCGCCACGCCCCACCTCGGCTATGTCTCGCGGGCCAACTACCGGACGTACTACGGCCAGGCGGTGGAGAACATCGAGGCATACCTCAAGGGCGCACCCCTACGGCGTCTCCCCTAAGTACGCCCAGGAGACACGTCCAGGACATATCGCCGCGAATCACCCGCCCCAAGATTCACCCCCCGTAAAAGGGTGATCCCCCACCTTTCCCCCGTGACCCCCTCCCCCGCGCGCCGTTGTACGGGAAGTGCGGCGGCGATCTCTGCCGCCTCCCTCCCCCGAGCGACATGAAGCGACATAAGGAGAACGTGATGTCTCGCATTGCGAAGGCAGCCGTCGTGGCCCTCGGCACCGGTGCCGTGATGGTCGGTGGCGCCGGTCTGGCGCTGGCCGACGCGACCGCCGGGGGTGCGGCCGTCGGCTCGCCCGGCGTGGGCTCCGGCAACGTGGTCCAGGTCCCGGTCCACATCCCGGTCAACCTCTGCGGCAACACCATCAACGTGGTCGGCCTGCTGAACCCGGCCTTCGGCAACACCTGCGCCAACGTCAGCACGCCGGCGCCGGTGCAGGAAGTCCACGAGGGCGGCTACGGCTACGGCAACTGAGCCCCACCCCCCGCGAAGAGCCCCGGCACCCTGAGCGCCGGGGCTCTTCGCATGCCCGGAGGACATGCTCGGAGGACATGACCGAGGGGCATGTCCCCACAAGACATGCCCTCACGCGTACCTATAGATCCCGCTCACATCCTCCAGCGAGTCCGGCGTGACATTCCACGGCGGCATCTTGTCGAGCCGCGCGACGACACGGCCTCGCTGCTTGTCACCGGGGCCCGGCTGGGTCGCGGGCAGATAGCGGTGGGTCTTGTGCGCCCGCTGCCAGCGGTACCACTGGTAGTCGATGAAGGCGTGGTGCAGCCAGAACACCGGGTCGTTGACCGACGCGCCGCCGAGCATCGCGCCGCCGACCCAGCGGTGCACCCGGTTGTGGTTGTGCCAGGAGGCGCTGCCGCCGCCGGTCCCCCACCCCTCCAGCTTGTTGCGGAAGCCGCGCGTGACGGTCGAGTCCCACGGGGAGACGTCGTACGCCGGGTCGTCCAGGGCCCACTGCAGCTCGCTCCTGGTGGGGAGTTGGAGCGGGGAGGCGGCGCGGCCGAGGTCGCGGGTGAGGTACTTGCCGTCGGTGATGCCCTCCTTGATGGTCCAGTGCCCGGCCGCGTAGGCGAACGGCCCGGTGGTCACCTGCCGGTCGCTCTTGCGGCCGTTGCCGCCGAGGAGGTCCTTCGTCCAGGGCACGGACGTCGTGGCGCGGTCGCGGGTCCAGTCCCAGTACGGCACGGTCACCGAGGAGTCCACCCGGCGCAGCGCCCGCTCCAGTTCCAGCAGGAAGCGCCGGTGCCAGGGCAGGAAGGAGGGGGCCATGTGGGCGGCGCGCAAGCCCTTCTCGCCGTCCGCCGTGTAGTAGTCGATGTGCAGACGGACGAATTCGTCGTACTCGCCGCGCCGTTTCACCTCCAGCAGGGCGTCGACGAAGCGCCGCCGCTCGCTCGCGGTGAGGGCGGCGGCGTTCTTACGCACGTACGCCATGCATGCCCCCCATCCCGTGGCCCGCGTGCTCGCCGCCGACCGGACCGGGGGCCATCTCGCGCAGCCGCTGGCCGGGACCGATCTCGTCCACGGCGGCACGGGCCGCCTCCAGCGGGGTGGCGTACGAGGTGTAGTGGTCGACCATGCTCATCCAGGTGCCGTCGGCGCGGCGCATCAGGTGCAGCGGGCGTCCGTCGACGGTGATCTGCCAGTCGCCCTCGCCCGCCCCGCGCGCGACGGCCGGGACCAGGAAGCCCTGGATGCGGTGGCCGCGGTAGGTCTCGTCGAAGGTGTTGCCGCCCCGCTCCCCGGCCGGGGGGAGGGGGCGGGAGGCGGCGACCACCGGGGCCAGCGCCAGGGCGGCCACCGAGGCCAGCAGGCCGCGGGTCACCTCCCGCCGTGAACGTGTGCCCGTACCCTCTCTGACCTGCCGTTCCGTCCCTACGGCCACACCACCGGCACCGACGACCATCGCTCACTCCCTCGTCCGCAGTTGGGCTTGTCCACAGCGGTAACCGCGCGAGGGCGCTCGGGGTCACCGCCCGGCGGCCATCCGGGTAGGGGGGTCAGCGCAGACTGCGCGCGGGCAGCATGACGTGGGCGGCGGTCATCAGGGTCTCGTCGGCACCGGCGAAGGCGGCCAGCGCGGCCGGGTCGACGTACACACCGGGGCGGCCCTCGGGCCAGGCGCGGGTGGTGAAGACGAGGTAGGCGTGGCCGCGCCGGGCGACGGCGTCCAGCCACTCCGGCGGGGCGTCGGCCTGGGCGACGAGCTGGGGCAGCCGGACGACGGCCTGGCCGGCCTCGACGAGCAGGGAGACGGGGAGGCTGGGCCGGGTGGCGCCGTCGATGACGGTGCCGATGGTCAGGCCGTTCATCTCCAGCAACTGGGTGACGGCGGCCGAGGTGGCGCGCGGTCCGCCCTCGGCGTCCCCGAGGGAGTACGCCAGCAGGTAGGGCATGTCCATGCCGTCGGGGGCCTCGCCGCTCCAGGCCAGGACGACGAGGGTGCCGAGGTCGGCGGCGCGGAAGGCTTCGCTTGTGGTTGAGGTCACCGCGCGACCCTATCCACGGGCCGGGGTCCGACCGGGGGGCCGCTCACTCGTCCGGGGGACTGCCGGGAGGTGCTCCACACGATCGGGGGAAGCGGCCTCGAACACGGCGGGAGGGCCGGTCCGCGCGGTCGCGGCCCGGCCCTCCTCCACGCTGGCTCAGCTCTGCAGCGGCAGGCCGCCGAGCAGCGGGTTGTGCGTGTTCAGCGCGGTGGTCGCGCCCTTGACGGTGCTGAGGACGGAGTCCTTGTTCTCGGTGTTCAGCGCGTCCGACTGGTGCTGGAGCGGCATCACGTCACGCACCGTCAGACCACCCTTGGCGACCTGGTCGACGGCGCCGTTCAGGCTGCTCGGCGTCAGGTCGCCGGAGTAGGCGAACGCGGGCGCGGCGACGCCGGTGAGGGCGACGGAACCGGCCAGGACGGCGGCGGCCTTCAGGGACTTCATCATGTTCCTCTCCTCGGCAACTCGCGTCGCCCCAGGGATCTCCGACGCCGTGCCTAACGAGGCGCGGCCGGGCCGGAAA
The DNA here is from genome assembly GCF_044903645.1 of Streptomyces sp. NPDC002176. Classification (NCBI taxonomy): domain Bacteria; kingdom Bacillati; phylum Actinomycetota; class Actinomycetes; order Kitasatosporales; family Streptomycetaceae; genus Streptomyces; species Streptomyces sp. NPDC002176. Next base: position 890,182 of record NZ_JBJDQW010000003.1, read on the forward strand.
CCGTGTGCACACAAGACATATGAAATTCCCCTGGTACGGGGGTTGGTCACATACGCCAGCGGTCACCTACACGAGCGGCCACATACGCCAGCGGCCCGGCCGTCCGCACACGCGGTGTGCGTGTACGGACGGCCGGGCCGAGAGCTGCGTGCGCGACCTCAGTCGTTGACGCAGGTGTTGCCGAAGGCCGGGTTCAGCAGGCCGATGACGTCGATGGTGTTGCCGCAGACGTTGATCGGCACGTGCACCGGGATCTGGACGACGTTGCCCGAGAGGACGCCCGGCGAGTTCGCGGCGACGGCCTGCGCGCCGGAGTCGGCGGAGGCGATACCGGCACCGCCGGCGACGGCCGCCACGGCGGCGGAGGTCAGGACCAGACCCTTCGCGATACGCGACATGGAGAGGTGCTCCTTGAAAATCGAGACGAACGTCCGGGCGAGCTGCCCGACGCTGTGTCAACGCGTGCCGGGCCGAGGGGTTGTGCCGCCAAAGGGGTGATCTCCGCGAGAACCGCGGGGTCCCGCGCCGCGCGTTCGCGTCGTTGCGGCACCCCGGCGCCCGCGCTCACTAGAGTCGCGGCCCTCTCCTCCGTACCAGGTCCGGACGCCGCGCGGGGCGGGCACCGGCTCACGATTCCGGGAGGCACCGTGCCGCGCCGTCGTACGCCGGGCGCACGGAAGTGGCCGGGCGCGGGTCCACCGGACGACGTACCGGAGCGCACGACCGGCGCGGTGGGGCGCGTACGGGTCTGGCGCCAGGGCGGCTACGTCATCCCGTCCGGCCGCGCGCCCGAGGGTGGCCGATCTCGGCCGCGCCACGCGTCCGCGGCGGTGACCCGCCGGGCCACCTGCTCGTTCCTCACCGGGACGCGGCGAGGGCCGGTGTGCTCTGCACCGCGGAGGACGCCCGGCAGCGAGGCGCGGTCCCGACCAGACCAGATCGCCCCTGTGAGCGAGGTACCCCGCCCATGCACCAGCCAGTTTCCGACGCCCGAGAACGGGTCCTGCATGTCGCGCAGCCCGTCGACGGCGGTGTCGCGCGGGTCGTGCTCGACCTGGCGCGGGCCCAGCTCGCCGCGGGCGTGCGCGTCGTGATCGCCTGCCCAGGCGGCCGACTGGCCACGGAGGCACAGGAGATAGGCGCCGAGGTGCGGCTCTGGCGGGCCACCCGGTCACCGGGTCCCGCGCTGCCCGGCGAGGTACGGCGGCTCGCCCGCCTCGCCGGGGAGGTACGGCCCGCACTGGTGCACGCGCACAGCGCCAAGGCCGGGCTGGCCGCCCGGCTCGCCCTGCGCGGCCGGGTCCCCACCGTCTTCCAGCCGCACGCCTGGTCCTTCGAGGCCGTCGGCGGGGCCACCGCCGCGCTCGCCCTGCGCTGGGAGCGGTTCGGCACGCGCTGGGCCGAACGGGTGGTGTGCGTGAGCGAGGCGGAGCGTACGACCGGCGTGCGCGCCGGGGTGCGCGCCTCGTACGCGGTGGTGCCCAACGGCATCGACCCCGAGCGGTTCTCCCCCGCGCCCGCTGCGGCGGCCCGCGCGGAGCTGCCGGGGCTCGGGGCCGGACCGCTGGTGGTGTGTGTGGGACGGCTGTGCCCGCAGAAAGGCCAGGACGTGCTGCTGGCCGCGTGGGAGAGGGTGCTGACCGTGCTGCCGGAGGCCCGGCTGGTGCTGGTCGGCGACGGACCCGACCGGGAGAAGCTGAGCCAGTTGGCGGGCCCCCGGGTGCGGTTCGCGGGTGATGTCGCCGATGTCCTGCCCTGGTACCGGGCCGCCGACCTGGTGGTGCAGCCCTCGCGCTGGGAGGGCATGGCGCTGGCCCCGCTGGAGGCGCTGGCCTGCGCCCGGCCGGTGGTGCTCAGCGAGGTGGACGGGGCCCGCGAGAGCCTGCCGCCCGCGCTCGCCGGACGCTGCCTGGTGCCGCCGGAGGACCCCGACGCGCTGGCCGCCGCCGTGACCGGGCTGCTGTCCGACGCGCCGCTGCGCGCGGACCTCGGCGCCCAGGGTCGTCGGCACGTCCTGACCACGCACGACGTACGGCTGACCGCCGAGCGGATCGCGGACCTCTACCGCGACCTCCTCGGCACCCTGCCGTCCGTGTCCATCGAGCGCAGGGAGTCGACCCACCCGTGACCGCGGAAAGCATCGTCCCCTCCCCCAGCGCCTCCGGCATGGACTCCGGATACGCTGTACGGGCCGCGCAGGGCTTCCGGTTCCCGGCCCGGCGCCCGCACTCCCCGACCGTCTCGCCGCTGCCCCTGCTCACCGCCGACCTCGCCGCCGCCGCGGCGGGCGCGGTCGTGCTGGACGCGGCCGTGCGCGGGCCGCTCGTCGTGGCCTCGCTGGTCGGCGCCGCCCTGCTGCTGCGGCCGCGCCCGGCCCGCGCGGTGACCGGCGTGCTCGACGAACTCCCCTCCGTCTGCGGCCGGATCGCGGTGCTCTGGCTGGCGCTCGGCGCGCTGACCGCCGCCCTGGAACCCGGCCACCCCCTGTCGCTGTCCGCGCTGGCCGTCGGCTGGTCCGCGCACGCGGCGGTGGCCTGCGTGGGCCGGACCATCGTGCACCGGCGGCGCCGGGCGGTGCGGCTGCGGCAGCCGAGCACCGCGCTGGTGATCGGCCCGGCCGCGACCGCCCAGCGGGTCGCGGCGGCGCTGCTGCGGCAGCCGGACTGCGGGGTACGCCCCGTCGGCGTGGTCACCGACCACCCGGACGGCAGCACCGGGCTCCCCGTACTGACCTCGGGCGAGCAGGTGGAGCGGGCGCTCATCCAGAACGGCGTCGGCGCCGTGCTCACCGTCGACCCCGCCGTGCGCACCGAGAAGGGCCCGCTGCTGCGGGCGCTCGCCGAGTCGGGATGCGCGGTATGGGAGGTGGACGCGGACTGCCCGGCGTACGAGATGCGCGAGCAGCTCGCCGGGTTCTCCGTACGGCGGCTCGACCTCGGCGCCCGGCGGCGCGGCCGTGTCGGCAAGCGGCTGCTGGACCTCGGGGTGTCGGGTGCCCTGCTGGTGCTGGCCGCGCCGCTGCTGCTGTGCTGCGCGCTGGTGCTGCGGCTCAGCCAGGGTCCGGGCGTGGTGTTCCGGCAGGAGCGCGTCGGCCAGGACGGGCGCCCCTTCACCCTGCTGAAGTTCCGCACCTACCGCCCGGTGGACGAGCGGGAGTCGGCGACCCGGTGGAGCGTGGCGGACGAGCGGCGGATGAACCCGTTCTGCCGTTTCATGCGCCGGACCTCGATGGACGAGCTGCTCCAGCTGTGGAACGTCTTCCGGGGCGACATGAGCCTGGTCGGCCCGCGCCCCGAACGCCCGTACTTCGTCACGCAGTTCAGCCAGTGCTACCCCGGTTACGCGGCCCGGCACCGGATGCGTACCGGCATCACCGGTCTGGCGCAGGTCAGCGGATTGCGCGGGGACACCTCGATCGAGGACCGGGCCCGCTACGACAACGCCTACATCGACAACTGGTCGCTGTGGCAGGACATCTGCATCCTGCTGCGCACCGCGGCCGCCGTCGTCCGGTCCACCGGGAGCTGACGGATGAGCCTCGCGCTGCCGCTCGGCCGCCCCCGGCACTGGTCCCCGGTGCTGCCGGTGCTCGCCGTGCTCGTCCTGCTCGCGCTGCCCCTCTCCTCCAGCGAGGGGGGCGGCGCGGGCCCGGCCGACGCGGCGTCCGCGCTGGTCGTCGGCGCCTGTCTGGTGCGGCTGCTGCGGGAGCGGGCCCGCCCGCTGTCCGCCAGGTCCGCGCTGGTGCTGGGGCTGCCGGTGGCCGGGGCGGCGCTCGCCGCGATGGGCGCCGCCTCACCGGGCGCAGGTCTCGCCGGACTCGGCCGCTACCTCCAGGTCTTCGTCCTGGTCCCGGCCGCCGTGCTCCTCCTGATCCGCGACCGCCGCGACTTCCGGCTGCTGGCCTGGGCGCTGGTGGGGCTCGCGCTCTGGCAGGGCGCGGTCGGCGTCAAGCAGTACGCCACCGGCACCGGTGCCTCGTACCAGGGCCGGATGATCCGCGCGGTTGGCACCTTCGGGCCGTACGACGTGATGGGCATGGCCACCGTGGTGGCGTTCGGGCTGCTGTGCGCGGTGGGGCTGGCGCTGGGCCGGGCCCCGCGGCGCGAGCGGGTGGTCGCGGCCGGGTGCGCGCTGGCGCTGCTCGTGCCGCTGGCGCTCTCCTTCAGCCGGGGCGCGTGGATCGCCACCGCCGTCACCCTCACCGCGCAACTGCTGCTGGCCGGGGTGCGCCGGGCGCTGAAGGTGGGCGCGGTGGTGGTCGCGGCCGGGGTGGTGCTGGTCGGCGGTCTCGGGGTGGGCACGGCGATGCTCCAGGAGCGGATCGACAGCATCACCAAGGTCGCCGACGCCCCCGACCAGTCGGTCACCGACCGGTACACCATGTGGGCGGCGGCCACCGGCATGTGGCGCGAACACCCGCTGACCGGGGTCGGGTTGAAGGGTTTCCCGGAGTACCGGGACGGCCACGCCTCGCTCGCGCTGTCCTCGGGCAGCGACACCGAGGGCGCGGGCGTCGGCTTCCGCAGGCAGCCGCTGCTCTCCCCGCACAACATGTACCTGCTGGTCCTCGCCGAACAGGGCCTGGTCGGGCTGTTGTGCCTGGCGGGCGGCTGGCTGGCGATGCTGGTGCTCGGGCTGCGCGGCCTGCGGGCCGCCCACCGTACGGGCCGGGGCCTGGACTGCGCGCTGATCGGCTGCGGCCTGCTGCTGTGGCAGCTCGTGGACTTCGTGTACGCCGACATCGGTGGCCCCTCCACCGTGCTGACGGCGGTGTGCCTGGGGCTGGTGGCGTGGTGGGCGCTGGTGGGCGCGAGCCAGGAGGGTGCGCGATGACGCTGACGCCCGCGCCGGGACCGGGGACGACGACCCGGCAGCCTCCGCCGCCCGAGCCCGAACACGCCCCGGTGACCCGGCGGTTCCTCGCCCGCGCCGCCCTGCTCACCGCCTCCCTGTCCGCCGCGGGCGCCCTGCTCGGGCTGGTCCGGGACCAGTCGCTGGCCCGGCTGTTCGGGGCCGGGCGGGACACGGACGCGTTCCTGGTGGCCTGGACGGTGCCCGAGTTCGCGGCCACCCTGCTGATCGAGGACGGGCTGGCGTTCGCGCTGATCCCGGCGTTCAGCATGGCGCTGGCCCGCCGCGCCCAGGGCGCTCCGGGAGATCCCGTACGAGCCCTGGTCAAGGGGACGCTGCCCCGGCTGACGCTGGCCTTCACCGTGGTCGGGGCGGTGCTCGCGCTCGGGGCGCCCCAGCTGGTCCAGGTCCTCGCGCCCGGCCTGCCCGACCCGGCGCTGGCCGTGGACTGCACCCGGCTCACCGCGACCTGTGTGCTCACCTTCGGGCTCGCCGGGTACTTCAGCGCGGCCCTGCGCGCCCACCGGCGCTTCCTGGCCCCGGCCGCGATCTATGTCGCGTACAACACGGGCATCGTCGCGGCGATGTTCACGCTCGGCGGGGTCTGGGGGGTGCGGTCGGCGGCGTTCGGGGTCGCGGTGGGCGGAGTGCTGATGGTCCTCACCCAACTGCCCTTCCTGGTAGGCAGGTTACGCAGCCGCAAGAGCGCGGAGCCGACACCGGAACTCCCCTCCGCCAAGCCGCCCTCGGTGAACCTGCCGCTGATGGCGACCGTGCTGCTGTTCGCGCTGTGCCGACAGTCGCAGGTGCTGATCGAGCGGTTCCTCGCCTCCAGCCTGCCGTCCGGGTCCATCTCGCACCTGAACTACGCCCAGAAGATCGCGCAGATCCCCATGACCATGTCGATGATGCTCTGCACGATCACCTTCCCGGTGGTCGCGCGGGCGCTCGCCGAGGGCGACACCGAGCGGGCCCGGGTCCGGGTGGAGCGGGACCTCGCGGTCGCCTCCGGCCTGGTGCTGCTGGGCACGGCGGCGGTCGTGGCCTGCGCCCCGCAGATCGTGCAACTCCTGTTCCAGCGCGGGGCGTTCACCGCCGAGGACACGGCGGCCACGGCGGGCGTGATGCGCGTGTACGCCGTCGGCCTGCTCGGCCAGACGCTCACCGGTGTCCTGGTCCGCTCCTACTTCTCGGCGGGCCGCCCCACCTGGTACCCGCTCGGCGCCATGGCCACCGGCGTGCTCGCCACCTGCGCCATCGGCGCGGCCACCGTCGGCACCTGGGGCGTGACCGGGATCGCCGCCGCCAACGCCACCGGCATCACCCTCACCGCCGCCCTGCTGCTGTCCGGGATGCGCGGTCCCCGGCACGGCAGGCGGCGCGGGGTCCCCATCCGCACCCGGCACGTGCTGCGCGAGCTGAGCCGCCCGGCGGGCGCGGCGCTCGGGGCCGCCCTGGCCGGGGTGTGGGCGGCGAGCCTGCCCGCGGGGGCGCTCGCGGGGCTCGCCGCCGGTGGTCTGACCGTCGTCACCGTCTTCGTCCTGCTCGGCTGGGCCCTGGGCGCCCAGGGCTTCGCACCCGCCCTCCGTTCCGTACGCACCCACACCCGAAGGCTCGCCCATGCCGTCTTCCGTTGAGTCCGTATCCGTCCTCCGCGCCGGTCCCTCGGGGCCGGGTGGAGGGGGCCCCGTCCCGTGGATCGCCATGTACCACTCGGTCGGCGACTGCTCCGACGACCCGTACCGCGTCACCGTCACCCCGGCCCGGCTGGAGCGCCAGCTGCGCTGGCTGCGCGGGCGGGGGCTGCGGGGCGTGTCGGTCGGTGAGCTGCTGGCCGCCCGCGCGCGGGGCGCCGGACGCGGGCTGGTCGGCCTCACCTTCGACGACGGGTACGCCGACTTCGTCACCGATGCCCTCGCGCTGCTGGCCCGCTGGGAGTGCACGGCCACCCTGTTCGCGCTGCCCGGCAGGCTCGGCGGGGAGAACACCTGGGACCCGCTCGGCCCGCGCAAACCCCTGCTGACCGCCGACGCCGTCCGCGAGGCCCACCGGGCCGGGATGGAGATCGGCTCCCACGGTCTGACCCACGTCGACCTCACCCACGCCGACGACTCCACCCTGCACGCCGAGATCACCGAGAGCCGCGCCCGGCTGACCGAGCTGACCGGCGCCCCGGTCGAGGGCTTCTGCTACCCGTACGGCACGGTCGACCGGCGTGTCGTCGACGCCGTACGGGACGCCGGTTACCGCTACGGCTGCGCCATCGACCCCGGCGAGCTGAGCGGCCCGCACGCGCTGCCCCGCTTGCACATCGGGCAGAACGACAACGCCCTGCGGCTGTTCCTGAAGTACCGGCTGCACCGGCTGCGCCGACGTCCCGTGGCGGGGCTGTGATGCGGGCGCTGCACATCATCACCGGCCTCGGGGTCGGGGGCGCCGAGCAACAACTCCGCCTGATGCTGCAGCACTTGCCCGTCGAGTGCGACGTGGTGACACTGACCAACCCCGGCCCGGTGGCCGCCGGGCTGCGAGCCGACGGGGTGCGGGTGGCCGACCTCGCCATGGGCGGCAACCGCGACCTCGCCGCACTGCCCCGGCTGGCCCGGCTGATCCGGCGCGGCCGCTACGACCTGGTCCACACGCACCTCTACCGGGCCTGTCTGTACGGCCGGTTGGCGGCCAGGCTCGCCGGAGTACGCGCGGTCGTCGCCACCGAACACTCCCTGGGCGACTCCCAGATGGAGGGCCGCCCCCTCAACTCCGGTGTGCGCGCGCTGTATCTGGCCGGGGAGCGCCTGGGCCGCTCGACCGTCGCCGTCTCCCCCACGGTCGCCGCCCGCCTGACCCGCTGGGGCGTGCCGGAGCCGCGTATCGCCGTCGTCCCGAACGGCATCGACCTGGAACCCTTCCGCTTCGACCCGGAGCGACGGGCGCGCGTCCGCGCCCAACTGGGCATCCCGGAGGACGCGTTCGTGATCGGCGGCATCGGACGACTCGCCCCCGGCAAGCGCTTCGACATCTTGATCGACGCTCTCGCCCAACTACCCTCCGACTACCGCCTGTTGCTGGTCGGAGGCGGCCCCGAAGAAGGCGCTCTGCGCCGCGCCGCCGCCGGGCTCGCCGACCGGGTGGTGTTCACCGGCGAGGTCCCCGGCCTCCCCGACGGCTCCCTGGGTCCCGACCTGCCCGCGCTGACTTCCGCGATGGACGTGCTCGCCGCTCCCTCCCCGGAGGAGGCGTTCGGACTGGCCGTCGTCGAGGCGCTCGCGGCCGGGCTCCCGGTGCGGTACGCGTCCTGCCCGGCCGTGGAGGACCTCCCGCCCGAGGCCGCCCCCGACGCCGTGCGGGTACGCGGGGGCGCCGACGCGTACGCCGCCGCGCTCGCCGGGGTCCGTGCCGCCGGGCCCGGCCCGCGCACCGTCCCAGAAGCGGCCCGCCACTACTGCATCACCCGCAGCGCCGCCCGGCTGATGGACGTCTACGCGGCGGCACTCACCCGTACGGTCCCCTCGCCCCGACACCCTCACGGAGGCAGCCCCTCATGACCGAGAATCCCACCCGGCGCCGCCGCACCGGCCGTCTGCCGGGCTCCCGTTCCCTGCCGCCCTGGTCGCTGGTGGCCGCCGGGGTCGTCGCGGGCGGGCTGATCGGCGGCGGCTACGGCCTGCTGAAGCCGCCCGCGTACACCGCGACCAGCTATGTCATCGCCGTACCCGCCGAACGCTCCGACACCTCCACCGCGCTCGGCTTCGCCCAGGCGTACGGCCGGGTCGCCACCCAGCCCGCGGTGCTCACCGAGGCGCAGCAGCGGGCCGGGGTGCCGGTGAGCACCCTGGAGAAGAGCGTGCGCACGGCCACCTCGCCGGACGCCCCGATGGTCGCCGTCTCCGCCACCTCCGAACAGCCCGCGCGGGCCGCCGCCATGGCCAACGCGGTCGCCGCCGCGCTCACCAAGCAGGCCGACGCGAGCAAGAAGGCCACCCACGTCGAGCTGCTCCAGTTCTCCCGCGCGGTCCGGCCCGCCGAACCGTCCTCGGCGTCGGCCGGGGTGACCACGCTGGTCGGCGCGGGCGCGGGCGGGCTGCTCGGCGGGCTCGCGCTGCTGGTCCGGCCGGGGCGCCGGGAGGAACCGGAGACCGCGCTCCCGGCCCCGCTGCCCGGCCCGGCCTTCGCCGCCGACGTCCACAGCCGGCTGTGACGGCGACGTACGCGGCGCGCCCCGCCTCCTTCGCGCGTCCCCCGCTCACCACCCAACTCCTCACCGACGAGCTGGCGTTCGCCGCGCTCGCGCCCGCCTGGGGCCGCCTGCACCGGCGCTGCGCCACCGCGACCCCGTTCCAGAGCCACGCCTGGCTGCACTCCTGGTGGCTGTCGTACGGCAGGCCCGGCAAGCTCCGCGTCCTGCTGGTCCGCTCGGGCCGCGACCTGCTCGCCGCCGCCCCCCTGACCCTCACCCGGCACCCGCTGCCCGCCCTGGTCCCGCTGGGCGGCACGGTCTCCGACTACGGCGACGTCCTGCTCGACGACGCCGACGACGGCCGCGCCCTCACCGCCCTCACCGACGCCCTGTGGACGGCCGCCCGCACCGCCCTGATCGACCTGCGCGAGGTACGCCACGGTGGCGTGGCGGAGCGGGTCTACGACCGCTGGCCCGGCCCGCGCCGACGGCTGCCGGACTCCCTGTGCCTGGAGCTGCCCCCGGTACCGATGGACGAGCTGCTCACCCGGCTGCCGTCCGGCAAGGCCCAGCGGGTGCGGGCCAAGCTGCGCAAGCTGACCGCGCTCGGGGTGGCCCGGCGCACCGCCGGTCCCGGTGAGGCGGAGGCCGCGGTGGCCCGGCTGCTGGAGCTGCACCGGCTCCAGTGGCAGGGCCGGAAGGTGACGCCCGAGCATCTGCGGCCCCGCTTCCAGGAGCATCTGGTGCGCGCGGTGGAGCCGATGGTGCGCGCCGGGGACGCGGTCGTCACCGAGTTCCGCATCGGCGAGGAGGTCGTCGCCGTCGACCTCACCCTGCTCTCCCCGAGCCTCGCGGGCGGCTACCTCTACGGCGCCCATCCCTCGCTGCGCGAACGCAAGGCCGACGTCGCCGTCATACTGCTGGACGCCTGCGCCGCCCACACCGCGGCGGGCTCCCACGGCACGCTCAGCCTGATGCGCGGCGACGAACCGTACAAGCACCACTGGCGCCCCGACCCGGCCCCCAGCGCCCGGCTGCTGCTGGCCCGGCGCCGCACCGCCCCGCTGCTGTCGGCGGCCCTGTCCGACGCGGCGGCCCGACGGCACGGCAAGGCGGCACTGACCCGCCTCGGCGAGCGGCGGCCCGGCTAGCGGGCACCCGGCAGCCGGTCGAAGCGGAGGCAGACCCGGCCCCCGAGCCAGAACTCCACCCAGTTCCCCATCGTCATCTCCGAGCAGTCGATGGGGGTCTTCGTCCCGGACGACGGGGTGGGGGTGGGAGTGGGGGTGGGCTCGGGGGTCGGCGTAGGGGTGGGTGTCGGGGTGGGGGTGCCCGTAGGGGTCGGCGCAGGTGTCGTCAGCCCCGTGCGCCCGTACAGCGTCGTCCGGTACACCTTCGCCGCCCTCGGGTTCACCGGGCACTGCCACACGCCGTGCGGGCAGTAGTCGGTGAGGGTGTTGTACAGCGGCCGGTGTTCGTCCATCCAGGCGAGCATCCGTCGCATGTACTCGGGGTTGTCGCCGTTGCGGAACAGCCCCCACTCCGGGTACGAGATCGGCTTGCCGTGCGCCTTGGCGAAGTCGACGTGGGCCTGAAGGCCGTAGGGCTCGGCGATCTGCTCGTCGAAGGGCATCCCGGCGGGCTGGTCGTAGGAGTCCATGCCGATGATGTCGACGGTGTCGTCACCGGGGTAGCACTCGGTCCACGGCACGGCGTCCCGGCCCCTGCTGGGCGTGAAGTCGAACCGGAACCGCTGCCCCGGCACCGCGCGCATGGTGGCGACGATCCGGTTCCAGTACGCCTTCCACGCCTCGGGGTCGGGCCCGCAGCGGTGGGTGTAGGTGATGCCGTTCATCTCCCAGCCGAGGACGAGCACCGTGTCCGGCACCCCGAGCTTGACCAGCTTCTCGGCGAGCGTGCGGAAGTGCTGGTCGAACTGTCCGGCGGCGGCCTGCTTCAGCAGCAGCCGTACCTGGGCGTCGGAGAGGTGCTCCTCGTTGCGCTCCTGCATCGGCACGTTGAGGACGAGGGTGCGGTCGGCCTTCTCGCGCCGCCAGTGCGCCCACGGTTCCAGGAAACCGGGCGACCCCTCGATGTCCCGCCACTGCCCGCCCGGCAGATAGGTGTGCGCGACCTTCAGCTCGGCCCCGCCCAGCCAGTTGCTCAGGGCGGGAATCCGGGCGATCCCGAGCGGGCCGGAGTCGAGGAACGCCCCGAAGTCGGGGCCCCGGTTGACGGGCGGGGGTGCCGGGGTCGCGGTCGGCGCGGGGGTCGGTTCCGGTGCCGTCCGGTGCGGTCCGGCCGCGACGCCGGGTCCGGCCAGGACGACCGACACGGTGATCCCCGCGGCGAGGAGGGACAGCCGCCCTCGCCGGGTCCTGCGCCACTGTGGAGCCATCTCGGCCCCTCCCTCCGCCCGGCCCTGCCCTCGCGCCGTGTGCGACGCCTGTACTGACACCCAGTCACACACTCCGGGTGCTCGCCAGCGCGGTTACGGCCAGCGGGTGGCCGCGGCCCCCGCCCGGGTGAACGGCGAAGGCCCCGCCGGAGTTATCCGTGCGGGGCCGCCCGGCTGGCCGCTCCCGGCCCGTCGGCGTGGCGAGCCACCGGACGGGAGGCGGCCGGAAAGGATGCGTACGGCGCCGTGGCGGTACGGCGCCGTCACCTCTGGGTGCCGGGCGCTCGGGTCCGGCACCCGGTGGTCAGCGGTGCCGGGACATGGTGCGGCCGCGCCGGAACAGCAGGACTCCGGCGGCCATCAGCACGGCACCGGCACCCGAAGTCGCCCACAGCATCCGCGAGTTGTTACCTGTGTGCGGAAGGGTGGGCGGAGTGGTGTGCCCACCCGGAGGCGGAGTGGTGTGACCTCCCGGCGGGGGCGTGGTGTGGCCCCCGGGAGGCGGTGTCGTGTGACCTCCGGGCGGGGGCGTGGTGTGCCCACCGGGAGGAGGCGTGCTCTCCTCGCCGCCGTACGGAGGCGGAGTCGTCTCCTCACCGCCGTAGGGAGGAGGCGTGCTCTCGTTGCCCCCGTAGGGCGGAGGGGTGGTCTCCTCACCGCCGTAAGGGGGAGGAGACGTTTCTTCACCGCCGTAGGGAGGCGGAGTCGTCTCCTCACCGCCGTAGGGAGGAGGCGTCGTCTCGTCGTCGCCGTACGAGGGCGGACGGGTGGTCTCCTCGTCGTGGCCGTACGACGGCGGGGATGTCGTCTCGTCGTCGTGGCCGTACGACGGGGGCGGTGTCGTCTCGTCGTCGTCGCCGTACGACGGCGGAGGGGTCGTCTCCTCGTCGTCGCCGTACGAGGCGGGCGCGGTGGTCGCCGGGGCGCTCGGCTCGTCGTGGCCGTACGACGGCGGAGGAGTCGTCTCCTCGTGGCCGTAGGACGGCGGAGGGGTGGTCTCCTCGTCGTCCCCGTACGAGGCGGGCGGCTTGGTGTGCTCGGCGCCGTACGCGGGCGGGGTCTTGACCGGGGTGCTCGGCTCGTCGTCGTCGCCGTAGGACGACGGCGCGGTGGTGCGGGGCGCCTTGGGGAGGGCGTCCTTGACACAGGCGTTGCCGACGGCCGGGTTCAGCGCGGCCGTCACATCGACGGAGTGTCCGCAGATGTTGACCGGGACGTGCACCGGCACCTGGAGGGTGTTGCCGGACAACGCGCCGGGAGAGCCCTGTGCGGCTCCATGCGCTCCCGAATCGGCGAGCGCCTGACTGACGTACAAGGACAGCACACCTGTCGCGGCGGCGGCCACGACGATGCCCTTGCTCAGGGTCTGTCGCAATCTCGTGGTCTTTCTGCTCGTAGAAGAAGGGAAGGCCGGCCCCGGAACGCAGATTCAAAGTGGATCAACGGTCCGGGGCCGGCCTGTACGCAGCCGTGGGGCTGGTGCCTTGCGTTATGCGCGTCAGTCGTTGACGCAGGTGTTGCCGAACGCCGGGTTCAGCAGGGCGATGACGTTGACGGAGTTACCGCAAACGTTGACGGGGATGTGGATCGGGACCTGGATCACGTTGCCGGACAGCACACCCGGCGAACCGACCGCGGCACCCTCGGCACCGGCGTCGGCGAAGGCGGGAGCCGCCCCACCCAGAGCCAGGATGGCGCCGGCGATGACAGCAGCGCTCTTCTTCATGGTCTTTCCCTTCTCTGCGGTCATGCCTTGTGACGGCCGAAACCGAGCGAGCACAGCTTGAACGGCTCGCACCATGACCGGCAGGCTGTAGAACGAGGAATAGACGGCGGAAGAAACTATGGAACGCGCGTCGCCTGTCAATTCACTCGAACGCCCCCAGGGAATTGACAGCATGGAGCAGCGAAAACCGCCCGGGGCACGGAAATCCGTGCCGCCGGGCGGTTTTTACGAGCGCTCGCGCGTGCGTCAGTTATTGGCGACGCCGTTGCCCGCGAGGACGGAGACGTCGTCGACGAGGTGCGACAGCGGCTCGTCGTTCTTCGCCTGGGTGGAGTTCTCGGCGCACTGCTGGTTCTGCGGCGAGGACAGGACGGGGATGTCCTGGACGCCGACGTTGATCAGGGCGAGCACCGACTGGACGTTGGCCTTGACCGGCAGACCGACGCAGAGCTTGTTCAGGGAGCTCTGCACGAGCGTGGCCTGCGGGCTGAGGTCGCCGTTGGTCACGTTGTTGCCGAACGCCTCCGTGGCGCCGTTGCCGCTGAACGACGTGGTGCCCGTGTCGTTGCCGATGGCAAGCGCCTGAGGGGCCGCCGCCGCCGACACGCCCACGAAGGACGCGGCGACCGCCGCCGCGGCCATTGCCTTCTTCAGCATTTCGCTTTCCTTTCCTGGCTGCTCGCCAGACGCTTTCCTGGCTGCTCGCCAGACGTTCGTTCCTGCGGAGACATCAACCGGGAGGGCGCCGATTGGTTGCGGCAAGTCACCCGATCGGATCTTTTCGGGTGCACGGAGGAGACGGAATTCTCCTGACGGCGCGCGGCCGATTTCCCGCGCGCTCCGTCGGCCATCCGGGTGAACGGCAGCAACCCCGCCCCCGGCCCGGCAGTTGAGCCGGGCACTCCGATGGACGGGGTTTCTCCAGAAGGGAATCGCAAGTGATCAAGAAGGTTCTGGCCGTCGCCGCGGTCGCCGCGTCCGTTGCCGGCGTCTCCGCCGCCGCGTCGCCGGCCCTGGCCATCGGCAACGACACCGGCACGACGTCGTTCAGCGGCAACGGCGCCTCCCAGGCGTTCGGCAACTCCGCGACGTACGGCAACATGAGCCCGCAGATGGCGCTCATCCAGGGTTCGCTGAACAAGCCCTGCATCGGTCTGCCCGCGAAGGTCAACGCGCAGTCCCTGGTGGGTCTGCTCAACGTCGGCGTGCAGGACATCCCGATCCTGTCCTCGCCGCAGAACCAGCAGTGCGTCGAGAACTCCACCCAGGCCAAGGGCGACGAGCCGCTCTCCCACATCCTGGACGACATCTCCGCGCTGTCCGGCAACGGCGCCGCCAACAACTGAGCCGCCGCACGCTCTCGGGCCCCGCGCGGGGCCCGGCCCTCCGGGCCGCCGACACGACCGGCGGCCCGTCGGTGTTTCCGGGAGCGGGTGCGACAAGGGGGGCGTTTGTGAACTTATCGGAATGCGCTACCCCGATAGGGTCAAAGACCGCAACCCCGACGCCCGCCGACCCGTTGACGATCACGCAGCTCCTCCCCGGAGTCCGCCTTTCGAAGGGAACCAACATGAAGAAGCTGTGGGCAACCGCGGCCGTCGCCGCCTCCGTCGCCGGTCTCGCGGGCGCGGCCGCCCCGCAGGCCCTGGCCATCGGTGACGACCACGGCACCACGTCGTTCAGCGGCAACGGCGCCTCGCAGTCGTTCGGCAACTCGGCCACGTACGGCAACATGAGCCCGCAGCTGGCTCTGGTCCAGGGTTCGCTGAACAAGCCCTGCATCGGCCTGCCCGCGAAGCTCAACGCCCAGTCGCTGGTGGCCCTGGTCAACGTCGGCATCCAGGACATCCCCGTCCTGTCCTCGCCGCAGAACCAGCAGTGCGTCGAGAACTCCACCCAGGCCAAGGGCGACGAGCCGCTCTCCCACATCCTGGACGACATCTCCGCGCTGTCCGGCAACGGTGCCGGCAACGGCTGATCGAGCCCTCGCAGCGGCGGCCCACCGGTTCCGACCGGTGGGCCGCCGCCGTGTTTCCGGAACCGGTCAGGACACGATGTCCTTGCGGCTGAATCCCCGGAAGGCCAGTGCGAAAAGCACCAGGGCGTAGGTGACCGACACCGAGGCGCCCTGGGCCATGCCCGCCCACTCGGCGTTCGGCTGGAGGATGTCGGCCCAGGCGAACTGCCAGTGCGCGGGCAGGAAGTCCCGCCAGTCGCCGAGGGCCGTCACGGCGTCCAGGACGTTGCCGACGATGGTCAGGCCGACCGCGCCGCCCACCGCGCCGAGCGGGGCGTCCGTCCGGGTGGAGAGCCAGAACGCGAGCCCGGCCGTGACCAGTTGCGAGACGAAGAGGTACAGCACCACCACGGCCAGCCGCCCGACCGCCGTCCCCGCCTCCACCGCCCCGCCGGTCGGCACCAGCAGCGGACCCCAGCCGTACGCGGCCGTGCCCACGGCCAGCGCCACCGTGGGCAGCAGGATCATCGCGGCCAGGCTCATCCCCAGCCCCACCACCAGCTTGGACCACAGCAGCCGCGCCCGAGGCACAGGTGCCGCCAGCAGATAGCGCAGCGAGGACCAGCCCGCCTCGGAGGCGACGGTGTCCCCGCAGAACAGGGCGACCGGGATGACCAGCAGGAAGCCCGCCGAGACGAAGACGCTGACGGCGGCGAAGTTGGCGCCGGACGCGGTGGCCGTGTCCATCAGGGTGATCCGGCGTCCCCGTCCGGCCGGGTCGCCGCCGATCGCGAACGCGGCCAGCAGGATCAGCGGCAGCGCGGCCAGGATCGCGCCCATGACGAGGGTGCGGCGCCGCCCGAGCTGGCGGACGAGTTCCACCCGTACGGGCAGGGTGCGGGAGGCGCGGTAACCGGGTGCCGTCGCCGCGGTCTCGGTGAGCGTGCTCACGCGGAGCCTCCGATCAGGGTGAGGAAGGCGTCCTCCAGACGCCGGTGCGGGCCGACGGAGAGGACGGGCACCTCCAGCCGGACCAGGTCGACTACGAGTTCGCCCGCGGTGGTGCCGGGTTCCAGGCGGACCAACAGCCCGTCCTCGGCGCGTACCGCGGAGGCGACGCCGGGCAGCGCGGCCACCTTCTCCACGACCGGCTCGGCGACGGGGGTGCCGGTGCCGACGAGCAGGGTGTCGCCGGAGCCGACGATGTCCCGGACCCCGCCCGCCTCGACCAGTCGGCCGCGGTCCATGACCACCAGGTGGGTGCAGGACTGCTCGACCTCGGCGAGCAGGTGGCTGGAGACGATGACGGTGCGCCCGGCGGCCGCGTAGCGGATCAGCACCTCGCGCATCTCGCGGATCTGCGGCGGGTCCAGGCCGTTGGTGGGCTCGTCCAGGATCAGCAGGTCGGGCAGGCCCAGCATGGCCTGGGCGATGGCCAGGCGCTGGCGCATGCCCTGGGAGTAGGTGCGTACCGCGCGGGCCAGGGCGTCGCCGAGTCCGGCGATCTCCAGGGCCTCGTCCAGGTGGGCGTCCTCGGGCGGGCGGCCGGTGGCCCGCCAGTACAGCTCGAGGTTCTCCCGGCCGGTGAGGTGGGGCAGGAAACCGGCGCCCTCCACGAAGGCGCCGACGCGGGAGAGGACGGGGGCGCCGGGGCGGATGGCGTGGCCGAAGACGCGGATCTCGCCGCCGTCGGGCCGGATCAGGCCCATCAGCATGCGCAGGGTGGTGGTCTTGCCCGCGCCGTTGGGCCCGAGCAGGCCGAGCACCTGGCCCTTCTCGACTCGGAAGGAGAGGTCGCGTACGGCGTACCGGTCGGAGGAGCGGGTGTAGCGCTTGCTCAAGTCGTTGATGAGCAGGGGGACTTCGGCCAGCTCGGGGTCGGGAGCGGGGGCGCTCGTGCGGCGGCGGGTGGTGAGGAGGAGGGCGAGGGCCGCTGCGGCGCCCGCGAGGGGGAGCCACCAGACCCAGGAGGGCAGCGGGGTGGCCGCGGTGGTGACGGCGGGGGCCGTGGGCACGCTCAGGGGGCCCTTGAGGGAGACCGTGTAGGTCGCGGGGGCGTTCGGGGAGGCGTAGCCGAGGTCGGTGGAGGCGAGGACCAGGCGGAGCCGGTGACCCTGCTGCACCTCGTGGTCGACGGGCGGGAGCGTGACGGTGACGTCCTTGCCGGACTTGGCGCCGGTGATCCTGAGCGGGGTGACGAGCTGGCCGGGGAGCACCTGGCCGCCGCTCGGGCCGACGTCGTAGAGCTTGGCGAAGAGGACAGCGTCGTCGGTGGTGGACGTGACGTGGACGCGGGCGGTCGGGGTGCCGGTGACGCGGAGGGCGGTGCGCTGAGGGCGCGCGTCGAACTTGGCGTACTGGCCGGGGAAGTCGAAGGAGACGCCGGTGCCGAGGGCGGAGAGCTGGGCGAGGCCGCCGCCGCCGAGGCCGGGCAGGGCGGAGACGGCGGGCGGACTGGCGCCTGCCGGGTTGGTGACGCGCTGCTCGCGGCCGCCGAGGGCGATGGTGCGGGGGTCGCCACGCAGGCCGGGGTAGGCGCTGGCGGTGGCGCCCCGGCTGCGGGTGCTGCCGTCGGTGGAGTCGACGCCTCCGGTGCGGGTGATCCGGAAGGCGGGCCCGGTGCCGACCGACGAGCCCTTGAGGTAGTGGTCGAACCAGTCCCGCATCCGCCCCTGGACCCGGTCGGTCTCCAGGTCTCCCCCGTCGTGGCCGCCCGCGATCCAGTCGACCTTGACGGGCGCGCCGTTGGCCCGGATCGCGCGCTCGGCGGCGTCGGACTGGGCGAGGGTGAACAGGGAGTCGGTCTGGCCCTGGAAGAGCAGGGTGGGGACCTTGACGCGGGCGGCGACGGCGGAGGGCGAGCGGCGCTGGAGCAGTGCGCGGGCGTCGGCGTCGGGGATGCCGGACTGGGCGACGCGCTGGTACATCTGGCACAGGTCGGGCTCGAACTGCCCGCAGCCGCCGCCGGAGTTGAAGAAGACGCCGGTCCACAGCTTCTTGAAGACGCCGTTCGGGAAGAGGGCGTCGGAGAGGTCCCAGTAGGTGACGGCGGGTGCGATGGCGTCGACGCGCGGGTCGTGTCCGGCGGCCAGCAGGGAGATCGCGCCGCCGTAGGAGCCGCCCGCGATGCCGACGCGCGGGTCGCCGGGCTTGTCGAGGCGGACCTCGGGCCTCTTGGCCAGCCAGTCGATGAGGCGGGAGACGTCGGTGACCTCGTGTGCGGGGTCGTTCAGCCCGATCTTCCCGGTGGAGTGCCCGAACCCCCGTGCGGACCAGGTGAGTACGGCGTATCCGTGTCCGGCGAGGTTCTCGGCCTGGGCGCGCAGGTCGTCCTTGCTGCCGCCGAAGCCGTGGGCGAGGAGGACGGCCGGTCGGCGGCCGCCGCCCCCGGAGGTGAAGTAGGAGGTGTCCACGCGGGTGCCGTCCGCCATGGTCAGGACCTGGTCGTCACGGTGCGGGCGGGGCGTGTCGGAGGCGGTCGCCGTCCAGGTGCCGGTGGCCGCCAGCAGTACGGCGGCCCCCAGCGCGGCGGCGGCCCGCCGGGGCCTCTTCAGCAGCCGGGACACTCGAAGATCCATGACCCAACGGTACGGGCCGCCCTCCCCGCCGGACGGCGCCGCCGGGCTGAACCCCCGCCCCTCCTTCGGGAGTACGGTCCCGGCCGGGTGTACTGCGGGCGCGGTAGGGGTCTCCCCGGTCAGGCACGGTCAGGCTTCGGTGTCCTCGGGGAGCGAGACCAGCCAGTGGGTGTCGCGGCGGGGCCGCAGGTACAGCGCCCAGTAGAGGGTGGCGACGGCGGTGATGCCACCGGTCCACAGCAGGTAGGCGGGGTCCTGCTGGACGAGGACGTAGCCGAGGACGGCGATGAGTAGCACGGGCACGGCGGGCCACAGCGGCATCCGCCAGGCGGGGAGGTGCCGGTGGCTGTCGCGGCGGCCCCGCAGGGCGGCGATGGCGACGAGCAGGTACATGCCGGTGACGGAGACCCCGGTGACGCCGTAGAGGGTGTCCAGGTCGACGAAGCAGAACAGCGCGCCGGGGACGCCGACGGCGAGGGTGGCGACCCAGGGCGAGCCGAAGCGGCCGAGCCGGGACAGCAGGCTGTTGACCGGGGCGGGCCATGCCTTGTCGCGGGCGGAGGCGAACAGGACGCGGGAGTTCTGGATGACCATCACGATGCCCGCGTTGACGATGGCCAGGGCGACGCAGAGGCTGACGAAGGTGCCGACGGCGGTGTTGGACCAGGCCGTCACCATGGCACTGAGGTCGCCGCCGGTCAGTTCCCTCAGGTCGGTGGCGCCCATGGTGATGGCGGCGACCGGCACCAGGATGATCACGGTGGAGATGGCGAGGGTGGCGAGCACGGTACGGGCCACGTCCCGGCGCGGGTGCTCCAGTTCCTCGGAGAGGTAGACGGCGGTCGAGAAGCCCTGGGTGACGAAGAGGGCGATGGCGAGACCGGAGACGACCAGCAGGGCGGTCACGGGGTCGGTGCCATGGGCTCCCGCCACCTCCATGGAGACCAGGCTGCCGACGCCCCGGTGGGCGTGGGAGAAGCCGAGCACCGCGACGACGGCCGCCGCGATCACCTCCAGGACCAGGAAGACGCCGGTGATCCAGGCGTTGGCGCGCAGGTCGAGCAGTCCGGCGAGGGTGGCGAGCAGCATGACGCCCGCGCCGGTGAGCGCGGGGTCCAGGTGGACGAGGGGGGCGAGGTAGTCGGCGGTGCCCATGGCGATGACGGGCGGCACGATCATCACGACCAGCAGGGAGAGCACGAACACCAGCCAGCCCGTGAGCCGTCCGGCGAGGGTGGAGACCATGGCGTACTCGCCGCCCGCGCTCGGGATGAGGGTGCCCAGCTCGGCGTAGCAGAACGCCACGGCGATACAGAGCAGGGAGCCGATGGCGATGGTGAGGGCGGTCGCGGTGCCGAGGGTGCCGAAGAGGTCGGGGACGACCACGAAGAGGGTGGAGGCGGGCGTCACGCAGGAGAGGGTCAGCAGGGTGCCGCCGACGACGCCGATGGACCGCTTGAGTTTCTGCCTCCCGTCGCCGGTCTCTTCGGCGGTGGCTGGCTCGGCGGGGCGGAGCGTGTCGGTCATGCGGCGTCCGATCGACTCGTGCGGTGAGGATTCGGGCGGGAGCGGTATCGCCTCCGGCGGCTCGCTGTGTGTCGTACGTCTCGCTCCCGGCGCTGCATCGAACACCGACGAAAACCATCACGTCAATGGCTGTTCACCTACGAAATCCGCAGCCCTGAACACCTTTTGGTGACGTGAACGGCAGCATCTCGCAGGCGCCCGCGCCCTTCTCGCCCGTACGGGAACCGCAGGCGGTGGCCGAAAAAAGACCGGGCCCCGAGGCAGCGGGTGCTGTCTCGGGGCCCGGATGTGCGCGCGGGTCAGTGGTTGCGGGGGAAGCCCAGGTCGACTCCGGCGGGGGCGTCGGACGGGTCGGGCCAGCGGGTGGTGACGACCTTGCCGCGGGTGTAGAAGTGCGTGCCGTCGTTGCCGTAGATGTGGTGGTCCCCGAAGAGGGAGTCCTTCCAGCCACCGAAGGAGTGGTAGCCGACCGGGACCGGGATGGGGACGTTGACGCCGACCATGCCCGCCTCGATCTCCAGCTGGAAGCGGCGGGCGGCGCCGCCGTCGCGGGTGAAGATCGCGGTGCCGTTGCCGTAGGGGGAGGCGTTGATGAGGGCGACGCCGTCCTCGTAGGTGTCGACGCGCAGCACGGACAGCACCGGGCCGAAGATCTCGTCCTGGTACGCCTTCGCGCTGGTCGGCACCTTGTCGAGCAGGGAGATGCCGATCCAGTGGCCGTTCTCGTGGCCGTCCACGGTGTAGCCGGTGCCGTCGAGCACCACCTCGGCGCCCTCGTCGGCGGCGCCGGAGACGTAGGAGGCCACCTTGTCGCGGTGGACCTTGGTGATCAGCGGGCCCATCTCCGAGGTGGGGTCGGTGCCGGGGCCGATCTTGATCTTCTCGGCGCGCTCGCGGATCTTCTGCACCAGCTCGTCGCCGATGGAGCCGACGGCGACGACCGCCGAGATGGCCATGCAGCGCTCGCCCGCCGAGCCGTAGGCGGCGGACACGGCGGCGTCGGCGGCCGCGTCGAGGTCGGCGTCGGGCAGCACCAGCATGTGGTTCTTGGCGCCGCCGAGGGCCTGGACGCGCTTGCCGTGGGCGGAGGCGGTGGTGTGGATGTAGCGGGCGATCGGGGTGGAGCCGACGAAGGACACCGCCTTCACGTCCGGGTGCTCCAGCAGCCGGTCGACGGCCACCTTGTCGCCGTGCACGACGTTGAAGACGCCGTCCGGCAGCCCGGCCTCGGCCAGCAGTTCCGCCAGCTTGAGAGCCGCCGACGGGTCCTTCTCCGACGGCTTCAGCACGAAGGTGTTGCCGCACGCGATGGCCAGCGGGAACATCCACATCGGCACCATCGCCGGGAAGTTGAACGGGGTGATGCCCGCGACCACGCCGAGCGGCTGCCGGATCGCGGCCACGTCGACGCCGGTGGCGACCTGGGTGGACAGCTCGCCCTTGAGCTGGACGCTGATCCCGCAGGCCAGGTCCACGATCTCCAGGCCGCGCGCGACCTCGCCCAGGGCGTCGGAGTGCACCTTGCCGTGCTCGGCGGTGATCAGCGCGGCGATCTCGTCGCGGTGCTCGTCCAGCAGCGCACGGAACTTGAAGAGGATCGAGGTGCGCTGGGCCAGCGAGGACTGGCCCCAGGTGGCGAAGGCGTCCTTGGCGGCCGCGACCGCCGCGTCCACCTCCTCCACGGAGGCGAAGGCGACCTTGGTGGTGACCTCGCCGGTCGCCGGGTCGGTGACCGGGCCGTACGAGCCCGACGCGCCCTCGGCGGTCTTGCCGCCGATCCAGTGGTTGACGATCTTCGTCATGTCCTCGGGCTCCTTCTACAGATGGCGGCGGCGGGCCGGCAGGTGCCGTTCGTACAGCTCGCGTGCCTTGACCGCGGACGGTCGGGTCGCGGTCTCGGCCACAGGAACATCCCACCAGGCCGCGGCCCCAGGCGCGCCCGACACACTGTCGGACGTTTCGGTCTCCACGTAGACACAAGTGGGAGTGTCGGCGGCGCGGGCCTCGGCGAGGGCGGTCCGCAGGTCGGAGATGGTCCGGGCGCGCAGCACCCGCATGCCGAGGCTGGCCGCGTTGGCGGCGAGGTCGACGGGGAGCGGCGGCCCGGTGAGGGTGCCGTCCTCGGCGGGGTAGCGGTAGGCGGTGCCGAAGCGCTCGGCGCCGACCGACTCGGACAGCCCGCCGATGGACGCGTACCCATGGTTCTGGATGAGCACCATCTTCACCGCCACGCCCTCCTGGACGGCGGTGACGATCTCGGTCGGCATCATCAGATAGGTGCCGTCGCCGACCAGCGCCCAGACGTGCCGCTCGGGCGCGGCGAGCTTCACGCCGAGGGCGGCGGGGATCTCGTAGCCCATGCAGGAGTAGCCGTACTCCAGGTGGTACTGGTCGCGGGCGCGGGTCCGCCAGAGTTTGTGCAGGTCGCCGGGGAGGGAACCGGCGGCGTTGACGATGATGTCGCTCTCGTCCACCAGGGCGTCCAGCGCGCCGATCACCTGGGCCTGGGTCGGCACCGCGTCCGGGTCCTCGGCGGCGAAGCAGGCGTCCACGCGAGCCTCCCAGCGGGCCTTGCCCTCGGTGTACCCGGCCACCAGGGCGTCCGGCACCCGATACCCGTGCATCCCCAGCGCCTCGGTCAGCTCGCCGAGGCCGCTGCGGGCGTCGGCGATCAGCGGGAGTCCGGCCATCTTGTGGCCGTCGAAGGGCGCGATGTTGAGGTTGAGGAAGCGGACACCGGGGTCTGCGAAGAGGGTGCCGGAGGCGGTGGTGAAGTCGGTCCAGCGGGTGCCGATCCCGATCACCAGGTCTGCCGTGCGGGCGAGTTCGTCGGCGGTGTCGGTGCCGGTGTGGCCGATGCCGCCCACGTCCTGGGGATGGTCGTGACGCAGGGAGCCCTTGCCCGCCTGGGTGGCGGCGACCGGGATGCCGGTGGCGGCGGCGAACTCCGCGAGCGCGTCCTCGGCGCGGCTGTGGTGGACCCCGCCGCCCGCGACGACGAGGGGACGCCGGGCCGCCCTGATCTCCCGTACCGCTTCCGCGAGTTCGGCCGGGTCGGCACCGGGCCTGCGCACGGTCCACACCCGGTCGGTGAAGAACTCCTCGGGCCAGTCGTACGCCTCCGCCTGCACGTCCTGCGGGAGGGCGAGGGTGACGGCGCCGGTGTCCACCGGGTCGGTGAGCACCCGCATCGCCGCCAGCGCGGCCGGGATCAGGGCCTCGGGGCGGGTGACGCGGTCGAAGTACCGGGACACCGGGCGCAGGGTGTCGTTCACCGACACATCGCCCGCGTAAGGGAGTTCGAGCTGCTGGAGGACGGGGTCGGCGGGGCGGGTGGCGAAGACGTCGCCGGGGAGCAGCAGGACGGGCAGGTGGTTGATCGTGGCGAGGGCGGCGCCGGTGACGAGGTTGGTGGCGCCGGGGCCGATGGAGGTGGTCACCGCGTGGGTGGAGAGGCGGTTCGACTGGCGGGCGTACCCGACGGCCGCGTGCACCATCGCCTGCTCGTTGCGGCCCTGGTGGTAGGGCATCAAGTCCCGGTGTTCCAGCAGGGCTTGGCCGATCCCGGCGACGTTGCCGTGGCCGAAGATCCCCCAGGTGGCGCCGATGAGCCGCCGCCGTACGCCGTCGCGCTCGGTGTACTGGGCGGCGAGGAAGCGGACGAGCGCCTGCGCGACCGTGAGCCTGGTGGTCACCGGTAACCCCCTGCGTGGTCGGGGTGGAAGCTGATCCGCCATTCCCGGTCCGCGCCGGGTCCGGCCATCACGTTCAGGTAGTACATGGCGTGGCCGGGCTGGGCGATCGACGGGCCGTGCCAGCCGTCGGGGACCAGCACCGCGTCACCCGTGCGGACCTCGGCGAGCAGGTCGGCGCCGCCGGGGCGGGAGGGGAAGACGCGCTGGTAGCCGAGGCCGCCGTCCTCGATCTCGAAGTAGTAGATCTCCTCCAGCTCGGACTCCTCCCCCGGCCGGTGCTCGTCGTGCTTGTGCGGCGGGTAGGACGACCAGTTGCCGCCGGGGGTGATGACCTCCACGGCGATGAGCCGGTCGCAGTCGAAGGTGTCGGCGGCGGCGAAGTTGCGCACCTGGCGGGCGCAGCCGCCGCTGCCGCGTTCTTCGACGGGGACCTCCGGCGCGGGGCCGTAGCGGGCGGGGAGTCGTCGCTCGCACTTCGCTCCTGCCAGGGCGAAGCGGCCTCCCGCGCCGGAGGCGATCTGGACCCGGCTGTCGCGGGGGGCGTACGCGAAGTCGGAGACTGCCGCGAACACGTTCTCCCGGCCCCGGATCTGAAACTCGTTCTCGTCAATTTGTACGGTACATGCACCTTGCAGGGGGAGCACGATCCATTCGGCGTCACCGGTGTCGAAGGTATGGGTGCCGCCCGCTTCCAGCGCCACGACGCGCAGACGCGTATACGCCCAACCCTCCTGACCTGGCCCGATGTCGAGCGCGTACGGGCCGTTCGCGGCCTCGCCGTGCGGGAGGTGGAGTCGGGTGCTGGTCATGCGGGCCCTCACAGCAGTCCTGCGGCGGTGTCCACGGCGGCGACCACGTCGCCGTCCGCCGGGTACAGCAGTGTGCGGCCGACCACCAGGCCGCGCACGGTGGGCAGTCGCAGCGCGCCGCGCCACTTCTCGTACGCGGCGGCCTGCTCCTGCGGGGAGCCGCCGGTCTCGCCGCCGAGCAGCACGGCGGGGAGCGTGGTGGTCGCCATGACGTCGGCCATGTCGTCCGGGTTCTCCGTGACGGGCACCTTCAACCAGGTGTAGGCGGAGGTGCCGCCGAGTCCGGAGGCGATGGCGAGGGAGGTGGTGACGGCTTCGGCGGACAGATCGTTGCGCAGCTGCCCGTCCGGGCCGCGTCGGCTGAGGAACGGCTCGACGAACAACGGGAGTCGGCGTTCCGCCATGGCGTCGACGGCGCGGGCGGCGGCCTCCAGCGTGGTCAGCGAGCCGGGGTCGGTGTGGTCGATGCGCAGCAGCAGCTTGCCCGCGTCGAAGCGGCGGCGCTGGATGTCCTCGGGGCGGTGTCCGGTGAAGCGGTCGTCCAGTTCGAAGCGGGCGCCCTGGAGACCGCCCCGGTTCATGGAGCCGAGGACGACCTTGCCGTGCAGGGCGCCGAGCAGCAGCAGGTCGTCGAGGATGTCGGCGGTGGCCAGCACCCCGTCGACGCCGGGCCGGGACAGCGCCACGCACAGCCGGTCCAGCAGATCGGCGCGGTTGGCCATGGCGAGGGGACGGCCGCCCGCGCCGAGCGCCCCGCGCGCCGGATGGTCGGCGGCGACGATCAGCAGCCGCTCGCTGGGCCCGAGCAGCGGGCGCCGCACCCGGCGCGCGGCGGCCTCGGCGATCGCCTCGGGGTGCCGGGTGCGCAGGTGGACCAGCGCGGCCACGTCGACCTGGGCGGTGCTCATCGCACCGCTCCGGCGGACAGCGCGGCCGCCACCTCGTCCGGGGTCGGCATCGCCGAGGAGCACTCCAGGCGGGAGGCCACGATGGCCCCGGCCGCGTTGGCGTGCCGCATGACCGTCTCCAGGTCCCACCCGGCCAGCAGGCCACGGCACAGCGAGCCGCCGAACGCGTCGCCCGCGCCGAGGCCGTTGAGGACGGTGACGGGCAGCGGGGGCACCTCCGCGCTCTCGCCGTCGCGGTGGACGGCGAGGACGCCCTTGGGGCCCTGCTTCACCACCGCCAGCTCCACCCCCGCGGCCAGCAGCGCGCGGGCGGCGGCGTGCGGTTCGCGGGTGCCGGTGGCGATCTCCACCTCGTCCACGTTGCCGACGGCGACGGTGGCGTGCCGCAGGGCCTCCGCGTAGAAGGGGCGGGCGGTGTCGGGGTCCGCCCAGAACATGGGGCGCCAGTCCAGGTCGAACACGGTGATGCCGGACCGGGCGCGGTGGGCGAGGGCGTCGAGGGTGGCGGTGCGGCTGGGCTCCTCGCTCAGGCCGGTGCCGGTGACCCAGAAGACGCGGGCCGCGCGGATCGCGTCGAGGTCGAGTTCGCCGGGGTGGATCTCCAGGTCGGGGGCCTTGGGCAGCCGGTAGAAGTAGAGCGGGAAGTCGTCCGGCGGGAAGACCTCGCAGAAGGTGACCGGGGTGGGCAGTCCGGGCACCGGGGTGACCCAGCGGTCGTCGACGCCGAAGCCGCGCAGGGCCTCATGGAGGTACGTACCGAACGGATCGTCACCGGTACGGGTGATGACGGCGGTTCCGAGTCCGAGGCGGGCGGCGGCGACGGCGACATTGGTGGCGGAGCCGCCGAGGAACTTGCCGAAGGAGGACACCCGGGCGAGCGGGACACCGGTCTGGAGGGGGTAGAGGTCCACCCCGATACGTCCCATGGTGATCAGGTCGTACGCCGCCGAACTCGCCATCGACTCCCCTTCGTCACGTCTCTCCCCCGGCTTTCTAGTCCGGTCCGGTGAGCCCTGTCAACGTTTTGTCCAGACATTCGGACCAGCTATTGACACCCTGTTCGGACGGCCCGCACGCTGGCGGCCATGACGTCGATGCCGTCCTCCCCACTGTCCCGCGTCCGTATCGGGTCGGCGCCCGATTCCTGGGGTGTCTGGTTCCCGGACGACCCCGCCCAGGTCCCCTGGCGGCGCTTCCTCGACGAGGTGGCCGAGTCCGGCTACGAGTGGATCGAGCTGGGCCCCTACGGGTATCTGCCCACCGACCCCGAGGTGCTCGCCGAGGAGACCGCCCGGCGTGGCCTGAAGGTGTCGGCCGGGACCGTCTTCACCGGGCTGCACCACGGCCCGGCGGTGTGGGAGAAGACCTGGGAGCACGTCTCCGCCATCGCCGCGCTGACGCGGGCGACGGGTGCCCGGCATCTGGTCGTCATCCCGTCTTTCTGGCGGGACGACCGCACCGGCGCGGTACTGGAGCCCGCCGAACTGACCCCGGCCCAGTGGCGCGACCTGACCACGCAGACCGAACGGCTGGGCCACGAGGTGCGGGAGCGGTACGGCCTGACGATCGTCGTCCACCCGCATGCCGACACCCACATCGACACCGAGGCCAACGTCACCCGCTTCCTCGACGCCACCGACCCCGCCCTGGTCTCCCTCTGCCTGGACACCGGCCACTACGCCTACTGCGGCGGCGACAGCGTCGAGCTGATCGAGACCTACGGCGAGCGGATCGGCTACCTCCATCTGAAGCAGGTCGACCCGGAGATCCTGGCCCGGGTGCGGGCGGACGGCACCCCGTTCGGCCCGGCGGTCGCGCGGGGCGTGATGTGCGAACCCCCCGCCGGGGTACCCGCCCTCGGCCCGGTCCTGGAGGCGGCCGCGAAACTCGACACCGACCTCTTCGCCATCGTCGAGCAGGACATGTACCCCTGCGCGCCGGACCGCCCGCTGCCGATCGCCCGCCGCACCCGCGCGTTCCTGAGGTCCTGCGGCGTATAAACGCACCGCAGACCGGACGCCCCCCTGATAAACGCACCGCGGAACGCCCCGCGCGCGGGCGTGCGCGACGGTCCCGCCCGTACGGGTCAACCCGCCACGCCCGGCGTACGCCCGCCTCTTCTGCTGTGGTTGTGTCACGAACGCGCCCCTCCTGTCACATATGTCGCGCGTACGCGGGTTCTCCGTCACACCCGGCCCACAGCCGCTTGCTCGTGGTCACTCTGCGTCGTTGACCGGGCACAGGCTTGGTGATCACCAGCACAGCGCCCGGCTCCCCCGACGGCCGTTCCCCGGCCGCCGCCGCGGCGCGCGCAGGAGGTGCGACGCATGACCGACCGCAGGCTCTGGTCCTACAAGGAGATCGCGGCACACATCCGGGTGCAGCCGGACACCGTACGGTCCTACCGGAAACACGGCCTGCTGCCACCGCCCGACCTCGTGGAGAGCGGCAAGCCCTTCTGGTACGCCGACACCGTGCGCGCCTGGGTCGCCTCCCGACCCGGCAACCGGGGCCGCAGGGACGACTGACGCCCACGCCACCCGACCAGGAACGCCCGTGCGCCTCTCCTCCGGGACGGCGTGCGGGCGTTCGTCGTACTGCGACAAAGCGGGCGTATACATAGGGTGCCGGTGAATTCCCCTCGCATTCGGCACCCCCTTGGGGAATACCCCCTAGGGGTATAGTGTTCGAAGAGTGAGGGTCCCCCGAGGACACCCCGGTACGACCCCAGTACCACCCCAGTACGACCCCAGTACGACGAGGAGAACGACATGAGCGCCCAGACCGACACCCCCGGCTCCGTCACCGCCGTCTACCAGGTGAGCGGCATGAGCTGCGGCCACTGCGAGGGCTCCGTCTCCGCCGAGATCTCCGAGATCCCCGGCGTCAGCTCGGTGAAGGCCGTCGCCTCCAGCGGCGAGGTCACCGTCGTCTCGGCGGCCCCGCTCGACGAGGAGGCCGTGCGCGCCGCCGTCGACGAGGCCGGCTTCGAGCTGACCGGCCGGGCCTGAGCGAGAAACCCTTCCCCGACCGGGCCGTACCGACCAGCTCATACTGGATTCCGTAAGGTCCGGTCCGATGTCTGGAGTCCGGGCATGACCAGCACCACCGCAGAGACGGGGCGCACGGCGCCCGAGGCGGACGAAAGCCGGGTCGAGCTGCTCATCGGCGGCATGACCTGCGCGTCCTGCGCCGCGCGCGTGGAGAAGAAGCTCAACCGCATGGACGGCGTGAGCGCCACCGTGAACTACGCGACGGAGAAGGCGAAGGTCAGCTTCGGCGACGGCGTCCGGGTCGCGGACCTGATCGCGGTCGTCGAGAAGACCGGGTACACCGCCGAGGAGCCCGCGCCCCCGGAGCCCGAACCGGCCGCCGGAGCAGGCGAATCCGCTGGACCGGCCGAGCGCGACCCCGAGCTGGCCGCGCTCCGGCAGCGGCTGCTCGTCTCCGCCCTGCTCGCCGCGCCCGTCATCCTGATGGCCATGGTCCCGGCGCTCCAGTTCGACAACTGGCAGTGGCTCTCGCTGACCCTCGCCGCGCCCGTGGTCGTCTGGGGCGGGCTGCCCTTCCACCGGGCCGCCTGGACCAACCTGCGGCACGGCGCGGCCACCATGGACACCCTGGTCTCGGTCGGCACGCTGGCCGCGTTCGGCTGGTCGCTGTGGGCGCTGTTCTTCGGGCACGCGGGCATGCCCGGCATGCGGCACGCCTTCTCGTTCACCGTCTCCCGCACCGAGGGCACCTCCGTCATCTATCTGGAGGTCGCCGCCGGGGTCGTCGCGCTGATCCTGCTCGGCCGCTATCTGGAGGCCCGCTCCAAGCGCCGGGCCGGTGCCGCGCTCAGGGCGCTGATGGAGCTGGGCGCCAAGGACGTGACCGTGCTGCGGGACGGGCGCGAGACCCGGATTCCGGTGGGCTCGCTCGTCGTGGGCGACCGGTTCGTGGTGCGGCCCGGCGAGAAGATCGCCACCGACGGCACGGTGCTGGAGGGCACCTCCGCCGTCGACGCCTCCATGCTGACCGGCGAGTCCGTGCCCGTCGACGTCTCCCCCGGCGACCGGGTCACCGGCGCCACCGTCAACGCGGGCGGGCGGCTGCTGGTCGAGGCGACCCGGGTCGGCGGCGACACCCAGCTGGCCCGGATGGCCCGGCTGGTGGAGGACGCGCAGAACGGCAAGGCCGAGGTGCAGCGCCTGGCCGACCGGATCTCCGCCGTGTTCGTGCCCGTCGTCATCCTCATCGCACTCGGCACCTTCGGCGTCTGGCTGGGCGTCACCGGGGACACGGTCGCCGCGTTCACCGCCGCCGTCGCCGTGCTGATCATCGCCTGCCCCTGCGCCCTGGGCCTCGCCACCCCGACCGCGCTGATGGTCGGCACCGGGCGGGGCGCGCAGCTCGGCATCCTCATCAAGGGCCCCGAGGTGCTGGAGTCCACCCGCCGCGTCGACACCGTCGTCCTGGACAAGACCGGCACCGTCACCACCGGGCGGATGACGCTCCAGGAGGTGTACACCGCCCCCGGCGAGGACGAGAAGCAGGTGCTGCGGCTGGTCGGCGCCCTGGAGCACGCCTCCGAGCACCCCGTGGCACGCGCCGTCGCGGAGGGCGCCGAGGAGCGGGTCGGCACGCTGCCCCCCGCCGAGCACTTCGAGAACGTCCCCGGCCGTGGCGTACGCGGCCGCGTGGACGGCCACGAGGTGGCCGCCGGACGGCTCTGGGACGACCTGCCCCAGGAACTGGCCGCCGCCCGCTCCAGGGCCGAACAGGAGGGCCGTACGGCCGTCGTGGCGGGCTGGGACGGCGCGCCGCGCGCGGTGCTCGCCGTCGCGGACGCGGTGAAGGAGACCAGCGCCGAGGCGGTACGCGAGCTGCGCGCCCTCGGCCTGACGCCGGTGCTGCTCACCGGGGACAACCACACGGTCGCCGAGGCGGTCGCGCGCGAGGTCGGCATCGACGAGGTCATCGCCGAGGTGCTGCCCGAGGACAAGGTGGACGTGGTCCGGAAGCTGCAGCGGGAGGGCAGGTCCGTCGCCATGGTCGGGGACGGGGTGAACGACGCGGCCGCGCTCGCCACCGCCGACCTCGGTCTCGCCATGGGCACCGGCACCGACGCGGCCATCGAGGCCGGGGACCTCACCCTGGTCCGCGGTGATCTGCGGGTGGCCGCCGACGCCATCCGGCTCTCCCGGCGCACGCTGGCCACTATCAAGGGCAATCTGGTGTGGGCCTTCGGCTACAACGTCGCCGCGCTGCCGCTGGCCGCGGCGGGGCTGCTGAACCCGATGATCGCGGGGGCGGCGATGGCGTTCTCCTCGGTGTTCGTGGTGACCAACAGCCTGCGGCTGCGCCGGTTCCACTGAACCGGGCCAGGAAGTCACCGGGAAGAAGCTGGCCCAGGAGAAGTAAGAGTCCCCCTAGAGTCCGGCGCGCACCTCACATAAGCTCTTCACAAGGCTCGCGCATCTTCCTTACGCTTGGGTCCCGATAGCCGTATCGGGGCTCTTGCGCAGTTATGGGACGTATGCAAGAGACGCAGATCACAGTGACGCGAACGTAACCATCGAAGGGGTTCGAAGGTCTAAGTTGGCGGTGTCAGTCCAGCGTCTTGGGGGGCGCCGGCTGGCATCTGGAGTCGTCTTGGGGGACTTCTTCAGAGATGCGTTGCCGGGGCACGTACACCGGGAAGCTTTGAGCGGCCCTCCCAGCGTGCGCTGTCCCGGCAGACCGCACACACGTTTCACATCACTGACAGCGAATTCAGGCGCTGTCTCTCCAAGCGCCCGGCCCGGATCCCGTGGGGGGAATCCGCACCGGGGCATGGGAAGGCGCCCTGGACGTCGGCCCGTGGGGGGACCGACGCCAGGGCGCCTTCCGCTTTTCTGCTTTTCTACGTGGTTAGCGCTGCTCGACCGGCACGAAGTCGCGCTCGACGACGCCCGTGTAGATCTGGCGCGGGCGGCCGATGCGGGAACCCGGCTCCTTGATCATCTCGGTCCACTGGGCGATCCAGCCCGGCAGTCGGCCGAGGGCGAACAGGACCGTGAACATCTCGGTCGGGAAGCCCATGGCCCGGTAGATCAGACCGGTGTAGAAGTCCACGTTGGGGTAGAGGTTGCGCGAGACGAAGTAGTCGTCGGAGAGCGCGTGCTCCTCCAGCTTGAGCGCGATGTCCAGCAGCTCGTCGGACTTGCCGAGCGCGGAGAGGACGTCGTGCGCGGCGGCCTTGATGATCTTGGCGCGCGGGTCGAAGGACTTGTACACCCGGTGGCCGAAGCCCATCAGGCGGACGCCGTCCTCCTTGTTCTTCACCTTGCGGATGAAGGAGTCGACGTCGCCGCCGTTGGCCTTGATGCCCTCCAGCATCTCCAGCACCGACTGGTTGGCGCCGCCGTGCAGCGGGCCCCACAGCGCGTTGATGCCCGCGGAGATCGAGGCGAACATGTTGGCCTGCGAGGAGCCGACCAGCCGGACCGTGGAGGTCGAGCAGTTCTGCTCGTGGTCCGCGTGCAGGATCAGCAGCTTGTCCAGCGCGGAGACGACGACCGGGTCGAGGTCGTACTCCTGCGCGGGCACCGAGAACGTCATGCGCAGGAAGTTCTCGACGTAGCCGAGGTCGTTGCGCGGGTAGACGAACGGGTGGCCGATCGACTTCTTGTACGCGTACGCCGCGATCGTCGGGAGCTTGGCGAGCAGCCGGATCGTGGAGAGGTCGCGCTGCTGCTCGTCGAAGGGGTTGTGGCTGTCCTGGTAGAAGGTGGACAGCGCCGAGACCACCGAGGACAGCATGGCCATCGGGTGGGCGTCGCGCGGGAAGCCCCGGTAGAAGTTCTTGACGTCCTCGTGCAGCAGGGTGTGCCGCGTGATGTCGTTCTTGAACGTGGCCAGCTCGTCGACGGTCGGGAGCTCACCGTTGATCAGCAGGTACGCCACCTCGAGGAAGGTGGAGCGCTCGGCCAGCTGCTCGATCGGGTAGCCGCGGTAGCGGAGGATGCCCGCCTCGCCGTCGAGGTAGGTGACGGCGGATTTGTACGCGGCCGTGTTGCCGTAGCCGCTGTCCAGGGTCACCAGACCGGTCTGGGCGCGGAGCTTCCCGATGTCGAAGCCCTTGTCACCGACGGTGCTGTCGACCACCGGATAGGTGTACTCGCCGTCGCCGACCCGCAGTACTACCTGGTCGTTCTTGGTGTGCTCGCTCACGTCTTCCCTCACCGACTTAGTGCCTCATCTTCGAGGTGCCCTGACTGTCTCTACCATCCCCCATTTGGCTCAGGAGAGTGCACTCGGGGTCGCCACTTGGCCCACTGGCGGCACTCAGTGCCGTCAACCTGCTCATCCTGCCCCCTGGGCGGGGCATCCGGAAGTGCTCTGTGACCTTCACGACTCGTTTGATCGATCATTTTCGCCGAGGCGTCCGGAACCGGCGAGCCTGAAGTCGAGCGCCGTGCACCGCCGACCGGCCGACACGGTGCGTACGGCCTGCCCGATGGCCTTGCGCGAACCCACCAGCACCACAAGCCTCTTGGCGCGGGTCACCGCCGTGTACAGCAGGTTCCGCTGGAGCATCATCCAGGCCCCGGTGGTGACCGGGATCACCACGGCCGGGTATTCACTGCCCTGGGAGCGGTGAATGGTCACGGCGTAGGCGTGGGCCAGTTCGTCCAGTTCGTCGAATTCGTACCCCACCTCCTCGTCCTCGTCCGTCAGCACCGTCAGCCGCTGCTCGACCGGATCGAGTGAGGTCACCACGCCCACGGTGCCGTTGAAGACGCCGTTCTCGCCCTTCTCGTAGTTGTTGCGGATCTGGGTGACCTTGTCGCCGACCCGGAAGACCCGGCCGCCGAACCGCTTCTCCGGCACGTCGGGGCGGCCGGGGGTGACGGCCTGCTGGAGCAGGGCGTTGAGGGCTCCGGCCCCCGCGGGGCCCCGGTGCATGGGGGCGAGGACCTGCACGTCGCGGCGGGGGTCGAGGCCGAAGCGGGCCGGGATGCGGCGGGCGGCCACGTCCACGGTGAGCCGCCCGGCCTCCTCGGTGTCGTCCTCGACGAAGAGGAAGAAGTCGTCCAGCCCCTCGGTGAGCGGGTGTTGGCCCGCGTTGATCCGGTGCGCGTTGGTGACCACACCGGACCGCTGGGCCTGACGGAAGACCCGGGTGAGCCGGACGGCGGGCACCGGGCTCCCCTCGGCCAGCAGATCGCGCAGCACCTCCCCGGCACCGACGCTGGGCAGCTGGTCCACGTCGCCGACGAACAGCAGATGGGCGCCGGGCGGTACGGCCTTGACCAGCTTGTTGGCGAGGAGGAGGTCCAGCATGGACGCCTCGTCCACCACCACGAGGTCGGCGTCCAGCGGGCGGTCGCGGTCGTAGGCGGCGTCCCCGCCGGGCTTCAGCTCCAGCAGCCGGTGCACGGTGGACGCCTCGGCGCCGGTCAGCTCGGCCAGCCGCTTGGCGGCGCGTCCGGTGGGCGCGGCGAGCACCACCTTGGCCCGGCGGGCGCGGGCGAGTTCGACGACCGAGCGGACGGTGAAGGACTTGCCGCAGCCGGGGCCGCCGGTGAGGACGGCGACCTTCTCGGTGAGCGCGAGCCGGACGGCGGCCTCCTGCTCGGGCGCGAGGTCGGTGCCGGTACGGCCCTTCAGCCAGCCGAGCGCCTTGTCCCAGTTCACGTCCCGGAAGGCGGGCATCCGGTCCTCGCCGGTGCGCAGCAGGCGCGACAGCTGGGCGGCGAGGGAGAGTTCGGCCCGGTGGAAGGGCACGAGGTACACGGCGGTGACGGGCTCCCCGCCGTCCGGTCCGGGGACCTTCTCCCGTACGACGCCGGGTTCCTCGCCCTCCTCGCCGGGGGCCGCGAGGTCGGCCAGGCACTCGATGACCAGGCCGGTGTCGACCTGGAGGAGCTTGACCGCGTCCGCGATGAGGCGTTCCTCGGGGAGATAGCAGTGGCCCTGGTCGGTGGACTGGGAGAGGGCGTACTGGAGCCCGGCCTTGACGCGTTCGGGGCTGTCGTGCGGGATGCCGACGGACTGGGCGATCTTGTCGGCGGTGAGGAAGCCGATGCCCCAGACGTCGGCGGCGAGCCGGTACGGCTGGTTCTTCACCACGGAGATGGAGGCGTCGCCGTACTTCTTGTAGATGCGCACGGCGATGGAGGTGGAGACCTCGACGGTCTGGAGGAAGAGCATCACCTCCTTGATCGCCTTCTGCTCCTCCCAGGCGTCGGTGATGCGCGCGGTGCGCTTGGGGCCGAGGCCGGGGACCTCGATCAGGCGCTTCGGCTCCTCCTCGATGATCCGCAGGGTGTCCAGGCCGAAGTGCCGGGTGATGCGGTCGGCGAAGACCGGGCCGATGCCCTTGACCAGTCCGGAGCCGAGATAGCGGCGGATGCCCTGGATGGTGGCGGGGAGGACGGTCGTGTAGTTCTCGCAGGTGAACTGCTTGCCGTACTGCGGATGCGAGCCCCAGCGCCCCTGCATCCGCAGCGACTCCCCCACCTGGGCGCCGAGCAGCGCGCCGACCACGGTGAGCAGGTCGCCGCCGCCCCGGCCGGTGTCGAGGCGGGCGACGGTGTACCCGGTCTCCTCGTCGGCGTAGGTGATGCGCTCCAGTACGCCTTCCAGCACGGCCAACTGCCGTTCGCCCGTGGGGTTCCCCGCCTTCTGAGCCATGGGGTGACGGTACCGGCGAGGACGGACAGGGAACCTCACACCGCTCGCGCTCACATGAGCGGACTTCATCACAATCTGATTTCAGCCACCCCTGAGGGGGTTGTCCGGAACCCGTGTAATCGATTCCAATCCTCCGGAACACGTCGTTGAAAACGATTCCACAAGGAGGTGGAGCCGTCGATGGCGAGCATCAAGGACGTCGCCGCCGCGGCGGGTGTCTCCGTCGCCACGGTCTCGCGCGTGCTGAACGCTCATCCCTCGGTGAGCGCCGAGGCGCGCTCCCGTGTGCTGGCCGCCGTGGCCGCGCTGGGCTACCGGCCCAACGCCGTGGCCCGCTCCCTGCGCACCGACCAGACCCACGCCCTCGGCCTGGTGATCGGCGATGTGCTGAACCCGTACTTCACCGAGCTGGCCCGCTCGGTGGAGGAGGCGGCCCGCGACCTCGGGTACAGCGTGATCATCGGCAACGCCGACGAGCGCCCCGACCTCCAGGACCATCACGTACGGACCCTGCTGGACCGCCGGATCGACGGTCTGCTGGTCTCCCCGGCCCCCGGTGACTCCCCGCTGCTGCTGGACGCGGCCCGCGCGGGAACCCCGGTGGTCTTCGTGGACCGCTGGATTCCGGGCGCCGAGGTCCCGGTGGTCCGGGCCGACGGGCGCCGGGCGGTACGGGACCTGGTGGCGCATCTGCATCTGCTCGGGCACCGGCGGCTCGCCATCATCGCGGGCCCGGCGGGCACCACGACCGGCAGCGAGCGGGTCACCGCGTTCCGGGACGCGCTGGCCGCGTACGGGCTGCCGCTGGCGGCCGAGTACATCGGCCACGGCGACTTCCAGGCGGCCAGCGGACGGCGGGTCACCGAGGGCTTCCTCGACCTGCCCGAGCCGCCGCACGCGGTGTTCGCCGCCGACAACCTGATGGCGCTCGGCGCGCTGGACGCGATCCGGGCGCGCGGGCTGCGGGTGCCGGACGACATCGCGCTGGCGGTGTTCGACGACATCCCGTGGTTCGTGCACACCGACCCGCCGATCACCGCCATCGCCCAGCCCACCGGCGACCTGGGCCGGGCCGCCGTACGCGCCCTGGTCGACCGGATCGAGGGGCGCGCCGCCGAGTCCGTGACCCTCGACGCCCGGCTGGTGGTCCGCCGCTCGTGCGGTGCCCCGGCCCCCGTACTCATTCCTCCCACGTCCCCCATGCGAAGGAGCACCCCCGTGCAGAGGAGCACACCGTGAGCGATCCCGACGAACTGCTGCGCGTCGAGGGCATCCGCAAGGCGTTCCCCGGTGTGGTCGCGCTGGACGGCGTCGACTTCGGCCTGCGCCGGGGCGAGGTCCATGTCCTGCTCGGCGAGAACGGCGCGGGCAAGTCCACCCTGATCAAGACCCTGTCCGGCGCCTGCCCGCCCGACTCCGGGCGCATCCTGGTCGACGGCACCGAGGTCCGGGTGCGCACCGCGCGGGACGCGGAGGCGCTCGGGATCGCCACCATCTACCAGGAGTTCAACCTCGTCCCCGATCTGACGGTGGCCGAGAACATCTTCCTGGGCCGCCAGCCGCGCCGGTTCGGCATGGTGGACCGGGGGCGGATGGAGGCGGACGCCGAGGCCCTGCTGAAGCGGGTCGGCCTGGACGTCCACCCGCGCACCCGGGTGCGTGAACTGGGCATCGCCCGGCTGCAGATGGTGGAGATCGCCAAGGCGCTCAGCCTGGACGCCCGCGTGCTGATCATGGACGAGCCGACCGCGGTGCTCACCTCCGAGGAGGTCGGCCGGCTGTTCACGCTGGTGCGCTCGCTGCGCGCGGACGGCGTCGGCATCGTGTTCATCACCCACCACCTGGACGAGATCGCCGCGCTCGGCGACCGGGTCACCGTGATCCGGGACGGCCGCAGCGTCGGCCAGGTCCCGGCGTCCACGCCCGAGGACGAACTGGTCCGGCTGATGGTGGGCCGCTCCATCGAGCAGCAGTACCCGCGCGAGCGCCCCGAGCGGGGCGAGCCGTTGCTCGCCGTGGAGGGGCTGACCAGGAACGGCGTCTTCCACGACGTGAGCTTCGAGGTGCGCGCCGGTGAGGTCGTCGGCATCGCCGGGCTGGTCGGCGCGGGCCGTACGGAGGTGGCGCGGGCGGTGTTCGGCGCCGACCCGTACGACGCGGGCACGGTCAAGGTGCGCGGCACCGTGCTGCGGCGGCACGACGTGGACGCGGCGCTGACCGCCGGGATCGGGCTGGTGCCCGAGGACCGCAAGGGCCAGGGCCTGGTGCTGGACGCCTCGGTGGCGGAGAACCTGGGCCTGGTGACCCTGCGTTCGGCGAGCCGGGGCGGGCTGGTGGACCGCAAGGGCCAGTACGCGGCGGCCGGGCGGATCGCCGAGCGGCTGAACGTGCGGATGGCGGGCCTCGGCCAGCACGCGCGCACCCTGTCCGGCGGCAACCAGCAGAAGGTCGTCATCGGCAAGTGGCTGCTGGCCGACGCCCGGGTGCTGATCCTCGACGAGCCGACGCGCGGCATCGACGTCGGTGCCAAGGTCGAGATCTACCAGCTCGTCAACGAACTCACCGCGGCCGGTGCCGCCGTCCTGATGATCTCCAGCGATCTGCCCGAGGTGCTCGGCATGAGCGACCGGGTGCTGGTGATGGCCCAGGGCCGGATCGCGGGCGAACTCGACGCCGCCGAGGCCACCCAGGACGCCGTCATGTCCCTCGCCGTGGGCACCCCCGCGGCCGACCCCTCGACCGACCCCAGTACCGAAACGGAGGCCCCCGGTGGCCACTGACACCCTCAAGAGCCGGGCGGAATCCGGCAGTTCCACGGCGGGCGGCTTCGGCCGGCTGCTGCTCGACAACGGCGCGCTGACCGCGCTGATCGTCCTCGTCATAGCCCTGTCGGTGCTGTCGGGCGACTTCCTGACCACCGACAACCTGCTCAACATCGGTGTGCAGGCGGCCGTGACGGCGATCCTCGCCTTCGGTGTGACCTTCGTGATCGTCTCGGCGGGCATCGACCTGTCGGTGGGCTCGGTGGCCGCGCTGTCGGCGACCGTGCTGGCCTGGAGCGCCACCTCGCACGGCGTACCGGTGGCCCTCGCGGTGGTCCTGGCGCTCGCCACGGGCATCGCGGCGGGCCTGGTCAACGGCTTCCTGACGGCGTACGGGAAGCTGCCGCCGTTCATCGCGACGCTGGCCATGCTGTCGGTGGCGCGCGGTCTGTCGCTGGTGATCTCCGGGGGCGTGCCGATCCCGTTCCCGGACTCCGTCTCCCACCTCGGGGACACCCTCGGCGACTGGCTGCCGGTGCCGGTGCTGGTCATGGTGGTGATGGGGCTGCTCGCGGCGTTCGTGCTGGGGCGGACCTACATCGGCCGGTCGATGTACGCGATCGGCGGCAACGAGGAGGCCGCGCGCCTCTCCGGCCTGCGGGTGAAGCGGCAGAAGCTCGCCGTGTACGCGCTGTCCGGCGTGTTCGCGGCCGTCGCCGGTGTGGTGCTGGCCTCCCGGCTGTCCTCGGCGCAGCCGCAGGCCGCCGACGGCTATGAGCTGGACGCCATCGCGGCCGTCGTCATCGGCGGTGCCTCGCTGGCGGGCGGCACCGGCAAGGCGTCGGGCACCCTGATCGGCGCGCTGATCCTCGCGGTGCTGCGCAACGGCCTCAACCTGCTCTCGGTCTCCGCGTTCTGGCAGCAGGTCGTGATCGGTGTGGTCATCGCGCTGGCGGTGCTGCTGGACACCGTGCGC
Organism: Streptomyces sp. NPDC002176; assembly: GCF_044903645.1. Lineage (NCBI taxonomy): Bacteria > Bacillati > Actinomycetota > Actinomycetes > Kitasatosporales > Streptomycetaceae > Streptomyces > Streptomyces sp. NPDC002176. The sequence goes on from NZ_JBJDQW010000003.1 coordinate 929,209, forward strand.
CGCAAGGCGGGGGCGACCCCGGTGGCGGCCGGTACCGGCGGCGGGAACCGGGGCAAGCAGGCGGCGACGTACGGACTCGCGGCCGTGGTGACCGTGGCCATCGTCGGCGCGACCTCCTTCCTGCACAACGGTTCCGCCTCGGCCAACCCGAAGCTGGGCCTGTCCCTGTCGACGCTGAACAACCCGTTCTTCGTGCAGATCCGGGACGGCGCCCAGGCGGAGGCGAAGAAGCGGGGCGTGGACCTCACCGTCACCGACGCCCGCGACGACGCCTCCCAGCAGGCCGACCAGCTGCAGAACTTCACCAGCTCCGGCTACGGCGCGGTCATCGTCAACCCGGTGGACTCCGACGCGGCCGGTAACTCGGTGAAGGCCGCGGGCAAGGCGGACATCCCGGTGATCGCGGTGGACCGCGGGGTCAACAAGGCGAAGGTGGCCGCGCTGGTCGCCTCCGACAACGTGGCGGGCGGCGAGCTGGCCGCGAAGACGGTCGCGGAGAAGCTCGGCGGCAAGGGCCGGATCGTGGTCCTCCAGGGCCAGGCGGGCACCTCCGCCGCGCGTGAGCGGGCCGAGGGCTTCGCCAAGGGGCTGAAGAAGTTCCCCGGCATCAAGGTGCTGGCCCAGCAGCCCGCCGACTTCGACCGGGCCAAGGGTCTGGACGTGATGTCCAACCTGCTCCAGGCCCACCCCGACGTCCAGGGCGTCATCGCGGCCAACGACGAGATGGCCCTCGGCGCGATCAAGGCGCTCGGCGCGAAGGCGGGCAAGTCCGTGCAGGTCGTCGGCTTCGACGGCACCCCGGACGGACTGAAGGCCGTCAAGGACGGCAGTCTGTACGCGTCGGTGGCGCAGCAGCCGACCCAGCTCGGCCGGATCGCCGTCACCAACGCCCTCAAGGCGCTGGACGGCGGCAAGCTCGCGCCGATGGTGAAGGTGCCGGTCAAGGTGGTCACCCGCGAGAACGTGACCGGCTTCACCGGCTGACCGCGCCTCACATCTCTTAGGGAGCCTCTTGATGTACGACTACGACCTGCTGGTCGTGGGGTCCGCCAACGCCGATCTGGTGGTCGGGGTGGAGCGGCGGCCGGGTGCCGGGGAGACGGTGCTCGGCGGTGACCTGGCCGTCCATCCGGGCGGCAAGGGCGCCAACCAGGCGGTCGCCGCCGCCCGCCTCGGCGCCCGTACGGCGCTGCTGGCGCGGGTCGGTGACGACGGCCACGGCCGTCTGCTGCTGGACTCGCTCCGCTCGGCCGGGGTGGACACCTCGGCCGTGCTGACCGGCGGGGCGCCGACCGGGGTCGCGCTGATCACCGTCGACCCGTCCGGGGACAACAGCATCGTGGTCTCCCCCGGCGCCAACGCCCGTCTCACCGAGGGTGATGTGCGGGCGGACGTGCTGGGCGCGGCCCGGGTGGTGTCGGCGCAGCTGGAGATCCCGTTGGAGACGGTGGCGGCCGTGGTGCGGGGGCTGCCCGAGGGCACCCGGTTCGTACTCAACCCGTCCCCGCCGCGCCCGCTGCCCGCCGAGGTGCTGGCCGCCTGCGATCCGCTGGTGGTCAACGAGCACGAGGCGCGGGTGCTGCTCGGCGACGCGGAGACCGGCGACGACCCGGCCGACTGGGCGCGGCGGCTGCTGGCCCTCGGCCCGCGTTCGGTGGTGGTGACGCTGGGCGCGAAGGGCGCGCTGGTGTGCGACGCCTCGGGTGCGCGGGCGGTGCCGTCGGTGGCGGTGGCCGCGGTGGACACCACGGGTGCCGGGGACGCGTTCACGGCCGCGCTGGCCTGGCGGCTGGGCGCGGGGGCCGAGTTGGCGGAGGCGGCGGCGTTCGCGGCCCGGGTGGGCGCGGCCGCGGTGACCCGGCGCGGGGCGCAGGAGTCGTACCCGACGGCGGCGGAAGTGGCGGCGCTGGACGCCTGACCTATTTCGAGGGGGCGTCCCCGGTCTCATCGACCGGGGACGCCCCCTCGGCTTTCCCCCTCATTGCCAGAACTTCGCGATCCCCCCACGGAATCCCCCCCCGAAGCCCTGACGCGTAGTACGACACGGGATGGCGGCGAAGGGTTGCACGTCCGCTGAAGATTTTTTTCGCGGGCTCCCGGCTCTCAGGACGCGGTGGCCGGAAATAGGCGGTGCACCGCCTGGACGACGGCGGCCCGGCGGGCGGCGAGGAAGGCGGTCCGTTCGGCCTCGTCGGTGGGCAGAAGCTCGCTCTGGCCGACCCAGGACATGGCGAGCTGGCTGACGAACAGCAGGATGTCGGCGGGGTCCCAGTCCGGGTCGAGCCCGCCGGACCGCTGTGCGGCGCGGAGCTGCTCGGTCTTGTGCCGCATGGCCGCTTGGACCGGGTCGTCGGCGCTCGCGGGCGCGGCCCCGTCCAGTTCCAGGCGGCCCCAGCCCATCAGCCGCAGCCGCTCGGGGTGGGCCGCGAAGTGGTCGTGGAGTCGGCCCGCGTATCCGGGCAGGTCCAGGGGGTCGAGCCGGGTGGCCTCGGTGACGGCCGTCAACTCACGGGCGGCGACGGTGGCGTACAGCTCCTCCTTGCCCCGGAAGTGGGCGTAGAGGCGCTCCTTGCTGGTCCGCGCGGCCTTGGCGATCCGCTCGATACGGGCCCCCGCGATCCCGTACTGGGCGAACTCGGCGGTGGCCGCGGCGAGGATGCGTTCGCGGGTCGAGTCGGGGGCGGAGGTCGTCGCGGAAGGCATACGCCCAGAATAACGGACCGAACCGTTCGGTTTGGAGAGTGGCCGGACGAGGCGTACGGTAGAACCAAACGGTTTGGTTTGGTCCCGCCGCCGGGCGGAGACCCCCTACGGACAAGCGGGAGATCACATGGAACTGCGGACTCTGGGGTCACAGGGGCTCAAGGTCTCTGCCCTCGGCTACGGCGCGATGGGCACGGCGATGGGGTACGGACCGTCGGACGACACCGAGTCGATCGCCGCGATCCGGCACGCGCACGAGCTGGGCGTCACGCACTTCGACACGGCGGAGATGTACGGCTGGGGCGAGGGCGAGAAGCTGCTCGGGCACGCCCTGGCGCCGATCCGCGACGAGGTCACCATCGCCACGAAGTTCGGCCTCACCCCGACCTTCGCCAGCGACTCGCGACCCGAGCACATCCGCGAGGTCGTCGACAACAGCCTGCGCAACCTCGGCGTCGACGTGATCGACGTCCTCTACCAGCACATGCCCGACCCCGAGGTCCCGGTCGAGGAAGTGGTGGGCGTGATGAAGGAGCTCGTCGACGCGGGCAAGGTGCGGCACCTCGGGCTGTCCAACACCGACGAGGACGCCCTTCGCCGGGCCCACGCCGTGCACCCGATCTCGGTGCTGCAGCAGGAGTACTCGGTCTTCGAGCACGGCGTGCGGTCCCTGCTGCCCGTCCTGGAGGAGCTGGGCATCGGCCTCGTCGCCTACTCGCCCCTCGCGCGCGGCTTCCTCAGCGGCGCCCCGGTGAAGTCCCGGGAGCACTACGCCGCCGACGACTTCCGTCAGCGCCTGGCCTGGTGGGCGCCGGAGAACATCGACGCCAACCGTGCCGTCGCCGCCGAACTCGGCCGCCTCGCGGACGACAAGGGCGTCACCCTCTCCCAGCTCGCGCTGGCCTGGCTGCTCGCGCAGAGGGACTACATCGTCCCCATCCCCGGCTCGCGCGACGCCGGACGCGTCGCCCAGAACGTCGCCGCGGCCGAGGTCACCCTGACCGCCGGGGACCTCGCCCGCATCGCGGAGATCGCCCCGGCCGGGGCCGTCGGCGGGCACCTGGGCTGACACCGGGCACGGCCTCCGACCGGCACCGATCCGGTCGGAGGCCGACTGGCGTCCGGGGCCTCTAGTACGTCAGCCCGTACCCGAGCGGATACAGCTCCTTCGCGGGGTCGTCCGCCCGGGCGATGGGTACCGGGAGCTTGCCGCGCGGCTTCACACGGCCCGCGATCACCCGTGCGGCGGCCCGGAGTTCGACGTCGGTCCAGCAGTAGGCGGCGAGGTGTGCCTTGACGTCGGGGAGCTGGGCGACGTCGTACGGGTTGCGGATCGCCAGGGCGATCACCGGGCGTCCGGTGGCCAATAGCCTCTGCACCAGGGTGCGTTGGGAGCTGGACGCCGTCACGTTGTACGTGGCCACGATCACCGCGTCGGCGGCCTGGGCGGCGGTGACCGCCTTGGTGATGGCGTCCGCCGTGGGGGCGGTGCCGGTGGACAACGCCGTGGCGGTGAAGCCGAGTTCGGTGAGCGCGGTGGCCAGTACGCCGGTGGGCGGGCCGGTGGTGCCGGACGGGGAGGCCGGGTCGGCGCCGACGACCAGGATCTTCGGCTGCCTGCGGCGGTCGAGCGGGAGCAGGCGGCCCTCGTTGACGAGCAGGGTCGTGGTGCGCTCGGCGATGTGGTCGGCGGCGGCCAGGTGCTGCCGGTTGCCGACGGTCCGGTCGACTCCGGCGCGGGTGACGCGGGTGCCCTGGAAGAGGCCGAGCTTGGCCTTCATGCGCAGGATGCGGAGAACCGATTCCTCCACGCGGGCCTCGGTCAGCTCGCCCCCGCGCACGGCCGCCAGCACCGCGTTGTAGGCCACGTCCATCGAGGGCGGGTTGAGCAGCTGGTCCACCCCGGCCTTGAGCGCGAGCACCGGCACCCGGTCGTCGCCGTACTTGGTGCGGACGCCCTCCATGCCGAGGGAGTCGGTGATGACGACGCCGTCGTAGCCGAGTTCGCCGCGCAGGATGCCGGTGACGATCGGGTGGGAGAGGGTCGCGGGGTCGCCCGAGGGGTCCAGCGCGGGGAACTGGATGTGCGCGGTCATCACGGAGTCGATGCCCGCGGCGACGGCGGCCCGGAACGGCACCGCGTCCAGCTTGTCCCACAGTTCCCGGCTGTGGGTGATGACCGGGAAGCCGGTGTGGCTGTCGACGGCGGTGTCGCCGTGGCCCGGGAAGTGCTTGGCGGTGGCCGCGACCCCGGCCGCCTGGTAGCCCTTCACCTCGGCCGCCACCAGGGCGCCGACCAGTTCGGGGTCGGCGCCGAAGGACCGTACGCCGATGACCGGGTTGGCCGGGTTGACGTTGACGTCGGCGTCGGGCGCGTAGTCCTGGTTGACGCCCAGCGCGCGCAGCTCGGTGCCGGAGATGCGACCGGTGGTGCGGACGTCGGTGCGCGAGCGGCCCGCGGCCAGGGCCATGGCGCCGGGGAGCAGGGTGGCGGGCTTGCCGATCCGGCAGACGGCGCCGTGCTCCTGGTCGGTGGCGATGAGCATGGGCAGCCCGCGCGGCCGGGTCAGCGAGGAGCGCTGGATGCCGTTGGAGAGGTCGGCGATCTGGTGCGGGTCGCGGGTGTTGTGCGCCCAGGTGAAGTAGATGATGCCGCCGACCCGGTACCGCTCGATCAGCTCGTCGGCCGTGCGGACGCCGAGTTCCTTGAGGTTGGCGTCGATGTCCGCCTGGTCGGGGGCGGTGGCGGAGTGGCCGTAGATCCGGGAGACGAAGAGCTGGCCGACCTTCTCCTCCAGCGTCATCCGGGCGATGACCGCGCGCAGTGCCGCGTCGTTCGGGGTGGCCGCGTGGGCCTGTGCCTTGCCGGAGGCGGCGGGGACGGCGAGCGCGGCGCCGAGGCCGGCCGTCGCGGCGAACAGGGACCGTCTGGAGGGCCCCGCGGTGTTTCCCGTGCTTCCCGTGCTGGTGTGGTGCACGTGCGCCCCTTCCGAAGGAGAGAACCGCTGAAGGAAACTTTCGGAAGTCACCAATATCCGGGAAGTTTCTTTCCGTCAAGGGAACGCACGGGACGTCATCCGCCGGGCCGGAAAACGGCGAAGGGGGCGCCGGACCAGACCCGACACCCCCTCCCCCGCCTGTCCTACGGGCGCAGCGCGGGCTCGCGCTCCACGTCCCGTACGTCGAGCTTGCCGTCGAACCGGGCCAGCGGCTTGGCCGCCGACGGGTCGGCCTGGACCGCCGGGGACGCCACCCCGGCCCACTTGAGGATGCGGGCGGTGGCGAAGGCCCGCTCGTCGGCGACGAGTCCGGCGACGTTCGCGCCGTGGTTCATGCCGGGCGCGGTGAACACGTAGGAGTCACGGGCGCCCGCGCCGGGGCGGAACCGCTCGGAGCCCCACGGGTCGTTCTGCCCGTACACCCAGAGCATGTGCCGGGCGTCGTGCCGGACCCAGTTGTCCACGTCCCGCATGGCGCCCTTCTGGAAGCGCATCGGGATGGAGCGGGGCACGAAGTTGCGCGGCGGCTGGTAGCCGTAGCGGATGTACTTCCGCTCGATGTGCGGGAAGCCGATGGTGGGCGCGCCGAGCTGGGTGCCCGCCTGGTAGTAGTACGGCGTGTACTGCTCCAGGCCCTGGTCGGTGTAGGCGGAGAAGCCGGAGATGGTGTCGACCGAGTCCCAGATCGCGTCGTCGGTCGCGGTGGCCGCGCCGGACGGGATGGAGTCGCAGTCGGCGAGGCCGCTGTACTGCCAGAAGCCCCACACGTAGTCGAGGACGACGGCCTCGTACGCCTTGTCCAGGGAGCCGATGGTGGTGAAGGTGTAGCCGTTGTCGGCGGCGTACTGGGCGTACTTCTTCTCCAGCGGCTCGCGGCGGACGAGGGCCTCGCGCTGGACGGCGTTGAGCTTGTCGCGGCACTCCTTGGTGCCGACGCGCTCGAAGAAGCGGTCGTAGGCCGAATCCTCGTCGTTCACCACGTCATTGGGGGCGACGTAGGCGACCACGCCGTCCATGTCGCGGGGGTAGAAGCGCTCGTAGTAGGTGGCCGTCATGCCGCCCTTGGAGCCGCCGGTGGCCAGCCAGTTGGCGGAGTACAGCGGCTTCAGCGCCTCGTAGACGGCGTGCTGGTCGCTCGCGGCCTGCCAGATGTCCAGCTTGGACCAGTCGGCCGGGGCCGGGCGGGACGGGGTGAAGAAGCGGTACTCCAGCGAGACCTGGTTGCCGTCCACGATCTGGGTGGGCTCGCGGCGGGACGGCGTGGTGGAGACGTTGTAGCCGCCGGTGTAGAAGACGGTCGGGCGGCTGGTGTCCTTGTGCAGCACGGTGATCCGCTGCTGGAAGGTGCCCCTGGCCGGGTGCCGGTGGTCGACCGGCTGGGTGAAGTTCAGGACGAAGTAGCGGTAGCCGGTGTACGGCTTCTCCTCCACCAGGCTGATGCCGGGTATCGCCAGCAGCCGGTCCTTGATGTCCGTGGGTGCCTGCGGTGCGGTGGTGGCCGCCCCCGCTGTGCCCGCCGTGCCCAGTGTGCCGATGAGCACCGTGAGCGCCAGCAGCCATCTCAGCGCCTTGCGCATGCGCACTCTCCCCTGTGAGACAGATGTCCGCCGGAAGCTATCCGAGCAACTGCCTTCGCACCAGGGGGGATTGACCGGTTCGCGTGATCAGCACAGAATCCAGCCGGAGCTGACGGCACCCCGGCCGGCCGCTCCGCGCACCTTGACGCACCGGTGCCCGGCGTGGACGGTGACGGGTCCGGCCTGGTACCGGTAGCGGCCCTGGTCGGTCACCGGCCGGTTGCCGCGCGCCTGCACACTGACCAGGAGGACGCCGGAGCCGGGCTTCCTGGCGACGGTGGTGGCGCAGACATAGCCGTTGTGCCGGTAGAGGTGGACGGTGCCGGTGGCGAACGGCAGGGCGCGCACCTGGCGCCCGGCACACCGCCCGGCCGTGGCGGCCTCGGCCGTGCCGGGGGCCGCGAGGGCGAACACCCCGGACAAGGTCAGCGCGGCCGCGCCGAGCGCCGCGAACCGCCGTACCGCCCCACCGGCCCCACCGTTCACGGCCGTCCCTCCCCGCCCCATGGGCACGCTCTCGGCCCCATGGGCACACTTTTGCGATCTACGTACTGATGTACGGACGCACCGGATGTGCCGGATGGTTGCGCGGCCGTCAGCGAGACGCGTCACTCAGGGGGTGACGCCGACCGGCTCCTCCGGCTCCGACTGGCCCACGAAGGTCCGCCACATGTCGGCGTACCGGCCGTCGAGGGCGAGGAGTTCGGTGTGGTGGCCGTCCTCCACGACCCGGCCGTGCTCCATCACCACGACCCGGTCGGCGCGGGCGGCCGTGGTCAGCCGGTGCGCCACCACCAGGGTGGTACGGCGGCCCGCGAGCCGGTCGGTGGCGTGGTTGACCTGGGCCTCGGTGGCCAGGTCCAGCGCGGCGGTCGCCTCGTCCAGCAGCAGCACGTCGGGGTCGACGAGTTCGGCGCGGGCGAGCGCGATCAGCTGGCGCTGGCCCGCCGAGAGGTTGCGGCCGCGCTCGGCGACCTCGTGCAGATAGCCGCCGTCGAGGGTGGCGATCATCTCGTGCGCGCCGACCGCCCGCGCCGCCGCCTCCACCTCGGCGTCACTCGCCTCGGGCCGCCCGTACGCGATGGCGTCGCGCACCGTGCCGGGGAACAGGTACGCCTCCTGCGGCACCACCCCGAGCCGGTGCCGGTACGAGGTGAGGTCGAGCGCGCGCAGATCGGTGCCGTCGGCGGTGACCCGGCCCGAGGTCGGGTCGTAGAACCGCGCGACCAGCTTGACCAGGGTCGACTTGCCCGCGCCGGTCTCGCCGACGAACGCCACGGTCTGCCCGGCCGGGATGGCCAGGTCGATCCCGGTGAGCGCCTCCTCCTCGTCGCCGTACGCGAAGGACACGTCCTCGAAGGCGATGTCCCCGCGCAGCGAGAGCACGTCCAGCGGGGCGTCGGCGGACCCGGTGGAGGCGGGTTCGCGCAGCAGCTCCTGGATGCGGCCCAGCGAGACGGTGGCCTGCTGGTAGCCGTCGAAGACCTGGGAGAGCTGCTGCACCGGGGCGAAGAACAGGTCGATGTAGAGCAGGTAGGCGACCAGCGCGCCCGTGGTCAGCGTGGCCGCCTCCACCCGCCCGGCGCCGGAGATCAGCACGGCGGCGGCCGCGACCGAGGACAGCAGCTGCACGAACGGGAAGTAGATCGAGATCAGCCACTGGCCCCGGATACGGGCCCGCCGGTAGTCGGCGCTGCGCTCGGCGAACCGGCGCCCGCCGTCCCGCTCGCGCCGGAACGCCTGCACGATCCTGAGGCCCGCCACCGACTCCTGGAGGTCGGCGTTGACCACCGACACCCGCTCCCGCGCCAGCTCGTACGCCTTCACGCTGGCCCGGCGGAAGAAGAAGGTGGCGAGGATCAGCGGGGGCAGGGTGGCGAACACGACCAGCGCCAGCTGGATGTCCAGCACCAGCAGGGTGCCCATGATGCCGAAGAAGGTGACGACCGAGACGAACGCGGTGACCAGACCGGTCTGCAGGAACGTGGACAGCGCGTCCACGTCGGTGGTCATCCGGGTCATGATCCGCCCGGTCAGCTCGCGCTCGTAGTAGTCCAGGCCGAGCCGCTGGAGCTGGGTGAAGATCTTCAGCCGCAGCGCGTACAGCACCCGTTCGCCGGTGCGGCCGGTCATCCGGGTCTCGCCGTACTGCGCGGTCCACTGCACCAGCACGGTGAGCAGGCCGAGCAGGGAGGCCGCCCAGACCGCGCCGAGGGCGGTCCGGGTGACGCCCTCGTCGATGCCGTGCCGGATCAGCACCGGCAGCAGCAGGCCGGAGCCCGCGTCGACGGCGACCAGCGCCAGGCTGATCAGCAGGGGGCGACCGAAGCCGTGCAGCAGGCGGCGCAGGCCGTAGGAGTCCTCGGCGCGGACCGCGCGGGCCTCGTCGACGTCCGGGGTGTCGGTGGCCGGGGGCAGCGCCTCGACCTGGGCGAGCAGCTCGGGGGTGGTGGGGGCGGAGGAGAGCGTCTGTTCCCTGGGCGTGCGGTCGCCGGTCCACAGCCGGGGGGTGACCCCACGCTCGGCGTCGAACTCGGCGTCCAGCTCGTCGCGGAGGGTCGTGTCCTCGGTGGGCTCGGCCGGGCGGGCGTGGCCCGGCGAGGGGGCGCCCAGTTCGTCGGGGTCGGTGAGCAGCCTGCGGTAGAGCGGACAGCGCTGCTGGAGTTCCTCGTCGGTGCCGAGGTCGACCAGGCGGCCGCCGTCCAGCACGGCGATGCGGTCGGCGAGGCTGAGGGTGGAGCGGCGGTGGGCGATCAGGAGGGTGGTGCGGCCCGCCATGACGTGGGCGAGCGCCTCGTGGATCTCGTGCTCGACCCGGACGTCCACCGCCGAGGTGGCGTCGTCCAGCACCAGCAGGCGGGGGTCGGTGAGCAGGGCGCGGGCGAGCGCGAGGCGCTGGCGCTGGCCGCCGGAGAGGGTGAGGCCGTGCTCGCCGACCTTGGTGTCGTACCCCTCGGGCAGCTCGCGGACGAACCGGTCGGCCTGGGCGGCGCGGGCGGCGGCCTCGATCTCGTCCTGGGTGGCGTCGGGGCGGCCGTACGCGATGTTCTCGCGGACGGTGGTGGAGAACAGGAAGGAGTCCTCCGGGACCAGGCCGATCGCGGCGCGCAGCGAGTCGAGTGTCAGCTCGCGCACGTCGTGGCCGCCGACCAGGACGGCGCCGTGGGTGACGTCGTAGAAGCGCGGCAGCAGCAGGGAGAGGGTGGACTTGCCGGAGCCGGAGGAGCCGACGACGGCCAGGGTCTCGCCGGGGCGGATCTCCAGGCTGAGCCCGTCGAGCACCGGGCGCTCGGGGTCGTAGCCGAAGGAGACGTCGTCGAACTCGACGGAGGCGGGGGCGTCGGCGGGGAGGGTCTTGGTGCCGTCCTTCAGGGTCGGCTCGGTGTCGATCAGCTCCAGCACGCGTTCGGTGCCCGCGCGGGCCTGCTGGCCGATGGTGAGCACCACGGCGAGCATCCGCACCGGGCCGACGAGCTGGGCGAGGTAGGTGGAGAAGGCGACGAAGGTGCCCAGCGTGATGTGCCCGCGCACCGCCAGCCAGCCGCCGAGGGCCAGCATCGCGACCTGGCCGAGCGCCGGGACGGCCTGGAGGGCGGGGGTGTACCTGCTGTTCAGCCGGATGGTGCGCAGCCGCCCCGCGAACAGCCTGCGGCCGACCTCGCGCAGCTTCCCGGTCTCCTGGTCCTCCTGCCCGAACCCCTTCACCACGCGGACACCGCTCACCGCGCCGTCCACCACACCGGCGACGGCGGCGGCCTGGGCCTGGGCGTACCAGGTGGCGGGGTGCAGCCGGGTGCGGCTGCGGCGGGCGATCCAGCCGAGGGCGGGGGCGACGGCGAGCGCGACCAGGGTCAGCGGGAGCGACAGCCAGGCCATGATGCCGAGCGAGATCAGGAAGAGCAGGACGTTCCCGATGGTCATCGGGAGCATGAACAGCAGGCCCTGGATCAGCTGGAGGTCGCTGGTGGCGCGGCCGACGACCTGCCCGGTGGACAGCTCGTCCTGGCGGCGGCCGTCGAGCCGGGTGATCGTGTCGTACATCCCGGTGCGCAGGTCGTGCTGGACGTCCAGGGCGAGCCTGCCGCCGTAGTAGCGGCGGACGTAGGTGAGGGCGTAGATCAGCACGGCGGCGCCGAGCAGGGCGCCCGCCCAGGGGGCCATGTCCCGGGTGTGGTCGCCGATCACGTCGTCGATGATCACCTTGGTGATCAGCGGGACCACGGCCATGACGGCCATGCCGCCCAGGGAGGCGCCGAGCGCCAGGACGACGTCCTTCGGATGGCGCCAGGCGTAACCCGCCAGCCGTCGCGCCCATCCCCGTTGCGGTCCCACGCGGGTGTCCTCCGTCGCTCTGCCTGATCTTCCGTGAGGCACAAACGCGGGGTGGCAGGGGGGTATTCCGGGCGGGGGTGTCGCCCGGCGGGCAGGGTGTATGGATATGTGCTGGAATGCGTCGCGTCGTAGGGACTCCGCACGGGAGGCTGGCATGGACAAGGGCAACATCGACACACCGGACGCGGCCGACCTGGACGCGGCGGCCCGGCGCTACTGCGCCGCGGAGGGCTGGGCCCTGCCGGACGGCGGCTACCCGGTCCGCCCGGCGGACCTGCACGGCGCGGAGGACCTGCGCCGGGCGATCCACGCGGTCGGCCGGGGCCGCCGCGATCCGCACGACGAGATCCGGCGGCACATCGAGGAGCGGGCGCGGGCGCTGGGCCTGACGGCGGAGATCCCGGCGGACTGGAACGCGGACGGGAGTCTCAGCTGAGGCGGACGCGGAGGCGGTAGAGGCGGGTCGTCTGGGCCGGGTTCTGGTTGTCGTCGCTGACGAGGAGCACCTTGAGGGTGTGCCGGTGACCTGTGACCGCCATCCCCTCGATGTTGTCCAGCAGCGGGTTCGGCTGGGGCTGGCGGGCGGTCGCGCCGAGGGTGGGGCAGTCGGCGAGGTCGGCCAGCCGGGTCTTGCCCATCGGGCGTACGCCGGGCTGCCCGGTGAGGTGCTCGACGCGTGAGGTGTCCGTGGCACGGCTCGGGTCGGCGAGGCTCAGCCGGACCGTATTGCCGACGCCCGCCTCGAAGCCGCGCTCCAGCACCAGGAGGCGTCCGTCGGGGGTGGCCTGCACCTCGGGCACGCCCAGGCTGGGGTCGTCGGTGCGGTACGCGTACTGGGCGCCGAGGCGGAAGCGGCCGTGGTCCCGCGTCCAGGTCTGGAAGCGGACGGTGCCGGGGTCGTCACCGGCGAGGGCGTACTCCATGGCGGCGAGGAGGGCGCGGCCGCCGGGGAGGAGGGTCAGGCCCTCGAAGGTCTGGTTGGCGGTGGCGCGGCCGACGGGGGTGACGTGGAGGTCCGGCGGGACGGGGAGCCGCTCCAGGAGCTGGCCCTCGCGGGAGTAGCGGCGTACGGAGGGCTCGGTCTCGGAGGTGACCAGGCGGGTGCCGTCCCGGTCGATGGCGAGTCCCTCGGAATCGAGGTCGCCGGGGAGCGTCACGACTCCGGTCGGCCCCTTCGCGTCCAGCCGGAACAGGGCGGACCGGTCCGAGAGCGCGGCGAGTTTCCCGTCGCGGTCGACGGCGAGGGCGGAGAGGTTGCCGACGTAGGCGCCGTCGTAGGTGGTCTTGTCGAGGGCGTCGGAGAAGCCGTCGAGGGCGACGGAGGCCGAACAGGCGTGCTTTTCAGGGGGGTTGGCGTTCGCGGTGCCGGGGATGGTCGCGGCGAGGGTGGCGGCGGCGAGGGCCGCGAGCACGATGCGTGGGCGCATGCCGGTCACCGTAGGGCGTGCACGGTGACCGGCGGGAGAGCGCCCGGTGAAGGATCAGCCCTGCGGCGGGGTCGCGACGAACGCCTCGCGCGGGGTGCTGGTGGGGACGTAGAGGGACGTCTTGGCGGCGGTGGGGACGAGGTCCTTGTGGATGGCCTTGGCGACGTTCTGGATGGTGGTGACGCCGTAGTCCATCGTGCTGTTGTCCTGGGTCAGCACGGTGATCGTGTAGTCGTGGCCGCCGCCGTTGAAGGTGCCGAGGCTGTGGACGCGCCAGCCGTGGGTGGCGCGGCTGAGCCAGCCGTTCTTGACGTGCACGGCGACGGTGGAGGGGGCGCCGGCGGGGGTGCCCCAGCGCTGGGACGAGACGACCTGGCCCATCAACTTCAGGATGTAGGCGCGGGAGTTGTCGCTCAGCACGGAGTTCTTGGCGGTGACGAGCTTGAGCAGCTTCTGCTCGTCGGTGACGTTGATCTGGGTCAGGCCCCAGTAGCCGTTGGCGCCCGGCGTCGTCTTCGTCATCCCGGCGGCCGTCAGGAAGCTCTTGACCTTCGTCGCGCCGAGCTGCTTCCACAGCTTGCTGGTCGCGGTGTTGTCCGACTTCGTGATCATCGCCGTGGCGAGCGAGGTCTCGGTGCTCGTCAGATACCGGTTGTGCTTCTTCGCGTCCCACAACAGGGTGGCCAGCACGGTGACCTTGACGGTGCTGGCCGAGTCGTACGCACTGGTCGCGCGCAGCGTGCACGTGGTGTTGGTGCCGCGCTCGTACACCCCGAGCGCGACGCTTCCCTTCCGCTGGGCGAGCGCGGCGGTGATGTCCTTGCTCAACTTGGCCGCGAGGCCCGCCTTGGCGGAGGTACAGCTGACCGCGGTGGCGGCGGATGCGGGGGCCGCGCCGACGACGGGCACGAGCAGCGCCCCTCCGACCACGGCGGCGAGCGCTCCCTTGCGGGCGCGGGGTGATATCCGGTGCGTCATGCACGGATTGACTCTTGGGGAGGGGGGAGGGTTGCACTGGTGTTCGTGAAGGTGTGGGGACGATTAGGGTTTTCGGGTGGGGAGATCGCAGGGCGGAGAGAACGGCGACGGTATGCGATACCGCTTCCACAGCCCTCTCGGCGGCCTGGCAGCGGATCTGACGGCCGAATGGAGTCCGCTGGGCGCCTACCGCGGATTCTCGCTGCAGGTCGAGCGGAAGATCCACCTCGCCCCGCCTGCCGGAATCCACTGGCGTGACGCCACCTGGCTATCCTTCGGCCTGGCCGCGCATGCGGAGGCCTTGATGGGACGGCACCCCAGCGGACTCGTCGTCTGCGTCACCGAACTCACCTGTCCACTCGCACACTTCCGTCCGGAGGTGGCCGCACTGGCCATCGACAGCTGGATCAGGGGAGAGTTCGGGGTTCCGGACAGGGGATTCCGAGTGTCGTTCGACCGGGACGCCGATGACTACCGCTTCGCGTGGGGGGCGTGTGCGCCTCCCACCGAGGCCGTTGGGGCGGCTCGGCTGGACTCGGACCCCTCGTGGCAGACCTGGGAGGCAGCGCGCGACCGGGCCGTCGGCCGGATGTACGACGACTGTCAGGACATCGAGACCAGGCTTCGGTGGGCGGAACTCGCGATCGCGGCCTCCAGGCGGAGGGACGTGTCCTCCGGCTTCGACGCGGCTAGGACACTTGCCGATGAGGCCAACGTCCGGGCTTACGCCATCCGGGAGTTCGGCGTGGTGCCAGGAGATGAGATCCGCGACGCGGCCGACCTGTGCGAGACCGTCTTCCGAGGTATCGGGAGGTCACACGAGGAAGTGGCGGCCGAAGCGATCGACTGGCGAGAACTTCCCAGAGAACGGATGCTCCACCTTCGGCACGTGAAGAACCTGCTGACACCGCTTCAGGGGATCGTGGACGTGTTCCCCCCGGACGACCCGCTCCACCCGGAGCTGTCGGCATGGCTGACCCTGATTCCCGATCTTCCCTGAATCGGCCGCGCGGACCGGTGCCCCCAAGGAGGCGTGGATGGACTCGGCTGCGAAATTGCAGATCTACTCGGTCGAGGAGCGGGACTTCGGTACGGCCGTATGCGTTGTTCGCTGTGTGGGTGGCATCGCACGGGTCGGGCAGGAGTTCGCGGGACTCATGACCCTGGACTGGATTCTTCGCTACGAGAAGGAAGTCGGTTTCCTGGACCACCGAACAGTGCGAAGGTCCGTCTGTCGGGAGCGGCGGTCCGCGTGCTCGAACGGAGCGTCGTCGTCACCGCTCTACGGACCGGGGAATGACCGGGCATTCCGCCGGAGGGGCCTGCGTCAGGTCCTGGAGCGCTCGCTCTGAGGTCGAGCCCGCCTCCGCCGTGTAGGTGATCAGGCGTTGGCCCGACGGGGACGGGAGGGTCAGGGTTTCGAAGGTCAGGTCCAGGGGGCCCACGGTCGGGTGATGCAGGCGCTTCACGCCCGAGGTGCACGTACGGACCGGGTGGCGCTTCCAGTGGGACGTGAATTCGTCGGAGTGGATCGTCAGTTGGCCCACCAGGTCCGTCAGCCGTCGGTCGTCGGGATGGCGGGCCGTCACCTGGCGGAGGGAGGCGACCGCCAGAACCGCTTCCGTGGGCCAGTCTCGGTGCAGGGCGCGGTAAGTCGGGTCCAGGAAGAGCATGCGGGTCAGGTTGGGACGGGTGGCGGGGGTCTCCGGGGAGTCGGCGGGGAGGTGGGGGGCCAGGAGGGCGTGGCCGGGGATGTTCCAGGCCAGGATGTCGTTGCGGCGGTCCAACGCCAGGGCGGGGACGCCCGGCATCGCGGACAGCAACTGGCGCACCGACGCGCTCGCGTGCTCCGGGCGGGCCGGGGCCGTACGGCGGGACGGGCGGGCCAGGGCGCGCAGGTGGGCCGTCTCGTCGTCGGTCAGGCGGAGGGTGCGGGCGATGGCGGTCAGGACGGAGTCCGAGGCGCCGGACGCGCGGCCCTGTTCCAGGCGGGTGTAGTGGGTGACGCTGACGCCGGAGAGCATGGCCAGCTCCTCCCGGCGCAGGCCGCTCACCCGGCGCCGGGTCGGCAGCGGAGTGAGGCCCACCTCCTCCGGACGCAGCGCGGCACGGCGGGACTTGAGGAACTCGCCCAGGTCGGAGGGGACGTCCATCGCTGCCTCCTGGAAGTCGGGGCTCCCATGATGGCGCGCTCCGCCCCGCCAAGGGTGGTCACGTCATGACCACCCTCGTCAGGGTTCTGGCTGGCCCCAGCCCCTCCGGCCAGCCTGACGGGCATGACGACGACGCTCGCACCGACTCTCACCCCCCGCCTCCGCCTCACCCTCGTCCTCCTCCTCGCCGCCCAGTTCATGCTCGCCGTGGACTTCTCCATCCTCAACGTCGCCCTCCCCGTCATCGGTGAGGGCCTCGGCTTCCCCCTCGGTCGACTCCAGTGGATCGGGACCTCCTTCGCCCTCTGCGCGGCAGGCTTCACCCTCCTCTTCGGCCGCGTAGCCGACCTCTTCGGGCGCCGTCGGCTGTTCCTGGGCGGCCTCGCCGTACTCGCCGTCGCCTCCCTCGCGGGCGGCCTCGCCACCAGCCCCGAGGTGCTGCTCGCCGCCCGCGTGTTGCAAGGGCTGGCCACGGCCGCGGTGACCCCGGCGGGGCTGTCGCTGATGACGACCTCGTTCCCCGAGGGACCTCTGCGGGAGAAGGCGCTCGGGCTCAACGGAGCTTTGATGTCAGCGGGGTTCACCACCGGCGCGGTCCTCGGCGGCGTTCTGACCGACCTGCTCTCCTGGCGCTGGGCCTTCTTCATCAACGTCCCCGTCGCCCTCGCCGTACTGCTCCTCGCCCCGACGGTCGTCGCGGAGTCCAGGCCCGTCCACCGTCCCCGGCTGGACCTCCCCGGCGCCCTCACCGTCACCCTCGGCCTGCTCGCCGTGGTCCTCGGCCTCACGCAGGCCGGTGAGCGCGGCTGGACCTCCCCGTACGCGCTGCTCTCGCTCGCCGTCGGCGCCGCCCTGCTGCTTGCCTTCCGCGCCGTGGAGCACCGCGCGCCTGCTCCGCTGGTGCCGCTCGGGGTGCTGCGGAAGCCCACCGTGGCCTGGGGGAACGTCGTCGGGCTGCTCGCGTTCCTCACCGAGACCTCGCTGGTCTTCCTGCTGACGCTCTACCTCCAGGAGGTGCTCGGCTTCTCCCCGCTCGCGGCCGGGCTGGCCTTCGGCGTGCTGGGCGCGGGTACGGTCATCGGGGGCTCGGCCGCGCCTCGGGTCATCGGGCGGCTGGGCAACAGGCGGACGCTGATCGTCGGCGGCCTCGTCCAGGCGGTGTCCACGGCCGCGCTGCTGGGGCTCGGCGAGGGGCACGGCTCGCTGGCCCTGCTGCTCGCCGCCACCTTCACCGGCGGCGTCGGCAACATGCTCGTCATCGTCGGCTTCATGGTCACCGCCACGTCCGGGCTGGCCGACCATGAACAGGGCCTCGCCACCGGCCTGGCCACGATGACCCAGCAGATCGGCATCACCATGGGCGCCCCGGTCATGAGCGCGATCGCCACCGCCGCGATGCCCGGCACGACCGCCCCGGCCGTCCTGACCGGCCTGAAGACGGCGATCGCGGTGAACGCGGCCCTCGTACTCCTGGGCGTGCTGGCCGGACGCAGGGCCGCCCGGCGGTCCTGACGCCCGGGACCACCGCTACCGTGCCCCCATGGTCAACTTCGTACTGGTGGCGGGCGCTCGTCTCGGCGCGTGGGCGTGGGACGACGTCGTGCCGTGGCTGCGGGAGGCCGGGCACGGGGTGCGTCCGGTGACGCTCTCCGGGCTCGCCGAGAAACAGGGGGTCCCGGCGGGGCAGCAGACCCATGTGCGGGACATCGTGGACGAGGTCGAGCGGCTGGACCTGCGCGATGTCGTGCTGGTGGCGCACAGTTACGCCGGTGTCCCGGCCGGACAGGCCGCGGAGCGGATCGGGAAGCGGCTGGCCCGCGTGGTGTTCGTCGACTCCGATGTCCCGGTCGACGGGGAGTCGTTCGCCGGGGCGTGGCCGGACGGAGGAGCGGGCGTGGAGGCGTCCCTCGCCGAGAACAACGGCTTCTGGCCGCCCGCCCCCGCCTCCCACTACGACGGCCACGGTCTCACCGAGCGGCAGATCGCCCGGATCGTGGCCGACTCCACGCCCCACCCGGGCCGCACGTTGACCGAGCCCGCCGTACTGTCCGGCCCGCTCAGCAGTCTCCGGGCGACCTACGTCCTCTGCGCGCCCGCGGGGGAGGAACCCGACGACGACGTGGCCCAGTTGGTGGCCGACGGCCACTGGCGGCTGGTCCGCATGGACACCGGCCACTGGCCGATGTTCTCCCGGCCGCGCGAGCTGGCACAGGTGCTGCTCGACGCGGCCGGGGAGTGACGCCCTCCAGAGCCACCGCCCCAGCTCGTCCAGGTCCGCCACCGCCGCGCCGGACCACGCTCATGACAGGCGACGTGCCGGATCTCGACACACAACAGCCACTTCTCCTTCACCGCCATGTACGCGTGTCCATGTCACGCTCGTCGTCCGCTCAATCAACCCGCGTAGATCGGCACCCTCATGCCCGTGACGCACATGCACCGTTGGAAGGCTCCGGCACTGGCCGTTTCGGCCCTGCTCGTCGGCCTCACTCTGCCCGCGGCGGTCGCCACCCCGGCAAGCGCGACGACGACCTCGTACGACACCACGTACTACAAGAATGCCGTCGGCAAGACGGGCGCGAGTCTCAAGTCCTCGCTGCACACCATCATCAGCAGCCAGAGCAAGATCTCGTACGCGGCGGTCTGGGACGCGCTGAAGGTCACCGACCAGGACCCGAACAACAGCAACAACGTGATCCTGCTCTACAGCGGCGTCTCACGCGCCAAGTCCCTCAACGGCGGCGACGTCGGCGACTGGAACCGCGAGCACGTGTGGGCCAAGTCGCACGGCGACTTCGGCGAGGTGACCGGTCCCGGCACCGACCTGCACCACCTGCGCCCCGCGGACGTCCAGGTCAACAGCGTGCGCGGCAACAAGGACTTCGACGACGGCGGCAGCGCGGTCAGCGGCGGGGGCGGCAGCCTCACCGACTCCGACTCCTTCGAGCCGCGCGACGCGGACAAGGGCGACGTGGCCCGGATGATCCTCTACATGGCGGTCCGCTACGACGGGGGCGACGGCTTCGCCGACCTGGAGCCCAACGAGAAGGTCAGCAACGGCAGCAACCCGTACATCGGCAAGCTGTCCGTCCTCAAGCAGTGGAGCGACGAGGACCCGCCGAGCGCCTTCGAGGAGAAGCGCAACCAGGTCATCTACGACACCTACCAGCACAACCGCAACCCGTTCATCGACCACCCGGAGTGGGTCGACGCGATCTGGTAGGAGCACGACGGTGGTGAACTCCCGCGTGTGAAAGGGGAATTCACCACCGTCCGGCCGGTCAGTCCAAGTGCGTGGGGGCGAACATCCGCAGCACCGCCGGGAGGACGACCACCGACGGGCCGGGGGAAGCCAACGCCTTCGACAGGTCCGCCTCCAGGGTCTCGGGGGACGTGCGTACCCCCGGCACCCCGAAGGACTCCGCGAGGGCGACATAGTCCGGCCGGGTCAGCTCGGTCGCCGTCGGTTCGCCGAAGGCGTCCGTCATGTACTCGCGGAGGATGCCGTAGCCGCCGTCGTCGATGATCAGCCAGGTGACGGGGAGGTCGTACTGCTTCGCCGTCGCCAGCTCGGCGATGGAGTACAGGGCGCCGCCGTCGCCGGAGACGGCGAGGACCGGGTGGGTCGGGTCGGCGGCGGCCGCGCCGAGGGCGGCGGGGAAGCCGTAGCCGAGGCCGCCCGCGCCCTGGGCGGAGTGCATGGTGTTGGCGCCGCGCGGGTCGAAGGCGGACCAGGCCCAGTAGGCGAGGATCGTCATGTCCCAGAAGGACGGTGAGCCTGCCGGGAGGGCGCGGCGGACGGACGCCAACACGTCCTGTTCCAGGGTGAGTTCCTGGCCCGCGATCCGGTCCGCGACCCGGCTCAGTACGTCCCGGACCCGGTCCGGCGCCATCGAGTCCGTCCGCTCCGTCACCGTCTCCAGCAGCGCCTGCAGGGCGAGGCGGGCGTCCGCGTGGATGCCCAGTGCCGGGTGGTTGGACTCCAGCTTGCCGAGGTCGGCCTCGATCTGGATGACGCGGCCGCGTGGCTTGAACGTGTGGTAGTTCGAGGAGAGTTCGCCGAGCCCGGACCCGACCACCAGCAGGACGTCCGCGTCCTCCAGCAGGTCGGTCATGTGCCGGTCCTCCAGCCAGGACTGGAGGGACAGCGGGTGCTCCCAGGGGAAGGCGCCCTTGCCGCCGAAGGTGGTCACCACGGGGGCGTCCAGCTTCTCGGCGAGCTGACGCAGCTTGCCCGAGGCGTCCGACCGTACGACTCCGCCGCCCGCGATGATCGCGGGACGCAGCGCACGGGACAGCAAGTCGGCCGCCACGGCCGTGAGTTCGACGCGCGGGACGAGTTCCTCCGGGGTCGCGTCCGGGGCCGTCACCACCGGCAGCGAGGTCTCCGCGAGGAGCACGTCCTGCGGGATCTCCACCCACACCGGGCCGTGCGGAGCGGTGAGCGCGGACCGCCAGGCTTCCGCGATGGCCGACGGGATCTGCGACTGCGCGCGGACCGTGTGAACCGACTTCACCACGCCCCGGAACGACGCCGACTGATCGGGGAGTTCATGCAGATAACCGTGTCGACCACCGCCCAGCCCCGCCGTCGGGATCTGGCTGCTGATCGCCAGGACGGGCGCCGAGGCCGAGGCCGCCTCCTGGAGCGCCGCCAGCGAGGTCAGCGCCCCCGGCCCGGTGGAGAGCAGCAGCGGTGCCGCCTCCCCCGTGATCCGGCCGTACGCGTCCGCCGCGAAGCCCGCGTTGTTCTCGACCCGGAGGCCGATGTACCGCAGCGCGGAGCGGCGCAGCGCGTCGAACATGCCGAGCGCGTGCTGGCCGGGCAGGCCGAAGACGGTCGTCGCGCCGAGCCCGGCCAGGGTCTCCACGACCAGGTCGCCGCCGTTGCGCCCCGGCGGGGGATTCAGGGCCGCCTCTGTCTGCGCCTCGGTCGGGCGGAGTTCCAGGTCGTGGTCGTGCGTCACTTGGCGCGTGCCTCCGCGATCTGCCGGGACATGATGGTGGTGAGTTCGTACGCGGTGTGCGAGGCCGCGACCGAGGTGATCTCCGCGTGGTCGTAGGCCGGGGCGACCTCGACCACGTCGGCCGAGACCAGGTTGCAGGAGGCGAGGCCGCGCAGGATCTCCAGCAGCTCGCGGGAGGTCATGCCGCCCGCCTCGGGGGTGCCGGTGCCGGGGGCGTGGGCCGGGTCGAGGCAGTCGATGTCGATGGAGATGTACAGCGGGCGGTCCCCGATGCGCTGGCGGAGCTGGTCGGCGACCTCGTCCGCGCCCCGGCGGTAGACGTCGGCCGAGGTGACGATGCCGAAGCCCAGCTTCTCGTCGTCGGTGAGGTCCTGCTTGCCGTACAGCGGGCCGCGGGTGCCGACGTGGGAGAGCGCCTCGGTGTCGAGGATGCCCTCCTCCACCGCGCGGCGGAACGGCGTGCCGTGGGTGTACTCGGCGCCGAAGTAGGTGTCCCAGGTGTCGAGGTGCGCGTCGAAGTGCAGCAGGGCCACCGGGCCGTGCTTCTTGGCGACCGAGCGCAGCAGCGGCAGCGCGATGGTGTGGTCGCCGCCCAGCGTCATCAGGCGGGCGCCGGTGCCGAGCAGGTCGTCCGCGGCGGCCTCGATGGTGTCGACGGCCTCGTTGATGTTGAACGGGTTCACCGCGATGTCGCCGCCGTCGGCGACCTGCGCGAGGGCGAAGGGGGAGGCGTCCTGCGCGGGGTTGTACGGGCGCAGCAGCCGGGACGCCTCGCGGATGGCGTTGCCGCCGAAGCGGGCGCCCGGCCGGTACGAGACGCCGGAGTCGAACGGCACGCCGACCACGGCGACGTCGGCGCGGCCGACCTCGTCCAGCCGGGGCAGCCGGGCGAAGGTCGCGGGGCCCGCGTAGCGCGGGATGCGGGAGGAGTCGACGGGCCCGCGGGGCGTCTCGGAGCTGCTCATCGTGAAATGCCTTCTTCCTTGCGCTTCGTCGCGCATGTACTGCTTTCCGTACGACTCTACTGGTGAGCCGGGACCGGTTCGGACGGGAGTTCGGGGGACTGTCCGGCGAGGCGGTCGCGCCAGACGGCGAGGACGCGTTCGTCGGTGGGCTTCGTGGCCAGGGAGACCACGATGTAGGCGGCCAGGGAGGCGAGCAGGCCGTAGTAGACGGGCTCGTTGGCGAGGATGCCGTAGCCCGCCATCAGGCCGATCACCGCGAGGCCGCCGACGATCACGGAGGCCAGCGCGCCCTGCACGGTGCCGCGCTTCCACAGCAGGCCGCCGAGGATCGGTACGAGGAGGCCGCCGACGAGGAGGTTGTACGCGACGGTCAGCGCCTCGACGACGTTGTTCAGCGCGATGGCGGTGCCGATCACGGCGAGGCCCATGATCAGGATGAAGACGCGGTTGCCCTTCACCTCGTCGTGCTCCTCGTCGCCGGGGCGGACCAGGCCCCGCAGCCGGGACCAGATGTCGTTGTTGGCGACGGTCGCGCAGGCGATCAGGGCGCCGGAGGAGGTCGACATCACGGCGGCGAGGGCGGCGGCCAGCACCAGACCCCGGACGCCGATGGGGAGTTCGTCCTTGACGATGGTGGCGAAGGCGTCGTCCGGGCTGGAGAGCTTCGGGTAGAGCACCTTGGCGGCGGTGCCGATCACCGCACCGGCGACGGCGTAGACCAGGCAGTAGGTGCCCGCCACGGTGCCGCCCCACTTGGCGGTGCGGTCGTCGCGGGCGGTGAACACGCGCTGCCAGATGTCCTGGCCGATCAGCATGCCGAAGGTGTAGATCAGCACATAGGTGAAGATCGTCTCGCCGCCGATGCCCAGCGGGTCGAAGTACGAGGTCGGCAGCTTGGCCTTCATCTCCGAGAAGCCGCCCGCCTTGACCACGGCGATGGGCAGCAGCAGGAGCAGCACCCCGATGGTCTTCACCACGAACTGCACCATGTCGGTGAGCGTGATCGACCACATGCCGCCGAGGGTGGAGTACGCGACGACGATCGAGCCGCCGAGGACGATCGCCAGGGTGCGGTTCATGTCGAACAGCACGTCGAAGATCGTGGCGTAGGCGATGGTCGAGGTGACCGCCAGCATCAGGGTGTACGCCCACATGACGACGCCGGAGATGACCCCGGCCCGGCCGCCGTAGCGCAGGTCCAGCATCTCCGAGACGGTGTAGACCTTCAGCCGGGCGATGCGGGCCGAGAAGAACACCGACAGAGCGAGCAGGCCGAGGCCGATGGTGAAGACCATCCAGGCGCCGGAGAGGCCGTACTTGTAGCCGAGGCCGACGCCGCCGATGGTGGACGCGCCGCCGAGGACGATGGCGGCCATGGTGCCGGAGTACATGGCCGGGCCCAGTCTGCGGCCGGCCACCAGGAACTCGCTCTTCGACTTGGCGCGGCGCATGCCCCACCAGCCCATGGCCAGCATCCCGACGAGATAGACGACGATCACTGTGTAGTCGACGGCCATGGTGCGGGGCCCTCCTTCGCGCGCTTGTCCGGTGGCGTGTCGTGCGGTGGCGTGGGGGTTTCGACGGCAGCGGCTCGCGGGGACATCCGCCCGTACCCGCGGCTGCCGTTCCGCCTAGACACTAGGTGGCCGGAAAGCGACTGCGAAGTGTACGTTTCATCCATATGAACGGGGTGGACAGGAGGATGTGCACACCATGTCGGAGCCAACCACCCCGTCCGTCCCGCCGACCCCGCCCGTGCCGCTCTCCGCGCTGCTGGCCCGCGAGGACCTGGGCCTGCGCCAGATAGCCGGTCCCCCGGCCCCGGACACCGTGATCCACTGGGCGCACACCTCGGAGATGGCCGACCCGTACCCGTACCTGCTGGGCGGCGAGCTGCTGCTGACGGCGGGGGTGCATGTGCCGGAGGCGGCGGGGGCAGGCGCCTACTTCGACGACTACGTGTCCCGGATCGTCGCCGCGGGCGGCGCGGCCCTCGGCTTCGGCCTGGCCCCGGTGCACGACACGGTGCCGCGCGCACTGGTCGCCGCCTGCGACGCGTACGGGCTCCCGCTGCTGGAGGTGCCGCCCCGGACCACGTTCTCCGGGGTCGCCCGCGCGGTGTGGCAGCTGATGGCGCAGGCCCGGCTGGCCGAGCTGCGCCGGATCACGGAGGCCCAGCAGAGCCTGGCCGCCGCCGCCTCCCGCCCCGACCCGGTGCCCTCGGTGCTGCGCCAGCTGGCCCAGCGCCTCTCCGCCCAGGCTCTCCTGTACGCCCCCGACGGCACGGTGATCGCGAGCGCGGGCCGCGCCCCGGTACCGGGCACCCAGGAGGCGCTGCGCCAGCTGACCGGGGTCGTGCGACCGGGCACCGCCCGCGACGCCCCCGCCTCGGCCACCGACTCCCTCGGGGACATCCAGCTCGCCGCCTACGCCCTCGGCGGGAGCAGCGGGTTCGTGCTCGGGGTGGCGACCGGGCGGCGCGAACCGGCCGACCACACCATCGCCTCCGTCGCCGCCGTGCTCCTCTCCCTGCTGACCGGTGAGCACCAGAGCGGGGCGGGCGCGGCCCGCTCCTCCGCGCTGGTCCGGCTGCTGCTGGGCGCGGCCCCGGCGGAGGTGGCCGCGCTGCTCGGCGGTACGGACGGCGCCGGGTGGCTCGTGGTGCACGCCCGGCCGGAGAACGGCACGCCGGACCCGGTGGGCGCGGCCGCCCTCGGCACGGCGCTCGGCTCCCCCCTGATCGACCTGGCCCGTGACGTCGTACGCGTCCTCGTGCCCGCCGGGCGGGAACCGGTCGCGCAGCCCGGCTGGACGCTGGGCGTCGGCGCGCCCGCCGGGCCCGCCGACTGGCCGTCCGCCGACGCGCAGGCCGCCCGCGCGCTGGCCCGCGCCCGCGCCACCCGTACCCCGCTGGTCCGGCACGGCGCCCGGCCCGGGCTGTCGGAGCTGGTGCCGCGCGCGGACGCGGAGGAGCACGCGCGGGCCCTGCTCGCCCCGCTCGCGGCGGGCCCCGCACTCACCGAGACCCTGCGCACCTGGCTTTCCCTGCACGGGAGTTGGGACCGTACGGCGGTCGCGCTGGACGTGCACCGCAACACCGTCCGCCAGCGCATCACCCGCTGCGCGGCCCTCCTCGACACGGATCTGGACGATCCGGACGTCCGCATGGAGCTGTGGTTCGCCCTGCGGCAGGGATAGGTCTACAGAGATCCACAAGGTCCCCCGGAAGAGGGGCGTCCCGGAGACGGCAGATCGTTCGCTGCCCCACAATGGGGGGCATGCCGATATCCGGGACGCCCAGCCGTGCTCAGCTCGTCGACCATCTGGTGAGAACGCGGATCGCGGGGGACGTGGCCACGCCCCGCGAGAACAACCTCTCCCACTACCGCAGGCTGGCCAACGGCGACCGGCACTACTGGCTCGGCCTGGAGCTGGGCGACCGCTGGACCGACGAGCAGGACGTGCTCGCGGTGATGGCCGAGCGGGTCGGCGTGAACGACGACGCCGAGCACCGGTACGGGCAGGACACCATCGACCCGGAGCTGACGGTGGACGCGCTGGAGCGGCTCGCGCTCAGGCTGCGCAAGGCCGCCGAGGACCGGCAGCGGGTGCTGTTCGCCACCGGGCACCCCGGCGGCCTGCTGGACGTGCACCGGGCCACCGCCGCCGCGCTGCGCGCCGCGGGCTGCGAGATCGTCGTCATCCCGGAGCGGCTGCAGACCGACGAGGGGTACGTCGTGCAGTTCGCGGACGTGGCCGTGCTGGAGCACGGCGCGACCCTCTGGCACACCCACTCCGGTGAGCCGATGCGCGCCATTCTCACGGGACTTGAGCGCGAGGGCCGCGACCTGCCGGACCTCGTCGTGGCCGACCACGGCTGGGCCGGGTACGCGGCGCAGCACGGCGTGGACGCGGCCGGGTACGCCGACTGCAACGACCCGGCGCTGTTCCTCGCCGAGTCCGAGGGCACCCTCCAGGTGGCGGTGCCGCTCGACGACCATGTGGTCAGCCCCCGGCACTACGACCCGATGACGGCGTATCTGCTGAGCGGGGCCGAGCTGCTCTGAGCCGGGCCCCGAACGCGAGGTGCGGCCCCCGATGAGGGCCGCACGTCGCGCTCAGATCGCGGTGCTGTCAGCGACCGTGGCCTCCGCCACCGCCGTGACCGCCACCGCCGTGGCCGCCACCGCCGTGGCCGCCGCCACCGTGGCCGCCGCCGTAGCCGCCGCCATGGCCGCCACCGTAGCCGCCGCCGTGACCGCCGCCGTAGCCGCCGTCATGGCCGTAGCCGCCGTGGCCGTAGCCGCCGTGGCCGTAGCCACCCCAGTAGTTGTCGTTGTCGCCCCAGTAGTTCCAGTTCCAGTTGTTGTGGTGACGGTGGTGACGGCCCCAGCCGTCATCGTTCCACCAGCCGCGGTCGTTGTTGTACCTGTTGTGGTGACCGTCCCGGTAGTCCCGGTCGTAGGAGCTGTGGTGCCCGTTCTGGGTCGCCGAAGCGGTGCCCGCGGCGCCCACCGCTGCTCCGCCGGCCAGCAGGAGACCGGTGGCGGACAGGGCGACGAGGCGCCTCGCGCGCGTTGATCGCATGGGAAATTACCTTCCATCTCCATCGTTCTCGCGATCCCGATCTGGGCGCGAGGTGGATGGCCGTCACCGCGAAGAGGAAGATGCGGCACGGTCTTCAGGTATCCGCAGTCTGCTGAGCGGCACGGTCTGGTGCCGCCGACGCCTGCAGGTCACTCGGGAACGCGCTCACGCCCCGGGCGCCGCGGCTGAGGTCCGGGACACCGGAGTCCTCGTCGGCCGGGCAAACCGTGTGCTGCGGCTTTCACTCATAGAGCCTAGTCCCGGATGCGTCGCGCGTCCTGTTGAGCGGTCTACTGAGTGACGGGGCCTCGCAGGCACCAGCCGCACGGCCCGGCACCCCTGGCAACCGAGGGCGCCGGAGACCCCGTGGGCGGGGTCATCTCCGGCGCCCGGCAGCGGAATTGACGCCTCAGCGGGGGACCCGGACCACGCCCTCCTGGACGACGGAGATGGCGAGCCTGCCGTCCGTCGTGTAGATCCGGGCCTGGCCCAGACCCCGGCCGCCGTGCGCGGACGGTGACTCCTGGTCGTAGAGCAGCCACTCGTCGGCGCGGAAGGGGCGGTGGAACCACATCGCGTGGTCCAGGGAGGCCCCGACGACGTCCCCGACGGCCCAGCCGCCGCGCCCGTGGGCGAGGAGCACCGAGTCGAGCAGGGTCATGTCGGAGACGTAGGTGGCGAGGACGACGTGCAGCAGGGGGTCGTCGTCCAGCTTGCCGTTGGCGCGGAACCAGACCTGGCTGTGCGGTTCGCGCGGGGTGCCGAACTCGCCGTACGGCGGCTCGTCCACGTACCGCAGGTCGATCGCCTCGCGGGCCTCCAGGAAGCGTTCCACGACCTCGGGGTCGAGGTGGGCGTAGCCGCGCAGGCGTTCCTGGGACGTGGGCAGGGTGGCCGGGTCGGGCGCGGGCGGCATGGGGGCCTGGTGGTCGAGGCCGTCCTCGTACGCCTGGAAGGACGCGGAGAGGTGGAAGATCGGCTTGCCGTGCTGGACGGCGACCACGCGGCGGGTGGTGAAGGAGCGGCCGTCGCGGATGCGGTCGACGCTGTACACGATGGGCGCGCCGGGGTCGCCGGTGCGCAGGAAGTACGCGTGCAGCGAGTGGGCGGCGCGGTCGGCGGGGACCGTGCGCCCCGCCGCGACCAGCGCCTGGGCGGCGACCTGGCCGCCGAAGACGCGGGGGACGACGGCGGAGCGGGACTGCCCGCGGTAGATGTCCTCCTCGATCCGCTCGAGGTCGAGCAGATCGAGGAGGTCCTGAAGTGCCTGGCTCATGGCGTGTAGTTGTACCGGCCAGTCATTGCGGGGGCCTTACAGGCCCATGTCCTTGGCGATGATCGACTTCATGATCTCGCTGGTGCCGCCGTAGATGCGGTTGACGCGGTTGTCCGCGTACAGGCGGGCGATCGGGTACTCGTTCATGTAGCCGTAGCCGCCGTGCAGCTGGAGGCAGCGGTCGATCACGCGGTGGGCGACCTCGGTGCAGAACAGCTTGGCGGAGGCGGCCTCGGCGGGGGTCAGCTCACCGGCGTCCAGCGCCTCGGTGGCGCGGTCGGCGACGGCCTCGGCGGCGTCCACCTCGGCCTGGCAGGCGGCCAGCTCGAACTTGGTGTTCTGGAAGTGCGAGACCGGCTTGCCGAAGACCGTACGGTCCTGCACGTAACTCTTGGCGAAGCGGACGGCGGCCTTGGCCTGGGCGTAGGCGCCGAAGGCGATGCCCCAGCGCTCGGAGGCCAGGTTGTGGCCGAGGTAGGAGAAGCCCTTGTTCTCCTCGCCGAGCAGGTCCTCGACGGGGACCTTGACGTCCACGAAGGCGAGTTCGGCGGTGTCGGAGGTCTTCAGGCCGAGCTTGTCCAGCTTGCGGCCCACCGAATAGCCCTCGGACTTGGTGTCCACGGCGAAGAGGGAGATGCCGAACCGGCGGTCGTCCTCCTTCGGGGCGGAGGTGCGGGCGCAGACGATGACCTTGTCGGCGTGCACACCGCCGGTGATGAAGGTCTTGGCGCCGTTGAGGACGTAGTGCGTGCCGTCCTCGGAGAGCTTGGC
This sequence comes from Streptomyces sp. NPDC002176, assembly GCF_044903645.1. NCBI lineage: Bacteria > Bacillati > Actinomycetota > Actinomycetes > Kitasatosporales > Streptomycetaceae > Streptomyces > Streptomyces sp. NPDC002176. The sequence goes on from NZ_JBJDQW010000003.1 coordinate 957,944, forward strand.
GGTGGTCTTCATGCCCGCGAGGTCCGAGCCGGTGCCGGGCTCGGTCATCGCGATGGCCCACATCTCCTCACCGGTGACGAACTTCGGCAGGAAACGCTTCTTCTGCTCGTCCGTGGCCAGCATCTTGATGTAGGGGAGGGCGAGCAGCACGTGCACGCCGGAGCCGCCGAACTGGACGCCCGCGCGGGAGGTCTCCTCGTAGAGGACCGCCTCGAACTTGTGGCTGTCCATCCCCGCGCCGCCGAACTCCTCGGGCACGTTGATCCCGAAGATGCCCAGCTCGCCGAGCTTGTAGTAGAAGTCGCGCGGAGCCTGACCGGCGGCGAACCACTCGTCGTAGACCGGCACGACCTCGGACTCGATGAAGTCCCGGAGAGTCTCCCGGAACGCCTCGTGATCCTCGTTGAACACCGTACGGCGCACGCCGCCACCTCCACGTACCTCGGCATGACACAGGGCATGTCTAAGCGCTTGCTCAACCGAAGGTACCGGCGAGTACGGAAAGGAGTCCAGGGGGTGGGGACCGTAACGCTCGTCACGCCTGGGCGTCGGCCGCGGCGAACGCCCCCCGTGCCATCCGGTGCAGCAGTGTCGCCGTCGTCGCTCGGCCCGGGAGGGTGCCTGCTCGGCCGAGGTGGGGGGTGGAGTTGAGGAGGCCGAAGACGGAGTGGACGGCGGAGCGGGCGGCGGGTTCCGTCAGGGTGGGGTGGGCCTCGCGGACGACGCCGACCCAGAGTTCGACGTACTGGCGCTGGAGCTGGCGGACGAGCTTGCGGTCGCTGTCGCGCAGCCGGTCCAGCTCCCGGTCGTGGAGGGTGATCAGGGGGCGGTCGTCCAGGGCGAAGTCGATGTGGCCCTCGATGAGGGAGTCCAGCACGGCGGAGGCGCCCGCCCGGCCGTCCGTCTCCGCCAGGCGGCGCCGGGCGCCGGTGAGGAGCTGGCCGCTGATGCCCACCAGCAGCTCCGCGAGCATCGCGTCCTTGCCGGGGAAGTGCCGATAGAGGCCGGGGCCGCTGATGCCGACCGCCGCCCCTATCTCGTCCACGCCCACGCCGTGGAACCCGCGCTCGGCGAAGAGGCGGGCGGCCTCCTTGAGGATCTGCTGCCGCCGGGTCGGGGCGTCGGTTCTGCTGGCCATGCGGGTCATTGTAGACAGGGAGGTTAGCGGTCGTTAACCTGAAGGAAATGCGTTAACGCTCATTAACAAGGTGAGGGGTTCGCAGGATGCACGAGGCACCGGAGCTGACGAGCGCGGCAGACCCCGCGTCGGAGCCCTGGCGGGCCAATGAACAGGCCCATCTCGCCCTGGGCGAGGAACTGCGCGCCAAGCTGGCGGCCGCGGCCCTCGGCGGCGGCGAGAAGGCGCGCGCCCGGCACACCGCGCGCGGCAAGCTGCTGCCGAGGGACCGGGTGGACGCCCTGCTCGATCCCGGCTCCCCCTTCCTGGAGCTGGCCCCCCTGGCGGCCGACGGGATGTACGACGGACAGGCCCCGGCGGCGGGGGTGATCGCCGGGATCGGCCGGGTCAGCGGCCGCGAGTGCGTGATCGTCGCCAACGACGCGACCGTCAAGGGCGGCACGTACTACCCGATGACCGTGAAGAAGCACCTGCGCGCCCAGGAGGTGGCCCTCGACAACCGCCTGCCCTGCGTCTACCTGGTGGACTCCGGCGGCGCCTTCCTGCCCATGCAGGACGAGGTCTTCCCCGACCGCGACCACTTCGGCCGCATCTTCTACAACCAGGCCCGCATGTCCGCGGCAGGCATCCCGCAGATCGCCGCCGTCCTCGGCTCCTGCACGGCCGGAGGCGCGTACGTCCCGGCGATGAGCGACGAGGCGGTGATCGTCCGCGACCAGGGCACGATCTTCCTCGGCGGCCCCCCGCTGGTGAAGGCCGCCACCGGCGAGGTCGTCACGGCGGAGGAGCTGGGCGGCGGCGAGGTCCACTCCCGCGTCTCCGGCGTCACCGACCACCTCGCGGAGGACGACGCGCACGCGCTGAGGATCGTGCGGAACATCGTCGCCACCCTCCCCGCGCGCAAGGACGCCCCCTGGGAGGTGACCCAGGCCGTCGAGCCCAAGGTCGACCCCTTCGGGCTGTACGGCGCGGTCCCGGTCGACTCCCGCACCCCGTACGACGTCCGCGAGATCATCGCGCGCGTGGTGGACGGCTCGCGGTTCAGCGAGTTCAAGTCCGAGTTCGGCCAGACCCTGGTCACCGGCTTCGCGCGCATCCACGGCCACCCGGTCGGCATCGTCGCCAACAACGGCATCCTGTTCTCCGAGTCCGCCCAGAAGGGCGCCCACTTCATCGAGCTGTGCGACCAGCGCGGCATCCCGCTCGTCTTCCTGCAGAACATCTCCGGCTTCATGGTCGGCAAGGACTACGAGGCGGGCGGCATCGCCAAGCACGGCGCCAAGATGGTCACCGCCGTCGCGTGCACCCGCGTGCCGAAGCTGACGGTCGTCGTCGGCGGCTCGTACGGCGCGGGCAACTACTCGATGTGCGGCCGCGCCTACTCCCCCCGCTTCATGTGGATGTGGCCCGGCGCCAAGATCTCCGTCATGGGCGGCGAACAGGCCGCCTCGGTGCTCGCCACCGTCAAGCGGGACCAGCTGGAGGCGCGCGGCGAGGAGTGGCCCGCCGAGGACGAGGACGCCTTCAAGGCACCGATCCGCGCGCAGTACGAGGGCCAGGGCAGCGCCTACTACGCGACCGCCCGCCTCTGGGACGACGGCGTGATCGACCCGCTCCAGACCCGTCAGGTGCTCGGACTCGCCCTGACCGCCTGTGCCAACGCGCCGCTGGGAGAGCCCCGGTTCGGCGTCTTCCGGATGTGAGAGGGAGGGGAACTTCCGTGTTCGACACAGTGCTGGTCGCCAACCGGGGCGAGATCGCCGTACGGGTCATCCGTACGCTCCGCGCGCTCGGCGTGCGCTCCGTGGCGGTCTTCTCCGACGCCGACGCCGACGCGCGGCACGTCCGGGAGGCCGACACGGCCGTCCGGATCGGCCCGGCCCCGGCCGGGGAGAGCTATCTGTCGGTGGAGCGGCTGCTCGAGGCCGCCGCCCGCACCGGCGCCCAGGCCGTCCACCCCGGCTACGGCTTCCTCGCCGAGAACGCCGGTTTCGCGCGCGCCTGCGAGGAGGCGGGGCTCGTCTTCATCGGGCCCCCGGCGGACGCCATCGCCCTGATGGGCGACAAGATCCGCGCCAAGGAGACGGTGGCGGCGTACGGGGTACCGGTCGTGCCGGGCTCCAGTGGCAGCGGGCTGACGGATGCCGAACTGGCCGACGCGGCGCGGGAGATCGGCACCCCCGTGCTGCTCAAGCCCTCGGCGGGCGGCGGCGGCAAGGGGATGCGTCTGGTGCGGGACGTCTCCGCCCTGGAGGAGGAGATCGCGGCCGCCCGCCGCGAGGCCCGCGCCTCCTTCGGCGACGACACCCTGCTGGTGGAGCGGTGGATCGACCGCCCCCGGCACATCGAGATCCAGGTGCTGGCCGACGGCCACGGCAGCGTGGTCCACCTCGGCGAGCGCGAGTGCTCGCTCCAGCGCCGCCACCAGAAGATCATCGAGGAGGCGCCCAGCGTCCTGCTCGACGAGGCGACCCGCGCCGCGATGGGCGAGGCGGCCGTACAGGCGGCCCGCTCCTGCGGCTACCGGGGCGCGGGCACGGTGGAGTTCATCGTGCCGGGCAACGACCCGTCCTCGTACTACTTCATGGAGATGAACACCCGCCTCCAGGTCGAGCACCCCGTCACCGAGCTGATCACCGGCCTGGACCTGGTCGAGTGGCAGCTTCGGGTGGCGTCCGGCGAGCCGCTGGGCTTCGCGCAGGAGGACGTGACGCTGACCGGGCACGCGGTGGAGGCCCGTATCTGCGCCGAGGACCCCTCCCGCGGCTTCCTCCCTTCCGGCGGAACGGTCCTGCTGCTGGCCGAGCCCCAGGGCGACGGCGTCCGCACCGACTCCGGGCTCAGTGAGGGCACCGAGGTCGGCAGCCTGTACGACCCGATGCTGTCCAAGGTGATCGCCTACGGCCCCGACCGCGCGACCGCCCTGCGCAAGCTCCGCGCCGCCCTCGCGGAGACGGTCACCCTGGGCGTCCCGACCAACGCGGGCTTCCTGCGCCGCCTGCTCGCGCACCCCGCGGTGGTGGCGGGCGAACTGGACACCGGGCTGGTGGAGCGCGCGGTGGACGACCTGATCCCGTCCGGAGTGCCGGAGGAGGTCTACGAGGCTGCGGCCGCCGTACGCCTGGAGGAGCTGCGCCCCACGGGCGACGGCTGGGTGGACCCCTTCTCGGTGCCGGACGGGTGGCGGCTGAGCGGGACCCCGAAACCGGTGTCCTTCCCCCTGCGGGTCGCGGGACTCGAACCCGTCACTCGGGCCGCCCGTGCCGCCGAGGTCACCGATGACCGGGTGACCGTCACCCTGGACGGCGTCCGCCACACCTTCCACCGCGCCGCCGACTGGCTGGGCCGCGACGGCGACGCCTGGCAGGTGCGGGACCACGACCCGGTCGCCGCCTCGCTGAGCCGGTCCGCGCACGCGGGCGCCGACTCGCTGACCGCGCCCATGCCGGGCACGGTGACGGTGGTGAAGGTGGCCGTGGGCGACGTGGTCGAGGCCGGGCAGAGCCTGCTGGTGGTGGAGGCGATGAAGATGGAGCACGTCGTCTCCGCCCCGCACGCGGGCACGGTCGCCGAACTCGACGTGACCCCCGGCAGCACGGTCGCCATGGACCAGGTGCTGGCCGTCATCGCGCCGAAGGAGGAGTCCGAGTGAACGCGCTCCCCATGGTCGTCCCCGAACCCGGACTGCCCGCGCGGGTCCGCATCCACGAGGTGGGCGCGCGGGACGGGCTGCAGAACGAGAAGACGGCCGTACCGACCAAGGTGAAGGCGGAGTTCATCCGTCGGCTGCGCGAGGCGGGCCTGACCACGATCGAGGCGACGAGCTTCGTGCACCCCAAGTGGGTGCCCCAACTGGCCGACGCCGAGGAGCTGTTCCCGCAGCTGTCAGACGTGGACGCCGAACTGCCGGTGCTGGTGCCCAACCAGCGCGGCCTCGACCGGGCCCTCGCGCTCGGGGCGCGCCGGATCGCGGTGTTCGCCAGCGCGACGGAGTCCTTCGCCAAGGCCAACCTCAACCGCACGGTGGACGAGTCGCTGGCCGTGTTCGAGCCGGTGGTGCGGCAGGCCAAGGACGCGGGCGCCCATGTCCGCGGCTATGTGTCGATGTGCTTCGGCGACCCCTGGGAGGGCGCGGTACCGCTCCCTCAAGTGGTCCGGGTGTGTGCGGCCCTGAAGGACATGGGCTGCGACGAGCTGAGCCTCGGCGACACCATCGGCGTCGCCACCCCGGGCCAGGTCCGCGCCCTGCTCACCCTGCTGAACGAGGCGGGCCTGCCCACGGCCGAGCTGGGCGTCCACTTCCACGACACCTACGGCCAGGCGCTCGCCAACACCTACGCGGCGCTCCAGCACGGCGTCACCACGGTCGACGCCTCCGCGGGCGGCCTCGGCGGCTGCCCGTACGCCAAGTCCGCCACCGGCAACCTCGCCACCGAGGACCTGGTGTGGATGCTGCGCGGCCTCGGCATAGAGACCGGCGTCGACCTCGAAGCGCTGACCGCCACCAGCGTCTGGATGGCGGAACAGCTCGGCCGACCGAGCCCCTCCCGCACCGTCCGCGCCCTCGGCACCACGACCCAGCCCGACAAGGACCAGTGATCAGCATGGACCACCGCCTCAGCCCCGAGCTGGAGGAACTCCGCCGCACGGTGGAGGAGTTCGCGCACGACGTCGTGGCGCCGAAGATCGGCGACTTCTACGAGCGGCACGAGTTCCCGTACGAGATCGTCCGCGAGATGGGCCGGATGGGCCTGTTCGGGCTGCCGTTCCCCGAGGAGTACGGCGGGATGGGCGGCGACTATCTGGCGCTGGGCATCGCGCTGGAGGAGCTGGCCCGGGTCGACTCCTCGGTGGCCATCACCCTGGAGGCGGGCGTCTCGCTCGGCGCCATGCCGATCCACCTGTTCGGCACCGAGGAGCAGAAGGCCGAGTGGCTGCCCCGGCTGTGCGCGGGCGAGATCCTGGGCGCGTTCGGGCTGACCGAGCCGGACGGCGGCTCGGACGCGGGCGCGACCCGTACGACGGCCCGCCTCGACCCGGACACCGACGAATGGGTCATCAACGGCACCAAGTGCTTCATCACCAACTCCGGCACCGACATCACCGGCCTGGTGACGGTCACGGCGGTCACCGGCCGCAAGCCGGACGGCAAGCCGCTGATCTCCGCGATCATCGTGCCCTCGGGCACCCCCGGCTTCACGGTGGCCGCCCCCTACTCCAAGGTCGGCTGGAACGCCTCAGACACCCGTGAGCTGTCCTTCCAGGACGTGCGCGTCCCCGCCGCCAACCTGCTCGGCGAACAGGGCCGCGGTTACGCGCAGTTCCTCCGCATCCTGGACGAGGGCCGCATCGCCATCGCCGCGCTGGGCACCGGGCTCGCCCAGGGCTGCGTGGACGAGTCGGTGCGATACGCCAAGGAGCGGCACGCCTTCGGCCGGGCCATCGGCACCAACCAGGCCATCCAGTTCAAGCTGGCCGACATGGAGATGAAGGCGCACACCGCCCGCCTCGCCTGGCGCGACGCGGCGGCCCGCCTGGTGGCGGGCGAACCCTTCAAGAAGGAGGCCGCCATCGCCAAGCTCCACTCCTCCACGGTCGCCGTCGACAACGCCCGCGACGCCACCCAGATCCACGGCGGCTACGGCTTCATGAACGAGTACCCGGTGGCCCGCATGTGGCGCGACTCCAAGATCCTGGAAATCGGCGAGGGCACGAGCGAGGTCCAACGCATGTTGATCGCGCGGGAGTTGGGACTGACCGGCTGACCTCGGAGAACACCCCGACGGGGGCGGACGCCCCAGCCCTGGACAATGAGCAAGGTTAGGCTAACCTTGCTGCGAATTGGTCAGGCGGTGTCCGCCCCGGTCGAAAGCAGTCATATCCATGTCCCACACCCGTGCCACCCACCCCACTCGTCGCGGCATCCTCGCCGCGGGCGGCGTTCTCGGTCTCGGCGTCGCGCTTGCCGCGTGCGGTGACGACAAGGGGAAGAGCGGTGGCTCCGAGGGGCAGGCCAAGCCCGGCAAGTCCGGCGCGTGGAGCTTCAAGGACGACCGCGGCCAGACCGTGAAGCTGGACTCGGTCCCCACGAAGATCGTCGCGTTCACCGGTGTCGCCGCCGCGCTGTTCGACTACGGCGTCGAGGTCAAGGGCGTCTTCGGCCCGACCAAGACCAAGGACGGCAAGGCCGATGTGCAGGCCGGTGACATGGACGTCAGCAAGCTGACCGTCTTCGGCAACGTCTTCAACCAGTTCAACGTCGAGGAGTACGCGGCCTTCGCCCCGCAGGTCCTCATCACCACGACCTTCGACCCCCAGGGCACCCTCTGGTACGTGCCGCTGGAGTCCGCCGCGAAGATAGCCAAGCTGGCCCCCAGCGTCGCCGTCTCGGTCTACGACCGCCCGCTCACCGGCCCCCTCCAGCGCGTGTGGGAGCTGGCCGAGTCCCTCGGCGCCGACATGAAGGCCGCCAAGGTCACCGACGCCAAGAAGCGCTTCGAGGCGGCCGCGGCCCGGCTGCGCAAGGCGGCCAAGTCCCGCCCCGAGATCCGGGTGATGGCCGGTTCCGCCGCGCAGGACGCGTTCTACGTCTCCGGCACCAACCTCTCCGCGGACCTGGAGTACTTCAAGTCCCTCGGCGTGAACTTCATCGAGCCCTCCGAGGCGGCCAAGAAGCCCACCGGCGGCTGGTTCGAGACGCTGAGCTGGGAGAACGTCGACAAGTACCCGGCCGACGTCATCATCATGGACGACCGCTCGGTCGCCCTCCAGCCCGCCGACATCACCAAGGCCACCTGGAAGAAGCTGCCCGCCGTCAAGGCCGGCCAGGTCATCCCCCGCGCCGCCGAGCCGATCCTGTCCTACGACAAGTGCGCGCCGCTGCTGGAGAACCTCGCCAAGGCCATCGAGACGGCCAAGAAGGTCGGCTGACCCCTGCCCGGATAAATCCTTCCTGACGTTCAGGAGCCCCGCATGACGACGGCCGTAGCCGCCCCGTTCCGTTTCTTCGCCCTCCAGGTGGCCCGGACGAGGCGGCTCGGTCCGTCTCTGCTCCGGGTCACCTTCACCGGCCCCGAGCTGACCGAGTTCCACTCGCTCGGCCGCGACCAGTCCCTCTCGCTGTTCCTGCCGCAACCGGGCCAGCGCGAGCCCGCGGTGCCGCTGGAGCTGGGCGACGACTGGTGGCACGGGTGGCGTGAACTCCCGGACGACGTACGGGCGGTGATGCGCTCGTACACCCTGCGGGCGCTGCGCCGGGACCCGGACGAGATCGACATCGACTTCGCCCTGCACGGCACCGAGCCCGGCGCCCCGGTCCCGGCCGGGCCCGCCTCCCGCTGGGCCGCCGGGGCCGTCGCGGGCGACCGGGTGCTGTTGCTCGGCCCGGCGATCGCCGACAACCGGGCCATCCGGTTCCGGCCGCCGGAGGACACCGACCTGATCGTCATGTGGGGCGACGAGACCGCCGTACCGGCCGCGACGGCCGCACTGGAGTCGCTGCCGCCGTCGGCTCGGGTGCGTGCCTGGCTGGAGGTGCCGCACGCCGGGGACATCCAGGACGTGCGCACCGAGGCGGACGCCCGCATCACCTGGCTGGTACGGCGGGAGGGCGCCCCCTCGGCTGTGGAGGCCCTGCGCGCGGCCGAACTGCCCCCGCACACGAACCCGTACGTCTGGCTCGCGGGCGAGGCCGGACAAGTACGGGAGCTGCGGCGGCACTTCGTCGGGGAGCGCGGCACCGACCGGCGGCGGGTGACCTTCGTCGGTTACTGGCGGCGGGGGCTGACGGAGGAACAGCTGCGCGCCGCGTGAGGGGCGGCTCCCCCGGAGTGACGGCCGTCACGGGAGGGGCGTGATCAACGGACTCCGACTTAGGTTAGGCTTACCTAAGTTGAAGCCGCGGAACTTCACGCCCCCTCGTGTTTCCCTCGGAGGACCCCCTCATGCGCTCGCACCTGCTCAATGGCCTCACCGCGGAGTCGTACCGCCGCTCCGTGACCGAAGGAGTAGAGCGGGTGGCGGCCAAACTCGCCACCGCCGCAAGCCCGTTCACCGGTGTCACGGTCGACGACCTCGCTCCCCGCGTCGACTCCGTCGACCTCGACCAGCCGCTCGGCGACACCGCGGCCGCGCTGGACGAGCTGGAGGAGGTCTACCTCCGCGACGCCGTCTACTTCCACCACCCCCGCTACCTCGCGCATCTCAACTGCCCGGTCGTCATCCCGGCCGTGGTCGGCGAGGCCGTGCTCTCCGCGGTCAACTCCTCGCTGGACACCTGGGACCAGTCGGCCGGAGGCACGCTCATCGAGCGGAAACTGATCGACTGGACCAACGCCCGCATCGGCCTCGGACCCGCCGCCGACGGTGTGTTCACCTCCGGCGGCACCCAGTCCAACCTCCAGGCCCTGCTGCTGGCCCGCGAGGAGGCCAAGGCCGAGTCCTACGGGCACCTGCGCGTCTTCACCTCCGAGGTCAGCCACTTCAGCGTGAAGAAGTCCGCCAAACTCCTCGGCCTCGGCCCGGACGCGGTCGTCGTCATCCCGGTCGACCACGACAAGCGGATGCACACCCTCGCGCTCGCCCGCGAGCTGGAGCGCTGCGTCCAGGACGGGCTGGTCCCGATGGCCGTCGTCGCCACCGCGGGCACCACCGACTTCGGCTCCATCGACCCGCTCCCCGAGATCGCCGAACTCTGCGCGCAGTTCGGGACGTGGATGCACGTGGACGCCGCCTACGGCTGCGGACTGCTCACCTCGCTGAAGCACCGCGGCCGCATCGACGGCATCGAGCGCGCCGACTCGGTCACCGTCGACTACCACAAGTCCTTCTTCCAGCCGGTGAGCTCCTCCGCCGTGCTGGTCCGGGACGCGGCCACCCTGCGGCACGCCACCTACCACGCGGACTATCTGAACCCCCGCCGCATGGTGCAGGAGCGCATCCCCAACCAGGTCGACAAGTCCCTCCAGACCACCCGCCGCTTCGACGCCCTCAAACTGTGGATGACGCTGCGCGTGATGGGCGCCGACGGCATCGGCGAACTCTTCGACGAGGTCTGCGAACTGGCCCAGGAGGGCTGGCGACTGCTGGCCGCCGACCCGCGCTACGACGTGGTCGTGGCGCCCTCGCTGTCCACCCTGGTCTTCCGCTACATCCCGGCGGACGTCACCGACCCGGCCGAGATCGACCGCGCCAACCTGTACGCCCGCAAGGCCCTGTTCGCCTCCGGCGACGCCGTGGTCGCGGGCACCAAGGTCGGCGGCCGCCACTACCTGAAGTTCACCCTGCTCAACCCCGAGACCACCGCGGCCGACATCGCCGCCGTCCTCGATCTGATCGCCGGCCACGCCGAGCAGTACCTGGGAGAGTCCCTTGACCGCGCTTCCTGAAGCCAGCCCCGTCCTTGACTTCGTGGGGATCGGCCTCGGCCCCTTCAACCTCGGCCTGGCCTGCCTCACCGAGCCCATCGAGGAACTGAACGGCGTCTTCCTCGACTCCAAGCCCGACTTCGAGTGGCACGCCGGAATGTTCCTGGACGGCGCCCACCTCCAGACGCCGTTCATGTCGGACCTGGTCACCCTGGCCGACCCGACCTCGCCGTACTCCTTCCTCAACTACCTGAAGGAGAAAGGCCGCCTGTACTCGTTCTACATCCGGGAGAACTTCTACCCGCTGCGGGTCGAGTACGACGACTACTGCCGCTGGGCCGCGAACAAGCTGACCAGCGTCCGCTTCAGCACCACGGTCACCGAGGTGACGTGGGAGGACGGGCTCTACGCGGTGCACACCGACACCGGTGACACCTACCGCGCCAAGCACCTGGTCCTCGGCACCGGCACCCCGCCGTACATCCCGGAAGCCTGCGAGGGCCTGGGCGGCGACTTCATCCACAACTCCCGTTACCTCGCCCACAAGGCGGAGCTGCAGAAGAAGCGCTCCATCACCCTGGTCGGCAGCGGGCAGTCGGCCGCCGAGATCTACTACGACCTCCTCAGCGAGATCGACGTCCACGGCTACCGGCTCAACTGGGTCACCCGCTCCCCGCGGTTCTTCCCGCTGGAGTACACCAAGCTCACGCTGGAGATGACCTCCCCGGAGTACATCGACTACTTCCACGCGCTCCCCGAGGACACCCGGTACCGGATCACCGCCCAGCAGAAGGGCCTGTTCAAGGGCATCGACGGCGAGCTGATCAACGCGATCTTCGACCTGCTCTACCAGAAGAACCTCGGCGGCCCGGTCCAGACCCGCCTGCTCACCAACTCCTCGCTGCACAGCGCCTCTTACGACCACGGCACGTACACCCTCTCCCTCCGCCAGGAGGAACAGGGCAAGGACTACGAGCTGGACAGCGAGGGCCTGGTGCTGGCCACCGGCTACCAGTACCGCGAGCCGGAGTTCCTGAAGCCGGTCCGCGACCGCCTGCGCCACGACAGCCACGGCAACTTCGACGTGGCCCGCAACTACGCCATCGACGTCACCGGCCGGGGTGTCTTCCTCCAGAACGCCGGTGTCCACACCCACAGCATCACCAGCCCCGACCTGGGCATGGGTGCCTACCGCAACGCCTACATCATCCGCGAGCTGCTCGGCTCGGAGTACTACCCGGTCGAAAAGACCATCGCTTTCCAGGAGTTCGCCGTATGACCTTCTCGATCCGCCCGCTCGACCCCCTGAAGGACGCGAGCCTGGTGCACGGCTGGGTGACCGATCCCAAGGCCGCGTTCTGGATGATGCAGGACGCGAAGCTGGTGGACGTCGAGCGTGCCTACATGGAGATCGCCGCCGACGAGCACCACCACGCCTTCCTCGGCCTGGACGACGGGGTGCCGGTGTTCCTGATGGAGTCCTACGACCCCGCGCACCGCGAGCTGGCCGGGCTGTACGAGGCCCAGCCGGGCGATGTGGGCATGCACTTCCTGGTGGCGCCCACCGACACCCCCGTGCACGGGTTCACCCGGCGGGTCATCACCGCCGTGATGGCGGAGCTGTTCGCGGACCCGCGCACCCTGCGCGTGGTCGTGGAGCCCGATGTGCGCAACACCGCCGTGCACGCGCTGAACGAGGCCGTCGGGTTCGTGCCCGAGGGCGAGATAGAGAAGCCGGAGAAGCGCGCCTTGCTGAGTTTCTGCACCCGGGAACGGTTCGAGACGGCGACGGGGGTGGCGGCATGACCCTCGCCGACTCCGTGGCCCACCTCTCCCCCGAGCGCTGGGAGAAGGCCAACCGCCTGCTGATCCGCAAGGCGCTCTCCGAGTTCGCGCACGAGCGCCTGCTCACCCCCGAGCCGGAGGGCGAGGAGTACGTCGTCCGCGGCGACGACAAGCTCACCTCGTACCGCTTCTCCGCCGTGCGCCGGGGCCTGGACCACTGGCAGGTGGACGCCGACTCGATCACCCGGCACCGCGAGGGCGAGGAACTCCCGCTCGCCGCACTGGACTTCTTCATCGAGCTGCGGGAGACCCTGGGGCTGAGCGAGGAGATCCTGCCGGTCTACCTGGAGGAGATCTCCTCCACCCTCTCCGGCACCTGCTACAAGCTGACCAAGCCGCGCATCAGCGCGAAGGAGCTGGCGGGCGCCTCGTTCCAGGACATCGAGACCGGGATGACCGAGGGCCACCCCTGCTTCGTGGCCAACAACGGGCGGCTCGGCTTCGGTGTCCAGGAGTATCTGGCGTACGCGCCGGAGACCGCGAGCCCGGTGAAACTGGTCTGGCTGGCCGCGCACCGCTCGCGCGCCGCGTTCACCGCCGGGGCGGGCGTCGAGTACGAGGAGTTCTTCCGGCGCGAGCTGGGCGAGGCCACCCTGGAGCGGTTCCGGGGCGTGCTCACCGAGCAGGGTCTCGACGCGGACGACTATCTGCTGATCCCGGTCCACCCCTGGCAGTGGTGGAACAAGCTGAGCGTGACCTTCGCCGCCGAGGTGGCCCGCCGCAACCTGGTGTGCCTGGGCGAGGGCGACGACGAGTACCTGGCCCAGCAGTCCATCCGGACGTTCTTCAACCGGACACACCCCGAGAAGAACTATGTGAAGACGGCGCTGTCCGTGCTCAACATGGGCTTCATGCGCGGGCTTTCGGCCGCCTACATGGAGGCGACCCCGGCGATCAACGACTGGCTGGCCCGGCTGATCGAGAACGACCCGGTGCTCACCGCGACCGGCCTCACGATCATCCGCGAGCAGGCGGCCGTCGGCTACCGGCACCTGGAGTACGAGCGGGCCACCGACCGCTACTCCCCCTACCGCAAGATGCTGGCCGCCCTGTGGCGCGAGTCCCCGGTGTCCCGCCTCGCCGAGGGCGAGTCGCTGGCGACGATGGCGTCCCTGCTGCACACCGACCACGACGGCGCCTCCTTCGCGGGCGCGCTCATCGAACGCTCCGGCCAGGCACCCACCGACTGGCTGCGCGACTACCTGCGCGCCTACTACGTGCCGCTGCTGCACAGCTTCTACGCCTACGACCTGGTGTTCATGCCGCACGGCGAGAACGTCATCCTGGTGCTGGCGGACGGCAAGGTCCGGCGCGCGGTGTACAAGGACATCGCCGAGGAGATCGCCGTCATGGACCCGGACGCGGCCCTGCCGCCGGAGGTGCGGCGCATCCGGGTGGAGGTGCCCGAGGACAAGAAGCTGCTGTCGATCTTCACGGACGTCTTCGACTGCTTCTTCCGCTTCCTCGCCGCCGACCTGGCCGCCGACGGCGTGCTCACCGAGGACGAGTTCTGGGACACGGTCGCGGAGATCACCCGCGCGTACCAGGAGGCGAACCCGCAGCTGGCGGAGAAGTTCGAGCGGTACGACATGTTCGCGCCGGAGTTCGCGCTGTCCTGCCTGAACCGGCTCCAGCTGCGGAACAACAAGCAGATGGTGGACCTCGCCGACCCGTCCGGCGCGCTCCAGCTCATCGGCACCCTGGAGAACCCGCTCGCCGGGCGCTGAGGGGCCGTGACCAGACCACGGGCACCCCGGAGACGGTCCTCCGGGGTGCCCGTACCCCTGTCACCGTGCCATCAGCCCGTCGGCCAGGGGACCTGCGGCGAGCGGTAGTAGGTGATGCCGAGGGCGTCCCAGCGCGGGGCCTGCGCGGCCAGCCGCACCCGGTAGGCGTCCCAGTCGTGGGTGGTGGCCGGTGACCAGCCCAGCTCCGCCACGCCCGGCAGCCTCGGGAACGCCATGTACTCGAGGTCGGCGGATTTCTTCAGCGTCTCCGACCACAGGGGAGCCTCGACACCCCTGATCGCCGAGGCGGGCGCTCCGTCGAGATAGGCGCCCGGGTCCCAGTCGTAGGACCGCCGCACCTCCACCAGTCCCGCCCAGTCCAGGCCGAGCGGGGTGTCCTGGGTGTACTTCATGTCGAGGTAGACCCGGTCGGCCGGGGACAGGATCAGCCCGGTGCCGTTCCGCGCGGCCTCGGCGACCTGCGCCTTCTCCGCCGCGCTGGTGCCGTCCAGGCCCCAGTACTGGGCGAGGGCGCCCTTCACCGGATGGGCGCCGGTGAGCTGGTGCCACCCGATGGCCGTCTTGCCGTACGTGGCGACGAGCGGCTGCACCCGGTCCATGAACGTCACGTAGTCCGCGTGGCTGGTGGAGTGCGCCTCGTCACCGCCGATGTGCAGATAGCGGCCCGGGGTGAGCGCGGCCAGCTCGCGGATCACGTCGTCCACGAAGTCGTAGGTGACCTCCTTGGACACGCACAGCGAGCTGAAGCCGACCTGGGTGCCGGTGTAGAGCGGGGGCGCCACGCCGTCGCAGTTCAGCTCGGCGTAGGAGGCGAGGGCGGCGTTGGTGTGGCCGGGCATGTCGATCTCGGGGACGACCTCGAGATAGCGGTCGGCCGCGTACCGGACGATCTCCCGGTAGTCGGCCTTGCTGTAGTGGCCGCCCTCGCCGCCGCCGACCTCGGTGGAGCCGCCGTACGTGGCCAGGCGCGGCCAGGAGTCGATGGCGATGCGCCAGCCCTGGTCGTCGCTGAGGTGCAGATGCAGCTCATTGATCTTGTAGAGGGCCAACTGGTCGATGTAGCGCTTGACCTGGGCGACGGTGAGGAAGTGCCGGGAGACGTCCAGCATGGCGCCCCGGTAGGCGTAGCGCGGGCGGTCCACGACGGTACCGCCCGCGATCTGCCAGGGGCCGGGCTGGACGGTCTTCTTCTCGACGGCCGCGGGCAGCAGTTGGCGCAGGGTCTGCACGCCGTGGAAGAGGCCGGCGGGGGCGGCGGCGGTGAGGGTGACGCCCCCGGCTCCGCTGTGCAGCCGGTACCCCTCGGCGCCCAAGTCGCCCTTCTGGAGGCGGAGTCGGATGCCTCCGCCGCCGTGGTCGGTGAGCGGCAGCGGATAGCCGGTGGAGGGCCGCAGGATGCCGGTGAGGTAGGCGCCGATCCGGCGGACCTCGGCGGAGCCGTCCACCCGGACGGCGGTCGCGCGGGTGATGCGGTACGGGGTGCCGCCCGGCTCGACCGAGGCGGGCGCCGGGACCACCCGGTCCAGCGCGGGCGGGGTGGCCGCCTGCGCGGCGGGGGTCGCGGTGAAGGTGAAGACACCGGCCGCCGCGACCAGCAGCAGTGATCCGAGGATTCGGGTCGTTCGGGGAGTGGTGCCGTGGTGCAGTCTCACATGCGCTCCCTTCGGATTTGGTCGAGACCACTCTCCCGTAGATCCGGTGAAACGATCCCGCCCGTCCCGGCCAACCATCCGACGGGGCGGCCCTCAATCGACGGTGAGGACCGCCCGCCCCGCCCGCTCCGCTACTTCGCGCGGCGGGCCACCGTGAAGTGGTCGACGCGCTCGCCGGTCTCGGCGATGCCGGACACGGTCAGCGTGGTGTGCCGACCCCTGGGCGCGGGGGTGACGTCCACGCGCAGGAACGAGTAGTCGAGGTAGCGCACCCGGGACCAGGCGACGGTCTCGGGCTTCTTGCCGTCCTTGAGGTTGACGAAGGAGGAGACGGACTCGACCTCGCGCTCGTGCCCCTCGTAGGTGTCGGGCGCGGTGAAGGCGTACAGGCTGCGCCCGGCCGCGCCCGCGGTGACGTAGACGACGCCCTCGGTCTCGGGGTAGGCGGTGCCGCCGATCGGGAGCTTCTTGGTGACCGTGTCGCCCTTGATCACGTCGGTGCGCTCGTACTGGTGGTTGTGGCCGTTGATGACCAGGTCCACGGTGTACTTCTCGAACAGCGGCACCCACTCCTGGCGCACCCCGCCCTCGGAGGCGTGGGCGGTGGAGGTGCAGTAGGCGCAGTGGTGGAAGAAGACGACCACGAAGTCGACGTCCCGCGCGGCCCGGTACTTCTTGAGCTGCGCCTCCAGCCACCTGGTCTGCGTGCCGCCGGAGATGCCGAGGTTGGCCGGGATCTCGTAGGAGATGTCGTTGGCGTCCAGCGAGATCACGGCGGTGTTGCCGTAGACGAAGGAGTAGACGCCGGGGAGGTTGGCCGCGTCGGGGCCGTTGTCCGGGAGGGACCAGCGGGCCTCCTCGCCGCCGTAGCCGTTGGGCGAGTACCAGGCTTCCATGTCGTGGTTGCCGTAGGCGGGCATCCAGGGGATCTGCTTGGCGACGGACTCGGTCTGGTGCAGGAACTGGTCCCAGGTGCGGGAGTCGAAGCCGGTGTCGGCGGTCTTGCCCGCGCCGGAGGGGTCGCCGTAGGCGATGTCGCCCGCGTGCAGGTGGAAGGCGGGGTTCTGGCCGAGGATCAGGGCGTTGTTGGCGAGGCCGTGGTAGCCGACGCCCTCGTCACCGAAGGCGGTGAAGGTGAAGGGCGCCTTGTGGGCGGGGGCGGTGGTGAAGGTGCCGAGGGTGCCGAGCAGGTGGGGCTCGGCGGGGTCGAAGCCGTGGTGGCCGACGCCGTAGTAGTAGGTCTGGCCGGGGCGCAGGTGGCTGAGCCGCGCGTGCACGTAGTACTGGGTGTGGTCGCCGCTCGCGCCGACCCCGGCCGGGGTGTACAGCGCGCGGACCTCGGCGTCGATCTTGCGGGAGAGGTCCCAGGGGTGGGCGCCGATCCGGATGAAGGGGCGCTTCACCGCGACCGGGACCTGCCAGGAGACGGTGACCTCGGTGCGCGGGTCGTTGCCCCAGGCGAGATGGCGGCCGAAGGGGGCGGCCAGCGCGCCGTCCACGTGCTCGGTGCGGCGCGGCGCCGGGGCCGTCGGGGTCGCGGCGGCGGCCGGGGTCGCGGCGCCGGGTACGAAGGCGCCGCCCGCGACCGTGCCGAGGGTGACGGCGCCGCCCCTGATCAGGGTGCGCCGGGAGAATCTGCTCCGCAGGTACTCGTGCCGCTCGGCCATGCTCATCCGCTCGGCCAGCTTCTCGGGTACGCCCATACGAGGAATGTCCATGGCCAGCAAACTCGTGGGCGGCGGCAACGCGGTCCGGGACGGCGAGTGGACACCGGGCGAACAGCACACCATGAGCACGCCAACAGGCGCTTGCCCGGAATCGGGCACGATTCTTGCGAAACCGGCGTCCGTACCCGAAGATCTACCGGGTGCACGAGGAACTTGTCGATCATTTGACGCGCTCCACCCCGCTCAGCCGGGGCGAGGCGCTGCGAGTGATACAGGACGTGCTCGCCTTCTTCGACGAGACGACCCAGGACTACGTCCGTCGTCGACACCGAGAACTGCAGGCCCAGGGCCTGCAGAACGCGGCGATCTTCGAACGGATCGATGCGGACCTGAAATACCGCGCGGTGGCGCCGCCGGAGCTCACGCTCAGGCAGCTGCGCCGCATGGTCTACGGCTGAGAAGCCAGGGTGAGGGAGCTATTACATGTGCGGAATTGTCGGATACATCGGTAAGCGGGACGTCGCTCCCCTGCTGCTGGAGGGCCTCCAGCGCCTGGAGTACCGGGGTTACGACTCGGCGGGTGTCGTCGTCAGCTCCCCCAAGACGCCTGCCCTGAAGATGGTCAAGGCCAAGGGCCGGGTGCGTGACCTGGAGGCCAAGGTCCCCGCGCGCTTCAAGGGCACCACCGGCATCGCCCACACCCGCTGGGCCACCCACGGCGCCCCCTCCGATGTGAACGCCCACCCGCACATGTCAGCCGACGACAAGGTCGCCGTCGTCCACAACGGCATCATCGACAACGCCTCCGACCTGCGCCGCAAGCTGGAGGCGGACGGTGTCGAGTTCCTCTCCGACACCGACACCGAGGTCCTCGTCCACCTGGTCGCCCGCTCCGGCGCCGAGAAGCTGGAGGACAAGGTCCGCGAGGCGCTGCGCGCCGTCGAGGGCACCTACGGCATCGCCGTGATGCACGCCGACTTCCCCGACCGCATCGTGGTGGCCCGCAACGGCTCCCCGGTCGTCCTCGGCATCGGCGAGAAGGAGATGTTCGTCGCCTCGGACATCGCCGCCCTGGTCACCCACACCCGCCAGATCGTTACCCTGGACGACGGCGAGATGGCCACCCTGAAGGCCGACGACTTCCGCACGTACACCACCGAGGGCACCCGCACCAGCGCCGAGCCCACCACCGTGGAGTGGGAGGCCGCCTCCTACGACATGGGCGGCCACGACACCTACATGCACAAGGAGATCCACGAGCAGGCCGACGCCGTGGACCGCGTGCTGCGCGGCCGCATCGACGACCGCTTCTCCACCGTGCACCTGGGCGGCCTCAACCTGGACGCCCGTGAGGCGCGCCGCATCCGCCGCGTGAAGATCCTCGGCTGCGGCACCTCGTACCACGCGGGCATGATCGGCGCCCAGATGATCGAGGAGCTGGCCCGCATCCCCGCCGACGCCGAACCGGCGTCCGAGTTCCGCTACCGCAACGCGGTCGTCGACCCCGACACCCTGTACGTCGCGGTCTCCCAGTCCGGTGAGACGTACGACGTGCTGGCCGCCGTGCAGGAGCTGAAGCGCAAGGGCGCCCGCGTCCTCGGTGTGGTCAACGTGGTCGGCTCGGCCATCGCCCGCGAGGCCGACGGCGGCATCTACGTGCACGCCGGTCCCGAGGTGTGCGTGGTCTCCACCAAGTGCTTCACCAACACCACGGTCGCCTTCGCGCTGCTCGCCCTGCACCTGGGCCGCACCCGTGACCTGTCGGTGCGCGACGGCAAGCGGATCATCGAGGGCCTGCGCAAGCTGCCCGGCCAGATCGCCGAGATCCTCAAGCAGGAGGAGCAGGTCCGCGAGCTGGCCGAGGAGTACGCGGAGAGCCGCTCGATGCTCTTCATCGGCCGTGTCCGGGGCTACCCGGTCGCCCGCGAGGCGTCCCTGAAGCTCAAGGAGATCACCTACATCCACGCCGAGGCGTACCCCGCCTCCGAGCTGAAGCACGGCCCGCTGGCCCTGATCGAGCCCGCCCTGCCGACGGTCGCCATCGTCCCGGACGACGACCTGCTGGAGAAGAACCGCGCCGCGCTGGAGGAGATCAAGGCCCGCAGCGGCAAGATCCTCGCGGTCGCGCACCAGGAGCAGGAGAAGGCGGACCGGACGATCGTGGTCCCGAAGAACGAGGACGAGCTGGACCCGATCCTCATGGGCATCCCGCTCCAGCTCCTCGCGTACCACGCGGCGAAGGTCCTGGGCCGCGACATCGACAAGCCGCGCAACCTGGCCAAGTCGGTGACGGTGGAGTAGTCCTCCCCCGGACACAGAGAAACGGACCCTCGCGCGAGCCTCGTGGGGGTCCGTTTCTTTGCCGCTGTGCCCGGCCGGTGGCCGTCACCCACCGGTCGACAGCACGACTCACCTGCGGCGTCGGCCGTTGTATGCCCGGCAGGGGGACGGGGAACACCTCTACGCGCGAGTAGCCTCACTGAGCGCGAACCGGTGTGCCACCAGGGGGAGTTGAGGCTCAGGGGATCACGATGACGGGCCGCCGGGCCCGCTTGGTGAGCCGTCCGGCGACCGAGCCGAAGATCCGCCCGGCGATGCCGTGCGTGGAGCCGACGACGATCGCGTCCGCCTCGTACTCCCGCCCGACCTCCTCCAGCTCATGGCAGATGTCGCCGCCGCGCTCCACGAGAATCCACGGCACCTCGCTCAAGTGGTCGGCGCAGGCCAGCTCCAGACCGAGCACCTCGGTGCGGTGGTCCGGGACGTCCACGAAGACGGGCGGCTCGCACCCGGCCCAGACCGTGGTGGGCAGCCGGTTGGCCACATGGACGATGATCAGGCCCGAACCGGAGCGGTGGGCCATGCCGACGGCGTAGGCGAGGGCGCGCTCGCTGGAGGTGGAGCCGTCGAAGCCGACGACCACTCCGTGCCGGAAGGCGGGATCGCAGGATGGGCGTGACTCTTCAGCCGCCAGGGGTTCGGCCGCCGTGGGTTCGGCTACCGGCCGCTTGCGGTCCGCGGGTTCGAAGAATTCGTGACCGGCCATGGCTGTCTCGGCGTCGTGATCCTTGTATGGAGGGGGACATCGTGCGGCGGAGCTGTGTCCGGGAAACGTCTTCCCCTGCCCATACCCCCAAGGGTACGGCGGCACGCCTCCCAGTCGCAGTTCGCGCACACGCTCCGTGAGCGGCCCTCCGGGACGTCCCGAGGGGTTCCAGGGAGCATGCACGAGCGGCGCCCCTTACGCAATGGTCGCTGCCCCGTACAGGCGGTTTGCCGGGACCTGTCGCCGAGGGGGTGACCGTCCGGCCGTCCGCGCGTTGAACCCCCTGAACCGCCGCCCCCAGGGAGCCCGCAGATGCCCGCACCCCGCCCCGTACCGCGCTCCGCGCCCGGCCCGCGCCCCGGCACGGACGCCGCGCGCGAGGTGATCCGCTGGGCGGTCTTCAGCTGCGTACTGGTGCCGGTGGTCCTGCTGTGGTGCGGGACGGCGCCGACGGTAGCCGTGGGGGCGGGGCTGGGACTGGCCGCCGCCACCGGTGCCTGCCGGTCGCTGCTGGTGCGCTCGCTGCGGGAGGCCGCGCGGGGAGTCGCAGATCACACGAGAGCCAGTACACCGGTCGACTGACCGGTTTCCACCCCCTCGAACGTTGGTTTTCAGCCAAGTTCCTAATATCGCTCCGGAGGGGTCCCAACCACCCCTCAACCCCCGTTCCACCTGGACAAACAGGGGTCGCCCGACCCGTCGCACCCTATGCGGTTTAGCCACCCCGCAGAGGCGTACTTCCCTGCACGCCCCACGAGTGCAACCCTTCGTGATCGAATGCTTCACGCCAAGTTGTCATGTCGACAATGCACCGCGTGTGGAACTGGCCACCGGCAGACCGCGGGAGCCAGTAGATTTCGATCTTGATGTCTTACGGCGGGGGACTCGTGCAGGACCGAGGGGAAACGTGCAGGAGCGACAGACCCGAAGCGTAAAGGGAGCCGCGACCACCGAGGGGGGCTTAGCAGTATGAGCCACGACTCCACCGCCGCGCCGGAAGCCACCGTCCGGAAACTCGCCGGGCGACGCCGCAAGGAGATCGTCGCGGTGCTGCTGTTCAGCGGCGGCCCCATCTTCGAGAGTTCCATACCGCTTTCGGTGTTCGGGATCGACCGCCAGGACGCCGGAGTACCGCGGTACCGACTACTGGTGTGCGGGGGCGAGGACGGCCCGCTGCGGACCACGGGGGGCCTGGAACTCACCGCGCCGCATGGCCTGGAGGCGATCTCCCGCGCGGGCACGGTCGTCGTACCGGCCTGGCGCTCGATCACCTCGCCGCCACCGGAGGAGGCGCTCGACGCGCTGCGCCGGGCGCACGAGGAGGGGGCCCGCATCGTCGGCCTGTGCACCGGGGCGTTCGTCCTGGCCGCGGCCGGCCTGCTGGACGGCCGCCCGGCCACCACCCACTGGATGTACGCGCCGACGCTGGCCAAGCGCTATCCGTCGGTGCACGTCGATCCGCGTGAGCTGTTCGTCGACGACGGCGATGTGCTCACCTCGGCCGGTACGGCCGCCGGGATCGACCTGTGTCTGCACATCGTGCGGACGGACCACGGCAACGAGGCCGCCGGTGCGCTGGCCCGCCGCCTGGTGGTACCGCCCCGCCGCAGCGGCGGTCAGGAGCGCTACCTCGATCGGTCTTTACCCGAGGAGATCGGCGCCGACCCGCTGGCCGAGGTCGTCGCCTGGGCGCTGGAACACCTCCACGAGCAGTTCGACGTGGAGACGCTGGCGGCACGCGCCTACATGAGCCGCCGTACGTTCGACCGCAGGTTCCGCTCGCTCACCGGCAGCGCGCCGCTGCAGTGGCTGATCACCCAGCGGGTGCTGCAGGCGCAGCGGCTGCTGGAGACCTCCGACTACTCGGTGGACGAGGTCGCGGGCCGCTGCGGCTTCCGCTCCCCGGTCGCGCTGCGCGGGCACTTCCGCCGCCAGCTGGGCTCGTCCCCGGCGACCTACCGGGCCGCCTACCGGGCCCGCAGGCCGCAGGGTGAGCGGCCGGTCGAGCAGGAGCAGCAGTTCGAGCGGCACGGCGGGCCGCAGGGCCCGGCCGGGTCCGGCCTGCCCGGCCACGGCCCGGTGGCCCCGGTCCCCTCGGTCCTGCACCCGGACCGGGACGGCGGGGTCCCGCTGCAGAGCCGTCGCCACACGGCGGGCGCGGTGAGTCTGCTGCCGGGGCCGCGCGGGGGCGGCTGAGGATCGCGGTGTGAGGGGGTGTGGGAGGGCTCGGCCTTCCCACACCTCCTCCTCCGTGCGTACGCGCGGGTCCAGGTGCCCGTGGGTCCCCTTAAGGTGAGACACATGAACGATCGCATGGTGTGGATCGACTGCGAGATGACCGGCCTCTCGCTGTCCGACGACGCGCTCATCGAGGTGGCCGCCCTCGTCACCGACTCCGAGCTGAACGTGCTCGGCGAAGGGGTGGACATCGTCATCCGCCCGCCGGACTCCGCGCTGGAGACGATGCCGGAGGTGGTGCGCCAGATGCACACCGCGTCCGGGCTGCTGGAGGAGCTGGCCGGGGGCACGACGCTGGCCGACGCCGAGGAGCAGGTGCTCGCGTACATCCGTGAGCACGTCAAGGAGCCGGGCAAGGCCCCGCTGTGCGGCAACTCCGTCGGCACCGACCGCGGCTTCCTGCTGCGCGACATGCCGACGCTGGAGTCCCACCTCCACTACCGCATCGTCGACGTCTCCTCGATCAAGGAACTGGCCCGGCGCTGGTACCCGCGGGCGTACTTCAACAGCCCGGAGAAGAACGGCAACCACCGGGCGCTGGCCGACATCCGCGAGTCCATCGCCGAGCTGCGCTACTACCGCGAGGCCGTCTTCGTCCCGCAGCCCGGCCCGGACTCCGACACCGCGAAGTCCATCGCCGCGAAGTACGTCCTACCGCCTTCGTAGCCCCCTGGGAACGCGTGCACGGAAACGTGTGCGCGAGCACCCCTCGGGACCCTGTAGACTTCTTCTCGGCCGGTCGGGGAAACGACAAGTTCCACCGCCGGTCGTGGTGGGTGTAGCTCAGCTGGTAGAGCACCTGGTTGTGGTCCAGGAAGTCGCGGGTTCAAGTCCCGTCACTCACCCTGATCGACTGTGGGGCCGCTCCGTTTCGACGGACCGGCCCCATAGTCGTTTCCGCGCCGCTACCTCCCTCTGCGACCCTGCGTGTCATGTCCGCACGAAACCGCCACCTCCCCCGCGACCGCGCCTGGCCCCTGACCATGACCGACATCACCGGGCACCTGGGTCCCCTGATGGCCGACATCACGGACGTACGGTTCCTCACGGGGCGCGACAGCGGGGACCATCGTCCTCGGCGCGGCCTGGGTGGCCCCCCTCTCCTGCAATTACGGGTGGACCAGACCTCCTAATCCCGGGGCTGGTCCAGCGCCTCGATGGCACGGCGGACGAGGGTACGGGCAGCGGCGCCGTAGACGGCCATGGAACGGAGCTGTTCGAAGGCCGTCAAGTGGAGGTCGATCTCCGACGGCTGCGTGATCCGTACGCGGGCCGACACCAGCTCGACGCTGACGAGGCGGTCGTCGTAGACGTGGAAAGTCTCGCGCGGCCACTGCTGCCGGGGTGCCGTGTTCGCGGGGATGATGCCGAGCGAGACCTGCGGGAGGGCGCCGGCGGTGAGGAGGTGGCCGAGCTGCGCGGCCATCGCCTCGGTATCGCAGACGCGGTAGTGGAGGACCGGCTCCTCCACGACGAACACGAAATGGCGGCCGGGCTCATGGACGACCCTGCTGCGCTCGACCCGAGCACGGGCGGCGGCCGCGCTGTCGTCCACGGGAACGTGCCGGAACCGCGCGCTGATCCCGAGCACTCCGGCTGCGTACCCCTCCGTCTGCAACAGACCGGGCACGAGCGAAGAGGAGTACACCCGGAAGAGGGCCGTGTCGCGGAAGAGGTGCGGCTCGCTGCCCTGCAGTGCCTTGAGCCCGGCCCGGACCTGGGTGCGCCACTCGGTGTAGAGGGACTCCGCGTGCAGTGACTGGGCGACGAGTCCGTCGGCCTCGTCCGGTATGCCGCAGGCCGCACACCAGGCCCTTATGTCCGGAGCGGTGGGCGCCGTGCGGGCGTTCTCGATCCGGCTCGTCTTGGCGTGGTGCCAGCCGCACCGGTCGGCCAGCTCGACCACCGTCAGCCCGGCGCCCTTGCGCAGGTCGCGCAGCCTGTGGGCGACGACTTCGCGTGCCGCCTGGGCGGCTGACGACGGGGAAACGGGCATGAACTGGCCTGTCCGGGTGCGTGCTGGGTCAGCGGATCTCGTACTGGTCGTGTGGAACGGCTCGTGCCCAGACCGTATCGAAGGCTTCGCTGCACAGCTTCGCCGCCAGGGGGTCGTCGGTGACCTCCCCGCCCGCGGACGCGCCCGACCCGGTGAAGTGGTTCCAGCGGACCACCTGACCGTCGATGACCCAGAAGTCGTTGGCGGGCAGAGGGATCGCACCGGTCCGACGACGTGGCAGCCAGCGCACCTGCTCTCCGGCGGCCACGTTGGTGAAGGTGTTGTCGTACAGGAAGCGGGTGTACTCGCTCACCGGCTCGGACACGATTCGGGCCCGGCGGACGACCACGCCTCGGGCCACGGTGTCCCGCACCAGGTCCAGCCACGGCCGCCACCAGGACGCGCGGTCGGCGGGGTCGTACCGGAATCCCGCGCGCCATTCGGCGAAGGGCCCGCGCTCGTAGTCGACGGCGTAGGAGTCGCGCATCTCCAGATGGACGGCCGAGCGTTGCGCGGACGCGAGGAGGTCAGCGAATACGAATCACGGCCTCGTGCTCAGGGATGCCGACCGCGTGTCCGGGCAACTCCAACGCGGCGCATTCCGCCTGCAGTTCCGGGCTCGGCTTCCACCCCTGGAAGACCAGTTCATTGGCTTCCGGGTCGACCCACACCGTCGGACTCTCGTGGTCTCCCGTGTTCGGGTCGATACCGATGAACACTAATGACACCGCTGCCTCCTTCGCCGGGATGTGCAGAGCTGTGCATCACCATGGTGAGGGCGGAACAGGTCGTCAAGAGTGCCTGGGACGGACATACACGGGAGAGCGAACCTCACGCACAAATATGCACACTCCTCGCCGCGCCGTAAGCCACCTGCCTAACGTCACCGGGACCCACCAACTCCGAGGGAGCTCGTATGCACTACGGCAGCGTCACCCAGCCCGCTACCCTCCCGTCCCGAAGCGATCCCCCCGACGCCGTCCGGGACTGGCTGGCCGGTGCGCACGAGTCCCCCGGGCAGGTACGGCGCGAGTGGGCCCGGTGTGGACTCGCCCTGCTCCCGCTCGGCTCCCGTTTTGATGCCGTCCGCATTCCCGGCGACCTTGTCCACGCCGCCGTAGGGAGCCTGGCGGCGGGCGACGCCTTCGACGGTCCCGTCATCCACGACGTACGAACCCTCGGGCCCACCTACTGGGCCCTGGTCCCCCACCAGGATGACTGGACCGGCGACCCGGATACCCCGCTCCTCAGCCACGGCACGTACCTCGGCGTGCCCGACCTCACCGTCACCGGTCCGCCCGGCTCCTTCTGGGTGACGCCGCCCCGTTACAGGCACCACCTGTGCCGCACCGAAGATGTGTTCGCTCTCATCGCCTCCGGCAGACGGGAGTTGGGGCAGGAACACGTGAACAACGCAGAGGCGCTGCGCGCTCTCGCTCAGGAACTCCCCCCACCCGACACCCTGTCCGACGACCACCTACGGGGCCGCATCTGCGTCTGGTGCGACACGCGGCTCACCGCCGAGACCGCCTACCTCGACTTCGGCCAACTGACCGAACCGCGGTGTTGGTTCCCGCGCGCGTGTCGCCCCTGCACCGACGTGCGGGCAGATCGCGCCCGGACGGGCTTGGAGGGACGGAAGTGAACGCCGAACCCGAGCTGCCGCCTTCGTACATCACCCCCGCCTGCACCCGCTGCGGCCGCTACTTCCAGCCCGGCGAGCCCTACGACGTCATACCCGTCGAGTCCGGCACCGGCGTCGCTCCGGACGCCTACCGTCACCGCGAGCAGTGCGTCCCTGTGCGAAGGCGGCGCTGAAGATCCTCGGCGTTCTTCAAGAAGGGCCGTCCGACGAGCGTCAGTTCCAGGGCTCCTGGCAAAGGTTCTCGCCCAGCAGCTTCGCCGCGGCCACGCAGAGGTCCTGGCCGAAGACGTGGTCGAGAGGGTGGTGTGTCACCCCGGCCGACACCGGGCTGCCGATCGTGCGGGCGCTCGCCGATGAGCTACGAGGAGTCGACTGATGCAGGTGGACTGGAAGCCGTACGCGGCCGGCCTCGCCGCCGAAGCGACCCACCCCGGCTCGCGGTGGTGGGAGCCTCTCAACGCCACTCCCCGGCATGTCTTCGTGCCTCGCTGGTACACCGCGGGTGCGGGCGGCTGGACCTGCGTGGACGGCCCGGCGGACGAGAGGGCCTGGGTGGAGGCCGCCTTCACGGACGCGACGCTCGTCACACGGGTCGGCGCCGTCCATTCCGACGACGTACCGGGCGGCCACCTCGTGACCGGAAGGCCCACGTCCTCGTCCACGTTGCCCGGCCTGGTCGTCTCCATGCTGGAGCACGCTCGCGTCGCACCCGGTGACCGCCTCCTGGACCTGGCCACCGGCTCCGGCTACAGCGCCGCGCTCGCCTGCCACCTCCTCGGTGACGAGCAGGTGACCACCATGGACATCGACTCCTACCTCACCGGGGCCGCGGCGGAACGCCTCGACTACATCGGTCACCGCCCGCAGGTGGTCACCGGTGACGCAGCCGGGCCTCTCCCCGGCGTCTTCGACCGGATCGTCTCCATGGTCTCCATGCCGCGCATTCCGGCGACCTGGCTCCAAGCGCTCCCGACCGGTGGACGCCTAGTCACCACCATCGCGGAGACCGGCCTGATCATCACCGCCGACAAGACCCGGGACGGCGGCGCGACCGGCCGAGTCGAGTGGGACCGGGCGGCGTTCATGGCCACCCGCACCGGCAGCGACTACCCGGGCCTGCTGGACGGCCTGTTCGCCACGGCCAGCGAAGACGAGGGCAAGGTCGGCCTTTCCCCCTTCCCCGTGCTCGACGTGATGCGGGCCTGGGAGGTGCGGTCCATGCTCACCCTGGCCGCACCCGGCATCGAGCACCGCACCGGTACGAGCGACGACGGCAGCCGCATGACGTGGATGCTGCACCCCGATGGTTCCTGGGCGCGGGCCCGGACCGCTCACGGCGAGCGCACCGCAACCGTCCACCAGGGCGGCCCGCGACGCCTCTACGACCTGCTGGACGACATCCGCCGACGGTGGCTGGAGCGCGGCGAACTCCCGGTGCACGGAGCGAAGGTCACCATCACCCCGGAGGGGAACACCACCCTGACCCGCGACGGATGGACGGCCACGTTCTGAACGCGCCGTCCCCAAAGCGCACGCGCACGGGGAAACTGGCTCTGAGGGGCGGGGCGGTCGGATTCGAACCGACGTCCTCCGAGATGATGTCGCGGCGCACTACCTCTGTGCTACGACCCCGCCTTGCCGGTGATCCTAAGCCGGAGTGCGCTGAGGCGACAGGGATTAACGTCCCCTACGACGACTCCCGCCCCACCAACTCCGTAGCCAGCACCGCATGCCGCCGCTCCAACCCCCGCGTCCCCGCCGGTCGCCGGTCCGCGATCTCGGACAGGAGGAGGTCGATCATCGCGCGGCCCATTTCCTCTATGGGCTGGCGGACGCTGGTCAGGGGCGGGTCCATGTGGCGGGCGATGGCGGAGTCGTCGTAGCCGACGAGGGCGACGTCGGAGGGGATGCGGCGGCCCGCTTCGCGGAGGGAGTGGCGGGCGCCGGCCGCGGTGACGTCGGAGGCGGCGAAGACGGCGTCGAGGTCGGGGCGGCGGGACAACAAGGCGGACATGGCGCGGCGGCCGCCTTCCTCGGTGAAGTCGCCGGGCTCCAGGAGGAGTTCGTCGACCTCCAGGCCCGCGTCGCGCAGCGCGTCGCGGTAGCCGTCGACGCGGCGCTGGGCGCCGTAGACGTCGGGGCGGCCGGTGATGTGGGCGATGCGGCGGCGGCCGCGGGCGAGGAGGTGCTCGACGGCGGAGCGGCCGCCGCCATAGTTGTCGGAGTCGACCGAGGTGAGGGTCTCCCCCGCCGACCGGGGGCCGCTGATCACGGCCGGGATCTCCAGGCGGTCCAGGAGGTCGGGCAGCGGGTCGTCGGCGTGCACGGAGACCAGGAGGACGCCGTCGACGCGGTGGGCGGAGAGGTAGTCCGCGAGCCGTTGCCGCTTGCGGTCGCTGCCCGCGAAGATGAGCAGCAACTGCCATTCGGTGTCGGCGAGTTCGGCCCCGACACCGCGCAGCATGTCGGAGAAGTACGGCTCGGCGAAGAAGCGGGTCTCCGGCTCGGGCACGACCAGCGCGATGGAGTCGGTGCGGTTGGCCGCGAGGGCGCGGGCCGCGGTGTTGGGGACGTACCCGAGTTCCGCGACCGCCGCCTGAACGGCCGCGCGGGTGGTGTCACTGACCCGCGGGGAGCCGTTGATCACGCGGGAGACCGTGCCCCGGCCGACCCCGGCCCGCGCGGCCACCTCCTCGAGCGTCGGCCGCCCGCCGCCTCGGCCGCCCCGCACTCCGTGGCTCGTCATGGCCTCCGCCTCTCTCCGCGTACTGGTCCAACAGTGGCCCAAGCCGTCCGCACCAAAACCCGTGGCCGGTTAACAGCCCTATAACTGAACCGCGTTGGCCGTGCGCACTCCCTTGACACCCCGTCCCGAACGGACGACTCTTCAACCCATCACATGTGGGAGCGCTCCCACACTACCTGACACCTACACAACCCGCACGTTCCCCGCCCGAGCCGCAGCGAGTACGAACGGGCCCAGATCCACGCGATTTCCATGCAGTTGGCCGGGGGGTCGGCACGTCAGGCAACAGGAGGACGCAATGCGTACGAGCATCCGCAGGTCGCGCGGCACGGTGGCCATGATGGCCGCGGCCGCGCTGGCCACGGGTCTGCTGGCGGGCTGCGCCAGCGACTCGGACGACGGCTCGTCGGACGCGGGCGGCGGCGACGGCAAGGGCAACATCACGCTGACGGTCGGCACCTTCGGGGTCTTCGGCTACCAGCAGGCCGGTCTGTACGACGAGTACATGAAGCTGCACCCGGACATCAACATCAAGGAGAACGTCACCACTCGTACAGACGTGTACTGGCCGAAGGTGCTCACGCGCCTCCAGGCCGGTTCGGGCGCCGACGACATCCAGGCCATCGAGGTCGGCAACATCACGGAGGCCGTGCAGACGCAGGCCGCCAAGTTCGTCGACATCGGCAAGGACGTCGACAAGTCCCAGTGGCTGGACTGGAAGACCGCACAGGCCACCACCCAGGACGGCAAGGTCATCGGCCTCGGCACCGACATCGGCCCGATGGCGGTCTGCTACCGCAAGGACCTGTTCGCCAAGGCCGGTCTGCCCACCGACCGCACCAAGCTCGCCGAGCAGTGGAAGGGCGACTGGTCCAAGTACGTCGACCTCGGCAAGCAGTACATGAAGAAGGCGCCCAAGGGCACCAAGTACGTCGACTCGGCGGCCTCGGTGTACAACGCCTCCCTCGGCGGTGCCACCGAGCGGAACTACGACAAGGACGGCAAGGTCGTCTGGGACAAGTCCCAGGGTGTGAAGGACGCCTGGGACGACGCGATGAGCGTGGCGACCAGCGACATGTCGGCCAAGCTGAAGCAGTTCGACCCCACCTGGGACAAGGGCTTCGCCAACGGCTCCTTCGCCACGGTGGCCTGCCCCGCCTGGATGCTCGGCTACATCGGTGAGAAGGCCGGCGACTCCGGCAAGGGCAAGTGGGACGTGGCGGCGGCGCCGACCGCGTCCAACTGGGGCGGCTCCTTCCTCGGCGTGCCGACCGCGAGCAAGCACCAGAAGGAGGCCGTCGCGCTGGCCAAGTGGCTGACCGCGCCGGAGCAGCAGGCCAAGGTCTTCGCCAAGCAGGCCAGCTTCCCCTCCACCCCGTCGGCGTACGCGGGCCTGAAGCCGCAGGCGGACACCACCGCGTACTTCTCGGGCGCGCCGCTCACCCAGATCTTCTCCGACGCGGCGAAGACCATCCCGGCCCAGCCGCTGGGCCCGAAGGACAAGCCGATCGACGGCGCGATCAGTGACATCGGCATCCTCCAGGTCGAGCAGAAGGGCAAGTCCCCGGCCCAGGGCTGGGACGCCGCGTCCAAGGAGATCAAGGACGTGCTCGGCCAGTGACCTCCAAAGAGGCTCTCGCGCATCCCGCGTCGAGCGCCGAGACCGCGCCCGGCATCCCGCCGGGCGCGGTCCGGGGCGCTCGGGGTCTCGGTGCGCCGGGCGGCGCCCCCTCCTGGCGCAGCCGGCTGTACCGCTGGGACACCAAGGCGTCGCCGTACGCGTTCGTGACCCCCTTCTTCGTGCTGTTCGGTGTGTTCACACTCGTTCCGCTGCTGTACACGGTCTGGTACTCGCTGCACGACGTGCAGCTGTCCGCGCTGGACCAGCAGAGCTGGGCGGGGCTGGCCAACTACAAGAACCTGCTGTCCTCGGACTTCTTCTGGAACGCGCTGCGGAACACCTTCACCATCGGTGTGATCTCGACCGTCCCGCAGCTGATGGCGGCGCTCTGGCTGGCCCACATGCTCAACTACAAGCTGCGCGGCTCCACCGTGTGGCGCGTGGTGATGCTGACCCCGTACGCGACCTCGGTGGCGGCGGCGACGCTGGTGTTCACGCTGCTGTACTCGTGGGACGGCGGCATGGTGAACTGGATTCTCCACTTCTTCGGGGTGGACGCCATCAACTGGCGTGAATCGGACTGGGGATCGCGGTTCGCGGTGTCGAGCATCGTGATCTGGCGCTGGACCGGCTACAACGCGCTGATCTACCTGGCCGCGATGCAGGCCATCCCGGCGGACCTGTACGAGTCCGCCGCGCTCGACGGCGCCAACCGGCGCCAGCAGTTCTGGCACGTGACGATCCCGCAGCTGCGGCCGACCGTGCTGTTCACGATCGTCGTCTCGACCATCGGCGCCACCCAACTCTTCGGTGAACCGCTGCTGTTCGGCGGGGTCAGCGGGTCCAAGGGCGGCTCGGAACACCAGTACCAGACGCTCGGGCTCTACATGTACGACCAGGGCTGGATCATCGGCAACCTCGGCAAGGCGTCCGCGATCGCGTGGACGATGTTCCTGGTCCTGCTGATCGTCGCCGCCGTCAACCTGCTGCTGACCCGCTGGCTGAGGAGGTCCGATGACCACCGGTGACCTCGTTCTTCCCAAGGCGCGCACCGGCTGGCGCCGGGCCACGGGCGCGGGTAAGCAGTTGCACGCCGGTCCGGTGACGTACGTGGCGCTGACCGTGTTCGCGCTGGTCTCGCTGGCCCCGCTGGTGTGGACGGCGATCGCGGCCTCGCGCACCGACCGGCGGCTCGCCCAGGCCCCGCCGCCGCTGTGGTTCGGCGGCAACCTGTTCAAGAACCTGGAGACCGCCTGGGACCAGGCCGGGCTCGGCGTCGCGATGCTCAACTCGGTGATCGTCGCGGGCACGATCACGGTCAGTACGGTGGTCTTCTCCACCCTGGCCGGTTTCGCCTTCGCCAAGCTGCGGTTCCGGTTCTCGGGCCTGCTGTTGCTGCTGACCATCGGCACGATGATGATCCCGCCGCAGCTCGCCGTCGTCCCGCTGTACCTGTGGATGAGCGACCTCGGCTGGTCCAACCAGCTCCAGACGGTGATCCTGCCGAGCCTGGTGACCGCGTTCGGCACGTTCTTCATGCGGCAGTACCTGGTGCAGGCGCTGCCGACCGAGCTGATCGAGGCGGCGCGGGTGGACGGGGCGAGCAGCCTGCGGATCGTCTGGCACGTGGTGTTCCCGGCGGCCCGGCCCGCGATGGCGGTGCTCGGCCTGCTGACCTTCGTGTTCGCCTGGAACGACTTCCTGTGGCCGATCATCGCCCTGAACCAGCAGAACCCGACCGTGCAGGTCGCCCTGAACGCCCTCGGCACCGGGTATGTACCGGACCAGGCGGTCATCATGGCGGGCGCGCTGCTCGGCACCCTGCCGCTGCTGATCGCGTTCCTGCTGTTCGGCAAGCAGATCGTGGGCGGCATCATGCAGGGCGCGATCAAGGGCTGAGCACCCCCAGGGGGCCGGGTCACCGACGCCCCGGCCCCTCCCCTCTTTCCCCGAGTCTTCCCGACGTCTTCCCGACTCTCGATGGGAGCGCTTCCATGCCCGACCCCTCCTCCACGGTCTCCCCCGTGGCCTCCGAGGTCACCTTCCCGCCGGCCTTCCTCTGGGGGGCGGCGACCTCCGCGTACCAGATCGAGGGGGCGGTGCGCGAGGGCGGCCGTACGCCCTCGATCTGGGACACCTTCAGTCATACGCCCGGCAAGACGGCGGGCGGTGAGACCGGTGACGTGGCCGTCGACCACTACCACCGCTACCGCGACGACGTGGCCCTCATGGCGGACCTCGGGCTCGGCGCGTACCGCTTCTCCGTCTCCTGGTCGCGGGTGCAGCCGACCGGGCGGGGACCGGCGGTGCAGATCGGGCTGGACTTCTACCGGCGGCTGGTGGACGAGCTGCTGGCGAACGGCATCAAGCCCGCCGTCACCCTCTACCACTGGGACCTCCCGCAGGAGCTGGAGGACGCGGGCGGCTGGCCCGAGCGGGACACCGCGCACCGGTTCGCCGAGTACGCGCACCTCGTCGGCGAGGCGCTGGGCGACCGGGTGGAGAACTGGATCACCCTCAACGAGCCCTGGTGCAGCGCCTTCCTGGGCTACGGCTCCGGGGTGCACGCCCCCGGCCGTACCGACCCGGTGGCCTCGCTGAAGGCGGCCCACCATCTCAACCTGGCGCACGGGCTGGGCGCTTCGGCGCTGCGCGCGGCGATGCCCGCCCGCAACCAGGTCGCGGTCAGCCTCAACTCGGCCGTGGTGCGCCCGGTTTCGCAGGACCCGGCGGACCTGGCGGCGGCCCGGCGCATCGACGACCTGGCCAACGGCGTCTTCCACGGCCCGATGCTGCACGGCGCCTACCCCGAGTCCCTGCTCACCGCGACGGCCCCGCTCACCGACTGGTCCTTCGTCCTCGACGGCGACCTCGCCACGGCCAACGCCCCGCTGGACGCGCTCGGCCTGAACTACTACACCCCGGCGCTGGTCTCGGCGGTCACCGACAAGGTCAGCGGCCCGCGCGCGGACGGCCACGGCGCGAGCGCGCACTCCCCCTGGCCCGGCGCCGACGACGTGCTCTTCCACCAGAGCCCCGGCGAGCGCACCGAGATGGGCTGGACCGTCGACCCGACCGGCCTGTACGACCTGCTGATGCGCTACACCCGCGAGGCCCCCGGACTCCCGCTGTACGTCACGGAGAACGGCGCCGCCTACGACGACAAGCCGGACGCGGACGGCCGGGTGCACGACCCCGAGCGCGTCGCCTACCTGCACGCCCACCTCTCGGCGGTCCGCCACGCCCTGCGCGACGGCGCCGATGTGCGCGGGTACTACCTGTGGTCCCTGCTGGACAACTTCGAGTGGTCCTACGGCTACGAGAAGCGGTTCGGCGCGGTCTACGTGGACTACGCGACCCAGGCCCGCACCCCGAAGTCCAGCGCCCGCTGGTACGGCGAGGCGGCCCGCACCGGCGCGCTGCCGTCGGTGGAGTCGGCGGGCTGAGCTTCGGCACATGAGTGAGGCCCGGCGGTCTGGACACCGCCGGGCCTCGCTTTCATGCGCGCCTAGTTGAAGGCGGCGAACGCCTTGGAGAAGGCGAACTTGTCCTGGGTGATCGAGCTGCACGTGGCGTCGGCGGTGGGCTTGGTGCCGCCGTCGCACGCCTTGTCACGGGTGCCGGACCACATGGACAGCGAGCCGATGCCCTTGGACTTGGCGAAGTCGACCAGCTGACCGGCGTCGTCGACCTTGAAGATCTCGGTGGCCACGTCGTTGACGCCGATCATCGGGGTGACGCCGACCGTCTTCCAGGCGTCGTCCTCGGAGAGCGCGAGCACGCCCTTGATCTGGGCCTGGGTGGCGGTCGCCGCCTGGATCGCGTAGTCGCCCATGTCGCCGCTGTACGCCGGGCCGTAGTCCATCGCCATGATGTTGACGCCGTCGACGCGGACGCCGTTGGCCTTGGCGTCGGCCAGCAGGTTCACGCCGTCCTGGGTGAGGCCCTCGGGCATCACGGGGAGGGTGTAGGAGACGTTCAGGTCGGGGTGGGCGGCCTGGAGCTTGGCGATGGCCTGGGCGCGCTTGGTGTTGGCGGCGGTGTTGGGCAGCGCGCCGCCCTCGACGTCGAAGTCGACCTTGGTCAGCTTGAAGGCGTCGACGGCCTTGGCGTAGGCGGCGGCCAGGGCGTCGGCGGAGGAGCAGGTGGTGGCCAGTTCGGAGCCGGAGGCGCCGCCGAAGGAGACCCGGACGTCACCGCCCTTGGCGCGCAGGTCGCCGATCTGGGCGGCCACGCCGTCGGCGGTCAGGTCGCTCACGCCGCCCCACTTGGGGGTGCAGCCGCCGCCGTCGGTGACGAAGGCCAGGTTGAAGTTCTTGACGCCGGTGGCGTCGGCGGTGCCCAGCAGGTCGAAGGCCGGGTAGAGCGAGGTGTCGACGTACGGGGCGAATCCGGCGGCCCCCTTGGTGCCGTTGCCCGCGGCCTTGGTGGGGACCGGGGTCTCCGGCTGGCTGGGGGTGCTCTGGGTGGGCGCGGGGGTCTCGGGCTCGGTGGGGCGGCCGCTGGGCTCGGGGGTGGCGGCGGGGTCGGCGGCGCACTCGGAGCCGTCGATCCGACAGCCGGAGGGGTCACCGGCGCCGTCGACGACGAAGCCGACGGTGACCGACTTGCCCGCGGCCAGCCCGTCGGTGTCCCACTTGGCGGCCTTCACCGTGACGTGCTGTCCGCTCACGCTGGACTCGGCGTTCCACAGCGAGCCGAGCTTGGCACCGGCCGGGAGGTCGAACTCCAGGCTCCAGTCCTTCTTGGCCGCGCCGGTGTCGTTGGTGACGACGTACTGGGCGCTGTACCCGGTCGACCACTCGCTGGTCTTGGTGTACGCGGCGCCGACCCCGGCGGCGTGCGCGACCCCGGTCACCAGGACCGCGCCGCCACCGGCCACGGCGGCCGCGACCACGCCGCCTATCGCCTTGTTCCTGCCACTGATCCTGCGCCGGTGCGTGCTCATGGGCGTGCCTGTCCTTCGTGCGGGGGGTGGGGGGTGGTGGCAGCACGCTATCGATGCGGAATCCGGCAATCTGCTTATCCGGGACGGCGGTTGACAGGCTTAGGGTGCGCTTAAGGAAGGCATCGGGACCGGTTAAAGGTCGAGACCACTCAGCGGCTGGGTATCAGCTTGCGCCGCCTGCGGACGGCGCCCCGGTGGCCGCGTCCGGCGGGCTTGCGGGCGTCCAGCTGGAGCCAGATCCGCACCTCGGTGCCGCCGAGCACGGACGAGCCGATGCGGACGTCACCGCCCGTGGACTCGGCGAGACGGCGCACGATGTCCAGGCCGAGCCCGGTCGAGCCCGCCGCACCGGAACCCCGGCCGCGGGCCATCGCCGCCCGGGGGTCGGATATGCCGGGGCCCGCGTCGGAGACCAGCACGATCACCGCGTCCTCGGCGTGGTGGACGTCGACCGCGAAGGCGGTGCCCTCGGCGGTGTGCCGGAAGACATTGCCGAGCAGGGCGTCCAGGGCGGCCGCCAGGTCGGCGCGGGCCACCGGCACCCGTACCGGCCGCTCGGCACCGGCCACCCGCCACTTGCGGCCCTCGTCCTCGGCGAGCGCGGACCAGAACTCCATGCGCCCGCGCACCACTTCGGCCACGTCACAGCCCGTGCCCGGTCCCACGGCCGCCGTCTGCGGCTTGGCCTCGCGGGCGGTGCGGATGATCGTGTCGACCTCGCCCTCCAGCTGGGCCACGGCGGCGCGGGTCTGGTCGGCGGCGGCCCCGGCGCCCAGCGAGGCGGCGTTCAGCCGGAGCACGGTGAGCGGGGTGCGCAGCCGGTGCGAGAGGTCGGCCGCCAGTTCCCGTTCGTTGGCGAGGAGCTGGACGACCTGGTCGGCCATGGAGTTGAACGCGACGGCCGCGAGCCGCAGTTCGGTCGGCCCCTCCTCGGGGACCCGGGCGCCGAGCTGCCCCTCGCCCAGTTCGTGCGCGCCCTCCACCAGCCGCCGGGCGGGCCGCACCATGCGCACCCCGAGCCGGTCGGCGACCGCGACGGACCCGGCGATCAGCGCGAGCCCCACGGCGGCGAGCACCGCCCAGGCCGTGCCCACGCCGTTGCTCATCGCGGCCTCGGGCACCCACACCTCGACCACCGCGATGGCGCCGGAGCCGAGCGCGACCGGCTGCAGCAGCGCGGAGCCCCCGGTGACCTCGGTGGTGGAGGCGCGGCCCATCCGGCGCACGGCCTCGATGTCCCGGCCCGCGGCCCTGCCCCGGCCGAGGTCGAGGGCGCCCCGGCCGCCGTCGGCGGGCAGGTGCACCGACATCCCGGAGTCGGCCCCGGCCGCCGCGACCACCCGCTCCAGCTCGCCCCGGTCGGTGGTGATGGACAGCGCGGGCGCCACAGCGGCGGCCTCGCGCTCCGCGCCCGCGAAGGCACGGTCGCGGGCCATCTCCTTCACGACCAGGCCGAGCGGGACGGCGAAGGCGACGACGACCATCGTGGTCACCGCCAGGCAGACCTTGACCAGGGCCCATCTCATCGGGGCTCCCCCACGGCGGGCGGCTCCAGCTTGACCCCGACCCCGCGCAGGGTGTGCAGATAGCGGGGCCGGGCCGCCGTCTCGCCCAGCTTGCGTCTGAGCCAGGACAGATGGACGTCGATGGTCTGGTCGTCGCCGTACGACTGCTGCCAGACCTCGGCGAGCAGTTCCTTGCGCGGGACGACCACGCCGGGGCGGCCCGCGAGGAAGGCGAGCAGGTCGAACTCGCGCCGCGTCAGGTCGAGTCGGGCGCCGTCCAGCTCGGCCTGGCGGCGCAGCGGGTCGACGGTGAGGCCGCCGACCCGGATCACCGGGGAGGGCGGTGCCTCGGCGGCGCCGGAGCGGGAGCGGCGCAGCACGGCGGCGATGCGGGCGGAGAGGTGCTCGACCGAGAAGGGCTTGGTCAGGTAGTCGTCCGCGCCGTCGTTGAGCAGGCGGACGATCTCCGTCTCGTCGTCCCGGGCGGTGGCGATGATGACGGGCACGTCGGTGATGCCGCGCAGCATCTTCAGCGCCTCGGAGCCGTCCAGGTCGGGCAGGCCGAGGTCGAGTATGACCACGTCGAACCGGAGATGGGCGACCTCGCGCAGCGCCTCCAGCGCGGTGCCGACGCTGCGCACCACGTGGGCGGCGTCGGTGAGATGCCGGATCAGCGCCGAGCGGACGAACTGATCGTCCTCGACCACGAGCACACTTGCCATGCGCCGCACCGTACGCCATGCGCACCTGCCAAGTGTTGGCCTGTGGACAACTCCCTGTGGACAACTGGGGCCGCCTGCGCGGCGGGTGGCGGCTGAGGCAGTATGGCCCCGATGCGCAGAGGACTCGTACACGTACTGGCGTGGCTGCTGGCCACCGCGGCGGCGACCACGCTGTCCTGGTGGGGCGTGCACACGGTGATGGCGGGCACCGCGTACGACCCCCCGCGCGCCGTACCGATCACCGCGGCCGAGGCGGCGGCCCACGCCTCCACCCGGCCCCCGGCACCCCCCACGCCCACCCCCCGGAGGCCCACACCCACGCCCCGCCGCACCACGCCACCCCCGTCCCCCACCCCGACCCGCACCACCCCCGCGCCCACCCCCACTCCCCCGCCCCCCACCACCCCCTCCGGCGACGTCAAGGCATACGACACGGGCGGCGGGCGAGCGGTGTTCGACCTGGGGCCCGTGAGCGCGACCCTCGTCTCCGCGACACCGGCGACCGGCTGGTCGATGCAGGTCTTCAAGACGGAGACGTGGATTCGCGTCGAGTTCAGCCGCAGCACCGACCGGGTGACGGTCTTCTGCGACTGGCACGACGGACCACCGCACGTGGATGTGCAGACGTACTGAACGGCCCGGTCGCCTGACGGCGGCCGCGCTGGCCACCTCCCGCATCCGCCTGGGCACCCTGCTGACGCCGGTCGCGCGTTACCGTCCGCAGCAACTGGCCCGGCAGGTGGCCACCTTGGACCAGCTCAGCGGTGGCCGGGTGACCTTCGCGGCCGGGCTGGGCGGTCCGGTGAAGGACGAGTACGCCAGCTTCGGCGACACCGCCGAGCCGCCCGTGCTCGCCGAACGGCTGGACGAGGGGCTGGGGTTGCTGGGGCGCTTCTGGTCCGGCGAGCCGGTCAGCCACCAGGGCCCGCACTATGAGGTCCGGGACGTGGCGCTGCTGCCCGCCACCGCCCAGCAGGGCGGTCCGCCGGTGTGGATCGGCGGGTTCTGGCCGAAGCGCGCCCCCATGCGGCGGGCGGCACGGTGGGACGGCGCGGTACCGCTCTTCGAGTCCGCCCTGCACGGTCATGTGCCGCACCTGGCGGAGGTACGCGAGCTGATCGAGTACGTGAACCGGCACCGTCCGGCCGGGGAGGAGCGCCCCTTCGACTTCGTGCTCGGCGGTGCCACGCCCACGGACGCGGCGAAGGTCAGGGACCTGATCGGCCCCCTGCGGGACGCCGGTGCCACCTGGTGGGACGAGCGACAGGACCAGAACGGCCCCGACCTGGACCGCCTCGCGCCGATCATGCGCCGCGTCGAGGCGGGCCCGCCGGTGCTCTGACCGGCGGCAAAGCACCCCTCAGCGGAACACCGACGGCGGCGGAGCCGGGGACGCCACCGCCGAGGTGTCCGTCACCGGGGCCGCGCCGCCCGTGAAGTCCGTGAGCCTGGGCCCGTGTTCGAGGCGGGCCGGGTGGGGGTCGGAGGCGGCGCGGCGGGTCAGCTCGGCCAGCGGGAGCGGGAGGTCGGAGGCGACGAGGATGGCGTTGCCGAAGCGCTTGCCGCGCAGCACCGCCGGGTCGGCGATCAGGGCGAGTTCGGCGAACCGGGCCGCCGCCGTGGCGATCTGGCCGCGCAGGTGGGCGAGCGGCGGGCCGTCGGCCAGGTTGGCGGTGTAGACACCGCCGGGGCGCAGTGCGCGGCGGACCTCGTCCAGGAACTCGGCGGACGTCAGATGGGCCGGGGTGCGGGCGCCGCTGAACACGTCGGCGACGATCAGGTCGGCCCAGCCGTCCGGCACCTTGGCGAGCCCCTCGCGGGCGTCGGCCGGGCGCACCCGTATCCGGGCGCCGGGGTCCAGGGGGAGTTCGCGGCGGACGAGTTGGACCAGGGCCGCGTCACGCTCCACCACCTGCTGGGTCGAGCGGGGCCGGGTCGCGGCGGTGTACCGGGCCAGGGTGAGCGCGCCGCCGCCGAGGTGCACGGCGTGCACGGGCTTGCCGGGCGGGGCGACGAGGTCGATGACATGACCGATGCGGCGCTGGTACTCGAAGGACAGGTGCGCCGGGTCGTCGAGGTCGACGTGCGACTGAGGGGCGCCGTCGATCAGCAGCGACCAGGCCCGCGCCCGGTCCGGATCGGGTATGAGTTCCGCGAGGCCGCCCTCGACGGCCTCCACCACGGCTTCGGCGGCCGCCCTGCGCCGGTTGTCCCTGGACCTGCCCATCGGGCCATTCTCGCAGGTGGCACGGCGGCCCGCCGCACGGCCGGGGGGCTCAGCGGCAGCTGTCGGCGGCCTCGATGAGCCGGGCCGCCTCGCCGAGCGCCCGGCGCAGCACCGCGGGGTCGGTGGCGAGGTCGGCCTCGCCGGGCGGCAGCAGCCAGTCGGAGCCCTGGACGGGCGGCTCCGGGGCCAGCCTGAGGCCGCGCCCCGAGGTCCGGACGCAGGTGCTGCCCGGCACGTCCCAGCTACCGGCCGTACCGGGCGGGACGAGGAAGCCGAGGGTGTCGCGGCCGTCGTCGTGCAGCACCGGGCCCACGCCCTCGGCGGCCTCTCGGCGCAGGATGTCGACGGCCTCCAGGCCCTGGCGGGTCGGTACCGTGACCAGGTCGGGTGCCACGTCGCCGGGTTGCCGTGACCACGAAGGCACCGGACAAGGATCGTTGTTCGGACGGGTCTCCATGCCGGCCTCCAGCACGCTGCCTGTTGCGGTCCGTGAGGTACAACGTGCGACCGCGTCAAGGGCTACGGCACAAGTGCGCCGCAAAGGATGGCAGTTCATGGCGGATCGTGGATGAGATATCCGGTTTGTAGCTAAACACTGCGTGTCGGGCCGGACACAGCGGGTACGTTCTTGCCCCGCCGGACCCACGGTGTCACACGGGCAACCATGCCCGTGCGGGGCCCTGTTCCGGCATGGTTCGACGGTTCGCACGAGAGGACCGGCCATGGCGTCGTCAACCGATACCTCGGCGCAGCCCGACCGGCCGCCCCGCCCCAACACCGCCTTCCGGCAGCTGCGTGGCCGCCGTTCCCCGGCGGAGTTCGCCGCCCTGGTGCGGCGCGCCGCGCGGGAGATCGGCGAGCGGGTGAGCTGTGACGCGCGCTACGTCGGGAGAGTCGAGGCGGGTGAGATCCGCTGTCCCAACTACGCGTACGAGCGGGTGTTCCTGCACCTGTTCCCCGGCCGCACGCTCACCGACCTCGGCTTCGCGCCGCGCTCGGCGGTGCGCGGGCGGGGCGCCCGCCCGGCCGCCGCCCCCGCGGCCCCGGCCGCGCACGAGCACCCCTGCGACCGCGACGCCCCGTACGGCGCCCACCGGCCGTACCCGATCGACCCCCTGAACCACGAGGAGAGCGACGTGCTGCGTCGCGCATTCATGACCGGTACGAGTGCCACGGTGGCGACCGCCGCCGCGCTGGGCCCGCTGGGCATCGCCACGGACGCCTCGGCGGCCCCGCGGCGGCCGGGTTCGTCGGAGGCGGCCGCCGTCGAGGAGGCAGTCCGGCGCATCCGGCTGCTGGACGACAAGCACGGCGCGGACGGCCTGTACCGGCGCGCGGCGGAGCCGCTGCGCGTCGCGTACGCCCTGCTGGACGCGGGCGCGACCCGGCAGACCACCGCCGAGCGGCTCCACTCGGGCGCCGGTGAACTGGCCATCTCGGTGGGCTGGCTGGCCCATGACTCGGGCCGCTTCGACGACGCCCGCTCGCACTACGCGGAGGCGCTGGCGACCGCCCGGATGACCGGGGACGCGGGTCTGGAGGCGCACGCCTTCTGTAACACCGCCTTCCTCGCCCGCGACGCCGGGCGCCCCCGCGAGGCGGTCCGCTCGGCGCAGGCCGCGCAGCGGGCCGCCCGTCCGCTGGGCTCGCCCCGGCTGATGTCGCTGCTCGCGCTGCGCGAGGCGGGCGGCTGGGCGGGGCTCGCGGACCGCACCGGCTGCGAGCAGGCGCTCGTACGGGCGCAGGCGCTGTTCGGGCGCGGCATCTCCGACGCCGACCCGGAGTGGATGAGCTTCTACGGCGAGGCCGAGCTGGCCGGTCTCGAGGCGCAGTGCTGGTCGACGCTGGGCGACTGGCGCCGCGCGTCCCGGCACGCCCGCCGCGCGACCCGGCTCCAGGACCCGCACTTCTCCCGCAACATCGCCCTGTACACGGCCGAACTCGCCGACGACCTGGCCCGCGACGGCCACCCGGACGAGGCGGCGGCGGCCGGTCTGCGGGTCCTGGAGCTCCTCGCGCAGGTCCAGTCGTCCCGCATCCAGACGATGCTGGCGGGCACCGCCCGCGTCCTGCTCCCGCACCGCCGGGCCACGGGGGTCGCGGACTTCCTGGACCGGCACGCCTCGCTGCCGCGGCCCCGGCGGGGGTAGTTCCCCTAGCCCGCCAGGTGTCCCGTGTCGTTCCAGCTCTCGATCGCCGGTTCGCCGTAGGCCCAGCCGAGGGTGGACAGGGAGGTGGGGTTGAGGCGGAGGCGGGCCGCGAAGTCGAGGGGGAGGCCGAGCCAGCGGGCGCCGATGGAGCGCAGGATGTGGCCGTGGGCGAAGATCAGCACGTCGCGGTCGGCGGAGCGGGCCCAGTCCACGACCTCGTCCGCGCGGGCGGTCACCTCGGCGAGGGTCTCGCCCTCGGGGACGCCGTCGCGCCAGATCAGCCAGCCGGGCCGGACGGCCTGGATCTCGGGCGGGGTCATGCCCTCGTAGGCGCCGTAGTCCCACTCCATGAGCGTGTCCCACACCTCGGCGCGGTCGCCGAACCCGGCCAGTTCACAGGTCTCGTGCGCGCGGACCAGCGGGCTGGTGCGCACCTCCACGTCCGCGAAGCCGGCCGGCGGGGTCTGCCGCAGCCGTTCGCCGAGCAGCTTGGCCCCGCGTCGGCCCTCCTCCAGGAGCGGCACGTCGGTCCGGCCCGTGTGCTTGCCGGACAGCGACCAGGCCGTCTGTCCGTGCCGGGCCAGCAGGATGCGCGGTGCCATGAGGAAACCTTTCCGGATGCGGGACGCCGCGTGGACGCCGGGGAAACGCGATATGAGGTCCTCCCATCATCGCGCACCCCGCGCGCGGGCAACCCGGAGGGCGATCCGGGCGTCTTCGAGAGCCGGAACGCCCGCGCGGACGGGCGGGCCGACACCGTAAGGTGTCACGGCGCCCGAGGGGGGTGCCAGGCAGCGTGAAGGGGGAGGGCGATCGGATGCAGCAGACCGAGGCAGCGAACACCGGGGCGGAGCCGCGTACCCGCCCGCGCTGGTGGACCGAGCTGCCGCTGATCCTGCTGGTCTACGGCTGCTACACCGCCGGTCGGCTCCTCGCGCGCGGGGACGTCACCTCCGCGGTGGACCACGGTCTGGCCATCCTCCGCGTCGAGCAGGCGCTGTACCTGAACGCCGAGCACCCGCTGAACCGGCTCTTCACGGCCGAGCCCTGGATCGGGGTACCGGCCGACTTCTGGTATGCCTCGCTGCACTACCTGGTCACGCCCGCGGTCCTGGTCTGGCTGTTCCGGGCCCACGCCGAGCACTACCGGGCGGCCCGCACCTGGCTGATGACGTCCACGTTCATCGGCCTGATCGGCTTCACCCTGCTGCCCACCTGCCCGCCCCGGCTGCTCTCCCCCGCCCACGGCTTCGTGGACACCATGGCGCACTACAGCGCGTACGGCTGGTGGGGCAGCGAGGCCAGTGCCCCGCGCGGCATGGGCGGCATGACCAACCAGTACGCGGC
This sequence comes from Streptomyces sp. NPDC002176, assembly GCF_044903645.1. NCBI lineage: Bacteria > Bacillati > Actinomycetota > Actinomycetes > Kitasatosporales > Streptomycetaceae > Streptomyces > Streptomyces sp. NPDC002176. The sequence goes on from NZ_JBJDQW010000003.1 coordinate 1,001,550, forward strand.
GATGCCGAGCCTGCACGTCGGCTGGGCCCTGTTCTGCGGGGTGATGCTGTGGAAGTGCGGCCGTACCCGCTGGGCCCGGGCGGCCGCGATCGGCTACCCGCTGCTGACCGCGATCGTGGTCATGGGCACCGCCAACCACTACTTCCTGGACGCGGTCGCGGGCGCGGCCGTGATGGGCGCCGGACTGCTGCTGGCCCCGTACGTGACGCGGGCCGCGACGGCCGCGCGGCTGCGGCTGACCGCCTGGGCGGCCCCGCTCACGGCGGCCGGAAACACCGGTCCCGCTCCGATTGTCAGTGACGGATGCCAGACTTCCGCGGGTGAGCGAATTCCACGGCAGCGCGAGTCGCGGCTCGACCCCGCGGCCGGAACCGACGCCTCCCCCAGCGAAGCCGGGGACGGCGCTGCGGCACCGGCTCGCTGAGCTGCGCGGTCCCGACGTCCCGGCCAAGGCGCTGGACGCGCGCGCCCTCGCGGCGCTCGCGGCCAACCCGGGCTGCCGCAGACGCGCGATCCTGGACGGCGCCGGGGTGGACAAGGCCGCGCTCGCGGGCGCGCTGGGCGCCCCCTCGGAGTACGGGCAGTCCCAGTTCGCGCTGATCCGGGGCAACACCTTCGAGGCCCGGGTGAAGGCGGACGGCGGCGCCGAGCTGCTGCGGCTCACCCACACCCTGCTGGACCCGGCCGCCGAACCGCCCGCCGGGGCGTCGGTGCCGGACCTGAGCGCACCGGGCCCCGAGGGCCGTACCGCGCGTACGGCGCTGGCGCTGCGCGAGGCGGTGGAGGCGGGCGGCTGGACGCTGCTGGACCATCCGATGCTGGCCCTGGACGTGGCGGGCTCGCCCGCCTTCCTGGAACCGGACGCGGTCGTGGTGCACCCCGACGGCGGCTGGACGGTCGTGGAGATCAAGTCGTTCCCGATGCTGGACGGCTCGGCCGACCCGGCGAAGGTGGGCGCGGCCGCCCGGCAGGCGGCGGTGTACGTGCTGGCGCTGGAGGATGTCGCGGCCCGGCTGACCCCGCCGCCCGCCGTGCGGCACGAGGTGCTGCTGGTGTGCCCGAAGGACTTCTCCAACCTGGCCACCGCCCGCGCGGTCGACGTACGCGCGCAGCGGGCGGTCACCGCGCGGCAGCTGACCCGGCTGACCCGGGTGGAGACCATCGCGGAGGAGCTGCCCGAGGGCACCTGCTTCGACCCGGACCGCCCGGCGGGTGAGCTGACGGCCGCCGTCGACGCGGTCCCGGCGACCTACGCGCCCGAGTGCCTGTCCTCGTGCGAGCTGGCCTTCCACTGCCGGGAGCGGTCCCGCGCGGCCGACGCGGTGACCCGGCTGGGCCGTCCGCTCCGCGCCGAGCTGGGCGGCCTGGGCACCGTCCAGGAGGTGCTGTCGGCGGCGCGCGGCGAGAGCGGCGACCCGGACGATCCGGTGGTGGCCGCGCTGCGCCGGGCCGCCGCCCTGCGCGCCGAGGCGCTCGCCCGCGCGGCGGACCGGGAGGCCGTGCCGTGTCCCTGATCGCCACCCTGGCCCGCCTGGAGGCGGTCGCCACCGGCCGGGCCCAGCCCGCCGCGACCGTCCGGCACCGTCATCTGTCCGACCGCCCGCTGGTGTTCGTCCCGCTGACCACCGCCGGTGAGACGGGCGCCCCGCTCGGCGCGCTGGTCGGCACCGACCGGGACGCGCCCCGGCTGCTGGTCGTGCCGCAGCCCCGCGACCGCGATCTGCGCTTCGCGTTCCTCGCCGAGCTGGCCGACATCGTGCTGCCGTACCTCGACTCCCGCGCGGAGGCGGTGGAGACGGCCGAGCGCACCGACACCGACCCGGAGACCGGCAAGCGGGTCAAGGTCGAGGTCGATCTGTGCGTGGACGCGCCCCAGCTGATCGTGCCGAGCCGCGCGGGCCTGGACCTGGTGCGGCTGCTGGGCCGCTCGATGCGGTTCCGGCGTACGGCCGAGCAGGAGCCGGAGACGCCGTATCCGGCGCCGCCGCGCGTGCCGTTGCTGGGCCGCTGGCTGACGCACTACGGCGAGCGGTCCCGGGTGCCGGGTTCCTCGCTGCTGCTGGCGCTGACCGACGCGCTGTCCCGGCACTGGGCGACCGGGCAGTCCGTGGTGGAGGACCAGCATCTGGGCGCCCTGCTGGCCTGGATCGACCCGCCCGAGGGCGAGTCCGGCGCGGAGGCGGCGGGCCGGGCGGAGCGCGAGCGGGACGCGGCGGGCCAGCTCCTGTGTCCCCCGGCGGGCCCGGCCACCGACCCGGCGTTCGACAACAAGCTGCTGGCCCCGGCCATCGAGCGGTACGACCGGGCGCGCACCGCGCTGGCCGCCGCCGAGGACGCGCCGGGCGCCGAGGACCTGCTGACCGCCCTCACGGCCGCCGAGCGGGAGATCCGCGACCTGGTCGAGAGCCGTACGAAGCCGACCTGGGACGCGGTGTGGCGTGGGCTCGACCTGCTGCGGACGCTCCCTGAGGGCGCCCATGTCGAGCAGCGGTGGACCCGGGACCGCTGGTCGTTCACCTCGCACCGGGACCGGATCACAGCGGGCGAACCCCCGCAGCCGCGCCGGGACGACGCGGTGACGGCGGCGAACAAGCTGGCCATCCGGGAGCGCGAGCAGGCCCGGCTGGAGGCGCAGGAGGCGCTGGACGACCCGCTGGTGATGGCGGCCCGGCGGCTGGCCGGGGAGGCGCTCGCGGGCGAGGTGACCGAGGTGGTCATGGCGTACAGCGAGGGCAAGCGGCCGAGCCCGCGCCCGCTGGTGACCGTGCGCACCGAGGACCGCCCGCATCTGGGCGAGCGCGCCAAGGTGTACCGCTCGCTGAACGGCAAGCCGCAGACGGCGGAGTTCGCCGGGTACGAGGGCGCGCCGGAGGACGGCGTGCTGGTGCTGCGGATCATGGACAAGATGGGCCGGGGCAAGGAGCCGGAGGCCGGTTCGGTGCCGGAGAAGGGCGACGCGGTGTGCTTCACGCTCTTCGAGCACGAGCAGCGCGGCGGCGCCAAGCTGCCCGACCCGGAGCAGACCCCGTGGACGCACGGCGGGCCGCCCGGTGAGCCCGTCGCGGAGGTCCCGGACGCGGTGACCGAGGAGGACGTGCTGTGACGACCGTGGACTTCGACCCCTCAGCCGCCGCCACCCGCGCCACGGACGCGATCCTCGCCGACACCCTGCACGGCACCGAGCGCGGTGTGGTGGTGGACTCCCCGCCCGGCGCGGGCAAGTCGACGCTGGTGGTCCGGGCCGCGCTGGAGCTGGCCGAGGCGGGCCGTCCGCTGATGGTGGTGGCGCAGACCAACGCCCAGGTGGACGACCTGGTGCTGCGGCTCGCGGAGAAGAACCCCGAGCTGCCGGTGGGCCGCCTGCACAGCAGCGACACCGACGCCTACGACAAGGCGCTGGACCCGCTCCCCAACGTCCGAACCTCGGCGAAGGCGGCCGACCTGGCCGGGATGCCGGTGGTGCTGTCCACGGCCGCGAAGTGGGCGCATGTCTCGGTGGACGAGCCGTGGCGGCACGCGATCGTGGACGAGGCGTACCAGATGCGCTCGGACTCGCTGCTGGCCGTGGCCGGGCTGTTCGAGCGGGCGCTGTTCGTGGGCGATCCGGGCCAGCTGGACCCGTTCTCCACGGTGGGCGGCGACCAGTGGGCGGGCCTGTCCTACGACCCGTCCGCCTCGGCGGTGTCCACGCTGCTCGCGCACAATCCCCGGCTGCCGCAGCACCGGCTGCCGGTGTCCTGGCGGCTGCCCGCGTCGGCGGCGCCGCTGGTGTCGGCCGCGTTCTACCCGTACACGCCGTTCCGCAGCGGGACCGGGCACGGGGAGCGGCGGCTCGCCTTCGCGGTGCCGTCGGACGGCTCGGGCCCGGACCGGGTGATCGACGAGGCGGCGGAGTCCGGCTGGGGGCTGCTGGAGCTGCCCGCCCGGCACACCCCGCGCACCGACCCGGAGGCGGTGCGGGCGGTGGCCCTGGTGGTGCGGCGGCTGCTGGACCGAGGGGGCGCGGCCGTCTCCGAGCGCGCGGAGACGCCGACGCCGCTGACCGCCGACCGGGTCGCCGTGGGCACCGCCCACCGGGACCAGGCGGCGGCGGTCCGCGCGGCCCTGGCCGACCTGGGCGTGGCGGGCGTGACCGTCGACACCGCGAACCGGCTCCAGGGCCGGGAGTACGACGTCACGGTGGTCCTGCACCCGCTCTCCGGCCGCCCCGACGCCACCGCCTTCCACCTGGAGACCGGCCGCCTGTGCGTCCTGGCCTCCCGGCACCGGCACGCGTGCGTCGTGGTGTGCCGCGCCGGGGTGAGCGACCTGCTGGACGAGTACCCGTCCACGGAACCGGTCCAGCTGGGCACCCTGGTGAAGTTCCCGGACGGCTGGGAGGCGAACCACGCGGTCCTGGCGCACCTGGCCGAACACCGCGTCCCGTACCGGCCCTGAGACGGCGGCCCTGACCGTAGGTGCGGGTCTGGCCCTGGGGCGGTCTTGCGTGGGCGCGGGACAATGGACGGTGGTCCGGCCTCAGGCGGGGCCGAACGCAAGCGAACGTACGAGGAGGAGATGAAGACATGGCGGAGCCCTCGCCGCGTCGGAACGAACCGCGGCTACGCCCCGCGCCCCTGCTCTTCGAGCCCGCGGCGGCGGCCGCCGATCCGGAGCACTTCTTCGACCTGGAGTCGATGGACGATCCGCGCGCGCTGCTGACGCGGGCCACCGAGCTGACCCAGGCGTTCCGCGCGGCGGCCGACCGGGCCATGGAGTTCCAGGCCGTGGCGGCGGCCCAGTTGGCCGACCCGCGCCGGTTCGACCGGCTGACGGCGGCGGACATCGCCGAGCGGGCGGAGTGGACCGAGGACTACGCCAAGAAGATGGTGGAGTTCGGCCGGGACCTGCTGCGGGGCGCCGACCCCGAGGGCCACCGGGCGGCCGACCCGCACTAGCGAGGGACCGCCCCGCGCATCTGGCATATGCCAGGCGGGCAAGATACCCCCTCCCGCCCCCTGGTGTCCCCAATTTCCGCAACCCAGGGAAACCGGCCGCTCACCGCCGGTAGACCTGTGTGCATGACCAGTGCACCGGACGTCACCGCCGCCACCGCCGAGGGAGCCGCCTGGCTCGCCTCCGCGGGCACGTATCCGCGCAGCACGCTCGCCTTCTGGGAGGAGCGGCCCGGCGCCCCCGTGGTGCTGCCGTGCGGCACGGTCTTCGACGTGGTGAGCGCGCCCGCGGTGTTCGGGCGCCGGATGCTGGACCGGCTGTGGGAGGAGGGGCCGGGCTGCGGCCCGGTCGCGGTGCACCGGGGCCGGACCCTGCTGTTCGCGGCGCCGGGCACCGCCCAGCGGCTGCCCTCGCTGCTGGCCTGGGAGGAATGGGGACCGCGCACCCACGCCGTCCCGCCGCTGCTGTGCCACGGCACCGGGGACGCGGTGACCGTCCCGGCACTGGAGGGCGACGCCTCCCCGGCCCCGGCGGGCTCCCGCTGGCTGGTCGCCCCGGACACCCGGCATCCCTGGCTCCCCGGCCCCGAGGTGATGCTCTGGGCGGCGGTGCGCGCGGCTCGCATGGCGGCCCGGATATCGATTTTTCCTCCCGCCGACCAGGGTGCTAAGGTCTACGACGTCAGCAGGCGCCGCTAGCTCAGTTGGTTAGAGCAGCTGACTCTTAATCAGCGGGTCCGGGGTTCGAGTCCCTGGCGGCGCACAGACAACGAAGGCCCTCGCGCGAGCGGGGGCCTTTCGCGTACCCCCCGCCCTCTCACCCACCCACCCCCGGCGTGATCCGTACCGTCCACGCCCCGGCGGCCGTGCGCTCCTCGACCTCCACCTTCACCCGGTCCCCCGGCACCGTGAAGCTCTCCCCCAGGGACACCGGCGCGTCGGCCAGCGGCGGATAGACGGAGTTCTCCCAGCACGCCTCGGTGTGCGGATGTGCGTCCACCACCTCGATCGGACCGTCCCCGGACGCGACGCCCGCGCGCACCCGGTAGACGAGGATGCCCTGCTTGCACGCCGTACGGTCGTTGCCCGCCGGGTTCCGGGCCTCGAAGGCGAGGGCGCTGTCCGGGCCGGTGCGCACCACGGCGAGCTTGGTGCCGTTGCCGAGCCCGAAGGCCGGGGCGCCGGACGCGCCGCGCACCGGGACGCCGGGACCGGCCGCGAGCGGCTCCAGGGTGAGCCGGGTCGGGCCCGCGCCCCGGACGCAGGCCACCTGGCGGGGGTCCAGCCAGCCCAGCTTCCACTTGTGCCAGCCGAACAGGTCCGGGGCCTCGCCGAACTGGCTGCCCATCAGGTCCCAGTCGCCGACATGGGTGTCCCAGTCGTCCTTGGAGTCGGTGGGGCGGTGGTAGAGGTCGGGGAGGTCGAAGACGTGCCCGGTCTCGTGGGCCAGCACCAGCCGGTCGGGCGGGTGCTGCTCGAAGACCGTGACGACCCGGCGTACGTCGGTGCCGTCCAGCCGGACGGGCGAGTCGAGGTTGACCACCTTGGTGGCGTCGGAGTCCACGCCGGGCGCGTCCGGGTCGGCGACCAGGTAGACCACGTCGTAGCGGGAGAAGTCCAGCGCCTTGTCGGCCACGGCGAACGCGTCCCGCAGATAGGCGGCGCGGTCCGAGGCGCCCCAGTCCCGCTGTATGCGGTACGCGGTGGACGGGCGCGGCATCCGCAGCCAGCGGTCCAGCGGGTGCGGGCGCAGGGTGAAGCGGCCGTAGGACGCCTGCGCGAAGTAGCTGCTGGTGGCCGGGAAGTGGTCGGCGGTCAGCTCGGCGGGGGTGGTGCGCGGGGCGGCGTCCGGGAACGACAGGAAGACCAGGGCGGCGTCGAGCCGGCCCTCGGGGCGCGGGTAGGCGGAGTTCCAGGTGTCCAGGCCCTCGGAGTGGTGGGCGTCGGAGCGGTGCAGCGCGCAGGGCTCGGGCGAGAAGGCGTCGGCCACCGAGGGGCCGGTGAGGATCGAGGTCGCGGCGAGCGCCGACATCGTGGTGGCCACGGCGGCGGCGCTGCGCAGCTTGGGCACGTCGGGGACCTCCGGTCGCGGTTCGCGGGACACCGCCACCCAGACTGTGTGCTTATGTTGCGCTATGCCCTGTTTACCTGAACCGGAAGGGTGAGTACGCCCGTTTGCGCCCCCGGCGGCCACCCGGCGGCCGACACCCCGAACTACTCACGGAACGTCACAAGTGGTCGTGGGCCTCAAGAACCCGTCCAGGTCCGGGCAGAAACGATCTGTCAGGAGGGCGGGTCGGTCGGGGAGACTGGAGACCGGCTGGAAGGGGCCGGGACCAGCCTCTATGATCGGCACACTTTCCGGCACGGACTGGGATCGAGTGCACTGCGGGAGCGAGCGGTGAGCGGAACGTCCGAAGGGCCGACGCCCGCGGCAGACCTCGACCGGTCAGCCGTGACAGACGGTGACCACATGACCTACCACCGGGTCTTCACGACGGCCCCGCTCCCCATGGCCGTGGTGACCCCCGACGGGCTGGTCGCACACGCCAACACCGCCCTGGGAGCGCTGCTGGGCACGTCCGCCGAGGCGCTGGCCGGACGCCCCGCCGCCGACCTCGTCGACCTGGCCCCCGACCCGCGCACCCGGCACGCCTACCGCGAGGTGCTCGGCGGCCGCCAGGACCGGCTGCGCTGCACCCGGCGCCTCAAACAGCCGGACGGCGACCCCGTCTGGGTGCGCATCACCGTCACCCCGCTGACCGAGGGCACCCCGGGCGCCCTGCTGTCCGTCTCCGACATCAGCGCCCGCCGTGAACTCCAGGCGCGGCTGCGGCACTTGCGGATGCACGATCCGGTGACCCGGCTGCCCAACCGCACCCTGTTCTTCGAACGGCTGTCGGCCGCGCTGGAGGCGGAGCCGGAGGACGGCGCCGACAGCGGCACCGGCACCGGGCGGATCGGCCTGTGCTGTCTGGACCTCGACGGGTTCAAGGCGGTCAACGACACCCTGGGCCACCGCGTCGGCGACCGGCTGCTGGAGGCCGTGGCGAAGCGGCTGACCCATGTGGCGGAGGAGACCGAGGGCGCGCGGGCGGGCGCCCCGCTGGTGGCCCGGCTCGGCGGCGACGAGTTCGCGCTGCTCGTGGAGGACTCCACCGGCACCGAACAGCTCTCCGACCTCGCCGCCTCCGCGCTGCGGGCGCTGGAGGAACCCTTCGACCTGGCGGGCCGCAGGCTGTCGCTGACCGCGTCCATCGGGGTGGTCGAGCGGCACACGGCCGGGACGACGGCCACCGGTCTGATGCAGGCCGCCGACACCACGCTGTACTGGGCGAAGGCCGACGGCAAGGCCCGCTGGACCCTGTTCGACCCCGAGCGCAACGCGCACCGCGTCACCCGTCAGGCCCTGTCCTCCACGCTGCGCCCGGCCATCGAGCGCGGGGAGTTCGCGCTGGAGTACCAGCCGCTGGTCGGCATGGAGGACGGGCGGCTGAGCGGGGTGGAGGCGCTGGTGCGCTGGCACCACCCGCAGTTCGGCATGCTGACGCCGAATCGGTTCATCCAGCTGGCCGAGGAGGACGGCTCGATCGTGCAGCTCGGCCGCTGGGCGCTGGTCACCGCCTGCCGCCAGGCCCGGCAGTGGCAGCTCGCCCATCCGGACGAGCCGCCCATCTTCGTCAGCGTGAACGTGGCCGTGCGCCAGGTGTGGGACTCCGACCTGGTGGCGGACGTGGCGGGCACGCTCCGCGAGACCGGGCTCGCCCCGCAGCTGCTCCAGCTGGAGCTGACCGAGTCGGCCGTGATGGGCTCAGGCGGCCGCCCGATCCAGGCGCTCCAGGCCCTCAGCGACATGGGCGTGCGGATCGCCATCGACGACTTCGGCACCGGGTACTCGAACCTGGCCTACCTCAGCCGCCTCCCGGTCTCGGTGCTGAAGCTGGACGGGTCCTTCGTGCGCGGCTTCCAGTACGAGGGCGGCGACCCGGGCCGGGCCGGTACGACGGCCAACCCGGCCGACGAGGTGATCGTGGAGGCGATGATCCAGCTGGCCCACCGGCTCGGGCTGACCGTCACCGCCGAGTGCGTGGAGACCTCCGCGCAGGCCACCCGGCTGCGCCGGATCGGCTGTGACACCGGGCAGGGCTGGCTGTACTCCCGCCCGGTGCCGCCGGACCGCATCACGGAACTCCTCGGAGTGCAGAGTTACGCGGCGGGCAGGCCGTAGACGTCGGCGATCAGCTCGTAGGAGCGCAGCCGCAGCTCGCCGCGGTGGGCGTGGCTGGTGAGCATCAGCTCGTCGGCGCCGGTGCGCTTCTGGAGGTCGTCCAGGCCCGCGCGGACCTCGTCGGCGGTGCCGTGCACGATGTTGCGGGTGAAGGAGGCCGCGAACTCCTCCTCCATGGGGCTGAATTCGTGCCGGGCGGCGTCCTCGGGGTCGGGGAAGAGGCCGGGACGGCCCATGCGCAGCCGGAGCATGTTGAGCGCGGTCGCGCGGACCTGGCGGCCCGCCTCGGCCTCGTCGTCGGTGGCGAGCGCGGAGACACCGATGAGGGCGTAGGGCTCGGCCAGCACCTCGGAGGGGCGGAACGTCTCCCGGTACAGGTCGAGCGCCGGGATGGTGTTCTGCGCGGAGAAGTGGTGCGCGAAGGCGAAGGGCAGGCCGAGCATTCCGGCCAGCTGGGCGCTGAAGCCGGAGGAGCCGAGCAGCCAGACCACCGGGCGGTGCGCCGACTGCACCCCGCCGGGGGTGCTGCCCTGCACCGGGCCGGGGATGGCGTGGATTCGGGCGTACGGGTGCCCGTCGGGGAAGTCGTCGTCGAGGAACCGGGTCAGCTCGGCGAGCTGCTGCGGGAAGTCGTCGGCGCCCTCGTTCAGGGTGTCGGAGCGGCGCAGCGCGGCCGCCGTCGCCCCGTCCGTGCCCGGCGCCCGGCCGAGGCCCAGGTCGACGCGGCCCGGTGCCATGGCCTCCAGGGTGCCGAACTGCTCGGCGATGACCAGCGGGGCGTGGTTGGGCAGCATGACGCCGCCCGAGCCGAGCCGGATGCGGTCGGTGTGGGCGGCGAGGTTCGCCAGGATGACGGCGGGCGAGGAGGAGGCGACGCCCGGCATCGAGTGGTGCTCGGCGACCCAGTAGCGGTGGAAGCCACGCGCCTCGGTGAAGCGGGCCAGCTCCACGCTGGTGCGCAGCGCGTCGGTGGCGGTGCTCCCAGCTCCCACGGTGACCAGGTCGAGTACGGAGAGGGGGACGGGGGCGGTGCCATGCACGGCACCCCGGATCTCGTCTGCCGGCACGGTGGAAGCCTCCTGTTTACGGCGTGCTCTGTCCTGCGTGCCGTAACAGGAGGCTGTCCCCGCTTATTCCCCCGGCCGGGCCGGGTACCTGGTCAGAGCTGTGCGACGGGCTCCCGGGTGAAGAGGGTGCCGAGGGTGTCGGTGTGCAGCCGACGGTCGGCCAGCCGCAGCCCCTCCCAGACCGAGACCTGGGACGCCGTGAGCACCGGCTTGCCGAGCGCGGCCTCCAGCGCGGACAGGTGGGCGGCGGTGCGCAGCGCGGTGTCGGGCAGCAGTACCGCCTCGGCGTCCGAGGTGTCGGCGGCGCGGGCCAGGGCGAGCAGTTCCGCCTCGCCGCCGTCCACGGCCCGCTCGGCGGTGCGGGTGTCGGGCTCGTCGGTCCCGGTCACCTCCAGTCCGCCGTCGGTGAGGAACGCGCGGAAGAGCGCGGCGGTGTCCGGCGGGTAGGCGTGGGCGACGGCGACCTTGCGGACACCGAGCGCCTGGGCGGCGTGCACGAAGCCCAGCGAGGTGGAGGAGGCGGGGAGTCCGGCCTGCCGGGCCAGTTCCGTCGCCTCGGTGTGCGCGTCCTTCCAGCCGTGGGCGAAGCCGCCCGCCGGGCTCGTCCAGACCACCGCCTCGGCGCCGGTCAGCCGCAGCCCCTCCATGGCCGCGGTGAGCCGTCCGGCGAAGTCCGCGCCGTGCAGCGGGTCGACCGCGTGGGCGTCCTCCCCGGTGCCGGTGTGCACCAGGTCCAGCCGGACCGCACCGGCGAGCAGTTGCTCGACGCGTGGGTAGTCGTCCTCGCCGCGATGGCCCGGGCAGAGGAATCCGATTGCTGTCATGTCGGCCTTTCTCCGTGTTACTCAGGGCTGTTCCCTGCGTCTTCCCCCGCTTCCCGCGAGGGAGCCCCGCGTGGCCCGCACGGCGGTACGGGCACCCCCGCTCCGGGTGCGGCTACCCAGCGGACGCCGGATCGCCCCCTGAAGGGCGCGGCCCGTTGACGGCGCCGGGGGCGCGTGCCAGCGTGGGCGACCGCGCGGGAGACGGGAGGGGCGGACCGATGACCATCCCCACCCTGCTGGTGCTGGACGCCGATCCGCCGCCGCGGCTGGGCCGCCTCACCGGCCGGGCCCGGGTACTGCACACCGACGAGGCGGGCCTGGCCGCGCTGCTGCCCGAGGCGGACGTGCTGCTGGTGTGGGACTTCCGCTCGCGGGTGGTACGCGCCGCCTGGCCCGGCGAGGGGCGGCGCCCGGCCTGGGTGCACACCGCGAGCGCGGGCGTGGACCACCTGCTCTGCCCCGAACTGACCGCCTCCGACACGGTGGTGACCAACGCGCGCGGTGTCTTCGACCAGCCGATGGCCGAGTACGTGGCCGCCCTCGTACTGGCCGCCGCCAAGGACCTCCCCCGCACGGTGGACCTCCAGCGGGACCGCGTCTGGCGGCACCGGGAGACCCGCCGGGTGGCGGGCACCCGTGCCTGTGTGGTCGGCTCCGGGCCGATCGGCCGGGCCATCGCCGCCACCCTCAAGGCGCTCGGGGTGACGCCCGCGCTGGTGGGCCGGGTGCCGCGTACCGGCGTGCACGGCCCGGCCGACCTGGACCGGCTGATCGCCCGCGCGGACTGGGTGATCGCCGCCGCCCCGCTGACCGACCAGACGCGTGGCATGTTCGACGCGCACCGCTTCGGCGTGATGCAGCCCTCGGCGGTCTTCGTCAACGTCGGCCGGGGCGAGCTGGTGGACGAGACGGCGCTCGCCGAGGCGCTGCGCAGACGCTGGATCGCGGGCGCCGCCCTGGACGCCTTCACCACCGAACCCCTGCCCGCCGACAGCCCGTTGTGGGACCTGCCCGGCCTGCTCGTCTCCCCGCACATGAGCGGCGACACGGTCGGCTGGCGCGACGAACTCGGCGCGCAGTTCGTGGACCTGTTCGAACGCTGGGCGGCCGGAGGAGAGCTGGTCAACGTGGTCGACAAGAAGCGCGGTTACGTCCCCGGCCACTGAACTCCCCCTGCGTGGCGGGAAATCGGCGCGCATGACCGGTGCGGGCCTGGGTAGCGGCGCCGCCATGGCTTCTCGACTTGGCAAGGACACGGAAAGAATCCGGCCGCCGGTGCGCCTACGCGAGAGACGGGCGGTGCTGCTGGGCGCGCTGGCACTGGGCGGGGTGGGTGTGCTGGGGGCGTCGGGGTGTACGCGGGTGGCGGCCGCGTCCGGCGAGAAGGGCGGCGATCTGCTGGACCGGCTGCGCGCCCAGGGGGTCGTGCGGCTGGGAATCGCCGGTGAGGTGCCCTTCGGGTTCATCGACCGGGACGGAAAGCTCACCGGGGAGGCGCCCGAACTCGCCAGAGTGATCTTCAAGCGGCTCGGGGTGGAGCGGGTGCAGCCGGTGCCGACCGAGTTCGGCTCGCTCATACCGGGCCTGAACTCCCAGCAGTTCGACGTGGTGGCCGCCGGGATGTACGTCAACGCCGAGCGCTGCCGCCAGGTCATCTTCGCCGACCCGGACTACCAGATGAAGGACGCCTTCATCGTCCGCAAGGGCAACCCCGAGGGCCTGCGCTCCTACCGGGACGTGGTGGACAAGAAGGCGAGGTTCGCCACCGGCGCGGGGTACGCCGAGATCCAGTACGCCGTCGACGCGGGCTACCGGGAGAGCGACATCCTGATCGTGCCGGACCAGGTCGCCGGGCTGAACGCGGTGGAGGCCGGGCGGGTCGACGTGTTCGCCGGTACGGCGCTCACCACCCGCGAGGTGGTCAAGAAGTCCCGGAAGGCGGAGTCCACCGAGCCGTTCGCACCGCTGGTGAAGGGCGAACCACACGTCGACGGGGGCGCGTTCGCGTTCCGGCCGATCGAGACCCGGCTGCGGGACGCCTTCAACACCGAACTGCGCGAGCTGAAGCGCACCGGTGAACTGCTGCGCGTCCTCAGGCCGTTCGGGTTCACCCAGGCCGAGATGACGACACTCACCGCGAAGGAGCTGTGCGGCGGATGACCTCGGGACTGTGGGAACTCGTCCTCCGGGGCGTCTGGACGACCGTCCAACTCCTCGTACTGAGCGGGCTGCTGGCGACGGCGGTGTCCTTCGCCGTCGGCATCGCGCGCAGCCACCGGAGCCGCCTCGTGCGCTTCCTCGCGGGGCTGTACACCGAGGTGTTCCGCGGCACCTCGGCGCTGGTGATGATCTTCTGGGTGTTCTTCGTGCTGCCCATCGCCTTCGGCTGGCAGCTGGTCCCGCTGTGGGCGGGCACGCTGGCGCTCGGCCTGACCTACGGCGCGTACGGGTCGGAGATCGTGCGCGGCGCCCTGAACGCGGTCGACCCGGCCCAGCGGGAGGGTGGGATCGCGCTCGGCTTCACCTCCTGGCAGCGGCTGCGGCTGATCGTGCTGCCGCAGGCGGTGCCGGAGATGATCCCGCCCTTCTCCAACCTGCTGATCGAACTGCTCAAGGGCACCGCGCTGGTGTCGGTGATGGGCATGGGCGACCTCGCCTTCAGCGCCAACCTGGTGCGGCTCGCCCTCCAGCAGAGCGCGGAGATCTACACGTACGTCCTGCTGATCTACTTCGTGATCGCGTTCGGGCTGACCCGGCTGATGCGTTCGCTGGAGAAGCGGCTGAAGGGTGGTGCCGCGTGACGTGGGACTGGAACGCCGTGAGCGACTTCATGCCGTACTTCTGGCGGGGGCTGCTGGTCACGCTCCAGGTGGTGGCGCTCGGTTCGCTGCTGTCGTTCTCGCTGGGGCTGGTGTGGGCGCTGCTGATGCGGGTGCCCTCGCGCTGGGTGCGCTGGCCGGTGGGCGTGGTCACCGAGTTCGTGCGGGACACCCCGCTGCTGGTGCAGCTGTTCTTCCTGTTCTACGTGCTGCCCGAGTGGGGCGTGACCTTCTCGGCGCTGACCACCGGTGTCTTCGCCATCGGGCTGCACTACTCGACGTACACCATGCAGGTCTACCGGGCCGGGATCGAGGCCGTGCCCGTGGGCCAGTGGGAGGCGGCGACCGCGCTGAGCCTGCCCCGGCGGCGGATCTGGACCGCGGTGATCCTGCCGCAGGCCCTGCGCCGGGTGATCCCGGCGCTCGGCAACTACGTGATCTCCATGCTGAAGGACACCCCGCTGCTGATGGTGATCACCGTGCTGGAGATGCTCGGCCGGGCCCGGCTGTTCTCGCAGTCGAACTTCCAGTTCACCGAGCCGCTGACCGTGATCGGCGTGGCCTTCGTCGTCCTGTCCTACCTGGCCTCCCTTCTTCTGCGAGCACTGGAGCGACGACTTGTCCGCTGACATCACCCTGCCGAAGCAGAACCAGTCCGGTGAGCTGATCCGGCTGGAGCGGGTCACCAAGCGCTTCGGCGCGAACACGGTGCTCGACCAGCTGGACTTCGCCGTGGACGCGGGCAGACATGTGACCCTGATCGGCCCCTCCGGGTCGGGCAAGACCACGATCCTGCGGCTGCTGATGACCCTCACCGAGCCGGACGAGGGCACCATCACCGTGGACGGCCAGGCGCTGTTCCCGGCGCCGGAGAAGCAGGTCCGGGAGGTGCGGAAGAAGATCGGGATGGTCTTCCAGCACTTCAACCTGTTCCCGAACATGTCGGTGCTGCGCAACATCACCGAGGCGCCGGTCCAGGTGCTCGGGCTGTCGAAGGACGAGGCGGAGGCGCGGGCCCGCGAACTGCTGGAGCTGGTCGGGCTCTCCGACAAGCTCGACGCGCGGCCCACCCGGCTCTCCGGCGGCCAGCAGCAGCGGGTGGCGATCGCGCGGGCGCTGGCGATGCGGCCGCGGGTGCTGCTGCTGGACGAGGTGACCAGCGCGCTCGACCCGGAACTGGTCGCGGGCGTGCTGGACGTGCTGCGCGACATCGCGCGCGGCACCGACATCACCATGCTCTGCGTGACCCACGAGATGGGCTTCGCGCGGGACATCTCCGACCAGGTGCTGATGTTCGACCAGGGGCGGGTGGTGGAGTCCGGGCCGCCGGAGAAGATCTTCGGCGACCCGGAGCAGGAGCGGACGCGGGAATTCCTCAGCGCGGTGCTGTAGCCGCGGTGTCCGGAGGAGGGTGAAGGCGGGAAGCCGAGGTCCAGGCACTGGATGATGTCTCAGGCATATGCCAGAGGGCCGCCCGCGCAGCTCGGAGGGGCGGCGGCGGCCCTCGGATCTCGTCAACACCCCCTCCCCGCGCGCCGCTCGGCCGCTACCGTGGAAGCGATCCGCCGACCGGATCTCGCGGCCAAGGAAGCGAGCGCAGGGGGAAACCGTGGCGCTGATGCACGAGCCGACCGCCCCGTACCACTCGGCCCAGGACGCGCTGCGCGTACTGGAGTCCGTGGCCCGCCACCCCGCCGGGGTCGCCGGGACCGGGCTGGCCCGCGAGGCCGGTCTGGACTCCGGGCGGCTGACCGCCCTGCTGCGCATGCTGCGCCGCGAGGGGTACGTCGAGCGGACCGCCGACGGCGCCTATGTCACCGGCGACACCCTGCGCCGCCTCACCTCGGCCCACGACCACGAGCGCGCCCTGCGCGAGAAGCTCCAGCACACCCTGGACCGGCTGCGCGACTCGGTCGGCGCGGCCGTCTACATCAGCCGGTACGAGGACGGCGAGGTCCAGGTCACCCAGTACGCGGCCGGACCCAGCGCCCCCGCGGTCAACGAGTGGGTCGACTTCCGCTCCTCCGCGCACGCCACCGCCGTCGGCAAGAGCCTGCTGACCCAGCTGGACCACGACGCCCGGCGCGACCACCTGTCCCGGCACCGGATGGCCCGGCTGACCTCGCGCACGATCACCAGCGACAAGCTGCTGCTGTCCCGGCTGGAGTCCCAGTCGCCCACGGTCCCGGTGCTGGACGTCCAGGAGTACGCGGTCGGCACGGTCTGCGCGGCCGTCCCGATCACCGCCGGGGCGTCCGTGGGCTGCTTGGCCGTCTCCCTGCCGGTGGAGCGGGCGCACCGGCTGCGCCAGGCCGCGGACGCCCTCAACCGGCACGCGGCCCCGGTCCTGCTCTCGCTCACCCTGTAGTCCCGGCGGCGGTCGGAAGCACCCCTCGGGACCAGGTAGTATTTTCTCTGTCGCCGGCCGCGAGAAGCGGAAGGCGAGAGTCATGCGCCGCTAGCTCAGTTGGTTAGAGCAGCTGACTCTTAATCAGCGGGTCCGGGGTTCGAGTCCCTGGCGGCGCACATCTGCCCAGGACGGGTCGGGAAACCGACCCGCCCTGGGCGTTTTCCGGGTTCTCCCGGCTCAGAACGTGACGTCCGAGCAGGCGTAGAAGGCGTTCGTGGTGTCGGCCACGTTCCACACCGCGAGGATCACGTGGTGGCCGGTCAGCCCGCGCGGCAGGGTGCCGCTGTGGCTGAGCGTGGACGGCGGGCGCTGGCCGTTGTACGGCACCGAGAGGAACGGGGTCAGGTTGAGGTCGGACCGGGCGAGAGCGTGGTTCTGGTTCCAGCCCTGCTTGGTGACGTAGTAGGTGAAGTCGCTGGTGGCGTGCATGGCGGTGAACTGCCAGCGGAAGGTGTACGACTGGCCGCCGGTGACCTTGGTGGTGGGCCAGGCGCCGCCGCCCGGGGTGTTCGGGGCGTTGAGCTGGCCGAAGCGGCTGTTGCCGCCACCGCACAGCTGGCCGTCGCCGGGGCCTGCGCCGGGGAAGCCCTTCGGGCCCTCGACGCTCTGCGGCTCCCACTGGATGTCGCCGCAGTTGGCCACGGAGCCGTTCTGGCAGAGCTTCTGCCGACTGACGGGGAGGTCGGTGTAGCCGTGGCCGCTGGCACCGCCGGTGGAGAGTACGAACGCGCCGGCCGTGGCCATGCCGAGCACGGCCGCGGACAACGCTGACAACCTGGTCCTGGTACGCATGCTGCCGCTCCTGGGGAACGTCGTGGGGGAAGGTTCGGGGGAACCGAGCCGAGCCGAGCTGTGCGGTAGGTCCAGACCAAGTACCAGATTATTGCCGGGAGTTGAACGTGTCCATACCATCCGGCGGCACGTGTCAGGCCGGTTCCGCGCGGGCCGAGCAGAACGCCACCGTCAGGTCCCGGACCAGCGCCTTGCGCTCGTAGTCGTCCAGCTCGACCAGCCCGCGCGTGGTGAGCCGGGTGACCGTGTCCTCGACCGAGTCCACCACCGAGCTGAGCATGGTGGCCCGCTGCTGGGCGTCCAGCGCGGCGATCCGGCGCCGGTGCATGGCGGCGGCGACCTCGGGCGCGTACTCCACCCGGACCGGCTGTACGGAGAACACCTCCACCCCGACCGGCGCCACGTCCGCCGCGACCAGCCGGGTCAGCGCGTCCCCGGCCGCGTCGGCCCCGCTGCGCGCCCCGCCGGGCAGCTCCACCGGGACCCGGGCGAGGGCCGACTCCACGCATTCGCGCAGGTAGGTCTCGTGCTCCTCGATGCCGAGCAGCGCACGCGCGGTGTCCCGCACCCGCCACACCACCAGCACCACCACCCGCAGCGACACCCCGTTCGCGTCGGCCGCGGGCACC
Source organism: Streptomyces sp. NPDC002176 (assembly GCF_044903645.1). NCBI lineage: Bacteria > Bacillati > Actinomycetota > Actinomycetes > Kitasatosporales > Streptomycetaceae > Streptomyces > Streptomyces sp. NPDC002176. The sequence goes on from NZ_JBJDQW010000003.1 coordinate 1,019,253, forward strand.
GCACCGCTGCGCCAGTGCCGCAGCCGCACATCGGCCCGGCGCCGCCGCAGCAGCGGGTTGATCCACAGCAGCCCGGTCCGCCGGACCGTGCCCCGGTAGCGGCCGAACAGGCCCAGCACCCAGGCCCGTCCGGTGCGTCCGCGCGCCAGCCCGCCGAAGCCGAACAGCCCCAGCGTCCCGGCACCCGCGTACGCCGCCCACTGCGCGGGGCCGAGCCCGGCGCCGGGATGCAGGCCGAGCGCCTCCCCGGGCAGCACCCCCGCCCACCAGGTGGTGGCCAGGCATCCGGCGACCCCGCCGAGCCCGGCCACCACCCCGGCCGCGCCGGGCAGCACCCGCGCGGGGCGCTCCTGGAGTTCCGGGTCGGGGCGCAGCTCGGGCCGTCTGCGGACCGGCACCGGACGGCCGAACCGGGGCTGTTCGCCGGTGCCCTGCCGACGGTTCACCACGGCGGGCCGCCGCGCCTCGGCGGCGGGAGCGGGCTCGTCGCGGAAGAGCAGATGGACGGGGATCTCGGTGGTCGCCTCGGTGTGGATCAGCCGGGGCGGCCGGACGGCCGTCCCCGCGCCGCCCGGCAGGCTCTCCGGGTGTTCCTCGGGCTCATGGGTGGGTGATGTGGTCGTGCTCATGGGTGCCTCCAGCCTCCGCGCCAGATGCGTCATGACAAGGGATGCGGGGTCCCGCGCCGACTCGGGACCCAGGGGTGACCGGGCGGCTCAGCCGAACAGGCGGCGCCAGGTCTCGGGGCCCGGATAGCCGTCCGCCGCTCCGCCGCGCCAGCCCCGGGCGCGCTGGAAGGCTTCCACGGCCCGCCGGTCCGCCTCGCTCCAGCGCGGTCCGGGCCCGGTGGCGTAGAACCTGCCGAATCCTTTCTTCACGAGTTGCCGCCCCAGCTGGGTGACATAGGGGTTGTTCGCGCCCGCCCGGAAGTACTGCTTGCCGGGGAAGGCCGGGACGCCGCCGGGGCCCGCCGAGCCGGACGCGATGTCCTTGCCCGCGCCGGTGACCAGCAGCTCCCAGGTGCGCGGGCCGGGCAGTCCGTCGGCGTTGGCGCCGGTCCAGCCCTGGGCCTGCTGGAACGCCTGGGTGGCGCGCCGGTCGGCCTCGCCCCAGACCGGACCGGGTCCCGTCGCGTAGAAGGAGCCGCCGCCCCGGGCGACCAGCATCTCGCCGAGCTGGGTGACGTACTTGTTGTTCGCGCCGGGCCCGAAGTACTTGGTGCCGGGGAAGGGCACCGGGGTGGTCGTCGGCTCGGCGCCCGCCGTCCCCGCGGTCACGCCCTTGTAGCGGTAGGGGACGTACTTGGTGGTGTTGTTCCAGTAGGGGTAGGGCGTGCTCTGGCGGCGGGTGTGCGGGGGCGTCTGCTCGTACGCCGTGTAGGCGGTGTGGGTGTAGTCGGTCCAGCCGCCGAAGAGCACGACGTGCGAGCCGCCCTGGGGGTCGGCGGGGTTATGGAAGAGCAGGATGTCGCCGGGCTGGAGTTCCTCCTTGGTGATCTTCACCGCGAACTGGCCCAGGCTGCCCGTCCACTCGTTGGAGAGCAGCCCCCAGGCCATGGAGACATAGCCCGAGCAGTCCTGGCGGTACCCGTCCGACCAGAACTTGGTCATGCTGTACGGCACCTGCGCGGTGACCCACAGCTTGGCCCGGTTGATGATCGCCGTCCGGGTGGTGGCCGGGGTCCTGGCCTGGGGCCGGGCGGGTGAGCCCGCCGGGCCGTGCAGGGGTGCGGTGCCGCCCTGCGGGGTCGCGGAGTCCCCGTCCGCCGCCGGGGCGCCGGGGCGGTGCGGGGCCGCATGCGGGGGCGGCGCCTGGGTGAGAGCGCCGGCCGCGGGGGCGGCGCCGAGGACGGCGGACGCGGCGGCGGCCACGACCACCGCGCCCCGGGCGGCCGGGCGGCCACCGGTACGGGCGGACGACGGGCGGGGGGCGAGCCGCCGCCACCGGACGCAGCCGAGGCACTCGCAGTCGCTCACCGGATCGAACTCCTCGAACACCGGAGCGGTCATGCGATCTGCCTCACATTCGGGGTGGATATGTCCGCGTGTGTGCACGTTGATCAGTTTCACAACTGTCCGCGTGACGCGCATGTTGACGGTCCGAATGGTGCACACGCCCCCGCCGGGCGCCGTCCGGGCGATCGGAGGTGGCGTGGAGCACCCCGGCGGGTCCTGTAGAGTTTTCACGTCAGCAGGCGCCGCTAGCTCAGTTGGTTAGAGCAGCTGACTCTTAATCAGCGGGTCCGGGGTTCGAGTCCCTGGCGGCGCACAGACAACGAGCAGGCCCCCCGTGTGAACGGGGGGCCTGCTTGCGTTTCCGGTCACCGCAATGAACGGTTTTGACCGGTAAACAGCATGTTTCGCATCTTGCGATCATGCTCGTCGGCGTAGAACCCTGTTGTCCACGATGCCGTGGAAGCACGGCAGTTGGGGGGAAGTGCCGGTCGCGCACCGGCGGGGCGAAGGGGCCCCGTCCGGGTCGGGAGCCCTGGGGGGACCCCGCGCCGCGACCGGAGCATCGCCGTTCCCTGCCCTGCTCACGGTGAGTCAGGGCGTGGTCACGGCGGCATGCCATGAAGCCGCCCGCGACGGCCTGGGGAGGTCCGTCGCGGGCGGAAGGACTGACGAAACACGCGCTGACCCGCGTGTGGGGGGATGACACATGACGGACGCTCCGTCACGGACCGCAAGACCGAGAACCATCGCGCACCGGCCCGGCCGGGCCACGGAGAAGCTGCCGAGATACGACTACGAGCACTACAGCAGGCTGGCCGGACCGCTCACCCAGCCGCCCGCCGACGAGCCCTACACCGTCCGCTACCGCTCGCTGCTCTCGCAGGAGCCGCACCGGCTACGCGCCGCCCTCATGCTGGGCGCCGCCCCGCTGCTCTCGCTCGTCCTGCTGGCCTGGCTGCTCCAGCCGGAGCACTGGACCGAGCGCGACTACCCGGCGTACGGCTTCCTGCCCGCGCTGGACACCGTCATGCTGGTCTCGATCGGCCTGATCGAGTTCTTCCGCTGCATGAACGTGCTGTCCAACGCGCACGCCACCCTCGTCGCCCGCGACCCGGTGCCGGTGGTGCCGGAGGCCGGGACCCGCGTGGCGTTCCTGACCTCCTTCGTGCCCGGCAAGGAGCCGCTGGACATGGTCACCCGGACCCTGGAGGCGGCCGTACGGCTGCGGCACCGGGGCCTGCTGCATGTCTGGCTGCTGGACGAGGGCGACGACCCGGCCGTCAAGGAGGTCTGCGCCCGGCTCGGCGTCCGCCACTTCAGCCGCAAGGGCGTGGCGAAGTGGAACCAGCCCTCGGGCCCGCACCGGGCGAAGACCAAGCACGGCAACTACAACGCCTGGCTGGACGCGCACGGCGACGCCTACGACTTCTTCGCCTCCGTCGACACCGACCACGTCCCGCTCCCCAACTACCTGGAGCGGATGCTCGGTTGGTTCCGCGACCCGGACGTCGGCTTCGTCATCGGCCCGCAGGTGTACGGCAACTACGACACGTTCGTCACCAAGGCGGCCGAGTCGCAGCAGTTCCTCTTCCACGCGCTGATCCAGCGCGCCGGGAACCGCTATGGCGCCCCGATGTTCGTCGGCACCTCCAACGCGGTGCGGATCAGCGCGCTCAAGCAGATCGGCGGGCTGTACGACTCGATCACCGAGGACATGGCGACCGGCTTCGAGATGCACCGCGCCACGAACCCGGCCACCGGCCGCAAGTGGCGCTCGGTGTACACCCCGGACGTGCTCGCGGTGGGCGAGGGCCCGAACGCCTGGACCGACTTCTTCACCCAGCAGCTGCGCTGGTCGCGGGGCACCTACGAGACGATCATCAAGCAGTACGGCAAGGGCCTGTTCACCCTGCCGCCGGGCAAGCTCCTCAACTACACCATGATGATCATCTTCTACCCGATGTCCGCCCTCAACTGGATTCTGGCCGCCCTGAGTTGCGCGCTCTTCCTGGGTCTGGGCGCCTCGGGCGTGAACATCGACCCCACCGTGTGGCTGATGCTGTACGGCAACGCCTCCGCGCTCCAGATCGGCCTGTACATCTGGAACCGGCGGCACAACGTCTCCCCGCACGAGCCGGAGGGGTCCGGCGGGGTCGCGGGCATGATGATGTCGGCGCTGTCGGCGCCGGTGTACGCCCGCTCGCTGCTGGACGCGGTACTGCGCCGCAAGAGCGGGTTCGTGGTGACCCCCAAGGGCGACTCGGCCAGCCCGGACACGCTGTTCGGGACGTTCCGCATCCACTGGTTCTTCATCGCGGTCTTCGCGGGCTCCCTCACCGCGGGCTTCGCGCTGGGCCACGCCCACCCCGCGATGATCACCTGGGCGGTCTTCGCCCTGCTGATCACGGCCTCGCCGATCCTCGTCTGGGGGTGGTCGCTGCGGGGTGAGCGCGTGCCGGGCGCGGCCGCCGGGCCCGTACCGGAACCGTCGGCCGCGCCGCGGGTCCCCGTGCAGCGCACGGCCCGCGACAGCGAGCAGACCCTGCGGATCGCCGTCGGCGGGCCGGGGGGACGTGACGAATGAGGGAGTTCACCGGCCGCCGCCGCGCCCGCCGACTGGGGATGGGCGCGGTGGTGGTCCTCGCGCTGGCCGGGATGAACGGGCCGTGGCTCTACCGCTTCAGCACCGTCCAGTACCACCAGTACAAGATCAACAAGCCGGAGTACAAGGCCGCCAACGGCCACTGGGAGGTCGTGGAGTTCCCCGCGAAGTACCGCCAGGACACCATCCACGCGGCCCTGCTGCGCACCGGGAAGGTGCTGCTGGTGGCGGGGTCGGGCAACAAGCAGGAGAACTTCGACGCCAAGAAGTTCGACACCCGGCTCTGGGACCCGGTCAAGGGCACCATCAAGAAGATCCCCACGCCGAAGGACCTCTTCTGCACGGGCCACACCCAACTGGCCGACGGCAGGCTGCTGATCGCGGGCGGCACCAAGCGGTACGAGAAGCTCAAGGGCGATGTCACCAAGGCGGGCGGTCTGATGATCGTCCACAACGAGAACCCGGACCGCCCGGTCACCCTGCCCGCGGGCACCCGCTTCACCGGGAAGAGCAACGGCCGCACCTTCGTCTCCAAGGACCCGGTGCTGGTCCCGCGTGCCAAGAAGGTCTTCGACCGCGCGGGCCGCTTCCTGCGCAACGACCCCGGTCTCGGCCGGATCTACGTCGAGGCGCAGCGCAGCGGCACGAAGTACGAGACCGGCACCCAGGACAACTACCGGGTGCGCGGGCTCACCGGCGCCGAGGCGCGCAACACGTACGGCATCGCGCAGAAGCTGGCGCTCGACAAGAAGGACTTCCAGGGCATCCGCGACGCCTTCGAGTTCGATCCGGTGGCCGAGCGGTACATCAAGGTCGACCCGATGAACGAGGCCCGCTGGTACCCGACGCTCACCACCCTGTCGGACGGCAAGGTGCTGAGCGTCTCCGGCCTGGACGACATCGGCCAGCTGGTGCCGGGCAAGAACGAGGTCTTCGACCCGGCGACGAGGAAGTGGGCGTACACACCGAAGATCCGGCAGTTCCCGACCTACCCGGCGCTGTTCCTGATGCAGAACGGCAAGGTCTTCTACTCGGGCTCCAACGCGGGGTACGGGCCGGACGACGTGGGGCGCGAGCCCGGCGTCTGGGACGTGGGCAGCAACGAGTTCACCGAGCTGCCGGGGCTGAGCGATCCCGACCGGCTGGAGACCTCGGGCACGGTGCTGCTGCCTCCGGCGCAGGACGAACGGTTCCTGGTGATCGGCGGGGGCGGGGTCGGCGAGTCCGCGCTGTCCAGCAGGAAGACCCGGCTCATCGACCTCAAGGCGCGCGCTCCGCGCTTCGTGGACGGGCCTTCGCTGGAGAAGGGCACCCGGTATCCGCAAGTCTCGGTGCTGCCCGACGACACCGTGCTGGTGTCGGGCGGTTCGGAGGACTACCGGGGGCGCGGCGACTCCGACATCCGCCAAGCCCGGATCTACCACCCGGACAGCGACAGCTTCACCCGGGTCGCCGATCCGCTGGTGGGGCGGAACTACCACTCCGGGTCGATCCTGCTGCCGGACGGGCGGGTGATGTTCTTCGGCTCCGACCCGCTGTACGGGGACCGGGCGAACACCAAGCCGGGCAGCTTCGAGCAGCGGATCGAGATCTACACCCCGCCCTACCTGTACCGGGGCTCCCGGCCCTCGCTGGGCGAGGGGCCGCAGAGCATCGCGCGGGGCGGGTCGGGGACGTTCGTCTCGCAGCACGCGCCGAGCATCCGCAAGGTGCGGCTGATCCGGCCGAGCGCGGCCACGCATGTGACGGACGTGGACCAGCGGTCGATCGCCCTGGACTTCAGCGTCTCGGGCGACCGGATCACCGTGCGGGTACCGGGGAACCGGAACCTGGTGCAGTCGGGCTGGTACATGCTGTTCGTGGACGACGACCAGGGGATGCCGTCCACGGCTCGCTGGGTGCGGGTTCCCTAACTGCCGGAGGTCAGCTTCAGGGCGTACTCCGGCCACCAGGCCCCCGCCTTGGGGCCGCCCTTGCATTCGCCGTCCGACTCCCCTGGGCGTTTCACCCACAGATAGGCGTCGACCAGGGGGTCGGCCGTCCTGGTGGTCGGGGGTTCGCCCAGGGCCCGGCCCGGCGGGTTGCACCAGCGTTCCTCGGGGGCGCCCCCGGTGTACGGGCCGTTGCCGTTGCGGCTGGTGTCGATGACGAAGTGCTTGCCGCCGACCTTGGCGGCCAGCCGCTTGCCGTACGCGAGGGAGTCCTGGGTGGAGTAGAAGTTGGAGACGTTGACGGCGAAGCCGTCGGCGTCCGCCACGCCCGCCGATATCAGCGGCTGGAAGATCTGGTCGGGGTGGCCCCAGCCCGCGTTGCCCGCGTCCAGGTAGACCTTGGTGTTCTTCAGGGACGTGAGCGTGGTGACCGCGCCCCGGAGGAGGTCGTAGCGCTCCTCGTGGAACTCCTCGGGCGTGCAGCCGTCCACCAGGTGGAGCAGGGCGTCCGGTTCGAGGACGACGGTGGCGGGCCGGTCCCCGATGCCGCGCGCGACCCCGCCGATCCAGGCCCGGTACGCGGCTCCGTCGGCCGCTCCTCCGCGCGAGTACTGGCCGCAGTCGCGGTGCGGGATGTCGTAGAGCACCAGCAGGGCGGTACGGCCCGACCTGGCGGCCGCCTCGGTGTAGCCGCGCGCCTCCCTCTCCGGGTTCTCCGGGCCGATCCACTCCCCCACGGGCTGCTCGGCGATCCTCCGTATCCGCGCGGCCTCGGTCTTCTTCCCGGCCTTCTCGTACGCGGCGACCTGGCGGGCGGCGTTGCCGTCGGGGTTGACCCAGTAGGGGTTGGCGGCGGACGCGGGCCGCTGGGTGACCGGCGCTCCCCCGGCGTCGTCCTGGCGGCCTCCCGATGAGCACCCGGCCGTCAGCAGCGCCGCCCCCAGCAGCACCACGGACGCCCGGGTCCCCCAGTTCTCGAACATGCGATCTCCCCCCTGGGCGCACTGATTCCCGAGGGCCAATCGTGGCATACCGGCCGTGCCGGACATGGGCAGACGTGGAAGCCAACGCCCTTGTTCGTCAGGGGTGTTCAGGCTCCGGTGCCGGTGAGGTACGCGGAGACGACGACGTTGGCCGTGTAGGTGCGGCTCGTGCGGTCGTAGGTGCCGCCGCAGGTGATCAGGCGGAGTTCGGCGCGGCCGGGGTGGCGGGTGCCGTAGGCGCGTTCGGCGTCGAAGTGGTCGGCGGGGAGCACCTCGACGTCGTCGATGGTGAACCGGGCGACCTTGCCGTCCGCGCGGACCACCCGGACGGTCTCGCCGGGTTCGAGGGTGCTGAGCCGGTAGAAGACGGCGGGCCGGGTCTCGGTGTCGACATGCCCGACGAGCAGCGCGGTACCGGCCGCGCCGGGCGTGGTCCCGGCGCCGTACCAGCCGACCACCCCCGGCTGGTCGAAGGGCGGCGGGTCGATGCCGCCCCGGCTGTCCAGCCCGCGTGCCACCACCGGTGCCTGGACGGCGAGTTGGGGGATGTCGACGCGTTGCGGGGCGGAGTCGGGCAGCGGGGTCGCCGGGGCGGGCAGGGTGATGCCGCCGAGTCCGGCCACATCGCCGTGCGCGGTGCCGCCGGGGTTCTCCGGCAGCCCGGTCGCGTCCCGCCCCCAGAGCCAGAGTCCGAGCAGCAGCACGGCCCAGGCCACGACCGTGATCAGGCGGCCGGTGGCGGTGGTGTGCCCTCGCTCCTCGGACATTCCGGCTCCCGCTCAGCCGTTCTTCCGGCTCCGCCGCGACCGGAGCGCCCCGACCGTGACCGCCGTACACCCGGCGAGGGCCAGCCCGGTCAGGGCCTGGGCGGCGCCGGGACCGGAGCCGGTGGGGGCCACGGTGGCGAACAGGGTGCTGGTGTCGGCCCCTGCACCGGCCGCCGTACCGCCGCCGCCCGCGTGGACCGGGGCGACGGGGGACGGCCCGGTGTCGGGCCCGTCACCGGAGCCGGGGCCCGAGTCGGAGCCGGAGTCCGCGTCGGGGCGCGTGCCGTGCCCGGACTCGTCGACGCTGATCCGGCCGGTGAACGAGTAGTCGGCGCAGGTGATCCGCACGTCGTAGGCGCCCGCCTTCAGCGAGGTGCGGACGCGGGTCTCCCCGGAGAGGTCGCCCTGTCCGCCGGTCAGCCGGGCGTCCGAGACGAACGCGCTCGAGACCGCCGTGCCCTGCGACGCCGTGCAGCCGCGCACCCGCAGCGACACATCGGTACCGGGGACCGGGATGGCCGGGGCCACGGTGAGCCCACCGGTGCCGTGCGAGTCGCCGTCCGCCGCGTGGGCCACCGGGGTGAACGCGGCGGCGGCGAGAATTCCAGTACAGAGAGTGAGGCGAAGTGAGCCCATCGTGAACCTCCAGATACTGGGAGGTTCCCCCGTCCGGTGCGCTTCCGCATCCGCACAGGGCGTCCGGTTGCTCCGTACGGGTGGGACCGGGTTTGAAGATGCCGGTAAATCCGCAGCTCAGACCAGGTCCACCAGGTCCGCGATGGAGTCGACGACCTTGGACGGACGGAACGGGTAGCGGTCGATCTCGTCCGCCTGGGTGACCCCGGTGAGCACCAGGAAGGTGCGCATCCCGGCCTCCAGTCCCGCGAGGACGTCGGTGTCCATGCGGTCGCCGATCATCGCCGAGGTCTCCGAGTGGGCGCCGAGCACATTGAGCCCGGCGCGCATCATCAGCGGGTTGGGCTTGCCGACGAAGTACGGCTTCTTCTTGGTCGCGGCGGTGATCAGCGCGGCGACCGAGCCGGTGGCGGGCAGCGCGCCCTCGGTGGAGGGGCCGACGTTGTCCGGGTTGGTGGCGATGAACCGGGCGCCGTCGTTGATCAGCCGGACCGCCTTGGTCATGGCCTCGAAGGAGTACGTCCGGGTCTCGCCCAGGATCACGAAGTCGGGGTCGTGGTCGGTGAGGATGTAGCCGACGTCGTGCAGCGCGGTGGTCAGCCCGGCCTCGCCGATGACGTACGCGCTGCCGCCGGGCCGCTGCTCGTCCACGAACTGGGCGGTGGCCATCGCGGAGGTCCAGATGTTCTCCACCGGCACGTCCAGGCCCAGCCTGGTCAGCCGCGCGTGCAGATCGCGGGCGGTATAGATGGAGTTGTTCGTCAGCACCAGGAACGGCCGCTCGGCCTCGCGCAGCTTCTTCAGGAACGCGTCGGCGCCGGGGATGGGCACACCCTCGTGGATCAGCACCCCGTCCATGTCGGTGAGCCATGACTCGATGGGCCTACGGTCTGCCATGCGTACGTCCTCCTGCGAGCGTTGCCGACGGCTGACGGGTCCAGGGTAGTGAGGTGGGAGGGGGTGGGGGGTGCGTGGGGGGTGCGTGGGGGGTGCTGTGCGGCGCGGTGGCGGGTTCGGGTGTCGGGGGAGGTCAGCGGCGTCGGCGGGTGAGGACCAGGGCGGTGGCGCCGAGGGTGACGAGGAGTGCTGCGACGGCCGCGAGGAGGCCGCGGGGGAGGGCCTGGCCGGTGCGGGCGAGTTCGGCGGGCTGCTGGTCGGGGTCCTCGGCGTCGGGGTCCTCGGCGTCGGCGTCGACGGGGGCCAGGGGGGTGGCGGTGGCGGACTGCGTGGCGGACGGCTCCTCGGCGGACGGTTCCTCGGCGGCCGGGGTGACGCCCGCCTCCGTGGTGTCGGGGGCCCGGGAGGGGCTGACCGGGGTGCCGTCGGGGTCGTCCGGGTCGGCGGTGTCGCCGGGCTCGTCGGTACCCACCGGGCGGGCGGGCTCGTCGGTACCGGTCGGACGGGCGGGCTCGCCCGTGCCGGTCGGATGGGCGGGCTCATCCGTGTCGGCTGGACGGGCCGGGCGGCTGGACCCGCTCGGTTCGTCCGGCGGTACGGGGCCCTGCGTGCGGCCGGGGTCGCGCTGCTCGTCCGGGCGGCGGGCGGGCTCCTCGCCGTCGATGTCGAAGACGTAGTCCTCGGACTCCCCCACCCATTCTCCGTCCTGGCCGCGCCGCTGGACCAGGGCCGCCTTGGCGGTGACGTGGTCGGCGAAGGCGTCGGAGGTGATCATCAGGCGGAGCTTGACGGTGACCGTCCTGCCGGGCGCCACCGTGTACCCGGCGAAACCGTCGGCCCCGACCACGCCGACCAGTTCCTGCTGGTCGGTGCTCTCCAGCCGGACCGGGCGGCGCTTGTGGCCGTCGTAGAAATCGAGTTTGGCCTGGGACGGCCGCAGCAGACGCTCGTCGTCGACGAGGACCACGACCGGGTGGACACCGGCGCACGCCTGCGACCCGGAGTTGACGAGGTCGATGTACCAGGTGCCGGGCGCCCCGCCCGCCCGGTAGGTGGCGGGGCCGCCGTGGATACGGGTGTCGAGCGGGAAGGAACCGTCGTCGCCCGCCGTGCACGGGACCACCGCGGCCGCGGGCGCCACGGGCGCGAGCGCGGTGACGGCGACGAGACAGAGCGAGGCGGGCACGGAGGCGGACGCGGAGGCGCGGGACCGGGACAGGCACGACGACAGGGCCAAGGACAATCGCATGAACATATGAACATGCCGGAAAGCCGTCCCCCGCCACCGCACCACTCCGTCCCGCCCCGCATCTCCGCCCGATCAGTGGACCCGGGCTGCGCCAACCGGCAGCCCCGCTCAGCCGCCCGCCCGCCCGAACACCGGCGCCAGCAGCAACTGCGCCGCCCCCGCGGCCACCACCCGCTCCCCGCCCGGCGCCAGCCGTACCGGGACCGTCTCCCCGGGCAGCCCCTCGCGCCGGGCCCGCGCGGCGAGAACCCCGGAGACCCCCTGGACGTAGACCCCCGGCGCCAACGCGATGGTCCGCCCGCCGAGCAGCACCCGGTCGATGTCCAGCAGCCCCGCCAGATTCCCGGCCCCCACCCCCAGCACCCGCGCCGCCTCCGCGGTCTCACCACGGCCGACCGCCGCCAGGCACAGCGCCTCCAGGCACCCCCGGTCCCCGCACTCGCACGGCGGGCCGTCCAGCTGGATGACCTGGTGCCCGAACTCCCCGGCCCCGGTGCGCGCCCCCCGGTGCACACTGCCGCCTATCACCAGACCGGCGCCGAGGCCCGTACCGAGGTGCAGATAGGCGAACGACCCGCGCTCGCCGCCCGCGGCCAGCCCGAGCGCCGCCGCGTTGGTGTCCTTGTCGACCACCACCGGCACGCCGAGCCGCCCGGCGAGCGCGTCCCGCAGCGCGAACCCCTCCCACTCCGGGAACCCGGTCACCCGGTGCAGCACCCCGCCGACGTGGTCCAGCGGGCCCGGCAGCGCGACCCCGACCCCGAGCAGCGTCCCGGCGTCCGCGAGACCGTGGCCCAGCACCTCGGTGACCAGCGCGGTCACCTCGTCCGCGACCAGCGCGAGCACCGTCTCCGCGCCGCCGCCTAGGCCGACCTCGCCGCGCCGCTCCCCCACCACGGTGCCGTTCAGATCGAGCAGCACCACCCGCAGCTCGTCCCGGTCCAGGTGCACGCCCACCGCGTGCCCGGCCTCGGGGACCAGCCGCAGCACGGTGCGCGGCTTGCCGCCGGTGGAGGCCCGGCGTCCGGCCTCGGCGGCGAAGCCGTCCTCCCGCAGCCGCGCGGTGATCTTGCTGACGGCCTGCGGGGTGAGCCCGGTGCGCTCGGCGATCTCGAGCCTGCTGATGCCCTCCGGCCCGGCGCCGCGCAGCAGATCGAGCACGAGCGCGGTGTTGTGCGACCGCACCGCGAGCAGATTCGCCCCCGCCGGGTCGCTCCCCGTCCTGTCAGTCCTGTTCACGGGTCCATTCTCCCTGCCGCTTGCACTTTGGCAACAGCGTTGCGAAAGTAGGAGGCATGACTGGTACACCCCTCCGCGTCGGCCTGATCGGCTACGGCCTCGCCGGCTCCGTCTTCCACGCCCCGCTGATCGCCGCCACGGACGGCCTCGTCCTGGACACGGTCGTCACCTCGAACCCCGAGCGCCAGGAGCAGGCCCGCGCCGAGTTCCCGGACGTCCGCGTCGCCGCCACGCCTGAGGAACTGCTCGAGCGCGCCGGTGAGCTGGACCTGGTCGTCATCGCGTCCCCGAACAAGACGCACGTCCCGCTCGCCACCGCCGCGATCGAGGCGGGTCTGCCGGTCGTCGTGGACAAGCCGATCTCCGGCACCGCCGCCGAGGCCCGCGAGCTGGCCGCCCTCGCCGACGAGCACGGGGTGCTGCTCTCCGTCTTCCAGAACCGCCGCTGGGACAACGACTTCCTGACCCTGCGCAAGCTGGTGGCCGACGGGGACCTGGGCGACGTCTGGCGCTTCGAGTCCCGCTTCGAGCGCTGGCGCCCGCAGCTGAAGGGCGGCTGGCGCGAGTCCGGCGACCCGGCGGAGATCGGCGGTCTGCTCTACGACCTCGGCAGCCATGTCGTCGACCAGGCCCTGGTGCTGTTCGGCCCGGTCACCGAGGTGTACGCCGAGGCGGTCGTCCGCCGGGACGGCGCCGAGACGGACGACGACACCTTCCTCGCCCTGACCCACGTCAGCGGCGTCCGCTCGCACCTCTACGTCTCCGCCGCCACCGCCCAGCTCGGCCCCCGCTTCCGGGTGCTCGGCTCGCGCGCCGGGTTCGTGAAGTACGGCCTGGACCCGCAGGAGGCGGCGCTGCGCGACGGCGACCGCCCCGGCACCGAGGCCGCGTGGGGCGTCGAGGAGGAGTCGCTGTGGGGCCGCCTGGGCGCCGGGGAGTCCCCGGTCACCGGCGGCGGCACCGCCGTGGAGACGCTGCCCGGCGACTACCCCGCCTACTACGCGGCCGTGGCCGCCGCCGTCCGGGGCACCGGCCCCAACCCGGTGACCGCGCTGGAGGCCGCCGAGACCCTCGACGTACTGGAGGCGGCCCGCCGCTCCGCCCGCGACAAGGTGACGGTGACCCTCTGATGACGCAAGCACAGAACGCCCCGAGCGTGGCGGACCTGGAGGCGCAGGAACAGCGCCTGGTCTTCCGTACCTTCACGCACGACGACGCGTGGGCGCTGGGCTCCCTCCTGGTCGAGCTGGGCCGGGAGCGGCAGGCGCCGATCGCCGTCGACATCCACCGCTCCGGCCAGCAGCTCTTCCACGCGGCGCTGCCCGGCTCGACCCCGGACAACGACGCCTGGATCGCCCGCAAGCGCCGGGTCGTGGAGCGCTACGGCTCCGCCTCCTACCTGGTCGGCTCGCGCTTCCGCGCCAAGGGCACCACGTTCGAGGACTCGTCCCGGCTGGACCCCGACCGCTACGCGGCGCACGGCGGCTCCTTCCCGATCACCGTGGCGGGTGTGGGTGTCGTCGGCTCGGTGACCGTCTCCGGTCTGCCGCAGATCGAGGACCACCGCCTGGTGGTCGAGGCCCTGGAGCGCTTCCTCGGGGAGTGATCGCGGCGCGGGACTACCGCGCGGCTCCCTCTGGTTGGCTCTGTCGTGCACGACGATCGACGGCACGACACCCAGCCGGAGGGAACTATCCGATGAGCGACGCGACGAGCAGGAGCATCTCCAAGGCGGAGATCGGCCGGTACGGCGTCTGGAGCGTGGGCCTGCGCAACGAGGACCCGGCCCGGCGCGGCGAGATCGGTGAGGCGGCGGCCGAACTCCAGGAGCTCGGTTACGGCACCGCGTGGCTCGGCGGCTCCAGCGCCCCCGTCAACGCCCTGCCGCTGCTGGAGACGACGGACCGGCTGATCGTCGGCACCAGCATCCAGAGCATCTGGCAGTACAACGCCAAGGCCAGCTCGGCCGGTTACTTCGAGGTGGACGCCCTTCACCCCGGCCGCTTCCTGCTCGGGCTCGGCATGAGCCACGCCAAGCTGGCCGAGCAGTACAACCGCCCCTTCACCGCGCTGGTCTCGTACCTCTACCAGCTGGACGGCGCCGGGGTGCCGCCCGAGCGCCGGGTGCTGGCGGCGCTCGGCCCGAAGACGCTGATGCTCTCCACCGACCGGGCCCTCGGCGCGATCCCGTACCTCACGACCGTCGAACACACCGCCGAGGCCCGCGAGATGATGGGCGAGGAGCCTCTGCTGGCCCCCGAGCTGGGCGTCGTGCTGGAGACGGACCCGGCCCGCGCCCGCGCGCTGGCCCGCGAACACCTGGCCATGTACCTCACGCTCCCCAACTACACCAAGAACTTCCGGCGCATCGGCTTCACCGAGGACGATCTGCGCGACGGCGGCAGCGACCGGCTGATCGACGCGCTGTACGCCTGGGGCGACGACGACCGCGTCCGGGACATGGTGAACTCCTTCCTCGCCGCGGGCGCCGACCATGTCGCCCTCCAGGTCGTGCACGAGGGCTCCCCGGACGAACTGCCCCGCGCGGCCTGGCGGAAGCTGGCGGGCATCCTCTTCTGACCCCGCTCAGGACAGCATGACCCGCTCCACCGTGCTCCAGGTGGTGCTGGTGACGACGTAGAGCGCGGCGGCCAGGGGGACGACGGCGACGGTCACCAGGGTGAGGAAGGACAGGAACGGGGCCACCTTGCCGACCGCGCCGAGCCCCGGCACGGTGTCGCCCGCGGGTACGGGGTTCTCGGCCGCTGTCCGCCTGGCCCGCCGGTAGTTGACGGTGGCGACGGCCGCGACGACGGCGAAGAGGACCAGGTAGACCAGCCCGGCCCCGTCGAAGATCCCGCCGCCCATCGCGTCGGCCCAGCGGCCGCCGAGGGGCGCGGTGAGCAGGTCGTGGCCGAGCAGGGTGTTGGGTCCGTCGCCGATCGTGGCGTTGGAGAAGAGGTGGTAGAGCAGGTAGAACGCCGGGAGTTGGAGCAGTACGGGCAGCAGGCCGGAGAACGGGGACACCTTCGCCTCGGTGTGCAGCTCCAGCATCGCCCGCTGGAGCCGCTCGGGATCGCGGGCGTGCTTCTTGCGCAGCTCGGCGACCTTGGGCTGGAGCGCGGCGCGGGCCCGCTGGCCCCGGGCGGCGGCGCGAGCGAGGGGATGCGTGGCCAGTCGGACCAGCGCGGTGAACAGGACGATCGCGGCGGCGGTCGCGGAGGCGTGGAAGAACGGCTGGAGCAGGTCGGCGAGTTGCTCGACCAGGCGGGCGAAGACGGACATGGGTGACCCTCCGAACGGGGTGGCGTCGTGCCGGGATGTGGCCGTGAGCGGCCGATGGCAGGACGACCCGCGCGGGCGGGGTGGGGGCGGACGGATGGTGCTTCGCGTCGCGGGGGCCCTACGCGCAGGTCGTCGACAGGACCCGGCCGGGCGCCCGTGGCCTGCGGCGCCCCCTCGCGTCGGGGTCGCGCTGCGCCAGGAACGCCGTACGGCGGGCCCGGTCGCGTATCGCGGTACGGACGCGCGTCGGCGGGACGGCGGGGACGCGGCGGGCGGTGAGCACCGAGCAGAGGACGAGGGCGGTGCCCGCGGCGGTGGTCGCGGCGAGCGCGACGGCGGTGGTGAGGCCGCCCGACCCGAGCAGCGCGGCCTGGAGCACCAGCAATTGGACCAGGGCGAACAGCGGCAGCAGGGCGCGCACGACGACGGAACGACCACTCGTCACGACAACACCCCCCGCATGCTCCCCGAACCCCTGATCACGGGCTGTACAGGCCCGTTCACCCCGTACAACGCGCGCGGCCGCGGCCCGGTTCCCGATCTTCGCCGGGAGTTGGAGAAATCTCCTCGTCGGGCGCCCTCCTCGGCTGTCACCCCTCGGCAGTACGGTGTCATCCATGCGCCCCGACACCGCTGCCGAGAACGTCGACCACACCGCCGAAGCGGCACGCCTGGAGCGGACCGCCGGCCTGTACCCCGAGGACGCCGAGGCCCTGCTGCTGCGCGCCGCGGCCCACCTCGAACTGTCCGGCGCCCGCCCCGCGGCGACCGCGCTCTACGACCGCCTGCTGTCCTCCGCCGGTCCCCTGGAGCATCCGCAGCTCGTCCGCGCCCTGAAGGCGGCGAACCTGTGGGAGTACGGCCACGAGGCCGAGGCCCGCGCGATCATCGACGGCATCCGCGCCACGGCTCCGCGGGAGGCGGCGCCCTGGGTGATCGTCGCGGAGGCGCTGGAGTCGCACGACGAACTCCAGGCGGCGCACGACACGTTCCACGAGGGCGCGGTGCTGCTCCTGACGGACGTGCCGGAACCCCCGTACGCCACGCACCCCCTCCTCTTCGGCCGCCACCGCGTCCGCCGCATGCTGGGCCTCCCGCACGACACCTGGGACGCCCTCGCCGACACCCTCCACACCTCGCCGGTCTCCCTGGACGAACTCCACGACCCCAAGCGGGTCTGGTCCCTCGGCTCGGAGAACCCCGCGGAACTGGAGGCCGAACTCTCCCGCCTCCGCGCCGAACTCACCACCGCCCGCGAGGCGTTGTCCCGCCCCTACCCGGTGGCGGTCCTCCACTGGCCGTCCACGGAACTGACGGAACTCGTCGCCGCGTACCCGACCCTCTCGGACGAGTACCCCTCCCACTCCGGCCACCTGGCGACCATAGAAACGTCCCTCACCGAACTAGCCGCCTCCGGCACCCCGAACCTCGGCATCGTCACCGGCACAGTCCCCTCCTACGAAGCCTTCGCCGCCTCAGAGGGCACGTCCCCAGCGGACCCCGCGCTGCTGCCTCAGTACGCGACGACACTGGCGGCCCGGGGGTTGGCTGTGGCTTGGCCGCCGGGGCGGGGGGCGGGGTGTTGGTGCGGTTCAGCACAGTCCTACGAGCAGTGCCACGGCACAACGGAAGCCACCGCGGCCATCTGAACCCCGTCAACGAAGACCAGGTCACCGACGAATCTGAGGTCTGACACAGGCGGGTATCGTGAAAGGCATGGCACGAGGCGAGGCCGTTGACGACGGGAACTGGGTGCCTCCGGTCGGCTCTTGGGCGTCCTCCGCTGCCAGGCGGAGGAATATGCAGGCCATCAGGAGCCGCGATACGACACCGGAGCGCCTGGTCCGGAGCCTCGTGCATGCTCAAGGATTCCGCTACCGGGTCGCGGCAAGACCGCTGCCGAATCTTCGCCGCACGGCGGATTTGGTCTTCCGCCCGGCGAAGCTCGCGGTATTCATCGACGGCTGCTATTGGCACGGCTGCCCGGAGCACTATGTGCCGCCGAAGACCAATTCCGGCTACTGGTCGGAAAAGGTCGCCCGGAATATGGCTCGTGACCGGGATACCGATGACCAGCTCCGCACCGCTGGCTGGACCGTGCTCCGTTTCTGGGAACACGATCCAGCTGAGGAATGCGCGTTGAAGATCGCGGCGACCGTGAGCCGCCTACGCGACGGCAGGGCGTAGGCGCCCTGGTCAGGCTTGCCGCGCCTTCGCGGCGGCTTCGAAGGCGGCGTAGATCTGGCTGCCGACCGCCTGTGCGACCGGGGGCGGGAACGCGTTGCCGACCTGCCGGTACGCCGCGGTCTTCCGGCCGGAGAACTTCCACTCCGCCGGGAAACCCTGGACCAGAGCCGCCTGCGTCACCGTGAGCTTGGGGCCCGCGTCGGCGAAGAGGTCCCTCTCCGCGTCCTTCATCTCATGCGGCTCGTTGGCTACTCCGAGGCCGCACACACCAAGCTCGTGCCAGGCGCGCTTGGCGCGAGTGGGGCCCAGGTCCGCTCCGCCGTGCTTCTTGGAGCCGCCGACGACGGTCGGCGCCACGCCTTCCTGCGCCTTCTCGAACCACCGTTTGAAGGCGTGCTCGGCTCTGACATCGTCCGCCACAGCGTCGTATCGCGCGCGCATGGAGTCATGCAGCGCTTCGCCGACAGTGATCACCCTGGTCCCCACGGGCTTGTGATGCTCGAAGTACCGGGCGTACTCAGGCTTCATCGCTACCAGGATCGCCCGCGGGCGCAGCTGCGGGACGCCGTAGTTCCTGGCCTCCAGGATGTCCCAGTAACACTCCTCGTAGCCCATGGACTCCAGGCGCTTGATGATCTCCTGGCGGTAGTCAGCGAACTTCGGGTCCAGCAGCCCACGCACGTTCTCGATCATCACCGCCTTCGGCTCCAGGTGGTCGATCATGTCGAGCATGGTCGGGAACAGGTCACGCTCGTCGTCCCGCCCCAGCTGTTTGCCCGCAGCGGAGAACGGCGGACACGGCACCCCGCCCGCCAGCAGATCAAGGTCGCCTGGTCTCAGTCCGAGGCGCTCCAGGTCAAACTCGCGCAGGTCGGCCTGGATGACCTCGCAGGCGCCCCACTCCGGGTTGTCCTCCGTGTTGGCCCGCAGTGTCTGGCAGGCGTCCTTGTCGATCTCGATGAGAGCGACATGCCGGAAGCCCGCGTTGTGCAGACCTACCGCCTGCCCGCCGGCGCCGGCACAGATTTCAACCGAGGTGTACTTCAGTTCGTTCGTGCGGGTCATGCCCCCTCCTTACGGCCGTGCAACGGCAGACACACTTCGCAATCCACCATCACTGAGGGTGACAGACCCCACTGACAACGAGACTCCAAGTGTGCAGCACGTCCCGCGCATCGCTGAACCCACACCATGTGCCACACCCAACGCCCATGCGATGCACGCTCCTCCCTGTCTAGGCGGCAGGGTGCTCGTCGATGCCGACCAGGTGCGCGTTAATGTCGGCGCAGGCAGAAGAGTGGACAAGCCCACAAAAGCGCACCAAGGAGACCCCCATGCCCAAGATTCCCAGCGCGGTCATCGCCGCCACCGGGCTCGTCGGCGAATACGGCGTCGCTCGGTGCCAAGAAGGTCGGCGCCTGGCCCTCTGTACTCGGCGTGGCCGGTGCGGTCGCCCTCGCCTCCTGGGCCTTGGCCGACCGCCGGGGCTGAACAGCGCGCCGCCTCCCGGGGTCGTCCGATCACACCTGGAGACCGACCCCCTACCCCACCCCCACCCCCTTCTCCCCCGCCCCCTCCGCCGCCGAGGACGACAACGGCGTAGCCACGTCCTCCAGTGAGCGGCCCTCCGCCCGGACCGCGAGGAGCGCGGCCACCAGGCCCGCCACGCACATCAGCGCCGCGCCGATCTGGAAGGCCAGGACCGTGTCGCCGACGCGGCCCGTGCCGGTGAGGTCGGCGAAGAGGAGGGGGCCGCTGATGCCGCCCGCCGCGGTGCCCAGGGCGTAGAAGAAGGCGATGGACATCGCCCGCGTCTCCATCGGGAAGATCTCCGAGACCGTCAGATAGGCGCTGGACGCGCCCGCCGAGGCGAAGAAGAGGACCGCGCACCAGCAGGCCGTCAGGGTGGTCGCGCTCAGCGCGCCGCGGTCGAAGAGCCAGGCCGTGGCGAAGAGGAGGACACCGGACAGGAGGTACGTCGAGGAGATCATCACCCGGCGGCCCACCGTGTCGAACAGCTTGCCCAGCAGCAGCGGGCCGAAGAAGTTGCCGACCGCGATGACGGCGAAGTAGTAGCCGGTACGGTCCGCCGGGATGTCGTAGAAGCGGGTCAGGATGGCGCCGAAGCCGAAGGTGATCGCGTTGTAGAGGAACGCCTGCCCGATGAAGAGGGAGAAGCCGAGCACCGCCCGCCTGCGGTAGCGGCCGAAGACGGTGCGGGCGATCTCGCGGAACGTCACGCTGCCGCGCCGCCGGATCTCCAGTCGGCCCTCCGGCGCGGGCAGCGGTTCCCCGCGCTCCTCCTCGATCCGCCGTTCGATCCCGGAGACGATCTCCTCCGCCTCCCGGTCCCGCCCGTGGATCAGCAGCCAGCGCGGGCTCTCCGGGACGTGTCGGCGCACCAGCAGGATGACCAGGGCCAGGACCGCGCCGAGGGCGAACGTCAGGCGCCAGCCGATGTTCGCCGGGAAGAAGGCGGTGTCCAGCGCCAGGATGGACAGCAGGGAGCCGCCCACCGCGCCCAGCCAGAAGCTGCCGTTGATCATCAGGTCGACCCGGCCGCGATAGGCCGCCGGGATCAGCTCGTCGATCGCGGAGTTGATCGCCGCGTACTCGCCGCCGATGCCGAAGCCGGTCAGGAACCGGAACAGGAAGAACCACCACGCCTCGGTCGACAGCGAGGTCAGCGCGGTCGCCGCGAGATACACCGCCAGCGTGATCATGAACAGCTTGCGGCGTCCCCAATGGTCCGTCAGGCGGCCCCAGAACAGGGCGCCGACGCACGCACCGGCCACGTACAGCGCGGCCGCGGTGCCCGTGACCTGCCCGGAGCTGATCGACAGGCCGCTGCCGGGCTCGGACAGCCGGGCCGCGATGTTGCCGACGACCGTGACCTCCAGGCCGTCGAGAATCCAGACGGTGCCCAGGCCGATCACGATGGTCCAGTGCCAGCGGGACCACGGCAGGCGGTCCAGCCGGGCCGGGATGTCACTGCTGGTCGTACCGCCGGCCGCCGACGGTGTCCCGGTCGCTGTGCTCATCGGCACCCCTCGCTCATCGGCACCCCTCGTCGTCGAAGGACGAGTTACGGGTGCCCGCGCCGGGCCGGAACAGACCGGCCGGACGGGCAGGCTCACCCCGCCGGAGGAGCGTTCAGCCGCCCAGCGCCCGTGAGACGGTGAAGATCACCAGTCCGGCCAGCGAACCGACCACCGTGCCGTTGATCCGGATGAACTGGAGGTCGCGGCCGATGTGCGCCTCGATCTTGCGGGTGGTGTGCTCCGCGTCCCAGCCCGCCACCGTCTCGGTGATCAGGGAGGTGATCTCGTCGCGGTAGGTCGTCACCACGTGGACGGCCGCGCCCTCCACCCAGCGGTTCACCTTGCCCTGCATCTTCGGCTCGGTCGCCAGCCGCTGCCCGAGCGAGAGCAGCCCCGCCCGCACCCGTAGCCGCAGCTCGCTCTGCTCGTCCTCGGCGGCCGCGACGATCATCGACCGTACGGCGGTCCAGGCGGAGGCGATCAGGTCCTGCACCTCGTCCCGCGCCAGCACCTCGCTCTTGAGCCGCTCCACCCGCGCCCGTGTCTCGGTGTCGGACTGGAGGTCGGAGGCGAAGTCGGTGAGGAAGCGGTCCAGGGCCGCCCGCGCGGGGTGCGCGGGCATCTCCTGCATCTCGGTGACGAAGCGCAGCAGTTCCTTGTAGACGCGGTCGCCGACCTTGCGGTCCACGAAGCGCGGGGTCCAGCCGGGCGCGCCGCCCTCGATGGCCACCATGACATCGATCCGGTGCCGCTCCAGCCACTCGTGGGCGCGGCCCACCACCAGGTCGACCACCCGCCGGTGGCCGCCGTCGGCGACGATCCGGTCCAGCAGCTTGCCCACGGCGGGCCCGATCTCCCGCGCGTCGGCCCGCCGGGTGATCGCCTCCCCCACCACCGCCTGCACGTCCGAGTCGCGCAGCACGGTCAGCGCGCCGCGCAGCGCGGTGGCCAGCTCGGCGGTGACCCGGTCGGCGTTCTCGGGCTGGGCCAGCCAGTCGCCGAGCCTGCTGCCGATGCCGACCGCGGCCAGCCGCTGCCGTACGACGTCCTCGGAGAGGAAGTTCTCCCCGACGAACTCGCCCAGGGAGACGCCCAGCTGGTCCTTCTTGGTGGGGATGATCGCGGTGTGCGGGATGGGCAGGCCGAGCGGATGCCGGAACAGCGCGGTGACCGCGAACCAGTCCGCGAGCGCGCCGACCATCCCGGCCTCGGCGGCCGCCGCCACATATCCCGTCCAGGGGCCCGTCCCCGCGTGCCCGGCCCAGGTGGCCAGGACGTACACGACGGCGACGAACAGCAGCAGTCCGGCCGCCGTGAGCTTCATGCGCCGCACACCGCGCTGCCGCTCCTCGTCGGCCGCCGTGAAGGCGGTCATGGTCCGGTACGACCCGGCCCGTCCGGCAGCCGTCGGCCGGGGGGTGCGGCCCGGCTCCGCCTCTTTCGTTTGCGCGCGTTCCATCTCGCTCCGCCCGATCGGTGATCCCGCACACACATTGTCCCTTCCCCCCGGCGCGCGGAACGGACCACGACTTCCCGGCGTCAGAATGGAACAGGGTTCAGGGCAGGTGCCCGTCAACTCCGGTCGCTGCCATGCCCCATCATGGTGAACCGATCGATGCCCGGCTTCCGCCTCCCGAGGAGAACAACGCCAGCGTGACCAAGCGCCACGGTTATGCCCTGCTCAGTGCGTTCGTCGCACTCGTCGTCGCCTTCTCCGTCACGATGCTCATCAGGTCGGCGGCAGGCGACAGCAGCTCGGGGTCCTCGGCCACGGGCCGGGGCTCCCACGGCTCGTCCGCCGCGACCTGGGTCGGCTCCTGGGCCGCCTCGCCGGTGGGCGCCGAGCCCGGCATCGGGACGAACGGCCTGGCGGGCCACTCGGTGCGCAACGTCGTGCACGCCAACACCGGCGGCACGAGCGCCCGCGTCACCCTCTCCAACCTGTACGGTCGGGCGCCGCTGACCATCACTCACGCCTCGGTGGCCCTCTCGGCGGGCCGGGGGACCGCCGCCGCCCGTGCGGAAACGATGCGGCGCCTGAAGTTCGACGGCGCCTACGCCGTCACCATCCCGGCCGGGCAGCAGGTGCGCAGCGACGCGGTACGGATCGCCGTCCCGCGCGACTCCGACGTCCTGGTCACCACGTACGCCGTCGCCCCGTCCGGCCCGGTCACCTACCACCCGCACGCCCGCCAGATCTCCTACCTCGCGGAGGGTGACCGCACGGAGGAGTCGACGGGTGTCCCGTACACGGAGCAGACCAGCTCCTGGCGGTACCTGACCGCGCTGGACGTGCTCACCGAGGAGGCGCACGGCACGGTCGTGGCGTTCGGCGACTCCATAACCGACGGCATCAGCTCGACCACGGGCGAGAACCACCGCTGGCCCGACGTGCTGGCCTCCCGGCTGCGCTCCGCCGCCGGGCACCGGACCGACGCACCGCGCTACTCCGTCGTCAACGAGGGCATCAGCGGCAACCGGGTGCTCACGGCCGGCCCGGGCAGTCCCCCGCAGAACCCGAGCGGGCTGTCCCGCTTCGGCCGGGACGCGCTCGGCCACGCCAATGTGAAGGTCGTGGTCATCGACCTCGGCGTCAACGACATCCTGCGCGCGAAGGCGCCCGGCGACCGGGACAAGATCCTGGACGGCCTGCGCACCCTGGTCCGGCAGGCACACGCGCGCGGTCTGAAGGTCGTGGGCGCCACCCTGACGCCCTTCGAGGGCCGCAGGGCCTGGACCCCGGCCCGGGAATTGATGCGTCGGCAGATCAACGCGGAGATCCGCTCCGGGCGGGTGTTCGACGCCGTGGTCGACTTCGACAGCGCGCTCAAGGACCCCGCCGCGCCGCAGCGGCTGCTCCCCGCGTACGACTCCGGCGACCACCTGCACCCCAGTGACCTCGGCTACCGCAAGATGGCCGACGTCTTCAACCTGCGGTTGCTCGAGGGCGCCGGACAGGCGGAGCTGTAACCCCTGACGGGCCTGGCGCGAGGGGGTCGGTGAATACTGGCCCCCATGACCCGCTTGATCCTCGCCACCCGTAACGCCGGAAAGATCACCGAGCTGAGGGCCATCCTGGCCGACGCCGGACTGCCGCACGAGCTGATCGGTGCCGACGCCTTCCCCGAGATCCCGGACGTCAAGGAGACCGGCGTCACCTTCGCGGAGAACGCCCTGCTCAAGGCGCACGCGCTCGCCCAGGCCACCGGACTCCCCGCCGTCGCGGACGACTCCGGGCTCTGCGTCGACGTGCTGAACGGCGCCCCCGGCATCTTCTCCGCCCGCTGGGCCGGTCGGCACGGCGACGACGCCGCCAACCTCGATCTGCTGCTCGCCCAGCTCTCCGACATCGCGGACGAGCACCGGGGCGCCCACTTCGCCTGCGCGGCCGCCCTGGCCCTGCCGGACGGCACCGAGCGGGTGGTGGAGGGGCAGCTGCGCGGCACCCTGCGGCAGGCCCCGGCGGGGACCGGCGGCTTCGGCTACGACCCGATCCTGCGGCCGGAGGGCGAGAGCCGTACCTGCGCGGAGCTGAGCGCGGACGAGAAGAACGCGATCAGCCATCGCGGGAAGGCATTCCGTGCCCTGGTCCCGGTGGTGCGGGAGCTGCTGGGCTGAATGCTGGTGCGGCCGGAGGGACTCGAACCCTCACGGGAGTTACCCCACTGGGACCTAAACCCAGCGTGACTGCCAATTCCACCACGGCCGCCTGCTGCTGCCCGGCCATGCTAGCGGCCGGGCGGCGGCTTCAGATGCCCAGATCCTTGATGATCTTCGCCACGTGGCCGGTGGCCTTGACGTTGTACAGGGCGCGCTCGACCTTGCCGTCCTCGTCCACGACGACCGTGGAGCGGATGACGCCGGTGACGGTCTTGCCGTAGAGCTTCTTCTCGCCGAAGGCGCCGTACGCCTCCAGGACCTTCTTGTCCGGGTCGGCGAGGAGGGTGACCTTCAGGTCCTCCTGCTCACGGAACTTGGCCAGCTTCTCCGGCTTGTCGGGCGAGATGCCGATGACGTCGTACCCGGCACCGGCCAGCAGGGCGAGGTTGTCGGTGAAGTCGCATGCCTGCTTGGTGCAGCCGGGGGTAAGCGCCGCGGGGTAGAAGTACACGATGGTCTTGCGGCCCTTGTGGTCCGCCAGGGACACCTCGTTGCCGTCGGCGTCGGGCAGGGTGAAGGCGGGGGCAACGTCCCCGGGCTGAAGTCGCTCGCTCATCCGCAAAGCCTAACCGGGCGCCCCTGCCGTGCGGTGTGGTGAAGAGCTGACAGACTGTTCGGAACAGCACCAGGAGATTTCGGAGGCCGTACGGTGGCGGAGACGTCGGACACCAGAACACCGGCGCAGATCGAGGCGGACATCAAGCGCCGTCGTGAAGTGCTGGCCGAGACGCTCGACGAGATCGGGGTGCGGGTGCACCCGAAGACGATCGTCGGGGATGCCAAGGCGAAGGCCGTCGCGGGCGTCGACCGGGTCTTCGGACGGACGTACGTGCAGGTCAATCGGGTGATGACCGAGGTACGGGACCAGTTCGTGGACGACGACGGCGCGCCCCGGATGGAGCGCGTGGTGCCCGCCGTGCTGATCGTGGCCGGGACGCTCGGACTGATCGTCGCGGGGTCGCGCAAGCGCAGGCACCGCCGCTAGCGGGCACGAGACCTGACGACCGGGTCGTCGCGGCGGGGAGCCGGGGCGGCCCGGAGGCGTGTCCGTGCCGTGCGGGCAGGTAGGTTCGGGGGCGTGAGCGCCAACAGAGACGAGCAGAGCACCCCGCACCACGACAAGCTGCCCATCCGGATGCTGCACGACCGGGTGCTCGTGCGGCAGGAGACCGGTGAGGGCGAGCGCCGTTCGGGCGGCGGCATCCTGATCCCCGCGACGGCGGCGGTCGGGCGGCGGCTGGCCTGGGCCGCGGTGGTCGCGGTCGGGCAGAACGTACGCACCGTGGAGCCCGGCGACCGGGTCCTGTTCGACCCGGAGGACCTGGCCGAGGTCGAGGTCCGGGGCATCGCCTACGTGCTGATGCGCGAGCGGGACCTGCACGCGGTGGCCGCGGACCGGTTCGAGGGGTCGGAGGACTCCACCGGGCTGTATCTCTGAACCCCCGCACTCCCCGAAACCCGCCGAGAACGCGAGAAGGGGCTGACGACCGTCGTCGTCAGCCCCTTCTGCAGTTCCGGTGCTACTGGCGCCGGGCCGTCTGCGGGGCGACGAAGCCGCCGGGCAGGCCGCCGGTGCCGGGGTCGGCGCCGCCGTCCGTGCCGCCCGTACCGGGCTGGCCGCCGGGGCCGCCGCCCGTGGCGCCCCCGTCGGTGGCCCCACCATCGGTGGCCGGACCGCCGCCCACACCGCCGTCCGTGGTGGTGGTGCCGCCCGTGGTCGGGTCGGCGGGCGTGGTGCCCTGGGTCGGGGCGCCGGGGTTGCCGCCGTCGCCCTGGCCGCCGTCGGTCGGCGTGCTGCCCTGGCTCGGGGTACCGGTGGTGCCGCCGTTGTCCTGGCCCGCGTCGGTGCCGGGCGAGGTCGAGGGCCCGGTGCTGGGCGCCACGACATCGGCACCGGCCTGGAGCTCCAGGTCGAACGAGGCGACGGGCTGGCCGCGCAGCGCGGCCTTCGTGTACTGCGCCCAGATCTCGGTGGGCGGACCGCCACCGTTCATCCGGGCCGCGCCGAGGGCTCCGTACAGCGGCTTGTGCTTGGCCGTGACCGGGTCCTGGCCCATCACGGAGACGACCGTGGCGAGCTCGGGGGTGTAGCCCGCGAACCAGGCGGCGGTGTCCTCCTCGGCGGTGCCGGTCTTGCCCGCGGCCGGACGGCCCGCGGCCTGCGCGGCCGTGGCGGTGCCGCCCTCGACCACGCTCTTCAGCACGGAGGTGGTGGTGTCGGCGGCCTCACGGGTGACGGCCTGCTTGGTCTGGCGGCCGGGCAGGTCGACCGGGACGCCGTCCTTGCTGACCTTCTCGATGATCGTGTACGTGCCGTGGCGGCCGTGGTTGGCCAGGGTGGCGTACGCCTCGGTCATCTCCAGCACGCTGGCGGTGGCGGTGCCGAGCGCGATGGACGGGGACGGGTACAGGTCGGGGGTGTCGGCCGGGATGCCGAGGGCGACCGCGGTCTCCTTGACCTTGTCCCCGGTGACGTCGGCGGCCATCTGCGCGTACACCGCGTTGACGGACAGGTCGGTGGCCTTGCGGACGGTGATCTGGGGGCCGTACGACCGCTGGTCCTCGTTCTCCGGCGCGTAGGTGCCGCCGGACCAGCCCTGCACGGGGCGCTTGTTGGTGCCGTCGTAGTACGTGTTGGGCGTGATGCGCTGGCCGCCCTGGGTGGCGGACCCGTTCTGCACCGCGGAGGTGAACACGAACGGCTTGAAGGTGGAGCCGACCTGGAAGTCGCCGCGGGTCGCGCCGTTGGTGTACTGCTGCACGTAGTCCACGCCGCCGTACATCGCGACGATCTTGCCGGTCTTGGGGTCGATCGAGGCGCCGCCCGCGCGGACGTAGGTGTCGGCCTTGCGGTTCTTCTTGTCCAGCTGGGAGATCAGCTGGTCGTCGACGGCCTTGACGAACGCGTCCTGCTTGGGCTTCTGGATGGTGGTCGTGATGCGGTAACCACCCGAGGCGAGCTGCTCCTTGGTGAGGATGTCGTGCCCGGTCAGGTACTCCTTGACGGCCTCGACGAGGTAGCCGCGCTGGCCGGACATGCCGGTGGAGACGGTCTGCTCCTTCGGCATCGGGAACTTCATGCCGGTGCGCTCGGACTGGGCCAGCCAGCCCTTGGAGACCATGCCGTCCAGGACGTAGTTCCAGCGGGCGAGCGCGGCCGCCTTGTTCTCGGGGTGGGCGACGACGTCGTACTCGCTGGGCGCGTTGACCAGCGCGGCGAGGTAGGCGGCGCGGCCCGCGTCGAGGTCGATGGCGTCGCGTCCGTAGTACGCCTGGGCGGCGGCCTGGATGCCGTAGGCGTTGCGGCCGAAGTAGCTGGTGTTGAGGTAGCCCTCGAGGATCTCGCTCTTGGACTTCTCGCGGTCCAGCTTGATCGAGATGAAGAACTCCTTGGCCTTACGGGTGACCGTCTGTTCCTGGGCCAGGTAGTAGTTCTTCACGTACTGCTGGGTGATGGTGGAGCCGGACTGCTTGCCCTTGCCGAGGGCGGTGTTCCAGCCCGCGCGGAGCATCGCCTTGGGGTCGACGGCGGACTCGGTGTAGAAGTCGCGGTCCTCGGCGGCCAGGATGGCGAACTGGGCGGGCTTGGCGATCTGGGCGAGGCCGACGTTCTCGCGGTTGATCTCGCCGTCGCGGGCGAGCTGGGAGCCGTCCGCGTAGAGGTAGACGGTGGCCTGCTTGGTGGCCAGGGCGTTGGCGGCGGGGATCTTCACCATGGAGTAGCCGAGGAACAGCAGTCCGATGATCACCATCGCGCCGAGCACGAGGGTGCCGAGCACCATCCGCCAGGTGGGGAAGATCCGCCGCCAGCCGGAGCGCTTGGGCCGCTTGGGCTTCTTGCCGCCGCCGTCGCCCTCGCCGCCCTCGCCGCCGTCACCGCTGCCGCTCACCTGCGGGGTCGCGGTGGGCTCGGCGGGGGTGCGGGGCAGCACGGTGGTGGCTCCGGCGGCCGCGGCCGGGGTGGCGGGGGCTGCCGGGACCGGCTTGGGAGCGTCGGCGCCCGCCTTGGCGGTGTCGCCGGACCGGGGCGCGCTGACCCGGCGCAGCACCTGCGTGCTCTCCGCGGGCGGGGGCTGGTCGGCCTGGACGCGCCGGAGCACCGTGGTGCTCTCGGCCGCCTGCTCCGGCTTGCCGCCCGCGGTGCGGGGCTTGGCGGACCCGGTCGGCGCGTTGACCCGGCGCAACACCTGGGTGCTCTCCGCGGGCGGGGTCTCCTTGGCGCCGGACTGGGCGGGCACGGCGGCGTCCTTGGCCGGAGTGGCCGCCGAGGGGCCCGTCGGGGCGCCCTTGCCCGCCGTCTTCTCCGCCTTCTCCGTCGCCGCGTCGGGCTTCCCGGCCGGGGCCGAAGGTGCCGCCGGGCGGGGGGTGTTCGGGGTCGCGGAGTCGCGCGCGGGGGCGCTCTCCGGCTGCTGCCCGGCCTTGGCCGCGTCGGGGTCGGCCGGACTCTTCGCCGGTTTCGCCTGCGGTTCCGCTGCTGCGGGCCCCCCAGCCGGCTGAGGTTCTTCTCGCGCCCCGCCCTCGTTCGGCTGCTGCGGCTGCGGCTCGTCGCTCATGTCGTGCACGGACTCCTGTTTCGTCGTACGTTCCCGTACGCCTCGTACGCCTTCTGCGCCCCCTGGTTGAAGACTCTCGCACCTGGTGAACCGTTCCCGGATTCCGGCACGCTTCGGTCACGGAAAACGCGTGGCCGATCGCGGGGCCGGGGGCTAGGCTCCTGCGCTTCGGTTTCGAGCAGTCCGAGGAGGTGGACCGCCGTGGGCGCTGGACGGTTGTACGGGGCCGTCGCGGCAGGTGGGTTCAGACGGTACGCGACCTATCGGGCCGCCACCGCGGCAGGGGTGTTCACCAACACCGTGTTCGGTCTCATCATCGTGTGCACCTACCGTGCCCTGTGGGACGCCCGTCCGCACTTGGGCGGATATGACCAGGCGCAGGCCGTGACCTACGTATGGCTGGGCCAGGCCCTGCTGTCGACGCTGGCGATCGGCGGCGGGGGCGTCGAGGAAGAGCTGATGGAACGCATCCGTACGGGTGACGTCGCGGTGGACCTCTACCGGCCCGCCGATCTCCAACTGTGGTGGCTGGCGGCGGACCTGGGGCGGGCCTCCTTCCAGCTGCTGGGGCGCGGGGTGGTGCCGTTCCTCTTCGGGATGCTCTGCTTCCCGGCCTATCTGCCCTCGGACCTGGGCACCTGGCTGGCCCTGCTGGTGACGGTGGCGCTGGCGATGCTGGTCGGCTTCGGTATCCGCTATCTGCTGGCGCTGAGCACGTTCTGGCTGCTGGACGGTTCGGGGATCACCCGGATCGCCTGGCTGGCGGGGCACTTCTGCTCGGGGATGCTGCTGCCGCTGAACGTCTTCCCGGGCACGCTCGGCGAGGTGGTCCGGGCGCTGCCCTGGTCGGCGCTGCTGCAGGCCCCGGCGGACGTGCTGCTGGGCCGGGCGAACCTCCTGGCCACCTGGCTGTTCCAGGCGGCCTGGGCGGTGGCGCTGCTGGGCGCGGGGCGGCTGCTGCAGTCGGTGGCGACCCGGCGGGTGGTGGTCCAGGGTGGCTGAGTACGGCCGGGTCCGGGAGGGGGTACGGGCCTACGGGCTGATCGCCGGGATGTGGGTGCGGTCCACGATGGCGTACCGGGTGTCGTTCGTGATGACCACCTTCGGGAACTTCGCGGCGACCTTCCTGGACTTCGTCGCGATCATGCTGATGTTCTCCCGCGTGGACGCCCTGGGCGGCTACTCGCTGCCGGAGACGGCGTTCCTGTACGGGCTGTCGGCGGTGGCGTTCGGGCTGGCGGACCTGCTGATCGGCTCGATGGACCGGCTCGGGCGCCGGGTGCGGGACGGCACGCTGGACACGCTGCTCGTGCGTCCGGCGCCGGTGCTGGCGCAGGTCGCGGCGGACCGGTTCGCGCTCCGGCGGCTGGGCCGGGTGACGCAGGGGGTGCTGGTGCTGGGCTGGTCGCTGAGCCGCCTGGACGTGGACTGGACGGCGGCCAAGTTGCTGCTGATGCCGCTGATGATCGCGGGCGGCTGCGGGATCTTCTGCGCGGTCTTCGTGGCGGGGGCGGCGTTCCAGTTCCTGGCGCAGGACGCCTCGGAGGTGCAGAACGCCTTCACCTACGGCGGTACGACGATGCTCCAGTACCCGCCGACGGTGTTCACCGTCGAGCTGGTGCGCGGGGTGACCTTCGTGCTGCCGCTGGCCTTCGTCAACTGGGTGCCCGCCGCCTATGTGCTGGGGCGCCCCTATCCGCTGGGGCTGCCGGGGTGGACGGCGT
Organism: Streptomyces sp. NPDC002176; assembly: GCF_044903645.1. Classification (NCBI taxonomy): domain Bacteria; kingdom Bacillati; phylum Actinomycetota; class Actinomycetes; order Kitasatosporales; family Streptomycetaceae; genus Streptomyces; species Streptomyces sp. NPDC002176. Next base: position 1,049,962 of record NZ_JBJDQW010000003.1, read on the forward strand.
TCGCCTCCCCGCTGGTGGCGCTGGCCTGCTGTGCGCTCGCCGGGCTGGCCTGGCGGGCGGGACTGCGTTCGTACCGGAGCACGGGGAGCTGAACTGCATGGCGGACGACGGTTTCATCACGCTGGAGAAGGTCGGCAAGGTCTTCGAGGTGCGCAAGAAGGCGGGGTTCCTCAAGCGGGTGCGGCACGAGGTGCGGGCGGTGGACTCGATCTCGTTCACCGTGGCGCGCGGCGAGATGGTCGGCTACATCGGGCCGAACGGCGCGGGCAAGTCGACCACGATCAAGATGCTGACCGGCATCCTCACCCCGACCTCGGGCACGCTGCGGGTCGCCGGGATCGACCCCTCGCGCGAGCGGACCCGGCTGGCGCACCGGATCGGGGTGGTGTTCGGACAGCGGACGACCCTGTGGTGGGACCTGCCGCTGATCGACTCCTACCGGCTGGCGCACCGCATGTACCGCGTCCCGGACGCCCGTTACCGGGAGAACCTGGAGCGCTGCGTGGAACTGCTGGAGCTGGGCGACCTGTTGGACGTCCCCGTACGCCAGCTCTCGCTGGGCCAGCGGATGCGCGGCGACATCGCGGCGGCCCTGCTGCATGACCCGGAGGTGCTGTACCTGGACGAGCCGACGATCGGTCTGGACGTCGTCTCCAAGGCCAAGGTGCGCGGTTTCCTGAAGGAGTTGAACACCGAGCGCGGCACGACGGTCCTGCTCACCACCCATGACCTCCAGGACATCGAGCAGTTGTGCTCGCGGGTGATGGTGATCGACCACGGCCGCCTGGTGTACGACGGTTCGCTGACCGGGCTGCACGCGGCCGGGGACGGCGAACGGACCCTGGTGGTGGACCTGGAGCGGGAACTGCCGCCGATCGAGGCGCCGTCGGCGCGGGTGGTGCGGGTGGAGGGGCCCCGGCAGTGGCTGGCGTTCCCGGCGGGGCAGTCGGCGGCCCCGCTGGTGGCGCACATCGCCGCCGGATACCCGCTGGTGGACCTCTCCGTGCGCGAGCCCGACATCGAGGCGGTCATCGCCAAGATGTACGCGGAGAAGGCCGTCTCGTAGTCTGCTGTCATGACCGACGACGCTGCCCCGGACCGCCGTTCCCCCGGTCCCGTCCCGGACCTCCGCGCCTCCGACGCCGACCGGGAGCGGGTCGCCGAGATCCTCCGTGACGGCCTGGCCGAAGGCCGCCTGGACATGGCGGAGTTCGAGGAGCGGCTCGAGTCGGCGTACCAGGCGCGCACCTACGGCGAGCTGGCCCCGCTGACCCGCGACCTCCCCACGCCCGGGGCCCCCACTCCGCCGGTCTCCTTCACCAAGCGTCCGGTGGACGACGGGAGTTGGGCGTCCCGGATCGTCGGCGGCGAGGGCACGTCGACCGGGGCGGTGGCGGTGCTGTCCGGCTTCCAGCGCAAGGGGCGCTGGACGATGCCGAAGAAGTTCACCTGCTTCGCCTTCATGGGCGGCGGCGAGATCGACCTGCGCGAGGCGTACTTCGCGGACCGCGAGGTCGAGATCAACTGCGTGGCCGTGATGGGCGGTCTGGAGGTGATCGTGCCGCCGGGTGTCGAGGTCGTGGTGCGCGGCATCGGCGTCATGGGCGGCTTCGAGCACCTGGACCGCGACGAGCCCGGCGATCCGGGGGCGCCGCGCGTGATCATCACCGGGTTCGCGTTCTGGGGCGGGGTCGGGGTGGAGCGCAAGCTCACCCGGGCCGAGCGGCAGCGGATGAAGGAGCTGCGCCGCCAGGACCGCCTGGACCGCCGCGAGGCCCGCCACGAACTCCGACGGAGCCGCCGCGACGGGCACTGACCCCGCTACGGGGTGCAGACCTTGGTGAGTTCACCGGCCGCGTCGGTGACCGGGCTGATGTCCGGGGTGTCGTCGCCGTTCTTCACCGCGGTCCGGACGTTCGAGACAGCCGTACTGAGGTCGTCCACCGCCTTGTTGACGTCGGCGTCGTCGGTCCGGTCGCCGATCTGGTCGAGGTTCTTCTCGATGGAGTCCAGGGAGGCGTCGGTCCGCGCCGGGTCGTTCGCCGCGTTCTCCACGGCCTGCTGGAGGTCGGTGACGCTGTCGGCGATGGAGTCGGCGGTCCGCGCACAGTCCAGTGCCTTGCTCACGGCGTCGCAGCCGGTGGTGAGCCCCACGGTGAGCGTGGCGGCCGCTACGGCGGCTATGACGGTGATACGGCCTCGGCGGCGGCTGGCGGCCATGCGGTGTTCCTCCCCTGGTACGGCTGGCCGGGCGCGCGGGATCGAGCCGCGCGCCCGTACCGTCCAAGACGCCGTCCGCCGGGGAGGGGTTGCCCGTACGGCTGCCTGTTTTTTGTGTTCCCTTTACCCGGCCGTTCCTACGCGGGCAGGGTCAGGGCGAGGGCGGCCCGCTGGAACTCGGCGAGTTCGGCGCAGCCGGTGACCCCCAGGTCGAGCAGGGCGTTCAGTTCCTCGCGGGAGAAGGGCTCGGCCTCGGCGGTGCCCTGGATCTCCACGAAGCGGCCGTCGCCGGTGCAGACCACGTTCATGTCGGTCTCGGCGCGCACGTCTTCCTCGTAGCAGAGGTCGAGCAGCGGGACGCCGTCCACGATGCCGACCGAGACGGCGCCGACGGTGCCGGTGAGCGGCTGGCGGTTCGCCTTGATCAGCTTCTTGCGCTGGGCCCAGGCGATCGCGTCGGCGAGGGCGACGTAGGCGCCGGTGATGGCGGCGGTGCGGGTGCCGCCGTCGGCCTGGAGGACGTCGCAGTCCAGGACGATGGTGTTCTCGCCGAGCGCCTTGTAGTCGATGACGGCGCGCAGCGAGCGGCCGATGAGGCGGGAGATCTCGTGCGTGCGCCCGCCGATCTTGCCGCGGACGGACTCGCGGTCGCCGCGGGTGTTGGTGGAGCGGGGCAGCATGGAGTACTCGGCGGTGACCCAGCCCTCGCCACTGCCCTTGCGCCAGCGGGGGACGCCTTCGGTGACGCTGGCGGTGCAGAACACCTTGGTGTCGCCGAAGGAGACGAGGACGGAGCCCTCGGCGTGCTTGCTCCAGCCGCGTTCGATGGTGACGGGGCGGAGCTGTTCGGGGGTGCGGCCGTCGATTCGAGACATGCGGGTGAGCCTATCGGGAGTGACGCGAGGGGCTCCTCCCGTGGTGGGAGAAGCCCCTCGTGCCGGTGAGCCCGCCGGTGGGCGGAAGGCTCACATCATGTCTTCGATCTCCGCGGCGATCGGGTCGGCGTCCGTGCCGATGACGACCTGGATGGCGGTGCCCATCCGCACGACACCGTGCGCGCCGGCGGCCTTCAGGGCGGCGTCGTCGACGAGCGAGGAGTCGTGGACCTCGGTGCGCAGGCGCGTGATGCAGCCCTCGATCTCGTCGATGTTGTCGATGCCGCCGAGCCCGGCGACGATCTTCTCAGCCTTGGTGGCCATGTTCCTTCTCCCTGATCCGAACGCCAAACGTCCGCAGACTGGTCTACACCACCAGGGGGACCCCCACCAAACCGCCCCCCGGCACCGACATGTTCCGCACTCCGTGTAGCCCCGCGATCGCTATTTCACGGGTTCCTTATATCCGTGCCATCGTGCTACAACAGGTCTACACCACAAGTGGTGTAGACCACAGACGCTGCCGTCCCCTTCCATGGTCCCAGGGCGGCGCCCTGCCCATCTGGAGGAAGTTGTGACCACGGCCAGCGCCGCGCCCCCGGCCGAGAACAAGAGGGGCGCCAAGGTGATGGGCGTCCTGCAGCGGATCGGCCGCAGCCTGATGCTGCCGGTCGCGACGCTCCCCGCCGCCGCCCTCCTGGTGCGGCTCGGCAACGGTGACATGCTGGGCGACCCCTCCTTCCCGGCGTTCCTGACCAAGATCGCGTCCTTCATGGCCGCGGGCGGCAACGCGATCCTGGACAACATGCCGCTGCTGTTCGCGGTGGGCATCGCCATCGGCTTCGCCAAGAAGTCGGACGGCTCCACGGCGCTCGCCGCGGTCGTCGGTTACCTCGTCTTCAAGAACGTGCTGGCCACGTTCACCGACAAGAACCTGCCGAAGGTGGCCACCGCCGTCGACGGCAAGGTCGTCATGGTGAACGCCCCGGTGGACGCCAAGGTGCTCGGCGGTGTCGTGATGGGCATCGTGGTCGCGCTGCTCTACCAGCGCTTCTACCGCACCAAGCTGCCCGACTGGGCGGGCTTCTTCGGTGGCCGCCGTCTGGTGCCGATCCTCTCCGCGCTCGCCGGTCTGCTCATCGGCATCGTCTTCGGCTACATCTGGCCGGTGCTCGGCACGGGTCTGCACAGCTTCGGTGAGTGGCTGGTCGGCTCGGGCGCCGTCGGCGCGGGCATCTTCGGTGTCGCCAACCGCGCGCTGATCCCGATCGGCATGCACCACCTCCTGAACTCGTTCCCGTGGTTCCAGGCGGGCGACTACCACGGCAAGAGCGGCGACATCGCGCGCTTCCTCGCCGGTGACCCGCACGCGGGCCAGTTCATGACCGGCTTCTTCCCGATCATGATGTTCGCGCTGCCCGCCGCCTGCCTCGCCATCGTGCACTGCGCCCGCCCCGAGCGCCGCAAGGTCATCGGCGGCATGATGTTCTCCCTCGCGCTGACCTCCTTCGTCACCGGTGTCACCGAGCCGATCGAGTTCACCTTCATGTTCATCGCCCCGGTGCTGTACGCGATCCACGCGGTGCTCACCGGTGTCTCCATGGCACTGACCTGGTCGCTGGGCATGCGGGACGGCTTCGGCTTCTCGGCCGGTGTGGTCGACTTCGGCCTGAACTGGGGCATCGCGTCGAACCCGTTGGGTCTCATCGTGGTCGGCCTGTGCTTCGCGGTCGTCTACTACGTGGTCTTCCGCTTCGCCATCACCAAGTTCAACCTCCCCACGCCGGGCCGCGAGTCCGACGAGGAACTGGCCGAGATCCAGAAGGCCGAGGCCAAGTAACCCGGCCGCCGTACACGCGAAGGCCCCGGAACCTCTCCAGGTTCCGGGGCCTTCGTCGTGCTCGGGGCTACAGCTCGTACGTCATGCCGGGTACCGCCAGCTCCACCCGTCCGGCGAAGGTCTCGCGGGCGTGCGCGAGGTTGACCTCGGGGTCGGTCCACGGGGGGATGTGGGTGAGGACGAGCATGCGGGCGCCCGCGCGGGTGGCGGTCTCTCCGGCCTCGCGGCCGTTGAGGTGCAGGTCGGGGATGTTCTCCTTGCCGTGCGTGAACGCCGCCTCGCACAGGAACAGGTCGGCGTCCCGCGCCAGCTCGTCCAGCGCCCCGCTGACTCCGGTGTCCCCGGAGTACGTCAGGGTCCTGCCGCCGTGCTCGATCCGGATGGCGTACGCCTCGACGGGGTGCCGCACCCGCTCGGTGTGCACCGTGAACGGGCCGATCTCGAACGTGGACGGCTTGACCGTGTGGAAGTCGAAGACCTCGCTCATGGACGACGCCGAGGGCGTGTCGGCGTACGCCGTGGTCAGTCGGTGCTCGGTGCCCTCGGGGCCGTAGACCGGGATCGGCTCGCAGCGGCCGCCCTCGTGCCGGTAGTACCGCGCCACGAAGTACGCGCACATGTCGATGCAGTGATCGGCGTGCAGATGGCTGAGGAAGATGGCGTCGAGGTCGTAGAGACCGATATGGCGCTGCAGCTCGCCGAGGGCGCCGTTGCCCATGTCGAGGAGCAGCCGGAAGCCGTCGGCCTCGACGAGGTAGCTCGAACAGGCCGATTCCGCGGACGGGAACGACCCCGAGCAGCCGACGACGGTGAGCTTCATGGAGCGGAAACCTCCGTTGGCAGAAGCGGGTCGGGAAGCAGCAGGGCAGGGTTGTGCGGTTCGTCGAGCGTAAGGCGCGAAAGCACGGGTCGCTCCTTCGCCAGGGGCCGTTGTGGGCGAACTCACCTGTGCTGTCACCGGTTCGGCTGGACCGGGGGCGCATGGGGATGACTCGAGGGCGCGCGGCGGACGGTGCGCGCCGGTAACGTCCTCCGCATGGACACGACCTGGTGGCTGGCGCTGGTGGCGGTACTCCTGCTGGCCCTGGTCGCCACGCTGGTGGACGGCTGGGGGCGGGGGCACCGGCAGCGCCGCGGCCGCCGACTCCCGCATTCAGCAGGTGAGTTGACGGGCCGTCCGCGCCCCGGTGACATCTGGTGGGCCGAGCCCGTCCCCTGCCTGGTGCTGGCCGTGCGCGACGGTCGGGCCACGGTCGCCCGCATCACCGGCCACGGCGAGGAGGAGCGGCCGGGCCTGATCCCACTGCCGGGTGGCGTCCTCGGCGAGGGGCCCCGCTTCCTCGACCCCGGAGAGCTGCACGAGGTACCCCTAGGGAATCTCCGGCATCGGGTAGGCGAGGTCGACCCGGCCCTGTGGGACCGGGTGCGCCACCTCGCCGGTTAGCGGACCTGGACCGTCACCTTCCACTGCTCGGAAGCGCGGGCCGAGGTCAGTTCGACGGTGCCGGACCGGTCCGCGCGGTACGCGGCGTTCGCGTCGCCCGGCTGGAGGACGAAGCCCGAGTTGATCGCGGTCAGCGCGCCGCCCTCCGCCTGGACCGGCTTCCAGGGGCGGGCCTTGTCGCCGTCGAGGGAGAGCCGCAGCTGACCGCCCTTGGCCAGGCACAGGGTGCGCCCGGAGTCGGCGGCGGTCAGCTGGAGCGCGCTCACACAGTTCTCGTGGGTCGGCTTCGGTGACACGCTTCCGCCCGCGTCGCTCCCTTCGGTCCCGCAGCCCGCCAGCAGCAGGGCCGCCGCGAGCGCGGTGAGGGCGAGGGGTGTCGTACGGCGCATGGGGTCCGCCTCTCCGTCCGGGGCCGGCCGGGACACCGGCACCACTGGTACCGGTGTGACGCACGACCGCCCCGAACGGCTCCACTCGAAAGGAGCTAGGCCCAGAGCTGACCCTGCAGGGTCTCGACGGCCTCTTCCGTGGTGGCCGCCGTGTACACCCCGGTGGAGAGGTACTTCCAGCCGCCGTCGGCGACGACGAAGACGATGTCGGCGCTCTCCCCCGCGTTGACCGCCTTGCGGGCGACGCCGAGCGCCGCGTGCAGCACCGCGCCGGTGGAGACGCCCGCGAAAATGCCCTCCTGCTGGAGGAGTTCACGGGTACGGGCCACCGCGTCCGCCGAGCCGACGGAGAAGCGGGTGGTGAGCACGGAGGCGTCGTACAGCTCGGGTACGAAGCCCTCGTCGAGGTTGCGCAGGCCGTACACCAGGTCGTCGTAGCGCGGCTCGGCGGCGACGATCTTCACGTCGGGCTTCTGCTCGCGCAGGTAGCGGCCGACGCCCATCAGGGTGCCGGTGGTGCCGAGGCCCGCGACGAAGTGGGTGACGGAGGGCAGGTCGGCCAGGATCTCGGGGCCGGTACCGCTGTAGTGGGCGCCCGCGTTGTCGGGGTTCCCGTACTGGTAGAGCATCACCCAGTCGGGGTGCTCGGCGGCCAGCTCCTTGGCGACCCGGACCGCGGTGTTGGAGCCGCCCGCCGCCGGGGACGGAATGATCTCCGCGCCCCACATGCCCAGCAGGTCACGGCGCTCGCGGGAGGTGTTCTCCGGCATCACGCACACCATCCGGTAGCCCTTGAGCTTGGCGGCCATGGCGAGCGAGATACCGGTGTTGCCCGAGGTGGGCTCCAGGATGGTGCAGCCGGGGGTGAGACGGCCGTCCTTCTCCGCCTGCTCGATCATGTGCAGGGCGGGCCGGTCCTTGATGGAGCCGGTCGGATTGCGGTCCTCCAGCTTGGCCCAGATGCGGACGTCGGGGGACGGCGAGAGCCGCGGCAGGCGCACCAGAGGGGTGTTGCCCACCGCGGCCAGCGGGGAGTCGTACCGCATGCGATCAGGCCATGCCGCCGGCCACGGCCGGCAGGATGGTGACGGTGTCGCCGTCCGACAGCTTGGTGTCGATGCCGTCGACGAAGCGGACGTCCTCGTCGTTCAGGTACACGTTGACGAAGCGGCGCAGCTGCCCGCCGTCGACCACGCGGCCCTGGATGCCCGCGTGCCGGGTCTCGAGGTCGGCGAACAGGTCGGCGAGGGTCTCCCCGGTGCCTTCGACCGCCTTCTGGCCGTCGGTGTACTGGCGGAGGATGGTCGGGATGCGGACCTCGATGGCCATGGTTGCGGGCTCCTGTTCGAAGGTGTTCGTCGGGGCTGCGGCTCGGTACGTCAGCAGAAGGCGCGCACCACAGTCAGAACCATGAGCTCATCGTATCGATTCCCGGTCCACCCTCCGGAATCCCGTCCCGGATGATGGACGTTTTCCGACCGGGGAGTGGGATCAGTACGCCTCGACGACCTTGACCTCCTCCTCGGTCACCTCGCCGTCCAGGATGCGGAACGAACGGAACTGGAAGTCGCCGAGGCCGTCGGAGTCCGCCGTGGAGACCAGGACGTAGTGCGCGCCGGGCTCGTTCGCGTAGCCGATGTCGGTGCGGGAGGGGTACGCCTCGGTCGCGGTGTGGGAGTGGTAGATGATCACCGGCTCCTCGTCGCGGTCGTCCAGCTCGCGGTAGAGCTTCAGCAGGTCCTGGGAGTCGAACTCGTAGAACGTGGGCGAGCGCGCGGCGTTCAGCATCGGGATGAAGCGCTCGGGGCGTCCGGCGCCCTCCGGCCCGGCCACCACACCGCACGCCTCGTCGGGGTGGTCCTCGCGGGCGTGGGCGACGATCCGGTCGTACAGGTCCTGGGTGAGGGTCAGCATGCGGGCCAGGATAGGGGGACGGGCCGTCCCGTACCGCAGTGCGGTACGGGACGGCCCGCATGGCGGACGCCTTGAGCGGCGGCCGCCGGGGGTGCCACGAGTACTCCCGGCGGCCAGACGTCCTGGATGGTCCCTTGGTGGGGGCTAGCCCACCTTCTCCAGCGCCGGCTCGTCACGCTCGCCGGTCTGCGGCGTGCGGGACTTCATGATCTTCCAGCCGATCCCGAGCGCGACGGCCCAGACCGCCATCACGTACAGGCAGACGCGGGAGTCGGCATCGTACGCGATCAGGCCGGTGACGAAGAGCAGGAAGGCGATGGCGATGTACGAGCAGACCGAGCCGCCCGGTGCCGGGAAGGACGAGGCGGGCAGCTTGCCCGCGACGACCTTGCGGCGGTAGATGACGTGGCTGATCAGGATCATCAGCCAGGTCCAGATGCCCGCGGCGGTGGCGATCGAGGTGACGTAGCCGAACGCCTTCTCCGGGACGACGTAGTTCAGCACCACGCCGATGCCCATGAACAGCACCGAGACGGTGATGCCGAGCGCCGGGGTCTTGCTGGAGGACAGCTTGGCGAAGACGCGCGGGGCCTCGCCGTTGTCCGCCAGGGTGCGCAGCATGCGGCCCGTGGAGTACATGCCGGAGTTGCAGGAGGACAGGGCGGCGGTGAGGACGACGAAGTTCACGATGCCCGCGCCGGCCGGGATGCCGATCATGGCGAACGCCTTCACGAACGGGCTGACGCCCGGCGCGAACTCGGTCCACTTGACCACGCAGAGGATGACGGTGAGGGCACCGACGTAGAAGAGGGCGATGCGCCAGGGCAGCGTGTTGATCGCCTTGGGCAGCGTCTTCTCCGGGTCCTCCGACTCGCCCGCGGTGACGCCGACCAGCTCGACCGCGAGGTAGGCGAACATGACGCCCTGGAGGGTCATCAGCGAGGAGCCGACACCCTTGGGGAAGAAGCCGTCGAACTGGTACAGGTTCGCCACCGAGGCGGTGTCACCGGCGGCGCTGAAGCCGAAGGTCAGCACGCCGAGGCCGATGACGATCATGCCGATCAGGGCCGTGACCTTGACCATCGAGAACCAGAACTCCAGCTCGCCGAAGAGCTTCACGGAGATCAGGTTGACGCCGAACAGGACCACCAGGAAGACCAGTGCCGTGATCCACCGGGGCACGGACGGGAACCAGTAGTTGACGTAGATCGCGGCGGCCGTCAGCTCGGCCATGCCGGTCACGACCCACATCAGCCAGTACGTCCAGCCGGTGAAGTAACCGAAGAAGTCGCCGAGGAATTCGCGCGAGTACTCGGCGAACGAGCCGGAGACCGGGCGGTAGAGCAGCAGCTCGCCCAGGGCTCGCATGATGAAGAAGATGATCGCGCCCGCGAGCGCGTACATGAGGATGAGGCTGGGGCCCGCCTTGGCGATGTTCGCCCCGGCCCCCAGGAACAGACCGACTCCGACGGCGCCACCAATGGCGATCATCTGGACCTGACGGCTGCCGAGCCCTCGCTCGTAACCCTCTTCAGGGGCTTCGGTGACCTTCTCAGAGGCCATGGTGGTGCGCCTTTCTCCATGCCGACCCGTGGCCTTCTGCGCGGCCTCGGATCGGGTCTCGATCCCCCCGGAACTGATGGAGTGAGCAGGTCAGCGACCCGCTCGTTGCCTGGCCGGCGGTCGCCGGCTCGGTGGCGCACCCGGCCGAACATGGGTGGTGTTCGCCGGGCGATCGTGAAGATTTATCACGGCCGCAATATTGAGCAAAGAGGGGTCCCAGGGCGCTCTGTGGCACACCACACAGGAAGAACCGGACAAAGTGCGCTCAAATGCACCAAAAGTGGCCGCAACGGTAACGCGATCGTTATCCGGAGTTGAGCGTCCTCTGAGAGAACGGAAAAACGCGCTACGGCATCAGGGTCGAGACGAGGGTCTCCTGGAGGCCGCCGAGCCAGAGGTAGGCCAGCACCATGGGCTTGCGCGGGTCCTGGTCCGGGAGGCGGTACAGCGGGTCCGTGTCCTCCTCGTCGGAGATCTCCAGCCGGGAGCCGATGGCCAGGCGCAGGTCGTTCAGCGCGCCGAGCCACTGCCGGGACTGCTCCGGGGAGAGCTTGAGCACCGCCTCGCCGCCCTCGGTCGAGGACGCGATCTGGTCCAGGGTGCGGATCACCGCGAGGGCGTTCTCCCGCTTCCCGGCGCGCAGGTCGTTCTCGGTGTAGCGGCGGAACTCGGCGGAGTGCGCGTGCCGTTCCTCGGCCTCGGCCGGGTCGCCCGGCTCCTGCTCGGGGTCGGTGTAGGCGTCCGGGAACAGCCTGCGCAGCACCGGGTCGGCGGGCGGCTCGCTGGGGCCCTCGGCGAACAGCTCGGCGAGCGGGTCGCCGCCCGCGTCCTCGGCGGGGCCGGGGCCGATCAGCTCCAGGAGCTGGACGGCCAGCGAGCGGATGATGGAGATCTCGACGTCGTCGAGCGCGACGGTCGCGCCGCCGCCGGGGAGCGGTTCGAAGTGTCCGGGCATCTGTGTCGGTTTACTTCCGGTCCTGCTGGAGGGTGGCCCACAGTCCGTAGCCGTGCATCGCCTGCACGTCGCGTTCCATCTCCTCGCGGCTCCCGCTGGAGACGACCGCCCGGCCCTTGTGGTGGACGTCGAGCATGAGCTCGGTGGCCTTGTCCTTCGAGTAGCCGAAGTACGTCTGGAAGACGTAGGTCACATAGCTCATGAGGTTGACCGGATCATTGTGGACGATCGTGATCCAGGGGACGTCCGGCTCGGGTACGGCGAAGACCTCTTCCGCCGATTCGGTGCGTTCGATCTCTACGGGCGCGGGTGACGTCACAACAGCCATGCTGCCACGCACCCCAGAAATCGTCACACTGACGAAATGGGAGTACCATCCGTCGTCATGAACACAGCGGACCTTGGGCTGCCGGTCGAAGTCCCGTCGACGGCGCTCTTCACGGACCAGTACGAGCTGACCATGCTGCAAGCCGCTCTGAAGGCCGGGACGGCCGAACGGCGCAGCGTGTTCGAGGTCTTCACCCGCCGCCTGCCGCACGGCCGCCGTTACGGCGTGGTCGCGGGCACCGGCCGGGTGCTGGACGCGGTGGCGAACTTCCGTTTCGACGCCGGGATGCTGGCCTTCCTCGGCGAGCACGGGATCGTCGACGAGCCGACCCTGAAGTGGCTGGCGGACTACCGCTTCCAGGGCGACATCTGGGGCTACCCGGAGGGCGAGGTCTACTTCCCCGGCTCGCCGCTGCTGCGGGTCGAGGGCAGCTTCGCGGAGTGCGTGCTGCTGGAGACGGTGATCCTCTCCATCCTCAACCACGACTCGGCCATCGCGGCCGCCGCGTCCCGGATGTCCTCCGCCGCGGGCGACCGGCCGCTGATCGAGATGGGCGCCCGCCGCACCCACGAGCTGGCCGCCGTCGCCGCCGCGCGCGCCGCCTACGTGGGCGGCTTCGCCACCACCTCCGACCTCGCGGCGGGCTTCCGCTACGGCATCCCGACCGTGGGCACCTCCGCGCACGCCTTCACCCTGCTGCACGACCAGGAGCGGGACGCCTTCCGCGCCCAGGTCGACGCCCTCGGCGCGGACACCACCCTGCTGGTGGACACCTACGACGTCGCGGAGGCCGTCCGTACGGCGGTGGAGGTGGCCGGGCCCGAGCTGGGCGCGGTGCGCATCGACTCCGGCGACCTGCTGCTGGTCGCGCACCGGGTGCGGCAGCAGCTGGACGAGCTGGGCGCGACCGACACCCGGATCGTGGTCACCTCCGACCTGGACGAGTACGCCATCGCCTCGCTGGCGGCGGCGCCGGTGGACGCGTACGGGGTGGGCACCCAGCTGGTCACCGGGTCCGGGCACCCGACCTGCTCGATGGTCTACAAGCTGGTCGCCCGCGCGGAGTCCGCCGACCCCGCCGCGGAGCTGGTGCCGGTGGCGAAGAAGTCCAGCGGCGGCAAGACGTCCATCGGCGGCCGCAAGTGGGCGGCACGGCGGCTGGACCGGTACGGGGTCGCGGAGGCCGAGGTCGTGGGCACCGGGCCGGTGCCGGACGAGCTGGCCGACCGGCAGCTGCTGGTCGAGCTGGTCAAGGGCGGCGAGGTCGTCGCGCGTGAGCCGCTGGACGCGGCGCGTGAGCGGCACATCGCGGCGCGGGCGAATCTCCCGCTGTCCGCGACCCAGCTCTCGCGCGGGGAACCCGTCCTTCCGACGGAGTACCTGCACCTGCCCTCGGGTAGCTAGAGCAGGACCGCCGTACGCCCCCGCCATGCCCCCTCCCGCAAGAGGCCGGAAGTCTCTAGGCTCGATTCCTTGGACCCCACTCGAAGGACACCACCATGCGCCGCGCATTGATCGTCGTAGATGTGCAGAACGACTTCTGCGAGGGGGGCAGCCTCGCGGTGGCCGGTGGGGCGGACGTGGCCGCCGCGATCACGGAGCTGATCGGGCAGGCGGCCGGTTCCGGCTACCGGCACGTGGTGGCCACCCGTGACCACCACATCGCGCCCGGCGGCCACTTCGCCGACAACCCGGACTACGTCAACTCCTGGCCCGCGCACTGCGTCGCGGGCACGGAGGGGGTGGGCTTCCACCCCAACTTCGCGCCCGCCGTCGCCTCCGGCGCGGTCGACGCGGTCTTCGACAAGGGTGCCTACTCGGCCGCGTACAGCGGTTTCGAGGGCACGGACGAGAACGGGCAGTCCCTCGCGGACTGGCTCCGCGCGCGGGACGTCGAAGAGGTCGACGTGGTCGGCATCGCCACGGACCACTGCGTACGGGCCACCGCCCTGGACGCGGCCTCGGAGGGCTTCCGCACGCACGTCCTGCTGGAGCTGACAGCGGGGGTGGCCCAGGAAACGACAGCCCGCGCCCTGGACTCCCTCCGCGAGGCAGGCGTCCAACTGACCGGCAAGCCGGTGGTGAACGCGTAGTCCCACCCCGCGGCCCCGCTGTGGCTTGTCGCGCAGTTCCCCGCGCCCCTTAGGTGGGTCCAGCATCCGCTCCCTAGGGGCGCGGGGAACTGCGCGAAGGGGCACGACGGGCCCGCACCCGACCACTAACGGTCAAGGATCTCCCGCGCGAGCACCCGGACCCGCTCCCACCCCTCATCCTCGGCGAGAGCCGCAACGCTCCAGTGGTCCGCCGTGCGGTCCGCGCTCATCTCTTCGAAGACCGCGTCGATGGCCCGCAGACCGGGCACGAGCCCGTCCCCGAGCCGCCAGACGTCATCGAACATGAGTGCGATCTCATCGACCCCCACGCCGACCCGCAGCACCCACTCCCGCTGCTCCTCCGCCGAAGCCGCCACCATCGCAAGCCCCTCCCGCACCAGCCTTACCCGCCGCGCGGCATCCTCCTGATCCATCCAAGGATGCTCGCACGGCACCCACCTCAGGGGCGCGGGGAACTGCGCGACAAGCCACAGCGCACCCGCACCCGCACCCGCACCCGCACCCGAAGGGCTACGGCCGAACCGCAGAGGATCGCAGCGCCCGGATGGGACGCCACAGTCCCGCCCCCTCCACCGGGGCCGTGCGCCATATGAGCCCGTCGGGGTGGTGGAGGACGGCGGTGACCTCGTCCGGGGTGGGCGGGGCCGCGTTGCCGCGCAGGAACACGGACCACAGGCCGAGATTCCGCAGCCGGGTCAAAGCCTTCGCACGATTCCCCGCGTGGACGAGAACCCGTACCCCGGCCGAGCCGTGCGGCAGGTTCACCGCCACCACGACCGTCCCGTTCGGCAGCTTGCAGAATCCTCCTGCGGCCATGCGGTCACATCCCCGTTCAGTCAGGTGTCAATAAGCGATCCACAGGACGCACCTAAACACGATCGGCGGCGACCCGCTAGGGGGTCACCGCCGATACGTCTCTGACCTGCGAAGATGCCGCTTACTTCGCCGCGGGCCCGACTTCGAGCTCGATCGTGGAGCCGTCGTCCGCCTGCTTCTTGATCTTGATCTTGGTGTTGGTGTCAGTGACCTTCACGCCACCGGTGGGGTTCGACGGGTCCCAGTAGGTGTTCTTGCGGTCGTTGAAGACCGCCACCCCGTTCTGCGCCTTGATCTTCGTCACCGCGCCCGCCTTGTGCAGGGTGATGCCGTCCGTCGGGTCGAGCGAGAACGGCGAGTCGTACGCCTGCATCCGGTTGCGCAGCAGCGTCCCGTCGGACCACTTCAGCGCCTTCGGGTGCGCGTCGACCGGCAGGATCAGACCGGTGCCCGGGTGCGCGTCGGCGTTGGTGTTGTTGTCCGCCTGGGAGGTGTCCCACTTCCAGATCAACAGGCCGTCCTGGTACGGGTAGTGCTCCACCCAGTCGGGCCGGTCGGTGCCGGTGAAGCCGAAGTTGTACGGGCCGACCTTCAGCGTCTTGTCGTACGACACGTACTGGCGGTTCTCCGCGAGGTAGTACTGCGCGTAGTCCTTGGTGAAGGAGGCGCCGATGCGGGAGAACCCGGTCGCGGCCCAAGCGGCGTCCGCCGACTCGGCGTTGTCGGAGAACAGCGGGGTGCTGTCCGCGGTGACCGTGATCTCGTCGGCCGTGAAGCCCTTCAGCGCCACGCCGCTGTCGGTCTGGTAGCGGAAGCGGAGCTGGATCTTCTTGCCCGCGTAGGCGTCCAGCGAGTACGACAGCTTCTTGTAGCCGTCGACCGTGCCGGTCAGCGCGGGCTTGTCGGAGCCGTCGCGCGGGATCGGCTTGCCGTCCACCGTGCCGTCCAGGGCGGTCCAGTTGGCGCCGTCCGTGGAGACCTCGGTGTAGAGGTAGTCGTAGCCCTTCTCGATCTCGTACCAGCCGTCCAGGCCCAGCGTGGCCGAGGACTTGCCGGTCAGGTCGACCGAACGGGTCAGCGTGTTCTTGAGGCTGTCACCGCTGCCGCTCCACCACTGGGTCGCGCCCTGGGCAGGGGTGACGATCTCGGTCTTGACGGTCTTCTGCGGCAGCGTGACCAACAGGGCCTGCCGGTACTTGGTGTTGTACTCCGCGAGGCCGAGCTTGTGCCAGGAGGAGACGCCCGCCTTGGCGGTGTCGTAGGTCAGCCAGCCGAGCTGGAGCTTGTCCCACGCGTTCATGTCGCCGGGCAGGTCACCGATCGCGTCCTTGCCGGTGCCGAGCCAGGAACCGGAGGACATCAGCGTCCAGAAACCGGTGGAGTTGTCGCCGCCGTCGGTGTCGTACTCGTCCGGCAGACCGAGGTCGTGGCCGTACTCGTGGGCGAAGACGCCGAGTCCGCCGTTCTCCGGCTGGATGGTGTAGTCGCCGACCCAGACGCCGGTGTCGCCGACCGGGGCGCCGCCGAGCTTGTTGCCGGTGGGGCCGGTCGCGCCCGCGTCGGTGCCGAACGCGTACCAGCGGTGCGCCCAGATGGCGTTCTCGCCCTCGGCGCCGCCGCCCGCGGACTCGTCCTCACCGGCGTGCACGATCTGGAAGTGGTCGACGTAGCCGTCCGGCTCGTTGAAGTTTCCGTCGCCGTCGAAGTCGTAGCGGTCCCACTGGTCGTACTTGGCCAGGTCGGCCTTGATGGCGGCGTCGGACTTGCCGGCCGCCTTCTGCCCGGCGACCCAGGACTTCAGGCCGTCGCCGACCACGTTCCACACACTGGTGCAGTTGGTCTGGCCGCAGGCGTTGTTGCCGTAACGGGCCTCGTTGTAGGGGACCTTGACCCAGTCGGAGACCTCGCCGTCGACCGAGTAGCGGCCCGAGGACTGCTTCTCGTAGTACTTCTTCAGCGACTCGGTCTTGACGCCGGTGCCGAAGTAGAGGTCCTGGTAGTGCTTCTGGTTGTAATCCGCCTGCCAGGCCGTGGAGTTGTCCTTCTTGCGGTCCGGCGCGGCGATCTTGTTGTGCAGCGGGCCGGGGGTGCCGCCGACCTTGGGGTCGGTCTGGTCCCCGAACTCCACCAGGATGGTGAAGATCTTGTCGGTCTTCTCCCGGCTCAGCTCGACGTACTTGCTGTCGCCCTTCTTGCTCTTGAGCTCGACGACCTGGGAACCGTTGCGCTCCTTCGCCTCCGCCTTACCGGCGATGAGCTGGTTCAGGGCCTCCTGGCGCTGAGCGTCCTGGGTCTTGCTCAGCGGGCCGTCGAGGTCGTGCTCCCGCTGTCCGGCCGGGGCCGGGTCGTGCCGGTTCTCGGCCGCCGGGCGGGGCGTCGTGCTCGCCTCGGCCACGGCGAACGTGGCGAAGGTGGCGGACGACGCCGCGAGGGCCACGCCTATCGCTGCGGCTCTGAACGTCCAGGGTCTGCTGGTCACTTGAGATCCTCCCCCGCGCCGCGCGCACGGCAGGAGGGTTCCGGACCTTGGAAGATCCGTGCGCGCACGATCAACGCGTGTAGTCAAGTGCCGTAATTTGACTAGAGGTTCAGCAGAAAAGACAGACCTTGACTTGTGCAGGACAAGTGCACTATGCGGAGTTGGCGTCCGCTTTACGAACGCGTGCGCTCCTCGAACGGGCGCGTGCATCCGCCCAGTTGGCGTGGACCATGACTCCGTGCGCCCCCTGTGCACCGCCCCCTGGGGTGAGGTGGGGCTTACCTGGCACAGGACTCGGGCATGCACGCGAATAGAGTCGAAATGGCGCCCCAGCTCACCCCACTACCCCCGTCTTCCGAGGACACGATTGCCATGCCTCGTCCGACCGTCGCACAGCTCGTCTACGGTTCCTGCACCGTGGTCCTCTCCACCGTCGCCATGCTGGCCCTGTCCCAGACCGAATCGGGCCTCGGTGTCGCCGTCATCGCGCTGGCCGCGCTCGCCCTCGGGCTGCTCGTGGCCATGACGGTGCCCCTGCCCGGGCCACGTCCGGCCCGGTCGGCCGCCGCCGGGCAGGCACCGGCCGAGCCCGCGCGGCTGGCCGAGCGCCGCCGCCCCGTCGGCGCCTCGGCGGAGTCGGTACGCGGCCGCGCGGCCTCCTGAGGAGCGGCCGGAACCACACGGCGGAGCGGCGGGCCGGGGACTCCTCCCCCGCCCGCCGCTCCGGTGCGCCGCGCCCCTGCCCGGCTCAGGTGGTGGCGACCACCACCGTCTTCGCCGCCTTGTCGTGCAGGCCCTGCTTGTACGGGCGGTCGAAGTAGCTCCAGCCACCGCAGATCGCGGTCCAGACGCAGGCGCAGCAGAAGGCGAACGGCAGCCACAGCACCAGCGCCCGGATCAGCGAGGACTGCCGGGAGGGGGTGGCGCCGTCGTGCAGGTTGGCCACCCGCATCTTGAACCAGCGCATCCCGAGCGTCTGTCCGGTGCGGGCGATCAGGATGGTGTCGTAGGCGACGTAGAGGACGGCGGCGATGATGGACTGGCCGAGCGACTTGCCGACCTCCATGCGGTCACCGTTCACGTCGTACTGATGCACCCCGAACGCCCAGGTCAGCAGCCATACGGCGATGCCGACGATGATCATGTCGATGATGCGGGCGACGGTGCGCTTGCCGCTGTCCGCGAGCGGGGGCATCCCCGCGAGGGGGTCGCCGGGACGGCCGGGACCACCGGGCCCCTGAGGCCCGCCCCCGTAAGGGCCACCCCCATAGGGGCCGCCACCGCCTCCGTACGGGCCGCCGCCCCCGTAAGGGCCGCCCGAGCCCGAGCCGTAGGGGTCGCCGCCCTGGGGCGGGGGCTGCTGGGCGCCGTACGGACGGTCGTACGGAGAGCCCGGCCCCGGGTCCGACGGGGGCCGCTTCCGCAGCGGGTCGTCGTCGGGGGGCTGCGCTCCGGAGCCGGGGGGCGGTTCACTGCTCATGGCACCGAGTCGACCGCGAACACCCCGCCCCCGCACCCGGCGGGCGGCCGTACGGGGGACGCTATTCGGCCACGAAGGTGTGCGCCGCCTTGTCGTGCCAGCACTGGCGCCACGGCCGGTCGAACAGCCCCCACAGCACCCCGACGACCCCGATGACGAGGACCCCGGGCACGCTGTAGACCAGCCAGCGGCGCAGCGCGGCCCCGAAGGACGGGGGTTCGTGCCCCTCGATGTCCCGCACCTGGATGCCGCAGAGCCGCTTGCCGAGGGTGCGGCCCCAGCGGGCGGTCGGCAGCACCTCGTACACCACCCCGAAGACGAGGAGGACGCCGAACACGATGGCCAGCGAGGTGCCGGTGGTGCCGTCGAGGAGCCAGACGGTGACGGTGCGGCCGGACAGCCGGGCCGCCTCGATCTTGCTCTGCACATGGTCGACGGCGCGCACACCGAGCGGGACCGCGGCGGCCGCCGTCACGGCGCCGATGAACACGTTGTCGATCAGGCGGGCGGCGAAGCGCTTGCCGAGACCGGCCGGGCGGGCCTCGCCCTGGCGCCGCACGGCCGCGAGGAACGGGTCCTCCACCGGCGGCTTCCACGGCACGACGGGCTGCTCCTCACCGGCCCCGGCCAGGTGGTGCACCTGCTGCGCCCAGGAAGCCTGACCGCCACCGGGTCCGGGGGCGAGGGGGCCCTGGGCCTGGGGCGGGAGTACCGGGGAGGGGGCGGGGGCGGCCGACTGCGGGAAGCCGGGCCGGTCCCCGCCGGGCTGTCTGCGGGGGTCGGCCGGGGCGGGCGTCCCCTGCCCCGGCACCGGGGGCGCGACGGCCGCCCGGGCGGCGGCCACGTCGGGGGCGGTGCCGAGCCCCGCCGGTCCTCCCAGAGGCCCCTGAGCCGCGGCCGACGGGGGCGCGGTCCGCCCGGCCGAACCCTGACCGCCCTCCGGGGCGTCCCCCGCCCGCACCCGCCGGAACGTCATCGTCCCGTCGTCCCGCTGAGCCCCCGCGGCCGGGCCCGGAGTCGGGCGCCGGAAGAGGAACGTGTCCGGAGGCGCCTCGCCCTGGACCCGCGGACCGTCGGCGGAGCCGCCCTCCTCGAAGAAATGCGGACCCGTCTCCTCCACCGGGGGCGTGTCGGGGCCGGAGGTTGACGGCGCGGTGAGCGGCTCGCCGTCCGCCGGGGCGGGGCGACTGGTGCCCGGCACCCAGGCGGCGCCGTTCCAGTAGCGGACGTAGCCGGGGATGGACGGGTCCGGGTAGTAGCCCTCACGGGGCCTGTCGTCACCGTGGGCCGGCGTAGGGGCGCTCATGTCCGTCGTCCCGTATCTGCTCGGGGGTGGAAGGGAGCCTCCACATCTATCAGACCCGGGGCGCCCCACACCCCTCTCCGACCGGAGCCGACCCCTTCCGGGCGATGCCGTAGGGGTCCCTGGCCCCGGTTGGAAAAAAATTCCGGGGAACCCGCGTAATGACCGCGCCCCTGCCCCCTCTCTCCTGGCACGGGCCCGTCCGAGCGGCCCCCGGTCAGCCGAAGGAGACAGATCATGGAGCACACGGTGGTGGAGCGGGAACTCGAGCTGAAGCTCATCCTTTCGCCCGAGCGGAGCATCCCGGTCCCGGCCCGGCTCGCCTACCGGTCCGACGACCCCTACGCCGTCCACATCACCTTCCACGTCAACTCCGACTTCCCCGTGCACTGGACGTTCGCCCGGGAACTGCTGGTGGAGGGCGTGTTCCGGCCGTGCGGGCACGGGGACGTGCGGGTGTGGCCGACGAAGGTGAACGGCCGCAGCGCGGTGCTGATGGCGCTCAGCTCGCCGGACGGCGACGCCCTGCTGGAGGCGCCCACCCCGCAGGTGTCCGCCTGGCTGGAGCGGACGCTGCGGGCGGTGCCGCCGGGCGCGGAGGCCGCCCAGCTGGGGATCGACGACGCGCTCGACCAGCTGCTGGCCCGGTGAAGAGCCCAGGCTCAGAAAAGCTTGCCGGGGTTGAGGATGCCGAGCGGGTCGAAGACGTCCTTCACGGCCCGCTGCATCTCCAGCCCCACGGGCCCGAGTTCGCGCGCCAGCCACTCCTTCTTCAGCACGCCCACCCCGTGTTCGCCGGTGATGGTGCCGCCCAGTTCGAGGCCGAGGGCCATGATCTCGTCGAAGGACTCGCGGGCGCGGCGGGACTCGTCCTCGTCGAGGGCGTCGAAGCAGACGGTGGGGTGGGTGTTGCCGTCCCCGGCGTGCGCGCACAGGCCGATGGTGAGGTCGTACTTGGCGGCGATCCGCTCGACGCCCTCCAGCATCGCGCCGAGCTTCGAGCGGGGCACGCACACGTCGTCGATCATCGTGGTGCCCTTGACCGCCTCCAGCGCGACCAGCGACATCCGCCGTGCCTGGAGCAGGAGTTCGGACTCGGCGGCGTCGTCGGCGACGACTACCCCGGTGGCCCCGGCCGCCTCGCACAGGGCGCCGACGGCGGCGAGGTCGGCGGTGGGTTCGGGGGTGTCGAAGGCGGCCAGCAGCAGCGCCTCGGTGGTCTCCGGCAGCCCCATCCGGGCGAAGTCGTTGACCGCCTTGACGGTGGTGCGGTCCATCATCTCCAGCAGCGAGGGCACATGCCCGCCCGCCATGATCGAGCACACCGCGTCGCAGGCTTCGGCGGCCGAAGCGAACTCGGCGGCCAGCACCAGCTGCCGGGGCGGCTTGGGCCGGAGCCCGAGCACGGCGCGGACCACGATGCCGAGCGAGCCCTCGGAGCCGACGAACAGCCGGGTCAGGTCGTACCCGGCGACGCCCTTCGCGGTGCGGCGGCCGGTGGACATCAGGCGGCCGTCGGCGAGGACGACGTCCAGCCCGAGGACGTACTCGGCGGTCACCCCGTACTTGACGCAGCACAGGCCGCCCGAGGCGGTGCCGATGTTGCCGCCGATGGTGCAGGTCTCCCAGCTGGAGGGGTCCGGCGGGTAGTACAGGCCGTGTTCCTCCACCGCGCGGGAGAGCACGGCGTTGACGACGCCCGGTTCGACGACGGCGATCCGGTCGACGGGGCTGATCTCCAGGATGCGGTCCATCTTGGTGAGAGACAGCACGATGCAGCCCTCGGAGGCGTTGGCGCCGCCGGACAGCCCGGTGCGGGCGCCCTGCGGGACGACCGGTACGCGCAGCTCGGTGGCGGTGCGCAGCACGTGCTGGACCTGTTCGACGGTGCGTGGCAGGACCACGGCGGCGGGGGCCCCGGCCGGGCAGAAGCTCGCCATGTCGTGGGCGTAGGAGGCGGTGACGTCGGGATCGGTGAGCACGGCCCCGGCGGGCAGCCCCGCCAGCAGCGCTTTGGTGAGGTTCTCGGCGGCAGTGGTGTCGCCGTCGCGGGGTGCTTCGATACGGCTCATGATCACAGCGTGGCACTCGGGGCCATCGGTGTGAACCCCGCACGCGCCGTGCTTGGGCCGACCGGATGTGGTCGTCATATTGACGCACAGTGAGCGGCATGGCGAAGAGACAGTACGGCGACTCCCGGCCCGGTACGTCCCTGGTGGCCGAGCCCCCGCCGCACCGGCCCCGGAGATGGCTGGGCCGCACGCTGCTCACCCTGGTGGCGGGCGGGGCGGCGGCGAGCGCGGCGCTGACGCTGCTGCCGCGGGAGGCGCCCCAGCGGGCCCCGCACCGGCCCCCGGCACCCGCGCCCGGACCGCAGGCGCGGGCGCTGACGGCGGTCACCGCCGGGCTCCCCGCGGCGCTGCCCGACCTGACGGAGCTGATCACCCGGCAGGAGAACGGGGTACGGGCCCGGCCCGCCGACGCGCACGCCTGGGCGGTGCTGGGCTCGGCCTACGTGGCGCGGGCCGGGCGTACGGCCGACGCGACCGACCTCCCGCGCGCCGAGCGGGCCCTGGACACCTCGCTGAAGGCGAAGGCCGCCGAGAACGCCGAGGCGCTGGCCGGGATGACCGCGCTGGCCAACGCCCGCCGGGACTTCGCGTCGGCCAAGCGGTACGGCGAGCAGGCGCTGAAGCTGACCCCGAAGCGCTGGTCGGCGTATCCCCCGCTGATCGACGCGTACGACGGGCTCGGTGACTACACCGCCGCCCGCAGCACCCTGGACAAGCTGATGGCGCTGCGCACCGCCCCCGCGGACCGGCCGGCGGTGATGGCGCGGGCCTCCGCCGTGTACCGGGACCGGGGCTGGCGCGAGGACGCGGCGGCCCAGCTCACCGACGCGGCCGCAGCCGCCGGTACGCCCGCCGAGCAGGCCGCCTACCGCGCCGGAATGGGCCGGTTGGCGTGGGAGCGCGGCGAACTCCCCGAGGCTCTGCGCCAGTTCACCGAGGCCCTCCGCCTGGACCCGGCCGAGGCGACGGCGGGCGCGGGCAGGGCCCGTACCCTCGCCGCCCAGGGCCGCACCCCCGACGCGCTCGCCGCGTACCGGACGGCCCTCTCGAAGCGCCCGGACGCGGAAGTCACCCTGGAGCTGGCCGAGTTGTACGAGTCGCTGAACCGCACCCAGGACGCCGAGGCGCAGTACACGCTGGTGCGGAAGCGGGCGGAGAGGTCGGCGGCCGACGGGGTCGACGAGGAGCTGGTGCTCGGGCGGCTGGAGGCGGACCACGGGGACCCGCAGGAGGCGGTGACCCGGCTGCGCGCGGAGTACGAGCGGCAGCCCGGTATCGAGGTGGCCGACGCGCTGGGCTGGGCGCTGCACCGGGCGGGCGAGGAGGACGAGGCGCTCAAGTACGCCACCATCGCCACCGACCGGACGAAGGGCGGCGGGGTGCGCAGCTCGCTGCACGCCTTCCACCGGGGCATGATCGAGTACGAGCTGGAGCGGTACGGGTCCGCCCGGCGCCATCTCCAGGACGCGCTGCTGGTCAACCCGGCCTTCTCGCCGCTGTGGGCGCCCGAGGCGCGGGCCGCGCTGACGGACCTGGGCGAGGTGACCGGGGGCCCGCTGCCCGCCGACGTGCTGTGAGCCGGGGGCGCGACCGCTCCTCGCGCCCCCGGCTCAGCCTGTGCGGAGCCGGGTTACAGGTTGCCCCGCTTCTCCTGCTCCCGCTCGATGGCCTCGAAGAGGGCCTTGAAGTTGCCCTTGCCGAAGCCCATCGAGCCGTGCCGCTCGATGAGTTCGAAGAACACCGTCGGCCGGTCCTGGACCGGCTTGGTGAAGATCTGCAGCAGGTAGCCGTCCTCGTCGCGGTCGGCGAGGATCTTCAGCTCGCGCAGGGTCTCGATCGGCACGCGGGTGTCGCCGACCCACTCGCCGAGGGTGTCGTAGTAGGAGTCCGGGGTGTCGAGGAACTGGACCCCGGCCGCGCGCATGGTGCGCACCGTGCGCACGATGTCGTTGGTGGCCAGCGCGATGTGCTGGACGCCGGGGCCGCCGTAGAACTCCAGGTACTCGTCGATCTGGGACTTCTTCTTGCCGACGGCGGGCTCGTTGAGCGGGAACTTCACCTTCAGGGTGCCGTCCGCGACGACCTTCGACATCAGCGCGCTGTACTCGGTGGCGATGTCGTCGCCCACGAACTCCTTCATGTTCGTGAAGCCGAGGACGTTGTTGTAGAACCCGACCCACTCGTCCATCTTGCCGAGTTCGACGTTGCCCACGCAGTGGTCGATGGCCTGGAAGGTGCGGCGGGCGGGCGGCTCGACGATCGGGTCCGCGGCTTCGAAGCCGGGGAGGTACGGGCCGTCGTAGCCGGAGCGCTCGACCAGGGTGTGCCGGGTCTCGCCGTAGGTGGCGATGGCGGCCAGGACGACGGTGCCGTGCTCGTCCTTCACCTCGTGCGGCTCGGCGAGCGGGCGGGCGCCGTGCTCGACGGCGTACGTGAACGCCGCGCGGGCGTCCGGCACCTCGATGGCCAGGTCCACGACGCCGTCGCCGTGCTCGGCGACATGCCGGTCGAGGAACTCGCCCCAGGGGGTGGTGGGCCGGATCACCGAGGTGAACACGAACCGGGCGGCGCCGTTCTCCAGGACGTAACTCGCGGTCTCGCGGCTGCCGTTCTCCGGTCCGGAGTAGGCGACCAGGCGCATGCCGAAGGCGCTGGAGTAGTAGTGCGCGGCCTGCTTGGCGTTGCCCACGGCGAAGACGACCGCGTCCATTCCCTTGACCGGGAAGGGGTCGGCCTGCCGGGCGGTGTCGGGAGTGTGCTGAGTGGTCTGCGTCATGTTCGAAGGGTGGCCCCGCTCTGCAAGGTGCGCAATAGTTCGCGTATTCGCTGGTCACTCTGTTCAGCCTTACGGCGGTACCGGCGGGCTTTCTGCACAGGATGACCATCACCGGAGGGCGTCGTGGCGATCGATCAGCTGGACGGGCAGATCATCGTGCTGCTGGCCGAGGAGCCGCGGATCGGGGTGCTGGAGATGTCCCGGCGGCTCGGGGTGGCGCGCGGCACCGCCCAGGCCCGGCTGGACCGGCTGCGCTCGCGCGGGGTGATCCGGGGCTTCGGGCCGCAGGTGGACCCCTCCGCGCTCGGCTATCCGGTGACCGCGTTCGCCACGCTCCAGATCCGGCAGGGCCAGGGGGCGGACGTACGGGCGTACCTGGACGGGGTGCCGGAGGTGCTGGAGCTGCTCACCACGACCGGCACCGGGGACATGCTGTGCCGGTTGGTCGCCCGGTCCAACGCCGATCTGCAGCGGGTCATCGACCGGGTGGTGGGCTTCGACGGCATCGTGCGGGCGTCCACGGCGATCGTGATGGAGAACCCGGTGCCGCTGCGGATCATCCCGCTGGTGGAGCAGGCGGCGGGGGAATTCGAGGGGGCCTAGCAGCTGGGGATCTTCCCGGTGCCTTTCTCCAGGGCTACGAGGGAGTCCACGGCGCCGTCGAGGTCGGTGACCGGGATCAGGCGCAGGCCCTTGGGGAGGTTGGTGTGGGCGTCGGCGCACTCCGCCTTCGGCACCAGGAAGACGGTGGCGCCGTCGCGCCGGGCGGCCTGCGTCTTCAGGGCCACCCCGCCGACCGCGCCGACCTTGCCTGCCGCGTCGATCGTGCCGGTACCGGCGATGGTCCGGCCGCCGGTGAGGTCGCCGCCGCTGCCGTCGCCGTCCAGCTTGTCGATGATGCCCAGGCTGAACAGCAGGCCCGCGCTGGGCCCGCCGACGTCGGCGAGGCGCAGGGTGACCTTGACGTCGTCGGGGTTCTTGCCCAGGTGGTCCAGCGCCGCGCTGGTCGCCGCGTCCTGCGACTGCCGCATCTGGGCGGTGTTGTGCTTCTCGATCTCCTTGATCGTGTCCCCGGTCGGGTACACGGCGTCGTACGGCATGACCGCGCGGTCATCGCGGAACCAGTTGTCGACCACCTGCCCGAGCGACACCCGCGTCCCCGGCGAGGTCGCCTCGATGGTCGTCATCCGCAGCTGCCCCGAGGTCGTCCGGGACCGCGCCCCCGACACGGTGATCACCGGCGTCCCGTCGTTCTTGCCCAGCACGTTCGCCGTCATCCCCGGCTGCGCCACCGCGAACGGCAGCGGCGCGAACACCGCGACGGCGACCAGCCCCACGACGGGCAGGGCGCAGAGGGCGATGGTCCGGGAACGCGAGAGACGTGAGAGCACGGAGTAAATCTAACGCGCGGCCTCCGCGCCGAGCGGTGCCGGTACGCGCTACCTCAGCGCGTCCGCGACCTCCCGTGCCGCTTCCATCACGCGGCGGCCCACTCGCTCCGGGACCGCGTCGGTCAGCATGACCACGCCCACGCTGCCCTCGACGCCCGTGACACCGAGGAGGGGGGCGGCGGCGCCGCTCGCGCCCGCTTCGAGTTCGCCGTGGGTGAGGGTGTAGCCGGGCTCGGCGGACGGGGAGCGGCGGGCCGCGAGGATGGCCTTGCCCGCGGCGCCGCGTTCCAGGGGGTGACGGAAGCCCGCGCGGTAGGCGACGTGGTAGTCCGTCCAGGTCGGCTCGACCACGGCGACGGCGAGCGCCTCCGTACCGTCGACCAGGGTCAGATGGGCGGTGGCGCCGATGTCCTCGGCCAGGGAGCGCAGCGCGGGCAGGGCCGCCTCGCGTACCAGCGGATGCACCTGGCGGCCGAGCCGCAGCACCCCGAGCCCGACGCGGGCGCGGCCGCCGAGGTCGCGGCGGACGAGCGCGTGCTGCTCCAGCGTGGCCAGCAACCGGTACACCACGGTCCGGTTCACGCCCAGCCTGCCGGACAGCTCGGTGACGGTCAGCCCGTGGTCGGTGTCGGCGAGCAGCTTGAGGACGCGCAGTCCCCGGTCGAGCGTCTGGGAGGTCTCCGCGGTCACGACGCCCCCTCCTTCTGCGGTGAGGTCGGCGCCCCCCGAGCGCGCGCGTCACCGAGCCCCGTCGGCGACGCGTTCCAGAGGCCGCCGATCGGCAGGACGGCCCGGCGGCTGTCGGACCCGTCGCTTCACGGCTGCGCTCCGCGGCGGCGCTGCCACGGGGCGTGTGCGTAGCGGGACAGTAGCGAGCCGGTCCGCTCAGCGGAAGACTCGGTCCAGAATCCGGTCACGACCGGTTGCGGCCTGCCAGTGTTCGTCCGCATACGCGCTCCGGCGCACGCCGTCAGCGCATCCGGGTCGCCCACTCCCCCATCTTGGCGATGCGCTGCTTGAGCTGTCCGGCGGTCGCCTCCGCGCTGGCCGGGCCGCCGCAGACCCGGCGCAGCTCGGTGTGGATCACGCCGTGCGGCTTGCCGCTCTGGTGGACGTAGGCGCTGACCATGGTGTTGAGCTGCTTGCGCAGCTCCATCATCTCCTTGTGGCTGACCACCGGGCGCCGCTCGGCGGGCAGCTCCAGCAGGTCGGCCTCGGTGTCCGGCCGCTTCTTGCTGTGCGCGATCTGCCGGGCCTGCCGCTTCTGCAGCAGCAGCTGCACCTGCTCGGGCTCCAGCAGTCCGGGGATGCCGAGGTAGTCCTGCTCCTCCTCGCTTCCCGGGTGGGCCTGCATGCCGAACTCGGCGCCGTCGTAGAGGACCCGGTCGAAGACGGCCTCGGACTCCAGCGCCTCGAAGGAGAACTGCTCCTGCTCGCCGGTGTCCTCGTCCTCCTGCCGGTTCGCCTCGTCCATCTCCTTCTCGGACTCGGCGTACGGGTCCTCCTCGCCCTGCTTCTTCGGCTTGTCGAGGGCGTGGTCCCGCTCCTTCTCCATCTCGTTGGCGAAGGTCAGCAGGTCGGGGACGGTCGGCAGGAACACGGACGCGGTCTCGCCGCGCCGCCGGGACCGTACGAAACGGCCGACGGCCTGGGCGAAGAACAGCGGGGTGGAGATGGTGGTGGCGTACACGCCGACGGCGAGCCGGGGCACGTCGACGCCCTCGGACACCATGCGCACCGCGACCATCCAGCGGTCGTTGCTCGCGCTGAAGTCGTCGATGCGCTGGGAGGCGCCGGTGTCGTCGGAGAGGACGAGGGTGGCCTTGGTGCCGGTCAGCTCGCGGATCAGCTTGGCGTAGGCGCGGGCGGAGTCCTGGTCGGAGGCGATGACGAGGGCACCGGCGTCGGGGATCGCCTTCCGCACCTCGGTGAGCCGCTGGTCGGCGGCGCGCAGCACGCTCGGCATCCACTCGCCGCGCGGGTCGAGCGCGGTGCGCCACGCCTGGCTGACGGCGTCCTTGGTCATGGGCTCGCCGAGCCGGGCGGCGATCTCGTCGCCCGCCTTGGTGCGCCAGCGCATCTGGCCGCTGTAGCTGAGGAAGATGACGGGGCGCACGACGTGGTCGGCGAGCGCGTTGCCGTAGCCGTAGGTGTAGTCGGCGGCGGAGCGCCGGATGCCGTCGTTGCCCTCCTCGTACGTGACGAAGGGGATCGGGTTGGTGTCCGAGCGGAACGGCGTACCGGTCAGCGTCAGCCGCCGGGTCGCGGGCTCGAACGCCTCCAGGCACGCCTCGCCCCAGGACTTGGAGTCACCGGCGTGGTGGATCTCGTCCAGGATCACCAGCGTCTTGCGCTGCTCGGAGCGGTTGCGGTGCAGCATCGGGCGTACGCCGACACCGGCGTACGTCACCGCGACCCCGTGGTAGTCCTTGCCGACCGGGCCCGCGCTGTACTCCGGGTCGAGCTTGATCCCTATCCGCGCGGCGGCCTCCGCCCACTGCTTCTTCAGGTGCTCGGTCGGCGCGACGACGGTCACCTGCTGCACGACGTGGTGGTGCAGCAGCCAGGAGGCCAGCGTCAGCGCGAAGGTCGTCTTGCCCGCGCCGGGGGTGGCCACGGCGAGGAAGTCACGCGGCTGCTCCTGGATGTACTTGTCCAGCGCCCCCTGCTGCCAGGCACGCAGCTTGCTGGCGGTGCCCCAGGGGGCCCGGCCGGGAAAGGCGGGGGACAGATGGTTCGAGACGGAAGCGGCGGTGGTAGTCACGGTCTCCGGGGGTGGGGGCGTAGGGCAACTCGGCTACGTATGACAACCGGGCCACCCTACCGGCGCCCACGGCTCCGCCGGGCTCGGACGGGGCGGGGGGCGGGGCGGGTGGGACTGAGGTCACAGTGGGGGCTCGGGTGGGCTGCCGGTCAGCTCGACGCCCGTAGTCGCGTCGTCACCCACGCCCCCACCAGGGCGACTCCGGCCATGGGCAGGAAGACCGCGGCGAAGGCGGTGGGGCCGTCGCTGCCGAGGGTGGCGAAGGCCGCGCCCGCCGCGGCGAGGAGGACGACGTTGGAGAGGGCGTCGGAGATCTGGAGGGCGGCGGAGTTGGCCCCGGCCTCGGTGGGGGCGGAGAGCTTGAGCAGGAGGACGCTGGTGGAGGAGATCACCAGGCCCATCCCGAAGCAGCCGAACCCCCACGCGACGGCGACGGTCCACACCGGCACGGCGGGCACGAGCACGGCGGGCGCGGCGGCGATGGCGGCCGCCACCAGCACCATCCCGAAGGTCATCAGCCGCTCCCGGTACGGCTCCATCCGGGCCCGCGACTGCACCCACGACGCCGCCGCCCAGGTCAGCCCGCCCGCGGCCAGCGAGAACCCGGCGAGCGTCGGCGACAGCCCCCGCTGGGTGACGAGCATCAGCGGTACGAAGGACTCCGCCGCGATGAACGACCCCGCCGACAGCCCGCGCAGCAGCACCACGGAGGGCAGCCCGCGCACCGCCCGGTACGTCCCCTTCGGCAGCAGCCGCAGCACGGCGGGCACCAGCAGGGCGGCGCCGAGGAGGCCGGGCACCAGCGAGAGCGGCCGCAGATCCTGGGCGGCGTACTGCACGAGCCCGGCGCCCAGCGAGACGGCGAGCGCCAGCCGGATGCGGCGCCGGTCGAAGGCGGGGGTACCGGCGTCATGCTCCACCGGCCCGCCCGCCCGGCGCCGGATCTGCGGCAGGGCGAGCCCCAGCGGAAGCAGCACGAGCAGCGGGATACCGAGGAAGACCCACCGCCAGCCGAGGTGCTCCGCGACGGCACCGGACGCGAGCGGCCCGACGATGGACGGCACGACCCACGCGGCGGCGAAGCTCGCCATGATCGCGGGCCGCAGCCGCTCGGGGTAGGCCCGGCCGACGACCACGTACACGGCGACGATCACCAGCCCACCGCCGAACCCCTGCACCGCCCGCCCCAGGATGAACACCCACATCACCTGCGCGGTCCCGGCCACCACGAGCCCGCCCGCGAACGCCCCGATCCCGCTGGCCAGCGCCGCGAGCGGCCCCCGCCGGTCCGCCCACTGCCCGGCGAGCACCATCCCGGTGAGGCTGGTGGTGAAGTACCCGGAGAACGCGAACGCGTACAGCGCCACCCCGTCCAGCTCCCGCGCCGCGACCGGCATCACGGTCCCGATCGCCGTCGCCTCGAAGGCGATCAGCAGCACAACAGAAACAATCCCCACACTGAGCGCCCGATGCGCCCGCCCCAGCACACCCCCCTCCTCATCCTCGGGCGGGGCCATACGGGCGACAACACTGTCGGAAGACTCAAGCGCGGCCATACGGGCCAGAGTAAGACCCATAGCCACCGTTGACCCCTGTCGTAAGCCCCACCCGAGCTACGACCTTGGCCGTACGACTGCCTGCCTGCCGATTCACGGGTGCTCCTCCGCCTGATGCCTGCGCAGCCTCACATTGGAGTCGGAGACCGCGCTGTAGTCGCCGCGGGACCGGGCGTTGGTACGGGCCACGCAGATGCCGAGACACGCGCTGCACCCGGGAACCGCCTTCGGCTCGCTCGGGAATTCCGCGAGACTGTCCTCGCGGCATTCCGAATTGTCGGCCATCAGTCCTCCTCGACTCACGAGGCATCCATGATCCGAGGACCGAACGCGTCTCGCGCCCGCTATTCACGTCCCGTACTAAAGATCACCGGTAGCAGGAAGCCCATTCTTGAAGCCGACCTCTGGCGTCCTCTCCGAACAGGGCGTGTCGCTCATAGCGATCGAAAATCTCCCGGTGCTCGGCGATGTCCCGAGCGTCCTGGAAAACTATCCGCCCGGTGAAGTTCTCGACGGTGACCAAGCGATCGTCATAGACGGTGAAGGTGTTCATCGGGCCGCGCGTGATGGGCGTACCGAGAGGCAGCACGCCGATCCGTACGTTCGACAACTGGGACAGCGACGCGAGCCGGTCCAGCTGCACGGCGAGGACCGGCGGCGGAACCACGGCCCACCGGATGGCCTGCTCCGTGAGGAGAAAGGTGAACCTCTTCGAGGAGTCGTACAGCACGGCTTGGCGCTCGATCTTCCTGGCGACCGTGCGGGCCACGTCGCCGGGCACGTGATCGAGGCTGGCGCGGATGTACTCGGGGGTGGCGAGCAGTCCCGTGATCATCGAGGGGAGGAAGTAGCGCAGTTCGACGGCGTCGGCTTCCAGGGCCGCCAGCTCGGCCTGGCGTTTGTCCAGGCCACGGCGCCAGGAGGAACGAACGGCCTGCCACTCGGTGTTCGCGAGGCGCGCCAGCGCCGTCACCTCGGCAACGAGGGCGGGCGGCGCACCCACAGCACGCAGGATCAGCTCCGCGTCGACCAGGGACGGAGTGACCTCCCCCGTCTCCAGCTTGGACACCTTCGACTGGCTGATGTGACAACGCGCTGCGAGGCGAGCCTGCGAGAGGCCCGCCTGCTTCCGCAATGCGCGGAGTGTCTCCGCCAGGTCGGCCTTCGACCGGCCGACCTGTTCCGGTTCAAGTGCCAATGCCCTTCACGTACTCCTCGAAGGGCACCGCCTCGGCGATCGCCACGCGCCTCAGCTCAAGGAAAGGCGTCACGTCACCCCCGTAGACTTGGCGGCCGATCTGCGTACCGTCCGCTTCGTACTGCATGAGCACGACTCTGGCCTGATCGAAAATCCAGAAATCCGGAGCGTCAGCAAGAGGGTTGAGGCGGTCCGTGACGTCAAGAATTCTGACATCCTCGCCAGCAGCGACATTGTGCCGGTAGTGCTCGAACTCGAACTTCAGGTACTCGGTCAGCGGACGCCGAACGAC
Organism: Streptomyces sp. NPDC002176; assembly: GCF_044903645.1. Lineage (NCBI taxonomy): Bacteria > Bacillati > Actinomycetota > Actinomycetes > Kitasatosporales > Streptomycetaceae > Streptomyces > Streptomyces sp. NPDC002176. The sequence goes on from NZ_JBJDQW010000003.1 coordinate 1,081,731, forward strand.
ATGAACTCGGCCGACATTACGGCCAGTCGATGCATACCCGTGCAGCCGATCCGCCCACGGCTTCACCGCAGCCGGATCAACGACCCCCGAGTCCGCGAACTCCCGGATGGCCTCGGCCTCCTGAGGCACCGAGTACACGGGCAGCGTCTCCAACCGCCACGCTTCCCGTTCCATGGAGTCGAAGAAGGCCCTCCACTCAGAGCCACCCAAGCGCACGCGCGGCCTCCTGGAACGTCTCCTCCGGGATCTCCACCAGCGCTTCGCCCTCGGGCGGCGCGAACACATCCGAGGCAACCCCCTGAACGATGAACGAACCGGACGCGGTCCGGTACACGTTCGGACAGTCGTCGGACCCGCAGGGCGGCTCGTCCCCATCACCCGCGCCGGTCAGCCGGATCAATGCCTCACGCGCCACGCCATCCCCCTCCGGGCCGTCTACCACTGCCCCGAAGCTACGGCCGCCCGGCCGGAGACGTCCATGACGAGACGCGCATATTCCCGTACCGGGGTAGTCGATCACCCTGGTACGCCCCTCATGAACACCGCATGACAGTCCCATTGCACACCCCCCGCCTCCCTTGCTCCCCTCCCCCACCCCGCCCTACGTTCATTCCACAGCACACGGCCGTGTGCCCGAGTGGCTCAGGGACTCGCCTGCAAAGCGAGTTACGCGGGTTCGATTCCCGCCACGGCCTCCGATGCCTTGATCAGGCAGTAGGACGTAGGGCGGCACCCCTCGCGAGGTGCCGTCCCTTCAGTCGTACTTTTGACTCCCCTCTGAGTTCACCCTTCTTGTGGACACCATCCGGTCCGGTCTGCATGCTGGTCAGCTATGCCGAGCACTCAATCACCGCTACAGCGCATCCGCCCCATCCAATGGTTCTGGCTCACCACTGGCGTAATGGCGACGGCCTTCACGTGCTTTTCAGCCTTCACGTACCCGAGTCCAGCCTGGGAGCGGACTGCAGTGGTAGGCGTCGCTTCTGGCTCGCTCAGCCTTTCGCTCTGGTTCACGTTTCGGTATCGTCGACCCGCTCTCCAGACGGAGAGTCGCGCACGTGTCCGCGAGGCCGAGCAGGATCTAGAACGTGCCCTGCGTGGCACGGCGGGCGACCGGACGTCTACCGCGGATAGTCATGGGATGGACCCGCTCGCCCTCTCCTGTGGGCCCTCACACACGCACTCCTTGAGCATTATCACGACATCGCTCTAGATCAAGCTCAGCGCTCTTTCCGTAACGCACAGATCGCCATGGCACTCGGTTTCGCCTTGCTCGCCGCCTTTGTGGGGGTGGCCCTAAGGTCCAGCACAACAACCGGCAGTGTCGTCGCTGGCGGCCTCGGTGTGATCGCCGCTGGACTCGCCGCCTACGTAAACAGAACGTTCATTCAATCTCAGGAGGCGGCTGCAGGGCATCTGCGGGCATACTTTGACCAGCCCCTGGCCTTATCCCGTTATTTCGCTGCCGAGCGGCTCATAGCGGACGCCCGATTGAATGGAGAGCGCCGCATGGAAATTTTGGCCGTGCTCGTACAGGGGATACTTAACGGCCCATCAAGTGTGGTGGCCGTCGCTGACGCCACACAGCAACCGAATGACGCCTAGCTAGCATACCCGTCATCGCCAGAGCATCTGCACTTCTTGTTCTCGCTACGCATGAACCTCGCACTCCCTCCTGCGCTTCGCAGGAATTCAAGGAAGTCGTGCATCGACGGACTAGTTCACCTCTCCTGGCGCAGGTTCAGAAACTTCCGCGAGTTTTTTTAGGATCGCGCGGCCATCGCGACTCAACTCACGCAATCTCTGACGAGAAACATGCTCAGGCGCGGCATGGGCAATCTGATTCCTCAGCGCCCGGATTTCCTGCAATTGATGGAACACCAATTCGGAAATGACTCTACGCTTCACCAACTCGCTAAGCATCGATGCGACGGGAAGAGAGGCGCGCGATTCCCCGAACTGGCTGCTGTACACAGCCCTAGTAGCCGCCTCCAGTGAAATCCAAAGTCTCAGAAAATTAAACATCTCGTCAGCTGTAGCCTCACCCGTTCGGCGCAGTAGGTGTTCGTTCCCTCCGAAGAATCGCCCCTGCAGCAGGAATGAGAGCCCGGGGACCGACGTGCCGATCAGAAGAGCCGCAAGCAAGGGAAGTGGGTCGAGGCTTTTTCCGCTAGTACCGTAGAAGATACCCAGAATTACGACCCCTACAGCACTGTAGCATGCAGTTGCAGCAAATAGGAGGTGAATTCGCTGCCGCAGCTTACGCTCGATGGAACTCGCTTGCTCTAGGGCCGCAGCTACATCCATTACGCTGACGAGCGTCGGCTCGCTAGATCCCCGATTGGCAATCGCGGCAGCGCGCCAAGAAATTTCCTCACCCAGGTCTTGAACTGCCTCATCAAGGGCAGCCCTAGCGGCAGGCGAGAAGCGCAGTCCCGGCTCCTCTACAGACTCGCTCATCTGAGGTACCCCAGCAATCCGCTAACTACGGCAACGGCCCCGCACGCGAGGAGCCCGATAATTCCCCAAGTATATTGCGTCTGATTTCCGAACCATCCAGCCGCAATTCCGCTCACGGACGCAGTAAGCCATAGCCCTTGCGCAACCATGTCCTTCTTCGGGGGTATCAGGTTCCGCCTCAGGATAATTTCCGCGTCCTGCACATCGCGCACAGTTACCTGGGCTGGTCCGTTGCCGGGGCGACTCATCGACTCAAGGCGTTGCGCCTCCCTCAGCAGTCCTTCGCCGTACTTGACCACGGACGTCTCGAGGGCGTCTCTCGTGGGGCCTAGTAGCCCATCAACCCCGGACACGACCACGCGCAACTCATCCTGCACGGAAGGAGTATAGGGAAGAAGCCACCCATCCCCACACCCCCCGGCACCTGTGAGGTGACTCCTAGTCGTGGGGCTCGGTTCTGGCGCTCTTCCAAGCCCGGGCGCGGCCATCCGGCTGCCTTCATGTGGCGCTGACAAGCTGGGCTTGCGCTTGGAGGTCTTCAACGGTGGGTCGCCCCGACTTGACGCCTTGAAACAAGACTAAACGCCTGCCTCAGGTATTCGTGCCCATTTCCTGCGCGGCCTCCGACCAGCCGGACAAAAGCGGCGACTCTGTGAGCTGCGGCCCCTCGCTGTTATTCAGACGATCGGTGGGCGGCCCGCCAGGGTAAGGCGGGCGATTGTTGTCCAGCGCAGCGGGCTGCGGGGGCCGCAGGGGGTGCGGAGGCCCTCATGGAAGCCGGACACGGTGGCGGTCAAGGAGGCCCGGCTGTGGAGGCGGAGCATGGTCAGCACCGCGAAAGTCGCCAGGTGCACGGGGACCAGCGCGCGGGGCAGGTTGCGGCGGGCCAGCCAGACTCGGTTGCGGGCGTTGAGGTGGTGGAAGGGGGCGTGGCGGGATGGATCGGTCGCCGGGTGGTGGACGACGATGTCGGGGACGTAGCGGCCGGTGCCGCCGTGGTCCCAGAGGCGCCAGGACAGGTCGATGCCCTCGTGGAACAGGAAGAAGTGGCCCGGCCAGCCCCCGGCCTCCTCGAACGCGGCGCGGCGGATCATGACCACACCCTCCGCCATCACCGTCACGGTGCCGGGCCGGGCCGGGTCGGCCGCGCGCAGCCGGGGTACCCAGCGGCGCAGGGTGACGCCGGTGTCCGGGTCGGCGATGCGGGGCTGGACGTAGGCGAGCCCGGCGTCCCGGTCCAACTCAGCTGCTAGACGAACGAGTTCATCGCGCCGTGGCAGATGCGCGTCGTTGTCGAAGAAGAACAGGAACTCGCCCCGGACGTGCGCGGCACCGATGTTGCGGCCCTCCGGGATGCCGACGTTCTCCGGCAGTTCGACGGTGCGAATGCCCGCCGGTACCTGCTCCGGTACGCAGCCGTTGCCGACCACGACCACGTCCAGGTCGACGCCCTCCTGGGCGAGCAGGCAGGACAGGGCGCGGGGGAACTCCACCGGCCGGTCGTTCATGGTCAGCACCACGGCGCCGACGGACAAAGGTGCGCTTGTGCTCATAGCGGGACGACGCTACCGCGCAGGAACAGCGAACGCCTGGTGAATGGCACTCAGAGCACCCCACCCCCCTCCCCCCGCAACAACTCCGTCCAGTAGTGCCAAGACCCCCCACCCGAAACCCCCGTAGGGTCCAGCGCCGCCAGTGTGTCGAGCATCGCCGCCGCCAGCTGGTCGTACGCCCGCGTCGTCAGCTCGCCGGACAAGTGGGTGTCGATGGTGCGTTCGTGGTGGAGGAGCCAGAGGGTGAAGGCCAGGGTCGAGATGTCGGTGTTGAGGGGGTGGAGGGTGGAGTCCGTGTGGGTGAGGATCGCGCCGGTGCGGCCGTCGAGGACGAGGGAGGTGTCCGGGGTGAGGGGGCCGAGGCGGATCAGGTGGTCGGCGTGGGCGGGGAGGTCCACGGACTCCCCCGCGTGGTACTCCGTGAGCGTCGGGAGGAGCAGTTCCGTGTCGACCGCTTCCTCCGGCAGCCCCGTCTCGCGCAGGAAGCGGCGTGTCGGCTCATGGGTGAGCGTCGGCGGGAAGTCGGTCTCCTCGAAGCGGGCCACGCGCCCGTGCCCGAACTCCGCGTCCAGCAACCGCCCCGGCATCTCCAGCGCCAGCCCGGCCGAACCCGGCGCCGCGACCAGGGACAGCGGGCGGATCAGTGCCGCCGCCTTCCAGTACGCCGGGACCGCCCCGTCCGTGCCCTCCTCGAAGAGGGCCAGCAGCCGTCGGGACGCCTCGCCCACCACGCCCGGCCCGCGCTGACCCGCCAGGGAGGCGAACCGGCCGCGCAGGCCCGCCAGTTCCTCGGTGACGGCGGCGAAGCGGAGCATGGTGGTGAGGGAGGGGGCGAACGGCCGCGTGCGTGAAGGGGCGGCGAGGTACGCCGTGGTGAGCTCACCCGTCGCGCCGTCGAGCAGGATCGACTCGCGTTCCAGCCCGGCCGGGTTGAGCAACTCCCCGATGACCAGCCGGTCCCGCAGCTCGTCCGCGAGTCGGCACGGGCCCTCGGTCGCCTCGGCCAGCCTGCGCAGCCCGTGCGTGCGCAGGGGCGCGAAGGTCAGCAGGCCGGTGTCCGGGGGCAGTCCGGGGCCGGTGAGCAGGCCGCGGGTCGGCGCGTGCGTGACCCAGCGGTCCAGCTCGGCCTCGGTCAGCGTGATCGCCGTGACCTCGGCATCGGTCATGCTCATGGCTCGCTCCCCCGCGATCGGACTCGGTACGGCGGGCTCCGCGTGCGGCGGCCGTCCCCCGACTCCAAGAACCCTCGGACTCCAAGAACCCTAGACCGCACCACTGACAACGCCCCGAGCCGGAAGACGCACGGGGACACGACCGCGTTGCCTCAGGGAAGCCAGTTCATCCGAACAGGCGACCTCAGCCGAACAAATCCCAGCTCACCGCGCGTTGACCACCGCGGCCTGCGGCCGGATCGGCAGCCGGTTCACCGGGCGCCCGGTCGCCGCCCGTACCGCCGACGCGATTGCCGCGGGCGAGGTCACCACCGGCACCGCGCTGACCGGCTTCGCGCCGAACGGCGCCACCACGTCCCGCTCCTCGACCAGCTTCACGATCCGGATGTCCGGCGCGTCCAGCGCGGTCGGCAGCGCGTACCCGGTGAGGTCGGGATGGCGGATCAGCCCGCGCGGCGTACGGAGGTTCTCGGTGAGCGCGATGCCCACGCCCTGCGTGACCCCGCCCTCGATCCGCGCCGCCAGCTGCGCGGGGTTGAGCACCCGGCCCACGTCCTGCGCGACCGCCAGCTCCACCACCCGTACCGAGCCCAGCTCCACGTCGACGTCGACCACCGCGCGGATCGCGCAGAAGGCGAGGCCGACGAAGGCGTCACCCTGACCGGCGCCGTCCAGCGGCTCGGTGGGGTGGGGGCGGCACTGGGCGGTGGCCCAGAGCTCCTTGCCCTCCAGCGCCTCGGTGACGGTGGTGGAGAGCACCCCGTCGTACGAGGTGATCTTGCCGTCGGCGATCTGGAGCAGCTCGGTGGACATGCCGAACTGGTGCGCCAGCGGCTGCAGGAGCTGGGTGCGGACCATCTTGGCCGCCCGCTCCACCGCCCCGCCGGACACCCAGGTGTGGCGGCCCCGGCAGCCGGGCCCGGCCGGGGGCTGGTCGGTGTCGACCGGCGCCACGTGCACCTCGTCGATGCCGAGCGTCTCCTGCACGATCTGCCGGGCCAGCGTGGTGAAGCCCTGCCCGGACTCCACCGCCGCGCACAGCACGGTGGCCACGCCGTCGTGGACCCGGACGGTCGCCGTGGACACCTCGTCGGCGCCCTCGGCGCCGAGCATGTGCACCATGCCGAGGCCGTAGCCGACGCCCCGGCGCACCGCGCCCGGCTCGCCCGCGCCCTCGAGGCCGCCGGGCAGCAGCCAGTCCTCCTCCGGGCCGTCCTTGGGCAGCGTCGGCAGCGGGAAGTCCCGTACCGCCGTGAGGAGTTCGGCGACCGGGGCCGGGCAGGTCACGGTCTGGCCGATGGGCAGGACGTCGCCGGTGGCCAGGACGTTGCGCAGCCGCACCTCGGCCGGGTCCAGGCCCAGCTTCTTGGCCAGCTTGTCCATCTGCGCCTCGTAGGCGGCGCACACCTGCATGGCGCCCTCGCCGCGCACATGGCCGGAGGGCGGGTTGTTGGTGCGTACGGCCCAGCCCTCGATGAAGGCGTTCGGCACGACATAGGGGCCGCACGCGAAGGAGACCGCGGCGGCCAGGGCGTCGGCGGAGGTGTCGGCGTAGGCGCCCGCGTCGAGCAGGATCTGCGCCTCGACCTTGACGAGTCTGCCCTCGGCGTCGGCGTGGTGGCGGTAGCGCAGCAGGGTGGGGTGGCGGTGGGCGTGCCCGAGGAAGGACTCCTCGCGGCTCGCGGTCAGCTTCACCGGGCAGCCGGTCTTCAGCGCGAGCAGGCCGAGCGGCAGCTGGAAGCCCTGGTCCTCGCGGTCGGCGGTGGCGCCGGGCACCCCGGTGACGACGATCTTCACCCGGTCGGCGGACAGTCCGAAGCAGGCGGCGGCGGTGTTGCGGTCGCTGTGCGGGTCGGTGGAGGCGAGGTACAGCTCCACCCCGCCGTCCGGGCGCGGTACGGCGAGCCCGGCCTCGGCGCCGATGGGCGCGGGGTCCTGGCGGCCGATGCGGTACAGGCCCTCGACGACGATCTCGCCGGCCGCCTCCGGGTCGCCGTGGCGCAGCGGGATGTGCCGGATCAGGTTGCCGTCCGGGTGCAGCGGCTCGGCCTCGAAGGCGCGCTCGGGGTCGGTGACCGGGTCGAGGGGCTCGTACTCGACGATGACGGCGGCGGCGGCCATCCGCGCGGTGTCGGGGTGGTCGGCGGCGACGGCGGCGAGGGGCTCACCGTGGTGGCGGACGACCTCGGAGGCGAACACCGGCCGGTCCGGGGTGCCCCGGCCGTGCCGGGAGGTGCCGGGCACGTCCTCGTGGGTGATGACGGCCCGGACACCGGGCATGGCCAGCGCGTGCGTGGTGTCGATGGAGACGATGCGCGCGTGCGCGTGCGGGGAGCGCAGCACGGCGGCCCACAGCAGGCCCTCGGCCCACAGGTCGGCCGCGTAGGGGAAGGTGCCCTCGGTCTTGGCGCGGGCGTCGGCGTGGGGCAGGGAGGCGCCCAGGCCGTGCGGCAGCGGTTCGGCCGGGGGGGCTTCCGCCGCCGTGGTCGCGGTGGCGGCTTCGTCGCTCACGCCTGGCCTCCGTCCTGGCCGTGGTGCGGGTCGTGCGGGTCGTGGGGGTTACCGAACGCGCCGAAGGCGCCGGGTGCTTCGAACGCCGAGGGGTTGACGCCGCCGGAGCCGGGGCCCGCCTGGTGCGGGATGCGCGCGGTGTCGGCGTCCGGCTCGAGGTCGGCGCCGAGGCCCGCCTCGCGCTCGTCGACGACCTCGCGGACGGCGTCCAGGACACCCCGGTAGCCGGAGCAGCGGCACAGGTTGCCGCAGAGCGCCTGGCGGGTCTCCAGCTCGGTGGGGGCGGGGTTGCCCTCCAGCAGGTCGTGCAGGGTCATGGCGATGCCGGGTACGCAGAAGCCGCACTGCACGGCGCCGCACCGGGCGAGCGCCCGCTGTACGTCGGAGGGGTGGCCGCCGCTCGCCAGGCCCTCGACGGTACGGACCTCGCTGCCCGCGGCGGTGACCGCCGGGACCAGGCAGGAGGCCACGAGCCGTCCGTCGACCTGGACGTTGCACGCCCCGCACTCGCCCTGCGAGCAGCCGTCCTTGGCGCCCGCGAGGCCGAGCCGTTCGCGCAGCACGTAGAGCAGCGACTCGCCGATCCAGGCGTCGGTGACGGGCCGGTCAGCGCCGTTGACGCGCAGCACGTAGGAGGCGAGGGGGTGTTCGTCCTGGGGCGGCGGCGGGGCCTCGCCCTCGGCCTCCCCGGCGCCCTCGTCCTCTGCCTCGACGGCGGTGTCCGCCCCGTCGGCCGCGACGGGCTCCTCCACGGCCTCCGGGCCCGCCTCGGGCTCCTCGGTCGCGTCCTCGTCCGACGGGCCGTCAGAGACGCCCTCAGGGGCCTCTACGGGGCTCTCGGCGGGCTCGGTGGCCTCCGCGGGCTCGTGCTCGTAACCGCGGTGAGCCTCCTCGGGCTCGTGCGCCGCGTGCTCCGCGTGCTCGATGGGCTCCTGAGGCCCCCAAGCCCCGCCGATGGTGTCGGTGACCCAGGGCGCGGCCGCGCCGCCGGGGAGGACCGGCGGGGCGGCGCCCCACTGCTCGGCCAGCGCGGAGGTGGTGAACTCGCCGGACTCGTCGGGCAGGTCGCCCCCGGCGACCGGCACGGACCACTGCCCGGTGACGTCGTGGCCGGGCGGGGCGGCGGACTCCTCGGCGGTCCAGTGCCCCTGCGCGCCGGGCTGGTAGGTGAACCGGTCGTCGCCGTGCGGCTGCTGGGGCGGGGCGGTGTCCTGGGCGGCCCACTGGTCCCGGGGCACGTCCCAGGAACCCTCGCCCTCCGGCGGGGTCGTTATCCGGGGCGGCACATAGCTGTGGCCCGGCGCGGCCAGCGGGCTGTCACCGGCCAGCAGGGCGTCGATGCCGCCCTCGGGGAGCTGGACGAAGGCGGTGGCGCCGTCGTCGTACTCGCCCTGGGGCAGCGGGTCCCAGCGGCCGCCGCCCTGGGACGTGTCGTCCTCGTGTCCGCGCTGGTCGTCGGTCACGACAGCGCCCTCCCCAGTGCTCGTCGGGCCAGCGCGGCGACGGTGCGCCGCAGGTGCAGTACGGCGGGCGGCAGCGGGACGACCGTGCCGTCCGGCTCCGGCGCCGGGTCGGGGATGCAGGCGGCGGCGACGTACTCGCCGAACGCCTGGAGGGCTTCGGGGACGAGGGCGCGGTCGTTGTCCCAGTCGATGAGCTGCGCGACCCACTGCTCGGCGTCCAGCGGGCGCAGCGGCATCGGCGCTATGGCGCCCACCGCGCACCGCACTCCGCGCCGGGCGGGGTCGAGGACGAGGGCCACGGAGGCGACCGAACGGCCGGGCCCGGTGCGTCCGGTGGCCTTGAGGAAGACCTGGGGGGCGTGCAGCAGCGGAACCCGGACGTAGCCGATGAGTTCGCCGCCGCGCAGCATCTCGACCCCGGCCAGCAGGTGCGAGACGGGGACCTCGCGGCGGGCGCCGTCCGGTCCGGCGACGATCAGCGTGGCCTCCAGCGCGGCCAGCACCGGCAGCGCGTCGCCGGTGGGCGCGGCGGAGGCGACGTTGCCGCCGAGGGTGCCCGCGTTGCGGATGTGCGGCGGTCCGGCGGCGCGCGCGGCGGCGGCGAGCGCCGGGATGAGCGCGGCGAAGTCGGGGCGGCCCATGCGGGCGTGGGTGAGGCCCGCGCCGAGCAGGGCGTGGCCGTCCTGGTACTGCCAGCCGCGGATCTCGCTGATCCGGCCGAGGCCGACCAGCGCGGCGGGCCTGAGCTGCCCGGAGTTGACGGCGGCCATGAGGTCGGTGCCGCCTGCGACGGGGACCGCGGCCGGCATGGCGGTCAGCGCCGCCACCGCCTCGTCCAGCGTCGTGGGCAGCGTGACGGCCTGTCCCGCCTGCGGTGCGTGCGTGGTCAAACCGGCTGCCCCTTCCCGCTGCCCCACCTGGTCGCGCCTGTGCTGCCGTACGGTACGTGCCGACAGGGCGGACGTGGCAACTCTGGCACATCTTCGCAAGGCTCGGACGCGCGGGTCGGCCAAGGGGTGTTGACCCACTCCATCGGGCGGATGGTCCCGTTTACACCCCCATCTGCGGGCGGGTCCCTTTGACCCTCTTCGGTGCCCTCGCGGGCGGTTCTCCCGTTACGTGTCCGAGCGGCCGTTCGAGGGCGTGGGCTCCGCGGGCGGCCCCGTGAACGGCCGTCCCGGCACTCCGGGGCGCCGCTGCCAGGGGTGGGGGCCGCCGGGCGGGCGGTAGGCGACGCCGAGCGCGTCAAGTCGCCGGTAGTGGGCGCCCATCCGGCGCTCGAAGTCCGCGAGGTCCCGCTCGCCGGGCGCGGGCAGCGGGCTCCAGACCACCTCGGCGAACGCGGCGAGCCGGGGGAAGACCTGGTAGTCGACGCGTCCGGCGTCCTCGGTCACCTCGGTCCACACATTGGCCTGGGCGCCCAGCACATGGCGGGTCTCGTCGGCGGTGAGGCCGTCCGGTACGGGCTCGAACCGGTAGACGTCGGCCAGAGTGCGGACGTAGCCGATGGGCACCGGTTCGTCCTCGCCGGGCGCCTGCCGGTGGTCGAGGTAGACGTGCTGCTCGGGGCACATGACCACGTCGTGCCCGGCCCGCGCGGCGATCCGGCCGCCCCGGTGGCCGCGCCAGGAGGAGACGGCCGCGCCGGGCGGCAGCGGGCCGTCGAGGATCTCGTCCCAGCCGACGAGCCTGCGCCCGCGCGCGGCGAGCCAGGCGCCGAAGTGTCCGGCGAACCAGGAGCGCAGCCCGTCCACGTCCGCGAGCCCGAGTTCCGCCGCGCGGGCCCGCGCGGCGGGCGACTTCCGCCACTGGTCCGGCGGGCACTCGTCGCCGCCGAGGTGCACGAACGGCGACGGGAACAGCTCCAGCACCTCTTCGAGCACGCCCTCGTAGAACCGCAGCACGGCCTCGGTGGGGGCGAGCACGTAGGGGGAGATCCCCCAGTCGTCCCGGACGGTGAGGCCGACGGTGTCGACGGCGTCGGTGTTGCCGAGTTCCGGGTAGGCGGCGATGGCGGCCTGGGAGTGGCCGGGGAGATCGATTTCCGGGACGACGGTGATATGCCGTTCGGCGGCGTAGGAGACGATCTCCCGGATGTCGTCCCGGGTGTAGTGGCCGCCGTGCGGTTTCGCCTCCCAGAGCGGGGACGAGCGATGGCCGAATTTGGTCCGCGCGCGCCAGGAGCCGATCTCGGTGAGCCGGGGGTGGCGCTCGATCTGGACGCGCCAGCCCTGATCGTCCGTCAGATGCAGGTGCAGCACGTTGAGTTTGTGCGCGGCCAGCAGATCCAGATAGCGCAGCACGCCTTCCTTGGGCATGAAGTGCCGGGCCACGTCGAGCAGCATGCCGCGCCAGCCGAACCGGGGGGCGTCGGCAATCCGCACCTCGGGCAGCCGCCAGGTGCGGCCGGGCAGCGGGGCGCGCCGGAAGGCGTCGGGGCCGAGCAGCTGCCGTAGCGTCTGGGCGCCCCAGAACAGCCCGGCCGGACCGCCGCCGCGCAGATCGGCGCAGGTGGGCGTCACGTCGAGCCGGTAGCCCTCGGCGCCGAGTTCCGCGGTGACCCGCGGGTCGACGCCGAGCCGTACGACGTTCTCGCGGCGGCCGTCGGCCGGGGCGAGGGCGAAGCCGGTGGCCGCGCCCAGGGTGGCGCGCAGCCAGCGCGCGGTGCCCTCGGCGCCCTCCCCCAGGGCCGCCAGGCCGGTGCCGGGACCGAGCGGGAATCCCTCGCCCGAGCCTTCGTACGCCTCGATCGGCGCCGGAATCACCTCAGGAATCCCACCGGTCACTTCAGCCCCCGAAATACCTCGGCGCACGGCCCGGAATCCGGGTCACGGGGACGCTGCCCCGGCACCCGGTGAAACACGCGCGAAAAACACCGGGAAACGCGCCGGAGGCAATCCCTCGCAGGAGGCGGCGTTACTTCTTGTCCTTGTCCCCGCCCTTGTCGCCACCGCTGCTCATGGACTCGTAGATCTCCTTGCACATGGGGCAGACGGGGTACTTCTTCGGGTCGCGGCCCGGCACCCAGACCTTGCCGCACAGCGCCACGACGGGCGTGCCGTCCAGGGCGCTCGCCATGATCTTGTCCTTCTGGACGTAGTGGGCGAAGCGCTCATGGTCGCCGTCGCCGTGGGACACCTGTGGCGTCGGCTCTACGAGGGTCCCCGTACCAGTCCCGCGCTCGGGCTCAAGAGTGCTCATAGGGCCAAGGGTACTGAAGCTCACAGGCATCAGTTGAGCGATGGGTCGTCCGGATACGTGGCCACCATCGCCAGGTCCCCGCGCTGCCGTCGGAGCACCTCGCGCCACAGCCGTTCGGGGGCCGGGGAGGAGATGTCGCCGGGCTCGGACTCGACCACGTACCAGGCGCCCTGGTCCAGCTCGTCCTGGAGCTGGCCCGGCCCCCAGCCCGCGTACCCGGCGAAGATGCGCAGCGCGCCGAGGGCGGAGGCGACCAGCTCGGGCGGGGTCTCCAGGTCGACCAGGCCGATCGCGCCGTGTACCTGCCGCCAGCCGAGCGGAGCCGCGCTCTCCCCCTCGCCGCCGCCGGGGACCACGGCGATGCCGAGCGCGGAGTCCAGCGAGACGGGGCCGCCCTGGAAGACCACCCCGGGCTCGCCCGTCAGGGCCGCCCAGCCGGCCAGCACATCGCGTACGTCGACCGGGGTGGGGCGGTTGAGGACCACCCCCAGGGAGCCCTCCTCGTCGTGGTCGAGGAGAAGCACCACCGCACGGTCGAAGTTCGGGTCCGCCAGGGCGGGGGTTGCCACGAGCAGCCGCCCTGTGAGCGAGGACACCTCGGTCATGCCAGACATGATCCCGCATCCCGGCCCCGTGTGGGGAGCCGAACGGCACATGAACAGCGAGCACGCCCTCCGGGGAGCCGTGCGGCGCGGTGACCCGACGTGCCCGCGGGGAAACCGTTCGTGTTGTGACACGGCTGGCCGGTCCTCGGGCTTATGGGCGAAGGGTGATCCGCCATTACCCTGTCTCTCCGGCCCCTGCGCAAAGTGATCGGCCGACCCCTGCCCGACTCATCGGAACGCGAGATTCATGACCGTCAACGACGATGTCCTGCTTGTCCACGGCGGAACCCCGCTGGAGGGCGAGATCCGTGTCCGCGGTGCGAAGAACCTCGTGCCGAAGGCCATGGTCGCCGCCCTCCTGGGCAGCGCGCCCAGCCGCCTGCGCAACGTCCCGGACATCCGTGACGTGCGGGTCGTGCGCGGCCTGCTCCAGCTGCACGGTGTGACGGTGCGGCCGGGCGAGGAGCCGGGCGAGCTGATCCTGGACCCGACCTACGTCGAGAGCGCGAACGTCGCCGACATCGACGCCCACGCGGGTTCCAGCCGTATCCCGATCCTGTTCTGCGGCCCGCTGCTGCACCGCCTGGGTCACGCCTTCATCCCCGGTCTCGGCGGCTGCGACATCGGCGGCCGGCCGATCGACTTCCACTTCGACGTGCTCCGCCAGTTCGGCGCGACCATCGAGAAGCGGGCCGACGGCCAGTACCTGGAGGCCCCGCAGCGGCTGCGCGGTACGAAGATCGACCTGCCGTACCCGTCGGTGGGCGCCACCGAGCAGGTGCTGCTGACGGCCGTGCTGGCCGAGGGTGTCACCGAGCTGTCCAACGCGGCTGTGGAGCCCGAGATCGAGGACCTCATCTGCGTGCTGCAGAAGATGGGCGCGATCATCGCCATGGACACCGACCGGACGATCCGCATCACCGGTGTGGACTCGCTCGGCGGCTACAACCACCGCGCCCTCCCGGACCGCCTGGAGGCCGCCTCCTGGGCGTCCGCGGCGCTGGCGACCGGCGGCAACATCTACGTCCGGGGCGCCCAGCAGCGCTCGATGATGACGTTCCTGAACACCTACCGCAAGGTCGGCGGCGCCTTCGAGATCGACGACGAGGGCATCCGCTTCTGGCACCCCGGCGGCCAGCTCAAGTCGATCGCGCTGGAGACGGACGTACACCCCGGTTTCCAGACCGACTGGCAGCAGCCGCTGGTGGTGGCCCTCACCCAGGCCACGGGCCTGTCCATCGTCCACGAGACGGTGTACGAGTCCCGCCTCGGCTTCACCTCGGCGCTGAACCAGATGGGCGCGCACATCCAGCTGTACCGGGAGTGCCTGGGCGGCTCGGACTGCCGCTTCGGCGCGCGGAACTTCCTGCACTCGGCGGTCGTCTCCGGACCGACCAAGCTGCAGGGCGCCGACCTGGTCATCCCCGACCTGCGCGGCGGCTTCTCGTACCTCATCGCGGCCCTTGCCGCCGAGGGCACCTCGCGGGTCCACGGCATCGACCTGATCAACCGCGGCTACGAGAACTTCATGGAGAAGCTCGTGGAACTGGGCGCGAAGGTCGAGCTGCCGGGCAAGGCGCTCGGCTAGCGGCACCCGAGTACGCAGAATGGGCGGCCCCCTTTCGGGGAGCCGCCCACTTTGCGTTATGGGGGTTACTTGCCCTTCGCGGCTTCCTTGAGCTTCGAGCCCGCGGAGACCTTCACGCTGAAGCCGGCCGGGATGTTGATGGGCTCACCGGTCTGCGGGTTGCGCGCGGTACGAGCGGCACGGTGGGTGCGCTCGAAGGTCAGGAAGCCGGGGATGGTGACCTTCTCGTCGCCCTTGGAGACGATGTCGCCGACGACCTCGGCGAACGCGGCCAGCACGGCGTCGGCGTCCTTGCGGGTCACCTCGGCGCGGTCGGCCAGCGCGGCCACCAGCTCACTGCGGTTCATGTTCTTACTCCCGTGTTCTTCTTGCCAATGAGGCGTGAGGTGAGATCGATGCCGATGCGCTCGCGCCCAGAGACGCATCCTGCCCCTACCTGCGGCGGGAAAGCCAATCCGGCACCCGTAGGAGTCATGAGAACACCCTAGGGAGTCACACGAAAAGCGCCTGCCCCGCCGACACCCTAGAGGGCGTCACGACCGGGGAACCGACGACTCGCCGTAGGGGAGGCAGCGCCGGTCCACACAACCTCCCCGACCCTACGGCACGTGCCGCTAGGACGTCGCAGCCGCCGCTCCGGCCGCCTTGGCGGCCTCCCGAACCGCTCCGGCCACCGCGCCCGCGACCTTGTCGTTGAAGACGCTGGGGACGATGTAGTTGGCGTTCAGCTCGTCCTCGGTCACCACGTTGGCGAGGGCCTGCGCGGCGGCGAGCATCATCTCGGTGTTGACGGTGCGGGACTGGGCGTCCAGCAGGCCCCGGAAGACACCGGGGAAGACCAGCACGTTGTTGATCTGGTTGGGGAAGTCCGAGCGGCCGGTGGCCACCACGGCGGCCGTCTGACGGGCCACGGCGGGGTCGACCTCGGGGTCCGGGTTCGCCAGTGCGAAGACGATCGCGCCGTCCGCCATCGCGGCCACGTCGGCGCCGTCGAGGACGTTCGGGGCCGAGACGCCGATGAAGACGTCGGCGCCGCGCACGGCCTCCTTGAGGGTGCCGGTGAGGCCCTCGGGGTTGGTGTTGTCCGCGATCCAGCGCAGCGCGGAGTCCGCCGGGGCGTCGACCAGGTCACCGCGGCCGGAGTGCACCACGCCGTGGATGTCGGCGACGACGGCGTTCTTGACGCCCGCGGCCAGCAGCAGCTTCAGGATGGCCGTACCGGCCGCTCCGGCGCCGGACATGACCACCCGGATGGACTCCATCGTGCGGCCGGTGACGCGCAGCGCGTTGGTCAGCGCGGCGAGCACCACGATGGCGGTGCCGTGCTGGTCGTCGTGGAAGACCGGGATGTCCAGGGCCTCGCGCAGCCGGGCCTCGATCTCGAAGCAGCGGGGCGCGGAGATGTCCTCCAGGTTGATGCCCGCGAAGCCGGGGGCGATGGCCTTGACGATCTCCACGATCGCGTCGGTGTCCTGGGTGTCCAGGCACAGCGGCCAGGCGTCGATCCCGGCGAACCGCTTGAACAGGGCCGCCTTGCCCTCCATGACCGGCAGCGCGGCCTTGGGGCCGATGTTGCCGAGGCCCAGCACGGCGGAGCCGTCCGTCACGACCGCAACGGAGTTGCGCTTGATGGTCAGACGCCGGGCGTCCTCGGGGTTCTCCGCGATCGCCATGCAGACCCTGGCCACACCGGGGGTGTAGATCATCGAGAGGTCGTCACGGTTGCGGATGGGGTGCTTGGACTGCATCTCGATCTTGCCGCCGAGGTGCATCAGGAACGTACGGTCGGAGACCTTGCCGAGCGTGACGCCCTCGATGCCGCGCAGCTCTTCGACGATCTCGTCGGCGTGCGCGGTGGAGCTCGCGGCGATGGTGACGTCGATCCGGAGCTTCTCGTGGCCGGACGCGGTCACGTCGAGGCCGGTGACCGAGCCTCCGGAGGACTCCACGGCGGTGGTGAGCTGCGATACGGCGGTTCCGCTCGCGGGCACCTCCAACCGGACCGTCATCGAGTAGGAGACGCTGGGCGCCGTTGCCATGGCCGACTTCCTCTGCTTTCACCGTGACGCGTGTTGTGCCGTCCGATCGTCGCACCTACCGCCGAGTACGTGGTAGTCGGCTCCGATTGCGGACGTTGTGTTCTCGGACTCGTCGCCCAAGACGAGAGGCCCACGTCACAGGGACGCGGGCCTCTCGCTCACATTCATGACACCGACCCGCCATGCTCGCCTCGCGGCAAGTGGTCGCTCGTAGCGACGATGGTTGGGCCCGGGGGCTTGGATCGGGCCGGTGCCACGACAAGGCTAACAAACGGACCCCGGGGGGCATTCCCCCGTGCACGCGGTTCGGAGAACTCAGTCCCGCAGCAGGTCCGGGACGCGGGCGGCGTCCGGCTCGTCGCGGTCGCCGGAGACGACGGTGAGCTGCTGGGTCGCTCGGGTGAGGGCGACGTACAGCACCCGCAGCCCGGCCGGGGACTCGTCGGCGATCTCGGCCGGGGAGACGACCACGGTCGCGTCGTACTCCAGGCCCTTGGCCTCCAGGCTGCCGAGGGCGACCACGCGGTCCCCGAGCCCGGCGAGCCAGCGGCGGGCCTCCTCGCGCCGGTTCATGGCGACGACGACGCCGACGGTGCCGTCGACCAGGGAGAGCAGCCGCTCGGCCTCCGCGCGGACGGTGTCGGCCAGGGAGTCCCCGGCGACCTCGAAGCGCGGCTGGACGCCGGTGGAGCGTACGGCGCGGGGCGACTCGGCGCCGGGCATGGCGAGGGCGAGGACCTTGGCGGCCAGCTCGGCGATCTCGGCCGGGTTGCGGTAGTTGACGGTCAGCTCGAAGCGGCGCCGGGGGCGGGAGCCCAGGGCCTCGTCGCGGGCCCCGGCCGCCTCGTCCGGGTCGGACCAGGAGGACTGGGCGGGGTCGCCGACGACCGTCCAGGTGGCGTGCCGACCGCGGCGGCCGACCATGCGCCACTGCATCGGGGTGAGGTCCTGGGCCTCGTCCACGATGACGTGCGCGTACTCGGTGCGCTCCTGGGCGAGGCGTTCGGCCCGCTCGCGCTGGGTCTCCTCGCGGACCGGCATCAGCTCGTCCAGGCCGGTGAGCTGGTCCAGCGGGTCGAGTTCGCGCTTCTTGCGGGGGCGGGCGGGGGCGCCCAGGATCGCCTGGAGCTCGTCCAGCATGGCGATGTCGTGCACGGAGAGGCCGTCCCGCTTCAGCGCGCGGGCGACCTTGCGGACCTCGCCGGGGTTGAGCACCCGGCGGGCCCAGCGGCCGAGCCGCCGCTCGTCGGCCATGGCCGCGAGGACGCCCTGCGGGGTCAGCTCGGGCCACCAGGCGTCGAGGAAGGCGATGAAGGAGTCCTCGTCGGCCACGTCCTCGTCGAAGGAGGCGCGCAGCTCGGCGGCCAGCTCGGGGTCGGTGTGCCGGGAGGCGGCGCCGGACTTGGCCCACAGGGCGTCCAGCAGCAGCTTGCGGGCGCGGGGACGGAGCAGGTTGACCGGGGCGGTGCCGCCGAGCGCGGTGCGCCGAACAACCTCCAGTTCCTGGGCCTCCAGTTCGAGGCGGCGCCCGAAGGCCACCACCCGCAGCCGCTCGGGCGGGGTGCCGTCCCCGGCGCCGAGTTCGAGGGCGCCGCGCGCGGCCCGGCGCAGCACCTTCAGCATCCGGTAGGAGCCCTTGGCGCGGGCGACGGCGGGTGAGTCGTGGAGCGTGGCCTCGGCACCGTCGACGAGCGAGCCGATCGCGCGGATGGCGACCTGGCCCTCCTCGCCGAGGGAGGGCAGCACGCCCTCGGTGTAGGCCACCAGCAGCGGGGTCGGCGAGACGATCAGGATGCCCCCCGCGTAGCGTCTGCGGTCCTGGTAGAGCAGATAGGCCGCGCGGTGCAGGGCGACGGCCGTCTTGCCGGTGCCGGGGCCGCCCTCCACGTAGGTGACGGAGGCGGCGGGGGCGCGGATGACCTGGTCCTGCTCGGCCTGGATCGAGGAGACGATGTCCCGCATGGTGTGCCCGCGCGCCTGGCCGAGGGCGGCCATCAGCGCGCCGTCGCCGATGACGGGCAGTTCCCCGCCGTCCAGGGTGGCCTTCAGCTCGGGGCGCATCAGGTCGTCCTCGACGCCGAGGACACGGCGGCCCTTGGAGCGGATGACCCGGCGCCGCACGACCCGGCCGGGGTCGACGGGGGTGGAGCGGTAGAACGGCGCGGCGGCGGGTGCCCGCCAGTCGATGACCAGCGGGGAGTAGTCCTGGTCGAGGACGCCGATCCGCCCGATGTGCAGGGTCTCGGCGATGTCGGCGGTGTTGTCGGGCCGCACGGCGCCCTCGGCGGGCTCCACGGCGGTGTACGCGCCGTCCGGGCCCTTCTTGCCGTCCTTGCCCTGGAGCAGGTCGACACGGCCGAAGAGGAAGTCCTCGAACTCGTTGTTGAGCCGGTTGAGATGGATACCGGCCCGGAAGACCTGCGCGTCCCGCTCGGCCAGCGCCCCCGGTGTCCCCACATGGCCGCGCTGGGCCGCGTCGTGCATCAGGAACTCGGCCTCGTGGATCTTCTCCTCGAGCCGCTGGTACACCCGGTCCAGGTGTTCCTGTTCGACGCTGATCTCTCGGTCCCGTACGGAGTCGTTAGCGCCGTGTACCGAGCCGACCGCGGACTGCTGAACCTGAGCGGCCACCGGGCCCCCTTCTGACGTGCTGGGCAGCCGTCAACCGTACGCGAAGAGGACCCGGCAAAGCTACGCGGGCGTGGTTCTGGACATCCGCTATGCGTCCACTTGGACGAGCTTCTTCCCGTCGAGGGTCATCACGTCGAAGTGGGCGATCTCGTCCGGCTGGAGCGCGGTGCCGCCCCCGATGAACAGGGGGTTGCGGGACTGCTCGGTCTTGCCGTCCGGGAGGCCGTAGCCGTCCTTGGGCACGCTCCAGGAGCCGAGGGTCTGCCGCTCGCCGTTCTTGCCGACCGCGATCAGGGAGCACTTCTGCTCGCCCTTGACACCGCCGAGGCGCAGCACGGCGTCGGTGCCCCAGGTCTTGCCCTGCAGGGCGACGGTCGCCGTGACGCCGGTACCGGCGTCCGCGCCGGTGACCTTGGTGGGCAGCTGGTCGAAGTGGTCCTTGGCGGAGGCGGCCAGCGGGGTCGCGGTCTGACTCGTGCCACCGCCGCTCACCGACATCACGGCCACCGGGCCGCCGATGATCAGCGCGGCCGCGGCCGCGACCAGGTAGAAGCCGCGGCGCCGCTTGCTCGCGCGCCGCTCGGCGACCTCGTCGACCAGCTTCTCGACCAGCCTCGGGCTCGGCCGCGCGGACAGCGACTCCCCGATGACGGGCGTGCTGCCGGTGCCCGGCAGGTCCGCGAGGGCGGCCAGCATGGGCTCCATCCCCGCGAGTTCGTCCAGTTGCTGGGCGCACCACTCGCAGCCCGCGAGATGTGTCTCGAACGCGGTCGCCTCGGTGTCGTCGAGAATGCCGAGGGCGTAGGCGCCGACGGTCTCGTGTTCGTTCGGCACCGGAGATCCCTGCATGGGGCCAGACATACCCGTACCCCCCGCGCCGAATCCTCGCATTCCCCCGTACACGCTCATCACGCCGTCACCCCCCGCTCCTCCAGTGCCAGCTTCATCGATCGCAGGGCGTAGAACACCCGTGAGCGGACCGTGCCGCTGGGTATCCCGAGGGTCTGTGCCGCCTCGTTGACGGTACGCCCCTTGAAGTAGGTCTCGACGAGGACCTCACGGTGGGCCGGGGTCAGGTCGTCGAGCGCGTCCGTCAGCGTCATCAGCCACAGCGCCTTGTCGATCTCGTCCTCCGCGGGGATGACCTCCAGCGGCGACGGATCGACCTCCTGCGGCCGGGCCTGCCGGCTGCGGTGGCCGTCGATGACGATGCGCCGGGCGACCGTCACCAGCCAGGGGCGTACCGAACCGGTCGCCCGATTGAGCTGACCGGCGTTCTTCCAGGCACGGATGAGCGTTTCCTGTACGACGTCCTCGGCGCGCTGCCGGTCACCGGCGACCAACCGGAGGACATAGGCGAGGAGTGGTCCGGCGTGCTCCCGGTACAGGGCACGCATCAACTCCTCGTCGGGTTCCGACGACTGTGAGGGCTGCGAGGACATGCGATGTCGGGCCCTCGATCCAGGTTCATTGGCCACGGCCGCATCCTTGCGCACGCCCACCTCCGGTGTCCGGGGCTTGCCCCCGTCGGTCGCTCGCCCCTTCGTACGGGGCGGGAGGCGCGGTTGTTCAAGGTGAGGTGGTGTTTTTCTCAAGGGCTATGTGACGAGCGGGACATGCGCGCACATTCTCACCGCGCGATCTTTACATTTCCGACACCGTGTCAAGTGCAGCTGGGCTGCCCTGACTTATGGTCAGGCAAACCCGGTGTTGCCCAAATCACACCGCTCAAGTGGATGCTTCTTTCCGGCACTTGGGCCGTACCCGGACGTTCAGGACCGGGCGAGCGCGACCCGCCTGCGATGCCGGGCGACCCGCTCCCGGTTCCCGCAGACCTCGCTGGAGCACCATCGCCTGCGGCGCCCGCGGGAGGTGTCGAGATACAGCAGCGGGCACCCGTCCGCCTCGCACTCGCGCACGGCCGCCCGCGCGAGGGGGTCGGTGAGGAGGTCGACGGTGTCACGGGCGAGGAGGGAGAGAAGGGCGGCGCACCGGAGCGGCTCAGCCAATTCCCTGACCAGACAACCCTTTTCGCCGGGTACAGCACGGATGGCCGGGGGTGCGGCGGCGCGGGCGGCGTGGTTGATCCGGTCGAGCGAGTCACCGGGGTGCGCGGTACGCGCCCGGATCAACCGGTCGGCGTGCAGCCGCAGTTCGAGGAACCGACGGACCCATTCCGCGTCGGCCTGCCGAAGCGAGGTCCCCACGGGCACCAGCCCCGACCCGACGACCCACTCCTCCAACTCCCCTACAGTGCCGATCCGTTCCTCCGGGTGCGCGGTGGCCAGCAGGTCCAGGCAGCTTCGCCCGGCGTCGAATCGTGGCGTACCGGGTGCCATGCGCTTCGGTCACCGCCTAGGCAGGAGGGCGTCTTCTCGCTCCCCTCCACAGTGCTCCTCCCGCTCGGCGGCCGGAACCCCTCGCGTCCCGGCCCGGTCAGGTCGCGCGGTGGCGGCTGGCCGGGCGCGGGCGCCCGTCCGGCCAGAGCTGGGGCTTGCGTCTCGCCGCCAGGTCCTCCGCCCAGCCGAAGGTGAGGACGCAGGCGCAGACCAGGGTCCAGGTGAGGGCGAGGACGGGCCAGGAGCTCTCCAGGAGCCAGGGACAGCCCTCTTCCAGGACGTCGTAGCGCCAGAGCTGGTCCCAGAGGGTGGAGGCGACAAGGATGCAGAGGTTGTGCCAGAGATAGATGGTCACCGCGCGGGAGTTGAGCAGGGTGATCAGCCGGTCGAAGGGGCGCAGCAGCCGGGGCCACTCGGTCCAGGTGGGGCTGATGTGCAGCAGGAGCAGCACGGTGGCCAGCGACCAGAGGGACTGGGCGAACGGGATGTCGTCCAGGTCGTGCCCCGCCCGGAAGCCGTGGGTGAGCGCGTACCAGAGGCCGAGTCCGGCGACGAGCGGGGTGACGGAGGGCACGACGTAGCGCGGGATGCGCTTCAGGACGCCCTGTTGGTGGGCCATGCCCAGAATCCAGCAGGCGCCGAAGGTGCTGAAGTCGGTCAGCGCCGACGGGAGCCGTTCGCCGGGGAGTTGGAGGTGGCCGAACTCGAAGGCGGCGGCGAGTGCGATCGGGGACAGCACTGTGATCCAGGGGATCGCCTTCAGCGCCCTCAGCAGGACCGGGGAGAGCAGGACGAACCACAGGTAGGCGCGGATGTACCAGAGCGGTCCGGCCAGTTCGGCCGCCCAGTCCGGGCCGAGCACCCCGTGGACGCCGGGCAGCGTGCCCGCGTACGGGGGGTCGCTCAGCGGCAGCACCCAGAAGCCCAGGTGGGCGAACCACCAGCCGGGGTGTCCCTCGGCGTCCGGACGCCAGCCCTGGAGCACCATGCCGGACACCCCGAGCGCCCCCAACAGCCAGAGCGGGGGCAGCAGTCGGCGCAGTCGGCCGCGTACGACGTCCACGGCGGGGCGCTTCAGGGAGCGGGCCATCAGGTTGCCCGCGAGGGCGAACATCACGCCCATGGACGGGAAGACGACGGGCAGCCAGGACCAGCCCATCAGGTGGTAGAAGACGACACGGAAGAGGGCGACCGCGCGGAGCAGGTCGAAGTAGCGGTCCCGGACCGGGGCCCGTCGCCGTACCGGCTCGGGGGCCACCTCGGGAGTGAGGGCCGTCGTCATCGCAGCGCTCCTTCCGCCGGGACCGGGGCCGACACCCCGCCCTTGCGGCGGAGCTTCTGCCAGCGCAGTCGGCCGCCGGTGAGGGCGGTGATCCAGGACTGGAGCAGCACGACGTACATCAGCTGCCGGTACAGCAGTTGCTGGAGCGGCAGGGAGATCAGCGGGGTGAGCCGCTCCCGGTCCAGTGCGAAGGCGTAGGCCGCGCAGACGGCCTGGACGGCCAGGACGGCGAACCAGGACGCGATGGTCTTGGCCGTGGGGCCGAAGACCAGGCCGTAGACGAGGAAGATGTCGATCAGCGGGGCGAGCAGCGGCGCGACCACCATGAACAGGGCGACCAGCGGCAGCCCGACCCGGCCGAACCGCCCCGAGGGCCCGCGTTCCAGCACGGCCCGGCGGTGTTTCCAGATGGCCTGCATGGTGCCGTAGGACCAGCGGTAGCGCTGGGACCAGAGCTGTCGCACGGATTCCGGGGCCTCGGTC
This sequence comes from Streptomyces sp. NPDC002176, assembly GCF_044903645.1. NCBI lineage: Bacteria > Bacillati > Actinomycetota > Actinomycetes > Kitasatosporales > Streptomycetaceae > Streptomyces > Streptomyces sp. NPDC002176. The sequence continues at coordinate 1,105,058 of NZ_JBJDQW010000003.1, forward strand.
CAGGCGCGGGCCTTCTCCGCGTAGACCACCCGCCAGCCGTCGCGGTGCAGGGCCATGGTGATGTCGGTGTCCTCGGCGAGGGTGTCGTCGCTCATCCCGCCGACCCGTTCCAGCGCGGTACGGCGGAACGCGCCGACGGCGCCGGGGATGGTCGGCATGCAGCGCAGCACGTCGTACATCCGGCGGTCGAGGTTGAAGCCCATCACATACTCGATGTGCTGCCAGGCCCCGATGAGGGTGTCCTTGTTGCCGACCTTGGCGTTGCCCGCGACGGCGCCGACGCGCGGGTCGGCGAAGGGCTGCACCAGCTCGCGGACGGTGGACGGCTCGAAGACGGTGTCGCCGTCCATCATCACGATCAGGTCGTGACTGGCGTTCGCCAGACCCCGGTTGAGGGCGGCGGGCTTGCCCGCGTTGTGCTGCCGCACGACCCGTACGCCGGGCAGCGCGAGTCCCTCCACGATGCGGGCGGTGCCGTCGGCGGAGCCGTCGTCGATGACGATGACCTCCACCGGATGCTCCCCGCCGACCAGCGAACGCACCGTGTTCTCGATGCACTTGGCCTCGTTGTACGCCGGGACCAGCACGGTCGCCGGTTCGGTGACCGGCGCCGGGCCCCAGCGGAAGCCGCGGCGGCGGGTGCGGCGGGCGTGCGCGGCGGACAGCAGCAGCATCAGCCCGAACCGCCCGAAGACCAGCACACCGATGACGGCGAGGCCCACGACGAGCACGGTGGTGAGGCCGTCGGCCGCCTTGACCAGCGCGATCCACGCCTTGCCGGTCCACAGTCCGAGCCCGGTGACGGGGGTGTCGGCGCTCGGCGCGTCCAGTGCCTCGGTGAGCGTCTGGAAGCGGTAGCCCTCGTGCTGGAGCCGGGGCAGCAGGGTGTCGATCGCCTGGACCGTCTGGCTCCGGTCGCCGCCGGAGTCGTGCATGAGGACGACCGCGCCCTTGCCCTTCGCGGGCGTGGCCCGGCGGATGATCTCCTCGGCGCCGGGCCTGCGCCAGTCCTCGCTGTCCCGGTCGTTGAGCACGATGAGATAGCCGCGCCCGCCGACGTACTCGCTCACCGGCCAGGACCGGTCGTCCATCGCGGAGGCGAAGGAGGAGTACGGGGGCCGGAACAGCGAGCTGCGGATACCGGCCGCGCCCGCGAGGGCCAGCTGCCCCTGGGACAGCTCCCAGTCGACCCGGCGCTTGGACTGGTAGGAGAGGTCGGGGTGGTTGAAGGTGTGCAGGCCGACCTCGTGGCCCTCGTCCACCATGCGCCGGACCAGCTCCGGGTAGCGGGAGGTCATCGTGCCGGTCACGAAGAACGTGGCCCGCGCGTTTTTCCGCTTCAGCGCGTCGAGCACCTGGGGTGTCCAGGTCGGGTCGGGGCCGTCGTCGAAGGTGAGGACGATACGGCGTTCCGGCACCCGGAGGCTGTCGGTGCGCCCGCCGCGGGTGTCGATGACGGGGCCGCCGTCGGTGATCTTCGCGGGCACCCGGTCGCTGGGTGCCTCGGGCCGGACGCGGTGGTCGGCGAGGATCTCGTTGTGGACGTAGCCGTGCAGCATGAGCATGGCCAGCGTGGCGAGCAGCACCAGGAAGGCCAGCAGCGGGCGCAGCGGTAGCCGACGGCGCCGGGGCAGGGCCCGGCGGGCGGTTCGCGGAGTCATCAGGGGTTCTTCCGGTCGAGGACGCGGCGGGTCATCCGGCGGCGGGCCGGGCGGCCGAGCCCTGGGGCTGCGGGCCGCCGTCTGCCGGGGACTCGGTGGCGACCGGGCTGGGCGCGGTGGTGCTCGGCGCCGGGGACGCCTCGGTGGACGCGGTCGCGGTGGGCGTCGGCTTCGGGCTGCCCCCGCCGGGAGCGGGCGGCGCGGACCGGCCCGGTGTCGGGCTCGCCGCGGCGGGCGGCCGGGCCGCCGTGGTGGCCCCGGCGCTGGGACTCGCCCGCCCCGGTACGGGTACGGCGGCCACGGTGACCGGTGCGGTGTCCGGCGCCGCCGGTTCCGTACCGGTGCCGGTGCGGGCGCGCTTGCCGGGCGCGGCCGGGGCCGAGGCGCTGGGCACGGGCGAGGAGTCGACCCGGCTCGCGGGCTTGTCCTCCTTCTGCGGCACCGGCAGCCAGGGCGCGTCGGAGCTGCCGGAGAGCAGGGTGATCCCGATGACGGCGGCGTAGCCCGCGCAGAGGCCCGCGACCAGCAGCCCGAGACGGCGGAAGGTACGGCTGCGGCGGCCGGACTCGTCCACGAACACCGGGCGGTCCGAGGCGTCGGCGGCCTCGGGGCCCGCGGCCCGGACGGAGTCGAGCTGGACGGTCACCTCGTGCGGATCGTGGGCCCCGGAGCCGGGGCCGGACGCGCCGGGCAGCATCGCCGTGCGCTCGGTACCGGACAGGTCGCCCGAGGGGCGGAAGTCGGCCGCCGCGCGCGGGGTCCCGGAGCGCGGCAGCAGGGCCGTCGCGTCGGCCCCGGCGAGGGCGGCCGGACCGCCCCGGAGTATGGCCGCCGCCGCGAGGGCCCCGGCGTCGGACGGGCGTACGACGCGCGGGAACGCGGGGCGTCCGCCACCCGGCGAGGCCGTGCCGTCCCGGCCCAGATCAGCCTCCGCGACGGTTCCGGTTTCCGGAAAAGCCTGAGTAGTACCCCCTGCCACCTGCATGTCTCGTGCCGCCGGGGCCACTTCTGGCCATTCCGGTCGACGGTCTTCCCGCCACTGTTCCATGTGCGCACATCCCCCCACGGGACTGTTCCGGGGTGCGCCGGCGACACCGAGCACGCGCCGGCCGGACCAGGCCCCCACCCGGTCCGAACGCCCCCCTCTACCCCAGTGCTCGGGTCCCCGAATGTAGCGCAAGGTGAGTTCACGTGTGCTCGGAGTGGCGGAAAGGGCCGTTCATCACCTCGACATCCATGGCCGGAATCCATCGGTCACCGGGCGGCGAAAGCCACTTCTCGGCACGGGCCAGCTCGGCCGCCGCCGCCTTCAGCGCGTCCAGCGCGGGATGGACCAGCCCCTTCCGCCACACCAGCGAGACGGGCGAAAGCGGAACCGGATCGACCAGGGGCCGCAGCGCCGCGCCCGACATGGCCGGAAAATCCACCACCGCGAGCACCGGCATCCGGCTCGCCGCCATCACCCGGGCGAACTCCTCGGCGCCGAGAACCACCGGATGGGGTGGCGCCAGCCGGATACCGCGTCCCTCGAAGAGCTGACGGGCCAGCTCGGTCCACTCCCGCGTACCGGGGTTCCCCGCCCCGGCGTACACCGTCTCCCCGGCAAGTACGCCGAGCGGTACCTCGGGCAGCGCGGCCAGCGGGTGGTCCTCGGGCAGCAGGACCGCCATCGGCTCGTAGCGCACGGGCTGTTGGGCGAGGCCGGAGCGCAGCACCGGGTCCAGACCGGCGAAGCGGCCGAAGGAGACGTCCAGCCGCCCGGCGAGCAGGGCGGCCGCCGCCCCGGTGAGGCCGCGCTCGTAGCGAGCCAACAGCTCATGTTCGGCCGCCAGTTCGCGGGCCCGGAGCAGTACCCGGCGGCCGGTGAGGGGGCCTTCGGAGTTGACGTCGACCAGCAGCGGGCGGGCGCTGCTGAAGGCGGCGAGGAGGTCGTCCTGGGCGGCGAGCACCCGCCGGGCGTGCGGCAGCAGCCGCTCGCCGTCCGCGGTGAGCGTGACCTGCCGGGTGGTACGGAGGAACAGCTCGGCGCCCAGCTCCCGTTCGAGCCGCCGCACGTCCCGGCTCAGCGCCTGCTGGGCGACGTAGAGCCGGGCGGCGGCGCGGGTGAAGTGCAGTTCCTCGGCGACGGCGACGAAGGCGCGCAGCAGCCGGGGTTCGATCGCGGGAGGCATGGCGGCGAACTTACAACGCGGGCGCGTGAATCGGCGCGGAACAGGTGTTGGACCGGCGTCCGCCGCACGGGAGAGCGTGAACGGCATGTCCACGCCCACCGCAGCCGCCTACCGCCGTCTCCTCGCCCGTCCGGGCGCCCTCGCCTTCACCGCCGGAAACCTGCTCGCCCGCCTTCCGATCGGCATGGCCGGGGTGAGCGCGGTGGTGATGATCGCCGGTGCGCGGGGCTCGTACGCGCTCGCCGGTGCGGTCAGCGCGACCGGGCTGGTGGCGAGCGGTCTCGCGGGCCCCTGGCTGGCCCGGCTGGTGGACCGGTACGGCCAGGCCAGGGTGGCCCGGCCCGCGACCCTGGTGGCGGTGCTCGGCGCCCTCGCCCTGCTGCTGTGCGTGCGGTACGACGCCCCCGACTGGACGCTGTTCGCCGCGTACGCCACCTGGGCGGCCACCCCCAACGTCGGCGGGCTGTCCCGCGCCCGCTGGGCGCACCTGCTGCGGGACGACCCTGACGCCCGGCACACCGCGAACTCCTTCGAGCAGGCCGCCGACGAACTGTGCTTCATGCTGGGCCCGGCCCTGGCGTCCTTCCTGACCGGCACCCTCTTCCCCGAGGCGGGCACGCTCGCCGGGGCGGTGCTGCTGGCGGCCGGGATGCTCCTGTTCACGGCCCAGCGCGCCACCGAGCCCCCGCCGAGCCCTGCGACGAGGGCGCCCTCCCCGCTGCGCGCCCCCGGCATCCGGCCCCTGCTGGTCTACTTCACGGCGACCGGGGCGGTGTTCGGGTCGATGGAGGTCGTCACCGTGGCGTACGCCGACGCCCAGGGGCAGCGTGCGGTGGCCGGGGTGGTGCTCGCGCTCCAGGCGGCCGGGTCGTGCGCGGCGGGCCTGCTGTACGGGGCCCTGCCGCCGGGCCCGGCCGCGCGGCGGCTCGGGCGGTGCCTGCCCGCGATGGCCGCGCTGATGACGCTGCCCTGGCTCGCCGCCACGACGGGCTCACTGTGGGTGCTGGCGGGGGCCCTGCTGGTCGCGGGCACGGCGACCGCGCCGACGATGGTCACGGCGATGACCCTGGTCCAGGAGCGCACCCCGGACGGCCGTCTGAACGAGGGCATGAGCCTGGTGGTGACGGCGCTGCTCACCGGGATCGCCTGCGGCTCGGCCTCCGGCGGCTGGGCGGCGGACCACCTCGGCGCGGGCACGGCGTACGCGATACCGGCGCTGGCGGCCGCCGCGGCCTGCCTGCTGGGCTGGGCGCTGCGGGGCGCCCGGTGAAAGACGAAGGCCCCGCCGCTGATCGCGACGGGGCCTTTGCCCACATGGGTTCCGGAGACCCGAGGGCCTCCCGATCGTGGAGATGGCGGGAATCGAACCCGCGTCCACCGGTGCAGAAACAGGGCTTCTCCGTGTGCAGTCCGCTTCGATTTTCTCGGCCCCGGAGATCACGCGGACAAGTCTCCGACGGGCTCAGTCACTGTTGGATTTCCCTCTTCACCCCGTGACCGGGATCAAGGTTTAGTTCCCTAGCTGATGCCAGGATCCGGGTCGGGAACAGCCCCGGGCTGACACTTCGCAAGTCGCTACTTAGGCAGCGAGGGCGAAGGAATCGCGCTTGGTGTTGGCGATTATTGGTTGCGACATATGGTTTACGAGATCATTGCCGCTTCCTCGACACGCTTCCCCTGCTTCGACATCCGCTGTCGAAACCGATCATCCCCATGTTGTTTTTTCAATGCCCCCCGCAGGAGGCGGCGCACCCTCGATGGAGTGCTGTGCCATCGTACGTGACCAACGCGGGAGTGTGCCAGCTTATTCCCGGCGGTCGGTCTTGGCGCCGCGCTGCTTGCGCTTGGCGGCCGCGATCGCACGGTCCGACTCGCGCCGGTCCTGCTTCTCGCGCAGGGTCTGCCGCTTGTCGTACTCCTTCTTGCCGCGGGCCAGCGCGATCTCCGCCTTCGCCCGGCCGTCCTTGAAGTACAGGGCGAGGGGCACGATGGTGTGGCCCGTCTCCTGGGACTTCACCTCCAGCTTGTCGATCTCCTCGCGGTGCAGGAGCAGCTTGCGCTTGCGGCGCACGGAGTGGTTGGTCCAGGTGCCCTGGCTGTACTCGGGGATGTGGGCGTTGTGCAGCCACGCCTCGTTCCCGTCGATCTGGACGAAGCCGTCCGCCAGCGAGGCCCGGCCCTGGCGCAGCGACTTCACCTCGGTGCCGGACAGCACGATCCCGGCCTCAAAGGTGTCGATGATCGCGTAGTCGTGCCGCGCCTTCTTGTTCTGGGCGACGAGCTTGCGCTTGCCGTCCTTGGCCTTGGCGGAGGCCGCCCCGCCCTGCTTGGGCTGGGACTCCTTCGGTACGTACATTCCCTTACTCATAGTGCCGCCATTTTCGCACCATGACGGGGGGCGATGGGAAGCGGATTAGGGGTGAGGTCAGGGGCCGGTCAGGGGGCTATCGGGAGTCGCCGAGGCCGGTGAGGACCGTTTCCGCGCGCTTCAGGGCGCTCGGGCCCGGCTCCAGGTCCGGGGTGATGCCCCGGCCGTCGACCGCGTGACCGGAGGGGGTGCGGTAGTGGCCGACGGTCAGCTCGGCCACCGAGCCGTCCGGCAGCGCGGTCGGCATCTGCACCGAGCCCTTGCCGAAGGTGCGGGAGCCGATCACCACGGCCCGGCCCCGGTCCTGGAGGGCGCCGGTCAGCAGCTCGGCCGCGCTCATCGTGCCCCCGTCGACCAGGGTGACCAGCGGGCGGGCGGTGTCGCCGCCGGAGGCCGCGTGCAGGGCGCGCTGGGCGCCGTCCACGTCGTAGGTGGCGACCAGGCCGCCGTCGAGGAAGCAGGAGGCGGTGGCGACGGCCTCGGTGACCAGGCCGCCGGAGTTGCCGCGCAGGTCGAGCACGACCCCGCTGCCCGCCGGGGCGCGCCGCACGGCGGTCCGTACGGCCTTGGCGGAGCCCTTGGTGAAGGCGGACACCCGGACCACGACGACCCCGGCGACCGGGTCACTGACGGTCACCGGGTCGGTGGAGAGCCGGGCCCGGTGCAGGGTCCGGGACCAGGAGTCGGCGCCGCGCTGGATGCCGACGGTGACCGGGGTGCCCGCGGACGCGTCCTCGGCGTCGCCGCGGAGCAGGGAGACCACCTCGGTGACCGGGCGGCCGTCGACCTCGCGGCCGTCCACGCTGCGCAGCCGGTCGCCCTTGCGGATGCCCGCGTCGGCGGCGGGCGAGCCGGACCGCACCCGGCTCACGGTGACCCGGCCGTCGCGGGCGCGCTTCGCCCACAGTCCGACGCCGGTGTACTCGCCGTCCAGGGCGTCGCGGAACTCCTGGTACTCGTCCTCGGAGTAGACGGCGGCCCAGCGGTCCCCGCTGCGGCTGACGGCCTGTTCGGCGGCCTCGGTGGGCGACTCGCCCTTCGCCATGGCCTCGGCGGCCGCCCGGCGCACGTCCTCGGGGCGGGGCTTGCCGGTGGCCCGAATCCCCTCGGCCGACCGGGCGTTGGCGTCGAGGCGGCGGGCCTGCGCGGTGTCCGGCAGGGAGCCCGTGACGGCCCCCGCGGTGATCGCTCCGGCGAACACCAAGGTCAGGGCGGCCCCGCGGCGTTTGCGGCGGGGCTGGCGGAACAGGGCGCGGCCTGACATGGCGGTGAGTCTAGGACAACACGAAGGGCCGTACAGACGGATGCCTGTACGGCCCTCTTGGCATGTGTCACACCTTCAGGTACTTGCGCAACGCGAAGAACGCCGCCAGGGAAGGCATCAGCACACTGGTCGCGAGGATCAGCGGCAGCTTGGTCAACACCGAGTCCCAGCCGATGAAGTTGATGAGCGTCAGCTTGCTCGACAGGGCCATGCCGTGGTCGATGGTGAAGTACCGGCCCAGCACCAGGAACACGCACGCGAGGCTGCCGCCGATGAGTCCGGCGACCGCGGCCTCCATGATGAACGGCGCCTGGATGTAGAAGCCGGAGGCGCCGACCAGCCGCATGATCCCGGTCTCCCGGCGGCGGCTGAACGCCGACACCCGCACGGTGTTGACGATCAGCAGCAGCGCGACGAACAGCATCAGCGCCATCAGGAACAGCGCCGCCCGGTTCATCAGGTTGAGCAGCTGGAAGAGGTTGTCGAGGATGCTCCGCTGGTCCTGCACCGACTGCACACCGGCCCGCCCGTTGAACGCGGTGGCGATCACCTGGTACTTCTGCGGGTCCTTGAGCTTGATCCGGTACGACTCCTGCATCTGGTCCGGCGTCAGCGAGCTGGCCAGCGGGGAGTTACCGAACTGCTCCTTGTAGTGCTTGTAGGCCGTGTCCTGCGACTCGTAGGTGACCTTCTCCACGATGGAGGACATCTTGCCGAGGTCGGCCTGGATCTGCTTCTTCTGGTCCTCGGTGGCCGCGCCCTTGGCGCAGTTGACGTCCGACTGGGCGTCGCTCTTGTTGCAGAGGAAGATCGAGACGTTGACCTTGTCGTACCAGTAGCCCTTCATGGTGCTCACCTGGTCGCTCATCATCAGGGAGCCGCCGAAGAGGGCCAGGGACAGGGCGACGGAGACGATGACGGCGAAGGTCATCGTCAGGTTGCGGCGGAGACCGACACCGATCTCCGACATGACGAACTGGGCGCGCATGGCGTCTGGTCGAGCCTTTCCGCTTAGTGCTGGTAGCCGTAGACGCCGCGGGCCTGGTCGCGCACGAGGCGGCCCTTCTCCAGCTCGATGACGCGCTTGCGCATCTGGTCCACGATGTTCTGGTCGTGCGTCGCCATGATGACGGTGGTGCCCGTCCGGTTGATGCGGTCGAGCAGCTTCATGATGCCGACGGAGGTCTGCGGGTCGAGGTTGCCGGTGGGCTCGTCGGCGATCAGCAGCTTGGGCCGATTGACGAACGCCCTTGCGATGGCCACGCGTTGCTGCTCACCACCGGACAGCTCGCCCGGCATACGGTCCTCCTTGCCGCCGAGCCCGACGAGGTCGAGCACCTGGGGCACGGACTTGCGGATCTCGCCGCGGGACTTGCCGATGACCTCCTGCGCGAAGGCCACGTTCTCCGCGACCGTCTTGTTGGGCAGCAGGCGGAAGTCCTGGAAGACCGTCCCGAGCTGGCGGCGCATCTGCGGCACCTTCCAGTTGGACAGCCGGGCGAGGTCCTTGCCCAGGACGTGCACCTGGCCGTGGCTGCACCGCTCCTCGCGGAGCACGAGCCTGAGGAAGGTCGACTTGCCGGAGCCGGAGGACCCCACGAGGAAGACGAACTCGCCCTTGTCCACCTCCAGGGACACCTCCCTGAGGGCGGGCCGGGTCTGCTTGGGGTAGACCTTGGAGACACTGTCGAATCGGATCACGGATGCACCACGGGTCGCCGGGGGATGATGAGCGTGACCATACGCGAACCGGGAGTGCCTACGCAGGGCCCGGTCGCCGTTGCGACAGACTTGTGCGTTTTTGTACGGCGGCACTTTCCGCTTTCCCGGGCGCCCGCGCTCTTTCGGGGGGAACCTGGCAGAGTGGAGGGGGAACGTTCTCGTTCCCGTCGGCGTTGTACGGGGTTGAGGGCCTGGCACGAGGAGGGCGAGCGCATGACGTACGACCGGTTGGTGTGCGCGAACTGCGCGTCCCCCGTGAGCGAGGGCCGGTGCCCGGTGTGCCGTGCGAGCCGTGAGCGGCTCCAGCAGCAGGCGGGGTTCCTGGGCGGGGTGAGCCCGGCGGCGCTGGTCGCGCTGCTGGTGGTGCTGATCGCGCTGACGGCACTGCTGGCGCACCAGACCGTCTAGGTCCCCCAGGGCGTCTCTCAGGACACGAAGAAGGGCCCGGAGCGGGTGCTCCGGGCCCTTCTCCTGCTCCGCGCTGGTTGCGTGGAGTGACGTTTCGGCTACCCTCAGGCGGCCGCGCCGCCGCCGCGGTTGCCCGCCAGGCGCGGCAGGACGCGGAAGGCGACACCGCCCGCGATCATCGTCGCGGCGCCCACGACCAGGAAGGTGGTCTGGCCCGCACCGGTCTCGGCGAGCTGCTTGCCGTTGCCGGTCTGCTGCGGAGCGGTGTCCGAGCCGGTGTCGGTGAGGGCGGAGGTGCCCTCCTCCTGGGAGACGTTGTCGTTGCCGCCACCGTCGGGGCCGGGGCCACCGGCCGTGGAGCCGCCGGTGACGGAGCCGCCGGTGGAGGCGTCGCCGCCGGTGGTACCGCCGGTGGAGGTGTCACCGCCGGTGGTGGTCGAGCCGCCCGTGGTGGTGGAGCCACCCGTGGTGGTGGAGCCACCCGTGGTCTGGCTGCCGCCCGTGGTGTTGCCGGACGTGGTGTCGCCACCCGTGGTGTTGCCCGAGGTGGTGTTGCCACCCGTGGTGCCGGACGTAGCGCCCGAGGTAGTCCCGGACGTGGTGCCCGAGGTAGTCCCGGACGTGGTGCCCGAGGTGGTGCCGGACGTAGTACCCGAGGTGGTACCGGACGTGGTGCCCGACGTGGTGCCGGACGTAGTACCCGAGGTAGTCCCGGACGTGGTGCCCGAGGTGGTGCCGGACGTGGTGCCGGACGTGTCGTTGCCGCCGATCACGCCGCCGATGAGGCCGCCGTTGGTCTCGCCGCCCGGGTCAGGCTCGGTGCAGGTGCCGATGGTGCACGACGGGTCGGGCTCGGGGCCCGGGTCGGCGGAGGCCACTCCGGCCACCATCAGCGAGGCGCCGGCCGCGATCACCGAGCCGGCGGCTATACGTGCGACGCGCACACGCATCTTCTTCGTCATATGTCTGCTACCCCCAGTAGCTGTTGTCGATGTGGCGGCGCGGTGGGGCTTGCCGTGCTCGACGGAGGCAGCTGACATTCCCCCGGTTCACAAGCGCCCCAGACATGCGCATGCCGCGTTTCACCTTTCCCATTTTTTTAAGCAACGTCAAGGTCGTTGCGGGCGCAATGTCCTATGGGAGGGCGTTTGCCGGGAGTTGGCTGACGTGATTGTGACCTGAAGCCCAGAAACAAGACAACTGCCGCCCCATGGACGGCAGTTGTCAAAGGTTGTCATGTCGACAAACTTACTTCTCCTGCTGCTTGCGCCAGCGAATTCCGGCCTCCAGGAAGCCGTCGATCTCACCGTCGAGCACGGACTGCGGGTTGCCGACCTCGAACTCGGTGCGCAGGTCCTTGACCATCTGGTACGGGTGCAGGACGTACGAACGCATCTGGTTGCCCCACGAGCTGCCGCCGTCGCCCTTGAGGGCGTCCATCTTGGCCCGCTCCTCCTGGCGCTGGCGCTCCAACAGCTTGGCCTGCAGCACGTTCATCGCCGTGGCCTTGTTCTGGATCTGGGAGCGCTCGTTCTGGCAGGAGACCACGATGCCGGTCGGGAGGTGGGTGAGGCGGACCGCGGAGTCCGTCGTGTTCACGCCCTGGCCGCCGGGGCCCGAGGAGCGGTAGACGTCGATGCGCAGGTCCGACTCGTCGATCTCGACGTGGTCGGTCTGCTCCACGACCGGGAGCACCTCGACGCCCGCGAAGGACGTCTGGCGGCGGCCCTGGTTGTCGAAGGGCGAGATGCGCACCAGGCGGTGCGTGCCCTGCTCGACCGAGAGCGTGCCGTACGCGTACGGGATCTGGACGGCGAAGGTGGTCGACTTGATGCCGGCCTCTTCGGCGTACGACGTCTCGTAGATCTCCGTCTTGTAGCCGTGGCGCTCGGCCCAGCGCAGGTACATGCGCTGCAGCTGCTCGGCGAAGTCGGCGGCGTCGACACCGCCCGCCTCGGCGCGGATGTTGACCAGCGCCTCGCGGGAGTCGTACTCGCCGGACAGGAGGGTGCGGACCTCCATCTCGTCCAGCGCCTTCTTCACCGCGACCAGCTCGGACTCGGCCTCGGCGCGGGTGTCCGGGTCGTCCTCCTCCTCGGCCATCTCGAAGAGGACGGCGAGGTCGTCGATCCGGCCGCGCAGCGCCTCCGCCTTCCTGACCTCGGCCTGGAGGTGGGAGAGCTTGCTGGTGATCTTCTGCGCCTCGTCCGGGTTGTCCCAGAGGGACGGCACGGCCGCCTGCTCCTCGAGCACGGCGATGTCTGCCCTCAGCTGGTCGAGGTCCAGGACGGCCTCGATCGACTCCATGGTCGAGGAGAGGGACTTCAGCTCTTCGGATACATCGACGACTGCCACGCCCCCAGCGTAACGGCTCCGCCGGGTGGGGTAGGTCCTCGGCGGTCGGTACCACCGGGGTGCGGGGTGTTACTCGCGGCGTACCAGGGGCTGCGCCCCCGGACCCCCGCTGTCGGCCCTCGAGGGGCCTCGTCCTCAAACGCCGGACGGGCTGAATGTGGCTGACCTGGGCCGCATGGCCCGGCCGGGACGGCTGCCGCCGGTCAATCGCCAGGGGCGCATGGGGCCCTCGAACGCCGGACGGACCGGACATCGCCGACCGGGCCGCGTGCCCCCTCCTTTGTGCCTCGCCTCTTCGCCTACCGAGACGGGTGGGTGGGTGGGAAAGGGGGGTCTGGGGCGGAGCCCCAGGGGGTCAGGGGGTCGACGTGGTCTGGGTGTCCTGGGGTGGGGGGTCGTCGGTGGAGGTGGTCCAGAGGCCGTAGCCGACCGCTGCTGTCAGGAGTACCCCCGCCAGCGTCAGCGTGACTCTGCGGCGCCGGGCCGCTGCGCGATGGCGGGCCGAGCCGGGGCGGGGGGCGCCGGAAGAACGCGGGGCGCGAGCCGTGCCGTGGGCGCCGCCGGCGAGCTCGTCGGGGGCGGGGACGCGCATGGAGGTGTGGGTGTCGCGGTTGGAGTCGGGCTTGGCGCCGGGGACCAGGGAGACAGCGCCCCGGCGGCGGACCGGTTCCTCGGCGGGCAGCGGGGCCGGGGGGCTCTCCGGGGCGGCCTCGGGGTCGGGCTCGTCCACCTCCAGCGGGGGGATGCCCGTGAGGGTCGGCAGCTGTTCGCGCAGCCGGGTGGCGAGTTCGGAGGCGCGCAGCCGGGACGCGGGGCCCTTGGCGAGGCACTGGACGATGAGCTGCCACAGCTCCTCGGGGATGCCGGGCAGCGGGACGACGGTCTCGGTGACGTGTCTCCGTAGGACCGCGCCGGGGTGGCCGCCGCCGAAGGGAGTGAAGCCCGCGAGCAGCTCGTAGAGGACCGTGGCGAGGGCGTAGATGTCGACGGCGGCGCGCGGGGGCAGGCCCTCGACGATCTCGGGGGCGAGGTAGTCGGGGGTGCCGATGATCTTCGTGGCGCGGGTGCGGCGGGGCGAGTCGATGAGCTTGGCCACGCCGAAGTCGGTGAGCAGCGCCGGGTGGGCGCCGCCGGGGCCGAGCGGGCCGCGCATGTCGAGGAGGATGTTCTCGGGCTTGACGTCTCGGTGGACGACGCCCGCGGCGTGCGCGGCGGCGAGCCCGTCCGCGACGTCGGCGACGATCGCCACGGCGGCCTCGGGCGCGAGTCGGCGCTCGCGCTCCAGGCGGGTGCGCAGGTCGGTGCCGCGCACGATGTCCATGACGAGGGCGAGGTCGTTGCCGTCGACCACGAGGTCCCGCACGGTGACGATGTGCGGGTGCTCCAGGCCGAGCAGCGCGGTGCGCTCCTGGACGAAGCGGCCGACCAGTTCCTGGTCGGAGGCGAGGTCCTCGCGCAGCATCTTGATGGCGACGGGCCCGCCCGGTCCCTCGCCCAGCCACACCGTTCCGGCGCTGCCCCGCCCCAGGATCTGGTTGGCGGTGTACCGGCTGCCGATCTTCCGTGCCAAGACTGCTCCTACAGACGCGTGTTGCCCTGGTCGACAAAGCTACGCGCCTGTCGGGGCCGCCTTCACCGCGGAGCCGGAAATCACCCGCTGGGTGTCGACAAGTCCACAGAACCGGCTCCGGGAGCGGCAGTTCGGCCGCCGCTCAGTTGCCGCCCGAGGAACTGTCGAGGTTCTTGAACCAGTCGCTGACGGACCCGACCCAGTCGCTGACCTGGTCCCAGTAGCCCTTGCCCTGGCCGACCCAGGTGTGCAGCGGGGTCAGCTCCCAGATCAGCCAGCTCGCCACGACCAGGATGAGAATCGTGAACAGGCAGCCCTTGAGGCAGCCCAGGCCGGGGATCTTCATCGGGTTGGCGCTGCGCTGCCGGGGCGGGCGGGGCTCGCGCGCGGGCCGCTGCGGCTCCGGCGGGGCGTACCGCTGGGGCTGCGGCGGCGGAGAGTACTGCTGCGGCTGCGGGGTCGAGCGCCGGGGCTGCGGGCGCTGCTGCGGCTCCTGGGGACGCGGCTGCTGGGGCTGGTGCTGCGGGCGGGCGGCCTGCCGCTGGGGGCGGCGGCGCAGCGGGTCCTCGTCGGGGTCGAGGTACTGGACCTGGGTCTGTTCGTTGCGGTCGCGGGCGGCGCGGAGCTGGGTCTGCCAGGGGTGCGGCTGGTCAGGGTCCTGCGGGTTCTGCTGGTTCTGCCCGTAGGGGTCCTGCGGGCCGTACTGGCCCGGTCGGCCCTGGGGCATCGGCGGCATGACCGTGGTGGGGTCGGCGGCGCCGGTGCTCGGGAGGACGGTGGTCGGGTCGGCGGCGCCGTACGGGCCGCCGGTGTGCGGCAGGAAGCTGGTGGCCGCGTTGGGGTCGTAGGCGCCCTGGGCGGCGTTCGGGGGCAGCATCTGGGTGGCCGCGTTGGCGTCGGGGGCGCCGGGCACGCCCGGTACGGGGGCCGGGGCCGGGTCGGGGGCGAGGAGGGCGCCGACGCCCTCGGCCGCGGCGATCTGGGCCGGGCTGGCGTGCACCCCGACGCCCTCGGCGACGACGCGCAGGGCGCGGGCGAGGTTCTCGGCGCTGGGCCGCTGCTCGGGGTTCTTGCGCAGGCAGCGCTCTATCACCGTCCACAGCGGGTCGGGGATCGTGGAGGGGCGGCGCGGCTCGGCGCTGAGGTGCTGGTGCAGGACCTCGAGGGCGGTGGCGCCGGAGAACGGCGGACGGCCGGTGACCAGCTCGTACAGCAGGATTCCGGCGCCGTAGACGTCGACGGCGGAGGTCTGCGGGCGGCCCTCGGCGGACTCCGGGGCGACGTAGGCGGGGGTGCCGACGAACTCGTGGGTGCGCGTCAGGCCGGGTGAGTCGGCCAGCCGGGCGATGCCGAAGTCGGTCAGCATCGGGTACATCTGCCCGTCGTACTGGCGCAGCAGCACGTTGGCGGGCTTCAGGTCGCGGTGGACGACGCCGTCGGCGTGGCTGGCGGCGAGCGCGTCGGCGACCTGGGCGGTGAGCAGGGAGGCGGCGACGGGCGAGAAGGTGCCGTTCTCCCGCAGGTAGCGGTGCAGGTCGGGGCCCTCGACGAGGTCCATGACGAGCGCCAGCAGATCGCCCTCGACGACCAGGTCGCGGACCCGGACGATGTTGGGGTGGGTGAGCCGGAGCAGTACGGAGCGCTCGCGCAGGAAGCGCATCACGATGTCCGGGTCGCTCGCCAGCTCCTCCTTGAGGACCTTGATGGCGACCGTCTCGCCGGGCTGCCCGGCCACGGCCGCCTCGGCGCCCGCCGTCTCCCGCTGGCTCGCGCGCCAGACGGTGCCCGTGGCGCCGCGTCCGAGCGGCTCCTCGAGCAGGTACTTGCTGCCGACTGGCCGCACGTCACGCGCTCCCTGCTAGCTATTGGCTGCTTGCTACCGGTGTTCCGGCGTTCCGACCACTGTAGTGGCCTGTCCCGGAGCCGCCCCCTGAGTACTACGCGCGGCCCGGGGTCCGTGTTCGGTGGAAAGACGCTCACCTCGGGTCCACCGGTTGCCGGTTCCGGTACGTGACCGATCTCAAGTGATCGCCGCCGCGTTACTGGTCAGGCACTTTTGGGGGCAGAGCTGACCAATCAAGATCACTTCGTACCGGGACGCGGGCGGGAGGGCCGCGACAGGTGCGAGGATGCCTGCAGTACTGGCCTACGTGCCCGTGCGGAGTGGGGGACCTCCGCGGCCGGGCAGAAGGGACCGCTGACGGCGATGCAGATCCGGCTGACCGTCGTAGATCCGCTGGGCGCGTCCCCGAGGCGGGGCGGCGCCGCGACGCGCGACGTGCTGGTCACGGCGCCCACGGGTACCGAGCTGGCGTCGGTGGCGCCCGCGCTGGCCTCGGCGGTCACCGGGGAGAGCGGGGCGGGCCGGGACTGCGGCGCCCCCGTGGTCCTGTACGCGGGCACGGACCGCCTGGACCCACGCCGCCACACCCTCGGCGAACCCCCGCTGGTCGACGGCGCGGTGCTCTCGCTGGGCGCCCCCGCGGCCCCGGAGCCGCATCCCGAGCTGGACGACGCCCCGACCCAGCTCCATGTGGTCGCGGGCCCGGACGCGGGCGGGGTCCATCTGCTGCACGGCGGCCGGATAACGGTGGGCCGCTCCGCCGACGCCGACGTCCCCCTGGACGACCCGGACGTGTCCCGGCTGCACTGCGCGGTCAACGTCACCGCCGAGGGCCGGGTCTCGGTGACCGACCTGGACTCCACCAACGGCACCACGCTGGACGGCGCCCGGGTCACCGACCGTCCGCTGCGCTTTCCGGCGGGCGGTCTGCTGCGCCTGGGTGAATCCGCGCTCAGGGTGACCCCGTCAGGGGGCCCGGGGGCGCGGGTGCGCACGGTGCCGGACGGGGAGGGCTGTGTCCGGGTGCCCCTCGGGGACGCCCCGGACGCCTGCCCCTGGGAGACCCCGGACACCGCCCCCGACGCGGCCTCGCCGGACGGCCCGACCAGCCACGTGTACGGCACGGCCGACCGGGTCGGCACGGAACGGATGGAGCGGGCCGCCGTGCCCGAGCAGGGCCGGGCGCCCCGGATCGAGAGCCGGGCCCCGGACCACCTCACCGGCGGATACCGGGAGTACGACACCCACGCAGGCCACCACCCCGACGAGCTGGACTCCCCCACCCGTAAGGGCACCCCCCTCCGGGGCACCGAGATGCCCAGGCGCCGGGGCCTCGGCGCCTGGGCCCGCAAGCTGACCGGCGGCCGGGACGAGCACCTCCCCGCCGACGAGGCGCCGTACGCCGAGGCGGCCCCCGCCGCACTCCCCGAGGCGTTCCGGCGCCCGGAGACCTGGCCGGACCCGGCCGCGCTGCTGCTGACGGCGCTCGGTCCGGGCCCCCGGCTCTGGGAGCGGGGTCCGGGACACCACGAGGCGCTGGCGGTGCGGCTCGGCACCGCCGACCGGACCGCGCCCGACGGCTCGGCGCTCCCCGCCGTGCCGGTGACGGCCGCGCTGCGCGAGGCGGGCGCCCTGGGCCTGGCCGGTCCGCGCCCCCGGCTCGCCGGGCTGGCCCGCGCGGTGCTGGCACAGCTCGCCGCACTGCACTCGCCGGACCTGCTGGAGATCGTGCTGATCAGCGCGGACCGCGCCCGCTCGGTGGAGGAGCGCACCGCCGAGTGGTCCTGGCTGGGCTGGCTGCCGCACGTCCGGCCGGGCCACGGCCAGGACTGCAGGCTGCTGCTGGCCTACGACCGCGAACAGGCGGCGGCCCGTACCGGCGAGCTGCTGCGCCGCGTCGAGTCGCACGCCGACCCCGCGTCCTTCCGGCCCGGCCCGGACGGGCATCCGGGGCCGTACACGGTGGTCGTGGTGGACGGCGACCCCGGCGGCTCGGCGCTGCGGGAGGACGTGGCGCGGCTGGCGGTGAGCGGGCCGCGGGCCGGGGTGCACGTGGTGTGCCTGGCCGAGACCGCGCCCGCCTCCCCCGCCTCGCCGCTGATGGAGACGTACGAGGCGGCCTGCGCCGTGACCCCCACCTTCCGCGAGTGCGGCGCGGTGGCGCTGCTCAGCGGGGACGTGGCCACCGCGCTGCGGCTGATGCGGGTGGCGCCGACCGGCCCGGTGGGTCCGGGCACCCTCGCCGCCGTGGACGCGGTGTCGGCGGCCTGGGCGGAGCGGTTCGCGCGGGCGCTGGCCCCGCTGCGCCCGGACGCCCCGGACGACGACCGGCACGCGCGCGTCGCGGTGCCGCTGCCGCTGTCGGCCCGGCTGCTGGACGAACTCGGGCTGGCCCGCGCCACCCCGGCCTCGCTGATGGCCCGCTGGGCGGACGCGGCCGACGACACGGAGTCGTTGGGCGGCCGGGCCCGCGCGGTGCTGGGCGCCGGTCCGCGTGGCCCGGTCACCGCCGACCTGGTGGCCGACGGCCCGCATCTGCTGGTCGAGGGGCCGCCCGGCAGCGGCCGTACGGAGCTGCTGCGGGCGGTGGTGGCGTCGCTGGCCGCCGCCGAGCGCCCGGACCGGCTCGGCATGGTGCTGATCGACGGCCGGGACGGCGTCGGCACGGCGGCCGGGGTCGGCGAGGGGCTGCGCTCGTGTACCGACATCCCGCATGTGACCACCCATCTGATCGCCAACGACCCGGTGCGGATGCGGGAGTTCGCGCAGTCGCTGAGCGCGGAGCTGAAGCGGCGGACGGAGCTGGTCGGGCTGACCGACTTCGCGCACTGGCACACCGCGCACGAGGTGTCCGGCCGGATGGTCGCCCAGCGCGGCACCGGCGGGCGCGGCACGGGCAACGGCGACCTGGAGACGCCGCCCAGCGCCACGCTGCGGCTGCGGCCCGGCGCCGCCCGGCAGCACACCGAGGCGGCGCCGCCGCTGCCCCGGCTGGTGGTGGTCGTCGACGACCTGGACGCGCTGGTCTCCCCGGCGCTGGGTTCGCCGGGCAGGCCCGCCGCCGGGTCGGTCGTCCGGGCGCTGGAGGCGGTGGCCCGCGAGGGCGAGCGGCTCGGCGTGCACCTGGTGGCCGCGTCCGGCGCGGGCGGCCGTACGGCGGAGACGGAGCCCGCGCGGCGGGCCACGCTGCGGGTGACGTTGGACGCGCCGTCGGGCGGACGCGGGGCGAGCCCGGCCGAGCGAGGCGCGGAGGGCGAACCGGCGCCGGGGCGTGGCGTGTTGGCGTACCCGGACGGTCGGGTCACCGGGGTGCAGGGCGGCCGGGTGACGGGCCGTATCCCGCGCACCGCGACCCAGCGGCCGACCGTGCTGCCGCTGGACTGGCAGCGGATGGGCGATCCCCCCACCCGGCGCCCGGTGCGCGAGCTGGGCAACGGCCCCACCGACCTGGCCCTGCTGGCGAGCGCGGTGGAGCGGGCGGCCCGCCAGGTGTCGGCCGGTCAGGTGCCCTCCCTGCTCTGATCGTTGGCCGCCGGAATTCCCCGTGCCCGGCGCGCATACCTCGATGATCACGAGCCGGTCACAATGCGTGGCCGGACCGTGCGGGTGCTCTTGCCGCGGCGGGGCGGCCCGGCGTACACCGGAGCGCACAAGCAGAGTTCAGGCGTTCAACGGAGAACGACGAACGGGGAAGTGATGCGCAAGCCGAGCGACACCATCCGAGGGCACCGGACGGGCGCCGCCCTCGCCGCGCTGCTGGCGGGGGCCCTGACGCTCACCGCCTGCTCCGGCGGTGACGGGAAGAAGGACGCCGACGAGGGCGGTGGTGGTGCCACCGGCTCCACGGTGACCCTGCCGAAGCTGAACGGCACGGAACTCGAGGTCGCCGCCGTCTGGACCGGCACCGAGCAGGCCAACTTCAAGAAGGTGCTGGCGGAGTTCGAGAAGCGCACGGGCGCGAAGGTGACGTTCGTGCCCGCCCAGGACCCGATCATCAACTTCCTCGGCTCGAAGATCGCGGGCGGGCAGCCGCCGGACGTGGCGCTGCTGCCGCAGCCGGGCGCCATCAAGCAGGCGGTCGAGAAGAAGTGGGCCAAGCCGCTCGGCCCGGACGCCGTGAAGGAGCTGCAGAAGAACTACTCGGCGGGCTGGCAGGACATCGGCAAGGTCGACGGCAAGCCGTACGGCGTCTACTACAAGGCCGCCAACAAGTCGCTGATCTGGTACAACGCACCGGTCCTGGAGAACGCGGGCGCCAAGGAGCCCAAGACCTGGGCCGAGCTGCTGACCGCCGCGCAGGCGGTGTACGACTCCGGGGTCACCCCCTTCTCGGTGGGCGGCGCGGACGGCTGGACGCTGACCGACTGGTTCGAGAACGTCTATCTCTCCCAGGCGGGCCCGGAGAAGTACGACCAGCTCGCCAAGCACGAGATCAAGTGGACCGACCCCTCGGTGAAGCAGGCGCTCACCACGCTCGCCCAGGTCTGGGGCAAGAAGGACTATGTGGCGGGCGGCCCGGACGGCGCGCTGCAGACCGAGTTCCCGGCCTCGGTGACGCAGACCTTCACCGGCGGCGACCAGCCGAAGGCCGCGATGGTCTACGAGGGCGACTTCGCGCAGGTCAACATCGGTGAGACCAAGGCGAAGGTGGGCGCGGACGCCAAGGTGTTCCCGTTCCCGTCGGTCGGCTCGACCGCGCCGGTGGTCTCCGGCGGTGACGCGGCGGTGATCCTGAAGGACTCCAAGGGCGCCCAGGCGCTCGCGACCTTCCTGGCCTCCCCGGACGCGGCGACGGTCCAGGCGAAGCTCGGCGGCTATCTCTCGCCGAACAAGAACGTGCCGCTCTCGGCGTACCCGAACGACACCCAGCGCACCATCGCCAAGGCGCTGATCGCGTCCGGCGACGACTTCCGGTTCGACATGTCCGACCAGGCGCCGCAGGCGTTCGGCGGCACGCCCGGCAAGGGCGAGTGGAAGGACCTCCAGGACTTCCTGAAGAACCCGAAGGACGTCGCGGGCACCCAGGCGAGGCTGGAGAAGGACGCGGCGGCCGCGTACGGGAACGGGGGCTGATCCGGTCATGGCATCGGCAGCGGCGGCCGGCGCCCCCGGGGGCCCGGCCGCGCCGAAGAGCCGCAGGAGCGTGACCGGGACCCGCAAGACGGTGGCGGCGCTGTTCCTGCTGCCCGCCCTGGTGCTGCTCGGCGCGCTCGTGCTCTACCCGATCGGGTACTCGGTCGTCCGCAGTCTCTACGACTCCTCGGGCGACCACTTCGCCGGATTCGACAACTACCAGGCGCTGTTCACCGACGACGGCATCCGCACCGCGCTCAAGAACAACGTGATCTGGGTGGTGTTCGCGCCCACGGTCTCCACCGCGCTGGGCCTGGTCTTCGCGGTGCTGACCGAACGGGTGCGCTGGGGAACGGCGTTCAAGCTGGTCGTCTTCATGCCGATGGCGATCTCGATGCTGGCCGCCGGGATCATCTTCCGGCTGGTGTACGACCAGGACCCGGACAAGGGGGTCGCCAACGCGGTGTGGGTCGGGGTGCACGACTCCTTCGCCCAGGCGTCGGCGTTCCCCAAGGCGCACCCCGGCCGCGAGTCGCCGCTGGTGGGCCAGGGCGGTGGGTTCGTCACCAAGGACCCGGTGAAGGCGGGCACCCCGGTCGCGCTGCCGATGGTCGGCGTGGCTCCGGACCAGTTCCCGGACGACGCGAAGCGGGCCGTCACCGCCCGGCCGGAGCCGGGGAAGGTCACCGGCACGGTCTGGCAGGACTTCACCCGCGGCAAGGGCGTCGGAAAGCTCGGCGCCCCGGACTCGTCCGAGCGCGGGTACGCCGGGATGCGGATCGAGGCCGTGAAGGACGGCAAGGTGGTGGCCTCGGCGAAGGCGGCCGGGGACGGCACCTTCACCCTCCCCGCCTCCGCCGACGGGGCTCAACTCAGGCTCCCGGCGGCCAACTTCAAGGAGGCGTACAACGGCGTCGACTGGCTCGGCCCGGCCCTGGTCACCCCGGCGATCATCGGCTCCTACGTCTGGATGTGGGCGGGCTTCGCCATGGTGCTGATCGCGGCGGGGCTCGCCGGGGTGCCGAGGGAGCTGCTGGAGCAGGCGCGGGTGGACGGTGCCACTGAGTGGCAGGTGTTCCGCAAGGTGACCGTGCCGCTGCTCGCGCCGGTGCTCGCGGTCGTCGCCGTCACGCTGATGATCAACGTGCTGAAGGTGTTCGACCTCGTCTACATCATCGCGCCGGGCTCGTCCCAGGACGACGCGAACGTGCTGGCGCTGGAGCTGTACCGCAAGGGCTTCTCCGAGGGGCGGCCCGGGGTGGCCAGCGCCATCGCGGTGTTCCTGCTGCTGCTGGTGATCCCGGTGATGCTGTTCAACATCCGCAGGCTGCGGCGGGAGGGCGGGCGATGAGCACGCACACCGAGAGCGCGGGACGGGTGCGCGAGCTGCCCGCCGAGGGCACGGTGCGGGGCAGGCGCTCGCTGGGCGCCCGGCTGGTGGAGGGCCTCGGCGGCGGACTGGTCCGCTTCGTCCTGGTCGTGGTGGGCCTGTTCTGGCTGGTGCCGACGATCGGGCTGCTGATCTCCTCGCTGCGCTCCCCGGAGGACATGAACGCGAGCGGCTGGTGGACGGTGTTCACCGAGCCGTCCAAGCTCACCTTCGAGAGCTACGGCAAGCTGCTGGAGAACGGCGACATCACCCACTCGCTGGTCAACACCGTGCTGATCACGGTCCCGGCGACGCTCGGCGTGGTGGTGATCGGCTCGCTGGCGGCCTACGCGTTCGCGTGGATGGAGTTCCCCGGCCGCGACTGGTGGTTCCTCGGCGTGGTCGCGCTGCTGGTGGTGCCGGTGCAGGTGGCGCTGATCCCGATCGCGGAACTCTTCGGCGAGATCGGGCTGTTCGGCTCGATCCTGGGCGTGGTGCTGTTCCACATCGGGTTCGGGCTGCCGTTCGCGGTGTTCCTGCTGCGGAACTTCTTCGCGGAGATCCCGCGCGAGCTGCTGGAGGCGGCCCGGCTGGACGGTGCGGGCGAACTCCGCCTGTTCGCACGGGTGGTGATGCCGCTCGGCGCGCCCGCCATCGCGAGCCTCGGCATCTTCCAGTTCCTGTGGGTGTGGAACGACATGCTGGTGGCGCTGGTGTTCACCAAGTCCGGCTCCCAGCCGGTCACGGTGGCCCTCCAGACGCAGGTACGGCAGTTCGGCAACAACATCGACGTGCTCGCGCCCGGCGCCTTCCTGTCGATGGTGATCCCGCTGGCGGTGTTCTTCGCCTTCCAGCGGCAGTTCGTGTCCGGGGTGATGGCGGGAGCGGTCAAGTAGCCGTTACTGCACAGGTGTTGCCCGGGGGAAGCGGGACGGTTCCCCCGGGCGTCCCCCGTATGCCGTAGGAGCCGTAACCAAGTCCGCCGGACGGCCGTTGCCGGGCAGAAGGCCCGTGCCGACCGACCCATGGATGTGCCTTGCCCAGGTTCAGCGTCATCGTCCCCGCGTACGAGGTGCAGGCGTACCTCGCCGAGTGCCTGGACTCGGTGCTCTCGCAGTCGTACCCGGACCTCGAGCTGATCGCGGTGGACGACCGCTCGCCGGACGGCTGCGGCGCGATCATCGACGAGTACGCGGCCCGCGACCCCCGCGTACGGGCCGTGCACCTTCCGGAGAACGCCGGGCTCGGCAGGGCCCGCAACGCCGGTGCCGAAGAGGCGAGCGGCGACTACCTGCTCTTCCTCGACGGCGACGACACCCTCACCCCGCACGCCCTGCGCGCCGTCGCGGACCGTATCGCGCGCACCGGTGAGCCGGACGTCCTGGTCTTCGACTACGCCCGCACCCACTGGGACGGCACCACCCTGCGCAACCGGCTCGCGGACCGGCTCACCGAGGACGGCCCGGCCCCCTTCACCCTGGCCGGCCGGCCGGGGCTGCTGCGGGTGCTGATGGTGGCGTGGAACAAGGCGTACCGCAGGGAGTTCGTCACCCGCGAGGGCTTCACCTTCCCGCCGGGCTACTACGAGGACACCCCCTGGACCTTCCCGGTGCTGATGACCGCCGGGTCGATCGCCACCCTGGACCGGGTCTGCGTGCACTACCGCCAGCGCCGCCGGGGCAGCATCCTGCGCACCACCAGCCCCCGCCACTTCGACGTGTTCGACCAGTACGACCGGGTCTTCGCCTACCTCGCCGCCAGACCCGAACTGGAGCGCTGGCGGCCGGAGTTGTACGCCCGCATGCTCGACCACCTCACCACGATCGCCACCCGGCGGGACCGTCTCCCGCGCGGCAGCCACCCCGCGTTCCTGCGCCGGGCCCGCGACCACTGCCGCCGCCACCGCGCCCCCGGCACCCCGGTACCGCCCGGCCTGCGCCGCGCCCTGGTCCGGCACGGCCTGCACCGCACCTTCCGCACCCTGCGCCTGGCGGCCGCCCTCCGCCGCCACGCACGTGCCTCGGCCGGACGCGGGACCCAGCGGCTGCGGGCGGCCCTGCTGCGCCTGCACTACCGGGTGCAGCGGCTCCTCCCCCTGCGTACCGACCGCGCCCTCTTCGCCGCCGACCCGGCCCCCGACCACGGCTGCGACCCGAGCGCCCTGGAGGCCGCGTTCCACGCGCACGCCCCGCACATCCGCACCGCCTGGCTCGGCCGCCCCGGCACCGCCGCCCACTTCACCGCGCTGGCCCGCTCCAAGTACCTGGTGCACAACGCCGGTTTCGGGCCCGGCCTGGTCAAGCGCCCCGGCCAGGTCTTCGTGCAGACCCGGCACGGCACCCCGCTCGGCCACACCGGCCTCGACCTCCAGGACCGCCCGGCGCTGGCCCGCGACACCGACTTCGCCGGGCAGCTGCGCGAGGTCGACCAGTGGGACTACGTGCTCTCCGGCAACCGGCACTCCACCCTCGTCTGGGAGCGGGTCCACCCCGGCGACTACACCACGCTGGAGTACGGCAGCCCGCGCAACGACAGCCTCCAGCGCGCCACCCCGGCCGACGTGGCCCGGCTGCGCGCGTCGCTGGGTGTGCCGGAGGGGGCGGTCGCCGTGCTGTACGTGCCCGCGCGCCGCGACCACCGGCGCACCCAGACCCCGCCGCTGGACCCCGGACGACTGCTCGGCCTGCTCGGACCCCGGTTCACCCTGCTGACCCGGGCCCCGCTCGGCGAGCCGGTGGCGGGGGCGGGGACCCGGCTGGTCGACGTCTCCGCGCATCCCGACCTGCCGTCCCTGTGCCTGGCCTCGGACGCGCTGCTCACCGACTTCTCGCCGCTGCTGTTCGACTACGCGGGGCTGGACCGCCCGGTGGTGGTGCACACCGCCGACTGGGACGTCTTCCGCACGGTCCGGGGCGCCTACGTCGACCTGCTCGCCTGCCCGCCCGGCCCGCTCGCCCGCACCGAGGAGGAGGTCGCGGACGTGTTCGCCTCCGGTCACTGGCGCGGGGTGCGCTCCGCCCGGCTGCGGGCCGCGTTCCGCGACCGCTTCTGCCCGTACGACGACGGCGACGCGGGTGAGCGCGTCGTCCGGCATGTGGTGCTGGGGCAGCATTCGGTGCCGCCCGGCGCGCGCGGACGGGCTCGACCGGCCGCCGAGGCCCCGGTCCGGGCGCCGCTCGCGGCCGTGCCGCAACCTTCCGGCCCGCTCCCCGTCACCGGGGACCGCTGAACACCGTTGGACCTTCCGGGAGTCTCCATGCCCCTCGGCACGACGCGGCCCACGC
Source organism: Streptomyces sp. NPDC002176 (assembly GCF_044903645.1). Lineage (NCBI taxonomy): Bacteria > Bacillati > Actinomycetota > Actinomycetes > Kitasatosporales > Streptomycetaceae > Streptomyces > Streptomyces sp. NPDC002176. The sequence goes on from NZ_JBJDQW010000003.1 coordinate 1,130,146, forward strand.
CGACCCGGCCGTCCACCTGGCGTCCCGCCGGGCGGCCGGGCCGCGCCCGCAAGACGACAGAAAGAACAGCATGCCCCGCTTCAGCATCATCGTCCCCTCCCACGGGGTCCCGGGTCGGCTGTCGCAGGCCCTGGACTCGGTCCTCGCCCAGTCCTTCGGCGACCTGGAACTGATCCCGGTCTGCGACTCCCCCGACGTCCCGGCCGCCGCCGTGGCCGCCGGATACGCCGAGCGCGACCGGCGGGTGCGCCCGGTGAACTCACCGCCGTCGGCCGGACCGAGCGGGGCGCGCAACGCCGGGCTGCGGGCCGCGCGCGGCGGGTACGTGCTGTTCCTGGACGGCGACGACCTGCTGCTGCCCGGCGCGCTGGCCGCGCTGGACGAGCGGCTGACCGGGACCGCGGGCGTCGACGTGCTGTACGCCGAGTACGAGCGCGTCCCCTGGTGGGAGGGCGAGCCCGCCAACCCGGCCGCCCCGCTGCTGGCGAAGGCCCCGGGTGGCGCCTTCGCGCCCGGCGCGGCCCCCTGGCTCACCGGTGTCCAGCTCCCGGCCTGGAGCGCGTGCTACCGGCGCACCTTCCTCACCGAGCACGAACTCACCTTCCCCGAAGGTCACTTCACCGACCTCGGCTGGGGCGGTCTGGTCACGGTCGCCGCCGGGCGGATCGCGGTGCTGCGCCGGGCGGTCGTCCGGCACCGGGCCCGCCGCCAGGGCAGCAGGCTGAACGCGCCGGGACCGCACCAGCGCGACCTGCTGGACCAGGTGGACCGGGTGCTGCGCCGGGCCGCCGAGTCCGCGCTCCCCGTGGAGCGGGCCGGAGCCCTGTTCGAGCAGCTCTTCACCCAGGTCCTGAAGACCGCGTCCCGCCCCGAGCGGCTCACCGAGGGCCGCCGGGCGTTCTTCCGCCGCGCCGGACGGCTGTACCGCAGGCACCGCCCGGCCGGACACCGGGCGCCCGGCGGCAGCCTCGGCGTGCAGCACCGGCTGCTGGCGGCGGGCGCGTACACCCCGTTCCGCGCGCTGCGCGGGGTCAACCGGGTGGCCGCCGGGGTACTGCGCAGGCTGCCGAAGCCGCGCATGCTGCGCACCCGGCTGCGCTACGCCCGCGCGCTGCGCCGTCCGCTCGACCCCAACCTGGCGGTGTACTGCGCCTATTGGGGCCGGGGGTACGCCTGCAACCCGGCCGCGATCCACGCGAAGGCCCGCGAACTCGCCCCGCACATCCGCTCGGTGTTCCTGGTGGAGGCCGACCAGGCGCACACGGTCCCGGACGGCGTGGAGTACGCGGTGATCGGTTCGCACCGGTACTGGGAGGTGCTGGCCCGCGCCACGTACCTGATCAACAACGCCAACTTCGCCGAGGGCGTCGTCAAGCGGCCCGGCAGCACGCATCTGCAGACCCAGCACGGCACCCCGCTGAAGAAGATGGGTGTGGACCAGTCGACGTACCCGGTGGTGGCCGCGCGGTCGGGCAGCTTCGCCAAGCTGCTGAGCCGGGTGGACCGCTGGGACTTCAACCTGTCCTCCAACCGGCACTCCACCCAGATGTGGGAGCGCGCCTTCCCCGGCTCCTACGAGCAGTTGGAGTACGGCTACCCGCGCAACGACGTGTACGCGACGGCGACCGCCGACGACGTGGCCCGCGTCCGCTGCGAGCTGGGCGTCCCCGAGGGAGCCACGGCGGTGCTGTACGCGCCCACCCACCGGGACCACGCCACCGGCTTCGAACCCGGCCTGGATCTGGCCGCGTTCTGCGCGGCGGCCGGGGACGACGTGGTGGTGCTGCTGCGCGCCCACTACTTCTACGACCAGGGCACCGCCCGCAGTTCGGACCGGATCATCGACGTCACCGCGCACCGCTCGGCCGAGGACGTGTGCCTGGCGGCGGACGCGCTGATCACGGACTACTCCTCGATCATGTTCGACTACGCCAACCTGGACCGCCCGATCGTGGTGTTCGCGGACGACTGGGAGGTCTACCGCGAGACGCGGGGCGTGTACTTCGACCTGATGGCCGAGGCACCGGGCCCGGTGGCCCGTACGCCCGAGGAGCTGGCGCGGGTGTTCCGCGAGGGCGAGTACCGGGGCGCGGAGTCCGCCGCGCGCCGGGCCGTGTTCCGGGAGCGGTTCTGCGAGTTCGACGACGGGCGCGCGGCCGAGCGGGTCGTGCGCCGGGTGCTGCTCGGTGAGCCGCCCGAGGCGCTGCCGCCGGTGGTGCCGCTCGCGGAGCGTGTGCCCGCCCCCGCCGCCGCGTCCCTCGTGAGGAGCTGATCCGCCGTGCCCCGCTTCAGTGTCATCGTCCCCTGCTTCAAGGTGCAGGGCTTCCTGCGCGAGTGCCTGGACTCGGTGCTCGGGCAGTCCTTCGGCGACCTGGAGGTGATCGCCGTGGACGACCGCTCACCGGACGGCTGCGGCGCGATCCTCGACGAGTACGCCGCCCGCGACCCCCGCGTGAAGGTGCTGCACCTGCCGGAGAACGTCGGGCTCGGCCGGGCCCGCAACGCCGGGATGCCGCACGCCACCGGCGACTACCTGTTCTTCCTCGACAGCGACGACACCCTGACCCCGGGCGCGCTCGCCGCCGTCGCCGACCGGCTGGCGGAGGCGGAGGACCCGGACGTGCTGGTCTTCGACTACGCCCGCACCTACTGGTGGGGCGGCACCCGCCGCAACGTCCTCGCCCATGTCCTGGCGGCCGAGGACGGCACCTTCACGGCGGCCGAGCGGCCGGAGATCCTCGATCTGCTGATGGTGGTGTGGAACAAGGTCTACCGCCGCGACTTCGTGACGGAACACGGCTTCGCGTTCCCGCCGGGCTACTACGAGGACACCCCGTGGACGTTCCCGGTGATGCTGAGCGCCGGGCGGATCGCCACCCTGGACCGGATCTGTCTGCACTACCGCCAGCGCAGGCAGGGCAACATCCTCTCCACCACCAGCCGTAAGCACTTCGACGTGCACGAGCAGTACGAGCGGGTCTTCGCGTTCGTCGAGCGGAACCCGGAGCTGTGGCGGTGGCGGCCGTATCTGCACCGCAAGATGGGCGAGCACTGCCTGGACATCCTGGCCAAGCCGGACCGGCTGCCGCCGGGTGACAAGGCCGAGTTCTTCCGGCGCACGGCGGAGATGTTCCGCACCCACCGGCCGGAGGGCACCCGCGCCGAGGGCGAGACCCGCGTACTGGAGGGCGGCTACGGGGCGTACCTGCTGCGGCGCCGGGCCGCGCAGGCGGGCCGGGAGGCCGGACGGCGCGCGGCACGGCTGCGGACGGCGGCCGGGACCCGGGCCCGGCGCGGCTGGTCGGCGGTGCAGTCGCGCCGCCCGCTCGACCCGGACCTGGTGGTGTACTCGGCGTCCTCGCACCGGGGCATGCTCGGCGACCCGGCGGCCGTGTACCGGGCGGCCGAGCTGATCGCGCCCCGGCTGCGCGGGGTGTGGGTGGTGCGGGACGAGGAGACGGCCGCGACCCTGCCTCCGGGCACCGAGCACGTGCTGCTGGGCTCGCGGCGCTATCTGGAGGTCACCGCGCGGGCCTCGTACTTCGTGAACGACGTCAACTGGCCCGGCGCGCTGGTCAAGCGGCCCGGTGTCACGCACATCCAGACCCATCAGGGCACCCCGTTGAAGCACCTGGGCGCCGATCTGCTGGACAAGCCCGGTGCCCGGCTCGGTTTCGACGTGCCCCGGATGCTGCGCCGGGCGGACCGCTGGGACTACGGCCTGGTCGCCAACCGGCACGCGGAGCTGGTGTGGGAGCGGGCCTTCCCCTGCCACTTCACCTCGGTCCGCACCGGCAGCCCGCGCAACGACGTCCTGGTGGGCGCGGGTACCTCGCGGGGCCGGGAGTTCCGCCGCGGGCACGGCATCCCCGAGGACCACACGGTGGTGCTGTACGCCCCGACCCGGCGTGACTACGTTCGGGGCGGCCATGTGGACCGGATCGACCTGGCGGCGTTCGCGGCGGACCTCGGCGAGGGGCACACGCTGGTGGTGCGGCTGCACCCGTCGCTGGCGAACGGCCCGGCGCGCGGGGCGGGGCTGGCGGAGCTGGCCCGGCGCGGGGTGGTGGTCGACGCGACGGACGAGCCGGACGCGGCGGAGGTGCTGCTCGCCTCGGACGCGCTGGTCACGGACTACTCGTCGATCATGTTCGACTACGCCGTCCTGGACCGCCCGATCGTGGTCCACGCCGACGACTGGGACACCTTCCGGGCGAGCCGGGGCGCCTATATCGACATCACCGCCCGACCGCCGGGCCATGTCACCTACTCACAGGGCGAGTTGACGCGGCTGTTCGAGTCCGGGGCGTGGCGGGACCGGGAGTCGGCGGCGCTGCGGGCCGACTTCCGGGCGCGGTTCTGCGAGTTCGAGGACGGCCGGGCCGCCGAGCGGGTGGTGCGCACCCTGCTGCTCGGCGAGGCGATGCCCGCCACCGGTGCGGCGCGCATCCCCGGCCCGGCCGTGGGAGCCGATCAGCTCACCCGGTCCTCGTGAGGGGCCGGGTCACTCGACGACGAGGGTGACCTCGATGTTGCCGCGGGTGGCGTTGGAGTACGGGCAGACCTGGTGGGCGGTCTCGACCAGCTTGCGGCCGGTCTCCTCGTCCACCGTGTCGGGCAGCTCGACGCGGAGCGTCACCTTGAGGCCGAAGCCCTCGCCCTGCTTGCCGATGCCGACCTCGGCGGTGACGGCGGCGTCGGAGACGTCCACCTTGGCCTGGCGGCCGACCAGGCCGAGGGCGCTGCCGAAGCAGGCGGCGTAACCGGCGGCGAAGAGCTGCTCGGGGTTGCTGCCCTGGCCGTCGCCGCCCAGCTCCGCGGGCATGGCGAGCGGGAGGTCGATGCGGCCGTCGGAGGAGACGGCGCGGCCCTCGCGGCCGTGGGTGGCGGTGGCGACGGCGGTGTAGAGCGCGTCCATGGGGGGACCGGTCCTCTCGAAGAAGTCGGTGGCGGCGGACCGGGGAGGACCGCCGCCCTCGATCCCGAGTCAAGCACACAATTAAATTGTGCACAACCAAATCGCCGCCGTCCGGCTATCCTGGGTGTCATGAGCGCCTCGCCCACCCCGTCGGCCGCCACCGATCTCGCCGCCGACCCGGACTGGCTCCGCCTGGACCGGCAGATCTGCTTCTCCCTGAACGCCGCCTCCCGCGCCTTCAACGGCGTCTACCGGGTGCTGCTCAAGGACCTCGGGCTCACCTATCCGCAGTACCTGGTGATGCTGGTGCTCTGGGAGCGCGGCGGCCTGCCGGTGAAGCAGCTCGGCGAACATCTGCGACTGGACTCCGGCACGCTGTCCCCGCTGCTCAAGCGGCTGGAGGGGGCCGGTCTGGTGCGCCGGGAGCGCAGCGCGAGCGACGAGCGTTCGGTCCGGGTGTCGCTCACCGGCGAGGGCGTCGCGCTGCGCGAACGGGCGCTGGAGGTGCCCCGGCGCATCGCGGCCGCGACCGGCGCGGACCCGGCCGAGATCGGTGAGCTGCGCGAGCGCCTCGACCGGCTCACCGGGGCGCTGGACGCGGCGGTCCGGGAACTGGAACAAGGCCCGGCAGAGCACTGAGCGCGACCCGGCGGACATAGAGCCGCACCCCCGCGTACCCCTCGGCCGACTCCTCGGCGGGCAGGAACTCCTGGGCGAGTACGGCCATCTTGGCCCGCTCGGCGGGGCCGCTCGGGCTCCAGCGCCCGGCCAGCAGATCCCGGTCGGCCACCACCCACACCCGGTCGAGACCGGCCAGCCGCCGCCGCAGTTCGGCCGCGTCGGCCTCCCGTCCGTACAGCGTCCCGGACTCGGGGCCCGGCTCGTCGAGGGCCACGTCGCGCACGCCGGTGAAGGCGCGCGGGTAGGTGAGGGCGGCGTTGCGGGCCTGGGTCGGCAGGAACAGCACCGGCTCGCCGGGGCGCACCTCGCGCGCCACGACCCGTGCCGCGGCGGCCAGGTCGTCCGGGCGGTGGGCCGGGTCGCGGTCCTCGCTCATCAGCGGGAGCTGGAGGCAGAGCGCCAGGGCGGCCAGCGCGGCCCCGGTCAGGGCGAGCACCGGCGGCCGGGGCACCCGCAGCCGCAGCCGGGCACCGGCCCGCGCCACCGTGTCGGCCCCGGCGGCGACCAGCAGGGGGGCGCCGGAGAGGGCGTACAGGACGTAGCGGTCGACGTAGAGCGGGGAGAGCTGGGATGCCAGCATCAGGGCGGCGGGCGGCACCAGGGCGAGCGGCAGGGCCACCCGCGCGCAGGTCGGCCGCCCCGGTGGCGCCGCCAGCCCGGCCAGGCCCAGGACGGCGAGCACCAGGCAGGTCCAGAACACGCCGTCGCCCGGTCCGAGGAACCAGCGCAGCAGGCCCTGCGCGGTCGCCCAGGTCGGCGGGCGCACCCAGGCCAGCTGGGCGGACTGGGCGTGCGAGACCAGGATCATCGGCAGCAGGGTGAGCGCCACGCACCCGGCCGCGCTCCCCCAGCCCCGCCAGGCCCGCGCGCCGACCCGGGTGAGCGCGAGGGACGCCGCGTGGGCGAGGAGCAGCAGCACGGCGAACTCGTGCAGCCAGCAGGTGACCGCGAGGACGGCACCGTAGGCCCGCCACGCGCCGGTGCGCACACCCCGGACGAACAGCAGGGTCGCGCCGGTGGCGCCCGCGGCGACGAGCGCGTACGAGCGGCCCTCCTGGGCGTAGTGCCCGGCCAACGGCGAGACGGCATACAGCAGTCCGGCCCACAGGCCGACGCGCGGTCCGGCGAGGCGGACGCCCAGCTCGCCGACGAGGGCCGCGGTGACGGCCGCCGCGCACACCGAGGGCAGCCGGAGCACTACCTCGTTCGGGTGAAGGGCGAGGACGGCGTGCATCAGCAGGTAGTACAGGCCGTGCACCGCGTCGACGCCGTGCAGGAGCTGCCAGATCTGCGGCACCGAGCGGCGGGCGACCTGGAAGGTGACGGCCTCGTCGCGCCATATCCCGCCCCGGTCCACCCCCCACAGCCCGAGCCCGAGCATCACCAGCGCGGGCAGGCACACGGGCGCGCCCCACCGGACGCGCCAGGGCACCCGGCGGGTCCGCTCCGCGCTCGCGCCGCCCGGCACGACCGCCGTTGTTCCAGCCGCCACGGGCGACTGCGCTTCCATCAGAGGCCCGACGTCCACCACGGCCCGATCTTTCGCGATTAGCCAGTCTTTTCCGATCATTGACGGCGTATCAGCATGGATACACCATCCGCGCGGATTAGGCTCCCACGCGATGAACCGTCTCCGTGTCACCTCCGGTCCGGTCCTCGCCCTCGTCGCCGGCTGGCTGGCCACCCGCGCGCTGATGCTGGGGCTCCTCGCCTTCGGCTCGGCGCACGTGCTGGGCGGCGGCTCGGTGTCGCGCGAGGTGTGGCGGCTGTACTTCCACTGGTACGGCGTCCTGGCGCAGGGCACGTTCCCCACGCACGACACGCTGTGGCAGTACCCGCCGGGCGCGGGGCTGGTGCTGCTGGCGCCGGGGCTGCTGCCGGGGCTGTCGTACTTCCGGGCGTTCGTGCTGCTGACGCTGGTGGCGGACGCCGCCGTCGCGGTGGCGCTGGCCGTCGCCGGGCGGCGCACCGGACGCAGCCTGCGCGGGGCCGCGCTGTGGGTGGGCGGGCTGCCGCTGCTGCTGCATCTGCCGCTGGCCCGCTACGACGTGCAGGTCACCGCGCTCGGTGTCGCCGCCCTGCTGGCGCTCGGCCGGTCGCCGCGCGCGGCCGGGGTGTTCGGGGCGCTCGGCGCGGTGGTGAAGGTGTGGCCCGCGCTGGTGCTGCTCGGCGTGTCACGCGGACGGGCGACCCGCTCGGCGTGGTCCTGGGCGACGGCGGCCGGATGCGCGTCCCTGACGGTGCTGGCACTGCTGTTCGCCAACCCCTTCGGCTTCCTGCGCGAACAGGGCGACCGGGGCGTGCAGATCGAGTCGCTCGGCGGCACGGCGCTCAACCTGGCCCGGCACGCGGGCTGGCCGGGGCGGGTCCGCTACCAGTACGGCTCGATGGAACTGGTAGGCCCGCAGGTGCACACGGTCGCCACCGTCTCGCTCGCGCTGACGGCGGTCGCCTTCGCGGTGCTGGTGGTGTGGCGGCTACGGGCCCGGCACTTCAGCCCGGCGACGCCGTACGACGCGGCGCTCACCGCGGTGCTGCTGTTCACCGTCACCAGCCGGGTCATCAGCCCGCAGTATCTGATCTGGCTGCTGGGGCTGGCCGCCGTCTGCCTGACCTCGCGGCACACCGTGCAGCGCCCGGTGGCCGTGCTGATCCTGGTCTCGACCGGGCTGAGCACCCTGATCTTCCCGGTGAGCTACGGCGCGGTCATCGCCGGGACCTGGCCGGGCTGTCTGCTCACCCTGGCCCGCAACGGGCTGCTGCTGGCGGCCGCCGTGCTGGCCTTCGTCCGGCTGTGGCGGTCCACCCGGTCCCCGGCCAGGGTGCCCGCGACCCGCGCCCTCCCGGACACCGGCCGGGTCCAGGACCGCGCCCTGACCCGTTCCTGACGGCCCGGCACCGACCATGGACCCCATGTCCGAAGTGCTGCCCCAGGTCTCCGTCGTCGTCATCGGCTACGACGACGCCGCCCAGGTGACCGACGCCGTGCGCTCGGCGCTGGACCAGGGCCCCGCCGTGGGCGAGGTGATCGCCGTGGACGACTGCTCCACGGACGACAGCGCCGCCCGCCTGGAGCGGCTCGCGGCCACCGAGCCCCGGCTGCGGGTGATCCGCCACGCCGTCAACAGCGGCGGCTGCGGCACCCCGCGCAACACCGGCATCGACGCGGCGGCGTTGCCGTACGTCATGTTCCTGGACAGCGACGACCTGCTGCCGCCCGGCGCGGTGGACGCGCTGCTGCGGGCGGCGACGGAGACGGGCGCCGAGGTGGCGGCCGGGCTGTGCGTGCGCCGGGAGCTGCCCTCTGGCCGCGAACACCCCTGGCAGCAGTCCCTGTACGCGGAAGCGGCGCTGATCGAGCACCCCGCCGACCGCACGCACCTCGTCCACGACACCCTGTGCGTCAACAAGCTGTACCGCACCAGCTTCCTGCGCGCGCACGGCATCCGCTTCCCCGAAGGCCGCTTCCTCTACGAGGACTTCGTCTTCACCGCCCGCGTCCTGGCCGCCGCCCCGCGGCTCGCCCTCGTCCCGGACCGCGTCTACCTGTGGCACGTACGCCGGGCCGCCGAGCAGCTGTCGCTCTCGCTGGACCGGGAGCGGGTCGACAACTGGCACTCCCGCACCCGGGCGTGCGCGCTGGCGTACGAGATCCTGCTGGGCGCCGGTGAGGCGGAGCTGGCGCGGGCGGCCAGGGCGAAGTTCCTCGACCATGAACTGCGCATATACCTGCGCGAGTTGGGCCTGCGGGACACGGAGTACCGGCGCGCCTGGTGGGCGCACACCCGGGAGTACCTCGCCGGGTACGACGCCGGGGACTGGGAGCGGGACCCCGCCGCGCCCGGCACCCTGCTGGGCCGGTTCGTGCGGGAGTCGCCCGAGCCACGCGACCTGCCCCGGCTGCGCGAGCTGGCCGCCCGCCCGGCCCGCCTGCTGCCGCCCTACGCCCGCACCCCCGAGGGCACCCCCGTCTGGTCGGACGCGTGTCCCGACGTGGCCCTGACCCCGCTGCTGACCTGCCCCACCGAGGCGCTGCCCTGCGCCATGGACGCCGAGCTGCTCCCCCACGCCCGCGCCTCCCGGCTCCGGCTGCGCCTGCACGAGCTGTACGGCCGCCTCGCCGAGGCGGGCCCGCTGGCGGTGACCGCCCGCTGGCACGACCGTACGACCGGCCGTCCGGTCCGGCACATCACGCTGCCCCTGGTCCCCGCACCGGACGGCACGTGGAATGCCGAGGCGGCCGTCGACCTGCACGCCCTGGGTCCGGGCGTCTGGGACCTGTTCCTCACCGTCCACTTCAAGAACGGCGCCCACCGGGACATCACCGCCCACGCCCGCACGGACAGCCCCCACCTGCGCAGACGGGCCCTCCCCAGCCCCCGTCACCTGGTCCTGCTGGCCCACCCCTACGCCACCCACTCCGGCGCCCTGTCGCTGCGCGTGGCGACGGGACCGGCGGGGGCGGCCCGGGTGGCGCGCGGACGGCTGCGCAGGCTGCTGCGCTGAGCGGCGGCTAGAGCGCCTTCAGCGCGCCCGCCGTCGCCTTCGCCAGGTTCGCCAGGTAGCCCTTGGGGAGCTTCGGGCTGCGGATGATCACCGCGCGCCAGTAGAGGGGGCCGGAGATCAGGTCGAGGGCGAGGTCCGGGTCGAGGTCGGCGCTCACCTCGCCCCGCTCCCGCGCCGCCGCCACGATCCGGGAGGCGACCCCGTCCTGCCCGTCCCGCACGGCCTTCTGGAGGGTCTCGGCCATCTCCGGGTTGCGGGCGGCCTCCGCCTGGAGGTCGGGGATGATCTGCGAGGCGACGGGGTGGCGCAGGGCGCGCGACATCACCTCGTACAGCAGCCGGAGGTCGCCCTCCAGGGAGCCGGTGTCCGGGGCCGGGAGGCCGAGGACGGCCATCGCGGAGACCACGTCCAGCACCAGGTGGAGCTTGGAGCGCCAGCGCCGGTACACCGCCGTCTTGCCGACCCCGGCCCGGCGCGCGATGCCCTCGATGGACATCCGCGCGTACCCCACCGCGGCCAGTTCCTCGAAGACGGCCGCGCGGATCGCCTCCGTCACGTCCTCCCGGAGCACGGCCGCCCCGGCCGGGGCACGGCGCGGGCGCGCCGGGGGTTCGTCGGCGTTGGTCGTCATGCGCACCAGCATAGGCGGGACGACGCAACGGTTGCGTTCCGTCGCCGGATGGGCCTACTCTCCCGTTGCGACGATACGGTCCCGTCCCGACGTAAGTAAACGTACGGGAAAGCGTGCGGAAAGGGCGGGCAACGGCCGGACCGCGCTTCCCCCACCACCCGATCGAAAGCAGCGGATGTGAGCCAGGTCCTCGACGCACCGCCCCCGATGCAGATTCCGGCCGACGGCGATCTGGCGGCACTCGCCGCCCGGCACGGCCTGACCGTCAGCGGCGCCCGCCCCTCCGTACCGGCGTACGTCCGGCAGCTCTGGGACCGGCGGCACTTCATCACCGCCTTCGCCACCGCCAAGCTGACCGCGCAGTACAGCCAGGCGAAGCTCGGCCAGCTCTGGCAGGTGATGACCCCGCTGCTGAACGCGGCGGTCTACTACTTCATCTTCGGCGTGCTGCTGGGCACCAAGCGCGGGATCGCCGACTTCGTCCCGTTCCTGGTGACGGGCGTGTTCGTGTGGACGTTCACGCAGAGCTCGATCATGGTCGGCACGCGGGCCATCTCCGGCAACCTCGGCCTGGTGCGGGCGCTGCACTTCCCGCGCGCGGCCCTGCCCATCTCGTTCTGCCTCCAGCAGCTCCAGCAGCTGCTGTTCTCCATGCTGGCGCTGATCGTCATCATCCTCTGCGTGGGCGTGCCGGTGACCGCGTCCTGGCTGCTGGTGCTGCCCGCGCTGGCCCTGCAGTTCGTGTTCAACGCGGGCGTGTCGATGGTGCTGGCCCGGATGGGCGCCAAGACCCCGGACATCGCCCAGCTCATGCCGTTCCTGCTGCGCACCTGGATGTACGTGTCCGGCGTGATGTGGAGCATCGACCAGTTCACCAAGGACCAGCCCCGGCTGGTCGTGCTGCTGCTGGACTACAACCCGGCCGCGCTGTACATCGACCTCATGCGGTTCGCGCTGATCGACAGCTTCACCGCGGACAAGCTGCCCCCGCACGTGTGGCTGGCGGCCGTCGCCTGGGCCGTGGTGGCAGGCGTCGGCGGCTTCATCTACTTCTGGAAGGCTGAGGAGACCTACGGCCGTGGCTGAGCAGACCATCTCCCCCACGGGGACCCCGGGCGGCACGAGCGCCGAGCCGGTCCCCACCGTCGTCGCCGACCACGTCGACATCGTCTACCGGGTGCACGGCACCGGCGCGGGCCGGGGCTCGGCCACCGCCGCCCTCAACCGCATCATGCGCCGCGAGAAGGCGGAGAAGGCGGCCGGGGTGCGCCGGGTGCACGCCGTGAAGAACGTCTCCTTCGTCGCCTACCGCGGCGAGGCCATCGGCCTGATCGGCACCAACGGCTCCGGCAAGTCCACCCTGCTCAAGGCGGTGGCCGGACTGCTCCCGGTGGAGAACGGCCACATCTACACCGACGGCCAGCCCTCCCTGCTGGGCGTGAACGCCGCCCTGATGAGCGACCTCACCGGCGAGCGCAACGTCCACCTCGGCGGTCTCGCCATGGGGATGTCCCGCGAGCAGATCAAGGAGCGCTACCAGGAGATCGTCGACTTCTCCGGCATCAACGAGAAGGGCGACTTCATCACCCTGCCGATGCGCACGTACTCCTCGGGCATGGCGGCCCGGCTGCGGTTCTCCATCGCCGCCGCCAAGGACCACGACGTGCTGCTGATCGACGAGGCGCTGGCGACCGGCGACCGCTCCTTCCAGAAGCGCTCCGAGGCCCGCATCCGCGAGCTGCGCAAGCACGCGGGCACCGTCTTCCTGGTCAGCCACAACAACACCTCCATCCGCGACACCTGCGAGCGGGTGCTGTGGCTGGAGCGCGGCGAGCTGCGCATGGACGGCGCCACCGAGGACGTGCTGAAGGAGTACGAGGCGTTCACGGGCGACAAGGCCAAGAAGAAGTAGGAAAGGGGCTTCCACTTCACGCGTGGATATCCCTTTCAGTCATGTAATGACAGTATGTTATGAAAGGTGACCGCCGGGACGACGAGCCGAAGGAGCCCCTTCAGATGCCCCAACTCAGCGTCATCGTCTACGGACCCAACGCCCAGGGGCATCTGACCGAACTGCTCGACTCCCTGGACGCCCATCCGCTCCCGGACACCGAGGTGATCGTCGCGGCGGTCGGCGACTGGGCGCGGGAGACGGCCGAGGGCCACACCCCGGAGACGGTCACCGTGCCGCTGCCCGAGGGCACCGGGGACGCGGCCGCCCGCTCGGCGGGGGCCGCGCGGGCCTCCGGCCGCTGGCTGCACTTCGTGCACGCCAAGGACGGCCTGCCCGCCGGAGCCCCCCGGCTGCTCGCCGAGCGCACCACCGAACTGGACGAGCGCACCGACGTCGTCCTGCTGGACCACGTCACCACCACCTGGCGCACCACCGCCGTCCCCTCCCGCGACGGCCGCCTGCTCGCCGGGGTGGGCCGCGCCGACGTCACCCTGGACGACTCCCCGAACCTGCTCCGCCTCACCCCGCTGCTCGGCACCCGCGCGGTGCGCGCCGCGTTCTGGCGGGCGCACGAGGAGGAGTTCTCCGGCGGCGACGAGAACTTCACCGCCCAGGCCGCCCTGCTGCGCGCCGACCGCGTGGCCTGCCTCGACCAGACGGCGTACGACGACCGCAGGCTGCGCCCGGAGAGCCTGCCCCCGCGCACCCCGGAGGACCGCTACGCCCTCATCGAGCGCTACGAGCGGCTGCTCGCGCTCACCGAGGGCCGCCGCGCGGTGCGTACCGTGCTGTACGGGCTGATGGTGCGCGACCTGGTGCGGGTCTTCGCCCGCGAGGACCTGCCCGAGCCGGTGGCCCGCGAGTTCTTCCGCCGCGCCTCCGCCGCCGCCGTCCGCTGGCGCCCCGAGGGCCATCAGCGCCCGGCGGGCCTGGAGGGCGTCCGGCACGCCCTGCTCGAAGAGGGCGCGTACACCCGGTACCGGGCGCTGCAGACCGCCAACCGCACCCGGCGCTCGGCCCGGAAGGCGGTGCGCGCCCGCAAGCGGCGGCTCGGGGTGCGGCTGCGTGAGCAGCAGTACCGCAGGGCGCTCACCCGGCCGCTCGACCCGAACCTGGCCGTGTTCGCGGCCTACTGGGACCGGGGCGTCGCCTGCAATCCGGCCGCCATCGCCGCCAAGCTCGCCGAACTCGCCCCGCATATCCACCCGGTGTGGGTGGTGACCAGGGAGAACGCGGCCCTCCTCCCCCACGGCACCGACCACGTGATCCCCGGCACCCGCCGCTACTGGGAGACGCTGGCCACCGCGAAGTACCTGGTCAACAACGTCAACTTTCCCAACGCGGTGGTCAAGCGCCCCGGCGCGGTCCATCTCCAGACCCACCACGGCACCCCGCTCAAGCGCATGGGCCTGGACCAGCGGGAGCACCCGGCCGCCGCGCAGGGGCTGGACTTCGCGGCGCTGCTGTCCCGGATCGACAAGTGGGACTACAGCGTCAGCGCCAACAGCCACACCACCCGGATGTGGGAGCGCGCCTACCCGGCCCGCTACACCTCCCTGGACCACGGCTATCCGCGCAACGACGTCTTCTACACCGCCACCGCCGCGGACGTCCGCGCCGCCCGCGACCGCCTCGGCATCGCCCCCGGCCGTACCGCCGTCCTCTACGCGCCCACCCACCGCGACTACGAGGCCGGGTTCACCCCGCGCCTGGACCTCGCCACCCTCGCCGACCGGCTGGGCGAGGACACCGTGCTGCTGGTGCGCGCCCACTACTTCTACGGCGGTGGCGCCGCCTCCCCGCTGACCGGCCTGCGCCGCACCGGCCGCCTCATCGACGTCTCCGCCTACGACCCGGTCGAGGAACTCTGCCTGGCTGCCGACGTGCTGGTGACGGACTACTCGTCGATCATGTTCGACTACGCCAACCTGGACCGCCCGATCGTCGTGCACGCCGACGACTGGGAGACCTACCGCACCACGCGCGGCGTCTACTTCGACCTGATGGCCGAGGCCCCCGGCCGGGTCGCCCGCACCCAGGAGGAGCTGACCGAGATCCTCACCTCGGGCGCCTGGCGGGACGAGACCTCGGCGAAGGCCCGCACCGCGTTCCGGCGCCGCTTCTGCGAGTTCGACGACGGCCGGGCCGCCGAACGGGTCGTACGGCGGGTGTTCCTCGGCGAACCCGAGGAGGCGCTGCCGCCCGTGCTGCCGCTGGAGGAACGTATCCCCGCCCCGACGCCCGAGGAGCTCCAAGGATGACGACCCCCGACGTCACGGTCACCGTCATCGGCTACAACGACGCGGCCCGGCTGCCCCGCGCGGTGGCCTCCGTGCGCGCGCAGACCCACCGGAACATCGAGATCGTCATCAGCGACGACCACTCGACCGACGACACCCCCGAGGTGGCCCGGCGGCTGGCCGCCGAGGACGGCCGGGTGCGCTATCTGCGGCTGCCGGAGAACAGCGGCGGGTGCAGCGCCCCGCGCAACCGGGCCATCGACATCGCCCGCGCCCCGTACCTGATGTTCCTCGACAGCGACGACGAACTCCCGCCGCGCGCCGTCGAGTCGCTGCTGGCCGCGCACCGGGAGCGCGAGGTCGACTTCACCATGGGCGCGGTGCGCCGGGTCCGGGTGGACAACGGCCGCCGCACCACCTGGATGCCGCACCTGGTCCGCGAGCGCCGCACCCTCGAGGGCATCGCCGCCGACCCCCGGCTCCTCTTCGAGCACCTGTCGACCGGCAAGATGTACGCCCGCGCCTTCCTCGACCGCCACCAGCTGCGCTTCCCCGAGGGCATCCACTACGAGGACCAGCTCTTCTCGGCCCGGGCGTACGGACTCGCGCGGGCCTTCACGATCATCCCGGACCCGGTGTACACCTGGTACATCGAGCCGTACGCGGCCGAGTCCAGCGCCTCCATCTCCAACCAGCGGCACAAGATCTCCAACGTCGCCGACCGGGTGCACGTCCAGCGCCTGATCGACGACTTCCTGGAGGAGAGCGGGCAGGCGGGGCTGCGGGAGGACAAGGACTTCAAGTTCCTCAAGCACGACTTCCGGATGTACGCGGGCGACCTGCCCTACCGCGACGACGCGTGGCTGACCGAGTTCGCCGAGATCATGAACCCCTACCTGGACGGCCTCGCCGAGGGCGCCTACGCCCGGCTGCCCCGCCCGGAGCGGGTGGTGCTGGAGCTGCTGCGCGAGGGCGACCTCGACGGGCTCCGGCTCGCCGCCCGCGGCCTGGGCCACCCGGTGGCACCCCGCGAGACCACCACCGACGCGTCCGGCACGGCCTACTGGGGCGGCACGGTGCCCGCCACCGAGCGGGGGCGCCGCGAACTGGACCTGGCCGACCTGGAACTGGAGACCCGCCCCTTCTCCACCGCCTACTTCCGGCACGAGATCACCGACCTGCGGCCCGGCCCCGGCGCCGCGCTGACCCTGACGGTACGCACCTACGACCCGGGACTGCGGCTCCCGGTGGGCCCGCAGCGGGCCGCGCTGCTGCTCTCCCCCGGCCGACGGCGGCTCACGGTGCCGTTCCGGCTGGACCCGGTCCGGCCCGGCGTCTTCGAGGGCCGTGTCCACCTGGACCTGACGAAGGCCCGGCTCCCCCTCCAGGGCTTCGAGGGGGTACGGCATCCGCAGGTCCGGCTCCAGCAGCAGGGCCTCGCGCACTCGGGGCTGCTGCTGGCCCCGCTGTTCTTCCCGGCCCTGACCGCGCGGGTGGAGTCGGGCGGTGCCGCGCACCGGATCACGGTCGAGCCCGAGGGCCGCAACCCCGGCCGCCTGCAGATCCGCTGGCAGCCGGTGGGGATCACCGCCCGGGTACTGCGGCCGGTGGTGCGCAAGGTGGACCGGCCCCGGGTGCGCAACGCGTTCCGGCTGGTGACGAGCGCGCTGAAGTGAACCCCGCTCAGCCGCGCACCTCGTAGAGCACCTGTCCGGCCGGGCCGGTCGTCACCGGGCGCAGCCATGGCTCGGCGTCGGCGGCCGGGCCGATCACCCAGCGCACCCCGTACCGGCGCGCTATGGCCCGCCGGGTGCCGGAGGAGGTGTCGGCCGCGAAGTACCGCTCCACCGCCGCGTCCCGGCCGCCCTGGTCCGGCAGGAACACGTCCGGGTAGCCGGGCGCCACGGTGTACGGGCCGTACGCGGGGATCTGCCGGGCGGGCACCGTACGGGCCATCACCACCTGGCCGTAGCCGACCCAGGGTGTGATCCAGTGGTAACCGACCCACGGTGGGCGGTACTTGGCGGCGAGCGGGGCGGGCAGCGCGTCACGCGGGACGACGTAGCCGAGCATGCCCGCCTGGCCCCAGGCGCCCACGGCCAGGGCGGCCGCCAGCACGCAGGCCCAGCCGAGCCGGACCGCCCGCCGCCCGGCCGACACCGTCTCCAGCGCGGCCGCGAGCTGGGCCGGGATCAGCGCGGCGGGCGCGGCGCGGCCCCACGAGTAGTGCCCGGTGAGCCCCCCGGCCGCGAACAGCAGCGCGCCCAGGATGAAGAACAGCACCAGCGGGTCCCGGTGGTCGCGCCGCCAGCGCAGGACGAGTGCGACCACCCCGAGCAGCGCCAGCCCGAAGCGGCCGGGCAGGTCGGAGTAGAGCGAGCGGTGGATCGCCTCCAGACCGGCACCGGCGGAGAACAGCGCGAAGAAGTCGTAGTACGGCCACAGCCCCAGCAGGACCACGCCCACGACGAGCGCGGCGCCCGCCCGGAGGAGGATCTGGCGGCCGGGGCGGGCGGCGAGCACCGTGGCGAGCGCGCCGAGGGTGGCCACCACACCGGTGAACTGGTGGCACAGCAGGATCAGCGCCCACAGTGCCCCGAGGCCGAGCCAGCGGACCCAGCCGTCGGGCGCGCGCAGCGTGGTGGTGAGCCACGTCCAGAAGTGGAAGGACAGCCCGAGCGCGAACACGCTGGGGTACGCCACCGTCAGCGCGAGGGAGTTCAGGCCGAGGAAACCGCTCCAGTTGAGCAGGTCCGGGCCCCACAGGAGGACCAGGCACAGGATGGCCAGGGCGGGCGCGGCCCGGTGCGCGCTGAGCGTGCGGACGTACCGCCACACCCCGCTGAACAGCAGCCCGAGCCCGACGAGGGCGCCGATCCGCAGCACCGTGAACACCGACAGCCCGGTGAGCCGGGCCAGGCAGCCCAGCACCAGCATCCACGGCGAGTAGTACGGGCTCGGCGTGTCCGCGTCGACCAGCGGGTTGCCGGGGTCGAGCAGGCTGTGCCGCAGCCGCTGCACGGTCGCCGCGTGCATGCCGAGGTCACCGGCCCAGGGCAGCCGGACCACGGCCAGCAGCATCAGCAGCAGGACGAGCGCGGCGAGGGCGACGGCCACCAGTGACGGGGCCACCGTCGACGGACGGCCGCGCCGCGCGCGGGACCCGGTGAGGTTCGCTGTCACGGGCCAGACCCTATCCGAACCATCCGAATCGGACAGATCACCCGGAGAGTCACCCGGAGAGTCATCCGGAGAGCAACGAGGGCGCCCCGGCCGGGTTCTCCGGTCCGGGGCGCCCTCGGTTCAGGCGGTGGCCTCAGGCGATGCCGCCCGGTGTCACGCGTGGGTGCGCAGCAGCGTCCGCATCGTGCGCATCGCCACCGAGAGGTTGGCGAGGTCGAACGCGTCCGAGCCCCGGATCTCCTCCAGCGTGGCGCGCGCCCGGCTCAGGATGGGCGCGTTCTTCTCCTCCCACGCCTTGAACCGCTGCTCCGGCGTGGAGGTGCCGTTGCCCGCCGCGAGCACGTCCGCGGTGAGGGCGGCGTGGGCCGCGTACAGGTCCTCGCGGATGGAGGCGCGGGCCATCGACTGCCAGCGGTCCGCGCGGGGCAGCTCGATGATGCGGTCCATCAGCTGGGTGATGTGCAGCCGGTCACCGAGGTCGTAGTACACCTCGGCCACGTCCAGCGGCTCCTTGCCCATGCGGTCGGCCACCGAGACGATGTCCAGCGCCGGGAAGGCGGAGGAGAACCCGGCCACGCGGGTGGCGAGTTCGGCCGGGACACCGGCGGCGGACAGCTCGTCGTACACGTGCTGGTACCACTCGAGGTCCGCGCCGCGCAGCAGCTTCGGCATCTGCTGCCAGACCTGCTCGACCCGGTCCGCGAAGAACTCCACGGTCTCGGCGAGCTGGAGCGGCTGCGGCCGGTTGTTCAGCAGCCAGCGGGTGCCCCGCTCGACCAGCCGCCGCGAGTGCAGCCGGATACGGGTCTGCACGGCCGCTTCCACCTGGTTGTCCAGCGCCTCCACGGCGTCCCACACCGGGGACGAGCAGAAGATCGCGCGGGCCGCGGTCTGGGCGCGGACGATCTCCTCCAGCGAGGCGCCGGTCTCCTCGCGCAGCCGGTGCAGATACGTCGTGCCGCCGGTGTTCACCGTGTCGTTGACCAGCACGGTCGTGGTGATCTCACGGCGCAGCGGGTGGCTGTCGACGGCCTCCGCGAACCGCTCGCGCAGCGCGCTCGGGAAGTAGGCGTGCAGCAGACCGCGCAGGTACGCGTCGTCCGGCAGCGAGGTGTGCAGCAGCTCCTCGGCGACCGTGATCTTCGTGTACGCCAGCAGTACCGCGGTCTCCGGGCTGGTGAGGCCCTGGCCCTGGTTCAGCCGCTCGCGGATCTGGCGGTCGGTGGGCAGGAACTCCAGCGCCCGGTTGAGGTGACCCTCGCGCACCAGGTGCCGGATGAACCGGGCCTGCGCGTGCAGCATGTCCTTGGACTGGGCGAGCGCGTTGGCCAGCGCGGTGTTCTGCGCGTAGTTGTTGCGCAGGACGAGCGCGCCGACCTCGTCGGTCATCTCCGCGAGCAGCTTGTTGCGCTGCTTGACGGTCATGTCGCCGTCGGCGACCACGCTGTTCAGCAGGATCTTGATGTTCACCTCGTGGTCGGAGGTGTCCACACCGGCGCTGTTGTCGATGGCGTCGGTGTTGATCCGGCCGCCCTGGAGGGCGAACTCGATCCGGCCGAGCTGGGTCAGGCCCAGGTTGCCGCCCTCGCCGACGACCTTGACGCGCAGGTCGGCGCCGTCGACGCGGATGGCGTCGTTGGCCTTGTCACCGACGTCGGCGTCGGTCTCCGCCGAAGACTTGACGTAGGTGCCGATGCCGCCGTTCCACAGCAGGTCGACCGGCGCCTTCAGGATCGTCTTCATCAGGTCGGCAGGGGTCATCTTGGAGATCTTCTCCTCGATGCCCAGCGCCTCCCGGATGTGGTGGTTCAGCGGGATCGACTTGGCGCTGCGCGGGAAGATCCCGCCGCCCGCCGACAGCAGCGAGGTGTCGTAGTCGGCCCAGCTGGAGCGGGGCAGCTCGAACAGGCGGCGGCGCTCGGCGTAGCCGGTGGCCGCGTCCGGGACCGGGTCGATGAAGATGTGCCGGTGGTCGAAGGCGGCGACCAGGCGGATGTGCTCGGAGAGCAGCATGCCGTTGCCGAACACGTCGCCGGACATGTCACCGATGCCGACGACCGTGAAGTCCTCGGACTGGGTGTCCAGGTCCAGCTCGCGGAAGTGCCGCTTCACGGACTCCCAGGCGCCGCGCGCGGTGATGCCCATGCCCTTGTGGTCGTAGCCCGCGCTGCCGCCGGAGGCGAAGGCGTCCCCGAGCCAGAAGTCGTAGGACTCCGCGACCTCGTTGGCGATGTCGGAGAACGTCGCCGTGCCCTTGTCGGCCGCGACCACCAGGTAGGTGTCGTCGCCGTCGTGCCGCACCACGTCCTGCGGCGGGACGACCTCACCGGCCACCATGTTGTCGGTGATGTCGAGCAGCGCCGAGATGAACGTCTTGTAGCTCTCGATGCCCTCGGTGAGCCACGCGTCCCGGTCGACGGCCGGATCGGGCAGCTGCTTGGCGACGAAGCCGCCCTTGGCGCCGACCGGCACGATGACGGTGTTCTTCACCATCTGCGCCTTGACCAGGCCGAGGATCTCGGTACGGAAGTCCTCACGCCGGTCCGACCAGCGCAGGCCACCGCGCGCGACCTTGCCGAAGCGC
Organism: Streptomyces sp. NPDC002176; assembly: GCF_044903645.1. NCBI lineage: Bacteria > Bacillati > Actinomycetota > Actinomycetes > Kitasatosporales > Streptomycetaceae > Streptomyces > Streptomyces sp. NPDC002176. The sequence goes on from NZ_JBJDQW010000003.1 coordinate 1,150,843, forward strand.
AGGTGCACACCCTCGACCCGCGGCGAGTACACCCAGATCTCGTACGCCGGGCGCGGCGCGGGCAGGTCCGGGATGGCCTGCGGGTCGAACTTCATCGACACATAGGCGTGCGGGCCGCCGTCGCGGGCCTCCTGGAAGAAGTTGGTGCGCAGGGTGGCCTTGATGACGGTCAGGAAGGAGCGCAGGATGCGGTCCTCGTCCAGGCTCGCCACCTGGTCCAGCGCGGCGTCCAGCTCCTCCAGCAGGGCGTCGGTGATCTCCAGCCCGGCCTTCTGCCGGTCCGGGGACATCCGGGCCTCGAACAGGGAGACCAGCAGCCGGGTGGTGTGGACGTTGTTGCGGAGGGTGTCCTCCATGTAGTCCTGGCTGAAGGTGGAGCCCGCCTGGCGCAGGTACTTGGCGTAGGCGCGCAGCACCGTCGCCTGACGCCAGGTCAGACCGGCGCTCAGCACGAGGGCGTTGAAGCCGTCGTTCTCCGCCTGGCCGGTCCAGGTCGCGGCGAACGCCTCCTGGAACCGCTCCCGGCCGTCCTCGCCGAGGTGGTCGCCGCCGCCGGTCTGGGGCAGGCGCAGGCCGAAGTCGTAGATCCAGGCGGCGCTGCGGTCGGTGCGGCGCAGCTCGTAGGGACGCTCGTCGACGACCTCGACGCCGAGCCGGTTGAGGACCGGCAGCACGGCGGAGAGGGAGACCGCGTCGCCCTTGCGGTAGATCTTGAACCGGCGCTCGCCGGGGGCGGCGCCGACCGGCTCGTACAGGCTGAGCGAGAAGTCGTTGCCCTTGTCGTTGCTGAGCCGCTCCAGGTGGACCAGGTCGGCGACGGCCGCGCGCGGGGAGTGGTCGGCCTTGTAGCCCTCGGTGAAGGCGTTGCTGTAGCGGCGCAGCAGCTCGGCGGCGCGCTCCTCGCCGCACTCGGCGTTGAGCGCCTCGGCGAAGCCGTCGGACCAGGAGCGGGTGGCCTCGACCAGGCGGGCCTCGATGCGCTCCTTGTCGGCGTCGGACAGCTGGGGCAGCTCGGTGCCGGGCTGGACGCGGACGACGAAGTGCAGCCGGGACAGGATCGACTCGGTGTTCCAGGCGGTGAAGTCGACGCTGGTGCCGCCCAGTTCCTCCTTGAGAATGTCGATGATCCGCAGCCGGACCCCGGTGGTGTACCGGTCGCGCGGCAGGTAGACGAGGGCCGAGTAGTAGCGGCCGTATTCGTCCTGACGCAGGTAGAGCCGGAGCCGTCGGCGTTCCTGGAGGTAGAGGACGCTGGTGGCGATCGACTGGAGCTCGGCGGGCGGCGTCTGGAACAGCTCGTCGCGCGGGTAGGTCTCCAGGATCTGGAGCAGGTCGCGGCCGTCGTGGCTGTTGGGCGAGAACCCGGCGCGCTCCAGCACCTCGGCGACCTTGCGGCGGATCACCGGGACCCGGCGCACCGACTCGGTGTACGCGGCGGAGGAGAACAGCCCGAGGAAGCGGCGCTCACCGACGACGTTGCCGTCCGCGTCGAACTTCTTGACGCCGATGTAGTCCAGGTACGACGGCCGGTGCACGGTGGACCGGCTGTTGGCCTTGGTCAGCACCAGCAGCTTGTGCTCGCGGGCCTTGGCACGGGCGTCGGCCGGGAGCCGCTCGAAGGAGGGGCTGACGGGGTGCTCGTCGTCCTCGGTGTGGTGCGGGTCGGAGCGCAGTATGCCGAGACCGGTGCCCGCCTTGGCGCTCAGGGAGTCGTCCCCGCGCAGCTCGTACTCGCGGTAGCCGAGGAAGGTGAAGTGGTCGGCGGAGAGCCAGCGCAGCAGCTCGCGGGCCTCCTCCACCTCGGCGGCGGGGAGGTCGGCGGGGCGGGGCTCGTCCGTCAGGCCGTCCGCGATCCGGACGGCCGCGTCGCGCATCTTCTCCCAGTCCTCGACGGCCTCGCGCGCGTCGGACAGGACGCGCAGCAGGTCGGCGGAGATCTGCTTGAGGTCGGCGCGGTCGGTCTCGCGGTCGATCTCGACGTGGATCCAGGACTCGACGTGCCCGTCGTGCGGCAGCTCGCCGTGCGGGCCGGTGGGCAGGACCTCGATCAGCTTGCCGGTGAGGTCCCGGCGGACGACGACCTGCGGGTGGATCACGACGTGGATGCCGCGTCCCTGGCGGGTCAGCTCATTGGTCACCGAGTCGACCAGGAAGGGCATGTCGTCGGTGACGACCTCCACCACGGTGTGGCTGCACGTCCACCCGTTCTCCTCGACGGAGGGGGTGTGTACCCGCACGTTGGCCGTGCCCTGGGGGCGCGTCTCGGCGAGGCGGTAGTGCGAGACCGCGGCCCCGAAGACGTCGACCGGGTCGCGGTCGGCGAGGTCTTCCGGGGCGGTGTGCAGGTAGTAGCGCTGGAGGAACGCGAGCACGGCTTCGCTGTCCGGGGTGCCGGGGGTGCCCTCGCTCGTGGTCCCGGTCGGTAGGTGCCCCCCGGCCGGGCTGTTCTCAGCTACCCGGGCGGCCCGATCGAGCAGCTCGGCCTTGGCTTCGTCCAGCTTGGTCTGCATTGTCCTCTGGCTCCTGTCGCGCGCCGTTGCGTGACGTAGAAGGAAGTACGGTCTCTCCCCCTCCGGCATGACGCCACGGCCCGAGGTGTCCGGTCCGTTCCGACGCTATGCCGCGAGGCGAGATGGGCGGAGGGATTTCGGCCATTGTCGACAGACTTGTCGGAGGCGACGCTGCTCTCCGCACCGTCGTGCCGGAGGCCGTCCCCGGGGTCCGGGGCGCCATGGCGCCCGTGTCCCGCCCGAGCGGACCAGCGACCGCCGCCCGGTCACGGAGGTTGTCCGTGCGGCCCGGGCGCGGGGCAGGGACGGTCTCGTCCCCGCGAGCTATCGCGCTGATCACGCCACAAGGCTATCGCTCCCGACGGGGGCCCCGTCATGAGCCGTATGTGTACAAAACCGGGGGGTGAAGTTTGACGTTCTGCACAGCGGCGGCGGGGGGGCTCGATGGCGTATCCGTGGTCAGGCCGCTATTCGGCGGGCCTCGGCGACCGCCTCGGCCAGGCTGTCCACCACCGGGGCGCCGGTCCCGCGCAGGCTGTCGGGGCCGTGCGAGCCGCCCGTGTAGAGCACGGCGTGGGCGCCGACGTGGTGGGCGGCCAGCGCGTCGTCGGCCGCGTCGCCGATGACCACGGTCCGCTCGGGGTCGACCAGGGTGTTCAGCGCCTTGAGGTGGCGGACCATGTGCTCGGCCTTGCTGCCGCCCGAGGGGCCGGTGCGCCCGTCGACGCGCAGGAAGTGCGATTCGATGCCGAAGCCGCGCACCAGCGGGACCAGGTCCTCGTGCCCGTACATGCTCAGCAGGGACTGGCTGTGTCCGGCCGTCCCCCAGTCGGCCAGCAGCTCGGCCGCGCCCTCGGTGAGCCCGCAGCGGGCGCGGTGCTCGAGGTAGTGCCGGTGGAAGGCGCCGTCCATGACCTCCCACTCGAGGTCACTGGGCATCCGCCCGATCAGGCGCTCGTAGAACCTCGGCACGGGGACGCAGTACAGCGCGCGGTACCGCTCGAGCGTGATCGGCTCCAGGCCCAGCTCGGCGAAGGCCGCGTTGGTCGCCCCGATGATCGCGTCGTTGTCGTGGAACAGGGTGCCGTTCCAGTCCCAGACGATGTGCGCGCTCTGCTGATTCCCCATGCCGAAAACCGTACCCGGCACCACTGACAATCACCGGGGGCGAGGGGATCAGCGCAGGTCAGCGGGGTGCGAGCAGGGTGGGGATCTCCTGCGTGGCGAACCACAGCAGCTCGTGGTCCTCGGCGCCGTCCACGGTGGCGCCGGCCGCCTCGTCCCCGCCGTCGGCGGCCTGCAGCGCCCGCGCCGCCGCCGTCACGTCCGCCTCGGCGTCGTCGGCGTCGGCGTGCACCGCCGCGGCCTTGGCGAGCCGGGCCGACGCGGCGACGGTCACCTCGCCGAGGCCGTCCGCGTCCGGGGTGACGACGCCGTCCGCGACGTCGAGCGCGACGACGATCCGGCGCGGGGCCGCGCCGGAGTCACCGGCCAGCAGCCGCAGCGAGGCGTGCGCGGCCTCGCCGAGCGCCGCGTACTCCAGCTCCTCCAGGTCGTCGGTGCCGCACCACTCGCGCAGCGCAGGCGTCACGGCGTAGGCGGCGAACGGTTCCGCTGCCAGCACGCCCGTCTCATGGGCCTCGGCGAGACCGGGGAGGGTCAGGGGTACGTAGACGCGCATGCGGGCCGCTCTTTCCTGCTCAAGGGGGACTCCCGGAGGACCTCCACAATACGTGCGGCCGTCCCCTTTCGAGTCCCCGCCCGACCCCCGTTCGGCGTCCACCCCGCGCACCGGACGTCACCCTGCCGCGTACGCGGTCGCAAGGTTTCCGGGGCCCGCCGTCACCCGGATAAGTGAAGCCCGCGTGGCCCGCGACACCGGCCGGACGTCCTTGCCGGGTCGGTCCCCGCCCCCGTACAAGGTCCCCACCTACTTGAGTTACCGCCCGGTATCCGCCGGGCCGGCCGAACGGGGACTTCCATGAACAAGGTCATGAGCCGCAAGCCGCAGAGCCGGCCGCACCACCGCCCACCGACCCGCCACGACACCCGCCGCCCGGGCACCGCGCCGACCCGCACCCCGGTCAGGGGCCGCACCGCATCGGCGCACCCCCGGCCCACGGACCTGTTCGCGGACCGCCTGCTGGCCGTGCTGAGCGGCCAGCGCCCGGTCCACTGGATGCTCCGGCACACCGCGGGTCCCGCCTACGACGACCTCGTACGCCTCGCCGAACGCACCCCGCTGCGCACCCGGGGCAGCCGCCCGACCGTCCGGGACCTGGGCTGGTTCGTGCCCCGCGACGGCGCCCTGGAGGTCTTCGCCCGCATCGCCGCGGGTGAGCACCTGCGCGCCCTGGCCTTCCGCCTGGAACAGGCCCACGACCTCCGCTGGCGCTGTACCGCCGTCGAGCTGGCCACCCCACCGGGCCGCCGTCCCACGGGGCCCTGAGCGGCGCCTGAGGGGGTCTGGGCCCCGGACACAACTCGGGGCCGGACCCCCACCTGCCTGGGAAGGGTCCGGCCCCGAGTCGTCGCTGAAGCCGCGTGCGCGCTACTTCTTACGGCGTCGGCCGCCCTTGGCCTGGCGGCGGCGCTCCGCGCGGGTCAGACCGTCGGACTCGGACTCGTAGCGCAGGGGCTCCTCGTCCTCGAGGTCGCGCTCGATGACACCGCCCTCGCCGTCCACGGTGGGCGCGGAGAAGTGGAGCTCCCGGCGCTGCGGCACGTCCAGGCCCTTGGCCCGGATCTCCGGACGCGCCCCGGCGGGAACCTGCGCGGGCACAATGTCCTGCGGGCCCTCGCCGACCGGACCGGCCTCGACCGGGACCTCCTCGACCTGCTGCTCGACCTGGACCTCCAGGTTGAACAGATAGCCGACGGACTCCTCCTTGATGCCCTCCATCATGGCGGTGAACATGTCGAAGCCCTCGCGCTGGTACTCCACCAGCGGGTCCTTCTGCGCCATCGCGCGCAGGCCGATCCCCTCCTGGAGGTAGTCCATCTCGTAGAGGTGCTCGCGCCACTTGCGGTCCAGCACCGACAGCACGACCCGGCGCTCCAGCTCACGCATGATCTCGGAGCCGAGCTGCGTCTCGCGCGCCGCGTACTGCTCGTAGATGTCGTCCTTGATGGACTCGGAGATGAACTCCGCGGTCAGACCGGCCCGGTCGCCCGCGGCGTCCTCCAACTCCTCGATGGTGACCTTCACCGGGTAGAGCTGCCGGAAGGCGCCCCACAGACGGTCCAGGTCCCAGTCCTCGGGGAAGCCGTCGGCGGTCTCGGCGGCGATGTACTCGTCGATCGTGTCGTTCATGAAGTGCTGGATCTGCTCCTGGAGGTCCTCGCCCTCCAGGACGCGGCGGCGCTCGCCGTAGATGACCTCGCGCTGCCGGTTGAGCACCTCGTCGTACTTCAGGACGTTCTTGCGCGTCTCGAAGTTCTGGGTCTCGACCTGCGACTGCGCGGACGCGATCGCGCGGGTGACCATCTTGTTCTCGATCGGCACGTCGTCGGGGACGTTGGCCATCGCCATCACGCGCTCGACCATCTGCGCCTTGAACAGACGCATCAGGTCGTCACCGAGCGAGAGGTAGAACCGGGACTCGCCGGGGTCGCCCTGACGGCCGGAACGACCGCGCAGCTGGTTGTCGATACGGCGCGACTCGTGCCGCTCGGTGCCGAGGACGTAGAGGCCGCCGCTGACCTCGACCTCCTCCTTCTCGGCCTTCACCGCCTGCTCGGCCCGGCCCAGCGCGGCGGGCAGCGCGGCCGCCCACTCCTCGATGTGCTCCTCGGGGTCGAGGCCGTGCTGACGCAGCTCCGCCTCGGCGAGGTCCTCGGGGTTGCCGCCGAGCTTGATGTCCGTACCGCGGCCGGCCATGTTGGTGGCCACCGTCACGGCGCCCTTGCGGCCCGCCTGCGCGACGATCGACGCCTCACGCTCGTGGTGCTTGGCGTTCAGCACCTCGTGCTGGATGCCGCGCTTGCTGAGCTGCTGGGAGAGGTACTCCGACTTCTCCACCGAGGTGGTGCCGACCAGGATCGGCTGGCCCTTCTCGTGCTTCTCGGCGATGTCGTCGACGACCGCCTCGAACTTGGCCACCTCGGTGCGGTAGATCAGGTCCGACTGGTCCTTGCGGACCATCGGCCGGTTGGTCGGGATCGGGACGACGCCGAGCTTGTAGATCTGGTGGAACTCGGCGGCCTCGGTCATCGCCGTACCGGTCATGCCGGAGAGGCCGGGGACTTCCTTGCCCTGGTGGTCGTGGCGCTTGTAGAGGCGGAAGAAGTTCTGGAGGGTGATCGTGGCGAGCGTCTGGTTCTCGTCCTTGATGTCCACCCCTTCCTTCGCCTCGATCGCCTGGTGCATGCCCTCGTTGTAACGGCGACCGGCGAGGATACGGCCGGTGTGCTCGTCGACGATCATGACTTCGCCGTCCATGACGACGTAGTCCTTGTCCTTCTTGAACAACTCCTTCGCCTTGATGGCGTTGTTCAGGTACCCGACGAGCGGGGTGTTCACCGACTCGTAGAGGTTCTCGATGCCCAGCCAGTCCTCGACCTTGGAGACACCGGTCTCGTGGATGGCGACGGTGCGCTTCTTCTCGTCGACCTCGTAGTCGCCGGTCTCCTCGATGCCCTTGAGGGGGTTGCCCGCCTCGCCGCGCTTGAGGCGCGTGACCAGCTTGGAGAAGTCGCCGTACCACTTGGTGGCCTGGTCGGCGGGGCCGGAGATGATCAGCGGCGTACGGGCCTCGTCGACGAGGATGGAGTCCACCTCGTCCACGATCGCGAAGTTGTGGCCGCGCTGCACCAGCTCGTCCTGCGACCACGCCATGTTGTCGCGGAGGTAGTCGAAGCCGAACTCGTTGTTCGTGCCGTAGGTAATGTCGCACGCGTACTGCTCGCGGCGCTCGGCCGGCGTCATGTTGGCCAGGATGCAGCCGACTTCCAGGCCGAGGAACTTGTGGACGCGGCCCATCATCTCGGAGTCGCGCTCGGCCAGGTAGTCGTTGACCGTGATCAGGTGGACGCCGTCACCGGAGAGGGCGTTCAGATACGCGGGCAGGGTGCCGACGAGGGTCTTGCCCTCACCGGTCTTCATCTCGGCCACGTAGCCGAGGTGGAGCGCGGCGCCGCCCATGATCTGCACGTCGTAGTGACGCTGGCCGAGGACGCGCTTGGCGGCCTCGCGAACGGTGGCGAACGCCTCGGGGAGCAGGTCGTCCAGGCTCTCGCCGTCCGCGTACCGCTGCTTGTACTCCTCGGTGAGAGCCCGCAGCTCGGCGTCGGAGAGGTCGGCGAAGTCCTCTTCGATGGAGTTGACCTGGTCCGCGATGCGGTGCAGCTTGCGCAGGATCTTGCCTTCGCCTGCACGCATGATCTTCGAGAGGACGGACACGGGGGGTGGTCTCCTTGCCGGTCGGGCCTGGGACGGTCGGTTTCCATGTGACTTGATGAAGCAACGGCCATCGTATGCGAGGACCCCGCCGCGCCGGGAGGCCCGGCGGCGCAGTGGTCCCTTCACTCCGGACAACGTCCGGGGAGCACGGATGGTGCCGCGCCACGCCGATGATTTGCGCGAATGGTGATACGTCGCTCACTCAGGGCGAAATGCGTTGGCACGGTATGTCCGGTCCGCGCACACTCGCCGGATGGACCCCGTCGTTCTGACCACCGAACGCCTGCTGCTGCGCGCCGTCCGCCCGGACGACACCGAGGCGGTGCTCGCGGCGGCCCAGGACCCCGCCATCCAGCGCTGGATCGCCTCCTTCCCCTCGCCCTACCTGCGCGAGCACGCCGAGACGTTCGTCGGCGGCACGGCCCCCGAGGGCTGGGCGGACGACTCGATGTACACCTTCGGCGCCTTCCCGCCCTCGGGAGAACTGGCGGGCATGCTCAGCGTCGTGACGCACGGGCCCGGCCACGGCGAGATCGGCTACTGGGCCGCCAGGGAGCACCGCGGCCGGGGGTACGTCACCGAGGCCGTCTCGGCCGTCGCACGCTGGGCCTTCACGGCGCTCGCGATGGACCGGCTGGAGTGGCGCGCCGAGGTCGGCAACCGCGCCTCCCGCGCGGTGGCCGAACGGGTCGGCTTCACCGTCGAGGGCGTCCTGCGCGCGGGCGTGGACAGCAGGGGTGTGCGACGGGACTCCTGGGTGGGATCGCTGCTCCCCTCGGACCTCGGACTGCCGTCGACGGCGCCCTATCTGCCCGCGCCGGTCCGGCCGTCGGAGGCGAAGGCGCAGGTCGACGGGGACTGTCAGTGCCACCCTCTATCGTCCCCGGCATGACGACCCTGCCGCGCCCCGCTCTCACCCTCACCGCGGACGACGCCCGCCGCCTCGCCCTGCGGGCCCAGGGCTTCCTCGGCGCGCCCGACCGCCGCTCCGGCGCGCGCGGGGTGCTCCGGGCACTCGGCGCGGTCCAGCTCGACACCATCTCCGTACTGGCCCGGTCCCATGAGCTGATCCCGTACGCGCGCCTGGGCGCGGTCGGCCGCAAGGACGTGGAGTCGGCCTACTGGCACACCCCGTCCTCCGGCGCGCCCCACGCCTTCGAGTACTGGTCGCACGCCGCGTGCATCCTCCCGGTCGAGGAGTGGCCGCACTTCGCCTTCCGCCGCCGCGCCTACCGCGACCGCCCGCACTGGAATCACCAGCTGCCCGAGGGCGCCTACGACCAGGTGATCAAGCAGCTGCGCACCGAAGGCCCGCTCACCGCGACCGAGTTGGGCGGCGCGAAGCGCACCAGCGACTGGTGGGACTGGTCCGGCGCCAAGGTCGCCGTGGAGCGCGCACTGATGTACGGCGAGGTGGTCTGCGTGGAGCGCCGCGGCTGGAAGCGGGTCTACGACCTCGCCGAGCGCGCCATCCCGGCGGAGCTGCTGCACGACGACCTGGACGACGCCGAGTGCCTACGCCGCCTGGTCCGGCTGGCCGGTGAGGCGCTGGGCGTGGGCACCCGCGCGGACATCGCCGACTACCACCGTCTCCGGGGCGAGCAGGTCGACGCGGTGATCGCCGAGTCGGGGCTGGTGCCGGTCGAGGTCGAGGGCTGGGGCAGGCCCGCGTGGGCGGACCCGGCCGCGCTGGCGGCGCCCCCGCGCGGACGGCACCGCACCACGCTGCTCTCCCCGTTCGACTCGCTGATCTGGGAACGGGCGCGCACGGAGCGGATCTTCGGCTTCACCCACCGCCTGGAGGCATACGTCCCGAGGCCGAAGCGGGTGTACGGCTACTTCGCCATGCCGGTGCTGTCCGGCGGGCGGCTGATCGGCCGGGTCGACCCCGCGCGCGAGGGCGGCACGCTGGTGGCCAGGCAGGTCACGCTGGACGGCCCGAAGGCGGTGCCGGGCGTGGCGCAGGCCCTGGTGGAGGCGGCGTCCTGGGTGGGCTGCACGGACGTCCGCGTGGAGCGTGTGGACGCCCCCGAACTCCGCGCCCCGCTCACGCTGGAACTCGCCCGCGTCCTCTCCTAGCCACCCTGGGGCGGGCGTTGGGACGCCGCTAGCGGATCTCCAGGATCTTCTCGCGCATCGCGTAGACGACCGCCTCCATCCGGGAGTGCAGCTGCAGCTTCTCCAGGATGTTGCGGACGTGGTTCTTCACGGTGTTCTCGGAGATGAACAACTCCTTGGCGATGTCCCGGTTGTTCATCCCGGTGGCGACGAGCTTGAGCACCTCCAGCTCCCGGTCGGTCAGCCGGGGCGCGGGCACGAGCCGTCGCTCGTCGGTGCGCTGGATCATCGACTTGAACTCGGTGAGGAGCTTGGACGCCATGGAGGGGCTGATCTGCGACTGTCCGTCCGCGACGGCGCGGATGGCGGTGGCCACCTCGTCCGTGGAGATCTCCTTGAGGAGGTAGCCGGTCGCGCCCGCCTTGATGGCGTCGTAGAGGTCGGCCTCCTCGTCGCTGATCGTCAGCATGATGATCTTCGCGCTGGGGGCGACCTCCTTGATGGAGGTGCATGCCTCGATCCCGCCCCGTCTGGGCATCCGCACGTCCATCAGCACGATGTCGGGCAGCAGATCGGCCGCCTTGTCCACCGCCTCGGCGCCGTCGCCCGCCTCGCCGACGACCTGGATGTCCTCCTCGGCGGCGAGCACGATCTCCAGGCCGCGGCGGAAGAGCGCGTGGTCGTCCACCACCAGCACCCGGATCGGCTCGTCGCGTGGAAGGTCCAGGTCCGGGTCCGCGCCGATGACGCCGTCGTCGGCGCCCGCGTCGCGCATCGGTCCGAAGGTGTCCGCCATCGTTCCTCCCCCTGAAGGCCGTGGCCCGTGGTCCCGTGCCATCGCCAACCCAAGGCAGCGGCCCACCGGTTGGGCCGTGCCGGTCATGATTTCATGCTCCGGCGCCCGAACGGTGACGCACCGGGGGCGAAGTGGTCGCACACCGGTGCCCCTGGGGGCGCACGCGCGTCCCAGGGGCACCGTCTCCGCTCCCGCCGGGCAGGTCAGCCGCCCAGCGTGTCACCCGCCGCGGGCGGCTGCGCCTGAGCCACCATCGGGTCCGTGTTCAGATGGATGACGCCGTAGTCGTAGGCGTGTCGCCGGTAGACGACGCTCGGCTCCTTGGTCTCGGAGTCGACGAACAAGTAGAAGTCGTGGCCGACCAGTTCCATCTCGTAGAGGGCCTGGTCAAGGCTCATCGGGGAGGCGACGTGGGTCTTCTCGCGGACCACCAGCGGGCCGTCGCCCTTGACCTCCAGCGAGCCGATCTTCCTGGTGGGCACTCCGTCGGAATCGGCCGTCGGGACGGGCTCACCGTCGGGGTAGAGCGTCGCCACACCGGGGACGACGTCGGGTACTTCCGCGGCCGGGGTGCGTCGTGCGCCCCGGCGCACGACTCGCTTGTCGTGCTGCTTGCGCAGCCGGGCGTCCAGCTTCTCCGCGGCCATGTCGAGGGCCGCGTACGGGTCGCTGGCCGATGCCTCCGCCCGGATCACCGGACCGCGGGAGCGGAGCGTGATCTCCACTCGGTCACAGCGGTCGGCCTGTCGGGGGTTGGGCTCCTTGGACACCTCGACGTCGAGGCTGATCACCTTGCCGTCGAGCTTCTGGATCTTCTCCAGCTTCAGCTTCTCGGCCACGTGCTTGCGGAACCGCTCAGGTACTTCGGTCTTGCGGCCCTTGACGACGATGTCCACGCAGAACTCCGTTCCCGGATCGCTCACGCCCTAGGCGGAGCGTCTCCCTTTCGCACCAGGTCCCGGTGAGTCCCGGAACCTCGGACTCGGTGACTCCCACCTCCTCCTCCCCCATGGGCGAGATCTCCATCCCGTCACGCGCGGGTGATTGTGCAAAACCCACGGCGCGGCAATCGGATATGAGAGGTGTGGCCTGGGCCTTTCCTCACAACCGAACATATCTCGCCCGGACGGATGTCGTCACCCTCTACTGAGGCGTACCTCCGTTCAGGTGAATTACTCCCCTCGCTACCTGCAACGACGCAAGTTCTCGGTCGGTTCCCTGTTTATTCGAAGGAATCACGGGGTGCGGCGATCACCGCTGCCCGGACGGCTTCTCCGGTGATGTTCACCGGCCCCTTTTCCAGTGCCCCATGCACCGACTTTCCTCCCTGTGATCTCGTCCGTGATCTCGGCCCGATCCGTCGTTCCTCCCTACCTTCCCGAGTTGCGCCGCGATACACAGCCCTGTCCTCCTCGCACCGGATTCCGGCCGTCGCGCGCACGGCGCGCGCCGCCTCGGCCAGGCTCGCGCCGGTGGTGATCAGGTCGTCCACGAGCACGACCCGGCCCCCGGCGAGCAGGCGCGCGCCCCCGGTCCGCACCTCCAGCGCGCCCGCCAGGTTCTCCCGGCGGCGCCGCGCGTCCAGCCCCGCCTGGTCGACCACGGGCCGCCGCTGCCGCAGCACGGCGGCCACCCGCGCCGGGGTGCCGGTGCGCCGCAGCCGCCCGGCCGCCACGAGCGCCATCCGCCGCACCGGGTCGTGCCCGCGCCGCCGCACGGCCCAGCGGGCGGAGGGGACGGGCACGAGGATCACCGGCCCGGCGTCCGGCCCCGCCCCGACCCGGCCGGGTTCCGGCCCAAGTTGACCGGGTTCCGGTCCGAGCCCGGCGCGCACGGCTCCCGCCAGAGCCGCGCCCAGTGCCCCGGTGAGCGCCAGCGCGCCCCGTTCCTTGTGCGCGAGGAGGAGTGCCCGCACCTCCCGTGCGTAAGGAGCGGCGGCGTACACCGCCGGAAGCCCCGGTGGCTCGGGCACCGGCCGTACCCGGCGCGGCTCCGCACGCTCCAGCGACGTCCGGCACCGTGCGCAGAGCACCGCCGGTGGTGACCCGCAACCGCCGCACTCGGTCGGCAGCGCCAGGTCGGTGAGGTCCTGCCACCATCCCCGCATGTCCACCACTGTGCCCAGCCTCGGGCGGCCCGGCCACCCCTGTGGACAACGCCCCTGTGGACAACCCCGGCAGGCCCCCGGCGCCGCTCACCCGCACGAGTGAGCGCGGCCGGGAAACCGCAGGTCAGGCAGGTCGACAACTACCCCGGATAGACCGGCGCCGTACCGTCCTTGTCCACCTTCTGCCACTGCGCGCCGGACGGCAGCCGGACGATCCCGTCCTCCGAGCAGGCCACCAGCGGCACCCGGTCGTCCTCGGTGGAGGCGATCGCCTTCACCCGGGAGAGCGCGGCAGGCGCCGGGCCCTCCAGCACCGAGCCGTCCACCTGCACATAGCGCATCTGGTGCACACCGCCCTGCTCGCGGCCGACCACGACGAGGCGGCTGTCACCGGCCCAGGACATCGCGGTGACCAGCTCCATGTCGGGCGCCGCCGGACGAGCGGCGACGACGGCGGGTGCCTCGGCCGAACCGTCCCCGCTCCCGTCCTTCCCACCGGAGCCGTCGTTCCCGTCGGCGCTCACGCTGTCGCCGCCCTCGATCCTGCCGATCAGCAGGGACTGCTTGCCGCCCTCGACCGCCACGACCAGCGCGACCCGCGCCCCGTCCGCGGCCACCCGCACGTCCCGGATCGGGCCGGGCAGCTCCGGCAGCGTCACCGCCACCGGCTTGCCGGTGCCCCGCGGGACGACGTACAGCCGCGGCCGGGCCGGGTTCAGGTCGGCCACCCACAGATCGCCCCGGGCGTCCCAGCCGGGCCGGGTCAGCCGGGTGTCCTCGGTGGGGCCCTGGCTGGTCAGCACGGGCTGCTCCAGCGACGCGTCGGCGGCCAGCGGGGCCACGTACAGCGACTTGCCGTCCGCGCCGACCCCGGCCGCCGTGCGCTCGTCCCGCGAGACGGCGACCGAACGGAACTGCCGGACGCCCTCGCCGAACGCGCCCGGCACCGGGGTGCCACCGGTGCCCGCGCCCGCGGCGGGCAGCCGGATCAGCCGGTGCTTGCCGTCCAGGAAGTAGAGGTAGTCCGGGCTCTGGGCCGAGGCGTGCCAGGCGACGGAGTCCGCACTGCTCTCGGTAAGGTCGCACAGCTGGTCGTCGCCGGGTCCGCGCAGGTCGACCGACTCCAGGGTCGGCGCCAGGTTCCGCAGCGTGAACAGCAGCTGGGTCGCCATCTCCCTGCACCGGGCCCGACCGACGCGGGCCGCCTTGGCGTTCAGCGGCACGGTCAGCCGGTTCTTGTCGTCCGGAGCCAGTCCGGTCGTGCCGTTCCGCAGCTCCGTACCGGTCGGGAAGCTGGACCTGACCACCGGGCCGAGCCAGTGGGTGGGCCCGCTCAGCAGCGACCGCACCAGCTGGGTCATCGGGTCGACCTTGCTGCGCACGAACACCGGGTCGGCGACCGCCACCGGGTCCCCCGACGCCCCGGCCCTGGTGTGGGTGGCGAAGTAGTACTTGTCGACGGACGTGTAGTTGCGCTGAAAATCCGACTTACCCATCACGACACCCTCGGGCGGCGCGTCGATCCGCCACTGCCGGCTCTTGGCGTCCTGCGTCAGATGCACCTTGGCCCGGAAGTCGCCGTGCGCCGGGGCGTACGCCTGCCGCGCGTCCACCGTGGCCACCCGGCTGCCCGCCAGGACGTAGGTGCGTCCCGGGTTCGGTTCCCGGTCGGCCGGTGGTGTCTCGGCGAGGGCGCCGGGGCTGTCCGCGAGAACGGTGGCCGACTCCTCCGGCCGCCAGGCACGCGCCGCCTCGGCGGTCAGGTACTTCCGCGCCGTGTCGTAGTGCGGATCGTCGCTGGTCAGCGCCTCCAGGAAGCCCTGCATGATCTCGTTGGCCGAGGCGCCCTCGGCGGGCGGCACGGCGAAGACCCGTACCCCCGTGTCCTGGCGCGGCGTGGACTCCACGTTGCGCAGATCCCCGCTGTCGGGCATCGAGGCGCAGCCGCCCAGCAGTACGGCCCCGCAGACCGCGTATGTCACCGCGCGCCCCGGCGTACGCCGGGCGCCCCCCTCGCGGTCAGCGACCACGGAACGCCTCCCCTGCCTCTGCCTCTGCCTCGGTCGAGTCCTGTCCGGCCGGTTCCGGGCGAGCCTCCGCTCGCGGGTCGGGCACCTGGGTGCCGGTCCTGTCGTCGGGCCGCCGTGCACCGTTCGCGGGCCGGGGCACGACCCGCGCGCCGCCGTTCCCGTTGCCGGGCAGCGCGGTCGGGTCGGCCACCGCGGCGGCACCCTGACGCGGCGGAAGCGGGGACGCGTTGCCACCGTTCGGCTGCACCGGGACCGTCGCCAGCTTCTCCGCTCCCCCACGCGGTGTCCCGCCGTCGTCCAGACCCCGGTTACGACGCGAGTCCTTGGGCTCCAGCGGTATCGGCGAGCCCCGCAGCGGCTCGTCGGCGGTACGCGGCAGGGTCAGCCGGAACTGCGAACCGCCGCCCGGCTCGCCCCACGCCTGGAGCCAGCCGCCGTGCAGCCGGGCGTCCTCCAGCGCGATCGACAGCCCCAGTCCGGTACCGCCGGTCGTACGCGCGCGTGCCGGGTCCGCCCGCCAGAAACGGCTGAAGACCCGGGTCGCCTCGCCGGGCTTGAGCCCGACACCGTAGTCGCGCACCGCGACGGCGACGGCGCCGCCCGCGCTGGCGAGCTTGACCACGACGTCCTTGCCGTCGCCGTGCTCGACGGCGTTGACGACGAGGTTGCGCAGCACCCGCTCCACCCGCCGGGCGTCCGCCTCGGCGACGACGGGCTGCAGATCGCCGACCACGCGGATACGGCTGCCCTTGCGCTCGGCGAGCGGCTCGGCACCGCCGACGACCCGCCGTACGACCTCTCGCAGGTCGATCGGCTCGGCCTCCAGCGCGGCCGCGCCCGCGTCGAACCGGCTGATCTCCAGCAGGTCCGCGAGCAGCGACTCGAACCGGTCCAGCTGGTCCGCGAGGAGTTCCGCGGACCGCGCGGTCATCGGGTCGAAGTCCACACGGGCGTCGTGGATGACGTCCGCGGCCATCCGTACAGTGGTCAGCGGGGTCCGCAGCTCGTGCGAGACGTCGGAGACGAACCGCCGCTGCATCCGCGAGAGGTCCTCCAGCTGCTGGATCTTGAGCTGGAGGTTCTGCGCCATCTTGTTGAAGGCTTCGCCGAGGCGCGCGATGTCGTCCTCGCCGGTGACCTTCATTCGCTCCTGGAGCCGCCCGGCGGACAGCCGCTCCGCGATCCCGGCCGCCATCCGCACCGGCGTGACGACCTGCCGCACCACGAGCCAGGCGATGGCCCCAAGGAGTACGACGACGAAGAGGCCGGCGGTCGCCAGGGTGCCCTTGACCAGGCTCAGCGACTTCTCCTCCTGCGTGAGGGGGAAGAGGTAGTACAGCTCGTAGGGGTGGCCGTTGGGGTCGTTGACCTGCTTGCCGATGACCAGCGCGGGCTGGGATTCCTTGCCGTTGCTGTAGACGATGCGGGTGTAACTCTGGGCGGCGGCGGTGCTGGTGCTGCTGTTGACCCGGTCGCGCAGGCTCACGGGCACGCTGTCGGCCGGGCTGACGTACCCGGAGCCGCGCGGGCTGCGACCCCCGCCGCTGTCGTCGCCGACGGGCAGCGTGACCACGTCGAAGGCGCCCGAACCGCCGCTGGAGAGCGACTCCACGAGGTCGCTCATCCACTGGATGACGTTCTGGGACTGCTGGCCGTCGGAGCCGTTGACGCCCGTGGTGCCATGGGTGGCGGCCGCGGTCTCGTCGGCGCTCTGCCGGGCCACGGCGAAACCGCCGGTGGCCTGGCTCTGCGACGCCTTCACCTTCGCGTCCAGCAGCCCGTTGCGCACCTGGCCGATGACGACGAAGCCCAGCAGCAGGACGACGCCCAGCGACATCAGCAGGGTCGTGGCGACGACCCGCAGCTGGATGTTGCGCCGCCACAGCCGCATGACGGGCAGCAGCGGACGGCGCACCCAGCGGATGAACAGCCGGACGACCGGACTGCCCTGGACACCGCCGCTCAATAGGGCGGCGGTGAAGAGGCGGCCCCGGCGCGGACTGCCCGCACCGCGGCCGGACACGTGTCCCGGACCGGCGCCGGGCCGGCCGGGAGCCGAAGCGGCGCTGTCCCCGGACACGTCAGCTCGGTCCGGCCTTGTAGCCGACGCCTCGAACGGTCACCACGATCTCCGGCCGCTCCGGGTCCTTCTCGACCTTGGAACGCAGCCGCTGCACATGCACGTTGACCAGCCGGGTGTCGGCGGCGTGCCGGTAGCCCCAGACCTGCTCCAGCAGCACCTCACGGGTGAACACCTGCCACGGCTTGCGCGCGAGCGCGACGAGCAGATCGAACTCCAGCGGGGTCAGCGCGATCGACTGCCCGTTCCGCTTCACGGAGTGCCCGGCCACGTCGATCACCAGGTCACCGATGGTGAGCTGCTCCGGCGCGGGCTCCTCCGACCTCCGCAGCCGCGCCCGGATACGGGCCACCAGCTCCTTCGGCTTGAACGGCTTCACGATGTAGTCGTCCGCGCCGGACTCCAGGCCCACCACGACATCCACGGTGTCGCTCTTGGCGGTGAGCATCACGATGGGCACCCCGGACTCCGCCCTGATCAGGCGGCACACCTCGATGCCGTCCCGACCGGGCAGCATCAGGTCCAGCAGCACCAGATCGGGCTTGGCCTCCCGGAAAGCGGCCAGCGCCTTGTCCCCGTCGGCTACGAAAGACGGCTCAAAACCTTCACCACGCAGCACGATGCCGAGCATCTCGGCCAGTGCGGTGTCGTCGTCGACGACAAGGACTCGTCCCTTCATAAACGACATCATCCCATTCTCATAACGACGACAGAGCCGCAGGTGAGGCACGTCACTGGCCTGTGACGATAGTCGTACCGACCGGTCACTGTCTGCCCCCGGCACACGGGGAAGGGACGGCTGCCGGGGCCGGTCGGACGGGCGGCCCCGGCAGGGGTACGGGTGTCAGCCGGTGGCCGACGCGGTCCGGGCCCCCGTGCACAGGGCCGCCAGCGCCTCGGGGGTCACCGGGGAGACGACGCCTTCCTCGGTGACGATCGCCGTCACCAGTTCGGGCGGGGTCACGTCGAACGCCGGGTTGTACGCCTGCGTACCCAGCGGAGCCAGCGGCACCCCGCCACCCCCGCCCGCCACCGATGCCTGAGGCGTGACGATCTCGGTCACCTCGAAGCCCGGACGCTGCTCGACCTCGATCGACGCGCCGTCCGGGGTCTCCAGGTCCACCGTCGTCACCGGCGCCACCACGATGAACGGCACATGGTGGTAGCGCGCCAGCACCGCCAGCGGGTAACTGCCCACCTTGTTCGCCACCGAGCCGTCGGCCGCGATCCGGTCCGCGCCGATCAGCACCGCGTCCACCTCTCCGGCCGCGAACAGCGAACCGGCCGCGCTGTCGGTGAGCAGCGTGTACGCCATCCCGCTGCGCGCCGCCTCGTACGCCGTCAGCCGCGCCCCCTGCAACAACGGGCGCGTCTCGTCCACCCAGAGCCGCCGCAGCCGCCCCACCCGGTGCGCGGCCAGCGCCACCGCGAACGCGGTCCCCTCCCCGCCCGACACCAGCGAACCGGTGTTGCAGTGGGTCAGGACCCGGTGGCCGCCGCCCGGCATCAGCTCGTCCAGCAGCGCCAGACCGTGCGCGGCCATCCGCGCGCTCGCCTCCGCGTCCTCCTGGTGCAGTGCCCGCGCCGCCGCGAGCGTGGCCGTCGCCGCCGCCGTGGGGTCGCCGGTCGCGGCCAGTTCCTCCCGGTACGCGGCCAGGGCCCGGCGGACCCCGACGGACAGGTTCACTGCGGTGGGCCGGGCGCTCTCCAGCGCGTCGGCGGCCTCGTCCACATCGAAGCCCCGCGCCGCGGCCAGGGCGACGCCGTACGCCCCCGCGACACCGAGCACCGGCGCCCCGCGCACGGCGAGCGAACGGATCGCCTCCACCAGCGCCGACGCGTCCGTGCACACCAGCTCGACTTCCTCGGACGGAAGCCTCGTCTGGTCGAGAAGGATGAGTACGGGCCCTTCGGGCGGTTCCTCCCATCGGATCACCGGTATCCCGGTCGGCCGCTTGTCCTCGCCAGGTCGCGCCTGCTGATCAGCCATGCGGTGAGTCTGCCCCGTATCCGCCGGAGAATTGATGGAGTACGGCGTCCACCGCGCCAGGTCACACCGTGACCCGGCCATGGCACGATGGCTGCCAAGCTGCCGCCGCGACCGCGGACGGGCACCGTGAAGGAGCTTCGATGAGTGACTCGCCGGGCTGGGCTTCGCCCGGACCCGACCCGTCGTCCGAGGAACGGAAGACCGGCGCGGCCGGCGCCGCCGAGCCCACACCCGCCGACCCGCCCGCTCCCACCGAGCCGGGCGCACAGCCGGGCGACGCTCCGCAGGGCCCCGACGCGAAGTGGGCCGAGGGTCAGCCGCCTCCCGGACAGTGGTCGGCGCCCACCGGCGCGCCCGCCCCGGGCCAGGCACCTCCGCCCCCGCCACCGGGCGCGGGCTGGGGCGGACCCGGCGCTCCCGGCGGCCCCGCGGCCTGGGGCAACGGCTGGGGCGGTCTCCCGCCCGCCGCCAAGCCCGGCGTGATCCCGCTGCGCCCGCTCGGCATCGGCGAGATACTCGATGGCGCCATCTCCACCATGCGCGCCTACTGGCGCACCGTCCTCGGGATCTCGCTGACGGTGTCGGTCGTCATCCAGCTGTGCGCGCTCCTCCTCCAGGGCGTCATCCTGAAGGACACGGCCAGCACGCTCAGCGATCCCGACGTGTCCCCGAGCGAGGTGCTGCGCTCCCTCGGCTCGGTCTCCGCCGGTGCGCTGCTCGTCGGCCTGGTCTCCGTGGTCGGCACCATCGTGGCCACCGCGCTGCTGACGACCGTGACCAGCCGCGCCGTCCTCGGCAAGCCGGTGAGCATCGGCGAGGCGTGGCGCGAATCCCGCGGCCAGCTCCTCAAGCTGCTCGGCCTCCTCATGCTGCTGGCCCTCATCACCGGCGTCGTCCTGGTCGCCGGACTGCTGCCGGGTCTCCTCCTGGGGGCCGTCGCGGGCTTCGACGCACCGGCCGTCGCCCTGATCGTCCTGGGCATCCTGGCGGCCGTCATCGTCGTGATCTGGCTGACGATCCGCTTCTCCCTCGCCTCGCCCGCGCTGATGCTGGAGCGGCAGGGCGTCTGGAAGTCGATGACCCGCTCGGCCAAGCTGGTCAAGGGCTCCTGGTGGCGCGTCCTCGGCGTGCAGTTCCTCGCCGGGATCATCGCCAACCTGGTCTCCTGGATGACGGTGATCCCCTTCACCGTCATCGCGTTCGCCGTGAGCGGCGAGAACATGACCTCCCTGGTCGGCACCGGCGCCCAGCCGACCGGCTGGTCGTTCCTGCTCATCACCGGCATCGGCTCGGTGATCGGCGGCATGCTCACCCTGCCGGTCAAGGCCGGTGTCACCGTGCTCCTCTACATCGACCAGCGCATCCGCCGCGAGGCCCTCGACCTCGAACTGGTCCGCGCCGCCGGTGTCCCGGGCCACGCCCCCGGCGCCACGCCCGGCCCGGTGCCGGGGAGCTGATGCGGTGAGCATGACGGGGGGAGTTCTCACGGCGGCGTCGGGATGGCCCGGCGCCGCCCGCCGCATGGCCTTCGCGCTCGGCAGCTCCGGCGACGAGCCGCCCCTGACCGTCCCGCGCGATCCCGCGCGCGAGGCGGCACGCCGTGAACTGGCCAAGCGGATGTACCACGAGAACGACCCCAGCCTGCTCCAACGCGCCCTCAACGCGTTCTGGGAGTGGCTCGGCAGACTCCTCGCCAAGGCCGCCTCGACGGCACCGGGCGGCTCGCTCGGCCTCCTCGTCGTGATCCTGTGCGTCATCGCCGTACTGGCCGCCCTGTGGTGGCGGCTGGGCTCCCCACGCCGCAGCCCCGTCTCGGCCGCCCCGCTGTTCGACGAACGCCCGCGGACCGCCGCCGAACACCGGTCCGCCGCCGAGGCGCACGCCGCCCAGGGCCACTGGAGCCAGGCCGTCCAGGAACGCATGCGCGCCATCGTCCGCGCGCTGGAAGAGCGGGCCCTGCTCGACGTCCGCCCCGGCCGCACCGCCGACGAAGCCGCCGCCGAAGCGGGCCGCACCCTCCCCGGCCACGCGGACGGACTGCGCACCGCCGCCCGCCACTTCGACGACGTCACATACGGCGGCCGCACCGCCGACCAGCAGACGTACCAACGCGTCGCCCTACTCGACAGCGACCTCGAACGCGCCCGCCCCGCCCTGGTGACCAGCGCCGCCGACACCGCCCGTGACGGGAAGACCGGATGACGACGTCGTACGCGCTCACCACCCGTCAGCTGTGGACCCGCACCCGGGGCATCGCCCTCGCCGTCGTCCTTGTGCTGATCGGCGCCGTCGCCCTCGCCGTCGTCCGCTCCCAGACCAAGCACGGCGACCTGGACCCGCGTTCCGCCGATCCCAGCGGCAGCCGCGCCGTCGCCGAACTCCTCGCCGACCGCGGGGTCAGCACCCGCGTGGTCAGCACCCTCGACGCCGCGCGCGCGGCCACCGGCCCCGACACGACCCTCCTGGTCGCCATACCCGACCTGCTGACCCACCGACAGCAGAACCGGCTCGCCACGGCCACGGCATCCTCCGGCGGCCGCACCGTGCTCGTCGCCCCGAGCAGCTGGTCCGTCGAACGCCTCGCCCCCGGCGTCAACGCGAGCCCGGTCAACAGCGTCGACACCACGCTCGACCCCGACTGCACGCTCCCCGAAGCCCGGCGGGCGGGCAGCGCCGAGACCGGCGGCATCCGCTACAGCACCACCGTCCGCGACGCCGAGTCCTGCTACCCCAGCGAGCGGCGCGCCACCCTGCTCCGCGTCCCGGCGGCCTCGGGCGGGGGCGACACCGTCGTCCTGGGCGCGCCCGACATCCTCCTCAACAACCGTCTCGACAAGCAGGGCAACGCCTCGCTCGCCCTGCAACTCCTCGGCTCCCGGCCTCATCTGGTCTGGTACCTCCCCTCGCTCGCCGACTCCTCCGCCGCCGACACCGACGGCCGCGAAAGCCTCTTGGATCTGCTCCCCTCGGGCTGGCTCTGGGCCACCTTCCAACTGTTCGCCGCAGCGCTCGTCGCCGCCTTCTGGCGCGGCCGCCGGTTCGGCCCGCTGGTGCCGGAAAGGCTGCCCGTCGCCATCCGCGCCTCCGAGACGACCGAAGGCCGCGCCCGCCTCTACCGCAAGGCCGACGCCCACGACCACGCCGCCACCGGCCTGCGCTCCACGACCCGCACCCGCCTGGCCCCGCTCGTCGGCGTCCCCGCCGCCCAGGCACACACCCCGGAAGCCCTGCTCCCCGCCCTGTCCGCCCGTCTCCCCGACGGTGGCGAACAGGCCCTGCGTTCCCTCCTCTTCGGAGCGCCGCCCCGCGACGACGCGGCCCTCATCGCACTCACCGACCGACTCGACGCCCTCGAAAGAGAGGTACGCCGTTCATGATGGCCCCGACCACTGACAGCGCCGGGAACACCGAGGACGCGGCCGCCGCCCGTGCCTCCCTGGAGACCCTGCGCACCGAGATCGCCAAAGCCGTGGTCGGCCAGGACCCCGCCGTGACCGGTCTCGTCGTCGCCCTGCTGTGCCGAGGCCACGTCCTCCTCGAAGGAGTCCCCGGAGTCGCCAAGACCCTCCTGGTCCGCACCCTGGCATCGGCACTCGAACTCGATACCAAGCGCGTCCAGTTCACGCCCGACCTGATGCCGAGCGATGTCACCGGCTCCCTCGTCTACGACACCCGCACCGCGGAGTTCTCCTTCCAGCCCGGTCCCGTCTTCACCAACCTCCTTCTCGCGGACGAGATCAACCGCACGCCGCCGAAGACTCAGTCCTCCCTGCTCGAGGCCATGGAGGAACGCCAGGTCACGGTCGATGGCACCCCGCGCCCCCTCCCCGAACCGTTCCTGGTCGCGGCCACCCAGAACCCGGTCGAGTACGAGGGCACCTACCCCCTGCCCGAGGCCCAACTGGACCGCTTCCTGCTCAAGCTGACGATCCCGCTGCCCACCCGTGAGGACGAGATCGACGTCCTCACCCGCCACGCCTCAGGCTTCGACCCCCGCGACCTGCGCGCCGCGGGCGTACGCCCCGTCGCCGGGCCCGCCGACCTGGAGGCCGCCCGCGCCGCCGTGGCCAGGACGACCGTCTCCCCCGAGATCACGGCCTACGTCGTGGATATCTGTCGTGCCACCCGCCAGTCCCCCTCGCTCACCCTGGGCGTCTCTCCCCGAGGCGCCACCGCCCTGCTCAGCACCGCCCGCGCCTGGGCCTGGCTGACGGGCCGTGACTACGTCACCCCTGACGACGTGAAGGCCCTGGCACTGCCCGCCCTGCGGCACCGGGTCCAACTGCGCCCGGAGGCGGAGATGGAGGGTGTGACCGCCGACTCGGTCATCAACTCCGTCCTGGCCCAGGTCCCGGTACCCCGCTGATGCCGCTCACCGGACGCACCGCCCTCATCGCAGCCCTCGGCTCCCTCCCCGTCGGCCTGTTGGAGCCCGGCTGGACGGGAATCCTCGCGGTCAACGGCTCCCTGGCCCTGGCCTGCGCTTGTGACTTCGCGCTCGCGGCGCCCGTACGGCGCCTGGTCCTCACTCGCTCCGGCGACACCTCCACTCGTCTCGGCGAATCCGCCGACATCACCTTGACCGTCACCAACCCCTCCCGCCGCCTGTTGCGAGCACGGCTGCGGGACACCTGGCCACCGAGCAGCTGGGAGCCCGGCACCGAGGTCGAGGGGTCCCGGCACCGCTTGGACATCCCACCCGGTGAACGCCGCCGTGCGACGACCCGGTTGACCCCCACCCGCCGCGGCGACCACCAGGCCGACCGGGTCACGATCCGCTCCTATGGCCCCCTCGGCCTGTTCTCCCGTCAGGGCACCCACCGAGTGCCCTGGACACTACGGGTTTTGCCCCCTTTCACCAGCCGAAAGCATCTCCCGTCGAAACTCGCTCGATTGCGTGAACTCGACGGCCGGACCAGTGTTCTGACACGAGGTGAGGGCACAGAGTTCGACAGCCTCCGGGAGTACGTCCCCGGCGACGACACACGTTCGATCGACTGGCGAGCCACCGCAAGACAGTCCGCGGTAGCCGTGCGCACCTGGCGCCCGGAACGCGACCGGCACATCCTCCTGGTCCTCGACACCGGCCGCACCTCGGCCGGCCGCGTGGACGACGTACCCCGCTTGGACGCCGCCATGGACGCGGCGCTCCTCCTGGCGGTCCTCGCCTCCCGCGCCGGTGACCGCGTGGACCTGCTCGCCTACGACCGGCAGGTACGCGCTCTGGTCCAGGGGAAGTCCGCAGGACAGCTCCTGCCGTCCCTCGTCAACGCCCTGGCCACGCTGGAGCCGGAGCTCGTCGAGACCGACGCACGCGGGCTCACGGCAGCCGCTCTGCGTACGGCACCGCGCCGCTCGCTGATCGTCCTTCTCACCTCGCTCGACGCGGCACCGGTGGAGGAGGGCCTGCTGCCGATGCTCCCGCAGCTCACCCAACGCCACACGGTGCTCGTGGCCTCCGTGGCCGACCCGCACATCGCGCGCATGGCTCGGGGCAGAGGGGACATCGACGCGGTCTACGGTGCCGCGGCGGCGGCCCAGGCCCAGCACGAACGACAGCACACCGCCGAGCAGCTCCGCCGTCATGGAGTGACCGTGGTGGACGCGACGCCGGAGGAACTGGCTCCCGCGTTGGCGGACGCCTATCTGGCACTGAAGGCGGCGGGGCGTCTTTGAGGCAGATATTCGTCATGCTCCCTTCGGAGGGAAAACCTGCCCTGAACGCAGAAAACCCCCGCACCAAATGGTGCGGGGGTTTCCCTAAAAATTGTTCGGCGGCGTCCTACTCTCCCACAGGGTCCCCCCTGCAGTACC